>NZ_JARUBN010000001.1:2933333-4400000 GCF_029626265.1 Micromonospora sp. WMMD1102 | reverse complement strand
GTAAGCGTGTAGGCCGGTGTGTAGGCAAATCCGCACATCATATGGTTGAGACGTGATGCCGAGCCGATTCAGGTGAAGTCAGTGATCCTATGCTGCCGAGAAAAGCCTCTAGCGAGTTCCGAGCGGCCCGTACCCTAAACCGACACAGGTGGTCAGGTAGAGAATACCGAGGCGATCGGGTGAACTGTGGTTAAGGAACTCGGCAAATTGCCCCCGTAACTTAGGGAGAAGGGGGGCCGGAGACGTGAAGCCACTTGCTGGTGGAGCGTTGTATGGCCGCAGAGAGCAGGGGGAAGCGACTGTTTACTAAAAACACAGGTCCATGCGAAGAAGTAATTCGATGTATATGGACTGACGCCTGCCCGGTGCTGGAACGTTAAGGGGACCGGTTAGTCTTTCGGGGCGAAGCTGAGAACTTAAGCGCCAGTAAACGGCGGTGGTAACTATAACCATCCTAAGGTAGCGAAATTCCTTGTCGGGTAAGTTCCGACCTGCACGAATGGCGTAACGACTTCCCCACTGTCTCAACCACAGGCCCGGCGAAATTGCAGTACGAGTAAAGATGCTCGTTACGCGCGGCAGGACGGAAAGACCCCGGGACCTTTACTATAGCTTGACATTGGTATCTGAATTAGCTTGTGTAGGATAGGTGGGAGCCGGTGAAGCTTGCACGCCAGTGTAGGTGGAGGCAATCTTGAAATACCACTCTGGTTGGTTTGGGTATCTAACTTCGGGCCCTTATCGGGTTCAGGGACAGTGTCTGGTGGGTAGTTTAACTGGGGCGGTTGCCTCCTAAAATGTAACGGAGGCGCCCAAAGGTTCCCTCAGCCTGGTTGGCAATCAGGTGTTGAGTGTAAGTGTATAAGGGAGCTTGACTGTGAGACTGACGGGTCGAGCAGGGACGAAAGTCGGGACTAGTGATCCGGCACTTGCGTGTGGAAGCGGTGTCGCTCAACGGATAAAAGGTACCCCGGGGATAACAGGCTGATCTTCCCCAAGAGTCCATATCGACGGGATGGTTTGGCACCTCGATGTCGGCTCGTCGCATCCTGGGGCTGTAGCAGGTCCCAAGGGTTGGGCTGTTCGCCCATTAAAGCGGTACGCGAGCTGGGTTTAGAACGTCGTGAGACAGTTCGGTCCCTATCCGCCGTGCGCGTAGGATACTTGAGAAGGGCTGTCCCTAGTACGAGAGGACCGGGACGGACGAACCTCTGGTGTGCCAGTTGTCCCGCCAGGGGCACGGCTGGTTGGCTACGTTCGGGAGGGATAACCGCTGAAAGCATCTAAGCGGGAAGCCTGCTTCAAGATGAGGTATCCCACCCCGTTTAGGGGGTAAGGCTCCCAGTGAGACGACTGGGTTGATAGGCCGGAGATGTAAGCCAGGTAACTGGTTGAGTTGACCGGTACTAATAGGCCGAGGACTTGACTACAAGGTTGCTACGCGTCCACTGTGTGATTCACAGCAAACGAACAATGTTTCCCACGTGTGGGTGGGTTGTTGTTTGTGTTGTTGATAGGGTTACGGCGGTTATGGCGGAGGGGAAACGCCCGGTTACATTCCGAACCCGGAAGCTAAGCCTTCCAGCGCTGATGGTACTGCACTCGGGAGGGTGTGGGAGAGTAAGACGCCGCCGGACATCTTAGTTTGCAGGGCCACCCCGGTCGGGGTGGCCCTGCACTGCGTGTTTCGGCGATCTCGCCATGAGGAAGGATGTACCCGTGAGTTCAGGAGCGCACGGCGCGGACCGCCCGCGCCGTCGAGATGACCGTCCGGACCGCCGAGGCGGTCGAGACGCCTCCACGCGTCGGGACGGCCGTCCGCCCTATCGCGGGGACCGCGATTCGTTTGGCGCGTCCGGCGACCGGGGTGGTTATTCGAGCGGTGGTCGTCGAGCCGACGGCCGCGAGGGCGACCGTCGGGACCGTCCAGGTTCTCGTGACGGTGGTGGCTACCAGGGCGGTGGCGGTGGCGGATACCAGGGCAGGGGCGGCTTCCGGTCCGGTGCCGACGACCGGCGTGGCGGCGGCCCCCGGGACGGTCAGCGCGGCGGTGGCTTCCGCGGCGACCGCGACTCCCGAGGTGACCGCGGCTTCGGCGGCGACCGCAGCCCCCGTGGTGATCGCGACTTCCGGGCTGGCCGGGACGCTGGCGGCAGCCGCGACTCCCGGGGTGACCGGGACTTCCGGGGCGAGCGGGACTTCCGGGGCGAGCGCTCCGGTGGCAGCCGGTTCGGTGGTGGCTCCCGGCCTGGCGGAGACGACCGCCGGCCGGGTGGTTTCCGGGGCTCCCGCGGGGACGACGCGGGCGGGTACCGAAGTGCCGGCCGCCGGGACGGCGATTCGGGCTTCCGGCCCGGCGCCGGCGAGCGGCGTGGCGGCGACGACCGGCAGGGCGGCTACCGCTCCGGGGGCTGGAACGGGGATTCGGCTGCCGGCCGGTCGGAAGGACGCCAGGGCGGCTACCGTCCGACCGGCGGTGGGCAGCGTGGCGGCGACCGTGACGGCGGCTACCAGTCCGGAAGGCGGGACAGCTCGTTCCGCGACGACCGTGGCCCTCGTAGCGGGCCGAGCCGGGGCGGCGACTACCGGGACGACCGGCGAACCGGGGGCTACCGGGACGACAGCCGGCGCGGCGAGGACCGCCGCAGCGGCGGCTTCCGGGGGGACTCCGGAGGCGACGACCGGCGTGCTGGTGGTTTCCAGGGCCGCGACGGCGGCTTCGGCGGCAGCGACGACCGGCGCGGTGGCTACCGGGGCGACAGCGGTGGCTACCGTGGCGCGAGCGGTGGCTCCCGGGGTGGTTACGGCGAGGACCGACGTGGTGGGCGCGACCAGCGTGGCGGCGGCTACCGCGACGACGCACGGGGCGCCGAGAGCCGGGGTGACGGTGGTTACCGAGGCCGTCCGGGCGCGGATTCCCGCGGCGACGCGGGGCGTGGCGGTGGCTACCGTGGTGGACCGTCCGGCGGTGGCAGCGATCAGCGCGGCGCAGCGCGGGACACCGGCCGGCGCTACGGCGACGGCGAGGCCCGGCGCGGGTACGACGGCCGGGACCGGGAGGGCTTCCGGGGTACGGACCGCGCCGGTGGCCGTGACGGCGACCGTGCCGGCTTCCGCCGGTCGGACCGGGACGGTCGGAGCGGCCCGCGAGAGGGCTTCCGGTCGGGTGGCGACCGTGCCGACCGTGGCCGTGCCGACGAGGGCCGGCGTGACCGGAAGTCCCGGCAGGACACCGGCCCCCGGCAGGGCACCGGCCGGTCGGACCGGGACTCCGTTCGGGCGGGCGAGGGTGGACACCGTGGCGCCGACCGTGCGGACCGGCGTGGCCGGGACGACCGCAGCGCCAGGGCGGGCGACGCGTCCCCCGAGAACGCCGCTCCGGCGCTCTCGGAGGAGATCGTCGCCACGGATCTCGACAGTGCGGTCCGGGCCGAACTGCTCTCCCTGGCCAAGCCTGTCGCGGAAACGGTCGCACGGCATCTCGTCGCGACCGGCGCGCTGATCGACGACGATCCGAACCTCGCTCTGGAACACGCCCTCGCCGCCCGACGTCTGGCGGCCCGCATCGCACCCGTACGGGAGGCTGTCGGGCTGGCGGCGTACCGGGCGGGTGAGTGGCAGACCGCTATCGCAGAGCTGCGGACGTACCACCGGATGAGTGGTCGGCAGACCCACCTGGCGGTGCTCGCCGACTGCGAGCGGGCGCTCGGGCGTCCGGAGCGGGCGATCGACCTCTACCGGGGCGCCGACCGCGAGTCGCTGAGCCCGGCCGGCGCGGTGGAGTTGCTGATCGTGGCTGCCGGGGCCCGTGGCGACATGGGCCAGCGCGATGCGGCGGTGGCGATGCTCCAGGTACGCGAACTGACCGCCACCCCGGCCGAGCCGTGGACGGCGCGGCTGCGGTACGCGTACGCCGGCGCGCTGTTGACGGTGGACCGGCGGGAAGAGGCCCGGGAGTGGTTCTCCCGGGCGGCCGAGGTGGACGAGTTCGGTGAGACGGACGCGGCCGAGCGACTGCTGGAACTCGACGGTGTCGTCCTGGAGGGCGACGACTACGACGACGAGGACGACGAGGCCACCGACGGCGGCGACCGGGTGCCGGCCGACGCCGAGTTCGAGGCCGACGCCGACGTCGAAGCGCCTGACGAGGACGGCGACGAGGACGAGGACGGGTACGACGAGGACGACGCCGACGAGGAGGACGAGGACTACGCCCAGCCGGTCGGGGAAGCGGACGTCGGGGCCGGGGAACGGACCGCCGAGGAGTTGGCGGACGCGGGCGCCGACGCGCCGGGCGCCGCTGCCGAGGTGGGCGCCGTGACGGGCGCGGACGAATCGGACCCGGACCCGGGATTCGCGAACGCGGACGTGGCGAAGGCAGACGCTGAGAAGGCGGACGCGGACGTGGAGGACCAGGCGAAGGCGGGCGCCGATGCCGGCGGGGGCCGGGGCGAGGAGGGTCTCGCGGATGCGTCGACGGGAACGGACGCTCCCGACCCGGAGGCCGAGCAGGGCTCCCGGCCGGTACGTGGCGCCGAGTCGTGAGTGACTCCTCGGCGGGCGGCCGGCTGGTCGACGCGTACGACCTGGTGATCTTCGATCTGGACGGTGTGCTGTACCTCGTCGACCGGCCGATCGAGACGGCGGTCGCGGCGGTCGGCCGGCTGCACGCCGAGGGCAAGCCGTTGGCGTACGCGACGAACAACGCCTCCCGGCGCGCCGACGAGGTTGCGTCGCTGCTCGTCGGGATGGGCCTCGACGTGCGGCCGGAAGAGGTGCTGACCTCGGCGGCCGCCGCGGCGGAGTTGCTGTCCCGGCGGTTTCCGCCGGACTCCCCGGTGCTCGTGGTGGGGGCGGAGGCGCTCCGTACCGAGGTACGTGAGGTCGGCCTTCGCCCGGTGACCCGCCTGGAGGACGGGCCGGTCGCGGTGGTGCAGGGCTACGGTCCGCAGGTCGGCTGGGCAGATCTCGCCGAGGCGGCGCTGGCGGTACGGGCCGGTGCCGACTGGTTCGTCACCAACACCGACCGGACCATGCCGACTCCCCGTGGCCCGGTGCCCGGGAACGGTTCACTTGTCGCCGCGGTGCGTACCGCGCTGGCTCGCGATCCGGACGTGGTGGTCGGCAAGCCGGAGCCGGCGCTGTTCACCGCCGCCGCCCGGCGGCACGACGCCGCCCGTCCGCTTGCGGTCGGCGACCGGCTGGACACCGACATCGAGGGCGCGGTCCGGGCGGGCATGGAGAGCTTGCTGGTACTCACCGGGGTGGCAGCGCCGGTCGACCTGCTGCACGCGGCACCGTCGGCCCGGCCGGACTTCGTCGCCGGCGACCTCGGCGGCCTCTTCGACCCGGCCCGGGTCGCCCGGTTGACGGCCGAGCCCGGCGGGCCCGATGCCGGCGGGCCCGATGCCGGCGGCTGGCGGGTGACCGCTGACGGCGACCGTACGATGCTGGACGGGGATGGGACGAGCCTGGCCGCGCTGGCCGCCCTCTGCGCGGCGAGCTGGTCCGGAGTGCCGGTCGACGACGTTGAGGCGGGCGCCGACCCGGCCCGGAAGGCGCTCGGGGAACTCGGCCTGCTGCGCTGACCCGACCGCCACGGTGGCCGGGTGCGACACGTGTGGTGTCCGTCAGCGCCTTGGCGAACGGTGCCGTCAGAGCCCGCTGGGTGCTGCGGCCGGAGCCTGGTGGGCGGTGCTCGTCAGAGCCCGGTGGGCGGTGCCGGTCAGAGCATCTTGCGGAGCTTGAGCAGGTCGAGCGGGTTGGCCTTGATCGACATCTGCCGGGAGGCGAGCGCCTTCGGCACGTCCAGCTCGCCCCGGACCAACCGGATGAGGTCGTCGCTGGTGGTGTTCAACGCGATCTTCGCCTTCGGGTCGTCCCCGTCGGTCAGGTCGACCAGGCGGCCGCCGGTGAGCCGGCCGTGGAACGCCGTGCCGAGGTCGGTGATCCGGCAGGCCAGGGTCCGGTCGAGATCGACCTGCTTGCGTACTTTGTCGGCGTTGGCGTCCATCCGGGCCGCCAGGTCGTGCAGCGCCTGGCGGCACTCGTCCACGGTCGCCATCGTCGTCCCTCCTCGCCCTCCGCCACGCCGTCCTCCCGGGCACCGTACCGCACTGGGCGGGCCGGGGCGCCCGGTAGCGTGACAACCTGAACAGTCGGCACCCGCGAAAGGACCGAGGTATGCAGGATGCGTGGCGGGCCTACCTTGAGCTGGCCCTCGGGCTGACGGACGCGTCGAAGAAACGCGCCCAGGCCGCCGCCAGGAAGCTGGTCGGCTCCAGCGGCGCCACGGCCGCCCAACTGCAGACCATGGCCGAGGAACTGGTCTCCACCGGGATGGCCAACCGGGAGGCGCTGATCCGGATCATCCGGATCGAGATCGACCGCACCCTCGCGGCCGTCGGGTTGGCCACGGTGGACGAGGTCGCCGCGTTGACCGACCGGGTGGCGCGGTTGGAGCGGGAACTCGGCGCGGCGCGCGCCGCCGGGCAGCTCGGCAGCGCCGGGGCGGCGAGCGGCGCGGGAGCGGGCGGCGCCGGCCGACCACCGGCCCCGGGCGCACCCGTCGGCACCGCACCGCCACCGGCCGGGAGGGAACTGGCCACGAAGACGGTCGCCAAGAAGGCGGTGGCAAAGAAGGCGGTGGCAAAGAAGGTTGTCGCCAAGAGGGCCGCGGCGAAGAAGGCCGTCGCCAAGAAGGCCGTCGCCAAGAAGACGGTGGCGAAGCAGGTCGTGGTGAAGAAGGCCGCGCCCGGCAAGGCGGTGGCCACCCAGAAGTCGGCTCCGGGCAAGGCGGTGGCCGAGCGGGCACCGGGCGGCGGTGCGGCATGATCCCCGTGCCGGGCCGGTCCCGCGAGGCCGGTGGACGCAGCGGAGGGACGACATGAGTCAGGTACCCGTACCCGGGCCGTTCCGGCCGGCTCCGCCCGCCGCGGCGGCGGCCCGGCCGGTTCCCGGGCCCACCCGGATCGCCGGCTGGAACGCTTCCGTCGGCGACCAGGACGCCCCGGAGGGCGGCGGTTCCGGGCACCCCGCCGTGGACGCGGTGCTCCAGGCGATGGCCAACGCCGCCAACCTGCCGCCGGCCGACCAGATCGCCCAGTACGAGGCGGCGCACCAGACCCTGCGGGAAACCCTCGCCACCATCGACCAGGCGTGAGCCCAGTCCCCTCGGAGAAGTCTCGATGGCACGTCGTACCCGGCTCGACGCGGAACTCGTCCGCCGTGGACTGGCCCGGTCCCGGGAGCAGGCCGCGGCCCTTGTCGAGGCGGGGCGGGTGCAGGTCCGTGGGGTACGGGCGCAGAAGGTCGCCGCCATGGTGGACCCGGCCGACCCGGTCCGGGTACTCGGCGAGGACCCGAGCACCGAGTACGTCTCGCGGGGCGGTCACAAGCTGGCCGGCGCGCTGGCCGCGTTCGCCCCGGACGGGCTGGACGTCGCCGGCCGGCGCTGCCTGGACGCCGGGGCGTCGACCGGCGGCTTCACCGACGTGCTGCTCCGGGCCGGTGCCGCCGAGGTGGTGGCGGCGGACGTCGGCTACGGCCAGCTCGCCTGGACGATCCGCTCCGACGAGCGGGTCCGGGTATTCGAGCGCACGAATGTGCGTACCCTGACGCCCGACACCATCGGCGGCACCGTGACCCTCACCGTCGCGGACCTGTCGTTCATCTCGCTCCGGCTGGTGCTGCCGGCCCTGACCGGCTGCACTGACCCGGACGGCGACCTGCTGCTGATGGTCAAGCCGCAGTTCGAGGTCGGGAAGGAACGGGTGGGCAGCGGTGGGGTGGTACGTGATCCGCAACTACGGGCCGAGGCGGTGCTCGCGGTGACCGGCTCCGCCGCCGCCCTCGGTCTCGGGCTGGCCGGCGTGGTGGCGAGCCCGCTGCCGGGGCCGAGCGGCAACGTCGAGTTCTTCGTCTGGCTGCGTGCCGGCGCGCCACCGCCGGACGAGGCGCTGGTCGCGGCGGTGGTGACGGCCGGGCCGACCGGCCCGGCGGCGGCGCGGGAGGGAGCCCGATGACCCGGACCGCACTGCTGGTCACGCACACCGGACGGCGGCGCAGCACCGAGCACGCGCGTACGGTGGCGGCGGACCTCATCCAGGCCGGCTTCGAGGTACGGGTGGTCGCCGAGGAGGCCGACGACCTCGACCTGCCCGGGGTGACCCCGGTGAACCTGCTCGACGCGGCCGAGGGTGCGGAGATCGTCTTCGCGCTCGGCGGCGACGGCACCTTCCTGCGCGCCGCCGACCTGGCCCGGCCGGCGAAGGCGCCGCTGCTCGGCATCAACCTCGGCAAGGTCGGCTTCCTGGCCGAGGCCGAGATCGGCGACCTGGACCAGGCGGTCCGGGACGTGGTCGACCGCAACTACACAGTGGACGAGCGGCTCACCCTCGACGTGCGTGCCGAGTTCGAGGGCGGGCCGGTGATCGAGTCGTGGGCGCTCAACGAGGCGAGCGTGGAGAAGGGCGAGCGGGCCCAGATGCTGGAGCTGCTCGTCGACGTGGACGGCCGCCCGCTGTCCCGGTACGGCTGCGACGGTGTGGTCTGCGCGACCCCGACCGGCTCCACCGCGTACGCCTTCTCGGCGGGTGGACCGGTGGTCTGGCCGGAGGTGGAGGCGCTGCTGCTGGTGCCGATCAGCGCGCACGCGCTGTTCAGCCGGCCGATCGTCACCGCGCCGACGGCGACCTTCACCATCACGGTGGACCCGTTCACCACCCTGGCGGTGCTCTGCTGCGACGGTCGCCGGGTCTACGACCTGCCACCCGGGGCCCGGGTCACCGTGCAGCGGGGTGCGCTGCCGGTGCGGATCGTCCGGCTGCGCGCCCGCAGGTTCACCGACCGGCTGGTGGCCAAGTTCGGCCTGCCGGTGCAGGGCTGGCGCGGCAACCGCCGCTGACCGGGCCGGCTGCTTACCGGGCCCGCCGCTGACCGGGCCGGCGCGGTTCGCACCGCAGGCGGCTCCGGCGCCGGTGTGCCGAAAGCGTGCCGGAAGTCGATCGGGACGCGTGCCGGGTGGTCAAGTGTCGGGGCCCGCTACTACTGTCGGTTGCTGTGCTGGAAGAGCTGCGCATCACCGGACTGGGCGTCATCGAGGACACCACCCTGCCGCTGACCGGCGGCATGAACGTCATCACGGGCGAGACCGGCGCCGGCAAGACGATGGTGGTCACCGGTCTCGGCCTGCTCTTCGGCGGGCGGGCCGACGCCGGCCGGGTCCGTGCCGATCCGGGCCGGGCGGTGGTGGAGGGGCGGCTACGGCTGACCGGCAACACCTCGACCGTGGTGCACGCCCGGGTGGTGGACGCGGGCGGCGAGCCGGACGACGACGGCTCGCTGCTGCTCAGCCGTACGGTCACGGTGGAGGGGCGGTCCCGGGCGCACGTCGCGGGCCGCAGCATGCCGGTGTCGATGCTGGCCGAGGTGGGCGAGCAGGTGTTGGCCGTGCACGGCCAGTCCGACCAGCTCCGGCTGCTCCGGCCGGCCGAGCAGCGGGCCGCGCTGGACCGCTTCGGCGGGGCGGAGCACGAGAAGCTGCTGGAGAACCTGCGCGAGTCGTACACCGGATGGCGGCGGGTCTGCGACGACCTGGCCGACCGGCGGCGCAACGCGCGGGAGCGCAACCAGGAGGCCGACCTGCTCCGGCTGGGCCTGGACGAGATCACCCGGGTCGACCCGCAGCCGGGCGAGGACGAGGAGCTCAAGGCCGAGGCGCAACGGCTGGAGCACGCCGAGGGGCTGCGCACCGCCGCACAGACGGCCCAGCACTGCGTGGCCGGGGCCGCCGAGCCGACCGACGAGATGGCCGACGTCACCACGCTGCTCGGGCACGCCCGCCGCACGTTGGAGGCGCAGGCCGGGGTGGACCGGATGCTCGGTGACCTGTCGGTACGGCTGGAGGAGGTCGCCACGCTTGTCGGCGACGTCGCGGCGGAGCTGTCGAGCTATCTGGCCGCGCTGGACGCCGACCCGGCCCGGTTGCAGGTCATCTACGAGCGTCGGGCGGCGCTGCGCGGCCTGACCCGCAAGTACGCCGACGACGTCGACGGGGTGATCGCCTGGGCGGACCGGGCCCGGACCCGGCTGTCCGAGCTGGACAACTCCGACGAGCTTCTCGACGAGCTGGACCGGGAGCGGCAGCGGTTGGCCGGCGAGGTGGCCGACCTGGCGTCCCGGCTCTCGGCCGCCCGTCGGGAGGCCGCCGGCCGCTTCGCCGAGCAGGTCACCGTCGAGCTGGCCGGGCTGGCGATGCCGCACGCCCGGATCGAGGTGGCGGTGCTGCCCCGGCCGGCCGGCAGGTCCGAGCCGACCCTGACCGTCGACGGCGTCGAGGTCGGTGTCGGGCCGGACGGCGCCGACGAGGTGGAACTGCGGCTGCTCGCCCATCCGGGTGCCCCCTCGCTGCCGTTGCAGCGCGGCGCCTCCGGCGGTGAGCTGTCCCGGGTGATGCTCGCCATCGAAGTGGTCTTCGCCGGTTCGGGCGGGCCGCCCACCCTGGTCTTCGACGAGGTCGACGCCGGGGTCGGCGGACAGGCGGCGGTGGAGATCGGCCGCCGGCTGGCCCGGCTGGCCCGCAGCCACCAGGTGCTGGTGGTGACCCACCTGCCGCAGGTGGCGGCGTTCGCGGACCGGCACCTGGTGGTGGCCAAGGACACCGGCGGGGCGGTGACGACCAGCGGGGTGCGGGTGGTCGAGGACACCGACCGGGCCCGGGAGCTGGCCCGGATGCTCGCCGGTTTGCCGGACTCCGATCTGGGTATCGCCCATGCCGAGGAACTGCTGGCGGTGGCTGCCCGGGAACGACGCCCCTGATCGCGACCACCTTGAACGTTCAGCACCGCCTGCGCGGCCTGAACGCCCGGCACCGCCTGCGGGGCGGAGCGTGACCCCGACGGCCACGATCCGTGGTACTTACACCGATGGTGTGACACCGGCCACACCCAGTCGGGCATGGATATGGTTCCCTTGGGGTGGCGGCCCTGCTCAGGCATGTCGCGACAGAAAGCTCTGCCTCACATGCCAGGATGGTTGGGATGCGTTTACCCACGTTGCGTCGGGCCCGGAGCGCGGAACCGGGCAAAGTCGTCGGCACCGCGCGCCTCGACCGCCGGACGAAGCGCCTGGTCAGCCGGCTGCGTCCGGGTGACATCGCGGTGATCGACCATGTCGACCTGGACCGGGTGGCAGCCGACTCGCTCGTCGCGGTCGGCGT
Organism: Micromonospora sp. WMMD1102; assembly: GCF_029626265.1. Classification (NCBI taxonomy): domain Bacteria; kingdom Bacillati; phylum Actinomycetota; class Actinomycetes; order Micromonosporales; family Micromonosporaceae; genus Micromonospora; species Micromonospora sp. WMMD1102. The sequence goes on along the minus strand of NZ_JARUBN010000001.1, from coordinate 4,388,782 downwards.
CGCCGCGGTACTCAACGCCAAGCCGTCGGTCTCCGGCCGCTATCCGAACCTCGGCCCGGAAGTGCTGATCAAGGCAGGCATCCCGCTCCTCGACGACCTCGGCGAGAGCGTCTTCCAGCAGATCCGGGAGGGCGACACCGTCCGGATCGACGGCAACACCGTGCTGCTCGGCGACGAGCCGGTCGGACACGGCAGCCGGCAGGACGCCGAGTCGGTGGCCAAGGCGATGTCCGACGCCCGGGAAGGGCTGTCGGTCCAGCTGGAGGCGTTCGCCGCCAACACCATGGAATACCTCAAGCAGGAGCGGGAGCTGCTGCTCGACGGGGTCGGTGTGCCGGACGTCGAGACCCCGATCCGGGGCCGGCACTGCCTGATCGTGGTCCGGGGTTACGACTACAAGGCCGACCTGGACGTGCTGCGCCCGTACATCCGGGAGTTCAAGCCGGTGCTGATCGGCGTGGACGGCGGCGCGGACGCGCTGGTGGAGGCGGGCTACACGCCCGATCTGATCATCGGCGACATGGACTCGGTCACCGACGACGTACTGCGCTGCGGTGCCGAGGTGATCGTGCACGCGTACCCGGACGGGCGGGCGCCGGGGCTGGCCCGGGTGAACGGGCTCGGCGTCACCGCACAGACCTTTCCGGCCGCCGCCACCAGCGAGGACCTGGCGATGCTGCTCGCCGACGGCAAGGGCGCCTCGCTGATCGTCGCGGTCGGCACCCACGCCACCCTCGTCGAGTTCCTGGACAAGGGCCGGGGCGGGATGGCCTCCACCTTCCTGACCCGGCTCAAGGTCGGCGGCAAGCTGGTCGACGCCAAGGGGGTCAGCCGGCTCTACCGGCAGAGCATTTCCGGCTCCTCGCTGCTGCTGCTGGTGCTCTCGGCACTGGCCGCGATGGCATCCGCGGTCGCCGTCTCCACCGTCGGAAAGGCTTATCTCGGGGTCGCCTCCGAGTGGTGGGACAATGTCGTATTCCAGCTTGGACAGCTCTTCTAGGCCCGTGCTGCCCTCCTCCCGGCCCCGAATGACGATCAAGAGGCACCTGTCGTGATCAATTTCCGGTACCACGTGGTCTCGCTGACCGCGGTCTTCCTCGCCCTGGCGATCGGCCTGGTCGTGGGCACCGCGGCGTTGAACGGTCCGGTCGCCGACTCGCTGAAGGACCGGGTCAACGCGCTGGGCAAGCACAACGAGCAGCTCCGCGAGTCGGTGAACAGCCTGGAGACCGAGGTCCAGCGCGAGGAGGACTTCGTCAAGGAGGCCGCCCCGCACATGCTCAAGGGCACCCTCGCCGGCCGGCGCGTGCTGATCATCGCGCTGCCGAGCGGGCAGGACCAGGTCGACGGGGTCGTCGAGATGCTCCGGCTCGGCGGCGCGTCGGTGACCGGGCGGATCGACGTACAGGAGAAGTTCATCGACCCGGACAGCAGTGTGCTGCTGCTCGGTGTCGCGGCCAAGGCAGCCAGACCCACCGTCCCGGACGTCGGGCTGCCCAGCAGCGAAGGGGTGGAGAAGTCCAGCGCCCTGCTGGCCAGCGCCCTGCTGGACCGGCCGGAGGGCGGCTCGCCGGTGACCGACGTCGACCGGCGGTCGGTGCTGAACGACTACACCGAAGAGGGCTACCTCAAGGTGCCCGACAAGATCACCGGCTCCGCCGAGGCGGTCGTGGTGGTCAGCGGACCGCCGTACGTCGACCGGGACGCCACCCGCAAGGACCGGTCCGTGGTGCAGCTCGCCGAACAGTTCGACAAGGCCGGGGCGATCGTGGTGGCCGGCAACGGCAGCAGCGGCGGCAACCTGGTCGCCGAGGTACGCCGCGATCCCGCCCTCTCCAAGACGATCTCCACCGTCGACAACGCCAACACCGTGCAGGGGCAGCTGGTAGCGGCGTTGGCGCTGGGCCGGCAGGTCACCGACAAGCAGGCCGGCGCGTACGGCGTCGGCGCGGGCGCCGAATCCCTGCTGCCGGGAATGCCCGAGTGACCGTCCGACCCGGGGGCGCCCGGGCCCGGGCGCTCGGCGTTGGCGCGCTGCTCGCCGGTGCCGCCCTGCGCGGAGTACTCGCCGGCCCGTGGGCTCCCGGGCTGCGCCGCACCAACTTCCGGGGCCGTACCGTCACCCTCGCCGCCGGGCCGGCGCTGGCCGCCGGAGCGGCGCTCGGTGCCGCCACCGGTGCGCCGAGCCGGCCGGCCGGCACCGCCGCACTCGTCGCCGGCCTCTCCTGCGGCGCCGTCGGCCTCTACGACGACGTGGTCGGCGGCCGGCCGGAACAGAAGACCGCCAAGGGCTTCGCCGGACACCTCGCCGCGCTCCGCCAAGGGCGGGTGACCAGCGGGGTCGTCAAGATCGCCGGGGTCGGCGCGGCCGGGCTGGCCGCCGCCGCCCTGCTCGCCGCCGACCCGACGGTCCGGTCCCACCCGGGCCGCCGCCGCGCCGGCCGGGCCGCCGGCATGCTCGACGTGCTGCTCGGCGCGGGCGTGGTCGCCGGCACCGCCAACCTGGTCAACCTGCTCGACCTGCGACCCGGACGGGCGCTCAAGTCCGGCCTGCTGCTCGGGGCGCCGCTGCTGCCCGGCCCGACCGGAGGACTCGCCGCCGGACCGGTCGGGGCCGCCGCCGCCCTGCTCCCCGGCGACCTCGACGAGCGGGTCATGCTCGGTGACAGCGGGGCGAACGCGCTCGGCGCGCTGCTCGGCGTCGCGCTGGCCGCGCGTACCGGGCCGGTGGGGCGGGCCGGGGCGCTGGCCGTGATCGCCGCCCTCACCGCCGCCAGCGAGAAGGTCAGCTTCACCCAGGTGATCCAGAACACCCCGGGGTTGCGCGAGCTGGACGCCCTGGGCCGGCGACACTCCTGAGGTGGGCAGGCCGGCACCCCTGGTCGGCGCCGGGCGGGTGGCCGGCGCCGCTGCGCTGATCGCCGTACTCACCGTGGCCAGTCGACTGGCCGGGTTCGGGCGTACCGCCGTCTTCACCTGGCTGATGGGGGACGGCAGCGACCTCGGCGGCATGTACGTGGTGGCGAACAGCGTCCCGAACATCGTCTTCGAGATCGTCGCCGGTGGGGCGCTGGCGAGTCTCGTCGTACCGCTGCTGGCCGGGGCGGTCGCGGCCGGTGACCGGGCGGCGGTGGCCGCCACCACCGGCGCGCTGCTGACCTGGACGGTGAGCCTGCTGGTGCCGCTGGCGGTCGCCGTGGCGCTGCTCGCCGAGCCGATCGTCGGGCTGATCTCCGACCAGCGCGGCCCCGCCGAGGTCGAGGCCGGCGCGCGGATGCTCCGGGTCTTCGCCCCGCAACTGCCGCTCTACGGCATCGGCATCGTGCTGACCGGGGTACTCCAGTCCTACCGGCGGTTCGCCTGGCCGGTGATCGCACCGCTGCTCTCCAGCATGACCGTGATCGGTGTCTACCTGGTGTTCGCGGCGGTCGAGGGGGTGCAGCCGAGCATCGCCCGGGTCGGCCGGACCGGCGAGCTGATCCTCTCCGCCGGCACCACCCTCGGGGTGGTGGTGCTCTCGCTGTCGCTGCTGATCCCGCTGCGCCGGCTGGGTCTGCGACCCCGGTTCGGGTACGGGTTCTCGCCCGACGCCCGGGGCCGGATCGGCGGGCTGGCGCTGGCCGGCGCGGTGACCGTACTTGGCCAGCAGGTCGCCCTGGTGGTGAGCCTGCGCCAACTCAGCGGCGGGCCGATCGGTGCCGAGGTGGTGTTCAACCTCGCCCAGACGGTCTACCTGCTGCCCTGGGCGGTCCTTGCCGTCCCGCTCGCGGTGGCGGCGTATCCGACCCTGGCCGCCGCGCACGCGGGCGGAGCCGAGGCGGAGTACCGGGCGACGCTGGCCCCGACCGCCCGCCGGGTGCTGCTGTTCAGCTGCCTCGGCGCCGCCGCCCTGGTCGGCACCGCCGGACCGGTGGCCCGGTTCTTCTGGCCGGAGAGCGGCCCGGCCGAGGTCGCCGCCGTGGCCGGGTTCGCACCGGGCCTGCTCGGTTACGGCCTCTTCGCGGTGCTCACCCGCGCCCTCTACGCGCGCGGCGCCACCCGGCCGGCGGCCGCCGCCACCCTGGTCGGCTGGCTCGTCGTGCCGGCCGCCGCCATCGGGTTCTCCGCCGCCTTCCCGGTGGACTACCGGGTGTTCGCGGTCGCGGTGGCGAATTCGGTCGGCATGCTGGTGCTGGGAGTGCTGCTGGTCGTCGCGGTCCGGCGTAGCGCCGGACCGGCCGCGTTGACCGGATTCCCCCGGTCGGCACTGGTCGGGCTGCTGGCCGGCGCGGTCGCCGCGACACTCGGTGCGGTGTGCGCGCACCGGCTGCCGGGCCTCGGGGGTGGTACCCCGGCGCGAGTCGACGCACTCGTGCAGGGCATGCTGTCCGGAGTCGCCGTGGGCGCGGCTTTCGTCGCGGTCAGCTATCTGCTGGACCGGCACGACGTCCGGCCGTTGCTGGCGATGCTGCGCCGACGGCTGCGCAACCTGCTGGCACCGGCCCGCCGGGGCGGGACGACGACGGAACGGCGGCCCGACGCGACGGAGACGGATCGCCGGGACCGGCCCGACGTGGCGGACCCGGGCGAGGGCGACGGGACGAAGGCGGATCGCCGGGACCGGCCGGACGTGGCGGATCCGGGCGAGGACGACGGGAAGGAACGGGTGTCACGGTGAGCGAGCGGGGTGGAGCGGCTCGACCGGAAGACCGGGGCGGTGCCGTGGCCCTGGTGCTCGCCTCCAGCACCGGCGGCGTCGGACAACACGTCAGGTCGCTCGCCCGGGGACTGGCCGACGCCGGCATGGCGGTCACCGTCTGCGGCCCCGCCGCGACCCAGGAGCAGTTCGACTTCACCGCCGTCGGCGCCCGGTTCGTCCCGGTGGAGATTCCGGCCAGCCCCACCCCGGCCGACGCGCGGGCGGTCACCGCGCTGCGCCGGGCGCTGGCCGCACCGGTCGACGTGGTGCACGCGCACGGCTTGCGGGCCGGCCTGGTGGCGGTGCTCGCCCGCCCGGCCGCCCCGGTCGTGGTCACCTGGCACAACGCGGTACTCGCCGGTGGGCTGCGCGGACGGCTCTCCCGGCTCGTCGAGCGGGTCGTCGCCCGGCGTGCCCGGGTCACCCTCGGCGCCTCCGCCGACCTCGTCGAACGGGCCGCCGCGCTCGGCGCCCGGGACGCCCGGCTCGCCCCGGTCGCCGCACCCACCCTGCCGGAGCCCCGGCGCAGCCGGTCGGCGGTCCGGGCCGAGTTCGGCGTCGCCCCGGAGCAGCCGCTGGTCCTCTCCGTCGGCCGGCTGCACCCGCAGAAGCGGTACGACATCCTGGTCGACGCCGCCGCCCGGTGGCGTGACCGGAAGCCGCCACCGGCCGTGGTGATCGCCGGAAGCGGGCCGAGCTACCTGCAACTGGCGGCCCGCATCTCGGCCGTCCGGGCCCCGGTGACCCTGCTCGGACACCGTACCGACGTGCCCGACCTGCTGGCCGGAGCCGACCTGGCCGTGGTCAGCAGCGACTGGGAGGCGCGGCAGCTCTTCGCCCAGGAGGCGCTGCGGGCCGGCCTGCCGCTGGTGGCGACCGCCGTCGGCGGGGTGCCGGAGCTGGTCGGCGAGGCGGCCGTACTGGTCCGGCCCGGTGACGTGGCCGCGCTGGACGAGGCGGTCCGGGGGCTGCTCGACGATCCCGCCCGGCGGGCCGGACTGGCCCGGCAGGCCACCATCCGGGCAGCGCAGTGGCCGACCGAGGAGGAGACCGTCGCCGCCGTCGCCGCCCTCTACACCGAACTCGGCGCGCTGCGCTCCGATCCGCCCCGACCGGCGGCCCCGGTGGCGGATCCGGTGGCGGATCCCGCCGTCGCGGGACCGGCCGGACTCGGCGCGGTCGCGGAAGAACCCGACCGGACCGGTGGCGGCCCGCCGCCCTCGACCGGCCGGCAGACCGGCTCGTCGGCGGGGCGCGGCTGATGCTGCGCCGGCTGGTGCCCGTGTTGCTGACCGCCGCCGTCGTGGCGCTCGGCGTCGCCGCGCTCGTCGTCCGGCCGGAAGCCCGGACGCCCGCACAGACCGCCGACTACGTGCTGCTGGCCGGGGTACCGGGGCTGCGCTGGGACGACGTCGACCCGAAGAACACCCCGACGCTGTGGGGGATGGCCGAGCGCGGTGCCATCGGCTCGCTGTCGGTGCGTTCGGCCCGGCAGCCGACCTGCCCGGTCGACGGCTGGCAGACCCTCGGCGCCGGCAACTTCGCCGCCTGGGACGGTGTCCCCGTCGGCGAGCAGTGCCCGGAACTGGACGTCACCGTCGAGCGGCCGGACCGGATCAGCGCCAACCTGCCCGACCAGCGGGCGACGGTCACCCACAACCAGGACCGGCTGCGCTGGGGCACCATGCCGGGGGCGCTGGCCGAATCGGTCCGCTGCACCGTGGCGGTCGGCCCGGGTGCCGCGGTCGCCGGGGCACGACCGTTCGGCCGGGTCGACAGGTACGCGCCGGAACTGCCGGACGATCCGACCGAACTGCTCGCATCCTGCGTCCTCGGCATCGTCGACCTCGGCACCGTCAGCGGTGACGACCCCGCCGTACGGGCTGCCGCGGCCCGTCGCGCCGACGCCGTACTGGCCCGGGTGCTGGCGGCCCGCCCCGAACGGTCCCTGGTGATGGTGGCCGGTGTCGCCGACACCGACCGGTCGTCCCGGCTGCACGTCGCGGTGGCCGACGGGCCGGGCTGGGGACACGGCTGGCTGACCTCGCGCAGCACGGGCCGGGACGGCTACCTGCAACTCGTCGACCTGGCACCGACGGCGCTGGCGGCGCTGGGCCGGCCGACGCCCGACCGACTCTTCATCGGCCAGCCGGCGGCGGTGGTGGCGGGCCGGCCGGCCGACCTGCCCGCCGCGATCGCGGCGCCCGCCGACGCCGACCGCGAGGCCCGGGTCCAGCAGCGGGTCGCCAGCTGGTTCTTCCTGCTGCTGGCCGGGCTCCAGTGCCTGCTCGCGCTGGCAGTGCTGCCGCTGCTGCGCCGGGCCCGCCGCGACGCCGGGCCGAACGGACCGGCCCCAGCCCCCCGGCGGGTGGTCGCGACGGTCGAGGTACTGCTGATCGCCGCCGCCCTGGCGATCCCCGCCGCGCTGGTCGCGGATGCCGTCCCGTGGTGGCGGGGCGCCCACGCCGGGGTGTACTTCGGGCTGGTCACGGCGGTGGTGCTCGGCCTGGCCACCGCCGCGGTGCGGCTCGCCCGGGCGTACCAGCGCACGCTCTGGCCGCTGGGCAGCGTGGCCGCGCTGGCCGCGCTCGCCGTCGGTGCCGACGTGGTCACCGGGGCACGGTTGCAGCTCAACGGGGTGACCGGGTATTCGGCCCTGGAGGGTGGTCGGTATGCCGGGCTCGGCGTCGTCGGGCTCGGGGTCTTCATCGCCGGCACCCTGCTCTCGGCCGCCTGGCTGGCCCAACGGGTACGCCGCAGCCGGCGGCCGGCCGTGATGGTGCTGGTCGGCGTACTCGGGGTGATCGTGGTCGGCAGCCCCTACCTGGGTGCCGACGCGGTCGGCGCGGTCGCACTCGCCGCCGGGGTGAGCATCGCCGCCGCGACCAGCACCGGCGGCTGGCTCACCCTCGGCCGGTTCGCCTGGGCCGGTATCGCCGGCCTGGCGGTGACCATCGGGTTCGTCCTGATGGACCTGCGGCAGCCGCTCGACCAGCGGGGCAGTCTGGGCCGGTTCCTCACCGCGATCGGCGACGGGACCAGCGGGTTGACCGTGCACCGCTCCGGGGCGGCGAACCTGGCCGCCCTGGCCGGCAGCCCGCTGACGGTCATCGCGCTGGTCGGCGCGGTGCTGGTGTGGTTCGCACTGCTCCGTACCTGGGGTGGGCTGAAGCGGCTGTTCGGGATCTATCCCGCCATGCGGGCGGGAATGGCCGGGATCCCGGTCGCGGCGGTACTCGCCGGCCTGCTCGGCGGGTCCGCCCTCAACGTCGCGGGCGCGGCCGCGGCGCTCACCGTGCCGATGGCCGCCCTGGCCGCGCTGCGGGTGCTCGACCACGCCACCGACCGGACGATGCCGGCCGGCGGCCCCGGCCCGGACGACCCGCCCGACCCGACCCGACCGAGCGTGCGGGCGGTCCCGCTCGCACACCTCGGTGAGCCGGCAGCCCGGGACGGTCAGCGGGGAGCCGGGGGCGGTGAGCCGGCAGCCGGGGACGGTCAGCGGGGAGCCGGGGACGGTGAGCCGGCAGCCGGGGACGGTCAGCGGGGAGCCGGGGGCGGTGAGCCGGCGGCCGGGGACGGTGACCCGGGAGGCCGGGAGGGTGAGCCGGCAGCTCGGAACGACCGGCCGCTGACCCGGGACGGTGCGTCGGCACCCGCCGTAGCCGGGCCGGTACCAGGGGTCGCGGCGGGCGCGAACGGCAGCGCCGCCGGGCGGCCGTCCAGCGGCTCGGGGTCCGGGCCGGCGCAGCCGTCGGCCGGGGTGACAGCCGGCTGACCGGCGCGGGCCGGTGCCGGAAGCGGGTGCCCCCGGCAGGCCGGCCGGGGTTGGTGTTACCGTGGAATCCCGTGGATCGCGTGGATCATTTCAACGGTCCCACACCGGTTCGCATGACCGCGACAGACGACCACGGGAGCAGGCCTTGGCCCCTTCAGTTCGGACGACCAGGCATATTTTCGTCACCGGTGGGGTTGCCTCCTCACTCGGTAAGGGCCTGACCGCCTCCAGCCTCGGAAACCTCCTCACGGCGCGGGGCCTTCGGGTCGTGATGCAGAAGCTCGACCCCTACCTGAACGTCGACCCCGGCACGATGAATCCGTTCCAGCACGGTGAGGTCTTCGTCACCGACGACGGCGCCGAGACCGACCTCGACGTCGGGCACTACGAGCGGTTCCTCGACCGGGCACTGGACGGCAAGGCGAACGTCACCACCGGCCAGATCTACTCCGAGGTGATCGCCAAGGAGCGCCGGGGGGAGTACCTCGGCGACACCGTGCAGGTGATCCCGCACATCACCAACGAGATCAAGGCCCGGATCCTCACCATGGCCGACCCGGACGAGGACGGCCGTACCCCGGACGTGGTGATCACCGAGGTCGGCGGCACGGTCGGCGACATCGAGTCGCTGCCGTTCCTGGAGGCGATCCGACAGGTCCGGCACGATCTCGGCCGGGACAACTGCTTCTACCTGCACGTCTCGCTGGTGCCGTACCTGGCGCCGTCCGGGGAGCTGAAGACCAAGCCGACCCAGCACTCGGTGGCCCAACTGCGCAACATCGGCATCCAGCCGGACGCCATCGTCTGCCGCTCCGACCGGGAGATCCCGGACAAGCTCAAGCACAAGCTGTCGCTCTACTGCGACGTCGACCGGGAGGCGGTGATCGCCGCACCGGACGCGCCGAGCATCTACGACATCCCGAAGGTGCTGCACCGGGAGGGCCTGGACGCGTACGTGGTGCGCCGGCTCGGGCTGTCGTTCCGGGACGTCGACTGGCAGCGCTGGGACGACCTGCTGGAGCGGGTGCACCATCCGCACCACACCGTCCGGGTCGCGCTGGTCGGCAAGTACGTCGACCTGCCCGACGCCTACCTGTCGGTCAGCGAGGCGATCCGGGCCGCCGGGTTCGGCCACCGGGCCCGGGTCGAGCTGCACTGGGTGCCGAGCGACGAGTGCGTCACCGCCTCCGGGGCGGCAGCAGCGCTGGCCGGGGTCGACGGCATCGTCATCCCCGGCGGTTTCGGGGTACGCGGCATCGAGGGCAAGATCGGCGCCGCCCGGTACGCCCGGGACAACGGCATCCCGATCCTCGGCCTCTGCCTCGGCCTCCAGTGCATGACCATCGAGGTGGCCCGGCACCTGGCCGGGCTGGAGGGCGCCAACTCGCTGGAGTTCGACGAGAAGGCCCGGCATCCGGTGATCGCCACGATGGCCGACCAGGAGGACATCGTCGCCGGCCGGGGCGACCTGGGCGGCACCATGCGGCTGGGGGCGTACCCGGCGCGGCTGACCGAGGGCTCGCTGGTGGCGCAGGCGTACGGGGACACCGAGGTCAGCGAGCGGCACCGGCACCGGTACGAGGTGAACAACGCCTACCGGGACGCGCTGGCCAAGGCCGGCCTGCACATCTCCGGCACCTCGCCGGACGGCCGGCTGGTCGAGTTCGTCGAACTGGACCGCTCGCTGCACCCGTTCTTCGTGGCCACCCAGGCGCATCCGGAGCTGAAGAGCCGGCCGACCCGGCCACATCCGCTGTTCGCCGCGTTCGTCGGCGCCGTCGTCGCGTACTCGTCGGCGGACCAGTTGCCGGTGGAGCTGGCGCCGGTGGCGGCCACCGGGACCGGCGGCTCGGGTCTCCGGGACGCGGAGGGTGCCGAGAACGCCACCGGCCGGCCGGCCGGGGACCAGCCGGAGCTGGCGGATCTCGCCGAGCCGGCGGACGCCGCCGCACGCAACGGATCGGTCCGCTCGGCGAGGGCGAGTTCCCCGTCGTGACCGACAGCGGGACCAGGCGGGAAGCAGCCGGACTTCGACGGGCTGCGGGACGGCACTGGCGAGGGGCTGCGGGACGGCACCGGCGGGCTGTGGAACGGCGCCGGCGAGGGGCGGCGGTGTGGGCGTGAACGGCCGGACCGACGGGCAGGGCTACGAGGTACGCGACCGCCGGGAACGGTTCCGGGGCAAGGTCTTCTCGGTGGTCACCGACCAGGTGGCGATGCCGGGCGGGCGGGTGGTGCCCCGGGACTACGTACGGCACACCGGCGCGGTCGGGGTGCTCGCCCTGGACGACCGGGGCCGGGCGGTGCTGATCCGGCAGTACCGGCACCCGCTGCGCCGGGTCATCTGGGAGTTGCCCGCCGGGTTGACCGACGTGCCCGGCGAGGCGCTGCCGGCGGGTGCGCTGCGGGAACTGGCCGAGGAGGCGGATCTCGTGGCGGGCCGGATCGACCTGCTGGTGGACGTGCACACCTCACCGGGGTACTCGGACGAGCTGATCCGGATCTTCCTGGCCCGGGACCTGACCGAGGTGCCGCCGGAGCGGCGGCACCAGCGCCGGGACGAGGAGGCCGACCTGGAGGTGGTCCGGGTGGAGCTGGACGAGGCGGTCTCGATGGTGCTGGCGGGCGAGATCACCAACGTGGCCTGCGTCGCCGGGGTGCTCGCGGCGGCCCGCTCCCGGGACCGGGGCTGGGCCGGACTCCGCCCCGCCGACGCACCGCTGCCCTAACGCCGCCGGGGAAAGGAAGGGCCCCCTCTTATCGGTTTTTGTATAAGAAGGGCCCCCTCCTTTCAACCTGGCCTGGGGGGCGTGGCTGGTGGGGCGGGCGGGGCTGACATACCGTCAAGGTTGCCGGTTACCCGCTGTCACAATGCTGGCTGCCGGCGCCCGCCCACGGCCCTAGACTTCCGCGGGCGGGACGGAGGACCGCGGCGGCAACGGTGCCGCCGCGCGTCGCGCGGCCGGGGCCGGAACACCCCGGAGAGAGGTGTCGGATCGTGAAGGTCGGAATTCCGCGCGAGGTAAAGAACCGCGAGTACCGGGTCGCCATCACCCCGGCCGGGGTGCACGAGTTCGTCCGTGCCGGCCACGAGGTGTACGTGCAGAGCGGCGCCGGAGCCGGGTCGTCGATCACCGACGCCGAGTTCGCCGCCGCCGGGGCCACGATCCTGGGCGACGCCGACGAGGTGTGGGGCGTCGCCGAACTGGTGCTGAAGGTCAAGGAGCCGATCGCCGAGGAGTACCACCGGATGCGCGAGGGGCAGGTGCTCTTCACCTACCTGCACCTGGCCGCCTCAAAGGAGTGCACGGACGCGCTGCTGGACCGGAAGGTGACCGGGATCGCCTACGAGACGGTGGAGCTGCCAGACCGGTCGCTGCCGCTGCTCGCCCCGATGTCCGAGGTCGCCGGCCGGCTCGCCCCGCAGGTGGGGGCGTACCACCTGATGCGCTCCGGCGGCGGGCGCGGGGTGCTGATGGGCGGCGTCTCCGGGGTGTACGCGGCCAAGACCGTGGTGATCGGCGCCGGGGTCTCCGGCCGGAACGCCGCCGCGATCGCGCTCGGCCTACAGGCCGAGGTGCTGCTGCTGGACCGGGCGGTCGGCCAGCTCCGCCAGGCCGACGCCATCTACCGGGGCCACCTCCAGACCGTCGCCTCGAACACCTACGAGATCGAGCGCGCCGTCCTCGACGCCGACCTGGTGATCGGTGCCGTGCTGGTGCCGGGTGCCAAGGCGCCGACGCTGATCAGCAACGAGCTGGTCTCCCGGATGAAGCCCGGCAGCGTGCTCGTGGACATCTCGATCGACCAGGGCGGCTGCTTCGAGGACTCCCGGCCCACCACGCACGACGACCCGGTCTACCCGGTGCACGACTCGCTGTTCTACTGCGTGGCGAACATGCCCGGTGCGGTCCCGCACACCAGCACGTACGCGCTGACCAACGTCACCCTGCCGTACGCGCTCGAACTGGCCAACCAGGGCTGGCGGGAGGCGCTGCGCCGCGACCCGGCCCTGGCGCTCGGGCTGAACACCCACGCCGGGCAGGTCACCTACGGCCCGGTCGCCGAGGCGCACGGGATGGGCGTCCTGCCGCTGGCGGACGTTCTCGGATGAGCCGTCCCGCAGCGGCCGGTGACGGGCCCGAACCGTCGCCGGCGCTGCGGCGCGCCGTACGCGGCTACCTCGACCACCTGACCGTCGAGCGTGGACTGTCGGCGAACACGCTGAGTTCGTACCGCCGGGATCTGGAACGGTATCTGGCGACGCTAGCCGGCAGCGGCGTCGAGGAGCTGGCGGCGGTCGGGCCGGCCGAGATCGCCGCGCACGTGGCCCGGCTGCGGGCCGGCGCGGACGGGCACCCGCCGCTGGCGGCGGCGTCGGCGGCCCGGGCCGCCAGCGCGGTCCGCGGGTTGCACCGGTTCGCGGTCCGGGAGGGCCTGGTCGGCCAGGACGCGAGCCGGGACGTACGCCCGCCGGCCCCGCCCCGGCGGCTGCCCCGGGCGCTGGACGTCACCGAGGTGGTCCGGCTGCTGGACGGCGCCGGAGCGGTCGACGCGACCGGCCCCGGTGCCGAGCTGGCACTGCGCGACCGGGCCCTGCTGGAGTTCCTCTACAGCACCGGCGCGCGGATCTCCGAGGCGGTCGGGGCGGCCGTCGACGACCTCGACTTGACCGACGGCTCGGTGCTGCTGCACGGCAAGGGCGGCCGGAGCCGACTCGTGCCGGTCGGCGGGTACGCCGCCGAGGCGGTGCGGGCCTACCTGGTCCGGTCCCGGCCGACGCTGGCCGCCGCCGGCCGGGGCGGGCCGGCGGTCTTCCTCAACGCCCGGGGCGGTCCACTGTCCAGGCAGAGCGCCTGGACGATCCTGCGCCGGGCCGCCGGACGGGCCGGACTGCCGGTGCAGGGGCCCCGGGCGGTCTCCCCGCACACCCTGCGGCACTCGTACGCCACCCACCTGCTGGACGGCGGTGCCGACGTACGGGTGGTGCAGGAACTGCTCGGGCACGCCTCGGTGACCACCACCCAGGTGTACACGTTGGTCACCGTGGACCGGCTCCGCGAGGTGTACGCCACCGCGCATCCACGAGCCCGCGGCTGACCGGCCGATCCCGGTCCCGCCACCGGCGGGGTACTGTCGGTCGGCGGGTCGATTCCGGTCGGCTCGCGCCGGTCGGCGGCCGGCTCGACACGCCGAGACGGTGCCCACTACGGTGCTGCGACGTGGCGTAGAGTCGGGATCTGGCGCGGCCTCGGGAGGCGGCAATCGAGGTTCGCGGCGGCGCCGCACAGGACACCGTTCGGCTCCGACGCCGGGCAGTCGTCGGGAGGGGGCGTACGAGGACATGGCTGGAAACGCTGACCGTGCCGAGGCGTGGACCTCAAGCCTGCGCGAGCAGCAGTCCGCCCTGGACCTCGGCGCCGAGCTGGGTCCGGCCGACCCGGCCGCGTACACGATCCGTAAGCCGATCCCGGAACCGATGCCGACCGACCAGCACGGGCCGGCCCGGATCATCGCGATGGCCAACCAGAAGGGCGGGGTGGGCAAGACCACCACGACCATCAACCTCGGCGCCGCACTGGCCGAGTACGGCCGCCGCGTGCTGCTGGTCGACTTCGACCCGCAGGGGGCGCTCTCGGTCGGGCTGGGCGTCAACCCGCACAATCTCGACCTCTCCGTCTACAACCTGCTGATGCAGGACGACGTCACCGCCGAGGACGTGCTGATCAAGACGGACGTGGCCGGACTGCACCTGCTGCCGGCGAACATCGACCTCTCGGCCGCCGAGATCCAGCTGGTCAACGAGGTCGCCCGGGAGATGGCGCTGGCCCGGGTGCTGAAGTCGATCCGCAAGGAGTACGACTACGTCCTGATCGACTGCCAGCCCTCGCTGGGGCTGCTCGCGATCAACGCCCTCACCGTGGCGGACGGCGTGCTCATCCCGCTGGAGTGCGAGTTCTTCAGCCTGCGCGGGGTCGCCCTGCTGCTGGACACCATCGACAAGGTGCGCGAACGGCTCAATTTCGACCTCGAGCTGGAGGGCATCCTCGCCACCATGTACGACAGCCGCACCACGCACTGTCGTCAGGTGCTGCAACGGGTGGTGGAGGCGTTCGGCGACAAGGTCTACCAGACCGTGATCACCAAGACGGTCAAGTTCCCCGAGTCCACCGTCGCCGGGGCCCCGATCACCACGCTCGACCCGGCCTCCTCCGGGGCCCGCAACTACCGTCAGCTCGCCCGAGAGGTGATCGCCGCGCAGGCCGAGCGGTAGCCAGGTGGGCGGATCCGGCCGGCGCCGGCCGATGACCGCCCGTTTCGTCTGTCCGGGCCCGGATCGGTGCCCGCCGTGTCGAGGATCATCGGGTGAGTGACGGTACCGGGGCGACGCTGACGGCTGACGGTCCGGAACCGGTGGACTACGGTCGTCGGGTGAGTTCCCCGCCCACCTTCCCGGCCGCGCCGGAGCCGCGGCCAGCCCGCTCCGCCGACAAGCAGCCGGCCGAGGCCGGGCCGACCGGTGCTCCGGTGCCCGCCGAGACACCGCCGGGCGGGGTCGACGGGCCGTCTGGCGAGGGCGGTGAGCCGTCGGGCGGGAGCGACGCGGGGCCGGGCGAGGGCGACGCGGAGGCGGCCAGCGGCTTCACCGTACGGCTGGCGAACTTCACCGGTCCGTTCGACCTGCTGTTGCAGCTCATCGGCAAGCACAAGCTCGACGTGACCGAGGTCGCCCTGCACCGGGTCACCGACGAGTTCATCGCGTACATCCGGGCGATGGGGGACGAGTGGGACCTGGACGAGGCGAGCGAGTTCCTGGTGGTCGCGGCGACCCTGCTGGATCTCAAGGCCGCCCGGCTGCTGCCGGCCGCCCAGGTGGAGGACGAGGAGGACCTGGCCCTGCTGGAGGCCAGGGACCTGCTCTTCGCCCGGCTGTTGCAGTACAAGGCGTTCAAGGAGGCGGCCGGGCACATCCTCGAACTGGAGGCGGTCGGCTCCCGCCGCTATCCCCGGGCCGTCGCCCTGGAACCGAGGTACGCCGAGGCGCTGCCGGATCTGGTGCTCGGGATCGGGCCGGACCGGCTCGCCGCGCTGGCGGTCCGGGCGATGACCCCGAAGAAGGCCCCGGTGGTCTCCATCGACCACGTGCACATGGTCCGGGTGAGTGTCCGGGAACACGCCGCGCTGCTCCGCGACCGGCTCCGGCAGGCCGGAATCGCCAGCTTCGAGGTGCTCTGCGCCGACTGCGAGTCGACCCTCGAGGTGGTGGCTCGGTTCCTGGCCCTGCTGGAGCTGTACCGGGAGGGGCTGGTCGGCTTCGCCCAGCTGGAGGCGCTCGGCGAGCTCACCGTACGGTGGACCGGTCCCGCCGACGGCGACGCCGAACTCGACATCGACGAGTACGCCGGTGCGCTGGCGCCACCGGAGCGCCCGGCCGCTGACCCGGCCGACCCGGCGGCAGCTCCGGAGACAGCGCCGGTACCGGCGGGGGTGGTGGCTCCGGTGGTGGCGCCTGCGGGGCAGGCTGCGGGGAGCGGCGGGACCGGGCCGGCCGGGGTGGCGGCCGGGGACGAGACGCAGGAGGAAGCAGAGTGACCAGCGAAAGGCGGCCCGACTCGCTGGCCGAGCAGGCGGCGGCCTGGGTGCCGCCGTGGGAGCGGCCGGCCGAGGCCCAGCCGCCCCTGACCGCCGCCGAGACGACCGATCCGGCGGAGTCCCCTGAGCCCGGCGATTCGAGGGACAACCTCGAGTCACCCGAGCCCGGCGACTCTGCTGAGACTGCCGAGCTGACTGATGCCGTGGAGTCGGCTGCGGCGGTGGCGGTCGCCGGGGCCGACGAGGCGGACGAGCCGGCGGAGCCGGTGCTCGCCGAGGAGCCGGCGCGGGCGGCCGGGGGCGGCGAGCGTGGTCCGGTGCCGGAGGAGGTGGCGGGCGTACCCGACTATGCCGGAACGGGTGCGGACGGTGCGTCGGCGGCGGTGCCGGAGCCCGGCGGGGCCGGCCGGCGGGCCACGGCACTGGCGTTGATCGACGACGACGAGCTGCGCGGCGCCCTGGAGGCCATCCTGCTGGTGGTCGACGAGCCGGTCACCGAGATCGTGCTGGCGCAGGTACTGGAGCAGCCGACCGAGCGGATCGCGGCCCTGCTGGACCGGCTGGCGGCCGGCTACACCACGGCCGGGCACGGCTTCGAGCTGCGCAGGGCGGCTGGCGGCTGGCGGCTCTACACCCGGCCGGAATACGCCGCCTACGTCGAACGGTTCGTGTTGGACGGGCAGTCCGTCCGGCTGACCCAGGCGGCGCTGGAGACCCTTGCCGTGGTCGCCTACAAGCAACCGGTGACCCGGTCGCGGATCTCGGCCATCCGGGGTGTCAACTGTGACGGGGTGATCCGTACCCTGGTCACTCGCGGGTTGGTGGAGGAGTGCGGGACCGAGCCGGAGAGCGGCGCCTTCCTGTACCGGACGACGACGCTGTTCCTGGAGAAACTAGGGCTGGACACCGTGAACCAGCTCCCGCCGCTGGCCCCGTTCCTGCCCGACGACGTGGAAGAGATTGCCGATGCCCCGCGATGACAGTCCCGACGCCCCCGCCGTGGAGCGCCTGCAGAAGGTGCTCGCGGGGGCCGGCGTCGGCTCCCGACGCGCCTGCGAAGACCTGATCTTCCGGCGCCGGGTTACCGTCGACGGGCGGGTCGCGCAGCTCGGCGACAAGGTCGACCCGGCCACCGCCGTCATCTACGTCGACGGCGAGCGGCTGGTCACCGACACCCGGCTGGTCTACCTGGCGATGAACAAGCCGCGTGGCGTGGTCTCCACGATGGCGGACGAGAAGGGCCGCACCGCGCTGGCCGACTTCCTCGGCCGGGTGGAGGAGCGGGTCTACCACGTCGGGCGGCTCGACGCCGACAGCGAGGGACTGCTGCTGCTGACCAACGACGGCACGCTGGCGCACCGGCTGATGCACCCGTCGTACGGGGTGCCGAAGACCTATCTCTGCGAGGTGGCCGGGCCGCTGCGTCGCGACGCCGGACGGCGGTTGAAGGCCGGCGTGGAGCTGTCGGACGGGGTGGCCCGGGTGGACGAGTTCCGCCTGGTGGACACGCTGGGGCGTACCGCCCAGGTGGAGCTGACCCTGCACGAAGGGCGCAAGCACATCGTCCGGCGGCTGCTGGAGGAGGTGGGGCATCCGGTGTCCCGACTCATCCGTACCGCCATCGGGCCGATCCGGCTGGGCGACCTGCGGCCCGGCCGTAACCGCCGGTTGACGAACGCCGAGATCGCCGCGCTGTTCAAGGCGGTCGGCGACTGATCCTGGTCAGGACTCCCTGCGCCTCCGGTCGGCTGCGGTGCAGCTGCGACTTCCGGTCGGGCGCGGTGAATCTGGAACTTTCCGGCCGGGCGCGAACTTTCCGGCCGGTGTGGGACTGACCTGGGCCCCCGGGTCGGCTCGGTCGGGCCCGTCGCGCGGTTCGGTGCCTCCGGTGTCGGGCGCGGGCCCGTCCGGTGGACGGGGCATGATGGACAGCGACACGCGGTGCGCCGCCACGGCCGGCCGCCCGCGAACGCGGCAGTGCCGGGCGTATCGCCCAGTGATCGGTGAAGGAGGAACGGTGGCGGAAAAGGTACGGACCGGGCAATGTGTGGTTGCCGTGGACGGGCCGTCCGGTTCGGGGAAGTCCACCGTCTCCCGCCGACTGGCGAGCACACTCGGCGCACGCTACCTCGACACCGGGGCGATGTACCGGGCCGTCACCTGGGCGGTGCTGCGCTCCGGCGTCGACCCGCAGGACGCCGAGGCCGTGGCCAAGGTGGCCGGCGAGACCGAGCTGAAGATCGGGGTCGACCCCGAGGCGCCGAGCGTGACCGCCGACGGGATAGCTGTCGACCGGGACATCCGGGGCCCGGAGGTGACGGCTGCCGTCTCCGCCGTGTCGGCCGTGCCGGCCGTCCGGGAGCTGCTCGTCGCGCAGCAGCGCGAAATGATCGCGGCGGCCGGCCGGATCGTGGTGGAGGGCCGGGACATCGGCTCGGTGGTGGCGCCGGACGCCGACCTCAAGGTCTACCTGACCGCGTCGGCCGAGGCGCGGGCGCGGCGGCGCAGCACCGAGAACGCCGCCGATGTCGCCGCCACCGCAGCCGACCTGGCCCGCCGGGACCGGCTCGACTCCAGCCGGGCGACCGATCCGCTGCGGCAGGCGCCGGACGCGGTGGTGCTGGACAGCACCGCGCTGGGCGTCGACGAGGTCGTCGCGCGACTGCACGACCTGCTCACCGAGCGGCGGCCGGGGCAGTGACCCGATTCGACTCCGGCAGCGGTGCGCTGGCGGGCAGCGGTGACGGTGGTGCGTCAGCGGGCGGCGATCGCCCTGTGCTGGCGGGCGGCGATCGCGGTGTGTTGGCGGGCGGCGGTGGTGGTGTGCTGACGGGCGGCGGTCGCGGTGCGCCATTTGGCGGCGGGGCGGCGGACCGGGTTCGTGCCCGGCGGGACGACGCGGCCGGGATCCTTCCTGGCGGCACGGTTGAGGAGGCGGCGTGAGCGCGGGGGACGGTTGGGTCGAACTGCGGGAGCCGGACGTCGACGAGGAGGCCGAGCCGACCGGACCGGTACCGGTGGTGGCCGTGGTCGGTCGGCCCAACGTCGGCAAGTCGACGCTGGTCAACCGCATCATCGGTCGCCGGCAGGCGGTGGTGGAGGACACTCCGGGGGTGACCCGGGACCGGGTTCCCTACGACGCACAGTGGTCGGGTCGGCAGTTCACGGTGGTCGACACCGGAGGCTGGGAACCGGACGCGAAGGACCGGGCCGGCGCGATCGCCGCCCAGGCCGAGAACGCGGTCGCCACGGCCGACGTGGTGCTCTTCGTGGTCGACGCGACCGTCGGGGCGACCGACGTCGACGAGGCCGCCGTACGCATGCTCCGGCGCAGCGCCAAGCCGGTGCTGCTGGTGGCGAACAAGGCCGACAACACGGCGGTGGAACTCGAGGCGACCTCGTTGTGGTCGCTCGGGCTCGGCGAGCCGCGCCCGGTCTCCGCACTGCACGGCCGGGGCTCCGGCGACCTGCTCGACGCGATCCTCGAAGCACTGCCGGACGCCCCGCCGATCACCGAGGCGGGGCCACGCGGCCCGCGCCGGGTGGCCCTGGTCGGCCGCCCGAACGTCGGCAAGTCCAGCCTGCTCAACCGGCTCGCCAAAGAGGAGCGGGCGGTGGTCGACTCGGTCGCGGGTACCACCGTCGACCCGGTGGACAGCCTGGTCGAGATCGGTGGCGAGGTCTGGCAGCTGGTGGACACCGCCGGGCTGCGCAAGCGGGTCGGCAAGGCCAGTGGCACGGAATACTACGCGAGTCTGCGTACCGCCGCCGCTATCGAGGCGGCGGAGGTGGCGGTGGTGCTGCTCGACGCCAGTGAGCCGATCAGCGAGCAGGACCAGCGGATCCTCACCACGGTCACCGAGACCGGTCGGGCCCTGGTGATCGCCTTCAACAAGTGGGACCTTGTCGACGCGGACCGCCGCTACTACCTGGACAAGGAGATCGAGCGGGAGCTGCGCCGGATCCCGTGGGCGATCCGGATCAACGTCTCGGCCAGGACCGGACGGGCGGTGGACAAGCTCGCCCCCGCACTGCGTACCGCCCTGGCCAGCTGGGAGACCCGGATCCCGACCGGGCAGCTCAACCAGTGGCTCACCGCGCTGGTGCAGGCGACCCCACACCCGGTGCGGGGCGGCCGGGCGCCTCGGGTGCTCTTCGCCACCCAGGCGGGGACCTGCCCGCCCCGGTTCGTGCTCTTCACCACCGGCCCACTGGACGCCGGCTACCAGCGCTTCGTCGAGCGCAAGCTCCGCGAGGAGTTCGGCTTTGTCGGCAGTCCGGTGGAGGTTTCGGTACGGCCCCGCAAGAAGGTCGGAGCCGGCGGGCGGGGCAAGCCGCACGGCTGAGCCGTCCCGCCTTCCGTCGGCCGGCCATGACCGTCGGCCGGCCATGACCGCCGGTCTGCCGGGTCCGGTGTCTTCGGCACTGGACCCAGCAGTCCACCTATCTTCCTAGGACGCGGTAGGGAGTGTGGGCCGGGTCGGACGGGCAGGTTCCGGTGACGGAGGGCGGTAGGCCGCTGCGCGTACGAAAGGGTCCTGCGCTACGCTGTACCGGCTGCCGCGCGGTGTGCCGCGCGGGGCGGGACGTGGCGCAGTTTGGTAGCGCACTTGACTGGGGGTCAAGGGGTCGTCGGTTCGAATCCGGCCGTCCCGACCATGTAGGAGCAGGTCAGGGCCTTGATTCACTTCGGTGAGTCGGGGCCCTTTTGCTGTCCCGTCTCACAATCCCTCACGTACGCGCGTACTGCTGAAGCTTCAGCCGAACAACCCGGCTTCGAGCTGGTCGGCAGCCACCTTCAGATGACTGCTGTCAGGGTGGATGTAGACCCGCTTCGCCAGGGTGCCGCCGTCGGCGTGACCGGCCCAGGCCGCCAGCACCACATCGGGCACCCCGGCGGTGCCGAGGTACGTCAGGCAGGCGTGCCGGGCGTCGTACGGCCGAACCTTCCGCACGCCGACCTTGGCCATCAACTCGTACACCCGCCGCCGTAGCCAGTCGGTGCGCTGCGGCTGGCCGAGCTCGTCGACGAGCACATAGCCCGAATCGGTGTACGCCTCGCCGGCCTCCAGCTTCTCGGCCTTCTGCTTGGTCCGGAACGACCGCAGCGCCTGCAACGCGCTGGGCGGTGCCGGCAGGCCCCGCTTGCCGGCCGCCGACTTCGCCGACTTCTCCACCACCTCCCCGTCGACGATGGTCCGGGTGTTGTCTCCGGCCGCGATCGTGCCGCCGTCGAAGTCGACATCGGACCACCGCAGCCCGCACACCTCGGCCGGGCGGAGACCCATCAGCGAGAGCAGGCAGACGGCGTACAGCCGCTCTCCGGCGATCCCGGTAAGGAACGTCTTCACCTCCTCCTGCGTCCACGGCTTCCGGGCGGCCTTGGCCTCGATCGCGGCCTTGGCCGCCTCGCGGGGGATGGTGACGAACAGGGCGACGTTGCGCACGACGAGCTGGCGCCGCACGGCCACGTTCAGCGCGGTCCGGAGCCGGCCCAGGGTCAGCCGGACCGACCGGACACCGAGCCCGGTCCCGGGCTGGCCACCTCGCCGGCGGCCCTCGGTCAGCATCCAGTCCACCAGGGCCTCGATGTCCGGCTCGGTGACGCCCTGGAGCACGCGGTCACCCAGCCGGGCCCGGACCGGCAGCAGGGCGTCACGGTAGTTCGCCGCGGTGCCCTGCTCGACGTCCCGGGTCGCCGACTTCAACCACTGGTCAAGGAACTGGTCGACGGTCAGCTTGCTCGGCGCGACGTACGTGCCCCGGTCGGTCTCATGCTTGATCCGGGCGTACTCGGCCTTGGCCTCCTTCTTCGTGTCGTAGGTGTGCGTCACCTGCTTCCGCTTCCCGGTCTCCGGGTCACGGCCGACGTCGATGACAAACCGGTACCGGACCGCTCCGCTCTTCAGTTCAACCCGCTTGATCGGATCTGCCACCCCTTGCAGCCTCCTCCTGGTCTTCATCGACCCATTGATCCGGGTAGTCGGACCGGAGACGCTGCTCGACGGCCCGGTTCAGGGGGGTCTTGTCGGTGTCGATGTACCGCAGCTCTTCGGGCAGTTCGGGCGTGAGGATCTTGTGTTGCCGCATCTGCCGGCGGATCTCCCACAGGCTGTTAGCGACCTGCTCGGCTCTACGGTGTGCCTTCACGGCCTCGTCGGGATCGGCGGCGTGCGGTGCCCGCCGATCGGCCTGCTTGGCCTGGTGGCTGCGGATGCGCCACTCGAAGAGCTGCCGCTCGTGCTGCTCCCACAGCTCGACGGCCACGGAGCCCTTCTCGTACACCCCGAACTCCGGATCGAACGCTTCGGGACGGGGGAATGCTGCCCGACCCGCGAACCAGGCTGCAGCGTCCCATGCGCCCGCTTCCACGCTCGGCAGGACCTTGACGGCCCGGACCTTATCGAAGGGGTACATGAGTTGCAGCGGGGTCGCGTCGAGGGCAACGGCGAGCACAACCAGCTCTTCGGCGGTCACGCGGCGAATGCCTCGCTTGGCGCCCTCCTTCTGGCCACGCTCGATGTTGCCAAGTGACGCCTCGGTCAGTTCTGGCATGCCGAGGCGCTGACACTCCTCGGCGAGCTGGCGCACGCTCCAGCCCTTCGCGAGTCGGTACCGGCGGACCTGAGCGGAGAGCGTGTCTCCCAACCCGAGAGGTTCTGTCACAGGGACGCACGCTACCGCCTTGTTGACGGGGTGTCCATGCCGTGCCATCCTGTCCGGGCAGTCCAGTCCCAGTGACGCACTCTTGCGTCCTAGAGACGGAACAGGATGACTCCATGTCCACCAAGCTCCGCCCCGCGAAGGGCCCAACGCTCGACGAGATCCGGGCGTGGCCCGCGACGGTCAGCGTCGAACTGGCCGCCGCCGCCCTCGGTGTCGGCCGCAGTCACGCCTACGAGTCCATCCGTCTTGGCACCTTTCCCGCCCGGACCCTCAAGGTCGGCCGCCGCACCACGGTCGTAACCAGCTCGATCCTGGCAGCGCTGAACGCCACCCCTGAGTGAGACGCCGTGAGATGCCGCCGCATCGCCGCAGCTCACAAGCTCGAAAATCGGCGGTACTTGATCGGTCATCAAGCACGAACGAGAGCAGAAGAGCGTGACGAATCCACGATGGGCGTTTGAGCGTGCCGTACTGGCGTCCGACCTGGCCGCGCCAGTACGGCACGCTCTGCTCACCCTGGCCGTGGTCGCCGACTGGCCAGCCGGCGTCACGCCAGCCGAGCACACGCCATCGTTGACCGGACTGGCCAAGGCAACCGGTCTCGGCCGATCTACCGTTGCCCGGGCCCTGACAGCCGCCGAGGAAGGGAACTGGCTCGATCGGCTGCGCCCTACCGTTGCCCGCGCCTGGGCCGACAAGGAGCGCACCCGATATCGGCTGAAGACTCCTGACCAGGCTAGTCCCGCTCTGGGACTAGTCCCGGAACCGGACCAGTCCCAGAGCGGGACTAGTCCGGGAGCGGGACGCAGACTAGTCCCGGAGCGGGACCGGACTAGTCCCGGAACGGGACACGATCCAGACCTTGTCCAGACCACCCAGACCAATGAAGTACATGGGGACCTGACTAGTCCGGGAGCCGGACCAGTCCCGGAACGGGACCAGACGGCGAAGTCGACCCGGGGCACCCGGGTACCGGAGAACTTCGCCGTCGACGACCGCATGCGCGCCTGGTACCGCGAGCACACCCCCGACGTCGACATCGCGATCGAGACCGCGAACTTCGTCGACCACTGGCGGGCCGCCACCGGCGCCAAAGCCATCAAGGCCGACTGGATCGCCGCCTGGCGCACCTGGATGCGCAACGCCCAGAAGTGGAAGACCGAGCGAGCCGGAAACGGCAACAGCCGCCAGAACGGCCACCAGCCGTACCGCGACCCGGCAGACCCCGCAGCCCACTACCGAGGGAACCTGTGATGCCCGAGCCGACCCCCCTGAGCCAGCTCCTACCCCGAACCAGGCCGCTCGCCATCGCACCCCTGCCCGTGGCCAAACCCGGCGAGTGCCCCGACCACCCCGGCAACCCCGCCGCGTACTGCGGACCCTGCGCGGGTGAGCGGAAGGCCGTCGACCCCAACGCCCGATGGGAGATCCACACCGAACGGGTACGCCGCGACTGCGACCGCCGATTCCCCCGCCGCTACCGCGACGCCCAAGCCGACCACCCCGCCGTCCTCGACTGGACCGCCACCGTCGTCAAGGACCCCGAGCACGCCCCGTCGCTGCTCCTGCTCGGCCCGGTCGGCGTCGGCAAGACCCACCAGGCGTACGGCGCCCTCCGCACCGTCGCCCCCGAGCTGCCCGGCCGCGACTGGATCGCCACCCGCTTCCCCGACCTACTCGCCTCCCTACGCCCCGAACCGGGCGGAAAGCCAGAGCGCCGAGTCGAGCACTACCGGGAAGCCGGCCTACTCCTCCTCGACGACCTCGGGGTCGGCAAGACCTCGGAGTGGGTCGAAGAGACCACGTACCGGCTCATCGACGGCCGATACCTGGACATGCGGCCCAGCATCTTCACGACCAACCTCGGCGTCGCCGAGCTGCGCGACTCGATCGGCGACCGGATCGCCTCCCGACTGGCCGAGAGCTGCCGCATCGTGGTGCTCGACGGACCGGACCGACGCCGCGTTGGCCAGGTGGCGTAGCCGGCATGACCAACGTGTCGCCCCGGGCCTCGGTTCCTGCCCCGCGCGTGTCAGCCGCCCGCGTTGCGCCGGTACCCGCCCGGAACCGGTCCGGCACACCAGACCCGGTAGAGCAGGCCCGAATCCGCGCCACCGTCGGTGCCGCTGTCCGGACCCGCCGCCGTGCGGCGCGGCTGTCGCAGCGTGCCCTTGCCGGCCTGGCGGGCTGCCACCCCCGCACCATCGAACGCCTGGAGACGGGCCGCATCCGCCCGACCAGCGCCCTGCTCGCTGCTTTGGCGTACGCGTTGACGATCCCGGCCGGGTACACCCCGGCGGGCCGGCGGACGGCTGTCGACGAGCTGGCGGCGTTCCTGGAGGACGTTGCCGGCCCGTCGCTGGTCCAGTCCACCCCCGGCGGTGCCCGACGCCGTGCACGCCGTCTCCGGGCCGCCCGCCGGGCCGCGAACGCCAACGCGCTGCCGCCGCTTCGTGCCCGGCTGGGCCGGTCGTGATGGCTGGCCGTCGCCGCACCAGGATGCGGCCCGCGACCGAGGCGGAGCAGGCGACGATCCGGCGTGCCGCCGAGCTGGCCGCCGACGCGGTCACCGCGACCCCGGCCGGCCGGCGGGCCGCTGTCGCCCGGCTCCGGCATCAGGTCAACCTGATCCGGAACCCGGGCAACCTCGCCGCCGTGCCGGCCCGCGAGCTGCCGGCCGCGATCCGCCGCCAGTTCCCCGGCCTCGACGACGACCAGGAGCAGCGCGACACCGTGGCCAGTGCGTGACCACATGCCGCCTGACCAGGAGAAACAAGGCGTGCAGCGGAATCCGCTGAGTGGACCCGTCGAGCTGGCCGACGGGTCCGTGATCGTTCCCGCGCACCTGGCCAAGCCGGTACGTCGCTTCCTCGTCGAAGTCCTTCGGGAGCACATCCGCAGCGACGGCGGAGCGCCCAGCGCCGCCGCCAGGGAACTGCTCTTCGTCCTGGCCCGTGCCGAGCACCACCACGACCAGGCCGCCGAGTTCGCTACCGAAACCCCGACACCGGCAGGGCCCAAGGTGGAGATCAGCACGACCGAAGCGGCTGCCGTCCTCGGCTGCTCCGTCCAGTTCGTGCGCCGGTTGTGCCGGTCCGGTGGAGTGAGCGCCCGCCGGGCCGGCCGCCGAACCTGGCTCGTCGACGTGGCGAGCCTCGACCACTACCGGTACGGAGGCACCCGGTGACCACTCTCGAACAGGCCGTTGGTGACCGCCTGGCAGCCGCCGTCGAGCAGGCAGACCAGCGGCAGGCCGACGCCCGCGCAGCCTGGGGCACCGCCGACAACGGCGCCAACTGGCGCATGTCCTTCGGCCTCGGCCGCCGCACCACCACGACCGAGCAGGGAGATGACCAACAGTGACCAACGTGATCGAGTCCGGGATACGGGCCGCCACCGCCGGAGAGCAGGAGATCCAGGCCGCGACCCGGGAGCACCGGGAAGCCGCCGACCTCCTCGCCGCCCTCGAAGAGCGCGTCCGGGCCGGTGACCCCGACATACGGCCGGCCGAGCTACGCGACGCCCGCGAGCTGGTCGAGTTCGCCGCCCTCCGCGTCGATGCCGCACGCCGTCGGGCCGATGAGGCGATGATCGCCGCCCGCCACGAGATGTACGCCCAGATGGGGCAGGCAGTCCGGCAACTCACCCTCGACGACGGCGCGGTCGTCGCCGCGTACGGTGCTGCGGTCACGTCGCTGCGCCACCTGTACGCCGTGGTGGAAGCCGACCAGGAGCAGTTGGAGATCCTGGCCCCGCAGGCTGGCGCGGTACTCGAAGAGGCCCAGCAGCACGGGGAGACCAACCTGTTGCATGCTGCTGGGCTGGCCCGGTCCGCGTACGGGGATTCCGCCGCGAAGTTCGCTGTGATCGACCCGGACGGCAGGCGGCGCACCATGTGGCGGGTGCCGCCTGTCTCGGCGGTTCTGGCGGCCCTGAACGGGGCGCTGGCCGACGATCCGGGCCTGGCCCGCACGATGCGCCTCGAACACGGCGAGACGGCGCAGACGGCCGCGTCAGCCGCGCACCAGACCGCCCGCGCGTACCCGCAGCTCGCCCCCGGCAGCGAGCAGGAGGCGGCACCCGTACCGGCGGAGCCGGTTGGGAGGTACCGGATCGAGGCGTTCCGGACTGGGCGAGACGGTGAAGGCCGGTCGTACCGGGACCCGGTCAACGAGGTGATCGCGGGCGTCCGGTTCGCTGCCGGCATCGGCACGGTCACCACCGACACCGATGAGGGGCGCCGGGCTCTGGCCTACTTCCGCCGGAAGGGGTACCCGGTCGAGCAGGTCGACGCCGCGCCGGCCGGGCAGGGCTGACCGTGTCGACGTCCCGGACCCCGGACGGTCGGCTCCAGGTCGACGCCGGCCCGACCAGCCGCCGGGACCGGCGTGCCCTGGCCAAGGCCGGCCGCCGGAAGCCGTCCGGCCCGTCGGTGCGGCAGCTCGTTACCGAGCCGGTCGCCATCGTCGTCGACGGCCTCCCCGCCGTGACCGAGGTGCCCGTCATCCCCGCCGACGCCTCTCCAGCGCTCGCTGAAGGGCTCCGGCGGCGTCGGGTGGCCGCCGCCCTGGGCCGGTGCCCGTGCGGTGCTCAGCGGCCCGCACCGACCGCCGTACAGGCCGCCGCCGCCGAGCAGGGCACCGCGCACATGCCGATCCCGCACGAGGCGGACTGCCCGGCCCATGACGACCTGCTCGGCCCGGAGCTGGCCGCCTGGCAGAACGCGAAGTAGGAGGCACCCCGTGGGGCTCAGGCTCGGCGAACTCTCGGTCATCCTGCGAACGGACAACGACCAGCTCCGCAAGGGCATGGCCGACGGCCGGCAGGAGGTACGCCGCGGCGGCCGGGACATGGAGACCGAAGCGGCCGCGACCGCTGTTGCCATGGCCGCGGTCCTCGGCGCCGGTGGCCAGCGGGCAGGCGAGGAATGGGTGCGCGGCGCGGACGGTCGCCTTCGTGACGCCCGAGGCCGGTTCGTGTCCCCGTTCGACGGCATCAGCAAGAGCGCCGGTCCGGCTGGCGCCATGGCAGCTCTCGGGTTCCTCGGCCGGTTCGGAGCCGACTTCGGTGCCAAGATCTCCAACATCGTCAGTGGCGGATTTAGCGGCCTACCACCCCAGGTACAGGGCGTCCTCGCCGCCGTAGGCGCCACCATGGCAGCCACCATGGCAGCCGCGTTCGGTGCCGCCCTGGCCGCCGGGGTACTCCTCGCCGTCGGCGGCGGTGTCCTGGCCGTTGGCATCAAGCAGGCCATCAAGGACCCGAGGGTCGCCGCCGCCTGGTCAACGTTCGGCGACCGGGCCAAGGAAGCCCTGACCGGGTTCGCCGAGCCGTTCAAGGGGCCGCTGATCAGGGCAGCGGACACCTTCGGCGATGCGATCGAGCGGTGGGGACCCGGTCTCAAAGAGATCGGCGCCATGATCGCACCGGTAATCGATAAACTCGCACCAGCGCTCACCAAATTCGGTGACAACATGATGCCGGGGTTGAAAGAAGCCGTCGAGCAAAGCGTTCCGCTGTTCGAGACGTTAGCGGAGTATCTGCCGGAGATCGGCGTTGCCATGTCGTCTTTCCTCAGCAGCATCGCCAGCGGTGGAGAGGGCGCGAACACCGTTCTTACCCACATGCTGATGTTCATCGAAGGCGCGATCATCGCTGCCGGGTGGCTGATCGGCTCACTGGCGTCGCTCTACCAATGGATCGTCGATACCTTCAGCTCACTGGGCAACACGACAGCCACGGTGTGGAATTCGATCAAGAACGGTGCCACATCCGCTGGCCGGTGGGTTGTCGACAAATTCACCGCGATGGTTGATTTCATCAGAGGGTTGCCGAGCCGGATCTCCCGTGCCGCGTCGGGTATGTGGAACGGTATTCGGGAATCGTTCCGATCCGCCCTGAACTGGATCATCGGCCGGTGGAACAGCCTGGAGCTGCAACTGCCGTCGGTGTCGTTCATGGGTGCCACGGTCGGTGGCGGGTCGGTCGGTACGCCGAACATCCCGTTCCTGGCCCGGGGTGGCACCGCCACGGCGGCCGGCCTCGCCATCGTCGGTGAGGAAGGGCCGGAGCTGGTCCACCTCGGCCGGGGCGCGACCGTCCAGCCGCTCAGCAACGCGGGCGGCGGCTTCCTGGGCACGCTACGGCTGATCCTGGAGTGGCCGGATGGGCGGGTCATCAAGGACCAACTGATCGACGCAGCGGCCCTGCGGAGCCAGACCGTCGACCGGTACCTCGGCCTGGAACGCCCGTAGCCGGTCAGGGCCGACCCGTCGCCGAGCTGGTCGACGGCTGCCGGTCCGGCCAGCAGTCCGGACACTGGCACGGGTACGCCCGAAACTGGAAGCCGTCGAGCAGCTGTACCCGGTCTGGGCAGCCGTGCGGGTCGGTGCTGACCGGCGGCAGGCGGGCGACCGCGCACGGCAGGCAGATCGAGTACGTCCTCACGGCTGCTGTCCTTCCACGATTGTGCGGAGCTGGTGATCGGTGACGAGCTGGCGGGTCACGTCCCGCAGGATCGCCGCTGCCGTGCCGCGCCGGTGAACGGCGGCGAGGAGGACGATGCAGCCGCCTCTCGGCCCGCAGTCGAGGCAGCGGCGGCCGTCGGTGTGCATGGTGACGACCTGGTCGTCGGTGAGGGCGGGATCGGCGGTCATCGTGGTTCGTCGTCGGGCGGGAACAGCGGCGGCAGCGGGACCGGCGTCCAGTGCTCTACGACCTGGAGGAGGCGGTCGATCCGGTCGGCTCGCTGCTGGTAGCCGGCGGTCCGCAGCACGCGGACTACGACTCTGCCGCGCCGGAGTACCCGCCGGAGCCGGTCGGTCTCGGGGTCGTCCATCCCGCGTCCCTCCCACCACTTCGGAGCCGGCGGCCCGGGGCACGTCGAGCAGGGACGTGACCCCGGGCCGCCGACCCGGCTTGTGGGCGCGCGGCGGGGGGCGTGAGGGGGTGACCGCGCGCCCGGCTTGCGGGGGTGCCGGCGGGAGGACGCCCCGCCGGCACCGTTCCTCCTGGTGCGACCCGAGGAGGAACACCGTGGACACTACATCGACTAGGTAGACTAGGTCTACGCAGTGACGTTGATCGACTTAGTACACGTAGTTGATGGGGGCTGACATGGGTGATCTACTCGCAGTGCGACCCGAGGAGACCACCATGCCCGCGAAGTACGAGCGGGTGGCCGAAGCCATCCGTACCCAGATCCGGACCGGCGAGTTGAAGCCCGGAGACAAGCTGCCGTCGCTGTCCCAGCTCGAAGCGCAGCACGGCGTGTCGTACGGCTCGGTTCGTGGCGCGATGCTGGTGCTGAAGGCCGAAGGGCTGATCGAGGGTCGTCCCGGAGACGGCGTCTACGTCAAGTAGCTCAGCGCGCGGTCCGGTGCTTGCGCCGGGCGTGGTTCCACAGCCGGCGGCCCCACCTCCACCGTTTCCCCGTCTGCCGGCACCAGCGGCACGGCCGGGACACCTTCCCGCGTCGGTGCGTCTTCGAGTCCCCGGCCGGCCGGTGGTGCCCCGAACCGCCACAGCATCGACAGTCACGCATGGGGAAGATCGCACACGACGTCACGTAGTAGAGAAGCCAGCCGCCGACGATCGCGGCGACGGTAGCGGCACCATCGAGGGACACCAGAAGCCTCCAGAGGCCAGATTCGGGGGTTGGCGCTCGGGTGGGGCTATGGGCTATTTCCCTGGCCAGGGGGCCTAGCGGTACCCCTAGCACTAGCCCCACCCGGGGCTATCAGTCGTCGATCTCCGCCAGGTTCGTTTCGGTGATCGTCTCGGCGTTCCGTGCGGTGATCCGGGCCTCCAGGGCGGCGAGTTTCACCCCGGCGCGGGTGGCTCGTTTCGTCGAGCTGGAGTCGATCCGGCGGTTCAGGCTCTCGGTCGGCACGCCGGCGGCGGACATCAGCCGGCCGAAGGTGTCGACGTCGAGATCGGCGTACGCCTCCGGGTCGAGCTGCTTGAGCCGAGGCACGATCAGCTCCGACCAGAGGGCTTCCTCGCCCTCGTGCCACACCTGCCGGACGTCGGCGAGCAGGTTCCGCATCTCGTACTTCGGCACCTCGACCTCCTCGACCTGGCCGCCGCGCCGGGCCTCGATGACCCGGGCCACGATCGCGGCGGCGGTCGGGTTGTCGATGTAGCAGGACCGAACCGCCCTGGTGGGACCGTTGCCGGCCTGGTACGCCCAGCCGGAGTCCTTCGGCCCGGTGCTGTCGCCGGGCTCGAACTCCGTCGGCCGGGCACCCCGGGCGTAGGCGCCGGTGCCGAGCACCAGGTTCGTCTCGGTGTGCGACGGCACCGCGAGGCAGTTCCGGATGGCGAAGTTCGAGCTGATCCCCGGCGGCACCGACTGGGAGTCGATCCGCTGGGTCGCGAAGACGATGTGCATCGCCAGGGCCCGACCACGCTTGATGATCGAGGTGAGGAGGAACTTGGCCCGCTTGCCCAGGTCCGGATCGGTGAGCAGCTCCTGCAACTCGTCGAAGATGCCCAGCAGCGGCCGGAGCCGGGCGTCCTTCTCGGCCATCCGCCGGTTGACCCGGTTCTCGGTGTTGAGGCCCTGGCGGGCGTACTGCCGGACCAGGGCGGCCCGCTCGTCGCACTGCCGGTACAGCCACTCCAGCGCGGCGAGGGCGGCCTCTTTCGTGGCCTCGTCGCCGCCGGAGCCGTACAGGCCCTTGAGGCACAGCGGCTCCAGGACGTCGAGGTCACCGGACCCCTTCAGATCGAAGGCGAGCAGCAGCACCAGCGGGTCATGGATCGCGGCCAGCGGCAGCACCAGGACCGACTTCGTCTTGCCGGAGCCGGGGATGCCACCGAAGAGGCTGTTTTTCTGCTCCAGCGGGTAGCTGACCGGGCGCATCCGCTCGTCGTAGCCGTAGACGAACGTGTCGGTGAAGTAGTCGAAGGTGCCGCCGTCGAGCAGCGGCCACGGCGGCGGGGTCATCTGGTTGACCGGCCGGTCCGCTACCCAGATCGACAGCATGCCGGGGTGCTCGCCGGGGATCGTGGCTGGCCATACCTGCTGCTTCGGTAGCCGGAACCCGGACGCGAGCCGGTCACGCTGGTCGATCACGTCGGTGGCCAGCACACCGGGTGGCAGGGTGATCAGGGCCTCGTGGCCGGCGTCGGCCCGGAAGATGTCCCGGACGAACTTGATGTCACCGGGCTCTTTGACCCCCTTGATGTTGCAGGCCAGGATCGCTTGCCGGGTCAGGATGGCGGTCAGCCGGATGAACCGCTCCCCGGTCCAGGCCCGCTCGAAGAACGGTTCCCCGACCGCCCGGCCGAAGTACGCCAGCACCGGCAGCGCCGTCACCGCGGTGCCCAGCTGCACCAGCGGCGGGGCGAACCAGACCAGCGCGGCCACGGCAACGGCGAGCAGCACCAGGCCGGGCAGGAACACCCACATCCGCGACGACACCCGCCGGTCACGCTGCCGCGACAGGGCGAGGTAGTCGGCGACGTTGTTCCGGCTCGCCGCGTCCTGCCGGATGGCGAAGCCTTCCAGGTCGAACGCCCACCGCAGCGCCCGGCCGGTCAGCCGGAGGGCACCCCGGGGCGCGTAGCAGGCGGCCTTGACGGCGTACTTCGGCGACCGGAGCCCGTAGTAGCCGATGGTGTAGGTGACGAACGCGATCACCCATTGGGCCAGGGCGTGCCGGCCGGCGGCGGTTCGCAGCGTCGCCGGAACGATTGGCTTGCGGTCCTTCGGCTGGTAGCGGCTGGTGATGTCGGCGAAGGTGGCCTTCCGCATCGGCGGGTCGACGGGTGGGCCGTCGGCGCGGCCGGGCTCCAGCGCGACCTGCTCGCCGCGCGGTTCGACGTACTCCGGCGTACCGGCCCGGGGTGCCGGGACGGTCGGCTCCAGGTCGTCGCCGGGCTGGATCTCTGCTGCCATGCTGGTGGTTCCTCCTTGGTGGGGAAGCGGGGCCCGGCCGGGCTTGTCGAGGGCGTCGGCCGGGCCCCGCGCTGTGCGGGTCAGTAGCCGTGCCGCTGGATTGCGTCGATGGCGGCCTGGCGCTCGGCCAGGGTGGCGGTACGCAGCTCGGCGTCGAAGGCGGCCTTCGCGCGCAGGAACTCCGGGCTCGGCTCGTCGTCGAGCAGGTCCCGGTCCCCGGCGTCGGTCTCGGCCATCCCGAGCTGGATCAGCCGCATCACCCGTCCACGGTCGACCGGGTCCGGTGCCGGCTGGCTCTTCTTCCTGAACAGGCCCATCGGGGTTACTCCTCGGTCTTGGGGGCGGGTTTGGTCGGTGCCGGCTCGACACCGTCCGGCGGGATGCTCAGGTACCAGTCACACGAGGCCCGGGTGTGCCTGCCCATGTAGCCGGCCCCGCACCGCTCGCACGTCTTGACCTCGCGGCGCTTCGGCATCAGATCCGCCCGGCCCGGTGCTGCTCGGCGATCCACGCGGCGTTGAGGCCGGCCTGAATCCGCTCGTCCTCGGTCAGCACGGTGACCTCCCGGCCGGCGGCCCGGTGGTCACGGATCTGCCGACCCAGGTGTGCCGGGTCCACCTTGACCTCCCTCGACTTGCCGTCGGCGTCGGTCACGAACATGAACTTCCTGACCACGATCTACTCCTCTCAGGCGATGATCAGGGCGGCCACGAACAGCCACCCGACGTGCCAGCTCTGGTCCAAGGCGTACGCCCCGGTGCCCAGGCTCGGGTTATCGTCCCGGTCCGGCCGGGGCGCTCCGAGCGTCCAGAACTGGCCGGAGCCGAGGACCAGGGCGAGCCGGAACAACGGGCTGCGCCGGTCGGCGATGTAGTGCGTCACTGCGCTGACGGCCAGCCCGGTGAGGAGGGCGCCCGGGTCGGGTCGCCAGCCGGTCACGGCGGCGAGCAGGGCCAGGGCGACGACGGCGGTCAGGGTGTAGGTCGCGACGTGCGCGGCGCAGGCGGCCCGGCCGGGCCAGCCGGGGCGGCCCTTGTGGTCGGCCTGGTGCTGCGTCTGCACCCAGTGATCGGCCACCTGGTGCGCCGCGTACAAGGCGGCGAACACGGCGGCGAAGGCGGCGGTCACCGGTCAGCCTCCGTACCGGTCACGAACGTGGTCCAGTAGTCGGTCTCGGCCTGGCGTTGGCGGTTCTGCTCGGCCTGCCGGCGGGCGCGGTCGGCGTCGCGCCGGGTTGTGCGGATCTCGCGGCGGCTCATCGCTGCTCACCCGCCCGCACCAGGTGGGCCAGTGCGGCACCCATGCCGAGAACGGCGACCGGCAGGCACGACACCGCGGTCGTGATCTGCCACGGTGCCGAGGTCGCTCCGGCCTCGATCAGCAGGTGGTACGCGACCTGGCCGAGCGCGCCGACGACCAGCGACGTGATCGCCGACCACATCGCGAACCGGCGAGCGCGCTGTGGCACCCGACCGGAAAGCCACACGTAGAGGGCGTAGGCCGCGTACGTCTCCATGCCGATCGGCAGCGTGATCGAGCTGTCGATGGTGGCCCACTTCCCGGGGTCGACGATGCCCGGAAGCAGGTTCACCGGACCGAACCCGGTCAACCGGCCGAGGTCGACCCAGCCGGCCCACAGCGCGACGAACGCCGGCAGGGCCAGCGGCAGAACCGGCCACACGGCGACCGGCTTGCCCTTGGCGGGCGCGGCGGTGTCATCCGTGTCCGTGTCCACCCGGGGCTGCTCCGGCGTCTCCACGGCCGGCACAGCGGGCAGGGTGACCGGTTCCGGAGCGGGGGTCGGCTCGGACGCAGTGTCATCCGTGTCCGGGGCCGGCTCGTCGGTGCGCTCCGGCGCGACGCTGGTCTCCGGTCCGCCGGCCCACCACGTGGGGTAGACGGCCGGCTGACCGTTCGACTTCCGCTCCACACCGACCCGGACGAGTTCGGCCAGCAGACTCGCCTGTTCCTGAGTGACGCCGTACTCCGACACCAGTTCGTCGGCGGTCGGCGTGGTTCCGGTTGCCTCGGCCCGCTCGTCGAGCAGCTGGAGCAGGCGGCCCGCGTCGACCGGTTCCGGTCGGGCCTCACGCTGTGCGCCTTCCTCGATCAGCCGGGTGCGGATCTCCTTCGCCTTCTCCTGGCCGATGTTGAGGCGGGACATCAGGCGGCGTACCGACGGCACCAGTTCGCCGTCCCGTACGGGCACCTCCCGGGCCTTGGGCATCAAGTCGTCCACGGTGCGCGGGTACGCGCTGGCGGGGGCGGTCATCAGCGGATCTCCTTGACGATCTCGGACCACAGGACGTGGCCATGGGGAGCGGAGGTCAGTTCGCGTTGCTGGCCGAGTTCCTCGACGACGACGGCGTCGTGCCGGGAGTCCCAGCGGCGGTAGGCGCCGATCGAGGCACGCTCGACCAGGTCGACGGCGGCCAGCGAACCGGCCACCAGGCCGCGCCAGATCCGGGGCGACGCCCAGATGGCCAGCGCGATGAGTCCGGCCAGCAGCAGCCGGAGAGCGGCCAGCAGTTGTTGCAGCAGCCAGAGGGCGACGGCGTTCACGCCACACCCCCGATGACTCCGAAGTTCGCCATCCCCGCGAGGACGGCCAGCACGGTGGACACGGCGACGGTGCGGTAGACGAGGCGGTCGATCGCGGCGCCGAGGTTCCGGAACATCAGCGACCACCCGCCCGTCGGGACAGGTACCGGCGGACCGTGGACGCGGAGACACCGCCGACCAGGGCGGCCAGCTCGCGGCTGGTCCAGGTCGGGTGCCGGTCGGCGGCGGCGAGGATCGCGGCCCGCAGCTCGTTCGGCGTACGGGCCACCGTGGTCGGCGGCTTCTCGCCGAGCTGGGCGAGCAGGCCGATCAGGACGTCGCGGGACAGCGGCCCGGCCGGGCGGGCGATCACCTGGTGTCGGGTCACTGCGGACCACCGGCCTCGGCCTGGGCGAGGAGGCCGCGGATCGCGTCGACGAGCTGGGCGGCGGCCGGCAGCGGCAGGAGGATCTGCTCGTCGGCTTCCTCCGGGTCGTGCGGCGGGGCGGTGTCGTCCCAGCGGGCGTGCCACGTCTGGATCAGCAGGTGCGGGGCGGGGGCGTACGCGGACTGCTCCAGGCAGACCGTGGTGGTCTCCCCGGTGCTCTGCTCGATCTGGGTGGGCTGGCTGACGTGGTAGGTCGGGGTGGTGGGGTGGCCGTCGGGGGCGCACCAGGGCTGGTGCGGCAGCGGCGGGCCGGCGACGATCTCGGCGGCGGTCCGGGTGACCCGGTGCCGGACGGCCGGGGCCACGGTGGTGCCGTTGTGGTCGTCCGGCCCGGCCGGCTCCACCAGGGCGTCGAGCCGGAACAGGTGGCCGCAGGGGCGGCCCATGTCCCGGGCTGCGTTCGGGTCCGGGTCGACGTGGCCGGTGAGTCCGGCGTCGGCGAGCATCGCCAGCACGGCGCCTTGGTGGCTGCCGCAGGCGTACGCGATGGCGTCGAGCGATCCGTAGGCGGTGCCGGTCGGGCCTGGGGAGTAGACCTCGATGCGGGCCGAGGCCGCCCGGCCGCAGCCGGGCAGCGACGGCAACGAACGGGCGGCCATCAGACGGCACCGTCGAGCAGGTCGGCACCGGCCAGCAGCGCAGCCGCCAACTGCCGGGCCTGGGCGGCGGTACCGGACCAGCCCTCCACACCCTGCTCTCCGGCGTAGCTGCCATCGATGCCCTCCGTCACGGTGATGATGACGGCCGGCGGGCCGGTCACCGTCCCGGCCTCGGTGCTGGTCTCCAGGTAGACGCGGGCGGTCGACTGGCTGTCGGTCCACGCCGGGTGCTCGGCGGTCACCTCGCCG
Source organism: Micromonospora sp. WMMD1102 (assembly GCF_029626265.1). Lineage (NCBI taxonomy): Bacteria > Bacillati > Actinomycetota > Actinomycetes > Micromonosporales > Micromonosporaceae > Micromonospora > Micromonospora sp. WMMD1102. Next base: position 4,352,326 of record NZ_JARUBN010000001.1, on the reverse strand, counting down.
AGGACCCGCTCGTGGGTGACGCCGATCGTGATGCCCTCGACGACCTGCTCCCCGCCGTGGTCGCGGGGGCACCAGGGCGGGCAGCCCTGGGACTGCTGCCGGGCCTGCAAGGCGGTCCGGCGGAGCGTGCCGACCTCCCGGAGCTGGGTGACCGTCTCCGCGTCGGTGAGGCCGGCGGAAAGGACCCGGTCCACGGCGGCGTGGTAGCCGGCCTGGGTGGTCAGGTCCGGGGCCTGCTCGACGGTGGGGGCTGCGGCCTGCCGGGGAACGGTCGGGCCGGCGGGGACCAGGTCCCGGAGGAAGTCGGCGACCTGGTCGGCGGCGTCGGTGGGGACGTCGACAGCGGCCCGGGTGGCGCGGTGGAGGTGACGCGCGGCGTTGGCCACGCGGTCGATGCGGTCGGCGGGCGGGGTGATCGTAGGCTGTGCCATGGGTCAGGACTCACTTTCCTGATCAAGGGCCCGGCCGGAGCTGGTATCTCCGCGTCCGGGCCCGCCTTGTTGGTTCGTGTTCCGGCGGGCCGGGGTGTAGCTACACCCTACGACCTTGTGTAGCTACACCGCAACCCCGTAGGCTGCCGGAAACGTAGCTACACAAGGGGGAGATCAGATGGCGCCCACCAGGGGTACGCCAACCCGACCGATCCGGATTGACCCGACGCTCTGGGAGCGATTCGGCAGGGCGGTTGCCCTGCTCGGCGGGGACCGGTCCGGGGTGCTCCGCGAGTTCATCCGGTGGTACGTCCGGGAGCCTGGGGCGAAGATGCCGAAGCGGCCCGACGAGCAGCCGGCGGCGGGGGAGTAGCAGGGTGGTTCGTCTCACGACCGTCTCACGGACTCCTCGTCACAGCCCGGACGACATGGACAACATGAGTCCGGTTCGGAGCCCTGACCTGCTCTACGTGGACGGGGCGGACGCTACGGACAACCCTTAGACCACTGGGGGTCAAGGGGTCGTCGGTTCGAATCCGGCCGTCCCGACAGCGAGAGGGTTCCCGCAGGTCAGAGACTTGCGGGAACCCTCTTTTCATAGCTCGGCATGAATGCCCGGTCTAGCACGCCGCTGTTGGACCCCTTGACTCGGGCAGGTTGCCATGTCACTACTGGATCTTCAAAAGCTCGCCGTCGGGCTCTCCCGGACCTGGGCCGGCTTCCTGCGGGACTGGGACCGGTCGCTGCGGGCCGGGAACTATCCGGAGACCACCCGCTACAACTACCTGTTGGCCGCCGCGCAGTTGGGTCGGTATCTGGGGGAGCACTCGCCGGATCCCGACGCGGACGACGCGGCCGATGATCCGTGCGCGGTGACGCGGGCGCATGTGGAGGCGTTCCAGGGTTGGATGATCGAGACCAGGTCGGCGTCGACCGCGCTGAACAAGCACAAGGGACTGCAGCAGTTCTTCAAGTGGCTGGTGGTCGACGAGGAGGCGATCGACCGGTCACCGATGGAGCGGGTACGCCAGCCCAAGACACCGACCAAGCTGATCCCGGTCATGCGGGACGAGGACACCGGCAAGCTACTGGCGGCCTGCAGGGGTAAGGGCTTCGTAAACCTGCGGGACGAGGCGTTGATCCGGTTGTGCTGCAACACCGGCGCCCGGCTGTCCGAGGTCGGCAACCTGCTGGTGACCGACGTGGACCTGAACACCGAGTCGGTGCACTTCCACGGCAAGGGCGCCAAGGATCGACGGGTGCGGTTCGGACCCAAGACCGCGCGGGCGCTCAGCCGGTACCTGCGGGCGCGGAACAAGCACAAGGGTGCCGTGTTGCCGAACCTGTGGCTGGCGGGTCGAGGCGCGGCCCCGTTTACGCCGAACGGCATCAAGATCCTCCTCAAACGGCTGGGTGAAGCGGCCGGGGTGCCGGACGTACACGCGCACCGCTGGCGGCACAGCTTCGCCCACGAGTGGAAGCGCGCCGGGGGAGACACGGGAGATCTGATGCTCTTGCTGGGCTGGACCTCGGAGGACATGCCCCGCCACTACGGAGCCAGCGCCGCGGCCGAGCGGGCACAGGAGACCCAAGCCCGACTGGGTATCGGCGAGCGCGTGTAGAGACCAGGGCTGCCGCACTTGGCCGATCCGTCCATGACGGATCTGAGGATCGGGTGCGGCAGCGCCGGTCTGACCTACCTGTGCCCACCGCGCACCGGCCTGGCCGATGACTAGGTTGATCCGCTCGGCTTACCCGGTTGCGACGAATGCTCGGCGAGCCGTCCCGGAGCGGATCTGACGGCCTCGGCCTGACGCTGACGCAGGACGCGCCCTTCGGCACCGCCGACTACCACGACCTCGACCCGCACCTTCAATGGTTGCATCCCTTCGAGGACTGCACGACGTGGCCGCACGCGCTCGGTCTGCGATTGCGCCCCGGTGCCGGGTGCCTCAACCTCCTGACCGCCGGCTTCACGTTGAGGACGCCTGGAGTCATCCACGGTGCAACCTCACGGGTCGACGCCGTTCGGCCATGGTATTGCCCCTCCCAGACGAGGAAGATTGTCGCCGACGGCTAACGAGTCATCCGCTCGCGCGTAACGGGCTACCGTCCCAGGGCCCCGGCAAAGTCGTGACGATGTCCGACTTGAGGCTTCTGGAGTAGAAGCGCCAGTGTTGGTGGCAGCAAGACGGGCATGACCGGCTCAGAAGGTCATCAAGGTTCCTACGCCACGGTGATCGATCCGAAGTGAGTCATGCCCGCTCTGCCATCATCGCTGATCTCGTCTTTGTCCGTTGCACCGGCTCTGACCGTGTCCGAAACCGCTGGCGGGCTACCCGCAGCACTGGCCGGGGTGCCTGATCCACGGGCTCGCCGCGGTGTGCGGCATCGGTTGTGCGTGGTGGTGACCGCGGTGGTGTGTGCCGTGGTGGCCGGCTACCGCTCGTACTCCGCGATCGCGGAGTGGGTGGCCGACGTCCCGGACGAGACGGCCGAGGCGCTGGGTATCGCCGCTGACCGGCGCCCGTCAGAGGCGATGATCCGCCGGTTGTTGCAGGCCCTGGACCCGGATCTGCTGACCACGGCGATCAGCGGCTGGCTCGCCGGCCGGGCCATGACCAGCGCCTCGGGCAGTCGGCGGGCGATCGCGGTCGACGGCAAGACCCTCCGCGGATCCCGCACCGCCGTCACCGCCGCCGATCACGTGATGGCCGCCTGTGATCAGGGCACCGGTGTGATCCTGGCCAGCACCGACGTCGGCGGCAAGACCAACGAGATCACCCGCTTCCAGCCGTTGCTCGACCAGATCAGCGACCTGCGCGACACGGTGATCACCGCCGACGCGCTGCACTGCCAACGCGACCACGTCGCCTACCTCGCCGAACGCGGCGCGCACTGGATCCTGACCGTCAAAGCCAACCAGCCCAACCTGCACGCCCAACTCGCCGGCCTGCCCTGGCGGGCCGTCCCCGACGCCACCCGCCACGACGACCGCGGGCACGGACGCCGCGAGATCCGCACCTGCAAGATCCTGACGGTCTCCACCGGCATCGACTTCCCGCACGCCGCCCAGGCCCTGCAGGTCCGCCGCCGCCGACGACGCCTCGATCAACCGAAACGCTTCACCACCGAGACCGTCTACGCCATCACCGACCTGCAAGTCGACCAGGCGAAACCGGATCAGCTGGCCGCGTGGATCCGCGGCCACTGGTCCATCGAGGAAGGGATGGTTGTCATCGAACCGGCCGGCCAACGCCGTACGCCCGATACTCAACCGAGGTACGGCGCCATCATCCGGAGGACACCTCCGGCGTCCTCCAGCATGGGCAGGTGCCCGACACCGGGCAGGATCTCGTGTCGGCCGTCGACCGACGCGGCCAGCTTTGCCCCGTCCGACGGGCTGCAGCTGCTGTCGAACTCGCCGGTCAACACCAGGACCGGACAACGCACGCGGGGCAGCCATGGGCTGCCGTCGGCCGCCCCGGCCGCTTCGAGAACCCGGCGAACGATCGGCTTGCCGTGCCGGTTCGTCAGGTGGCGGACAGTGGTCACCAACTCGGGCGGAGAGCCGGGGGCGACGGCCTCGGCCGCGAGGATCACGAACAGCTCGTCGACGGTGTTCCGGTCCACGAGGTCGAGCAGGGCACGGTCGGCACCAGCGTCAGACTCGCCGAGGTACGCGCCCATCGCCGTGACGGACAACGCCGAGCCGGGGAGGTCGGCGGCCACGCACAGTGCGATAGCACCACCGAGCGAGCAGCCGACGAGATGGAAGGGCTGCAGGTCGAGCGCCGTTACGACGTCGACGCAGTCCGACGTCCAGCCGGCCAGGCCGAAGTCGGCGTCGTCGCTGGACTCGCCGTGGCCGGCGAGGTCGACGGTGAGGCACAGCCGGTCGCCGGCGAGGGGCACGACCATGTCGAGCCAACACTCCTTGCGCAGGTTTATCGGGTGCACGAACAACAAGGGCGGCCGCGTGCCGCCGTCCGCCGGGCCGTACAGGGCGTACGCGACGTCGTTGGCGCGACGGGTCCGCACCGTTCCGTACCGCAACACGCAACCTCCCCGGTCCAAATTTGTAATCAGATTACATGAGATGGTCGGGTGAGCCAGCCCTTGACACCGAGCGGAACGACTTGGGTGGTAATCCAAATCCGATTGCACCAGCGTAACCAGCCGGTCCTGCGCGCAACCCCCATATCGAGCCCGTGCGACCGGCGCTGCCGTCCGCGATCAGCCGCAGCCCAGCCCGGGCGGCGCGATGCACCGCCCGGGGTCCGGAGGGGTCACAACAGTCGGCACAATTTGAGGTCAACACCAGTTCTGCGACGCTCGTGGCATCATCGATCCGGCGAATGTCAGCGGAGTCGGGCCTAGCGGGCGGTTCGCCGCCGTCCCCGCGGCGAGCTCAGGCGATCGCCGAGCAGGCTCTTGAATTCGGCCAGCGCCTCCTCGACCCGCGCCGTCTCTCCGGTGATCAGCTGGTCGACCATCAGGCCCCGCACCGTGGCCAGGGCCAGCCGTGCGATCGCCTGCGCCTCGGCGTCACTCTTCGTGACACCGTGCAGACTCTGGTGGAAGTACGACGTCCACACCGAGACCGCGGTGCTGGAGAACTCTTCGAACTTGTCCGGCTCCTCGAAGCTGCGGGAGGCCAGGTGGAAGAAGAACTGCATGTCGGCCATGTTCGCCCGGTAGTAGTTCCACCAGTGGTCGATGGCCTCGGTGATCGTAGCGGCCGGCTGGCTGGCAAACGCCTCGACGGTAGCGCTGCGCACGGCGTAGACGATCCGGCCGAGCAGCTCGTCCTTGCTGCCGAAGTAGTAGACGAGCATCCGACTGCTGGTACCGAGTTCCGGGGCCAGTGTCTCGAGGGAGAACCCGGCCAGCCCGGTCCGCCGCACAATTTCGATGATCCGGGCGAGGAGCTCGTCGGACTTCCGCGCCGACTTCTTGGTGGCCTGGGTTGCCGCGGTCACCACCGTGTCGCCCCATTCGTCGTCGATGCCTGCCTCAGCCTACGGATCGCCAGCTCCGCGAGCAGGCCCGCGATGTCGGGTACGACAGTGTCGTCGAACCGCGCCCGCGCCGAGTGATTGCTCGGCAGCAGGTGCGGCGACTCCTCGACTGCCGCCCCGACCAGAACGAAGGCCCCACCCGTCTGCTCCAGGAATAGCGAGAAGTCCTCCGAGATCATTTCCGGGACGACAAGGTCACGATAGCGCTCCGCGCCGTACAGGTCCGTCACGGTCTGCCGGACGAGCTCGGTGGCGTCGGGGGCGCTGATCGTCGGCGCCAGGTCGACCTTCACGTCGGCCTTGATTCGCAGGCCGTACGCCTCGACGATCGCCGTACCGATGCCGACGATCTTCTGATACGCGTCGCGGGCAGTCTCCGAGCTGGTCGCACGCAGGCTGACCTTCAACACCGCGTTGTCCGGGATGACGTTGGCGACGGTGCCAGCGCACAGCGATCCGACCGTGACGACGATCGGGTCCGCTGGCGAACTGTGCTGGGTGACGAAGGTCTGGATGCCCTGCACGATCAGCGCCGCTGTCGAGATGGGGTCGCGAGCCGCGTAGGGGCGGGCGGCGTGCCCGCCCCGGCCCTGGATCTCCAGGTCGAAGATGATCGTCGCACCCATGACGGCGCCGACGCGGCAGGCGAAGATGCCTGGCTCGGTGAACGACAGCACGTGCACACCGTACGACGCCAGCGGCCGCTGCCCGGTGGTCAGCAGCACCTTTTCGGCGATCATCAACGCTGCCCCACCGGCACCCTCCTCACCTGGCTGGAAGACGGCGAGCACGTCGCCTTGGTACTCGTCGCGCCGCCGGTGTAGCTCGTGCACGGCGCCGACCAGGGCGGCCATGTGCAGGTCGTGGCCACACGCGTGCATGTTGCCGTTCTGGGAGGTGAACTCCACCCCGGACTCCTCGACGACGGGGAGGCCGTCCATGTCGGCGCGCAGCAGCACGGTCGGGCCCGGACCGGATCCGGGTACGACGACCGCGAGCGACGAGCACGACTCGCTGGTCTCCACCCGCAGCCCGAGCGGCGCGATGGACTCGAGCAGCAGGCTTCTCGTTTCGGGCAGGTGCAGGTCGAGTTCGGGCCGCTGGTGCAGGCGCCGGCGGAGTGCGATGGTGTCGATCACGGTGTGGACGGTCCTCCTCGTAGTAGTTCAGCGCGCCGCGGTGCACGCGACGAAGTGGTCGGTACCCACGGGGTGCAGTCCCTCGCCGTGCTGGCCGCACGACGGACCGCCGACCGGGCACGGTACGTCCGGTGGCGTGCGGGCTTGCCGCCCGTCCCACGGGACCCGCGGGTCGGCGACCGGGACGGCCGCGATCAGGGCAGCCGTGTAGGGGTGTCGGGGCCCGTAGAGTACGGCGGCGGCCGGCCCGGTCTCCACCACCCGCCCCCGATGCATGACGGCGATGCGGGTCGCCAGCCGCCGGACGCTCGAGATGTCGTGGCTGATCAGCAGGTAGCCGACGCCGGTGCGCCGCTGTAGCTCCGCGAGCAGGGCCAGGATCCGGGCCCGGACCGTCTGGTCAAGGCTCGCGGTCGGTTCGTCGAGGATGACGATCTCCGGCCCGGCGACCAGCGCTCGGGCGATGGCGATCCGCTGTGCCTGGCCGCCGGACAGCTGCCGCGGGTAGCGGTCGAGAATCGAGGCGTCGAGCCCCACCTGCGCGATCAGGTCGGCGACGAGCGCGGTCGCCTCGGCCGCCGGCACACCGGCACGGCGGAGCGGCTCCTGCACCGAACGCCGGACCTTCCACAGAGGATCGAGCGACTGCACCGGGTGCTGGAACACCATCTGCGTCCGCTGTCCGTGGGCCGGCAGGTCACCGCCGGGGGTCGCCTGCCAGGACAGCGTCCCCGAGGTGGCCTGCTGCAACCCGGCGGCGACCTTCGCGACCGTGGTCTTGCCGCTGCCGGACTCGCCGACCACCGCCAGCGTCTCGCCACGGCGCGCCCGGAGACTGACGCCGCGCACCGCGTGGGTCTCCACGCCACGGCGGCGGTAGACAACCCTGATGTCGTCGAGCACGAGTTCCATAGTCATCCTTACCCGGCCGGGTCCAGTGCGGAAGCGAGCAGCGTGCGGGTGTACTCGGCCTGCGGGGCGTGGAAGATATCGTCCACGACAGCCAGTTCGCAGATTTCCCCAGCCTTCATCACCGCCACCCGTTGGCACGTCTGGGCGATCACACCCAGGTCGTGGGAGACGAACAGGACGCCTATCCCCCGCGTGGCCACCGTCGAGCGGATCAGCTCCAGGATCTGCGCCTGTACGGTGACGTCGAGGCCGGTCGTCGGCTCGTCGGCGATGAGCAGCATCGGTTCGGCCGCGATCGCCATGGCGATCATCACGCGCTGGTTCATGCCGCCCGAGAGCTGGTGGGGATAGCGGCCCATGACCGCGCGCGGATCGTGGATGCCGACCGACTCGAGCAGCGTCTCGCCTCGCGCGCGACGGTCGCCGTCCACCTTGAGAAACGTGAGTAGCCGGACGATCTGGGCGCCGATGCGCATCGTGGGGTTGAGCGCGGCCGTCGGGTCCTGAAAGATCATCGTCGCGTGCGGTCGGCGGAGCAGCCGTCCGTTTCGGAGAAACTGTTCGCCGCCCAGGCTGGCGTCACCACTGACCGCGCGCACGCCGTCGGGCAGCAGTCCGAGCAGGGACAGGACGGTCAACGTCTTGCCCGACCCGGATTCGCCGACGAGGCCCACGACCTCACCCGGTTCGACCGTGAGGTCGACGGGGCGCACGATGACCTTGCCCCCCGGCCCATCGACGGAGAGCCGCTCTATGGTCAGCAGACTCATCGCAACCTCCGGTCCAGCCAGTCCCCGATGACCTGGAACGAGGCGGCGGTCAGCAGGATCATCAAGCCGGGAAAGAACGAGGGCCACCAGGAGCCCAACAGGGTGTCGCCGACACCCTCGGCGATCATCGCGCCCCATTCGGGCGTCGGCGGCTGTACGCCGACGCCGAGGAACGACAGCGCGGCGAAGTCCAGGATCGCCCAGGATGCGATGAGCGTCGACTGCACGAACGGGTACTTGAACACGTTCGGCAGTACGTGCTCGATGGCCAGCCGGCCCGTCGAGGTCCCGCTGAGCCGAGCCGCGGAAACGAAGTCGGCCGAGCGCACCTCAAGTGCCTTGGCCCGGGCCAGCCGCACGACGAGCGGGAGGAACGCGATGACCACGGCGCTGGCCGCGAACCAGGCGTTCTTGCCGAGCGACGCGGTGATGATCAGCGCCAACACGATGCCCGGGAAGGCCATCAGGATGTCGGTACCCCGCATAACCACGATGTCGACGGCTCGTCCGAAAGTGGCGCTGAGCGCACCGACGGCGGTGCCGATCAGCAGCGTGACGGCCGCGACCCCGAGCCCGAGCAGGACGTCGATACGCGCTGCGGCCATACAGCGAAGGAAGACGTCGCGGCCGTAGCGGTCGGTGCCGAAGGGGTGGTCCAGCGACGGCGGCAGGAGCCCTTGGTGTTCCTGCGCGACGTCGGCGGTGCCGAAGACGATGGGCACGACGACAGCGAGCGCGGCGATCAGGCCGAGGATGGCGAAGGCGGTGTACGCGGTCGGGGCGCCAGGGCGCAGACGGCCGGCGACGTTGCCGCGCAGCGATACGGGGGTGCCGGCGACGGCGGCCACGGTCAGCTCCCCTCGGCGAGGGCGACGCGCGGGTCGGCCCAGCGGTAGAGAAACTCGAGGAGCGTGTTGATCACGACGTACGCCACGCCGATGAAGATGACGTACCCACGCAGCGCGAACAGGTCGTTCTCCTGCAACGAGCGGTACGCGTACCCGCCGATGCCGGGCCACGCGAAGAGCTGCTCGATGAGCACGTTGCCACCGGCCAGCACGAAGCCGGCGACCAGCCCGACGTTGGTGATCACCGGCAGCAGGGCGTTACGCAACCCCTCCTGCAACAGGATGGAGCGGACCGGATAACCGAAGCTGCGTGCCGTACGCGCGTAGTCGGAGTCCAATGCCCGGATCGTCGACGAACGGACGATCTTGATGATCGACGGGGAGGCGAGCACACCGAGCAGCAGTGCCGGCAGGAGCAGCGTGCGCAGCGCGGCCCCGGCCGTGGCCGTGTCGCCGGCAAGCAGCGCGTCGACGACGTAGAACCCGGTGACGTGCTCGGGTGGCGGATAGCCGCGCGGGAGCCGCCCGATGGGGCTGTTGAAGATCCCCCACTGGTTGACGAACAGGTAGATGGCAACGAGGGCGATCCAGATCACCGTGGTGGCCGAGGCGAGGACCACGAAGATCTGGATGGCCTTGTCGCCAGCGCGGTAGCGCCAGACGGCGGCGAGGACGCCGAGCCCGACGCCGAGTACGACGGCGATCAGCAGGGCGAGCAGGCCGAGTTCGAGCGTCGCCGGCAGCCGGTCGAGCAACTCCTCGCGGACGGGCTGGCTGGTGCGGATCGAGGTGCCGAGGTCGAACCGGAGCAGGTCGGACACGTACGCACCGAACTGCTCGGGGATCGTGCGATCCAGCCCGTACGTCGCCCGCACCTGGTCGACCTGCTCTTCGGTGGCGTACTGGCCCGCCGCGATACGGGCCGGGTCACCCGGCAGCAGTTGCGTGATGAAGAAGATCAGCACAGCCACCCCGGCGATGCTGACGGCCGCCACCCCGAGCCGCGTGCGGATGGTCCTGAGCATGGTGAGCTCCTCGACTGTTGGCGGGCCGGCGCTCTGTGCCGGCCCGCCGGACGACGTGTTACTCGGCCGCGACGCGCAGCCGGTCGAACCGCAGGTTGGCGTCGTTGGAGTGGGTTATTCCGGAGACCCCGGCCTGCGCGCCGACGAGCATGTTGCGGGTGAACAGGAAGGCCCAGGGTGCCTGGTCGATGACGATCTGCTGGGCCTGCTTGGCGAGCCGGCTGCGCTCGGCCGTGTCCGACGTTGCCATGGCCTGCTCGATCAGCCGGTCGACATCGGCGTTGCTGAAGTTTGTGTAGTTGGTGAACAGACCGGTCTTGAGCAGGAAGAAGAGCTGGTAGACCGAGTCCTGTCCCCATGAGTACCAGGAGTCGATGTACAGCTGCATCTTGCCGAGGTCGGAGTTGAACTCGGCGTCGTTCATCTCGTTGAGCTTGACCGCGATGCCGCCCTGCTGCAGCGCGCTTTGGATGAAGACCGCCGACTGGCGCAGCGACAATTCGGTCGCCGGAACCGACAGGGTCAGCGACAGCTCACCGGGGGCGACGCCGGCCTCGGACAGGAGTTGCTTGGCCTTCTCCACGTCGGTGGGGTAGGCCACCCGGTCACCCTTTTCGTCGAGCGAATCCCGCATCGGGTAGGGCACGGCACCGTAGGCGGCGCCGGCGTAGCCCTTCATCACCTCCGTGCGCAAGGCGTCGTACGGCATCAGGTAGGAGATCGCCTGTCGCACTCGCACGTCCTTGAGCACCGGGTCCTTGTTGTTCATGCCGAGATACACGATGTCGCTGTACGGCAGGTCGTAGAGCTTGAGGTTGGCGTCCTTCTCCACGGCCTGTGCGATGTCGGGCGTGAGCCCGTAGACCATGTCGACCGCGCCGTTCTGCAGCGCCAGGAACGCCTGTTGCTGGTCGGGCATGTTCTTGACGACGACCTTGTCGGGTGCGTCGGACAGGTCGGTCGCGGTGAAATTGGGATTCTTGCTCAACGTCGTCTGGCCCTCGGCGAGCGAGTCGACGACGTACGGGCCCGACTCGGTGGCGTCCTTGGCGAAGAACTTGGCCGACCACGAGTCGTCGGTCGCGGCCTTCGCCTCGGCGGTGGACTTGTCGAGTACGGCAAAGATCTGGAACGTCAGGAACATCTCGATGAGCGCCGAGTAGTGGGTCACCCGCAGTTCGACCGTGGATCTGTCGACCGCCACGATGTCCTTCGCCGGGTCCTTGACGTTGAACCAGGCGCCGACCGCGGAGACGTATCCCACGTCGGAGAGGGCCCGCTGCAGGGAGTAGACGACGTCCTCGGCTGCGACCGCACTTCCGTCGGCGAACTTCAGATCCGGACGCAGCTTGAGCGTGAGCACCGTCTTCGTGTCGTTCCAGTTCGCCGACTCGGCGAGATACGGCACGCTGCGACCGGTGTACTCCAGGACGCCCTCGGCCGGTGCGGCGTATTCCTCCTGAAGGAGCGTGCCGTAGATGTTGCCGACCACGCCGTACGCCGCCACCGAACGGAACTGGTGGGGGTCGACCGTATCCACGTCAGAGGGAAAGGCGATGATGACCTCGTCGGCCCCCGCCTGCTGGGGTGGGTCGCCGCAGCCGGCCACCGCAAGGCTTAGCAGCGCGGCAGCCGCCAGCGTGCCACGCACCGTGTTGCGCCGCATGGTTGGTCCTCTCTATTCACCCGGCCCGCAATGCCGAACCGAGCTTGTCGATGTCTTCCAGCAGGGACTCGGCGGAGATCGGAGCCAGGGCGACTTCCTGCGATCCAGCTTCCGCGAGGGCGTGGATGCGGTCCACGCAGGCGCGGAGGTCACCGCATACCGCCAACTGGTCGACCCAGGTGTCCGGCATCTGCGCCGCGAGCGCCGCCGCACCACCTGTCGCGACGATGTCTCGCAGGTCCTCGGTGATCCCGATCGCGTCGGTCATGACCGTGCTCGCGGAATCCGCGAGGTAGGCCGCGATAACGGGACGGACCTTCGCCCGGGCCTCGGCGACGGTGTCGTCGAGGGCCAGAAAGGCGAGGGTCGAGATGTAGGGAACGGCGCCCGCGATGTTGCGTTGGATGCGGACGAACTCGGGTGTGCTGAAGACCGACAGCAGCAGCCCGTCTGCGACCGTGCTGGCCAGCGCGGTCATTTTCGGCCCGGTCGCGCCGACGAGGATCGGTGGCGCCTTCTCGGGCGGAAACTCGAGGTGGACATGGTCGAACGCGAAGCCACCGTACGTGCCGGTCAGCTCCTCGCCGGCGAGTAGGGCGCGGATCGCTTCGACGTTGCCGCGGACGGCGGCCAGCGGACGCGGGTGGGCGATGCCCTGCTGGTCGAGCCATTCCAGACCGCCGGCCCCGAGGCCGAGCCGGAACCGGTCCGGGAAGGCCGCTGCCAGGGTACCGGCTTCCATCGCGGTCAGGGCCGGATGGCGGGCGTACGCCGAGACGACGCCCGTGCCGACCCGAATCCGTTCGGTGGCGCCGAGCACCACAGCGGCACCGGCGAACCCGCCGGTCGCGAAGTAGTCCTCGGTCGACCAGATGCTGTCGAAGCCGCTGACCTCCACGGCCCGGGCCACGGCAGCCAGGCGGGACGGGCGGAAGCCGCTGCCGAGGGCGAAGCCAACCTTCATCGCTTCGCCCGTTCCAGGACCTGGTCGGCGGTCAGCGGAATCGCACCGACGCGGGCCAACCCGTCGACGAAGGCGGCGAACCGGGGACGGACCGCGATCGCCTCGGCGATCAGCGCGCAGCCCCGGTCGGTCTCGCCCGATCGTAGTAGCAGCACGCCCTGCCAGAGCGTGGGTTCCCGGTCCTCGCCGAGGTCGCGCTGGGTCGCGGCGAGACCGACGAGCGCGTTCTCCAGGGCGTCGCCGTCCAACGGGGTGGGACCGGTGACGATGCCGGGCGCGAAGACGGCGTCGAAGAAGACGCGGTATGCGTTGCTGATGCGCAGGCTGGTGCGCAGGGAGCCCAGCGGGTCGGAATCGAAGTCCGCCCGTAGATCGTAGACGGTTCCCTCCCAGGGGCGGAGCGCCGGCTCGGCCGCGACGACCCGCAGTGACGCTGACATCCGGCCACGGACATCGCCGCCGGCCTTGTCGCCGGCCTCGAGCGCGGCGAGCAGGCGGTTGGCGAAGTCGCCTTCGGCGGTGGCGTAGGCCTCGGACATCGCGGGTAACACCCGGTCGTTGTCGAGCATGTTGCCGATGGTGATCGACGAGCCAGTGACCACGCTTCCACAAGACGGCACGCACTGGGCACCGGTGTGCTCGGCGACTGCGCCCGACGCGTCCACGAAGGCCACCTGCCGGATTTCGCGGTCCGCGTCGGCGGACAGCAGCGCCGCCAGGGCACGGTCCGGGGCGATTCCTGCCGCCATCCGGTCCAGCCCGAGCGGTCCGTACGAAACCTCCACGAACGACTGGGTCGCGACGACACCGACCCCGGCCCGTGCGTGGTTCGCGACCGGACCGACGCCGTAGGCGTGGGTAGCCGTGGCCACGCCGAGCTGTCCGGTGGCCTCATCGCGTGCGACGACCGAGAACGTCACTGTGCACCTCGCCTTCGGCCCGGCCGCGGTCAGCCGCCGAGGTACGCGGAGAAGTCGGTACGGACGCCGGTGCTGTACGGCGTGTTGCCGAGGCCCCGGACCGACGCCGCGTCCTTGTCGGTCTTCGCCGGTGGCGCCTCGTCGTCGTCGGGGCGGGTCGAACAGTGGAAGTGCCACATCGTCCACCGTGGGTTGCCCTGGCCGTCGTCCCGCTTGTAGACCTCGGTCGACCGGTAGTGCGTGGTCTGGTCGACGTACTGGTCCTCCGGCAGGTCGTTGCCCTCCTCGTCCCTCACCTGCTTTGCGGGGAAGGTGCCCTCGGAGACCACATACGCCATGTCGCCCGACACCTCCAAGCGCACGATGTAGTCTTCGCACATCCCCCAGTCGCCCGTGCGGGCGTAGTACGACCAGAGACCGGCCAGGTCGTCGACTCCGAAGTACGGATGGTCGTTGAGGTTGAACATCAGGAAGTTCTCTTCCCCGGTTGGAAAGATCGTCCGCATGAGCGGGATGTTGATGTTGAAGTTGGAGTAGTACCAGTCGCGGTGCAGCCGGAGGATCTCTTCCTGGTCGGACGGGTTGTTCATCGAGTCGACCTCCTGAGGACCAAATTTTGTAATCAGATTACATATCGGTGGGGTGCCTGGCTAGGCCCCTCCTGCGCCGGATTGCCCGCGAAGCCGCAGCGTGGCGCAGACCTGGCTAGTGGCGAGCCACCATCGTGATCGTCTGTGCGAACCCGTCGAGGGCGTCGCCGATCGCGCCCTCGCTGACGCCGGGCAACTGGATCCTGACAAGGCACTCGGTGACACCGAGTTCGTCCTCGTAGCGACGCAGCTCCGCGGCCACTGTTTCGGGCGAGCCGATCAGGAACAGCCCGTCGGCCCAACGCTTGAGGTTGTCGATGGAGTCGTCATCTGGGTACGTGGGGTGCAGCGACCGGTAGACAGTGCCGTATTCGTGCCGGATCCCGGGCGCGAACAGCTCCCAGGCCTTGTCGTCGGTATCGGCGACGAACGCCTCTCGGCGCAGCGGCTGTTCCGCGGCGGGCGGCAGGCCGGCCTCCTCCCGCGTCTCGCGAAACAAGGCGAGTTGACGGTGCAGCTTGTCGATGCGGTTGCCGGGCGGCATGACCCAGGCGTCGCCACTCGTGGCGGCCCGTCTGACGCCGGGACCCTCCAGAGCCCCCATCCACAGCGGTACACCGCTCGGATTGACCGGAAGGGGACGGATGCGCGCGCCGGTGAAGCTGTAGTGGCCGTGGCCGTCGACGACCTCGCCGGCGAGGAGTCGGCGGACCATCCCGATCGACTCCTGGTAGATGCGGGCGCGCTCCTCGTAGGGCACGCCGAAGCCTGCGAACTCGGCCTTGATCCAGCCGAGACCGACGCCCAGAATGGCTCTTCCACCCGACATGAGGTCCAGCACCGCGGCCTCCTCGGCGACCGCAACGGGGTGGTGCAGGGCTAGGATCACGATATCCGTGCCGATCCGCATGTTCGTGGTCACGGCCGCGGCGGCGCTCGCGAGGAGCATGGGGCGTGGCAGCCACCCGTCGTCGAGGAAGTGGTGCTCGGCGAAGACGACGGAGGAAAAGCCTCGCGTGTCGGCCGTCGCGATGTCGCGCAAGCCCCGGTCGACGACCGCCTGACCGGACTCGTGAGGGCCGACCTGGAAGCTGTAGTGCAGTCCGATTTTCATTGGTTCGTGAGTCTCCGGTGTAGGGATCTGCGGCATCTGGACGCATTCGGGTGCCGGAGCTGGTCTGAAAGGAGATCTGGCAGGGCAGGTGAGTGATCGGGAAGGCTGATCCGCTGGGCTGCCGCCAACCAGAAGATCCGCCGACTCACCCGAGGCCCCCAGCCCACCGACCGCAACGTCGCACATCCGATCAGCACGACTGCCCCCTCTCAGAAACCCACCGAGGCGGGGACACGAACCGGCCCATGTGCTGGCCGTCGACGACCTGACCGTCCTGGGCGACGAGACGGCCGCGCAGGTAGGTGGCGGTCAGAGCTCCGGAAAGTTGCCGACCCTCGAAGGGCGTCCAGCCAGCCTTGCTGTGCAGTCGGTCGGCGGCGACGACCCGGCTGGTGCTGGGGTCGACGAGGACGAGGTCGGCGTCGACGCCGCGCGCGATGGCGCCCTTCGTGGTGAGGCCGCAAAGTCGGGCGGGGGCGGCGCTGGTGAGCTCGACCAGGCGTCGCCAGGTGAGCCTGCCGGACAGGACGGCGTCGACCATGAGCGGGAGCGAGGTTTCCACGCCGGGATAGCCGGGTGGGGCGTCCCACACGTTGTTCCGCCCGACGTCCTTGTCAGCCTTGGAGTGGGGTGCGTGGTCGGTGGCCACGAGGTCGATGCTGCCGTCGGCGAGAGACGACCAGTAGAAGTCCGCGTCGTCGGGCGGAAACGCGAACGGCACTCCGCGCACGCCCAGGGTGTCGAGCTCGTCCTCGAGCAGGGCCGGGGGTCCGCACTCGCAGCTGACGTTCCCGCCGGCGTCGCGCGCGGCGGCGATCATGCCGATCGCGGAGGTGGGGGCGAGCGAGGCATGGGCGACGTGCACCCGGGTTCCGATGTCACGGGCGGCTGCCAGCACGCGCTCGAGCCCGTCGAGGACCCCGTCGCTGCGGTATGACCTGCAGACGAGGCGGGCATCGGTGGTGCTGACTGCTTGCAGCCGTGCCCGGACCCGGGCCTCATGCTCATGGTCGGCGACGTGGACGGCGACCGGCAGGCCGAGATCGGCGGCAAGCCAGAACACCTTGCGCAGGGTCTCGTCGTCGGGCATCGAAAGCTCTGCGGCGTACGGGTCGTCGGGGCGGTGGGACCGGTTCATGTAGACCTTGACTCCGACAGCTCCCAGGGCGGCCATCTCCGTCAACTCGAAGAGGTCGGTTCCCCCCGCCCACAAGGCGAAGTCGACGTGCGCGGCATTGGCAGCGAGTGCTTGCTTGGCTCGGAAACGGGAGGCGGTGGTCACCGGCGGATGTGTGTTCGGCATGTCGCAGACCGTCGTAACGCCTCCGCACGCCGCCGCCGCGGTGCCGCTCGCGAAATCCTCCTTGTACTCGAACCCGGGCTGACGGAAGTGCACGTGGACGTCGATGGCGCCCGGCAGGACGACGAGGCCGCGAACATCCACGACGTGGTCGGCGGCGAGGGTCCCCGGCTCACCGACCGCGGTAATCACGCCATCCCGCACTGCCACGTCGGCAAGGACGGGCCCCACGGGCAGGACCGCGGTCCCGCCGGCGAAGAGGACATCGGCGCTCATGCCAGTGTGCCCAGTTCCCGCAAGCAGCCGAGGAAGATGTCACGGCCGATGACCAGCGCATCGTCGTCGATGTCGAAGAACGGCGCGTGGTGCACGTCGCCGAGATCTGACCCGAGCCCGAAGTACACCGCCTGCCCGCCGGAGCGCTGCACGGCGTTCATGAAGCTGCTCATGTCGTCACTGGCCTTGAAGTCCGCGCTCTGACGTACCACAGTGACGCCTTCGACGCGGCCCGCCACCTGGGCGACCATCGCCGCCAGCTGCTCGGTGCTGTCCGCCCCTTCGGCCCCGCCGGCCACCTCGACCTGCACGTCAACGTCGGCAACGGCAGCGGCACCGCGCACCACATCGTCGACGCGGTCGCGCAGGTAGCCGAGAATCACGTTGTCGTCGGCGCGCACCTCGCCACACAGGACGGCTTTGGCCGGGACCGCGTTCCGTGTCTCGCCCCCGCGGATGGTTCCGACGTTGACCCGCGTCTCGCCGTCACCGTGCCGGCTGATGGCGAGCAGGTTCTCGACCGCGATCGCGGCGGCTTGAATGGCGTTGCGGCCTTCGTGCGGCGAGATCCCAGCGTGCGAGTTGCGTCCGAGGAAGTGCACGTCAAACTTGTGGCTGGCCAGGATCCTCCGGTAACCAGCGATCACCTCGCCGGTCGTCCTCGCCTGAACACCTATGTGGCAGCCGAGCAGGACGTCGACACCGTCGATGACACCGGCGGCCACCATGGCTGGACCACCCCGCAAGCCCTCCTCCGCGGGCTGGAAGATGAGTCGGACTTCGCCCACCAGGGAGTCGACTGCGGCGGCGAGGTCACGGGCCACAGCCAGGCCGATCGCCGTGTGCGCGTCGTGACCACAGCTGTGGTGGACACCGCCGTTGACTGAACGGTAGCCGTGCGTTTGAGCGGTGTGCGCGGGGTCACTCGACTCGTCACCGTAGTTGGCGTCGATGTCAAACCGCAGGGCGATCGTCGGGCCGGGCCTCCTGCCCGTCAGGGTCGCCACGACGCCGGTAAAGCCGTCGCGCAGCAGTTCGGCGTACTCGAGATCGGCGCCCTGCTCGAGAGCGCGCTGGAAGGCGGCGTCGAGCTCGTCCTGCGAGGGCAGCCCGGGCCGGGATGGGGCGACGACGTCACGGCCCACACGTACCGTGAAGCCGAGGTCTGCGAGTCGCCGGGCCACCAAGGACGCGGTCCGTACCTCGCACCAGCCCGGTTCGGCATGCTGGTGGAAGTCGCGTCGGTCTGCCGTCATCGCCTGAACGACCTCGGTCCGATTGCGTCCTTCGGTCACGGTCATGTCACCCCTCGCTTCGGTGCATCGGGTCGGCGGAAACAGGGGCCGACACACGTCGGGTCGCTATCGCTTCGGCTCGCCGGGTGTGATCCGGGGTCGCGTCGACAGCGGTGCGTCGAGGGTGTGACCGCGAGATCCCGGCACGCCGTACCAGCGCGCTTGCTCGTTCGAGCGCCTGCGCACAGACCGCGTCCTCGTCGACGAAGGTGCAGGTGCCCTGCTCGAAGACAACCTGGCCGCCGACGATCGTCATGGTGACGTCCGAGCCGCGGGCTGCGTAGACGAGCGTCGCCGGGATGTGGTGGTGCGGCGTCAGGTGAGGGGCGTCGAGCCCGACGACGGTGACGTCGGCCAGCTTTCCCGGTGCCAGGGTGCCCGCGTCGATGCCGAGTAGTCGGGCGCCTTCTCTGGTTGCGAGTTCAAGCGCCTCGCCGCTGTCCGAGGCTCTTGGGTCGAGGTGGTGCATCCGCTGCACGAGCACGGCCTGCTTCATGCACTCGAACAGGTCCTGGCGGTGGTTGTAGGCCGCTCCGTCAGTGCCGAGTCCAACGACCGCCCCGGCGCGACGCAGGTCGTGCAGGCGCAGGACACCGTCGGCACCGTACTGGTTCGAGACCGGGCAGTGGGCGACCGCCGTGCCTGTTTCCCCCACCATGCGCACCTCGGCGTCATCGAGGTGGATGCCGTGGGCCAGCGTTGTCCGCGGGCCGAGTAGTCCGTGCCTGTGGAGCCAGGCCACCGGCGTGGTGCCGTAGGCGGCCCGGTAGACCTCAGGGTCATGGGGGGTCGACGCACAGTGCGTATGCCATCCCGTTCCTGCGTCGCGGGCGAGCTCAGCGGTGGCCCGTAGCAGATCCTGGTCTGCATAGGTGACGTTGTGGGGCCCAGGCCAAACCAGTACCCGGCTGCCCGGAGGCCGCGCCTCGATGCACTCCTTGGTCAGCCGGACCTCGTCACTGCTCGTCCGCGAGAAGAGACGGCCGGCCAGGCCGTGGGCCGTGGCGACCGCACTGGGTGTGCCCGCCATCCCCCGAGCGACCACGCCGCGAAGCCCGACCGATTCGACAGCGTCGGCGACCGCCAGGACTGCCTGGGGGTCGGATGGGGCGTAGTGGTGGTCGAGCAGTGCGGTAGTGCCCGCGCGGGCGGCTTCGACAGAGCCGAGGAGGGCGGCGATCCGGGCGTCGTCGGTGGTCATGTGCGCGGCGTAGGGCCACATCAATTCGGCGAGCCACGACCACAGGGGCATTCCCTCACCGAGGCTCCGCGCCAAACCTTGGTACAGATGCGTGTGGGTGTCGACAAGGCCGGGCATCACGACACTGCCGCGGCAGTCCACCGTCCGGCGCGCAGCCAGGTGTGCCAGTTCGGCAGCGGTGCCGACAGCGGTGATCCGGCCAGCGGAAATGGCAACGGCACCGTCGTCGATGACACGGCGGTCCTCGTCCATGGTGACGACGGTGCCGCCGCTGAGCAGGATCTCGCAGGCGGTCACGGAGGAGATCACCAGGAGTTTCCGGTCGGGTCCGTTGGTCGGTTCATAGGAGGGAATGTAATCGGATTACAAGAAGTGGGCAACGGCCAAACATCCAGAAGCCCCGGCACGGGCGCTCTGCCAGCGGGGCCGGCGGGGGCTTGGCGACGCCGCGATCGACCCCGATGCCGGACCCGAGCGAGACTGCGGGCCCAGGACCCGAGAGCGCTCCCTGGCCGCAGCTTGCCCTACCCTGGCCGCGCCTGCACGAGGTACCCTCGCGGTCTTCGGAGTCGGCTGTACCGAGGAAAGGATATTGTCGCCTTCGTCCTTATTTCCGAGCACGGCCACCGGGACACCTGGTTGGTTACCGCAGGGTCCTGCGTGCACCCCCAAGGCATCCCCGTGACGCTGGCATACGGACGGCGACTGGGGCGCTTGACGAGACAACCCGAACACTGCTCGAATGTAATTCGATTACATGATTGGCCGTACGCCTTCGAGGAGGCATACCTCATGACTGTCACAGGGACCGCAGGCGCCGGATACGAGCCCGTCAAGGAAATTCTGGAGAAGTTGGTCGCCGACGGTCAGGAGACCGGCGCCGGACTTGCCATCTGGAAGGATGACACGGAGGTCGTCAACCTCAACGTCGGATGGAGCGACGCCGAGAGGACCAGGCCGTGGCACGAAGACACCCTCGTCCACACCTACTCGACATCGAAGCCGTTCGCCGCGCTGGCTGCGCTGACCGCGGTCGCCCAGGGTGGGCTCGGCCTCGATGAACCGGTATCCAGGTACTGGCGCGAGTACGGTCAGGCTGGCAAGGAGCACACCACCCTCCGGCAGATTCTTACCCACCAGGCCGGCCAGCCGGCCTTCCCACCCGCAGCCGAATCCATCGATCTGATCGACGAGGAGGCGCTGCGGAACATCCTCGCCGAGGCAGCGCCGGAGACACCTCCCGGCACCACGGTCGCGGAGCATGCCCTCACCTACGGCCACATCATCGACGGCGTCCTGCGGGCGGCGACCGGACGGCCACTCGGAGGCTGGTTCAACGACGTGGCGCGCCCCGCTCTCGGCCTGGACGCCTGGTTCGGCGTCCCTACCACGGAGCTTCCACGCGTGGCAACGCTCGAGCACGGCCTTCCCGGCGGTGCGGCCCAGATGCTGGTTGAGGTCTGCCCCACCTACGAGCGCACGCTCGCGTTGCCGCCCGGCGCGATGGACATGGACCGCATCAACTCCAGGGCATTCCGGCAGTCGACCTTCGCTGCGATAAACCTGCACACCTCCGCCCGTGGCCTGGCCCGCTTCTACTCCACGGTCACCGACGAAAACGGACCGCTCCGCGAACTGCTCGGCGAGAAACTGCACACCGAGTTCGTCACCACCCAGGTCACTGCGGTGGACCAGACGGTCCAGGAACGGGTCAGTTGGACCCTCGGCATGTTCCGCACCGCCAACTTCGTCGGCCTCGGCGGCCTTGGGGGGTCTGCCGGGTACTGGTCGTTCACGAACCGGCACGCGGTCGCCTACGTGACCCGCCGACTCCACAACCACGCACGAATCGGACAGATCGCTGGTCTGCTTGGTGACAACCTCATCAAAGCCGTCTGACGTCGGGATCCCGCTGAACCGGCTGAACAGCGCAGGATCGACATGCGAGTCAATCTGCGGCAGGCTCACCTCCGGGTCGTTAGTACTCCAACGTCACTTGGCTTCGGCCATGGGCGTGGCGTGGGCATGAGGACGGCCACCGCGTTGATCATCGATGGTTTGTGAGGACAACCGAAGATCGTGCGGTGGCCGTGTGCCACAGCGTAGACGTTGATCAGTGGCGGGTCATCCTGGACGAGGCGGTGACGCGTGTCGCTGAACGGTTCGTCCGCGCGGAGCCACGCCGGACCGCCGGGCAGTTCGTGGAAGGGCTGCTGTCGCGCGTGGAACGCAAGACTTGCTGGTCCCTGGCGGAACGGGCAGGCCACGATGATCCGCAGGCGATGCAGCGGCTGCTGCGTACGGCGGTGTGGGACGCCGACGCCGTCCGTGACGACGTGCGGGCCTGGCTGATCGAGCAACTCGGCCACCCTGACGCCGTGCTGGCCACTGACGAGGCAGGCTTCCTGAAGAAGGATGGGTGACCGGCGACGAGGTCTACGGCGCCGATCCCGGCCTGCGCGCTGACCTTGAACACTGTGGGATCGGTTACGTCCTCGCGGTCGGCTGCGACCGACGCGTGGCGGTCAACGACGGCCGCACGATCAGCGTCGACCTCGACACCGTCTTCTGGGCCCCGGGTATATCGAGGTCGAGGTGGCTGCGCGAATGGACCCGGGTCAGCCGGCCTGGCCCTTGGACCCGGACTCCCCAGGAATCTGGCGGGGAAGCCTGGCCTGGACCCAGGAGGATGGCGCCTGGCAGCCGTGGCGGCTGCCGCCGGACCGGGTGGACACCGCCCACGCCCCCTACCTGGTCGCGCGGGCGCGGATGGCGGCCGGTGTCCGGGCGACCGTCCGTACCGACGCGACCGCGCTGGAACTGCGGATCATCGCGCTGGACGACGAGGTGACGCCGGTCGACGTGCTCGTGGACGGCGCGCTGTGGCGGCGAGAGCCGCTCGCGGCCGGGGCCACGACGAGCCGCGTCACGTTGCCACCCGGCACCAAGGCTGTCGAGGTCTGGCTGCCCCAGTTCGGCGAGACCCGGATCGGCCCGCTGATCCTGCACGGTGCCACCACCGCCGACCCCACCGGCGACGACGGGGACCTCCGCTGGGTCACGTACGGGAGTTCCGTCACGCAGTGCCGCACGGCCCCGGGACCGAGCGAGACCTGGCCCGCCCTGGTGGCCCGGCGCCTCGGGTGGGATCTGACCTGCCTCGGCTTCGGCGGGCAGTGCCACCTCGATCCGATCGCCGCCCGGGCCATCGCAGGCACCCGGGCGGACCTGATCTCGCTGTGTCTCGGGATCAACGTCTACGATCGCGGGAGCTTCAGCCCCCGTACCCTTGCCGGCCAGGTATCAGGATTCATCCAGGCGGTCCGCGACGCCCATCCCCGGGTACCCGTCGTCGTGATCTCGCCGATCACCTCGCCGAGCCGCGAGCGGCTGCCCAACGCGGCGACAATGACCCTCGAAGACGTACGCGGCGCCGTCGCCGACGCGGTGACCACCCTACGGCTCCGTGGCGACGCGCGGCCGCACTTCGTCCACGGCCCGAGCTTGCTCGGACCGGACGACTCCCACCTGCTGCCGGACGGTCTGCATCCGAACGCGGACGGCTACCGCCTGATGGCCGAGCGGCTCGCCCCCCTCTTCGCGCACGACGCTCGCGCAGCGGACGCGTGATCCCCGCGGACGGCAGCTGCCGTACTGCCTCACACCGCCGGGCGGTGCGGATGACGGGCGCCGGTTCGCCCGCTTGGACCATGCGGGCGATCGACCGTTCGCGCAGCCGTCCAGCAACGGACCGCGACGTCCGTATGAGACGCCGGTCCGGCGAGGTCGGCCAGCTCGCGCGGATCGGCGTCGAGCGCTGGATCAGGCGGTGTACTGCAGGTCCGCTCGGCGTACCGGGTGCAGTGCCGCCTCGCCGCGCGCGTACCGCTCCAGTTCGTCGAGCGCGGCGTCCACCAGTCGTCGGATCTCGGTGTCCAGCGAGCCGGCCACGTGCGGCGTGATCATGACATTGGACAGGGTCCACAGGGGGAGTCGGCGGGCAGCGGTTCGGGGTCGGTGACGTCGAGCAGTGCCGAGAGCCGGCCGGACCGGCACTCGACGGTGAGCGCCCCGGTGTCGACCAAGGCGCCGCGAGCGGTGTTGACGACGGTGGCGCCGTCCGGTAGCAGCGCCAGCCGGCGGGCGTCCAGCAACCGGTAGGTGGCCGGTACCGCCGGAGCGTGCAGGCTGACCACGTCGCTGACCGGCAGCGCCGCGTCCAACTCGGTCAGCTCCGCCCCGCTGGCGGCCACCAGCTCCGGGGTGGCGTACGGGTCGGCGACCAGCACCCGCAGGGCGAACGGGCGCAACAGTTCCACCACCCGCCGGCCGATCCGGGAGAAGCCGACCACGGTGACCGTACGGTCGAGGTTGGCCCGCAGCCCGGGTGCCTGCACCATCGCGCGAGCGGATCGGGAGAGCGCGGCGGCGTGCGGCACCCGTTTGCCGGCGAAGAGCACGGCGGCGAGAGCGTACTCGGCCACCGGGACGGCGTTCGCCTCGGCAGCCGTGGTGACCAACAGCCCGCGCCGCCAACAGGCCTCGGTCACGTGTTCCTTGACCGTGCCGGCGGCGTGCAGCACCGCGCGCAGCCGGGGGGCGGTTGCCAGCATCCGCTCGTCCAGCGGCGGACAGCCCCAGCCGGTGAGCAACACCTCGGTCCTGGCCAGCCGCCGGACCGCCGCCGGGGTGTCGAAGGCGGTCACCAGCATCGGCTCGTCCAGCCGGGCCAGCCCGCGCAGCCGGGCCAGCCGGGCGGCGTCGAACATCGCCCGGTAGCTGGTCTCCGCCATGGCGCGCAATGTGGGCGGCGTTCTCATGGCAGGGCTGCCAGGTCGGTCTCGCCGGTGGCCCACCGGACGCTGCCTGATCGAGGTCGGGGTCCTGGTTGCCTTCGGCGTGCGGCGACCGCGCCGTCGTCGACCTCGACGGCCGGGGGCGGCGGTGCTGCGGCGCTCACCGTCAGCACGACCGTGACAGCGAACACGTCGCCAGCGCGCGCCGGTCCCGACGCCGGCTGACCGTCCCTGCTGCACAGTGTCCGGATCTCACGGTCGAACCTCCGTCGTCGGGTCGGAATCCGACTGCGTGGGTGTCTCTGCGGGCGGCGGCGTCTCCGTCGGTGGGTCCTCGGTGAGTTTGGACTCGATGCCGAGGTAGTGGTCCTGGATCGCCGTACGGGCCTGGTCCGGGTCGCCACTGAGGATCGCGTCGAAGATGGCGGCGTGGCCGTGGTAGGCGTCCACCGGCGTGCGCCCGCGTGCCGGTGGCGCTGCGGCGTGGTAGGCGAGCCAGAACTGGTCGAACAGCCTCAGCAACATACTGTTGCCGAGGTCGCGGAACAGCAGTTGGTGGAACTGGCGGTCCTGTTCGGCGATGCCTTCCCCCTGTTCGGCGAGTCTGCGCATCGTCTCGAGGTTCTCCCGCAGCGCGGCGAGGCTGGTGGGCGACATGGCCCGCATGGCGTCGCCGACCAGGTTGGCTTCGAGGGTCTTCCGCAACGCGACCAGTTCCCGCAGGGCCCGGTAGTCCTGCATGAGGCCGTAGGGGAGGTGCTCGAGCAGCGGGGTGAAGGAGAAGTCGCACACGTAGACGCCGCTGCCGCGTCGCGTCTCCAGGACGCCGGTGGACTCCAGCGCCTTGACCGCCTCGCGGACCGAGTTGCGGCTGACCCCGAACAGCCGGGCAAGCTCGGACTCGGGCTTGAGTGGGTCACCGGGGCGCAGCCCCTGCCTGAGGATGTAGCTTCTGATCTCCTGCTGCACCATCTGGTGCAGCGGAGGGGTGTTGCCGAGCCGCCGGAACTCCGGCTGCCCGTCATTCTGCCGAGTTGCCACGCTGTTGATCGCCCTCCCCGTTCCGCATGAACTTGTAGGATATCTTTCCACCCTTGACACCATGATCGGGTCCCGCCTACGGTATCGAAATCTGTAGGACATCTCGCAGCAACGCGCCGGCAATTCGGCGCGAAGGAGGCCGTCGGCGTCGGGTGGAGCGCTGGAAGGTGTGGTCCGAGACGCGTTCGCCCACAGCGGCACCACGCGGGCCGTGCCGGATCGCGGCGTTGGCCAGCCGGTGCTGAGCGTACGGGACCTGGTCGTCGAGTTCTCGACGCCAGCGGGTGTGGTGCGCGCGGTCGACGGGCTGAGCTACGACGTCCACGGTGGCGAGACACTCGGCGTGGTGGGGGAGACCGGTTCGGGCAAGAGCGTTTCGGTGCTCGCCGCGCTGGGCCTGCTCCAGACGGCGAACCTGCGGCGGGTCTCCGGCGAGGTGATGCTCGGCGGCGTGGACCTGCTGAGCCTGCCGGAGGCGGAGCTGCGGCGGCGGCTCGGTCGTGACGTGGCGATGATCTTCCAGGACGCCATCTCCGCGCTCAACCCGGTGCAGCGGGTCGGTGACCAGATCGCGGAGGCGCTGCGGGTGCACGACCGGGCCATGTCGGCCGACGCGGCGTGGGAGCGGGTCGTGGAACTGCTGGAGCTGGTGGGCGTGCCCCATCCGCGGGCCCGCTACGACCAGTACCCGCACCAGTTCTCCGGGGGGATGTGCCAGCGGGTGATGATCGCCATGGCGATCGCCAACCGACCGAAGGTCCTGATCGCGGACGAGCCCACCACGGCACTGGACGTGAGCGTCCAGGCGCAGATCCTCGACGTACTCCGGCTGGCCCGGGAGGAGACCGGGGCCGGCGTCGTACTGATCACCCACGACCTCGGAGTGGTCGCCGAGACCGCCGACCGGGCCGCCGTGACCTACGGCGGACGGATCGTGGAGACCGGCGAGGTCACATCGATCTTCACCCGGCCGCGGCATCCCTACACCGCCGCCCTGATGCGCGCGCTGCCGCGGCTCGACAGCACGGCGGAACGGCTGCTCCCGATCCCGGGACAGCCGCCCGACCTCACCGAGATACCGCCGGGGTGTGCGTTCGCGCCGCGCTGCCCGATCAGCCGCGGCCGTGCTGTCTGCGTACAGACCCGGCCGGCGTTGCGGGCAGACGACGCCGATACCGGCACGAGCGCCTGTCACTTCCCGGACGAGGCGGCGACGCGGCCCGGCACCGAAGACGGCGTGCCGGCGCCGAGCGGCGACGTGGCGCGGACGGTGTCGCCGAGCGGCGACGTGGCGCGGACGGTGGCGGTGTCGCGGGTGAGACGGTGGTCCGTCGGGTCGTCCGCCGGCCGTCGCGGGTGGTCCGCAGCTCGACCGCGGTGACGTTCGGGTCGACTGCCACCCCGCTGACCGGCACCGACACGCTGGTGGCGCGTTGGCCGGGGCGGGGGACCACCTGCCGCGAGATCGGCGCGGTGTCCGCCCGGGCCAGCGAGGGCCGGGCGTAGAAGGTGAGCCGCCGGGCGGTGCAGTCGCCGGCGTTCTGGGCGGACGTCCAGTCGGGGTTCTCGACCGGGTTGGCGCCGATGCCGACGTCCATCGTCTGCGGGCCGGGGGTGGTGAAGGCGTTGACGGCCAGCACCGGAGTCGCGGTGGCAGCGCCCGCGGCCCGCGGGCCGCGGGCGTCGCCCGCGTCGGCGAACGCGTGCACCTGGAACGAGCCGTACCCGTTCGCCCACAGGATCGCGTCGTCGGCATCGCGCACGGTCTCGGACGCTCCCGGTACCTGCCGCGAACCCGTTGCGTCGTACTGGTTGGGCCACAGCTCGACCCAGCCGGGGCCACCGTCGACCTCCGGTACGCCGGGCACATTGGAGGCGACTGCCAGGTCGTCGACGAACTGGTGCCGCGACTGCTCCATCCGGGTCGGCAGGCCCACGTCATCGGGGTTGCCGCTCAGCGCCTCCATCGACGTCCACACCCAGCTCGTACCCGCTGCGGTGGTGAGCTCCAGGCAGTAGCCGACCCGGTCGAAACCGCCGGCGACGCTTGCGGTCTCCTCGAAAGCGTACGGCGGCGTCGCGTCCAGCCAGTTCGCCGCGGTGGGCAGGTCGAGCCCTCGCACCGGCCGGTAGCCTGCGGCCTCGGCGTCGCAGGATGTGGACCAGGCGTCGCTTACGGTTTGTTCAGCGGCGGCGACGCTGGTCACGGATACGGTTGCCGCGGCGAATGCCAGGGCAGCGCACCCGGTGGACAGCAGGCGGGCGTCGAGCCGATGTCGAGGCATGGGCACTCCTTTGTGGGGGTTCGATCCGGGCGACCCGGGTACGCGAGCTGCGTAACCGGAAGAAACACACGAGAATGACCGCCACGTACGGTCCGGGTCGCCGGCGAGGGACTGCGTCTCGCCCCGACCTGTAGATATATGCCGATCTTGACACCCGCGCGGCAGCCGCCTACTCTTGCGCAATTTGTAGGACATCTAGCAGATATCTGTTCGTAGCGCAGGAAGGTCGATCCGTGTCAGGTGCATTTCTCCCCGGCTCCACCGGCAGCCGATCGGATCTGCTTCGGACGCGTACCGATTTCCAGGGTGCCGTCCGCGAGTGGTGCACGGCGCTGATACCCAGGTTCCGTCCTGGCTCGGCGCGTGTTCGCCTCGGCCACACGGGCGCCTCGTTCGACGAGGCCGCCGCGGAACTGGAAGGCTTTGCCCGGCCGCTGTGGGCACTGGCCCCGCTGGCCGCCGGAGGCGGCAGCTTCGGCAGTTGGGACCGGTACCGCGAAGGGCTGGTGAATGGCACCGACCCCACTCACCCCGAGTACTGGGGGGCGGTGACCGGCACCGATCAGCGCATGGTGGAGATGGCAGCGATCGGGTTTGGGCTGGCCACCGCGGCACAGGAGCTGTGGGCACCGTTGTCGGCGGCCGAGCGGGAGCGGGTCGCGGCCTGGCTGCTCGGCATCAATGACCACCCGGTCGTCCACAACAACTGGCAGTTCTTCCGCGTGCTGGTGAACCTCGGCCTGGCCCGGGTGGGTGCCCGCCACGACGCCACGAAGATGCACGAGGCGCTCGACACCATCGAGGGGTTCGCCGTCGGTACCGGCTGGTACCACGACGGCCCCAGCGGACGCGGCGACTGGTACATCCCATGGGCGATGCACTTCTACGGGCTGATCTACGCACGGCTTGCCGGCGGCGAGGACCCCGCGCGCGGACCGGTTCCGGGAGCGCGCGATCGCGTTCGCCACCGACCACGTCCACTGGTTCGCCGCCGACGGCAGCGCACTCCCGTTCGGCCGGAGTCTGACCTACAGGTTCGCGCAGAGCGCGTTCTGGGGCGCGCTGGCGTACGCGAACGTCGAGGCGTTGCCCTGGGGCGTGGTGAAGGGCCTGGCGTTGCGCAACGTCCGGTGGTGGGTGCGGCAGCCGATCTTCGCGGCAGATGGCACCCTGACCCTGGGCTACGCCTACCCGAACCTGCACATGACCGAACGGTACAACTCTCCGGGGTCGCCGTACTGGGCGCTCAAGGCCGGTATCCCGCTCGCCGCCCCGGCCGACCACCCGTTCTGGACCGTCGAGGAGGCGCCGCTACCGGAGCTGTCCGCGGTCCATGCGATCCCGCCCGCCGGAATGGTGATGTACCGCTCCCCGAAATCGTCGCACGTCGTGGCCCTGGTGAACGGCCAGACGACGGGATCGTTGAAGCACGGCGCCGAGAAGTACGCGAAGTTCGCCTACTCCACGCGGTTCGGTTTCAGTGTGCCCATGGGCAACCGTGACCTGGTCGAGGTCGCGCCCGACAGCATGTTGGCGGTCTCCGATGACGGCAGACACTATCGGGTTCGGGAGGACGTCGGTGACGCGTCAGTGGGTCATGGGGTGCTCCGGTCACACTGGAAGCCATTTGACGACGTCGAGATCGAGACGTGGTTGGCCGCGGCGCCGCCCTGGCACCTCAGGGTCCACCGGATCAGAACCGGTCGTTGGTTGTCCACCGCTGAAGGCGGCTTCGCCACGTCCCGCCCCGACGGGAACCTGGCCGAGGTCGGCGACGAGTCCCCGGGACATGCTTCCGTGTACGGCGCAGCCGGTCCCACCGCCATCGTCGACCTGGCCGGAACTCGCGCCGGTCGGCTCGTGGTCGCCGAACCGAACACGAATCTCCTCATTCCCCGGACCGTGATCCCGACCCTCGCGGCCCACCTCGACCCCGGTGAGCACTGGCTGTCGTGTGCAGTCCTCGCCGATCCCGCCGTCAGCGTGTTCGACCTCGCCTGGGCGGCCGGCCCGCCTGACCTCGACACGATCGACGGCCTACCGGACCGGCTGGGACGGTGATCGGGCCCACGGCGGCTGTTGGCTCCCCTGACGTGGGCGCCACCGAGGCCGAGTTCGCCGTCTAGTCCGGACGGAAAGCCCAGCAGAGCGTGTACCGCGAGATCGCCAGTAACCGTAAGCCGGACGGGCGGTACCAGCCGTGGTACGCCCAGAACCGGGCCGATGTCCGCCGGCGCCGGCCGAGGTTCGACCTGGGGCACGACAGATTGGTCGAGATGCGCGAGGTGCCCCGGCGTCCGGCCTTTCGCGCGAGCGCAGACTCCTCGTCGCCGCTGCATGACGGATTGCGACAGGTCGACGCGAGTCTCACGCCTGCGCGGTGATCCAGGAGGCGTCGAACCGCCGGAGTACGATTGCACACGGTGAGTTGTTGAGGCTGTCGATGCTTGGGTTGGCCACCTGCACCCGGCGGGCCTCGACGAGCGCGTACACGGTGCCGCTGCCGGTGGACGCCAGCGCCGAGTAGCCGCCTTCGCGCAGGTCACCGACCCTGTTGCCCTCGTTCGCGAGCGGAGCGTCGCTGAGGAGCCGGCCATACGTCGCCCAGGTCTCACCGTCGTCGGTGCTGGCGCGCAGTTTCATCGCGTACCGGTTCCACCGGGTCCGGGAAGCCGAGTTGAGGAAGATGAGGCGGCGGCTGCCGCCCACCGTGTGGGAGATCTGCGCGGCGTGCGACCAGGAGTCGATGATCTGCGCCCGCCAGTACCGACCGGTGTCGAGCAGCTCCCAGTTGCCGGGATGGCCGATCGCCACCCTGCGTGACGCGTCGGCCTGGTGTTCGGCGCTGGTCGCCCGGTAGGTCAGGATTAACTTGCCGTCCCCACGCTCCGCGACGGTGCCCTCGCCATACACCGCGCCGGTCGTCATGCCGTGCTCCAGCCGAGTGGTCTGCCAGTCTCCGCCGGGCGGTCGGTAGATGAGGCGGCCCTTGGCGGGGACGAAGAGGGTGCCGTCGGTGGATCGCCTGACCCGTTGCCGGGACCTATGAAGTCGTTGTCGCCCTGGTTGCGATCCAGGTCGGGACGTGCCACCGGCGACGACCAGGTCGCACCCCGGTTGGTCGAAGTCGCGATGTACACGGCGGGGTCGGCTTCCAGGTCCTCCGCCCGCTTGCGCAGCATGAAGCAGCACAGCTCGTTGCGGTCCGGGTCGTAGACGAGGGTGCCGTTGCCCCAGCTGTCGTTGCTCGCGCAGGCCAGCCCCGCCGCCGCGCTCCAGGTGACACCGGAGTCGGTGGAACGGCGGTACAGCAGGTTGAAGTTGCCGCTGTTGTCCAACACGCCGTAGGGCCGGCCTCCGCGACGGCGACGACGACTGAGGTGCCCGGGATCGCGATGATCGCGGGAATCCGGATCGAGTGGTAGTTGCCATTGCCGCTCGGCAGCGGCACGGCCGTGGCGCCGGCGCGCGCGTCCCCGAAGAGCATCTTGCTCGCCATGTCCTCGGAGTCGAGCGCGTACGCCGGGCGCGCGACAAGCTGATCGGCTGCCACCAGCCCTGCGGCGGCAAGTCCGCTGCCGAGCAGCGAACGACGGCGATATTTCCATGTCGGATATGCCACATCCTACAGAGACGGCTGTCAAGGTCTGCGGTGACTGGTGATTCCGCAGGTGAGGTGAGCGCAGACGGCGCCGGCCCTCTGCACGTCCGGACGTCCTCGTGGCAGCCTGAGATCGACGGCTACCGAAGGTGACGGACGTGCCAGCACCGGCGCGCCCGGTGTGCGGCAGAAGCGGATGCCGGAACACGTGCCGGACGCTCCGGAGGGTGGTTCGTTCAGACCGACACACGCCGGCCGTTTACGTTCTCGACACGCGGCGCGACAGTGGCTGCTGCGGCTGTGCCCGCTGGGTTCAGCGGTCCAGCTCCATCACAGTGAGTTCGCCGCCGCATCGAAGGCACGGCACGTTGATCGCCGAGTCGGCGTCGCCGAGCAGGCAGGGAACGCAGACCACCTCGTCGCAGGCCGTGCACTGCATGCCGACCTTGGGGGAGATCACGCTGACGTCGACGCTCGCCGGCTCCGTCCGGTGCACGGGCCGGTGGCATTCGCGGCAGTAGTCGATACCCCGCCGCCGCATGGTGATCGCTGCTTGCGGGTGGCCGAGGCGCGCGGCGTGCACGATGTGCTCGTCGGCCTCCGCGAAGCGGCCGAGCTTGCCGAGGGCCATGCCGAGTGCGTTGTGCGCCTCGAAGTACTCCGGTCGCAGATCGAGGCACGCGCGCAGCGGCTCGAGTGCCTCCTCCCACCGACCGGCGTTGGTTAGCGAGACCCCGAGGAACAGTAGGCAGCTCGACGAGCCCGGATCGGCGCCGGCTGCCTCGGCGAACCCGTCGGCTGCCTCCGACCAGCGCTTCTGGTCGAACAGCGCCAGAGCGCGCTGGAACGTCGCCTGCGACTGCTCGACGTCCGAGCGATTGTCTCTGCTCTTGCGCGAGAACAAACCCACCGGGCCTCCTTCGACGACCGTCCATCGTAGGTGTGGTGCCCGCGACACTGGTTGATTTCCGGACGCTGCACGACCGCAAGCACTCGCGCCTGGACCTACCACCGCTGCCGGTCACCGGCTGATCTCCTGGACGACCGCGTCGACCTGTTCGCCGACTGGTGGGTACTCCGCATCCACCGCCTCTCGTCGCGCAGGCCGAAACGCCTGGGTGTACCCACACGTAGAGTCCCTGCTATGGATGAGGGTCGCTTCGAGCGCTATGACCGGTACGAGCGGTGTCTCCTCGAGGTACTCAACCTTCTCGGCCTCGCGCCGCCACCCGCACCCTCAGGCGACGAGCGCCACAACCGGCAGGCCCGGCGGAACTGGCAATGCCAGGTGGCCATGATGATCATGCGGGAGCCGGTGCCGCAGCGGCCCGAGGAGCTGTTCGAACCGCTGATCCGCGCCGCCGTCTACGAACCTGACCCGAGCCACACCCAGCGGCACATCAGACCAGCGCTCGCTGCCTTCGGCCGCCGCCGTGTCCAGACCAGGCTGCTCGAATACCTTCGGACAGGAACCAAATACGAGATCATCGGCGCGGCGGACGCCTGGTACTGCTCGTACCTTCGCGTCGCGGGCAACGACGGCAAGGACGATCCGTGCACCGACCTGCGGAACGAGTTCCAGAAGACCGGTCTGCACATATTTCTGACCAACGAGGACCTCGGGGTCCGCTGCCGCATCATCTCGCTGTTGGACCTTCGCGCCGACAGAAATCCGCCAGAGCTGCGCCCTCTGGCTTCCGAGGTGCTCCGCATCGCCCGCGCTCACCCCGACGACACCATCGTCGCCCAAATCCGGAGCGGTGCCTGACCATGCCGGATGCGCTCGCTCGTCGACAGTCCCGCGCTGTGAGCAGCTTACTGAGCGTTCTCCAAGCTGATCTCGCAGTTCGGGACGGGTGTGGCAGGCCCGGTGACCGACGGGTGCGAGGCTCCAGGTAGGACAGCTGTCGACCAAGCGCTCACGGTGCGCTGGCTTCCCCGGCGCGGCCAGCCGTCGCCCCGTTACCCACTCCGTCCGCCCCGTCCGCCGTCCCGCCGTCCGGGGCACTCCCGCCGTTGGTCGCACTCCCGCCGTCCGGCGCCGTGCCGTCCAGGATCGTCTCGACGAGCCGGGCCAGTTCCGCGACGGTGGGGCGGTCGTACACCTCGTGTAGGGGCAGGTCGATGTCGAAAGCGGCACGGATCCGGAAAGCGAGCAGGGTCGCCGAGAGTGAGTCGCCGCCCAGTGCGAAGAAGTTGTCGTGCGCGCCGATCGGGGCAGCAGGGAGGAGGCGGGCGTAGATGTCGGCGATCGTCTGCTCGGTGCCGGCCGACGGTGGCGCGAACGGCATTGCGGCCGGCACCGCCGTGGACTCCGGCGCCGGCAGCGTGCCGTGGTCGACCTTGCCGTTCGCGTTGCGCGGGAGCGCCGGCAACGCGACGAACGCCGCCGGCACGAAGGCGGCGGGAAGTCTGGCTCGCGCGAACTCACCGAGTGCCGACGGGTCGACCTCGCCGACCACGTACGCCACCAGCCGTCCGGCGCCCGACTCGGCACGCCGCACGGTCACCACAGCATCCCGCACGCCAGGATGCGTGGCCAGCACCGACTCGACCTCGGCCGGTTCGATTCGTACGCCGTGGATCTTCACCTGCCGGTCCCGTCGGCCCCGGTACTCGACCGTTCCGTCCGGCCGCCGTAGGGCCAGGTCGCCCGTGGCGTACATCCGCTCGCCGGCCGCGTTGGGGTCGGGCACGAACCACCTGGCCGTCTGGGCCGGATCGTCCAGATAGCCGCGGCTGACCCCGGCCCCCGCGAGGTACAACAGGCCGGTGACGCCGGTCGGCGCCGCTGCCATCGCATCGTCCAGCACATACATCCGTACTCCGGGTAGCGGGCGGCCGATCGGGGCGTTGGCTCCGCCATCCGCGGTGGACACCCGGTGGTGCGCGACGTCGTCGGAGCACTCGGTCAGCCCGTAGGCATTGACCAGGGCAGTCGCCGGATAGCGCCGTAGCCACCGCCGGGCCACCCGGGCCGGCAACACCTCCCCGGTCGACACCATGCAGCGCAGGCTGGGCAACTCCACCTCGGCGCTTTCGGCGACCTCCAGCTGTGATACAGCGCGAGCATCAGTTGCCCAGCCAGCCGCTCGTCCAGCGGGTGCGCGGCCGCGGCCGCAGTCAGGTCGGGCACCAGCCGCCCGTAATCGCCGCGGCGCAACAGCACGTCGTGGCGATCCAGCGCGGACGCCAACCGTTCCGCCTCCAACTCCGTGCGGACCGCCCGCAGCCAGTCGCCCTCCAGCCCGGCGAACGGTTCACCCCGCCATAGACCGAGCGCGTCCTCCCACAGGGCTGCGGCGCGGTCGTCGTCCGCCCGCCTGGCTCCGCTCGCGAGCGTCCGGAACCGGTGCAGATCCACCGCCTCCGGATCGACCTCCAGCGCGTAGCTGCGCATCCGTCGTACCAACGCCGGCCCGCCCGCGCCGCCCAACGCCGCTCGCAGCCGCGACAGGTAGGTGTGCAGCGTCACCCGGGCACGCTGCGGCGGCCGCTCCCCCCACACCCGATCCACCAGCTGATCGAATGTGACCGAGCTGCCCGGCTCGAGTAACAGCGCGGCGAGCAGCGTGCGCTGCCGGGCCGGCCCCAGCCCGACCGGTCCCTTCGTTCCGAACGCCACCACCGGTCCCAGCACCTCGAAATGCATCGACGAACCCCCGCCGTGGTCGGCCACCAATCCTCCCCCGAAGTTGCCGCCCCATCGTCCTCCACCACAGTACGCATCCGTGTGGGTCGCCCGGGGGTGTCAATCCCTGGAATCGTGGAGGGCTCCGTCATGCAGCCTGGGCTTCCAGGGCGCGGGTCTCCGATCGTTCGTAGTCGATGGGTGAGTGCCAGTCGCAGACGGAGTGCCGGCGGCGCCGGTTGTAGGGGTCGGAGATCCAGGTGGCGATCTTCAGGCGTGCTCCGGTGCGGGTGTGGAAGTGGCGGCGGTGGACGTACTCGACCTTGATGGTGGAGAAGGTGGCCTCGGCGACGGCGTTGTCGAAGCATGACCCGACCCGCCCCATCGACTGGCTTGTGTTCCACCTGGCGCAGGCCCGGAGCAACCGGCCCACCCGTACCCACTGTCGCTGTGGAAGATCACCCCGTCGACGTTGCCGCCACGGGTGGGCACCAGATGCTGACCGACGACGGCGGACAAGTGCGAAGAATCTGGCGACCAAAGATCGCTAGCCCGCTGAGTAGCCGGCTTGTATGCTCGATCGCATAGAACTACCTCCATGTCTTACGGGGGCGGGGTGGGCTTGTTCAACGCGCGAGACACGACGGCGACCGCCGTCGCCTCGGCTGTCGCATTCGGTGTCACTGACTGGCAGCCGGTGCCCGCGACGCGGGTGGACAGGGTGCTGATCCGGGACCAGCTATACCACCGCCACGCTGGCCCGCGTCGTTACTTCTGGCTGCTCGACGAGGGCGTCCAGCTTGTCTACGAGCCGTTCGGCTGGGTCGGCGAATGGTACGTCGACGTGGTGGAGATCGACACCCGCGGCGACGCGGCCGACCCCGTCTACCACGTCACGGACGCGTACGTGGACATCGTGGTCGAGGGAATGGGCCCCACCTACCGGATGATCGACCTGGACGAACTGGCGCAGGCGTTCGTCTCGGAGTGCCTCGACCCGACTCGCGTCGTGGGCGCCCTGCTGCACGCGCAGCGATTCGTGGAGAGCTATCTGCATCGCGGTGCCCCGTTTCCGCCGCCGCAGATCCAGCGCCACTTCGCCGCGGACCACCACTATCCCCCGTTGCCACGGCCATGACCGAAACCACCGCCGGCCCACTGGTCTCGGCGCTCGCCAACGCGTTGCGCGAGTGCCCCCCGGACCACCCGGCGGATCCGGTCGCGATCGCCGAGATGTTGCCGGAGACCGAGCTGCCGATCCTGCGACGGCACAAGGTGGCGGCGCCCTATTTCTGGGCGCGTGCGGCGCGATGTGGACTCGACGACGTGGCCATGGCCGAGGCCACACGCCAGCGACGGCGAGCCGGCGTCCTCGCCGACGAGTTGGCCTGGGTCAGCCGGCTCCTGCACGCCCACGGGGTGCCCTTCGCCGTGCTGCGCGGCCCTGCCCTGGCGGCCTGCTACCCGCGCGGATGGCCGCGCGAGGCGAACGACGTCGACCTCGTCGTGCCGACGGTCGCCGAGGTCCGACCGGCACTCGGGGTGCTGGGCGAGGACGGTTACGTGGTCGCCCGACCGGTCGTGTGCCGACGCGACCCCGCCGCAGGCGGCGCCTGGCTCGGGGTGGCGCTCAACAAGACCCGTGCCGACCTGGAACACCCGATGTATCTGGACCTGACCGTGGGCGGGCCGGCGATCGACCGGACGGCGTGTGTCGCGATCGGACAGGCAGGGTGGGCACAGCGTCGCACCGTCACCGTCGCGGGACAGGCCGTGCCGGCGTTCGCCGGCTCGACACTGGCGCTGATCCTGGCGGTCGAGCTGATGGAGCGGGACGACCCGATCGGGCGCGACCTGCTCGACTACATCGTCGTGGCGCGGCAACGACCGGACTGGGACTGGCTGCGTGACCAGGTACACACCCATCGGATCGGTGCCGGGCTCAACCGGCTGGCCGGTCTCGCAACCCTCACCGGGCTGTCCGAAGAGGCCGACCGGCTGCGCTGGTTGGCCGGGACCGCCCGGCGACGGACGGGACTGCGGCGGGCCGGGCTGGCCGTCACCGACCGGATGTACCGACGGGTCGTCACCGGCGCACCGCGACTCGCGCTGGCCGTCGTCGAGCACTTGCCGGGCCGCGTCTGGTACCACCTCGGCCTGCCCGTCTACGGCTACCCCCCGCACCCGGTCGACGGGCCCGTCCGGGGCACCGGCGGCGCCGCCGTCGCCTCGCTGCCGGGATTCCGGGCCCGGATCCGACCCACCGCGCGAGCACAGGAGGTGGACGACATCTTCACCGGTTGCCAGCCGGCCCCGCCCGGGGCGCCGCTCACCACACCCGAGCTGCGGTACTGGCAGGAGGTCCTGACCGAGCAGCTCGCCAGCGCGGCCCCGCCGGGCGGGGTCGATCGGGCGCACGGCGCCACGTACGTCGAGGAGACGATCGTCGCCGACGGCGGCGCGGACGGCACAATGGGGATCCGCCGCGAGGGGCAGCTCGTCGCGGCCGGACGAGTGGTGGAGTGCCGGCATCCGCTGACCCTCGCGCGGGACCGCCGCATTGAGGGACTGTGGGGCGATCCGGCCTGCCCCGGGGCCGTCGCGGAGCTGCTCGAGCTGGTGCCGGACGACCTTCCGGTGCAGGTGACCGTGCCGGACCGGGGGACCGCCGAACACCTCGCCGACCCGCTGCGCGAGCACGGGTTCCGCCCGGAGGTGGTCGTGGTACGCAGACCGGTCACGGCGTCCGACACGGCCGGTCCGGGCGTACGCCCCGCCACGGCCGGCGACGCGCCGTTCGTCTGCGAGTGCCTCGGGACGGCGGTCGGCCGTGGTCTGTTCGGGCGGTCGCCCGCCGTGGACGTGTCCGAGTGGGTGCGGGACCGCTTCGCCGACGTCACCCGGGACGGGACGGTCTGCCTGGTGGTCGAGGAGGCCGGCCGGTTGCTCGGGCACGCGTACGCGGTCCTGGCACCGGACCGGTACCGGGCCGGAAGGTGCGGGTTCGTCGTGGACGTGTTCGTGGTTCCCGACGCACACGGGCGAGGACTTGCCCGAGTCCTGTCAGGGGCGCTGGAGAATGCTCTCCTGCGGTACGACGTCGCGGCGTTGGAGAGCGAGGTGGCGCTGCGCAGTCCCGGGGTGTCCGGGTTGCGGGCCAACCTGGCGTCGGCGGGTTGGGTCGACGACCGCGTGCGTTGGGTCCGCGAGGCATGACAGTCCCGTTCGCACCGCCACGGAGACTGCCCGGGCCGACGGAGCCGGTGTGGGTGGCGCGGCCACCGGGCGCCCCGTCCGCCGTCGTGGTCCTCCTGCACGGCCTCGGCGAGAACCGCACGGGCAACAACTACCTGTTCCGGGACCTCGCGGACGGCTGCCTGCGCGCGGGCTTCGCGGCGGTCCGGTTCGACCTGCCCGGCTGCGGGGAGAGTCGCCAGGAAATGGACATCCGCGCCTGGGATCTCCGAATCGCGGAGGTGACCGCCGCGATCGACCGGTGGTCTCCCGGCACGACGGTGCACTGGGTGGCACGGGGCCTCTCCGGCGGCCTGCTGCCCGACCGGCCCGGCGACCGGCTCCGCGTCGTGCTCAGCCCGCCCTCGTCAGCCGAGCTGCTGTCCCGGCTGCCCGCCGACGCGACGACGTTACGGCCGCGGATCCCGCTGCCTGCGGACGAGGTCGCGCTCTGGACGGCGTTGGGCGCGGAACCGAACCTGGTCGGTGGGCTACGCGTCCCGGTGGATCTGGTGCGGGCCCTGGCCGAACGCCTCACCCCGGCCCGGTACGACCTCGCCGTCCTGCCGGCGGAGGACCCGGTCGCCGGCCCGGCGGTGCCGCTGTCGACCGCCGGACCTTCGGTACGGATGGCGACCGCCGACCCGCTGTTCCGGTTCGAGTCCGACCGGGTGGCGTTGGCAATGCTCGTTCCGCAGCGGTTGAGGAGGTGGCGACAGTGGCTTCCGGCACCTTCGTGACGGTCAGCGGTGTCGACGGCAGCGGCAAGTCGACCCTGGTCGCGGCGCTCGCGGCGCGGGCGCGGACCCTCGGGCGGTGGACCGACGTGGTGACGCTCCGCCCGCTCCAGGGCGATTCCGAGCTGGTGCGCCGGGTCCGGCGACTCTCCACTCCGGACCCGGCGTGGCCGGTCCGGGAGCGCTGGCTCGCCGGATACTTCGGCGTGCTGCTGCTCGACGCGGCCGAGCGTCTGGTCCTGCCCGCTGTGCGTGACGGTGCCCTCGTGGTGACGGACCGTTGGGTGGTCGACCACCTGGTGAACCAGTCGTACTTCGGCGTCGACCTCACGGAGTGGCTGCCGGTGCTGGAGCGGTTGCCGACGCCCGACCTCGCACTGTGGGTCGACGTACCAGCCGACGTCGCGGAGGTCCGGGTCTCGGCGCGTACCCGGCCCGGTGTCGGTGCGGGTGGGCCGTTCCTGCGGCACGCGGTCGCCCGCTTCGCCGAGCTGGCCGCGTCGACGCACGAGCGGGTGGACGGCACCGCACCGCCGGAGCGTACGGCGGAGGAGTGCCTGGCCAGGATGCTCGCGCAGCAGCCGCAAGGGGCGGCGTGAGGGGCGCCGACGTACCCGAGATCGTCACGATCGACGGTCTCAGCGGCGTGGGCAAGACGGCGGTTGCCCGCGAACTGGCCCGGACGCTCGGCTGGCGATGGCTCTCCGTCGGCATGGTCTACCGCGCCGTGGCGGCGGGTGGCGAGGCCCGCACGGATACCACCGTTCCCGCGATCGAGTTCGTCACCGCGGCCGACGGCATGCTCGACCCGGTGGTGCGGATCGGGCCCCACCGGTTCGCCGAGACCGACCTGCGGAGTACCGAGGTGGCCGCGCGGGCGAGCCGACTGGCGGTGGAGCCCGCCGTACGCGCGACGGTGCGGGACGCGGTGACCGCCGCGGCGGCGACCGCCGGCCTCGTCCTGGAGGGGCGGGCCACCCGCGACCTGGTGCCCCGGGCGTTGCACGTGTACCTCTGGGCGGACGGGGCCGAGCGGGCGGCTCGGGCCCATGCCATCGGCGAGCGGGTGGATCCCGGTCGGGACGCACGGGACCAGCGCCGCACGGCGCAGCCGCTGCGGGTCCACTCCGGCATGACGGTCTGGAACTCCACCCGGTTCGCCCTGGCGCAGACGGTCGCCGGGCTGGCCCGGCGGGTCCGGATCTCGCTGGGCAGCGCGGTGCCGGAGTTGGTGCTGCTGCACGCCGCCCCGGCCGTGGCCGCCGGCGCGGACCCGGCCGGGACCGTACGGTGGCACCTCGTCGACCCGGACGACCCGGCCGTGGCCGAACTCCTGGCCTCGGCCGACTTCGCCGTCTGGGTACCGCCCGGTGCCCGGCCGACCGCCCGCTGGGTGGATGCGCACCTGACCGTCCTGCTCGCCAGCAACGACGTCG
This sequence comes from Micromonospora sp. WMMD1102, assembly GCF_029626265.1. Lineage (NCBI taxonomy): Bacteria > Bacillati > Actinomycetota > Actinomycetes > Micromonosporales > Micromonosporaceae > Micromonospora > Micromonospora sp. WMMD1102. Next base: position 4,312,093 of record NZ_JARUBN010000001.1, on the reverse strand, counting down.
TGACGGTCGGTGCGCCGGGGCTGTCGGGTCTCGCGCCGGTCGATCGCATCCTCGACGGATCCGGTCGCGCCGTCGCCCAGCAGAACACCGGATTCACCTGCGACATGCTGGCCACGCAGCCCCGCGCCGGGCGGTCCGTGCGCGACTGGTGGACGGCCGTCGCCGCGGACGCCCGCTGGGTGTACGTCCCCGGGGCCCGGTCCCCGGTGCCGGTGCCGGACGAGGTGCTGCACCTGCGTCGGCCGACCGAGCTGGACGCCGTACTGGACGGGTTGGCCGGGTCCGAGGGCCCGGTTGTGGTGGTGGACCACGTCGGGGTGCCGACCCTGGCACTGCTCGTCGCGGCGGCCCGTCCGGCGGGCGGGGCGCACGTGGTCGGACCGGAGTGGTGGGAGGCCGGATGACCGAGCGCGAGGAGCGGTACGTCGAGGTACCCGGCGGGTGGTGCTACACGGTGCTGGACCGTCCGGTCGCCGCTGTGACGGCGGTCGTGGTGTGCGCACACGGGCTGACCGGTGACCGCAGCGGCCCCGCCGAGCTGCTCGCCGACTGGGCGGTGGGGCTCGGCGCGACCGGTGCGGCCGTGCTGCGCTTCGACTTCCGTGGCTCCGGCGAGTCATCCGGTTCCTGGTTGGACACGACATTCGCCGGCATGACGAGCGACCTTGTCGCGGTCGGCGAGTGGGCTCGGGCGTCGATCGGCCCGGTGCCGCTCGTCACCGCCGGCATCAGCATCGGCGGGGTGCCGGCGGCCCTTGCCGCACCGGACCTCGACGCGGCGGGGACGCTGCTGATGTCCAGTGACCTGATCGAGGATGTGCGCTTCGAGGTGGCGGAAAGCATGCCGATCCGCGGAGGCGAGTTCCACCTGCCGCACGGCTTCTTCCGGGAACGTGAGCGACTGCACCCGCGCAGCACCCTGGCCACCCGCGGCCGGCCCTGGGGGCTGCTCTACGGCGCCCGGGACGACAAGCTGCGGCGGGCGGCGACCGAACTGGCGGCGCTCGGCGCGTGGGTACGGGAGATCGCCGACACCGACCACCTGTTCGGGTCGGTCGGGGCCCGGGACAGCCTCCTCGAACACAGCACCGGCTTCGTGGCCGACCTTCTCGGTGCGGCCCACGCGGCCCGCGAATGACGACCGGATCGGACGGCCGGCGACCGACTGAGGAGGACGTACGATGCGCATCGCTCTCTGCCTGATCGTCAAGGACGAGCTGCCGTTTCTGGACCAGTGCGTGGCGAGTGTCCGTGGCCTGGTCGACCAGGTCGTGATCGTGGACACCGGCTCCACCGACGGGACCGTCGAGCGGGCCCGGGCCCTCGCCGACGTGTTCGTGGAGTACCCGTTCGACGACGACTTCTCCGCGGCCCGCAACGCGGCGCTGGAGCGCGCCGAGGGTGACTGGGTGGTGTTCCTCGACGCCGACGAGCGGCTACCGGCAAACGCCGTGGAGCCGCTCCGGCACACGCTGGCAGCGGCCGGCGACGACGTGCTCGGCTGCCGGCTGATGCGATACAACTTCTTCGCGACCGGTTCCTTCTACAGCGGGCGGGAACTGCGGGTCTTCCGGAACCTTCCGCAGGTGCGCTACCGGCGCAGGATCAACGAGTCCGTCGCGGACGCGATCCGGGACGCGGGCGGCCGGGTCGAGGCCGCGCCCGTGCTGCTCAACCACTTCGGCCACTGCCGGCCGGTCGACGCGCGCGAGCGCAAGGCGCACCGGTACCTGGCGCTGATGGCGGAGCAGCTCCGGCAGCAACCCGACGACGGCGTGCTGGTGGGCTATCTGGGGCTCATCGAGCGGACCTTCGGCAACTTCTCCACGGCGCTGCGGCACTCCGAGGAGGCGGTTCGGATCGCACCGGACCGGGCGACCGTGTGGCTGTTCCGGGGGCACGTCCTGCGTTCCGTCGGCGACGACGTGGGCGCGCTGGGGGCGTACCAGCGGGCGACCGCGCTGGCACCGACGTCGGCGGCCGGGCACAACATGGTCGGCGTCCAACGCCACGTGCTGGGCGATCTCGACGAGGCCGCGCGGGCGTACGAGACGGCTCGTCGGTGCGATCCGCAGCTCGTGCACGTGGACGTCAACCTGGGCCTGCTCGCCCAGTCCCAGGAGAACTGGACCGAGGCGGTGACCCTGTTCCGCCGCGCCGGCAGGGCGAATCCCGCCTTCTTCGACGACCGCTGGCACGGCCGGGTCGAACGCGACCCGTACCGGCCGTTCTACAACGAGACGGTCTTCGGCTACGCGGGCCTCGGATACCACCTCGGATACTGCCAACTCCGCGCCGACGACGCCATCGAGCTGTCCGCCGCTCAGCAATTGGAGGGCACATGGAGTTCCACTGGTTCCTACCGCTGAGTCCCGACGTCGAACAGATCGGGCTGTGGCCGGAGGAAGGACCCGAGCCCACACTGCCGTACCTCACCGAGATCGTCACCGAGGCCGAGGCGGCGGGCTGCGCCGGGCTGCTCGTACCGGCGACGTTCCGCAACCACCACGATGCGCTGATCGCCACGGCCGCCGTGCTGGCGCGTACGGAGCGGGCGGCGTTGCTGGTCGCCGTACGGCCGTTTCAGTTCCATCCGGCGCAGTTCGCCAAGATGACGGCCACGCTGCTGTCCTGGTTTCCGGGTCGGCTCCGGCTCAACGTGGTGGGAGCCGGTGGCGACGAGCCGGCGATGCTCGGGGTCGGCGACGACCGGGAGGCGCGGCAGCGCCGGATGGCCGAGTGGATGGAGGTGTTCACCGGCGTACTGTACGGGGGCCGGACGTTCTCGTACGCCGGCGAGTTCTACCAGGTGACCGACTTCCTGATGGTGGAGTCGCCCACCGAGCGGGTGCCGATCTACCTGTCCGGGTCGTCGGCCGTCGCGCGTGCCCTACTCGCCCGCTACGGCACCCACTACCTGATGTACGGTCTGCCGCCCGATGCCGCCGCCGCGGAGGTGACCCGGCTGCGAGCGGTGCCGGACCTCTCCGCCGTCAGGATCTGCATGCGGCTGCACCTGATCGTCCGGCGCACCAGTGCGGAGGCGTGGGCCGCGGCAGACCACCTCGTCTCCCGGGTCGATCCCCGCGTCGCCGCCATCATGCGCAACGAGCGGCACGAGGCGGAGTCCAAGCTGAGTACCGTGCACAAGCTGGCCAGCTCGGACGAACTGGTCGTGGCGCCGAACCTGTGGGCCGGGGTCGGGACGGCGCGGCGCGGTGCGGCGCTGGCCCTGGTGGGCACCCCGGACGAGGTGACCGCACGGCTGGTGGAGTACCACGACCTCGGGGTCGACAGCGTGATCGTGTCCGGTTACCCGAAGCTACGCGAGGTGGCCCGGTTCCGTGAGCTTCTGCTTCCCCGGCTGCGGGAGGCGGGTCTCGCATAGCCGGTGCCGCTCGTCGAACCCTTCGGGCTCGAAGGCGCGTCGTGGCCGCGCCAACGCACGGCGCGACCACGACAACGGCTTACTTCTTGCTGCTGCTCGGTCCGACCTTGTCGGATACGACCACGACGCAGTCCCTCATCTGCAGCACCCCCTCTCCGAACTCGGTTCACCGGCGGGCCGGGCCACGGACTACTGGTATACGGCGACGCGACAGGGCTTCTCGATGCGCACGTCGCCGTATCGCTTGCGCCCGCCGGAGCCTGGTGCGAGCTTGTTTCCGCGAAGCTGGGACAGGGCGTGTGCGGATTGCTCGCCGTCGACGATCTCGGGGAGGCGGGTGGGGTGGACGCCGATCCGCACCTGCATCTTTTTCAGATACTCGATCTGTTTGATGATGCAGTAGCTGCAGTCCAGGCAGGTGTCGATGTTCTCCGACCAGGCGAACCAGGACGAGGTCATCTCGAGTTTGCGCGGCGCCCCGATCGTCAGAAGGTTGTAGTTGCTCAGGAGGTTGTCGACGTACACCTCGGCGCCGGTCAGCATGCGCACGAAGTTGATGTCCCCGGTCGATCCCTCGTGCAGAACCACCCGGTCGTCGCCCACCTGCAACCGGTAGCCCAGCGACGCCGCCACGTCGATCTTTCCGGGCGCGCCGATGTCGTGGACCCAGCAGCGCCGCTGCCGGGTCCAAGCCGCGGCACAACTCGTCTTGTGGAAGGCCCGCACCCCGAGTTCGTCGCAGTAGTCGAGCAGACGCAGCTCGACCGGACGCTCGATCTGCTTGCGCTTCTTCGCGTCGTGCAGACCGCCCAGCACGAGTTGGCCGGTGAGCTCCGCCGCGGCCTGGGCGAGCCGGCGCAGGTGTTCCGGGCTGTCGTTGCGGCGGCGGATGATCGGCCGGGTGAAGACGAAGACGTTGCGGAACAGTCCGGTGAGCGCGGCGATGAACCGCAACCGCTCGTCGAACGAGATGCCCCCCTCGTCCAGGCCGGTCAGTGAGTAGTACACGATGATGTTGTCGTTGTCGGCGATCTCGGCCAGCCGGGCGAGCACGTCGGGGTGGTAGCCGGCCTTGGTGAAGATGGCGATCGGCGCCTGGTGGGTGCGCAGCTCGGCCAGCTTGGTCACCGTGTTCGCCACCTGTTCCGGGATGAACGGATCGCCGTAGGTGTCGTTCACCGAGATCGGAATTTGCCTGGTCCATTCCGGTGCGTCATCGCCCGCATCCACCATCATCGAGTCTTCGTGGAAGTCCGTCGCCCGATCTAGGACCGTTAGCTGAAGCGTCCCCACCGGATGCGGGGCGACTGGCTGGGTGCATGAACTGTCGGATGGCAAGATGCCTCCCCCGTGTCCTAATAGACCAACCGCATCTACCAGAGTAGATATATATACTTGTCGAAGCAAGCCGTTTGGTGGGGGTCACCACCCGCGTTCAGGGAGGCACCGTGTCGTCACTACCCGCCGCGATTTCCGTAGCTCCGTTGCCGCGGTTTAGGATGCCGAACGAAATCCGGGACGCGATCGCCGCCGCCGACTATCCCAACCCGACGGTGTTGGCGGACCCCGTCCGGCAGCGTCACTCGCTCGACGCCCTCTCCGCCGGCATCCCCGGCCTGGACGCACTGCTGGCCGAGGCGCGGAGCCTGGTCGACGCCACCGGAGGCGTCATCGTCGAGAACTGCGCGATACAACCGGACGAAGCGGTGGCGGTGCTCTCCTCGGCGTTCGGCCCAGTGGTCGTGGAGGGCAACGGCATCCCGCCCGCACTCGTCTTCGACGTCACGCCTCGGCCGACCGCCTCGGGACTCTCCGACGCCGGCACCTCACGCGGAACCGGCGAGTTCGGCCTACACAGCGACTCCGCCAACTTCGCCCGACCGCACGCGTTCGTGTCCCTCGGGTGCGTACGCGCCGAAGTCGGCCACGGCGGGGAGTCGCTGCTCGTCAGCGCCGAGGCGATCGCGTCGACGCTGCTCGCCGAGGATCGCCGGCACAGCCTGCGGACACTCGCCGATCCGGTCTTTCCGTTCCCCAACTTCGAAGGGATCGTGCACGGCCCCATCCTGTGGCACACCAACGGACGGTGGTGGGTACGCTACCGCGAGCCGGCCTCCACCGCGGCCGACCGCTGGCCCGGCCTTGACGAGCCACACACCACCGCGCTGGCCGACTTCGAGGCCGTTCTCCGGCGTCCCGGCCTGGTGGCCGAGTTCGTGCTCCGTCCCGGCGACCTGTTCGTGCTCGACAACCGACGCTGGCTGCACGGTAGGCGCGCATTCACCGCAGCGGCCAACCGGCTGCTCAAGCGCTGCAAGATGCTCCTACCGCCGGAGGGGCTGTCCGAAATGGATTCCGGACGGGCTTCCGCTCCGACCGCCCCCTGACCAGCCCGCCGACCGCCCCCTGACCAGCCCGCCCGCCGGCCGGGCACCACCCGCCGCCGAGACCGCCCGCCGGGCACCACCCGCCGCCGAGACCACTCGACGGATCCGCCGGAGGCCGCCCTACCGGTAGCCTTCCGCCTGGCGGTGGTACATCCGCGCGTACCGTCCGCCGCGCGCGATCAGCTCCTCGTGCCGACCCTGCTCGGTGATCCGGCCGTCCTCCAGCACGATGACCAGGTCGGCGTCCCGCACGGTCGAGAACCGGTGCGTCACGAGCAGAGTGATGCTGCCGGAGCGGCGGGCGGCTGTGGCCATCCGACCGAACCGCTCGAACAGTGCGTGCTCGGCCGCCGGATCCATCGCCGCCGTCGGCTCGTCCAGCAACAGGAGCAGCGGGTCGCCGCGCATGCAGGCCCGAGCCATCGCCAGCAGTTGCCACTCGCCTCCGGACAGGTCCACCCCGCCGAACGAGGTGCCGAGCGGGGTGGCGTAGCCCTCCGGCAGCCGCTCGACCAGTTCGGCAGCGCCGGCCCGCTCCGCCGCGGCCACCACGTCGGCCTGGTCGAGCTGGCGCAGGTCGCCGAGGCGGATCGCCTCCCCGGCGCGCACCTGGAACCGCACCCCGTCCTGGAACGCGGCGGAGAGCCGCCCGCGCCAGGAGGCCGGGTCGAGCTGCTGCAGCGGGACGCCGTCGACCTCGATCCCACCGGACTTGGGCCGGTACAACCCGGACACGAGCTTCACCAGGGTGCTCTTGCCGGCGCCGTTGACACCCACCAGGGCCACGGTGGCACCCGCCGGCAGGTGCAGGTCGACGCCGCGCAGCACCCCGTCCACGCTCTCGCCGTACCCGAAGGAGACGTTGCGGAGCGTGATCCCGTGCCGCAGCCGTGCCGGCGTCGGCCGGTCCCCGGAGTCGGGCCGAGAGGCCCGCTCCCGCAGCGCCTGGTAGTACTCGGTCACGTGCCCGGCCAGCGAGGCCCGGTGCGCCGCCTGGATGGCGAAGTTGATCTGGACGAGGAGCTGGGTGCCGAGCGAGAGCACCAGCACGGCGTCTCCGACGGTCGCGGTGCCCCGGGCGACCATCCGGCTCACCACCAGCAGCGCGGCGACCAGCCCGCCCACGTACGCCGCCCAGCCGAGCACCTGCCAGGCCGCCGCCACCAGATGTGCCCTCGCCTCGATCCGCCAGGCGCCGCGCCACAGCTCGGCGGCTCGGGCGCCGAGCATCGGGGCGGCTCCCGCGACCAGGACCTCCTTCGCCGACTCCGGGCGCAGGATCGTGTTCTGCAGGCGCTCCTCGAGCCGGATCGAACCCGTCGCGCGCTCGCGGGCGTCCCGGACCCGGCGCAGCCCCGCCCGGTTGGCCAGCAACGGCGGAACGGCCAGCGCCACCAGCAGCCCGAGGACGGGATGGACGTCCGCGAGCAGCCCGACGCAGAGCATGATCCCGAAGGCCGCGGTGGCAAGCTCGCTGATCGCGCTGAGCCCGCCGGCGAGCTGCCAGGTGCTGTTGCGGAGCAGCGACGCCCGGTCCAGGAAGCGCGGATCGTCGAAGTGCTCGAGCGTGGGGATCCGGGCGGACCAGGCGACGATCTCCCGGTTGAGCAGGATTCCGAACCGCTCGATCAGGTAGAGCCGGAGGTTCGACTCGATCCGGCCGCAGGCCGCGGCCATCGTGTGTGCGACCACGCCGACCGCGACGGCGGCGAGCAGGCCGGCCACCAGGCCGTCCATGGCCGAGTCGACCAGCCAGCGTTGGCTGAGCCCGGTGCCGGCGGTGCTGCTGGCGAGGGCGAGCGCCATGACAGTGACCCCGACCGCCCGCCACCGGTCGCCGGCAGTGGTCAACCGGACCAGGTCGGTCAGCATGGTCCAGCGGGCCCGCACCGAATCGCGTATCCGGCCGTAGGACCGGCCGGCCGGACCGCGCGCCACGGAACCCGCGGCGCCGCCGTTCCGACTCACGACTGCCCCGGGGCGGCGAACCGGGCCGCCTGCATGTGGTACAGCCGGGCGTACTCGCCCTGCCGCGCCATCAGCGTGTCGTGGTCGCCGGCCTCCGCGATCCGGCCGCCGGAGACCAGCAGGATCGTGTGCGCCGGCCGCACGGTGGAGAGTCGGTGCGAGATCAGTACGACGGTCACGCCCGGCATTGCCGCCACGATCTGTCGGTGGAAGTCGGCCTCCATCTCGACGTCGAGATGCGCGGTGGGTTCGTCGAGCACGACGATCCGGCGACCGTATGCCACCGCGAACAACACCCGGGCCAGCGCCACCCGCTGCCACTGCCCGCCGGAGAGGTCGACTCCGCCCGGAACCCCCGACCACAACGGGGTGTCGATCCCGTCCGGTAACTGGTCGACCAGCTCGGACAGACCCGCGCGGTCGATCGCGGCCCGTACCCCGGCGACGTCGTCAGCCGCCTGCGGCGCTCCCATCGCGAGGTTCGTCCGCAACGACTCGGGATACCGCACGAAGTCCTGGAAGAGCACGGCGAGCTGGGTACGCCAGGCGGCCGGTTCGATCTCGCCCAGTGGTACGCCGTCGACGGTGATCCGACCGGCGGTCGGCTGGTACAGGCCGGCGAGCAGCTTGATCAGGGTGGTCTTGCCGGCACCGTTGCGACCGACCAGTCCGACGACCGTGCCGGGTCGCAGTTCGAGGGTCAACTGGTCGAGAACGGTGGCGGATGCGCCCGGATAGCCGAACGTGACGCCGTCGAAGCGGACCATCGGCGGCTGCTTCCCCTGCCCCGACGCGCCGTCGCCCGGCGAGCCGGCCGGTGGCACCGCCGTGCCGGTCGCCGCCACCACGGGCGGCCGGGAAGCAGGGGCTGGAGCCTCCGCCGGGCGCGCGTACCGGCGCAGCAACCGGTCGTGCGCGGCCACGGTCAGCGCGCCGTACTCGATGTCGAAGACCTCGGTGCCCAGGAAGCTCAGCCCGAACAGGCCCCAGGCGGCGAGCACACAGGTGACCATGGTGTCGGCCTCGATGGTGCCGTGCAGGGCCGCGTACCCGGGGACCCCGAGCGCGAGCCCGGCGGCGAGCGCGGACAGCGCCACGACCGGACCCTGCGCGCGCACGGTCCGGAGGATGGCCCGCCACGTGCCGGCCATTCCGCCGACCTCGTCGCGTTGGTACCGCCGCACCGTCCAGTAGTCCAGACCGAAGATCCGCATCTCCTTGCCGGCCTCCGGTTCGGTCGCCAGCCCCGCCCAGTACCGTGCCCGGCGTTGCCGCCGGCCGCCCCCGCGCCGGATCTCCGCGATGTGCATCCAGTGCCTGCGCAGCAGGGCCCGGATCGTCAGGGTGATCGCCAGCAACACGACGGCGAGCAGCACCGAGAACCGGGCCAGCACGGCCGCACCGGCCAACCCGCTGGCGAGCCGGAGCAGTAGTGCGGTCTGGCCGGTCGCCGCCGCCCCCGGGGAACGAGCCCGACCGTTGCCCAGACCGAGGTCGCCGGCCTGTTCCGCGTCGGTCTGGAACGTCGAATCCTCGATCAGCCGCAGATCGGCCGGGGCCACGGCCAGCTCCCGCAGGCGTTCCCGCAGCGCGCCGTTGATGCTCTGGGTGACGACCGTGCCGACGAAGCCCTGGAGCGACTCGGCCGCCCTGCCGGCCAGCATCAGCGCGCCCAGGATCACCACGGCGCCCAGTGCGTCGTCCCGAGCGGCGGCCGGGGAGCCCGCCCCGTCGGCCAGAACGGCCACCAGGTGCCCCCCGGCCAGCGCCACGAGCACGGGGTTGAACTCGATCATCGCCCGGACGGCGACCAGGCCGACCGTGGCCCGGGGGTCGACGAGCCGGAGCAGCCCGAGCAGGCGCAGCCGCTGCCGGATGGCCGCGACGCGGCGGACCCCGCGCCCTCGGACCGAGCCGATCGCGCGCCCGAGCGGCGTCGCCGCCGGACCGGTCGCTGGCTCCGCAGGGGTGGGCTCGGCGCCGGTGGTCGGCGCCACCCCGGTCACCGAGTCGGACCCGGGCGCCGGTCCCGGCCTGCGGGCTCCGCTTCAAGCAGGACGGTGGTCAGCGACCGGGGCGGCAGTGGTAGCGCCGTGGACGCCGGCCGGGTACCGGTGGCCGCGAGATCGTGGCTCTCGTCGGTCAACCACGTGCGCAGCGTCGCCGGGTCCGTTGCGCCGAGGTCCAGGCCGACGTCGATCGGGGTGGTGTCGAGGTTCAGCAGGTTGACGATCGTTCCACCGTCGGGGTTCTGGAACGCCGACACCTTCACCGTGTCGGCCCCGGACACCTCGGCGTCGATCCGGTGCGCCCCCGGCCGGATGAAGCGGCTGTACGCGGCGACCGCCCAGAACCGCTTCGAGACGTGGTAGTCGGTGCCGTCGGCCTGGATCAGCGCCCGGGTCGGACCCGTCGAGATGCCGAACCAGTACAGGTAGCCGCCGACCTCGGCCATGGTGAGCGCGTCGTTGATGTCCTCGGCGAGCCGGATGCCGTCACACCGCCGGTCGCTGTCCCACCGGTCGTTCCACACGCCCACCCGCAGGTTGACGTCCGGGTCCCACTCCGACATCCAGGTTTGCCGTTTCGTCGGCAACGGCCAGCGGGCGCGGGTCCGGTAGTTGTGACCGGCGTGTATGTCGACCCAGCGGGCCGCCTCCGGGTCGGCCTCCACCGCCGCGGTGTAGGCCGCCTGCTGCTGCCAGGTCATCGCGTCGCAACTGACCAGCGACAGCGGCAGGCCGGACCTTTCGATGGCCGGGCCCAACACCTTGACGAAGTCGACGACGTGGTGCGGCTCCAACCGCATCAATGCGTAATGCACGACATGGTCCGGCATGTTGAGGAGCAGATCGGGCTCGTTGGCGAAACCGAGATCGGTGATTTCGACACCGCACTCGCGGTAGAACCGCACGTACTGCAGGAGGTATTCGGCGTACGTCGCGCGCCAGTCACCGTCCTCGGGGGAGGTGCCGGGCATCCCGCGGACCACGCCGTCCCCGACATCGCTGCCGTTGTGCAGCATGTACCCCGGCGCGCTCCACGCATTGGCGAAGAACCGCCGTACGCCGTACCGTACGGCCTGCTGCGCCAGCCACACCTGCCCGTGGTCGTCGCCGTCCCACTCGTACTTCAGCGGCTTGTCCGGCCCGCCCGGATCGGTCGGCGCGATGGATCGCATGGGCCCCTCCTGCCCCGCGGTGGTGGAGCCGATGCCCAGCCGCAGGATCGACAGCCCGGCACCCACGTCGGCGCGAAAGAACAGGTCCAGAATCTCGCGGCACTGCTCGGGCGAGAGCCCTTCGGAGCCGCGCAGCAGATTGGCGCGTTGGAAGGCCTGACAGAAACCGAATCCGTCCATCCGCTGCCGGACCTGGTCGTGGTGGACCTGTGCTGTCACAGCCATCGCACGCCCCCGTCGTCGTGCCAGCCAAAGACACTGTCGGACGTCTATGTTATGTATATCTTTCACGACTTGTCCAGGCATCGCACTGCCGGCGGTGCGGCGGACCGGCAGTCAGTCAGTCGGTCGTCGCGGCGACCGGTCGGGACCGGTCCAGCTCCGTGGTGAAGCGTGGATCGTCGGCGAACCTGCGCTGCGCCCGCCGGCTCAGTGTCGCCGCCAACGCCGCCGGGGCCGAGGGCGGCGGTGCGGTGCCGGCCGCCGGGCCGATGGAGAGCCACATGACGCCGCGCCCCCGGTCGACCGCCACCTCTCGGGTCGGCCTCTCGACCCAGGGCGGGGCGGACAGCGCCGCCCGTAGCGTCCGGGTCACCGCCTCGACCCGGCCGGCGATCTCGTGGGCGTCGCCGGGCGCCAGGCCGGAGCCGTCGACCAGGGCCCGCACCATGTGGCCGGCCAGGGCGAGCTGTCCCGGGCCAGGCTCGACACCCAGCTCGCCGCGCACGAACAGGTGACTGCTCAGGCACGCCACGAGCTGGGCGCGTACCGCCTGGTCCCGCTGCTCGGCGGTCTTCGGCCAGGGGTGGTCGAAGTCGTACGGGCCCTCGTCGACGCAGTGCGCCGCCTCGTGACAGACGACCGCGGCCGGGTGGTCGGCCGGATCGCGCGCCGTGAGGTCGATCCGCACATGCGCCAGGCGTCGGGAGAACATCCCGCAGGACCGCCCCTGCGGGCTGTGGATCGGGCCGTCGCTCACCTGGTATCCGAGGGTTGCCAGAATGGCCCGCGCGACCGGCTCGGCGGCTCCCGGCGACGCGGGTCGCGGTGGAGGAGAACCGCTGTCGACGTGTTGACCGGCGGCGCCCGGCGCGGCGTCACGCAGCCGTTCGAGCAGCCCGACCACGGTGGCGACGTCGACCCGGGACATCAGGGCCGCCGCACCGCGACGACCGTCGACAAGTCCGGGGCCAGCCGTATCTCGGTGGCCAGCAGCGCCGGATGCTCCAGCCAGGACAACCGGGCCCGGTCGGGTGCGCCCTCGTGCGTCGGCGGCCATTCGCGAAGCGGGGTGAAGTCGTCGATGACGAGCACACCGCCCGGGGTGAGCATCCGCTCCGGGTCGACGGCACCACCCTTCTTGCCGTTGCCGCCGCCGTCGACCACCAGCAGGTCGAACGGACCGTGGTCGTTGATGGCCGTCCAGTCGGCGCGGATGATCGTCACGTCGGGCATCTCCGCGAAGAGCTTGCCGGCCCGCTCGGCGCGTTCCGCGTCGCGCTCGACACTGACCACCCGCACCCCTGGGCGCGCACCGGAGACCAGCCAGGCGAGTCCCACCCCGCACCCCGTGCCGGTCTCGCCGATCCGTCCGCTCGCACCGGCCGCCAGCGCGTGCAGCAGGCGGCCCTGCTCGATCCGACACGAGTTCGGAAAGTCCAGTTCGACGGCCAGCGCCACGGCCGCGGAGACCAGGTCCGGCAGGTGGGCCTCGGTCGTGTGGCTGTCGGTTCCGCGATTCGACATGGCGGTTGGCGCACCCTTTCGTCGCTGGAGAAGCCGTTGGCGGAGGTGCCCTGCGTGGCTGCCGCCACGCAGTGTCGCACGCTGTCCGTCGATCCGTGGGTCACGCCGTGCCGACCAGGGCTCCGGCCGTGAAGAGGCAACCCGACCAGCCCAGCAGGCAGCGGCGCCCCGGGTCCGTCAGCACCTCGTCGTCGAGCTCGACGCCGGTCTCCGATTCCAGCCGGGTCGCCACCTGCATCCAGTCGAGTGAACCCAGCCCCAGCAGGGCGAAGTCGGTGGACCGGAGCTCGGCGTCGGCGAGTAGCGCGGCAACCGAGACCCGGGCAGTCCCTTCGCCGGCCAGGGCGTCCACCACCGCCGTGGCGACCAGGTGTTCGCATGCGCGCAGCCGCGCGTCGTCCGGGCTCATCCGGCAGCTCCTCCCCGAACCAGCGCGGCGATCCGCTCCCGGTCGGGCTTGCCGACGGCGTCGCGCGGCAGCCTGGCGCAGCGCACCACCCGGGGAGCCGGGACACCGTCCGGCAGCTCCGCGAGGTGGGCGTCGATGTCGGCACCGCTCGCCCCGGTGCCGGCGACCATGGCGTACAGAGTCTCGATCTCCGGGGCCGTCGGGTCGGCCATCGCCAGCAGATACACCGCCTCGACGCCGGGAACACCGCGCAGCAGGCGTTCGAGGTGGTATGCGTCGACGAACCGCCCGTTGACCCGCAGTGCCGGCCGGAGCCGTTCGACGAAGTGCACCACCTCGCCGTCGCGGTGCACGAGGTCACCGGTGCGCCACTCCCGACTCGGCGGTGTCGCTGCCCCCAGATAGCCCTCGACCGGCGCGGCCAGGCGCAGCCGCAGCTCTCCACGTACGCCAGGGGGCGGGTGCAGGATCTCGACCCCGGCGACGGGCCGCCCGATGCCCCGGTCTCCGATGAACGTCCCGCCGGTCTCCGTGCTGCCGTAGCCACGGGTCAGGTGCACACCGAACCGGCTGGCGAAGGCCGCGTCCAGCTCGTCACCGACCTGCCCGGCACCGACGATGGCGCGGCGCAGCACTCCCGAGCCGGGACGGCGCGGTGTGTCGGCAAGTAGCCGGGCCAGCGGTGCGGTCAGCGCCACCACGGTGGCCGCACCGCTGTCGATCTTCCTGGCCACCGTGGAGGGTCGGACCATCGGGGCGGCGTCGACCGCGCAGCCGCCGAGCATGGCGCTCATCGCGACACCCCAGCCGTACGAGTGGGTGAGCGGAACCGGCACGAGCACCCGGTGAGTGGGATCGAGCGACAGGCCGGTGACGTAGCCATCGGACTCCGTCAGCACGCTCGGCACGCCGCGCTTGACGATCTTCGGCCGATCGGTGCTGCCGGAGCTGAGATGTAACACGGCGGTGCTGGCGAGCCCGTCCGGCGGTGGGCCCGGAGCCGGTGGCGGGGCGCACAGGTCGGTGCCGAGTCGGAAGGCGCGCTGACCGACCGGGGTGTCCGGGCAACTGCGGCACGGCATCGGCACCGCGTCCAGCAGCCAGGCGGCAAGCGCGGCCACCAGTACGTCGCCGCCGTGCAGACCCTCCAACGCCACCACGTCGCCCGCCCGTACGCCGACCGTATCGAGCCGGTCGCGCAGGCGGTCGACCTCGGGCAGCAGTTCGGTGCGCTGCGCCGCACGGTCGAGAACGCGGACGGCCAGGTCCCGACGGCCGCTGCTCATCGGGTGTCCGTTCACCCTCGGCGGCCGGCGCCGGTGGGCAGGAAGACCGAGCCGCGGGTGCGCAACCCGGCCCCGGCCACGATGTCCCGGACGTGCTGCAACCGGACGATGTACCGCTGCCTGCCGTAGATGAGATAGCGTCCACGGTCCGCGTCGCCGGTGAAGTTGACGGTCAGCACGTTGGCGCCGGCGGCGAGGCCCCGCGACTGTCCGCCCGCGTCCGCCTTCTCCAGCGCGCTCACCGACGGAACGAGCAGGTGCGGATAGCAGATCCGCAGGCAGGCGATGACGTTGAGGGCGAGGTCGAGCGAGCCGGCCGGCGCGTCCGCGAGCGGTGTGTCCGGGGCGGGCACGAACGGGCTCACACTGCACATGTGGACGCCGAGTTGGCCGGCCAGCTCGATGTCCTGGACGATGCTGTCGAGGCTCTGTCCCGGCAGGTCCGAGATGAGCCCGGTGCCGACCTTGAAGCCGAGGTCCAGCAGGTCCCGCATGCAACGCAGCCGTGAATCGAGAGTCTCCTTGCGAATCTGGAGGTGTAGCCGGGGGTCGCTGGTCTCGTGTTTGAGGATATAGCTCGTCGCGCCGGCGCGCCGCAGTCGGGCGTACTCGGCCCGGGCCAGGTTTCCCAGGTTGAGCAGGATCTCGACGCGGTTGTCGTAGAGTTCCCTGATGGCCGGGATCGCCTTCGTCACCGCGGCGAGTGTCCGTGGCGTTTCCCCACCCTGCAAGAGAATGACGTCAATACCGGCGGCGTGTATCTCGCGGGCACGACTGAGGATGTCCTCGCTGGTCATCACGTAGCGGTCGTTGTAGCGGGCGTTGCCGCGCCGCATGGGACAGTAGTCACAGTCGACCCGGCAGACGTTGGTGATTTCCACTACACCGCGCAGGATCACGGTCTTCCCGAAGTGCTCGTCGCGGACGCGGCGCGCCTCCTCGAACAACTCCTGTTGTCGACCTGCGCTGGCCTGGATCGCCTCCCGGATCTCAGTCGAGGAAAGCATGCCCACGGCCGTTCACACACTCTGCTTGGCACTGGTTTGTGTTCCGCGCAGGAACGCGGGTGCCAACCATGATGTACCCCCGTACGTGCCGAAAACCTGCGAGCCCTCAGAATAGGCAGACCCGAGCGCGCCAGGCAACCATCAGCAGCGGTCAATGCGTGTCAAGAACGCGCGCTCGGGGGAGTGGGCGGCACCGACGACGCCACCGCCTCGACCACAAGCTCCCCCACCGCCATCCGCGCCTCGACACTGGCGATTCCGTGTATCTTCGTCGTCGCCGAGTGAATCAGCAGAGCCGGTAGGGCACGTGGGAAACCGGTGCCGAATCGCTCCGTCACCGCCGACAGGAAGGGCTCCCGGTCGGTGTCGTCCGGACCGTACGCCACGACGACACGGACGCCCGAGCGGACGGCGGCCTCCAGCTTGTCGAGCAGGTCGACGGTCTCGGCCGCGTACCCGGGTGTGCCCGGTCGGGCGGTGCCCAACGGCGGGACGAGTAGGACGAGACCACGCAGCCCGTCGACCCGGCCGACACAGTCGAGCGCGGTTCGGGCCCCGAAACACTCGCCGACGATCACCAGATCGGTGCCGCCGCGCTCGCGGACCCGCCGCGCTGCCGCGCAGGCATCGGCGGTGGGCGGTCGGAGCGGGTCGGCCGGGTCCGCCGTGCCGCCACTCTCGCCGACGCCGTGGACGTCGAGCCGTAGCGCCAGACTGCCGTGGGCGGCCAGCTCGCGCGCGACGTCCACCCAGACGCGTGCGTTTCCGACCGAGGAGATGCCGGCGCCGGGCAGCAGCAGCACCCCGGTCCCGCCGGACCAGTCGGCCGGCACCGACAACACCGAGAACAGCGGGTACGGGCCACCGTCGAGAAGACAGAACTCCTCGACGACTCCACTGTGCTGCGTCGGCGGCACCTGCGGCACCGTCACGCCACCCGCCGCGCCAGCCGGTCGGCCAGCCAGCCGGTCGACCGCGCCACGAGACGATCCGGTACCGGCCAGTCGTGGTCCAGTAGCCACCAGTTCAGCCGGGTCGGCTCGGTGCCGGTGTCCACCGCGCCCCCCGCCGCCGTCAGCTCGCCGGCCAGCATCCGCAGCCGCTCGTGGCCGACCGCGGTCCCGGTGAGATCGAGCAGCAGCGTCGGAAGGACCGTGGCGCGGAGCGATCCGCGCAGTGACCGGCCGGTCAGGCTGGCATAGAGCCGCGCGGTGACGACGTGCCCCAGCACGTCGACGTCCTGGCCGGCGCGCAGCCGCGCGAACAGGTCGCTGGCCTTCACCCGTTCCCGTCGGGTGGCGCCGGCGGCTCGCACGAACGAGGCCCGGAACGCCTCCCGGAAGAACGACTCGGGTTCGTGCGTGGGTTCCCAGAGCAGCAGGGCGCAGGCACTGCGCCGCGCCGCCTCGGCGGCAACCAGCGCACCGATCCGGGTGCCGACGAAGGCGACCCGGGCACCGCCGGTCTGGCCGACGAACTCCGCCGCGACCCGGGTCACGTCGGACACCATGCTCTCGAAGGTGACCTCCCGCTGATCGCCCTCACTGTGCCCGGTGCCCCGGTAGTGCGGGCGTACGGCTGTCACGCCTCGGGCGGCGAGCGCCCGGCCGAGCAGCACCTCACTGCGACAGGTCACCAGCGCGTCGGTGAGAACGGGCGGGCAGATCACCACGACATCGTCACCCGCGGGCCGCTCGGGCAGACTCACCGCAACGAAGATCCGATCACCGGGCGGGCCGTCGAGGCGGTACCGGTCGGGCATTACACGCCCGGCACAAAGTCGGTCATGCTCGTCCCTCGGGTCGGGCGGAGCGGGAAACCCACGGTCACGCCGATGCTAGGGACGGGGCGAAGGGCCCGTCAACCGCCGACGCGACCGCTTGCCGCATCGGCGTACAACGATGTAGCGTCGTACGCCATGCCGGCCCGCACTCAGTATCAGCGACGGCGAGCGCACCCGCGCCGCACGCCCTCGGACTGACCGATGGACGGCGAGCCGACGGTCGCCACGTTTTCCGGTGTCCGAAGTGGAGAGGCCCCGTTGACCTGGGGCCAGCGCGGCATCTGGCACGCGATCGAGCGCAACCTGCCGGGACATTACAACGTCTGCGTGTCGGTACCGGTGCCCCCCGACGTCCCGGCGGACGTCGGAACCGTGGCCGGCGCGGTCGGTCGGCTGCTCGACCGGCATGAGGCGCTGCGTACCCGGATCCTGGTCGCGGACGGCGAGCCGCGGCAGGTCGTGGAGCGGGCCGGCACGCTGCCGCTGGAGGTGGCGGAGTTCGCCGCGGCCGACCCGCACAGACTGGTCGAGCCGTGCCGAGCCGCCCCATTCGACTACCCCGCGGGTGACCTCCCGGTGCGGGTCGTCCTGAACACCGCCAACGGCACCGTCCGGGAGATACTGCTTGTCCTCTGCCACGTCGCGGTGGACATGCAGGCCGTGTTCATCGTCTGCGCTGACCTGACCGCGCTGCTCGCTGGCGAGCCACTGTCGGCGCCGGGCCCGCAGCCGCTCGATCTCGCCCGGCGCCAGCAAGAGGCGGCGGCCAGGCGCCGCTCGGCCACGTCGGTGGAATACTGGATCACGGAGTCCCGCCGGATCCGGTCACCGATGTTCGTCGACGCGGGGCCGCCGCAGAGACCGCCGTTCCGCAGCGCCGTGTTGACGTCACCCGCGGTCGGAGCGGGCGCCCGGATCCTCGCCACGCGGCACGGTGTCACCGATTCCACGGTGTACCAGGCGGCCTGCGCCGCGCTGCTCGGCAGATGGACCGGGCAACGTCGCTGCCATCTGCGGATGATCACGGACAACCGGTTCTGGCCGGGACACCGGGAAATCGTCACGCACCTGTGTCAGTTGGGACTGTTCGTCCTCGACCTCCCCGCCGACACCGGGTTCGTGGACCTGCTGGCGGAAACGGAACGCGCTGCCCTGCGGGCACACTGGCACGCCTACTACGACCAGGGCGAGCTCGACCGGGCCATCGACGAGCTGCAGCGCGGAACGGGCGGCACGGGGCATGCCGACTGCTACTTCAACGACAGCCGCTTCGACGGGCCGCCTGTCTGGACGGTCACCAGCAAGCCGGCGACCGACGACGCGCCGAAGCCACTGCCGTACGGCGATGGCACCGCGCCCGTCCGCGACGCCGACGTCTGGCGTGCCACGGCCCTGTCGACGTTCGGTTGGCAGCGCGACCCGGGGTGGATGCAGTGCAGCTTCTCGCTGCGGGTGTCCGGACCGTCCGCCGTGCCCAGCATTTCGTTGAGCGCCGACACCCGATATCTGCCGGCGCAGGAGATGGAGCGGTTCCTGCGCGCGTTCGAGGACCTTCTGGTCGAAGCCTGCCGCGACACGACGGCGGTCGACGTACCCCGATGAACCGCGCGGGACGCGTCCCTCAGGGCGCCCCCGCGTCCACCTCACGCAGCACGACGGCCGCCGACTCCAGGTTCTCGACCCGGAACATCTGCTCCGGATCGAGTTCCACGCCGAACCCGTCCTCGATCGCGGCCATCAGCGCCATGTGGTGGAACGAGTCCCACCGGTCGTCGGACCGGCGATCGAGTTCGTCGGCCTCGCTGGTGCCGGCGAGCTGGAACACCTCGATGAAGATGGCACGTAGCCGGTCCTCGACTGACACCGAACGCGCTCCGTCCCTGGGCCGTCTGATCTGCGCACATGGTATGCCCACCTGCTCCGCGTCGCCCGGTCGTCCCGGTCGTCGCCGCCTATCCCAGCACCGATCGCAGGAACGACAGGACCGGCTCGGTGACCTGCTCCGCCGGCGTACCGTCGAACACGTGCGTCCCGCCCGGCACGGCGATCAGCTCGACATGCGCGCCGGCGTCCGAGTACGCCCGCGCCAACTGCCGCGCCTGGCCGAACGGGACGAGCTGGTCGGCCGTGCCGTGCATGACCAGCAGCGGCGGACTCGCGGCGGTGACCCAGGTACACGGGCTGGCCCGGCGCGCCAGCTCCGGAACGCTCTGCACCGGCGCGCCGAGCAACTGGGACTCCGGAGAGTCCGGCTCGTCGGTCCACGGTGCCCCCTGCGCGGCCATCGTGGCGAAGTCGGTGGGGCCGTACCAGTCGACGATCCCGCGTACCGGTGCCGCTGGCGCCGTCTCCGCCTCCCCGTCCGGGCCCCCGCGACCGCGGGCGGGGGGCGAAGCGAGGGGTCCGGGCGAGTCAGGTCGCGCCAGGTCGGCCGTAACCAGTCCGGCCATCACCGCGAGGTAACCGCCGGCCGACTCGCCCCACACCGCCACCCTGGTCGGGTCGACGCCGAACCCGGCGACACTGTCGCGCAGCCAGTGCAGTGCCGCCAGTACGTCGTCGACGCAGGCGGGCCAGAGCGCCTCCCCGCTGAGCCGATAGTCGACGGACGCCACGGCGAAGCCCTGCCGGGGCAGCCAGTCGAAGATGTCGGCATCCGCGAGGACGGGCGGCAACCAGGCGCGGTGGCCCTCCCGGAACGCGCCGCCGTGGACGTAGACCACCAGGGGTGGGTCGGTCACCCCCTCGGGCACATGCAGGTCGAGCGCCAAGGGGCGAAAACCCGGCACCGTCCGGTAGAGCAGCTCGCGGTGCACGACCACCGACGTGGCACGTCGCGCCTCTGGCACCATCTCGATGGTTCTCAGCCCTCCCCGCCGGCCACGAATCGCGACTGCTCCTCGTCGGTCTGCGTCTGCGCCC
Organism: Micromonospora sp. WMMD1102; assembly: GCF_029626265.1. Classification (NCBI taxonomy): domain Bacteria; kingdom Bacillati; phylum Actinomycetota; class Actinomycetes; order Micromonosporales; family Micromonosporaceae; genus Micromonospora; species Micromonospora sp. WMMD1102. Next base: position 4,292,016 of record NZ_JARUBN010000001.1, on the reverse strand, counting down.
GTGGGCATTCTCGGCAGTTGCACAGTCTATGGCGCCGGATCCTCGGTGACGCGCTGGACGCCGGTCCTCAGCCGACTCTTGACGAGGTCGAGGACCGGCGCCCGCTGGCACAGTCGAGGCTGAAGGAATGACAGATCACTGACGGACGCGACCGGCGAGGGCAGGATCGTCCAGCCCGGCACCTCGCCGGTCGTCCGTCAGGTGATGGTCATCGCGAGCTGATCAGCGGCCCGGAGACGACCTTCCCACCGGTGGTGAACTCCGTGTACGCCCAGTGTTCGACGTTGGGCAGGGTGCCGGTCGGCGTCAGCCGGACGGTGTAGTAGTTCCCCCGGGTGAAGCTCGTGGTCGGGGTGCCTCCCGCGTCGGTGAGCTGCACCGTCGCACCGGTGTAGCTGCCGTTGCGGGCCAGGACCGTGGCGGCGAACTGGTAGTTGGCCGTCCCACCCGCCGTCGCGCCCCGCTGCGCGTGCACGTACGCCGTGTACGCGCCGGCCTCCGGCAGATACAGCACGCTCCGTTCGTTGCTGCTCCAGTAGTCGAGGCTGTGGCTGATCAGCCTGCCGTTCCGGTACACGTACAGGTCGAGGTTGGCGGCGCCGGTGCTCGTCGTCTGGACGACCAGGCCCGCCGACCCGGTCGGCACGGTGATGCTGTGCGACCGGATGTTGTCCCCCTGCGAGTCGAAGAAGGTCGACGGGTACGCCGTGGACAGGCTGGCGCTGCTCCACGAGACCGCCCGGTAGCCGGTGGTGCGGGTGGTCACCGACCCGGTGAACCCCGGCTGGAACAGTTTCTCGCCGAACGAGCCGTGCCAGCCGAACTGCGCGAGCGAGTCGCTGTCGTCGTCCGTCCTCGGGTTGAAGCCCCACGGCCTGGTCGACACGGTCATCCGTACCGAGTGCGTCGGGCTGGCCCAGGTGATGGCGCCCGCGGCGTACCGGTCGAAGGGCGCCGAGCCGCGGTTGACGGTGATCGCGACGGTGACCGAGTTGCCGGGACTCACGGTGAAGCTCGACGGGTTCATGGTGACCGACATCCCCGTCAGGCCGGAGACGCTGGCCTGGTAGGTCTCCTGCGTGCTACCGACGTTGGTGAACCTGCGGTTCACCGTGACCGTGTTCGTCCCGTCGTACTCCCGGAGTGCGATCGACGGCAGGTTGAGTTCCTTGCCGTCGGGTGTCGCGGCGTCCCGGAACGCGGTCAGCTCGGTCGCCGACGGCACCACGGCCAGGCCGGGGTCGTTGGCGCGGGTCGGGTCCGGCATCCCGCTGCCCTGCTTGAGGGGGCTGCTGGTGCCGACCGTGTCGGTCGCGGTGGTACGCAGTGCCGACGCGATGGTGCCGGGCGACCAGTTGGCGTGCAGACCCTTCAGGATGGCGGCCATCCCGGCGACGTGCGGCGCGGCCATCGAGGTGCCCGAGTACACGTCGAAGTTGCGGTTGTTGTTGCCGGGTGGCGCCACGGCGGCGACCACGTCGGTGCCCCGGGCCGCCAGGTCGGGCTTCTGGAGCCCGGTGTGGACCTGGTCCGGCCCCCAGGAGGAGAAGTTGACCACGGACGGCACGCCGGGCAGGCTGGAGCCGTTGCCGCCGGTGGAGAGCGTGACGGTGCCGGTGGTCGGCCGCCGCTGGAGATGGGTGAGGAGCGGACCGGCCTGCTGGCGGGTCCAGAGCGTCACCGTCGGGAAGCCGTACAGGTTGTTGATCCGCTTGACCTCCACGTCGCCGAAGAGGATCACCGCGGCGCCGCCCTTGGCCCGCACCTCGTCGACGGCGGCGAACTTGTCGCTGTAGTTGCAGGCGACGACCTTGCCCTGCACCTTCGTGGCGTCGAGCGAGCCCGGCTGGCAGCTGGTCGTGCCGTCCGTCGACGCCTGGCCGGCGTAGACCAACGACCTGGACCCGCTCGGCAGCGAGTCCACCGAGGTACCCACGATGCTCGCACCGCCGCCGAGCGCGATGGTGGCCTCGTTGGCGTTGCTGATCGCCGCACCGACGGTGGTCACCCACGGGTAGGTGTTGCTGATGGTGCCGGACTTGCCGTCGTTGCCGGCGGAGGCGGCCACGAACACCCCGGCCAGGTAGGCGTTGAGGAACGCGTTGCCGATGGCGTCGTTGGGGACGAAGTCGCCGCCGGTGTAACCGACGGAATAGTTGATCACCTGCACGCCGTCGGCGACCGCGGCGTCGATCGCCGCGATGATGTCGGCGTCCGTGCCGGTGCCGTCCCACAGGGCCTTGTACACCGCGATGTGCGCGTCCGGCGCCACCCCCGCGATGGGGCCGAGGTCGCGGCCGTCGACCACCGTGTTGGATACGGGTACACCGGCCGCGGTCGAGGCGGTGTGCGAACCGTGCCCGAGCATGTCCCGGGCCGAGAGCACCTCGTTGGTCGGCAGCGTGCCGTACCGGGCGAGATAGTCGGTGGCGAAGTGCCGGGCGCCGAGGATCTTGCCGTTGCAGGCGGACGCGGGGAACTGGTTGCCGGTCTGGCAGGTCCCCTGCCAGCCGGGAGGTGCCGACATCGTCCTGGCGAACGACGCGCTCTCCGGCCAGATGCCGGAGTCGATGACGCCGATCACGACACCGGCGCCGGTGCCGGGGGCGGCGAGGGCGACCGGGGCCTGCCCCGGCCTTCCGGTGGTCGCGCCGACGGTGTCGCGGAGCACGGCGGAGCCGGCCCGGCCGGTCGGCCGCTGTCCCCAGGTGCTGGTCGACGGCTGTCGCCAGGCGCTGGTCGGGGTCGTGGAGTGCGCCTCGACCGTGCGTTGTTCGGTGACCGCCGCGACCCGTTGGTCCGCGCGCAGCGCGGCGACCTGTGCCGGCGACAGCGACGCCGAAAAGCCGTTGAACGCGGTCGTGTACGTCTGGTCGGCGCGAGCATCCATAGTGGACAGCACCGCCGAGCGGGTGGCGGCGAGGTGGTCACGGTACCTGCGTGCCGCGTCCGATTGCGCGGCGAGCCTCTCGCCGGCCTTCGGGCGGGTGGCGGGCAGCGCGTCCACACCGCCGGAATACGCTGCCACCGGCGGTTCGGCGAGCCGGACCAGGTATCGGTCCGATTTGCCTTTCTCGGCGGGCGTGCTGGTTCGGCGTTCGTCGCCGTCGGTGAATGCGGCCGGCCCGGAGTTGTTCGCGAGCGCGGGAGTCGCGCCCAGAAGGCCGACGCCGGACGCCAGCAGGAGGGCGACGACAGGGGCCGCCAACCTGCGCTTCCATGGGTTGATACCGGTAGCCACCTGGCTCCTTCCTGGATGCCGAACGACATCCATTGATCATGGACTACGCCAGGTGGTAGACAGGCAGAGTTGACTCCATCAGATCCCCCGTGTAGTCACTGATCGACCTTCGCCGATCATATGATGTTTCGTCGGCGCGAGAGTGCCCGCTGGACCACAGTGGCCGATGACCAAAGTCACGTGGCGGGTCTCGATTTGTTCGACGGTGCTCCGCCCACGCCGGTGGCCACGGGACCTCCGTTCGACGCGGTCGCCGATCTGTCGGCCGAGTGCACCTGGCGCCCACCGGTGGTGCGGCGAGGACATCCAGTGGGCGGACGATCCGACGCTCGCTGTGCCGGTCTCCTCCGTTTGGGCCAATTCCATCCAGATCGTGGTTCCTCTATGGTGACGATGCCGTCGCGTCGGGTGGTGGCGATGCGTCCGTCCGCATCGACCTGTCCACCTCCCCGTCCGCGCCGGAGTCGCAGCTGTCCGCCGCCGCACCGGGAGACCCATGACCAGCCTCGCCGTGCTCTCCGACGCGCCCGTGTCCGGTCCGGACGATCGACTCCGGTTCGACCGGTACGTCGACCCGCTGGTCTCGCTGCTCACCAACCCCGACAGCCACACGCCGTTCACGGTGGGCGTGCTCGGCGCCTGGGGCAGCGGCAAGTCCAGCGTGCTCACCATGGTCGACGAGCGGCTGGCGACCGAGGCGCCGGACGCGTTCCTCCGGGTGCACTTCAACCCGTGGGTGCACCGCGGCGAGCCCAACATGCTCATCCCGCTGTTGCACGCGTTCCGTGACACGATCCTCGCCGACCGCCGGAAGCGGTTCGCCGAGACGGCTCTCAGGGTCACCTCGATGATCGGCTCACTGACCGCCGACCTGCTGCTGAGCACGGTCACGCTGGGCCAGGTCTCGATCGAGCGGTTCGACGCCGCGAAGGAGCGCTACGTCAGAGAGCGCGGCCAGGTCGCCAGCGAGCTGCGGACCCTGCGCGACACGTTGCGCGACGAGCTGGCCGCGCTCAAGGGCCAGGGCGTGCAGGCGGTGTTCTTCATCGACGACATCGACAGGTGCGAACCCGACCAGATCATCGACCTGCTCGAGTCGGTCAAGCTCTTCCTCGACGTGCCCGGCGTCTTCGTACTGATGGCGATCTCCAAGGAACTCGTGGACCGGGGCATCTCCGTCAAGTACCAGGGGCTCGGCTTCGACCAGGACGGGCTGGTGGACCTGGGCGACGAGTACCTGGAGAAGATGATCCAGCTTCCGCTGTACCTGCTGCCGTTGGACAGCCGGTCGGTGCGCGACCTCCTCGCGACCTGTGCCCCCGCAGAGCTGCTGGACGCGCACGGGACGCTGCTGGAGTCCTGCCTGCTGCCGAATCCGCGCAAGATCAAACGGGTGCTCAACTTCCTCGCGGTGACCAACTCGATCCTGGCCGGCAACGCCGACCTGGCCGAACTCGACGCCGACCTGGTGGCGCGGCTCGCCATCCTGCGGGTACAGGCCCCCAGGCTGTTCCTGGCCGTCGTACGCGAGCCCCGGGTGCTGGTGGTGCTGGAGCAGCTCTACGGGGACCGGCTGGCGTTCGCCGAGGATGCTATGGTCAATCGCTTCGGGCCGGACGACGGTCGCCTGTTGTACCGGGCGGTGGCGCCGCACCACCAGCGCGTGCCGCAGCTGCGACCGCTCTTCGCCACCTCGCGTTTCGAGGCGGAAGCCGCCCGGCTTGGCGACTACCTGAGCCTGTTCGGCGGACCCAGGGCCGAGGCATGAGCGGGTCGGTCGACTACCGACGCTACGGTCTGGCGAACGGGAACCCTTACGTCAACCGGCCGATCGACCCGAGCCGTGACACGGACCAGAACCTGTTCCTGACCCTCGCCGTCCTGCCGCCGATGGAGACCATCCGGGAACACATCGCCCGGGAGGCCCCCGGCGACGGCTCGACGGCGTTCCTGCTGTCGGGACGCAGCGGCGCCGGCCGCACCACGCTGGCGTACCTGATCACGAAGTTGTACCGCGAGATGCACGGTATCGACGACCTCCATCTCGAGTGCTTCGGCCGGAAGGACCACGACAGCCTGGCCCGTACCCACCGGGTGATCCAGGCGGTCCGCAACGCCGTCATGCGCCGGCACCGGGACCGCCGGCAGGAACTGAAGGCCGAGATACCCGACATCGACGACGGGATGACCGAACTCGGCCTGCAGGCCCAGGCGGACCACCTGGCCTACGTCATGCAGGACGTCAGGCCGCGCATGCACCTCGGGCTGCTCGTCGACGGCGTGCAGGACGACGGGTTCATGGACACGATGGCCGTGGTGTTCCGGCACGTGCCGGCCGTCGTCATCGTGACCCGGGACGAATACCGCACCGCGGACACCGCTTCCGCCAAGCGTCTCGCCGAACGCTCGGAATGGCAGCAGTGGGCCCTGCACCTGCATCTGCCGCCGCTGCCCGCCGAGGACATCGAACAGATCACCGAGAACCGGTGGCGGGCCGCCGCGGGGCCGGCCGAGTGCCCGTTCGAGCTGGCCGGCGTGCGCGACGTCCTCGGCCAGCGCCGGCTGCCGGCGGGCAGCGCGATCAAGTGGCTGGGCTGGCTCATGGAGGGCAAACTCAAGACCACCAGGGGCAGCGAGCGCTGGCCGGACGCCCGCGAGCTGCACATCACGGCCGACTGGATCGAGTCCGTGGTGGAGTGGGGCGGCAACGCGCCGCGCGGCGAGGACGACCACGATGGCTGAGGGCCTGCCGTCGCTCAACCCGTTCCCCGTGCAGGCGACCACGGCCATCGAGGAGGGCTCGTTCGTCGAGTCGTACCGGTCCTGGGCGCGGTCCGTCCCGACCCTGACCGTGGAACCGGTCCGCCGGCTGACCGGCCTGGCGCACCGCTACCGGGAGTCGTTCGAGGCGGGTGAGCGCGTCGAGGGGCAGGTGGCGTTCGTCCACGGCCCGCACGGTGCCGGCAAGACGCACGCGATCCGGGCCGCCGTCGGCCTGGCGGCGACCGAGGTGCGGCAGCCGCGGGTGCTGCCGTTGTACGTCAAGCTCGGTAGCCCCAACGCGGTGAACGCCTACCGCCGGCTGATGGCGCAGCTCTCCATCGACGAGCTGACCGATCTCGCACTGCGCTTCCTCGGCTCGTTGAGTGCGGCAGCCGGGCCGGCGCCGGCCGGGGCGGTCGAGAAACAACTGCGCGATGATCCGGCGACGCTGCTGACGATGTTCAGCGACCACGTGTTGGAGCGGGGCCTGCTGTTGCAGGCGCAGGCCGACCGGCTGCGCACCGTCGTCACCGGGGAGCTGGACTTCCAGCGGGCGCTTACCTACCTGCTGGAGCCAGAGCTCAAGGAGGCGGCGTACCGGTGGTTGCAGGGGCGGCAGCTCACCGATCCCGAACTGCGCCAGCTCGGCCTCTCCGGACTGCTCGACTCGCCCGACCAGTGCCGGTACGGCCTGCAACTGCTCACGCTGATCTGCACCCGGGCCGGCCGGCCGCTGACCCTGATCCTGGACCAGGCCGAGAAGTTCCTGGCCCAGCCGGACGGCAGGATGGTCGCCGACAGCGCGAGCTTCCTGCACTCGCTGGTCGAGGCCGTGCCCGACCTCGGCGGCATGTTGGTGGTCGCGGCCAACGACGAGATCTGGCGGATGCTGCCGGACGACCTGCGGCAGCGCTTCGGCGTCAACGACATCGCGTGTACCGCGCTACAGCCAGGGCAGGCGCTGGAACTGCTCGGGCTCTACGTGCTCGCCGCCTACGGCCCGCAGGCGCCGGCCGGCTACCACGCACCCCAGCCGTTCACCGAGGACGCGGTGCGGAAGTTGCTGGTGATCAGCGGCGGCAACCCGCGGTCACTGTTGCAGCTCGCCTGGCAGTCGTTCGACCGGCTCGGACCGGGACAGTACGAGATCGACGTGACAGCCGTGCCGGACAAGGTGGTGCGCTACGAGCGCGCCCAGGTCGAGGCGTCGGTGCGGCGGGCACTCTGGCGCCTCGGGCCGCTGGTGCGCGACCCGGAGCCCGGATTCCAGTACGCCGTGGCGCTCGAAGGGACCGGCGGACTGCTCGTCCGCATCCGGGAGGCGTCGTTCTATCTCGAGGAGGCCGAGCGGGCCGAGGACGACATCCGGGCGCGGTCCTCGTCGACCGGCGACACCGGCCGGCTCGACCGGGCCGTGCTGGTCGTCATCGGGTACGCCAGTGAGGACGTCCTGCACCTGCTGGGCGGCGTGTACGACGACGTCGTCGTCTACCGTGACGCCGACTCCTTCGCCGAGCAGCTGCTCGGGCTGGTGCACCGGCAGGGCGGGCCGGACGTCGGGGAGGACCGGCGCGACTACTCCGGCGCGTACGAGCGGCTGGGCGAACTCGGCTGGTCGCGAGCTGTGGCCGCCGACTCGATCACCGGTGCCGCCAGCGCGGTGGCCCGGCAGGATGACGCCGAGCACGCCGCCCGGCGCTTCGCCGAGCTGGGTCACCGCTGGCCCGCCGAGCGGGACCGGCTGGTCGGGCGCATCGCCGAGGCCCGGCGGGAGCGGGAGCGGATCGAACTTGACGAGTTGCAGCGGGCGGCCGACGAGTACCGCCGGAGTCGCTGGCGCCGACGGTCGCTCGTCGCGGCGGCGGTGCCGCTGGCCTTCGCCATATTCGCCGTCCTGACGCGGCTGTTCACCGACAGCGACGTGCCGCCGCAGTTTGACCTGGCCCTCGGCGGGCTCGCGCTCGCGCTGAGCATCCTCGCCGCCGCCGTCAGCTTCGACGTGCCTCGCGCGAACCCGCCGCGGCCGGTGTCGCTGGGCGCGGCCGAGCGGATCGCGCGTCAGCGGTTCTTCGGCCGGTCGACCGGGAGTGGCAGTGTGGCCGGGCCCGCGGATCTGCGCGCCGCCGACCCGTACCGGCGGTACGGCGCGCTGCGCGTCGGGCTGCGCGGCGAGACGTCACTACAGCTGTTGCAGGCGTTGCAGGTCGAGCAGGTGGCGATCATCCGGCGGGCGCTCGCGCACCGGCTGGGGCAGGCCATGTCCCGGGATGGCGGCGCGATCCTGGCGGACACGGTGCTGGCGCTGGACACCGACGAACTTCCCTACCTGCTGGAGCCTTACCGGTCCCCGTACTGGCAGGACATCGCCGGGCTGCCCGCGCCGGTGCTGGTGCCGGTCCTGCTGGCGAACCGGTATGGCAGGGACATCCGGACGGGACGGCGGGCGCCGCAGTGGCACCCCGGAAACGTGGTCGAGGCGGTGCCGGCCGGCGTGGAAGAGCCGGACCCGGCCGCCACCAACGACACGGCGGACCCGGCCGCCACCGAGGAGACGCTCGACAGCGGAGATCTGGATCCCTCCGTCCGTCTCGTCGCGCGGACCGCGGCCGGCGAGGGCGCGCTCGGCGAGGCCTACACGGTGGGCCTGACCCCGGACCGCCTGCGGCGAGCTCTCGACGAAACGCACCAGGAGCAGTTGTACCGGGCGGCCCGGCTCGTGTCGCCGTTCGAGGGCGTTGGCGTCGCCGATCACCTGACGCTGGCCGACGAGATCGAACGGCTCTACCTCTTCCTGGAGCAGGTCCTCTTCTACCGCCGCGGCGGCATCGGCCCCTGAACCCGCCCGTTTCTCCAACGCTCGGGTCAGGATCGCCCCTACCCGTCGGGCAGACCGCCGCCTCGGGCGCCTGCTCGGGCGCCTGCTCCGCCGCTCAGCCGGCGGTGCAGGATCTGACCTGTGGTCGGCCGCCGGAGTTGCCGTTCGTCATGGTGGTGAAGCCGAACGTGTTGCCGCTGCCGTTGGAGCGCATCGTCAGTACGGTGTTGTTGTTGCTGAGGCTGGCGGTGCCGCTCCAGGTGGTGGTGATCGACTGTGGTGAGCTGACGGCGACGACGACGGTCCAGTTGGCGGCGCCGCTGACCGTCACGGAGGTGTTGTAGCGGTCGCCCCAGACCGTTCCGGTCGTCGTCGACGCGGTGCAGCCGCCGGCCGGCGGGGTGCTGGGCGGCGTGGTCGACGGCGGGGTGGTCGGGTTCGTCGAGGGCTGGCCGGTCGGTGGGGTGGTCGGGGCCGGACCCTCGCTGACGGTGACGGTGGAGATGCTCCGCGCCGGGATGTTGACGGTCGCCTGCCCGTCGCCCAGGCTCACCGGCTGAGCCGCCGCACCCAGGCTCTGCGAGGTGACTGTGTACTCGGCGTTCGAGATGCTCTGCGGCGTCTGGACGACGGCGTTGTTGACCGCGCTGTTCGAGCGGTTGAGGATCACCAGCGTGACCTTGCCCCTGCCCTGGTAGGCAGTGACCTCCAGGCCGGAGGTTCGCGAGCTCTTCGTCACGGCGACCCGCCGGTCGCCGGGGCGGACGTACCTGGCGTACTGCGAGAACGCCTGGCCGCGCCGGAGGACCTGACCCTTCGTGGTGCCGTACTGCGACTCGCCGTCGCCGACGAAGGAGTAGAAGCGGCGGCCGTACCACCAGACGTACGCGCTCCAGCCGGACTCCATGGACCTGTGCACGGTCCGCATGATGTCGTCGAGGCTCTCGTTCCAGACGGTCGCGTTGCCGGGGTTTCCCCAGATGTTCGAGCCGTTCCCGTCGGCCGCGTGCAGGTTCCACTCGGTCATCCACTGGTGCTTGCCGTACTGGTTCGCCAGCGGGTACGGGGAGAGGTTTCCGCTGTTCTCGGCGTCGTAGAGGTGCCCGCCGACGTAGCCGATGTTGTTGCGTGCCGTGGCGTCCTGGAGGGTCGGGTCGGAGTACCCGCGGTTGAACCGCAGGGACTCGCCGACCATCAGTCTGGTGTCCCTGACCTTCGCGCCCTGGTCGCGGACCCAGTTCCGCAGCTCGGTGCCGGTCCAGTCCATGGAGTCGTAGTCGGGGTGCCAGTCCGGTTCGTTCTGCACCGAGGTCACGTCGATGGCGACGCCCTGGCTCTTCATGTACTGCACGTAACCGTTGAGGTGCTCGGCATAGTCGTCGTAGTAGTCGGTCCGGAGTTTTCCGCCGTTGATCCTGCTGTTGTTCGTCTTGAAGTTCGCCGGGGCGGTCCAGGGCGAGGCCAGGATCTTGACGTCGGAGCCGTAGGACTTCGCGGTTCGCAGGCTGCTCGCGTACAGGTTCCACTCGCTCGACACCGGTGACACCACGGTCCGGATGATCGACAGCCCGAGCTGCCCCGGGCCGGTACCGACGAGTGTCTGGGTCTCGCTGTCCGTCCACGGGTCGCCGGACCCACCGAAGATCGGGGTCGCGGCCCCGAAGCCGTCGATCGTCTGGTGGGTCGAGGCGGTGTTGACGGTGAGGTCGGGCGTCGCGGCCGACAGGGGCGGGGCGGTCAGGACTCCCGCCACGGTGGTCAACGCGGTGGCCGCGGCCACCATCAGGATCCGGGACCTGTTCACGGTTCTACTCCACTGGCTAGGGCGGCAACGACCTTCGAAGGCGGTGGGCGTGAGGTCGCCGCGACGGCCCGGTGCGGGGAAGGTGGGTGCCGCATCCGACGGAGCGGAAGTCCCGTGACCGGTTGCATAGAAGTCTGTCTATGCAAGTGTTGAATCTAGCCCCGATTCCGGACGCTGGCAACCCTCGTAGGCACAGCTCCGATATAGCCGGAGTATCGGACCGCGCCGGAAGGTGTCGGTGGGCCGGCGCCGAAGCCGGCCGGCAACTCCCTTCAGCCCGGCAGTTCCGACGCCCGGCAACTCCCTTCATCCCGGCAACTTCGACATCCCGGTGAGGACGACGGCATGCCTCCCAACACCTGTGCCGCCGGCCGGACGCCACTGACGTCCCTGCTCAGCTACGTCCGCCCGCACGCCCCCGGACTGCTCGGCGGAGCGGCTCTGATGTTCCTCGGTGGACTGGCCAACCTCGCCCAGCCGATGGTGGTGAAGAGCCTGATCGACGCGCTGACCGGCGGCACCCCGTACCGCGAGCCGATGCTGGCGCTGGTCTCGCTGCTGCTGCTCAGCGTGGTCGTCGGGGTCTGGGGCATGTACCTGGTGGAGCTGACCGCCGAGAGCGTCGTGCTGACCGCGCGCCGGCGGCTCGTCACCCGGCTGCTGCGCCTGCGGGTCGCGGTCGTCGACGGCGCCGAGCCCGGCGACCTGATGTCGCGGGTGACCGGCGACACCACGCAACTGCGCGCGGCGGCCACCAGCAACGTCGTCGACCTGGTCGCCGGGATCCTCCAGATCGCCGGCGCGGTGGTCCTGATGGCCCGGCTCGACCCGGTCCTGCTCGCGGTGGTAATGGTCGTGCTGCTGCTGCTCGCCGCCGTGACGCTGGCCCTGGTGCCCCGGATCCGCCGCGCCGGGGAACAGGCACAGGAGGCGGTCGGCGGGATGGGAGCGGTCCTCGAACGTACGCTGGGGGCCTTTCGGACGGTCAAGGCCAACGGCGCCGAGGAGCAGCAGGCCCGCGCGGTGCACGCCGCGGCCAGGCAGGCGTGGCGACGGGGGCGGCAGGCCGCGCGGTGGGTCTCGCTGGCCGGCGTCGCCACCGGCCTCGCGGTTCAGGTCGCCTTCCTCGTGGTACTCGGGGTGGGCGGGGCCCGGGTCGCCGCCGACGAACTGCCGGTGTCCGCGCTCGTCGCCTTCCTGCTGTACCTCTTCTACCTCGGCGGCCCGGTGACCCAGCTGGTGGGCGGCTTCACCGGGCTACAGGCCGGGCTGGCCGCGGTCCGCCGGATCGACGGGATCGCCGACCTCGCCGCCGAGGACCTGAGCCGGCCGGCGGACCGGGACCGCGCCGGGGCGCCGGTGACGGTGCGGTTCCGGGACGTCTCGCTGCGACATCGGCCCGACGGTCCGGCGATCCTGGACCGGGTCGACCTGCGGCTGTCCTCGACCGGACTCACCGCCGTCGTAGGGCCCTCCGGCGCCGGGAAGACGACCCTGCTGGCGCTGGTCGAGCGCTTCTACGAGCCGACCACCGGTCAGGTCGAGATCGACGGCCGCGACGTACGGGAATGGCCCCTGGCCGAGCTGCGCGCCCGGATCGGCTACGTCGAGCAGGAGGCTCCGGTGCTGTCCGGAACACTGCTGGACAACCTGACGATGGGCTCGGCGCGGACCTCGGAGCCCTGGCTGGCGGAGGTCCTCGAACGGACCCGCCTCGTCCCGCTGCTGCGACGGCTGCCGGACGGCCTGCACACCGCGGTCGGGCATCGCGGCGCGTCGCTCTCCGGCGGCGAACGGCAGCGCATCGCGATCGCCCGTGCCCTGCTGCGCCGGCCGGGCCTGCTGCTGCTCGACGAGCCGACCTCGCAGCTCGACGCCATGAACGAACGCGCGCTCGGCCAGATCGTCGCCGACGTCGCGCGGACCACCACGGTGGTGATGGTGGCGCACCGGCTCTCCACCGTGACCAGGGCCGACCGCATCGTCGTGCTGGAGGCGGGCCGGGTCCGCGCCGTCGGCACGCACGCCGACCTGGTGGACGGCTGCGACCTGTACCGCGGGCTGGCCGCGACCCAGCTGCTCACCGGGATCGGCACCCGACAGCCGAAGCAGAGTCCCGACGCCCGACACCCGCAGCAAAGCTCCGATATCGCAGCAATATAGATCGATCTCGGATAGTGCACGCACGACGGGCTCAGGACGTCGGAGCCCGCGACCCAACCAAGGAGGACACCGAGATGGTGCAGAAGACGGCGTACCAGCGCCCGACCCTGTCGAAGCAGGGCACGTTCGCCCGCGAGACGGCCGGCAGCCTGTTCACGAGCTGCCGGGAGTCGTTCGTCACCCAGAAGCCGCGCTCGATCTGCAGCTGACGGCGCGCGCCCACCGTACCGAGACAGAGGGGTAGTTCCGATGGTGGCCGTACCGGACGTGGCATCCGGGCTCTCGTGGTTCCTGGTCGTCCCCGACACCGACGGCGGTCGCGCACTCGCCGAACCGCTCCGGCAGCCGGGAACCGGACTGCGGACGCTCACCCACGCCTCCGGACGGCCGTGGCTGCTCGGTCGGTGGACGGACGACGAGGTGGCGGTGGCCGAGTTCGGCGACCGCCGCCTCGTCGCGCTGGGCGAGCACCGTCTCGGGGCGGGCGACCTCGAACGACTCGGTGCCGGCGCCCGAGACGCCGGACAACTGTGTGCCGCCCTGCACGGCCTGCCGGGCAGCTTCCACGCGCTCGCCTCCACCCCGGCGGGTACGGCGGTGCACGGCAGCCTCTCCGGCTACCGCCGGGTCTTCTTCGCCTCGGCGGGGGAGCAGACCCTCGCCGCCGACCGGGCCGACGTACTGGCCGGGTTCACCGGCGGGCGGGTCGACGACGAGGCGCTCGCGCTGCGGATGCTCGCCCCGTACGCCCCCTGGCCGATCTTCTGGCAGCCGGTCTGGCGCGGGGTGCACGCCGTACCGCCGGACCGGCGCCTGCTGCTGGACCGGGCCGCCGCGCCGCGCACCGTGACCAGGTGGCGCGCCCCCGAACCCGTACTCGACCTGGCCACCGCCGCCGACCGACTGCACCGGGCGCTCTCCGACGCCGTGGCCGTGCGGGCGGGAGCCGACGAGGTGGTGGCGAGCGACCTGAGCGGCCTGGACTCGACGTCGCTGTGCGCGCTGGCCGCCCGGGGCGGCAGCCGGGTGGTGGGACTGACCTGTGTGAGCCCGGACCCACTCGACGACGACCTGCCGTGGGCCCGCCGGGCCGCCGCCGAACTCGGCTCCGTGCGGCACGAGGTGGTGGACGGCGAGGCGAACCCGCTGCCGTACGAGGGCATCCTCCGGCCGGAGGACCGGTTCGACGAACCGACCGCCGCGGTGCTGTACCGGGCGAGCTTCCTGGCGGTGTCCCGCCGGGCCGCCGAGCACGGCGCCGGTGTCCGGCTCACCGGGTTCGGCGGTGACGAGCTGCTCACCGCCGACCCCGCGATGCAGCTGACCCTGCTGCGGACGCATCCCTGGCAGGCCGTCCGTCAACTGCGGCTACTCCGCTCGGCATACCGGTGGGGACGCCGGGAAACGCTGCGGGCGATCGTGGACCGGCGCTCGTACGGAGACTGGATGGCGTCGCTCGGCGGTGACCTCGACGGGGCCGGAAGCACCCGGGCGCGTCCGCTGCTCGGCTGGGGGGTGCCGGTCGCGACGGCCCCGTGGCTGACCGCCGATGCCCGGGCCCGGCTGGTCGAGGCACTGCGCGGGCGGGCGGGTACGGCGCTGCCGCTCTCCGCCGACCGTGGCCTGCACGGTCGGCTCGCCGGGGTGTACGCGGGTGCGGCGAACGCCCGGCACCTTGCCCAGTCGACACGCCGGGTCGGGGTGACCGCGGCCCTGCCGTACCTCGACGACCAGGTCCTGGAGGCATGCCTGGCGGCACATCCCGCCCAGGTCACCTCGCCCCGGCACTACAAGCCGCTGATCCGCGCCGCCATGGCGCCGGTGCTGCCCGAGGCTCTGCTGGCCCGGGACACCAAGGCAGACACCTCGATCGCCGCGACCCGTGGCGCGCACCGGTACCGCGACGACCTGCTCGCGCTCGCCGACGACTCGCGGCTCGCCGGGCACGGCCTGGTGGACGTCGCGGCGCTGCGCGCGGCCGTTCGCGCTCCGGACGACCGCACCTGGTACGACCTCGACCAGACGCTGGCCTGCGAGACCTGGTTGCGGACCGTGGAACCCGCCCCCGCCATCCGATGCTGAGGGAACGACGATGACCTGGAAGTTGCCCGACCGGGTGTCCTGGACACCGACGGAGTACGGCGGCGTGCTGCTGGACGCCGCCTCCGGCGAGTACTGGACGCTCAATCCGACCGGGGCGGTGGTGCTCGGCTCGCTGCTGGCCGGCGGGAACCCCGAGCAGGCGGCGGCCCGGCTCGCGGCGGAGTTCGACGGCGACCCGGCGGTGATGGCCGCCGAGGTGCCGGAGCTGATCGCCGAGTTGGCGGCGGCCGGACTGGTGGTCGCGGGGTGACCTCGGAACAGGTGCTCAGACACGACCCCCGGCGCCTCGGCGTGCGGCGGCGGCTGACCGTGCGTGCGGCAGTCGTCGTGGCCCGGTTGCTGGCCGTGCAGAAGCCCGACCGCATCCGTCTGGTGCTGCGTCGGCTCAGCCGTGGCGCGCGGCCGGCGAGTCGGGCGGAGGCCGCCGCCGCACGCCGGGACACCGTGACGACGAGCGCCTTCTGTAGCGGTCCGGTGGGTTGCCTGCCACGCTCGATCGCCACCGTGCTGCTGTGCCGGCTGGCGGGCAGTTGGCCGGTCTGGCACGCCGGGGTACGCCGGTATCCGCCCTTCGGCGCGCATGCCTGGGTGTCGGTGGACGGCATTCCGGTGGACGAGCCGTATCCGGAGGACTTCCATATCCCGCTGCTGACCGTCGCCGTCGACGACCGACCGGAACCCGGATGAGCACCGTGCTCGGGTACGTCTCGCTGCTCTGCCGTGGCACCCTCGTCGTGGTGTTCGCGCTCTCCGTGGTCGGCAAGCTGCGCAGCCGGGCGGCCTACGCCGGGTTCCGGGACGCCACCTGGCGGTTGACGGGACTGTCTGCGGAACGGACGGCGGCGCTGGCCCGGCTCGTCGTGGCCGGCGAGGTCACCGTGGCGCTGACCGCGTCCGCCGGCCCGTTCTGCAGTGCCGGAGTCGGTCTGGCCGGTGTGCTGCTGGTCGGTTTCACCTGGGCGCTGGTGCGATCACCGGAGTCGGGGCGGGCGCTGGAGTGCGGGTGCTTCGGCTCGGTGGTCTCCGCCACCCGGCGTACGGCGATTGCCCGCAACGTCCTGCTGCTGGCCGTGGTGGCCGGCGGCATCGCGAGTACCCGACTCCGGACCGGGGCCGCACCGCTGGGCTGGGACGCCGCCCTGGTGTGTGCGGTCGGCGCCGTCGCGCTGGCCGTGGTGATCACCCGGCTGGACGAGATCACCTCCCTGTTCTCCGCTCGCCTGTGAGGCCGCAGATGTCCGTGCTCGTCGCCGTCGTCGTGCTCAGCAGCGCCTGGTGCGCGTTCAACACGGCCCTGCTGGTCGCGGTCGTGCGGCGGCTGCGCTACCAGTCCGAACTGCTGTCGGAGGTGGAGCGGCAGGGGGTTCCCGCGCGTGCCCTGCCGCGCGGTGACACCGTGCGGGACTTTCTCGTCCACGACACGCGCGGCCGGCCGGTCACGCCGGTCGTACCGGCGGCCACGCTTGTCGGCTTCTTCAGCCCGACCTGCCCATCCTGCCGTCGTGAGCGGGCCCGCTTCCGGGCGGTGGCGGCGCGCTGGCCGGGCGGTTCCGAGCGGGTACTCGCCGTGGTGACGGGACCGGCCGCGTCGGCCCGGTTCCTCCGCCGGCTCGACCCGGTGGCCCGGATCGTCGTCGACCCGGACAGCGCGATGCGGCAAGCTTTCGGGATCGAGAGCTTCCCGGCGATCTTCGTGCTGGCCGGGGCCGGGTGCCTGAGCTGGACGGGTATCCATGCCGACGCGGTACCGGGCCTGGCCGCCACCTCGTCCGGTGCCGGATGACCGGCTGGTCGACGCGCCGACCGGCTGGTCGATGCGCCTGGTCGACTGGTTGCCGCGCCGCGACCGCTTGAGGCGCCCGCTGGTGCGCTGCCCGTTCACAACCAGCGCATGATCTTTCCAGTCGCGGATCGCGGGATGTGGTCGACCGGCTCGATGATTCGCGGAACCTCGATCGGGCTCAGCTCGGCGGCGCACCATTCGTGCAGACGTCCGACCGACACTCCCGGGTCAAGCACGACACGACACGCCGGCACCTCGCCCCGGATCTTGTCCTCCACCCCGAAGACCTCGGCATCGTGCACGCCCGGGCACCGGAGCAGGACCTCACGGATGCGTGCGCAACTTACCCGGGTGCCCGCGACCTTCAGGAACTCGGCCTGCCGACCGACGAGCCAGACACCCTTCGGGCCCATCCGCCCGATGTCTGTGCTGGGGAACCATCCGTCCACCGCCAGTCCGGGAATAGTCGTCGTTCCGGATGATCCCGTCGGCCAGTCCGTCGGTCCGGACGTGTAGCAGACCCTCGTCGGGGTCGGCGCTCCGGGCCAGCCGGATCTCGACCCCGGGCAGTGGTTGGCCGACGTAGCCGAAGGGGTCCGGCACTGCTCGTACGTCACCGATGGCCAGGGTCCCCGTCTCGGTGGAACCGTAGATGTTGTGCAGGGGCAGGGCGGCGGCCAGGGACTGGTCGACCGCAGATCTGCTCAGCCTGCCTGCCGACGACAGGAACGCGGACAGTCCGGAGAGGACACCTGTGCTACTCGACCGGAGGATGAGGTCCAGGTGGAAGGGGAGGCCGGTGAACACCTGGACGTCGGGTCGATCGACCGCGGCAGCGAGTACCGACAGGCTGGCACTGGGCCTGACCGCCCACACCCGGAGTCCTCTTCCCAACGCGGCCACGAGGTGGCTGAACCCGTACAGGTGGAAGCACGGGGCGGCCAGCACCACGCCGTGCTGTCCCTGGTAGACGGCGTCGGCGATCCGCGGGCTGTCCACCGAGGTGGCGTGCATACTCCGGACGATCCGGTTCGGCGTGGCGGTCGAGCCGGACGACATGAAGCTGTAGGAGGTCTCTCCCAGCGGCGCCACGAGCGGTGAACCGGCAGCGACTTCCTCCGCCAGGACCGACCCCGGACCCGCCGGCTCGTGGCTGCCGTGCTGGTCGCCTGGACGGCTCGGCTCGGTCCGGATCCCCAGGGTGCCCTGATCCAGGCTGGTTCGAGTGACGAGGGCGGTCGTCCGACTCGGGCATGGATACGGCGACCTCCTCTTGACCTGCCCGTTCAGGGTAGCGCCACCGGCGCCGCCCGGGACACGCCGGGACCACCGGTCGCCCCGGTCCGGATCGCCGGCCGGCCGGGGCCGGTGACGCGGATGGTCCGCAACCAGCCGGCGGTGGGGCCGGGCCGAGGCCACGCGGGTGGTGGGTCAGCGCTGGCGGGCGGGTCTCACCGGCCACATGACCCGACGTCGAGGTGGAGGTACCTGGCGTTCACCCAGCGGCAGAGTCGGGTACCGACCACGATGCCCACGATCGTGACAAGCGCCGGAAGGTAGCCGCTGGCCACCTGGATGATCGGGATCGCCGGGCAGCCGCCGGAGAGCGCCCAGCCGCCGCCGAACAGGACCGCGCCGGGTATCACGCCCGGATGGATGCGGCCCGGCGAACGACGGACCCGGAACAGGGCGAAGACCACGACGATCAGCCCGACACCGCCGGCGAAGGCGAAGAACATCCGCAGGTCCTGGAAGGTGAACATGCGGTTCAGCTCGGCGTAGTCGCCGAAGCCGATGTTGGTGACGGTGAAGCCGAGGGCGAGCCCGGCGATGACGTTGGCGAGCAGGAGTCCACCCCGGGTACGCATCACACGACCTTCCAGAGCAGGAACGACACGGCGACGGCGGCGCCGAAGAAGACGGCCGTCGCGACGAGGCTGTCCGGATGGAGCCGGCCACAGCCGTTGAGCCCGTGACCGGAGGAACATCCACCGGCCAGACGGGTGCCGAAACCGACCAGGATGCCGCCGACGAAGAGCGTGCCGACCATCTGCGGTGGACTGTCGGTGACGATCTCGCGGAAGCCGTCCCCCATGTCCAGCCGAAGGTCGAACCGGCCGGCCGTGACCGCCGCCAGCAGCCCGCCCAGGAAGATCGAGAGCAGCAGCGCGGCCTGGGTGACCAGGTGCGCCGGACGCGGTGCGCCGGACGCGGCCCGGGTACCCAAATCCGGTTCGACGGCCGGGACGGCGGCCGGCGGCCCGGCGTGCGGGCCGACGGACTGCGGACCGGGGTCCGCCACCGACGGCCGGGACGGCGCACCGGGTCGGGTTCCGAAGTGTTCGGCGGTGGCCGCCGCGAGCGCCTCGGTGAGGGCGCGATCGTCGGTGAACTGTGCCTCCAGCCGTTCGGCACGGCGCTCGTCCCGCCAGTGCAGCACCCGTTCCCACGCGGAGGAGACGCCGAAGGACCGGTCGGTGCTGACGGTGTAGTTGATGGTGACGAAGGCCAGGCCGAGTGCGCCTGCCCACCAGGGCCAGTAGTTGCTCATGCGGGGCCTGAGATCCAATCGGTGAGGCGGGTCCACCAGCGGCGTCGCGGTTGCGGCGGTACCGCCGGAGTGCTCCCGGGGGTTTGCGCGACCTGCGGAAACAGTGGATGTCTCGGCAGTCCGGTCGGCGGCGCGGCCTGCTCGAAGTAGCCCGACGGCGGGGGTGCGGCCCGGCGGGGATCCGGCCCCGGCCACCGTGGCGGCGTCGACGGGTCCGGTCCGGCCGGATCGACCTCGGCGGTCGAGCCCTTCAGGTGCTGCGCGTGGGCGCCGTTGGGCAGCAGCGTGATCGGCACGACGGCGCCGGTCAGCGACAACGTGTACCGGGCACAGTCCCGCCAGCCGTCCCCGGTGTCGCAGTAGTACTCCCGCCAGCTGCGCAGAGACGCTCGGAGTAGCGGGAACAGAGGGCATCGTTCGGCGTGTGGGCAGCCCATGTCGCTCCAGTCTGACCGGCTGGGCCAACCGGTGGACCCGGCGGTCGAGCGCAGTCCCTGTCTGCTGATCCAGCCGGAAAGCATAGAGCATCTGGATTGCGACGGTGCTCGATGGCGGCACGGCGGAGGCATTCCGAGCGTCTCGGCGGTTCGTGCCTGTACGGGTGAATCCTCCCCACCTGCGGATTCCCTACTTTTCCGGCGTACTGAGCGGTGACCGCGGGTGTGGCGCACCGACAACGAATCCTGTCTTGATAGACTGGGTGTTCGGTTCGTGGCGTGTCGACGTGCCTCCCGCACCGAAACCAGACCGAGGAGCCCCGAGATGACCGCGCACGAGTTCGAGCTGATCCACGACATCACCGTCCCGGCCACCCCGGAGCAGGTCTGGGCGGCCATCGCCACCGGGCCGGGCATCGACTCCTGGTTCATGGGACGCAACGAGGTCGAGCCGCGCGAGGGCGGCACGGCCAGCATGACGATGTTCGGCAACACCGAGGGCGCCACCATCACCGAGCCATTCCGCGCAATCGGTTGACTACCGTATGCTGTCATGCGGTGTGGGAGGCGTGTGGGAGGGCCGAGGTCCAGGATTCAAGGGCTGCCGGCAGTGCACGCCTGCTACATGGCCGTCGACCGTGTCATGACTGCTGTAGCGGTTTTTTCTGTGGTCGTGAATACGATCCGTAGGCGCTCACCCGCCGCGACGGTGAACGTCTCGTCTTTCGACTGGGCGATGTCAAGCGCGGCCCCGTGGGTGACGAACCTAAACGCGGCGCCGAGCACGTGATCGCCCAGCCCGATGGCGCCAGCGAAGAAGACGACGCCCTCGTCGCCGGGTGTGAGCTGTCGCCCGGCGGTGATACAGACGCCGTCGAGGTGAGCGGACACGCGCTCGAGAAATCGCCCCTCGTCAGCGACGGCCACCAGTTCGATCGCAGCCGTCGGTCGCGCGAGTTCGACGAGATATGCGCGGATCTCCTCGGCATCTGCCGCGGGTAGCTGCTCGTCGAGCGGACCGCGATCTAGGAATTCGTCGACCGTCTGAAAGCCGATCGTGTACCCGCCGTCGTGGGCGGGGTCGGAGGGATTATCGTGGTAACCCGTGTACAACAGGCCATTTGCGCCAAGCCCGACCGTCTTCCTCACATACGGACCGACGTCCCAGTCCCAGACTGGGCGGCGAGATGGACCCCGCTTCGGTCTTCTTCTCGGTGCCATATCACTCCTGTCGGCCGCTGTCACGGCCGCATGCTTCCATAGGGGTTGCAGGCGGGCTTGCGTCGATGGCTCGTTGCGGATTCTCGCGAGCAGCCGTGAGTATGATCACTGATCCGTTCCCCGCAGAGTGTCGGCCACTGAGCGTTGTCACGTGGTGCGGCGTGGTCGATGTGGAGGATGACGAGTGCTGCGGCGACGATCTTCCCGATCCGCCAGGGGTCCAGGCTGACGTTGCGGAGCGCTCTGAACGTCGTCTTCAGCAGCGAGTTGCCGCGTTCGCCGATCGCCCGGACGCTGTTATGGGCCTTGTTCAGCTGCTGCTGCAACGTGGTGAGGCGACCACCTTTGGGTTTCTTGAACGCCACAGTGATCGTGTCGGACTCGCCCTCGTAGCCCAGATCGCCCAGCGCGCGCAGGTCATCGCTGGCCTGAACGAGGCTGGGCATGATTTCGGGGTGGGCACGCAGCGCGGTGGTGTCGTGCTCGCGCCCGGGCCGCACGCCGGAGGTCCAGATCGGCCAGCCGTCCGGCACGGTGATCACCTGGATGTTGCCGCCGTGCTGGTTGTGCTTGCCCGACCACCACAAGTCCACGCCCGAGGTTGGGCCAGGGGTGGACACCCGGTCGGTATCGACCAGCATCCCGTCGATGTTGACGTGGCTGTACCCGGCGGTTTTCGCAGCCAGCAGCGCTCCGTGCAGCCCGGGTGATCGGGCCGCCAGCACGTCGATACCTTCGTGTAGATAGTCATAGCCGGTCGACTTGCCGATCTGGTTGTCCCGGACCAACTGGGTCATCCGGGTGCCGTCCAGAAACCAGCGCAAGACCAGCACCGCCTGGTCACGGCAGGACAAGCGCGAGTGTGGGCGCGGGTGCCCCGCCGCACACGTTCATCGGCCAGCAGGCCGACCAGAAACTCCACCGTCGCCTCGCGTACCGGCAACTCGGCGGTGTATGTGACACTCATCGTCGACGCAGGACCCCTATGAAGTTGATCTGTGAGAGGACCACCTTCATACCGGGGTTCTGCGTCTTCTCGTTGCACCACAACCAATCCGGCGTGTCACCGCACCCACCAACGACCGACTACGCAGCGCAACCCACCGTTACGCGGAATGGCTCACCGCCTGGGAGCCGGGCCGGCGCTTCGCCTACCGTGGCACCCCCGGCGAGGACGGCGGGTTCATGGCGTTCGAATTCCTCGTCGAGGGTCGCGACGGCGGCTCGAGCACGCTGCGCATGGTGCACAGCGGCATCCTGACCGGCGACTGGGAGTCCGAGTACGAGGCGCTGAAGAACGGCAACCTGCTCTACCTGCGGAGCCTGGCTCAATACCTGGAGCACTTTCCCGGCCGCACCGCCGTGCCGGTCACGGCGCTCGGTCCGCAACAGCCGGACCAGGAGACGGTCTGGGCGAAGCTCACCGCCGCGACCGGCCTGTCCAAGGACGTCGACGAGGGCGAGCCGGTGCGCTTCACCGTCGACGGCCGGCAGGTCGACGGCGTCGTCGACACGGTGCTGGCCCCGACCTTCCTCGGCGTACGCACCGACGACGCGCTGCTGCGGTTCGTCGGCGGGGGCGGCGTCGTCCTGACCGGCCACCACGTCTTCGCCGACGTCGACCCGGACCAGGCCGAGCGGACCTGGCGGGACTGGCTGACCAGCGCGATGGCCTGAACCGGCGACAACGGCACCCGACAGCACCACGACGGACACGCGTACCTCGACGGGCCGATGGCCGCGCACCGCACCGCACCGCCACCGGTCGTCGACGCCAGCCACGGCGAGGACGGGCCGCTGCGCGGTGCTGCGATCATCGGTCTCGACCATGCCGCCGGCGAGACGGCCCTCGCCGACCGGTCGGCCGGCAGAGAGGCGGAATCATGACCGAAGAGATCACCCCGTACCGGATCGAGGTTCCGGAGGAGCAGTTGGTGGAGCTGCGCCGGCGGCTGGCCGCGACCCGCTGGCCGGAACCCGAGACCGTGCCGGACTGGTCCCAGGGGGTTCCGCTGCGCTACCTGCGCGAGCTGTGCCGGTACTGGGCCGAGGCGTACGACTGGCGGGCCACCGAGGCGCGGCTGAACGCCCTGCCGCAGTACCGGACCGTGGTCGACGGGCTCGGTGTCCACTTCGCGCACGTGCGCTCGCCGCAGCCCGAGGCGATGCCGCTGGTCCTGACGAACGGCTGAAGGGCTCGCTGGCCGAGTACCTCAAGGTGGTCGGCCCGCTCACCGACCCGGTCCGGTACGGCGGCGACCCGGCGGACGCCTTCCACCTGGTCCTGCCGACCCTTCCCGGGTACGGGTTCAGCGACAAGCCGACCGGCCCCGGGTGGGGCGTGCGGCGAATTGCCGACGCCTGGGCCGAACTGATGGCCCGGCTCGGCTACCAGCGGTACGGCGCGCACGGCACCGACTGGGGCAACAGCGTCACCACCGCCATCGGCCAGCGGGATCCCGGACACGTTGCCGGAATCCATCCGGTACCCCCGATCGCCGCCCCCGACCCGGCCACCTTCGACAGTCTCACCGACGCGGAGCGGGCCAGCCTCGCGGCGCTGCGCGAGGCGCAGGACCGGGAGTCCGGCTACTCCGCCGAGCAGTCCAGCAAACCGCAGACCATCGGGTACGCCCTGGTCGACTCGCCCGCCGCGCTCTGCGGCTGGATCGCCGAGAAGTTCTGGTCCTGGACCGACCACGACGGGCACCTGGAGACCGTGGTCAGCAGGGACGAACTGCTCGACACGGTCATGCTCTACTGGCTGCCCGCCACCGGCGCCTCCGCCGCCCGCCTCTACTGGGAGAGCTTCGGGCAGGTCGCCGAGTGGTTCCGCTCGACCACCACGGACAGCGTGTCGGTGCCCACGGGCTGCTCGGTCTTTCCGGGGGACGTACCCCGCCCGTCGCGCCGGTGGGCGGCCCGGCGCTACACCGACATCCGGTACTGGAACGAACTCGACCGGGGCGGGCACTTCCCCGCCCTCGAACAGCCCGACACCTTCGTCCGGGAACTGCGCGCGTTCTTCCGGCTGGTCCGCTGAGCCTGCCTCCGCCACGGCACGGCTGGTGCCGACCGGTCACCCTTCGGCGGGCCGGCGGCAGCCACCGACCCGATGGCACCGCCGGGTCCGCGGCGACTAGTGTCCGAGAGGCCGTACGGCGGCACGGGACGGGTGCCCGGCGTCGACGTCGGCGCGGCAGGCCACAGTGGGCGGACGCGGAGCATCGGCATGACGACGCAGCGCTTGACCGTATTCGTATCGAGAGAACTCGAGGGCCTTCTCGTCGGTAACTCGACCGGCGTCGTCGACATCCTGCGAGCGCACCAGGTCGACTTCGAGGTCGAGTTCGGCCACGGCGGTACGGCACCGGGCGCGGGTGCCGAGCGTGATCTCGTACTGACGCTGCTGGCCAGCGCGGCCGTGGTCGCCACGGTGACGCCGCTGGTGCGTACCGTCCTGGACCGGCTCACCAACCGTCCGGTCGTGGCGACCGAACTCAGGCTGGTACCCGTCGAGTCCAGCTCCGGTGAGGTGGTCCGGGCGGCCGACGGCACGCCGGTGTTGCACTGGGTCGAGGTCCGGCGCCTGCTCGACGACGGCGGCCGGGACCGGTCCCGGACCGAGCGGCTGAACCTGACCCTGGAAGGCCCGCTCGGCGTCCGCTTCGAACTCGGTACCTCCGCCCGCGACGGGCGCGACGAAGCCGACACGGTGGCGGAGTCCTCCGATCAGCCGACGGACCCGGGCGGGCAGTCGGCGGAGGCCCCGGACCAGTCGGCGGAGGGCGCCCACCAGGTGGCGGGGGAGGTCCGACGCCTGTCGGAGGAGACCGGTGGGTAGGCGGGTCGCGTTCACGGCGGCGTCCAACGGACCGGCCGGGCCGAACCAGTTGCGCTACGCCCTGACCGACCAGGCCAGGCTGACCAGGATCCTGGGCAGCCGCATCTGCGGATTCGACGTCTCGGGCACCAGCGCGACCAGTTCGGTGGCCGAGCTGCGCGACGGGATCTTCGCCGTCGCCGAGCAGTGCCGCCCCGGTGACACCCTCGTGGTGACCTTCGCGGGTCATGCGCTGATCGACGGGGGCGAACTCTTCCTGCTCTGGCACGACTCGCACCCCGAGCGTCTGCTCCGGACCGCGCTGCCGGCCCGGGACGTCTTCGCCGCCATGGACCGGTCCCGCGCGACGAACAAGCTGCTCGTCCTGGACTGCTGCCACGCCGGGGCCGTGCTGGGTCCCGGCTTCCGGGCCGCGCCGGCGACGTCGTTGAACGAGGTCGCGGCACAGGCGGGTAGCTTCCTGATGCTGCTGGCGAGCGACCGCCTGGAGCGGGCCCGCGAGGTGGAGAGCCTGTCCGGTGGCTTCCTGACGGTCAAACTGTGCCAGGCGCTCGAACGCGGCGCGGACTCCGACCAGGACGGCCAGACGTCACTGGGGGACGCGGTCGAGTGGATCCGACGGCAGGCGGAACGGCACAACGCGTACTCCCTGGGCGAGACGGTGCCCATCCCGCTGGTGTTGGGCAAGGAACGCGGCCCGGTCATCCTCACCACCGCACCGGTCTGGGAACCGTGGACCTTCCGGCTCGGCTCGGTGGAGATGGTGCTGCTGCCGGTCCTCTACGGCTTCGCCGACGCCGGGGCGGTGGCGATTTCGAGGCACCCGGTGACGAATGACCAGTACCGCGAGTTCGTCACCGCCGCCGACGCCGGTGGCCAGGACGCCGTGGAACCGGCCGGCTACAGCTACGACCCGGCGAGGATGAGCTGGCACGAGCCGTTCCGGCCGTGGGACGACCGGCGGTACCGGGCCGCCGACCTCCCCGTCGTCTGCGTGGACTACCGGGCGGCGGAGCGCTACTGCGGCTGGCTCAGCCGGCGGTTCGGCGGCTGGGACCCCCGGCAACGACCGTCGGACGGGGTGGTGCTCAGCCGGTCCGTCGACCCCGCGTACGCGATAACGCTGCCGACACCCGCGCAGTGGAGCTTCGCCGCGTACGGCGACTTCGAGGCGCTCTCGCCGCGCTCGGCCTCCGGGCGGACCAGGCGGATGCCGGTACGGCTGCAACCGGAGATCCACCAGGACGCGGCGATGCCGGCGGCGGCGGAGCGGGACGGATCGCGGACGAACTCGTTGGGCGTGTCCGACATGTTCGGCAACGTGTGGGAATGGTGCCTCGGCGCACCCCTGCGCGGGCACCGCAGCACGCTGGTGGCGATCGGCGACTTCGACGACGAGCTGGCGGACCGGGGACTCGCCCGGACGGTGGAGCTGCGCGGCGGCGGCTATCTGGACGAGGCGGCGAACGTGGTGCCGTACGTCCGGGCGTCGGAACTCCAGTACGGCCTGGAGACCGCGCACACCGACCTCGGGTTCCGGGTCTGCACCACCGTCGAGGTGGCAAGTCTTCCGGACCAGGTGGCGGAGATCCTCACCTACCACGGGGTACCCCTGCCGGACGACAGCCGCACGTTCCTGCGGCTGCCGACCGGCCAGTGAGCGCCGTCAGGGTGGCGACGGTGCCTCCGACCCGCGCCGTCAGGGTGGCGACGGTGCCTCCGGCGCGCGGTGCCTAGGGTTCGAAGCTGTCCAGCAGGCGCCGGACGGTCTCCACGGCGCCCACCTCGTGCGTCCGCAGCAGCTGACCGCCCCCGATCATCGCCAGCACCGCCATGATCGGCTCGGCCAGCCGGCGGTACGCCCCGGCGAAGACGCCCGGAGCGTGCACCAGGGTGGCCAGCACGGGCACGCCGAGCGCGCCGAGCCGGTGCAGTTGGAGGTACTGCGACATCTGGTAGGAGGCACGGCCGGTGCCGTCGTCCAGCTCGAAGGCGAAGCCGATCGCGGGATCGACGACGCAGCGGGTGACTCCGGCGGCTTCCGCCTCGCCCAGGCGCGAGCGCAGGAAATCCAGTCGGTCCGGCACGGCGGTGTCCCCGGCCCGCAGCGTGTACTTCCCGAGGGCAGGCGTCCCGCCCGGCAGGTACGGCAGCACGACCGCGCCGTCGTACCGGGCGACGGTGTCGAAGGCGAGTTCGCGGTGCGCGTAACCGACCAGGTTGACCATCCGCACGCCGAGCCGCATCGCCGTCTCGACCACCGCCGGGTGCCGAGTCTCCACCATGATCTCGACACCGAGGTCGAGGCACTGCTCCAGCGCCGGTAGCAGCAGGTCGAGCTGCGCCCCGGCGTCCCGGGTCCGCGCGCCGGGCGCCGTGGACTCCAGGCCGAACTCCACGAAGTCCGCTCCCGCGTCCCGGGCCGTCACGGCCAGCCGGCGCGCCGCCGACGGCGACTCCGCGACACTCTCCGGGTACGGGGAATCCGCGGACAGGTTCACCACGGCCACGAGTCGACGTCGCCGCGCCAGCTCGAACGTCCGGCGGCCCGGCAGCTCGAGCCGTGGCGCGGGCGGCAGGGACCCGCCGGCGAGCAGGTCACGGACCGCTGTCGGATCAAGCACCGGCACACCTCGCAGCAGCGGGCACCGCGTCCGCCTCTCCACGCGGGCAACGCCCGCCATTCTGCCGGAGCGGCCACCCGGCGACCGTCCGGTACGCCTGCGATGGTCCACCGCGCCCGCGCCGCCAGCCCGGAGGTGCTGTCGAGGGCGGGCGGCAGGAGGTGCGGGCGGCGACGCCGGTGCTGCGCTTCAGATCCGCGCTCTCGCCTGCGGCTGGATCGTGCCCACCGCGCCGTTGAGCGAGGTCAGCGCCCGGTTCTGATGCGCGACCGCCTTGCGTAGCGCGTCGGCCGGACCGGTCTGCCCGGCGGTCGCGGCGGCGCCGGCCAGCTCGGTCAGACACTCCTGGAGCCCGGACCCGATCCGTTGCAGGATGGCGAGCAGGATCGCCGGCTCGTTCACGGCCACGTCGCCGCGCAGCTGGAGGGCCAGTTGTTCGAGGGCCTGCTGTGAGCCGATCGCCAGGTCGACCAGCTCGGGCTCGGCGTGACCGGTCATCGGGCGGCCCGGTCCGGGTTCGGTGTCGGCCGGCTCTCCCGGCGGCCGGCGAGCCGGCGGAAGGAGTACGAGGGTGGTGCCACCCGTCCAGAATGGCAGCGGATGCCGGTGCCGCCCTCGGATCTCCGATCATGGCTTGGGGCTGAGCGGTCCGGGACTGGGCGGCCGATCGGGCCCGGCCGGTCATGCCGACGGACACCGGGCCGCCGTACCTCGGTCGCGCCGACGCCGGTCGGGCGATCCGGTCTCGGCTGATCGGTGGTCCCGGCCGTCCACAGTGGCCGACTTCCCGCCGGGGTCGATCGCCGGGGGGCGGGCGGGGCCAGCCCCGCATCGGTGCGGATCGAGCTTCCGGACCGCTGGCCAGCGAACCTCCCTCCGCCTCGTCGCCCAGCCGCGGGGCGGCGCCCACGAGGCGGGCGTACGCGAGCAGCTGTGCGGGCCGCGCCGCCACCGCGGACCGGGATCAGCCGAAGGGCCGGGGCCGGGGGCCGGGATCAGCCGGCGGGCCGGGTCCCGGTGAGCGCGGTGTCGGCCCTGGCCGGCAGCCGGACCACGAAGCTGGCACCCCGGCCGGGCTGGCCCTCGGCCTGGATCGTGCCGCCGTGCCCGGTGACGACCTCGCGCAGCAGCGACAGTCCGAGGCCGGTACGCCGACGCTCGGTCTCGACGCCGCTGCGGAACCGGTCGAAGATCCGCTCGGCGGGGTCGAATCCGGTACCGGTGTCGGTGACGGTCAGCTCGACCACGCCGCCGCCGGCCGGGCGGCGTACCGTCACCTCGATCAGTCCACCTGCCGGAGTGTGGGTCAGGGCGTTCGTCAGCAGTTCGCCGATCACCCGCCTCAGCGCGGACGCCACCCCGAGCACCGGCAGCGGCACGTCCGGACGGCTCAGCGTGAGCGTCACACCCTGCTCGGTGGCCCGGTCGGTCTCGGCGACCACCGCGTGCTCGGCCAGCGCGGCCATGTCCACGGTGCCGGTGCCGGGCCGGATGTCCGGCATCGCCGCCAACCGGGCGGAGAGCAGCAGGTCGTCGACGACCTCGCCGAGCCAGCGGGTGGTGCCGATCAGCCGTTCGAGTTCGGCGCGGTAGTCGGCCGGTACTCCGGCGTTGCCGGCCCGGCGGGCGAGCAGTTGGGCCCGGGTGTGCACCTGGGCGATCGGGGTACGGAGTTCGTGGCTGACGTCGGCGACGAACCGGCGCTGCCGGGCGAGCGCCTCGGCCAGCGGTGCGACGGTGAGGCGTCCCACCGTCAGGCCGCTGGCGATGGCGGCGAGCAGCCCGATCGCCTCCGCGATGGCGAGCGCGACGAGCAGGTGCCGGCGGTCGGCGAGCTGGTAGCGGGCGTCGAAGATGGCCTGCACGACGTCGTCGCCGCGCGGCTGGGTCAGCACGTAGTAGACGGTGCCGTTGCGTTCCAGGGTGGTCACCTCGGCGGTCCTGGTCTCGACCACCCTGGCCAGCGGCTGCTGGAGCGGGAACCCGGGAGGCGCGGGGATGTCGCCGGTGCGCAGCTCGCCGTCGTGCAGCAGGAAGAGCCAGGTGCACCCGGGCGGCCCGGACGGGTCGCTGCGGGTGGCGGTGTAGGCGAGTTCGCGGTGGATCTGCCTTTCCTGGCCCTGGATCAGCGAGGCGTAGGCGACCCCGCCGATCAGTGTGATCAGGACGGTCACGGCGAGTCCGACGAGTATGCCGACCCGGCGCCGGGCCCGGGCCACCACCATGCGTTCGGTGGCCATCCAGGAGATCCCGGCCGGTCCGTCCAGCGGACCCCGGGCCTTCACAGCTCGCCCAGCCGGTAGCCGAGGCCGTGCACGGTACGCACCGCGGCGCGGCCGAGCTTTCGCCGCAGGTAGTAGACGTAGGTGTCCACTATGGACGAGGCGGCTGCCTCGCCGAAGATCCGGCGGCGCAACTCCGCGCGGGAGTGCACCGCCCTGGGGCGTACGGCGAGGAGGTGGAGCAGGTCGAACTCCCGGGCGGAGAGCGCCACCCGGGAGCCGTCCGGCAGCAGCACGTCCCGGGCGCCCAGGTCGAGCCGGCCGGCGCCGAGCGGAAGCGTCTCGGCACGGTCCGAGGCGCGCCGGCACAGTGCCCGGATCCGGGCACTCAGCTCGTCCAGCTCGAACGGTTTGATCAGGTAGTCGTCGGCGCCCGCGTCGAGGCCGGCCACCCGGTCGTCGACCGTGCCGAGGGCGGTGAGCATCAGCGCGCGGGCCGGGACGGCACGGGACCGTAACCGGGACAGCAGGTTGAGCCCGTCGAGCGCCGGCAGCAACCGGTCGATCACCATGACGTCGTACGGCCGGGTGAGCCCGAGGTGCAGGCCGCGTTGACCGTCCGGAGCCACGTCGACGAGGTAGCCTTCGTCGGTCAGCACCTCGGTCAGCATCTCCGCCAGGTCGGCGTCGTCCTCGACCAGGAGCAGGCGGTGTACGCGGGGTGGCGTCTTGCTAGCCGTAAGCACATGTCGAGAATCCCACACCCGGCGAAAACATAGACTGTGATAGATGTCTCTATGCTTTGCCTCCCGCCGGTTGAACCGCTATGGCGCTTTCCTGCGTGTCGGCCTGGGCAGCGGCCCGCTCCTCCCGCCGCTCGATCCAGGTCAGCAGCGGCGTCGTCATCAGCGTCGTGACGAGCGCGACCAGCACCAGCGCGGTGAACAGCGTCGAGTTGACGATGCCGGCGGCCATCCCGACGTTTATCGCGATCAGCTGCATCAGCCCGCGGGCGTTCATCAGCGCGCCGATCCGCAGCGCCACCCCGTTCGGCTCCCGGCGCAACCGGGCCGCGCCCCAGCAGGCGCCGAACTTGCCCACGATCGCCACCGTGACGCAGCCGAGCGCGAAGAGCAGCACCGACGGTTGGCCCAGCAGCCCGAACTCGGTGTGCAGGCCGGAGTAGGTGAAGAAGAGCGGCAGGAAGACGATCTGGCAGACCGGGGTGACCGTGTTGACCAGCCGGTCGGTGCGCTCGTGGTGCGGCATCACCGCGCCGACCGCGAAGGCGCCGAAGACCGCGTACAGGCCGATCTCGTCGGTGTACCAGGCGACCGCGAAGAGGAGTGCGACCAGGCCGAGCAGCCGGGACTGGTCGCCGAGCCGGTCGCTGCCGACCAGCGCGGCGGTGACCCGCCGACCCACCGTCCAGAGCAGCAGCCCGAACAGCGCCGCACCCCCGACCGTGGTCAGCGCCGGCCCCACCCGCCCGGAGGCGGTGGCCAGGACGACCGCGAGCAGCATCCAGGCCACCACGTCGTCGAGTGCACCGCTGGCCAGGGCGAGTGAGCCGTGCCGGGTCCCGGCGTGACCGCGCTCGGTGATGATCCGGGCCAGCATCGGGAAGGCGGTGATCGCCAGGGCGACCCCGACGAAGGCGGCGGAGACCCCGACCGAGGCGCCGTCGGCGATCACCGGTGCGTGTCCCGCGGTGGCGAGCACCAGCAGCACGCCGAGGCCGAGCGGGGCGAGCACCCCGGCCAGCGACACCGCGCCGGCGGTGCCGGCCAGTCCGGTCGTCGGGTGCGCGGTGAAGGCGTACCCGGCCTGGAACATGAAGATGACCAGGCCGACCTGGCCGACGACGTAGAGCACCGGATAGAGCTGCTCCGGGAAGAGCGCGTCCTGCACGCCCGGTGCCAGCAGGCCGAGCAGCGACGGCCCGAGCAGCACACCGGCCAGCATCTCGCTCACCACCGCCGGCTGGCCGACCTTGCCGAGCAGCCACGCCATCAGTCGGCAGAAGAGCAGGATCACCGCGACGGCGATGAAGAACCGGGGAGCCAGGGCCACCGGGGTCATGTCCGGCCGCCCTCGGCCGGGGTCCTGCGGACCGGACCGGTCTCGCTCATCGTCGAACCTCCTCGAAGTAGGTGGCACAGAGACGTTGCCGTCGCGCGTCGAGCACCATCACGCTGCCGAGTACCAGCTGGACGAGACTGCGCCACACGTCGGCCCAGTTGTCCGCCAGCCGCATCAGCCACAGTCGGAACCGCCCGGGGGGCCGTACGCCGGCCGGGACGAGGAAGCACGGCCCCCGGCTCGGCAGCGAACGGCTGTGCCGGACGGTGGAGACCAGCGCGTACCGGCGCAGCACCTCGCGGGTGACCGCGCGCATCATCACCGGTGCCACGCCCCGGGCCGGACAGGCCCGGTTGGCGGTCACGCCGAACGGGACGAAGTGCGCCGCCCGGCGGTCCAGTGTCCGCCACCGGTCCGGGTCGAACGTGTCGTCGGCGGCCGGTCCGGTGCGCTGGAAGGCGAGGTAGTTGAAGAGCAGCACGGAGCCGGCCGGAATGGTGACCGCGTCGTCGAGCCGGATCGGTGCCGAGGTCACCCGGTGCGCCACCCCGAAGAGCGGATGCACCCGCAGCGTCTCGTCGATCACCCGGTCCAGTACCCGGTCAGGCGCCTCCCCGGCGTCGTCCAGGCCGGCCAGCAGCTCGCGCTGGGTCGCCGGGTGCTGGGCGACGGCCAGCAGCAGGTGCGCCATCGCCTCGGACATCTGCACCACGGCGGTGTTGAAGAAGGCGCCCTGGAGATACCAGGCCGTCTCCCGCGCGGTGAACGGCTCCGGCAGGGTCACCGGCGAGGTGCCCGCCTCGACCCGGGCCAGCAGGTGCCGGGTGAGCCGGTCCCGCCGCCGCATGTGCCGCAGCCCGCAGCACTTCAGCGCGGTCACCACGTCGTCGGCGTTCGCCACGATCAGCGCCCGGACCTCCGGCGGGCACTCCTCGCCGAAGACGAGCTCGTGGTAGACCTCGGCCCAGATCGGCATCATCAGGTCCCGCAGCCGCACCCGGCTGCTCCGGCCGGCGGGCAGCGCGGCGAGGACGCGCCGGGCCGCGGCGGCGGCCAGTTCCGTCGACCGCGACTGCGACACCGCCAGCACCCGCCGGGTAGTCCGGGCGACGGTGCGGTAGCGCTCGCCGGGCTCCAGGTGCTCCTGGTGCATCTGCGGCCCCGGTGCCAGCCAGTACCAGAACAGGTCGGAGAGGCCGGCGCCCCGGCTGCGCCCGTCGGCTGCCGGGTCGGCGTAGAGCCGGGTGAAGTGCTCCGGGCCGACCAGCGGGCCGGGCACCGCGATCCCCTCGGTGCCGTTCACCCGCGCGAAGATCCACCCTCGCAGCCGGACCACCGCCGGGGGCAGCCAGCGCGGCAGCAGCCAGCCGGCCACCGCGACGGGAACCGCCAGCAGGGTCCCGAGCACCGGCAGCGCGCTCATCCCGGCACCGCCCGGGTGAGCAGGTCCGGTCCCAGGTCGGCGGGGCGGACGGCGCCGGCCAGCGTCATCACCCGGGCCAGGTCGGCGCGGAACAGGTCGAGCACCTGGCCCACCCCGGCCCCGCCCCGGGCGGCGAGCCCCCAGAGCACCGGCCGGCCGACCCCGACCGCGACCGCGCCCAGGGCCAGCGCGGTGAGCACGTCGCTGCCCCGGCGGATCCCGCCGTCGAGCAGGACCGGAATCCGCCCCTCGACCGCGGCCACCACCGCCGGCAGGGCGTCGACGGCCGCCGCCGCCCCGTCCAACTGCCGCCCCCCGTGGTTGGAGACCCAGACCGCGTCCACGCCGTGCGCGACGGCGAGCCGGGCGTCGGCCGGATGCAGGACCCCCTTCAACACCACCGGCAGCCGGGTCGTCGCACGCAGCCAGTCGACCTGCGCCCACCCGAGGTCGGGGTCCAGGACGATGTCCCGGACCCGCCCGGTCTCCGGGTCGCGCATGTTCTCGCAGCACAGCTCGGGCGGCAGGTCGAGGAAACCGTTGCGCAGGTCCCGCTCGCGCCGGCCGAACACCGGCGAGTCGACGGTGACGACAAGCGCCCGGGCACCGGCGGCCTCGGCCCGCCTGACCAGCGACTCGGTGAACCCGAGGTCCGGCTGCGGATAGAGCTGGAACCAGAACCGCAGCGGCGGGCCGTCCCCGCCCGGCGCGGCGGCGACCGCCTCGATCGGTGTGGTGGCAGCCATGCTCAGCACCAGCACCGTTCCGGCGGCCGCCACCGCGCGGGCGCAGCCCACCTCCCCCTCCGGGTGGGCCAGCCGGTGGAACGCGGTGGGGGAGACCAGTACCGGCATCGACAGCGTCCCGCCGAGCAGCGGCGTACGCAGGTCGCGCTCCCCACCGCCGCGCAGCACCCGGGGCAGGATCCGGTAGGAGTCGAAGGCCGCCTCGTTGGCTCGCAGGGTCCGTTCCTCGCCGGCCCCGCCGGCGAAGAAGTCCCGGTGCACCGGGTCGAGGCGGTCCCACGCCTCGACCCGCAGGTCCGTGAGGTTCACCGGGGGGTCCGCGCCTGCCGTGGGAATGTGGCGCGGACCCGCCCGATGCGTCACCGGGGACATCGCCGTCAGTCCCCGGTGGCGTCCAGGCAGCGGCCCAGGAAGGCGACCAGCGGGGCCCGGTGCACGTCCGGGCGGTTCCACTGGTTCTCCAGGTTCTCCGCCAGGTGGTGGACCGCCGCCACCCGGCCCTGGTGGTGGTACCGGACCACCGGATGCAGGTACGCGGCGTCGTGCGCCTGCCCGACCACGTCCTGCGCGACCCGGGTCACCGAGACGTCGAACGGGTCCACCTGGTCGTGCTCGGGGCCGTACTCCAGGGTGACGACGAAGGCGTGTTCGACCGAGTGGTCCGGTGTGGAGAGTCCGTACTGGCTGAAGTACTCGACCGGCACCTCCTCGTGGTAGCGGGCGTCCGCAGCGGCCGTCTCCGGCCCGTCGCCCCCCGCCCCGGCCACGGTCAGCACGTCGGCGAGTACCCCGAACTGCTGCCACAGCGCGGACGTGCGGTTCAGCCGGGCGATCACCGCGTCCGCCATCGCCTCGCCGGTCGGGTCGAGCTTCTCGGCCGGCCAGGGGGTGTCGTGGTACCGCCGTTCCAGGATCCGGTGCAGGGCCCGGACGGCGTACCGGAAGCCGTGGATGAAGCCGCTGGTGGACCGCTTGAAGTCCCGCTCCTGGGAGAGCGTGCCGGCGAAGAAGAGGTCCGGGACGTCCAGCGACTCCCACTCGGCGCTCTGGGCCGGGAACCGGTCGTCGATCACCAGCGCCGGGCGGCAGCTCTCGTCGAAGATCGACGGGTCGAACCGGAAACCGGTGCAGAGCAGCACCCGGTCGTAGTGGAGTTCCTTGGTGACCTCGTCGGCCCGGAAGAAGCTGAACGTCACCCGGTAGCCGTCACCGTCGGGCTCGATGCCGCGCACCGTCCCGTCCAGGATCGCGTTCGCCGACTTGAGCTGGTAGGTGTCGAGGAAGTTGTTGTTCACCGCCCGCAGGTGCCCGACGTAGTGGGTGCGCCAGGCCATCCGGATCGAGCTGGGTCCGGCCAGGTGGATCAGGGTGGTGGTCTCCATCAGGTTGTCGGCGGTCTCGAACGCCGAGTTCCCCTTCCCGATGATCAGCACCCGCTGGTCGAGGAAGTCGGCCGGGTCGACCGGCATCGTGTCGTACCGCTCGGCGTGCGCGACGCCGGGGATCGCCGGCACGTACGGCTGGGAGACCCCGGTGGCCACCACCAACCGGCGGGCCCGGTACGTCGTACCGTGCTGGTCGGTGACCGCGAAGCCGCCCCCGGCGGCCCGGGACACCCGGACCACCCGGCTGCGGTACCGGACCCGGGCTCCGGTGGCGGCGGCGAAGTCCGCCAGGTAGCGCAGCATCACGTCGGCGTCCGGGAAGTACCGGTCGGTGTACCTGGTGAACCGCAGCGCCGGGTCGTCGCTGAGCAGCGAGTTCCAGTCCAGCCGCAGGTTCAGTTCCGGATCGTCGGAGCCGGTGTGCGGCTTGTTGATGGAGATCAGCTGGCGGTGCCGGGGGAACCGGGCGAAGAACGCGCCGGGGACGTCCGCGCCCTCCAGCACCAGGTAGTCGCGCCGGCCGTCCTGCTCCAGCAGCGCCGCGAGCTGGAGTCCGGCCGGTCCGGCACCGATGATCAGATAGTCGAGCGTCTCTCCGGTCACGGGAACGACGCTACGGCCCAGAAATCAGAGAAAAATCAGGATTCGTCCGGGAGCGCGGTCAGCTCGTCGAGCAGCTCCGCCGCCCGGACCACGTCGGCGTCCAGCGGCCGGTCCGGATCGATTGCCGGCACCACCTCGACCAGCCGGTCCAGCAGCTCGGCACAGCCCGGCGCGGTCGGGG
Organism: Micromonospora sp. WMMD1102; assembly: GCF_029626265.1. Lineage (NCBI taxonomy): Bacteria > Bacillati > Actinomycetota > Actinomycetes > Micromonosporales > Micromonosporaceae > Micromonospora > Micromonospora sp. WMMD1102. The sequence goes on along the minus strand of NZ_JARUBN010000001.1, from coordinate 4,256,025 downwards.
TACGCGCGCCGACGTGCACGGCCTGCCGCAACCCGACCGCCAGCGAGCCGCAGAGCAGCCGGAGCAGTTCGGCCTGTTCCACGGCGCGCAGCGCCGCCTGGGTGCCGAACGGCACCACGTCCTGGTTGTGCAGGTTGGTCGGCAGGCTCTGCATCCCGGCGGGGGTGGCGTTGCGGCGGATCTCCGCCACCAGCGCGGTACTGGCCAGCTGCACGCCCTGCAGCCCGTGCTGCCGGCCGGGCCCGGCGGCCAGCATCGGCGGCAGCCCGCCGTTGCGGGCCGGGTCCACCAGCAGGTCGAGTTGGCGCTCGACGAGGTTGCCCAGCTGGGCGGCGACCGTGCCCAGCAGGTCGGCGGCGAACGCGGCCGGCTGGCCGAAGAAGTTGCCGCCGTGCAGCACCAGGTCCTCGTCGGGGAAGAAGAGCGGATTGTCGCTGACCCCGCGCAGGTCGGCCGCGACCACGCCGTCGACGTACCGCAGGGCGTCCTCGGCGGCGCCGAGCAGCTGCGGCACGCACCGGATGCTGTACGCCTCCTGGAGCGGCCGGCCGCCGGACGGCACCGCCCCGTCGAGCAGTACCCGCATCCGGGCGGCGACGTCGACCGCGCCGGGGTGCCCGTACGCGGAGATCAGCCGGGGGTGCAGGAACTGGCCGGGATCGCAGCCGAGCACGTCGACGAGGAGACAACTCAGCGACTGCGCGGCCCGGTGCGCGGCACGCACACCGTGCAGGGCGAGCGCGAGGGCGGCGGTGGTCAGCGACGTACCGTTCACCAGCGCCAGTGCGTCCCGCCCGTCCAGCACCAGCGGGCTCAGCCCCGCCCGGGTGAGCGCCTCGCCGGCCGGCAGCCGTTCGCCGTCCAGATAGGCCCAGCCCCGACCGCGCAGCGACTGCGCGGCATAGGCGAGCGGGATCAGGTCTCCGCTGGCCCCGACCGAGCCGTACCGGGGCATCGCCGGGGCGAACGGCGTCGCCAGCATCGCGGCGAGTCCCTCCACCACCCGCGGTGACACCCCGGAGACGCCCTGGGCCAGCGACCAGGCCCGGACCAGCACGGTGGCCCGGGCGACCGCCGGATCTATCTCCGGCCCGTGCCCCGCCCCGAGATGGGCCAGCGTGTTGTCGCACTGGTCGGCCTCGTCGTCCCGGCCGGCGAACCCGACCAGTGCGCCGAAGCCCGTGGTGGCGCCGTAGACCGGCCGGTCGTCGTCGCCGAGTACCGTCCGCAGGTGGCCCCGGCCGCGCGCCACCCGGTCCCGGACCTGGGCCGGGACCTCGACCCGGACCCCGGCCGCGACCCGGCGCAGGTCCGCCACCCGCAGCGGCCGGGCCAGGTCGACGGCGCCGGCGACGGTGGGCCGGGAGCCGGTCAGTTGGGAGCCGGTCGGAGCGGCGGTACGGGCCGGGCCGGGCGCACGCTGGGTCGTCATCGCACCGACCGTAGCCACGGATTCTCAGAGGGATCTGAGTTCTCTCTGATTACCGCTCGCTACCGTCCGGCGGCATGACGCACGATTACCTGATCCTCGGCGCCGGGCCGGCCGGACTCCAGCTCGCGGCCCTGCTGGAACGCGACGGTCACGACTACCTCGTGCTGGAGGCCGGTGAAGGGCCGGGCACCTTCTTCACCCGCTATCCCCGACACCGCAAGCTGATCTCCATCAACAAGGTCTACACCGGCTCGGACGACCCCGAGTTCAACCTGCGGATGGACTGGAACTCGCTGCTCGGCGACGACCCGGAACTGCTCTTCACCAGGTACACCGGGCGGTACTTCCCGGACGCCGACCTGATGGTCCGCTACCTGGCCGACTTCGCCGCCGCCACCGGGGCCCGGGTCCGCTACCGCACCCGGGTCGTCCGGGTCGGCCGGGACGGCGACGGCTTCGAGGCCGTCGACGACACCGGCCGGTGCTGGCGCGGCCGGCGGCTGGTGGTCGCCACCGGAGTGTCGCAACTGTACGTGCCGCCGATCGAGGGCATCGAACACGCCGAACGGTACGACACGGTGAGCGTCGACCCGCGCGACTTCGTCAACCAGCGCGTCATGGTGATCGGCAAGGGCAACTCCGGCTTCGAGACCGCCGACAACCTGGTGGAGACCGCGGCGGTGGTGCACGTGGCCGGACCGCACTCGGTCAGGTTCGCCTGGCAGACGCACTACGTCGGGCACCTGCGGGCGGTGAACAACAACTTCCTCGACACCTACCAGCTCAAGTCGCAGAACGCCGTGCTGGACGGGACGGTCGAGAGCATCCGCCGCCGCGACGACGGCGGATACCTGGTCCGGTTCCGCTACGCCCGCACAGTGGAGGCGATCCGGGAGATCGAGTACGACCGGGTGATCGCCTGCACCGGCTTCCGCTTCGACGCGGACATCTTCGACGACTCCTGCCGCCCGGCGCTGGTGATCGACGACCGCTTCCCGGAGCAGACCCCGGCGTACGAGTCGAGCACCGTGCCCGAGCTGTACTTCGCCGGCACCCTCACCCAGCAGCGGGACTTCAAGCGGTCGACGAGCGGCTTCATCCACGGCTTCCGGTACGGCGTCCGGGCGTTGTACCGGATCCTGCGCACCCGCTACCACGGGACGGGCTGGCCGGCGACCCCGGTCGAGGCGACCCCGGAGGCGATCACCGACGCGATAATCGCCCGGATCAACCGCTCCTCGGCGCTCTGGCAGCAGTTCGGCGTCCTCGGCGACGTCGTCGCGGTCTCCGGTGACACCGCCGCCTACCACGAGGAGGTGCCGGTGGCCCACCTCGTCGCGGGCGGCCTCGGCGGCGGCACGTTCTTCGTCACCACCCTGGAGTACGGCGCCGACCACGACAGCGTCGACCCGTTCGACATCACGGTGCCCCGGCCACGGGAGAACGACGCCACCGCCGCACACGACGCCAGCTACCTGCACCCGGTCGTCCGGCTCTATCGGGACGGGCAGGTGGTCGCCGTACACCACCTGGCGGAGAACCTGGAGAACGAGTGGAACCTGGCCGGGGTACACCAGCAGCCGCTGGCCGTCTTCGTCAAGGAACACCTCGCCGATGCCCGGGGCTGAGCCGCACGACCTCCGCCCGTCGGCCCACCCGACCGCCCGGCGGGCCGGGCCGGGCTATCCGCAGGTGGTGCTCGACCTGCTCACCGCCGCCCGGGACCGCCCGGTCTTCGAGCACGGCCCCCGGACCGTCACCGGCGGCGAACTCGCCGACCTGGTAGCCCGGCTCGCCACCGGGCTGGCGGCGGCGGGCATCGGTCCGGGGTCCGGGGTGGCGACCGTGCTCGGGGTCTCCCCGGAGGCGTTCGCCGCCGTCGTCGCGGCCCAGGTCGTCGGTGCCCGGGTGGCCGGGGTACGTCCCGGGCTCACCGCCGAACAGCTCCGGCACGTCCTCGGCCACGACATCGCGGCGGTGCTGCTGGATCCGTCGACCGCCACCCCGGGGCTGCGCTCGGCGTCGGCCGGACTGCGACTGCTGGCGGTCGGCCCGGTCGACGGGGTACCCGACCTGGCCGCCACCCCGGCCCCGGCAACCCCGCCGAGGCCGGCGGGCCGGCCGGACGACATCGCCCGGGTCATCTACACCAGCGGCAGCACCGGGGCACCGAAGGGCTGCGTCCAGACGTACGCCGCACTCGGCGCCGGCTGGGCGCCGCACCGGGACCGGTGGCCCCCGGCGGTCCGGGACCTCGCCGCCCGGCTCGACCGCTACCTGGTCTTCGGCTCGCTGAGCAGCCAGGTGATGCTGGAGTACGGCCTGCTCACCCTGGCGGCCGGCGGCACGATGGTGGTCGCGGAGCCGGCCGGGGGAGCACGGCCGTTCCTGCCCGACGCGATCGCCCGGCACCGGGCCACCGCCAGTGTGGTCACCGTGCCCCGGCTGACCGGGATGGTGGCGCTCCAGCGCAGCGACCCGGCCGACCTCGGCAGCCTGCGCGCGCTGCTGGTCTCCGGCTCGCCGCTGGAACCGGGCCGGCTGGCGGAGGCGATGTCCGTGCTCGGCCCGGTCGTCTACCACGGCTACGGCCAGACCGAGACGGGCATGATCTCCATGGTTACCCCGGCGGAGCTGACCGCCGCGCTGGCTGCCGCCGCCACCGGGCGCGACGCCGACAATGCCGCCACCGGGCGCGGCGCCGATCGGGCCGCCACCGGCACTGCGTCGTCCGTGCTCGGCTCGGTGGGCCGCCCGCCGGCCGTGGTCGACGTCGAGGTCCGCGACCCGGAGGGCCGGCCGGTGCCGGCCGGGGTGGCCGGGGAACTCTTCGTCCGCACCCCGGCCCAGGCGAACGGGTACTGGTCCGAACCCGCCGAGACCGCCGAGGTCTTCGTCGACGGCTGGGTACGCACCCGCGACCTCGCCCGGCAGGACGCCGACGGCTACCTGCACCTGCTGGGCCGCACCCGGGACGTCGTCATCGTCAACGCCGAACTCGTCTACGCCGGCCCGATCGAGCGGGCCCTGGCCAGCCACCCCGAGGTGGCCGAGGCGTACGTGGTGGCAGCGCCGGACGAGCAGACCGGGGAGGCGGCGCACGCCTTCGTCGTACCGGTAGCGGGTTGCCGGCCCGACCGCGAGATGCTGCGGGAACTGGTCCGGGAACGGCTCGGCGAGGCGAGCGTTCCCCGGACGGTCACCTTCGTCGCCGACGTCCCCGTCTCGGCCGCCGGCAAGCCGGACAAGCGCCGCCTCCGGCACCGCGACGGTGCCGGAGGCGGAGACGGAGGCGGGGACGTCGCCCAGGGACCGGGGCCGGCCGCCCCGTGACCGGCGGACCGGGAGCCGGGGCGGCCGGCGGAACGTCAGCGGCCCGGCCGGCCCGATTCGGCCCGGCGAACCGGGCCCGGGACGGCCGGCGGACGGGTCAGCGGACCGGCGAGTTGGCCCGGGTGATCCGCTCCCGCACCTGCTCGCGCAGCTCGGGCAGGCTGCCGGCCGAGGCCCGCGCCGCCGGGTCGAGCTTCCGGCCGTCCCGCTTCACCGGGCCGGCGACCGGATACACCTCGGTCTCGCCCGGCAGCGGCAGACCCGGACAGGTCGCGTCGGACGGGCGCGAGTTGTGCAGCAGGAAGACGTTGACCATCCCGTCCACGCACGGGTTGCCGTCGATGGCGTACTGGCCGTGGAAAGTGGAGTCGTCCACCGAGACCATGCTGACGCCGGGAGCCGCCCGGACCGCCGCCCGCGCCTGCTCGTAGCCGGTCTGCGGGTCGAACTCCGCCTGCACGACCAGGATCTTCGCCGCGACCGGGGCGGGCAGCTCCGGCAGGGTCTGCCGGGGTGCGTCGGACCAGAAGCCGCACGGCTCGGTGAGCCCGTACGCCCAGCCGAAGAGCGGGTACTGCGGTCCCTGCCGGTCACTGAGCCGCCGGTACCAGGTGGCGGAACGGGTGGGCTGGTCACCACAGGCGACCGCGACCCGGGTGCCGGAGAACAGCGTGTAGTCCTCCGGCGTCTCGGCGGCGATCCTCCGCAGCGTCAACCCGGCCAGCGGCACGCCGTACTCCGAGCGGGCCAGCTCGTCGAGTTCGGTCCGTACGGCCGCCGGCAGGCCGGCCCCGACGGTCTCGCCCTGCATCTCCTGCGCCGCCAGCGTGTAGACCAGGGTGGCGAGGAGCCACTGGAGCTTGCCGCCCATTCCGACGAAGAGCAGGTCGTAGCTGTCGCCGGGGATGCCCACGGTCTTGGCGTACTCGCGGGCCCCTTCCCAGGTCCGCGCCGCCTCGGCCGGGGTGTCGCCGACGATCTCGGGGAACTGTCGGGCCGCCCAGGGCAGGTAGACGTGGTCGAGCTGCCGCTGCCCGATCATCGGGAACGCCTCGAAGGCGGCCTGTAGCCGGCCCTGCCAGTTGACGCTGGAGTCGAGCACCATCTTGCCGGCGCTGGCCGGGAAGAGCGAGGCGTACTTCGCCCCCAGCCAGGTGCCGTAGGAGTAGCCGACGTAGTTCAGGGTGGCGTCACCGAGCAGTTGCCGGATCAGCTCCATGTCGTGCGCGGTCTGCCAGGTGGTGACGTACGGGGTCAGCGCCTTGCTCTGGCACGCCTCGGCGACGGCCCGGGGCGCCTTCTGGTGCTCGGCGATGCTGCTCGGCGACCGGTCCCGGGCGTCGAGGTCGGCGGTCGACAGCCGGCCGGTCGGAATCTCGCAGACCAGTCCGAGCTGGTCCGGGGCGGTGCCGCCCTCCTGGCCGGTGCCGCGCGGGTCCATCCCGACGAAGTCGTAACGCTCGCTGACGGTCGGTTGCAGGGCGGCCAGCGCACCGGCCAGCGAGCTGCCCTGGGCACCGGGGCCGCCCGGGTTGACCAGGATGGCGCCGAGCCGCTCGCCGCTGGCCCTCACCCGGCTGATCGAGACCCGCAGGTCGACGCCCGCGTCGGGCACCGCCCAGTCGCGGGGGACGGTGACCAGGGCACACTCGATGTCGCGGGTGGGGTCCGGCGGGGCGAACAGGCAGGCGCCCCAGCTGACTTCCTGGTCGAGATAGAGGTCGAACGGGCTGGTGGCGGCCTGCGCCGCTACCGGGGTCGCGGCCAGCGCAAGGACCACGGTCGCCGGTGTCACCACACTTCTGACGAGTCGGCGCACGGTACTCCCTCCGGAAGGAATCGGATGAAGGGAGCGTAGCCGGTCGTTTCCGGGCCGCCGACCAGCCTGGGGCGAACTCGGTCTCGTGCCTCATCCGCGCGTCCACGGACGCAGCTTCTCCGGGTTGCGCACCGACCAGATCCGCCGGATCCGGTCACCGGCGACGTCGAACGCCATCACCGTCACGATCGCACCGTCCAGCTCGGCCACCAGACCGGGCCGGCCGTTGACCGTCCGCTCCCGCAGCGTCAGGTCGGCCACTCTGCCGGCGATCTCGACGAGCAGCCGGGCGACCCGTTCGCCGCCGCGCACCGGTCGGAGTTCGGCGCTGACCAGGCCACCGCCGTCGCTGGTCGCTGTGACGTGCGGATCGAGGAGCGTGACGAGGGCGTCGATGTCGCCGGCCTGCCAGGCCCGCTTGAAGTCCCGCACCACCCGGGCGTGTCGGGCCGTCGGGGTGGCCACCGGCCGCGCCGCGCGGACCCGGCGGCGGGCCGACGAGGCGAGCTGGCGGCACGCCGCCGGGGTACGGCCGACGATCTCGGCGACCTCGGCGAACGGGTACCGGAACACGTCGTGCAGCACGAACGCGACGCGCTCGGCCGGGGTCATCGAGTCGAGCACGACGAGCAGGGCCATGTCGACCGACTCGTCGAGGGTCACCCGGTCGGCCGGATCGAGCGGGCCGCCGCCCGGCCGGCCGCTGCTCCACTGCGTACCGTCCGGCAGCGGCTCCGGGATCCACTCGCCCACGTACCGCTCCCGGCGGGCCCGGGCCGAGCCGAGCAGGTCGAGGCAGATCCGACCGGCGACCGTCGTCAGCCATGCCCCGGGGGACTCGATGCCCTCCCGCTGCCGCCCGGGGAGGGCGTACCAGCGGGCGTAGGTCTCCTGGACGACGTCCTCGGCCTCGGTCAGCGAGCCCAGCAGCCGGTACGCGAGATTGATCAGCTGGCGCCGCTCGCCGATGATCGCGGCCAGCTCGGGGTCGGCCGAGCCGTCCCCGGTCTCCGGTCGGGTGGTCATGCTGTCCACTGCCCCCTCGGTCGCTGCCTGCCCCGTCGAGAGTCCGACGAGACACCGCACCGGACTGTGAGGCCGGCGCCTCCCTCACAATCGCCGGCCCCGTTTCGTCGTACCGCTCGGACGCCACACCGTCCCGCCGCCGCCGGGCGAGGCGTGCCCGCCCGGCGGCGCGGACAGCGCAGCGAAAGGACACCGATCGTGGAACCCGTGCGGGTCACCGTCATCTACTACAGCGCCACCGGAACCGTCTACACCCTGGCCCGAGCCGTCGCCGAGGGCGCCGAGAAGGCCGGCGCCCGGGTACGGCTGCGCAGGGTCGCCGAGCTGGCCCCACCGGAAGCGGTCGACGCCAAGCCGGCGTGGGCGCAGCATCTCCGGGACACCGCCGACGTCCCCGAGCCCAGCCTCGACGACCTGGCCTGGGCCGACGCCGTGCTGTTCGGCACCCCGACCCGGTTCGGTACCCCGGCGGGCCAGCTCAAGGCGTTCATCGACACCACCGGCCCGCTCTGGTTCACCGGCGGCCTCGCCGACAAGGTGTACTCGGCCTTCACCGCCTCGAACACCGCGCACGGCGGGCAGGAGTCCACCATCCTGGCGCTGGGCAACGTCTTCTACCACTGGGGCGGGATCATCGTGCCGCCCGGCTACACCGACCCCGTCCAGTTCAGGTCGGGCAATCCCTACGGCACCTCGCACGTGGCCGGCGACGGGCCACCCGGCGAGGTGGCCCTGGAAGCGGCCCGGCACCAGGGCCGGCGGGCCGCCGACACCGCCGCGGCGCTCGGGGCGGGGCGTGGGCCGCGGTCCTGACCGGCGGGTGGTGGTCGTACCGGGCCGGTGCCACCGACGCGCCGCCCGGGGCGGGCCCGCCCCGGGCGGCGGCATCACCCGCCAGGGGTGATCGGCACCCGTACGCCCACCGGGACGCGACCGGCGGTGCAGGCTGGAACCGCACTCCGGCCGGCGAGGGCCACCCGGGGTGATTCGGGTCGCACGGCATCCGGTCCTGTCACGAATCGACGTCCCGCCCGGTCGTTGTGATGGCCGGGCGCCAACCGGCGCCTGGACAGGGACGACAACCAGAGGACCAAAATGAAGATCGTCGTTATCGGCGGCAGCGGACTCATCGGCGGCAAGGTCGTGGACCTGCTCGCCGCACAGGGCCACCAGGCGGTGCCGGCGTCCCCGAAGACCGGGGTGAACGCGGTGACCGGGGAGGGGCTGGCCGAGGCACTCGACGGCGCCGAGGTCGTCGTGGACGTGTCGAACGCGCCCTCGTTCGAGCCGGCTGCCGCGCTGGAGTTCTTCGAGACGTCCACCCGGAACCTGCTCGCGGCCGAGGCGGCGGCCGGGGTGGGTCACCACGTGGCGCTGTCGGTGGTCGGCGCGGACCGGATGCCGAACGTCGGGTACATGCAGGCGAAGGTGGCACAGGAGAAGCTGCTCCCGGCGTCGCCGGTGCCGTACTCGATCGTGCGTGCCACGCAGTTCTTCGAGTTCCTCGAGGCCATCGCCGGCATCGGTACCGACGGCGACACCGTACACCTGGCGCCGGTGCTCTTCCAGCCGATCGCCGCCGACGACGTGGCGGCCACGGTGGCGGACGTCGCGCTCGGCACCCCGGTCGGCGGCATCGTCGAGGTGGCCGGACCCGAGCGGTCCCGCCTCGACGAGGTGATCCGGTCGGTGCTGGACGCGGACGGGGACCCCCGGGAGGTGGTGGCGGACCAGGCCGCCGGCTACTACGGTGCCGAGGTCGCCGACGACGCGCTGGTGCCCACCGGCGAGGCCCGGATCGGTCAGATCCACCTGGCGCAGTGGCGCGAGGCGACCGGCAGGGCGCGGTAACCCTCCGCCGCCAGCCGGTCCCGACGACTTTGCCGGATCGCGCCGCAGCCGGGGAGGATGGTCCGGTGCAGCCCGCAGCCGACGGACGGACCGGTCAGACCGGTCAGACCGATGACGTGGCGGACTTCCAGGCCGTCCGGGGACGGTTGTTCGGGATCGCCTACCGGATGCTGGGCAGTGTCGGGGACGCCGAGGACGTGGTGCAGGACACCTGGCTGCGCTGGCAGCGGACGGACCGCCGGAACGTGCGCAACCCCGAGGCGTTCCTCACCACCACGACCACCCGGTTGGCGATCAACGCGGTGACGACGGCCCGGGCGCGTCGCGAGACGTACCCGGGGCCGTGGCTGCCGGAGCCGGTGGACACCGCCGCCGACCCGGCGCTCGGCGCCGAGCGGGCGGAGGGGCTGGAGCTGGGCGTACTCCTGCTGCTGGAGAAGCTCGCCCCGGCGGAGCGGGCGGCGTACGTGCTGCGGGAGGCGTTCGACTACACCCACCGGCAGGTGGCCGAGGTCCTGGCGACGTCGGAGGCGAACGCCCGGCAACTGTTGAGCCGGGCCCGCCGGCACCTGGATTCGGCCCGGTCGGCGCCGGTCGGCCGGGCCGAGCACCGGCGGCTGGTCGAGGCGTTCCTGGCGGCGGCCGACGGCGGGAACCTGGCCGCCCTGGAGCGGCTGCTCGCCGACGACGTGGTCGCGCGCTCCGACGGCGGGGGACGGGTGCACGCCTCGAGGCGGGACGTCACCGGCCCGGCCCGGGTCACGAACTTCCTGGACAACGTGCTGCGGAAGTACTGGCACGGGTCGGTGCTCCGGCTGGTCCCGGCCAACGGCGCGGAGTGCCTGCTGGTGGCGGCCGCCGACGGTACTCCGCAGGCGCTGCTCGCCCTGACGACCACCGGCCGGGGGATCGAGCGCCTGTTCGTCGTGCTGAACCCCGACAAGCTCGGCCAGTTCGCCAGCCCGCCCGCCTGACAGCAGCCGTCCCGGCCTCCCACGCCACTGCACCGGCGGCGGTGTGGTGCCAATGGGCCCGACCCCGCTCGCCGTCGGATCTTTGGCCGGCGTCAGGGCCGCTGACCGCCGACGACCGAGAGTTGGGGCAGCTTCTCCGCGCTCTCGCTGCCCGGGGTGGCGGTGAAGACCAGCAGCGACTGGGACTGGTCGGGATCGAGCAGCACCTGACAGTGCAGTTCGAGGAGGCCGAGCCGTGGATGCGTGATCCGCTTCGGGGCGCGACTGCGTGCCGGCCAGGTGGACGTCAACGGCGGCCAGTGGAACCCGCTCGCCCCGTTCGGCGGCTACAAGCAGTCCGGGAACGGCCGGGAGTTCGGCCGGGAGTTCGGCCGGGCGGGGCTGGCGGAGTTCCTGGAGACCAAGGCCATTGAGCGCTGATCTCCGCAGGACCGGGACGGGTGCCGCCGGTACGCCCGCCTCAGCCGGCGTACCCGTCGGACCGGTCGGACGGGTCGGACCGGCCGAATCGGTCGAATCGGTCGAACCGGTACGGCGCCAGCTCCGCGTCCCGGTCCTCGCCGAGCACCTCGGCCGCGACCAGGTCACCGGCGTACACGCTCAGGGTCGCGCCGCTGTGCGAGACGGCGAAGTGGAAGTTCGGCAGCCGGCCCGCCCGGCCCAGCACCGGCAGGCCGTCACCGGGGATGGGCCGTTCACCGACCCGTACCTCCCGGACGGTCACGTCCCGGAGGCCGGGATAAAGTCGGGTCCCCGCCTCGACCACCCGGTCCACCGCCGGTCGGGGCACCTGGTATCCGCCGTCGGCGGCCGGCTGCGCCGCGTCGTCGATCTCCGGACTGTGCAGCAGCAGCCGCCCGTGCCCGTCTGGGCGCAGATGGACGTGTGGGGCGTGCACGACCCGGGAGACCGCGACGGCGGTCGGGGAGGTGTAGACGAGTACGCCACGGGTGTTGCGCATCGGCAGCGCGAGCCCGGCGAGGTCGGCGACCCGGCCGGCCTGCGGCCCCGCGCAGTTCACCACGGCGGCGGCGGGCAGCCGGTGTCCCGAGGCGAGCCGCACCGCGCGTACCTCGGCACCGTCGACCTCCAGACCGGTGACGGCGTCGTCGCGGACGACCTCGGCGCCGCCGGAGAGCGCGGTCGCCAGCAGGTGCCCGACCAGGCCGGCCGGGTCGACCCAGCCTTCCCGGGGGAAGTAGGCGATCCCGTCGGGCGGCAGTTCGGCCGGAGCCATCTCCGGTTCGAGGCGGAGCACCTCGGCCCGGTCCAGCCACCGCGCCTCGTACCCGTAGGCGAGCACGCCCTCGACCTTCGCCCGCAGCTTGGCACGGGCGTCGTCGCCGTCGGCCCACTCCAGGTTGCCGCCCTCGTGGTACCAGTCGCCCCGCGGCGTCTCGGCTGCGAGCCGGCGGTGCGCCGCCATGCTCGCCACGCTCAGCTCGTGGTAGGCCCGGGGCTGCTTGCCGCAGGAGTTGGTCCAGGAGAACGTCGCCCCGGAGGTGCCGCCGGCCGGCGCCCCGGCGTCGACGACGGTGACCCGGGCGCCCCGGCGGGTCAGCCCGGCGGCGACCGCCGCGCCGTACACTCCGGCTCCGATGACGACCACCTGGGTGACCATGCTGATCGTTCCCCTCTCCGTGGAATTCCGTCCGGGGCGGGTGCGCGGCCTGCTGTCGATTCTCACCTCTGGGTCGCCCGGTCCACATGACACGTTCGGCCGAAGCGGCGGGACGGTGTCGCGCGGCCCGGTCAGCCACGACGGGACGTCCAGATTTCACGCCCTGGTCACCGGATGCTCGGGACACGACGATAGACACGCGGGCGGAGATCAACGTCAAGGAGGAAACATGTCCTGGAGTTCCGGGCGAACCGGCCGGTACGCGGTCCGGGCGGGCCTGCTCGCCGTCGCCGTCACCGCCGCCGGGCTGCCCGCTGCCGCGTCACCGGTGATGGCACACGGCGGCGCCGGTACGGTGCGGTTCGCCACGTTCAACGCCTCCCTCAACCGTGGTGCCGAGGGCGCGCTGCGCTCCGACCTTTCCACCCCGGCCAACGCGCAGGCCCGGACGATCGCCGAGATCGTGCAACGCACCCGGCCGGACGTGCTGCTGGTCAACGAGTTCGACTTCGACCCGGTGGCCGCACGACTGTTCCAGCAGAACTACCTGTCGGTCGGCCAGCACGGTGCCCGGCCGGTCCACTACCCCCACCGGTTCGTCGCGCCGAGCAACACCGGGATCGCCTCCGGCTTCGACCTCAACAACGACGGTCTGGTCGCCACCGAGCCCGGCACCACCGGGTACGGCGACGACGCCCTCGGCTTCGGAGCATTTCCCGGGCAGTACGGCATGGTCGTCTACTCCCGCTATCCGATCGAACTGCGGCAGGCCCGCACCTTCCAGGAGTTCCGCTGGAAGGACATGCCGGGGGCGCTGCTGCCCGACGACCCGGACACCACGGCGCCGGCCGACTGGTATTCGCCGGAGGAGCTGGCTGCGGTCCGGCTCTCCTCGAAGAGCCACTGGGACCTGCCGGTCCAGCTCGGACGGCGTACCGTGCACTTCCTGGTCAGCCACCCCACACCGCCGGTCTTCGACGGTGCGGAGGACCGCAACGGGCGACGCAACTTCGACGAGATCCGGTTCTGGGCCGACTACGTGCGGCCGGGCGCCGGGCGGTACATCTACGACGACCGGGGCCGGCGGGGCGGGCTGCGTCCCGGTGCGGAGTTCGTGATCGCCGGTGACCTCAACTCCGACCCGAACGACGGGGACAGCCTTCCCGACGCCGCACGGCAGCTCCTCGACCACCGGTGGATCCACGACCGGCTCGTGCCGGGCAGCGCGGGTGCGGCCGAGGCGGCGGCGGTGCAGGGCGGCGCCAACCCGACGCACCGCAGCGAGCCGGTGCACGACACGGCCGACTTCGCCGACGTACCGGGGCCGGGGAACCTGCGCGCCGACTACGTGCTGCCGTCCCGGGGGCTGGACGTGCGCGGCGGGGGCGTGTTCTGGCCGGTGGCCGGCGATCCGCTGTCGCGGCTGACCGGGACGTTCCCGTTCCCCAGCTCCGACCACCGGCTGGTCTGGCTGGACCTGCGCGTCCGGCGCTGACCACGGGGACCCGGCGGCCGTTCCGGTTGCGGGCACCCATCGGGAGCCGGGGTGCAGGGTTTCCGCGTCCTGATCCCGCTCGGGATCCTGGCCGGCATCGCGCGGGGCGTGCGGGCGTACCTGGACAGCAGCGCCTGGACCAGCACTTTCAGAGTTGCGCCCGTCGGATCCTGGCACCCGCTAGGACTCGGCAGGCGTAGAAGACGGCCCGGACCTCCGTGGAGGTCCGGGCCGTCTCTCTGCCATCCGGTTCGGGTTACGGCTGGCAGGGGCACTCACAGCGCCAGTCCCGCAGGGCCGCCGCCGGGTGCCGGTTCGGGTCATCCTCGATACAGACGTGCTTCTCATCCCCGGTGGCCAGAGCGTCCGCGCACCGGACGCACAGGTGGATCGGCAGAGACGGGTTGATCACCTCCGGGTCGGACATCCAGGTCATGGGGGCTGGCCTGGCGCCCGTAGGCGGTACGAGCTGGGGCGGTAGGTCGTCACTGAACACGCGTCACCCTTCCTGGGAGGGCAGGCCCGGCCACGGAGCCCTAGTCACGTATCCGGACCGCTTCCCTTTGCCGTGCCCCTATAGGCAACCTGACACAGGTGCTAACTGTACAGGTTTGTAGACTGCGCAATGCGATAACTGACATATGTAGCCTGATCAGACCTAATAGCGTCACGTCCATGGCCGGCCGGAAGTTGTACGGCGCTCAGGAGCTAAGGGACCGCCTGGGCGTGTCCCGGACGCGTACGCTCCAGTTGATCGCCCGGCCCGACTTCCCAGAGCCGTACGAACGCCTGGCCGGCGGTGCGGTGTGGCTGGCGGAGGACGTGGAGCGTTGGATCGAGGAACACCAGCCGTGGAAGGCACGCGGCGCCGACCCGGACGCGGAGGACTGAGCGGCCCACAGAGACACGAAACGGCCCGCACCCCTCGGATTGGCCTTCTCGCGGGGTGCGGGCCGTTCGCTGTGCCGCTGAGGCCGCCGTGACGGCCTTCCCCCAAGCGTCCAGGACCGAGTGGCGCTCCAGGCTCCAGAGTGCGGAAGCGGCCCGCTCCCGCGTCTCCCTGACCTCCTGGACCGCCCGGCCCGCGATCGTGGAGCCCGCCACGAATAGCCGGCTCGGCTCCTTCACCACCAGGTCCAGCCGGGCCAACTCCGCCACCGCCTGGCCGTGGAGGTACGCCAGCCACTCCGGCCGCCGCTCCGCGATCCCAGCGGCCACCCGACGCCGGAGCGTATTCACCGCGTCCGCCGTCCCCTCCGCCACCAGTTCGGCGGTAGCGGCCTCCTCCTGACGCTCCCGGATGATCCGGTTCACGTCCGCCCCGTCCACCGCGTTCCTGGAGGCGGCGGCCTCCGCCACCAGCTTCCGGGCCGCCGTCGGGCCGTCCGCCGCCGTCATCTTCGCCTGACGGGCCGCACTGCGGAGCCGGGTCGCCTCCTCGCTGAGCGCCTGGAGCCGGAGCAGGTCCGCCCGGATCTCCGGGTGCACATGCCGTGCCGGAACCTGGCCGACGGTCCGACCGCTCAGCGGCTCCCCCTCCCACACCTCCGGGGCCTTGCTCCCGGGTGCGGCCGGTCGGAGCGTGCCTGTGGAAGCGGTCGGGAGGGTGGCCGTGGCGTTCATCAGGGCGGCCTTGTCGCCAGTCCGGCGCCACTTCCGGGCCTGGTCCTCACCGTCGGGGTTCGCCAGCGGGCACGCGGCCCGGTTCGCCTCCGCCGCACCCGGTACCCGCTCCGCCGAACCGTGACCGAAGATCACCAGGCCGCCCCGGTGATCCACCGTGTGGACCTTGGGTTCTGAGACCTGAACGTCACGGCCACCGGGTGCTTGGGAGTGGTCTGGGAAGCACGTGCACTCCGTCAGGTCCCCGGCCTCCCGGGCGAAGTGCATTGCCACGGCCAGGAGGTACGAGGCTCCCCCGGGTGTCCGTCTCCACTGTCGACCCACCAGACACCGAGGTCCGGGGCGTAGCGGGTGCGGGTGTTCGTGGCCTGCGGGTGCGTCAGCATGGGGTGTCTCCTTAGTAACCGAGGATGCGCCGGAACCGGGCGGAATCGGAGTCGATGTGGTCGGCGGGGGATACCGGCACGGTCGTCTGGACGCGTGGCGTCCGGCGGCCCTGTGCGGCCGGGGGCTCCGGGGTGGCCATCTTCTGCGGGTTGCCGGTCAGGATGCGGCGGTACCGGTCCGTGTCCGGATCGGTGGTGGTCACTGGAAGGTTTCGTGCCCGGACACGGCCCCGTCCCGGGACACGTCGTGGTCGAACCGGGACATGTCCGGGTTCGACCACGACCACCGGGACACGGGACATCGGGACATCGGGACACGGGGACATGTCCCCGCCGGACACGCTGAGCGTCCCGGAGCCGGGACACGGACACCCATGTCCCGGACAGCTCCAGGACACGGCGAGCGTCCCGGGCGGACATTTCCACGGGGACACCGCAGAGGTCCAGTTCGGCCAGTAGCTCTCCCCGGCTCGCCGGGATGCGCCAGTCCTCCAGCGGCTCCGGCGCTGCTCCCACCGGCCTACGCGGGCCACGGGTACGCCTCCGTGATCACCGAAAAGGCCCGGCGGCGGTTGCGCATCCAACGCGGGTCGAATGGCTCCGCCTGGACGCGGACCCATTCGTAGCTGTCCACCGGCCGGGGACAGTGCGCGACCCGGTGCGTCAGGTCACCCGGCTTGTAGTACGGCCCGTCCATTGTGCCGGCTCCGTGCCGGTGCCACACTCCGCACGGCCGGCATGGCACCAGCAGTGCGAGCGGAGTACGTCCGCCCTGCGGTTGCCCGGGTCGCAGGTAGCCGGGGACGGTCGGAAGCTTCGTCATTGGTGGTCTCCTCGGGTAGGGGTTCGGCGGGTTGCCGACGTGCCTCGTGTCGGCCAGTGGGGTCCGGCTGCTCACGTGGGCTTATGGGCCAAGAGGCGGGGGACTGCTCACGGGTGGCCGGAAGGCATGTCGGCCAGGAGGCGGTGAACCGCTCACCCATCGGCCAGGGGAGGCCCCGCACTTGGCTCACGCGCACTTACCCCCAAGGGGTGGCAAGTGCGAGTGTTGAGTGTTGAGTGTTCGAAGGTTGTCTAAGTGTTCGGGTTGTGGGCTCTGCCGACGCCTTCCGGGCCCGATTGCGGCGGGCGAGGTGTCGACAGCCCGCGAGCTGGCTCGGTTCCGGCCTCGTCTTCCGGGCACGCGTGGCCGTCCCGAAATCGGGTACGCCGCCGACGACATTCAGGGCGGGATTCAGGGCGGGCTGGTCGACGGCAAGGGGCGGGTGATGCGGGAGAACCGGTCGGCGGACCCACCGGAGCAGGGGAGAGGCGGTCGCCAGGACGTCCGGCGGACCGGTGGTCCGAGCGGCCGGGGGTATGGCGGTGAGCGACGGGAGCGCGTCGTGCCGGAGGTTCCCGCCGCAGTCGGCCCTGCTGTCGACCCTGTCGCTGACGAAGTCGACCTACCGGTGGCCGAACGCGTCGCATCCGCCGCCGAGCCGGACATCCTGCTCGACGTGCCGCAGCTCAGCGTGGAGAAGATCCGGCTCAGCGTGCACGGCCTGGACGCCGACCTCTCGCTGCGGACCAGGCTGGCGAACCTGTTGCAGATCGACGCGGGTGTCCGGGTCCACCTCGAAGAGGTCGACCTCGACATCGAGGGTGTCGAGGCGGAGGCGCTGCTCAAGGTGCGGCTCGACCAACTCGCCGGCATCCTGAACCGGGCGTTGAGCACCATCGACCGCAACCCGGCGATCCTCGGGAATCTGTTGCGGACGGCGGACAACGCGGTGGGCGAGGTGAACCGTACCGCGCGGGACGCGGTGACCGGCCTGGACCGTGCCGCCGAACAGGCCCTCGGGTGGCAGGCGGCGGCGACCCGCGCCAT
Organism: Micromonospora sp. WMMD1102; assembly: GCF_029626265.1. Lineage (NCBI taxonomy): Bacteria > Bacillati > Actinomycetota > Actinomycetes > Micromonosporales > Micromonosporaceae > Micromonospora > Micromonospora sp. WMMD1102. The sequence goes on along the minus strand of NZ_JARUBN010000001.1, from coordinate 4,238,595 downwards.
CGACCGGTCGGCCGGGAGCAACGTGCCGCCGAGCGGGCCGCCGGTGACTGAGTCGAGGTGGTCGGACGTGTCAGCGGCGCCAGCGGGTGAAGCGGTGGCTGCGGCGAGCCGGTCGGCTGCGGATGCGGTGCGGGCGGGTGAGGAGGCGACGGCTGCGGCGACCCGGTCGGACGCGGGTGCGGTCCGGGCGGAGGAAGCCGTGGCGGACGTGGTGGATCGGCCGACCGCCGCCGGTACCGGCCGGCGGGGTGGCCGGTCCGGTCAGCTGCCGCCGGGGGCGACCGCCGCAGCCGCTCGGGCCGGTGAGGTGGCGAGCGGGGCACTGCGGGCGGCGGGCGGCTTCCTGCGGAACGCCGTCCGGGATCTCGGCCTCGAAACGCCGCCGTCCAGAACGGGTGAACAACGCGCGTCCGCCGAGCGCAGTCCCTCCCCGGGGCAGAGCCCGCCCGAGCGGAACCAGTCTGCCGCCGAGCGGACGCCACCGGTGGCCGCCCGGTACCAGTCGCGGCGCACTGGCGCACGTATCCGCCGGTGGCGCTGACCACCTGCCCGGTCGTCCCCGGCACCCTGCGGCGGTAACCGGCTCGGGCCTCGCCGAGCCGGTGCGACCCGTCCGCCGGGCGGTAACCAGACCAGTACGGGAAGTTTCGTCGAGACATCTGAAAGTCTGTTCAGAGCCAGCGAAAGCGGCTAGCCTCGCGGAAGGTTTCTACCGAGAGCCGAGGTACGCGATGGTTCGTGCGGCACCGCGTCTGCTCGTCGCCGTTGTGCTGAGCCTGCTCACCGTCGCGCTGGCCGCCACCACTGTGCACCCCCGACCGGCGTACGCGCACGGGCAGCTCGCCGTCTCCACCCCGGCCGACGGCGCAACGCTGGCCGCACCTGTCGAGTCCGTGTCGCTGGCGTTCACCGAGCAACCCCCGACCTTCGCGTACTTCACCGTGACGGCGCCCGACGGGGCGAGGGTGGACCGGCGCTGGTCGCCCGGTGCGCAGATCCGGCTGGAGAAGCCGGTACGCGAGTACCAGCGAATCGACGGCGTCTGGCAGCCGCAGCTGTACCACGTCGGCTTCACCGTGCAGGTGCCGGTGGCGTACTGGCCGGAGCAGGGCCGCTACGTGGTGCGCTACCAGACGGTCGCCTCGGACGGCGAGGAGGTCAAGGGCGAGGTCGGATTCACCTACACCGGCGCCGGCACGCCCGCCCCGGCGGGTTGGCGGGCCCCCACCGACCAACCCAGTCCGGAGCTGGTCGCGGCGGCCTCCGCCGGACACGGCCAGCCGACCGCCGCAGCCTCGACGCCGGCCGGGGCACCGCCGTCCGAGTCGGTAGGCGCTCCGAGCAGCGGGCAGGACGACGACGGCCTGGCCACCTCGGTCTGGCTGGTGCCGGTCCTGCTGCTGGTCGGAGCCGCCGTCCTGATCGTCGGCGTCGCCCGCCGTCCGGCCCGCGCCGGCAAACCTGCCACCCATCCCCGAAACAGCTCGACCCGTCCCCGAAACAACGCGACCCGCTCCCGCGCCGCGTCCCGGTCCGGAGGGCAGGGCGGTGCGCCGGAACGCGGCCGGAGCCGTCCCGCCGCCGCCTCGAACCGCCGCAAGCGCCGCTGACCGTCCCTGGAGAGCCCCCGCCATGATGCCGCCCCACCCCCGGCGACCCCGCGCGGCCTACGCCGCCGCACTGCTCGCGCTGCTCCTGATCGGACCGACCGGCTGCGGTGACGGTGAACCGGCTGCCACCGGCACCGAGACCGTCACGGTCACCATCGCCGACGGCACCGTCTCGCCCGCGCCGGGCCGGATCGAGGTGGACCGGGGCCAGACGGTCCGGATCACCACGACCAGCGACGTCGCCGACATGGTGCACGTGCACGGGTACGACAAGTCGGTCAACCTGCAGCCCGGGGTCGCCGGCACGGTGGAGTTCGTGGCCGACCGGGACGGGCTCTTCGAGGTGGAGACGCACGGCCAGGAGTTGCAACTGTTCCAGCTCGTCGTCCGGTAGCCGGCGTTGTGGCTCGCGCACGGCGTCGGCGGGCGCCAGGACCTGCCCATCCCGTTCGGTCTCGCGCTCACCGGTGCCCTGGTCGCCCTGGTGGTCTCGTTCGTGGCCCTGGGCGTGCTCTGGCGGGAGCCGCGGCTCGGCACCGAACCGCCCCGACCACTGCCGGCACCGGTCCGGCGGGTGGTGGCCGCCCGGGCCTGGCCGTGGCTGTGCCGGCTGGTCGGGCTGGCCGTCGCGGCGTACGCCGGGCTCGGCTTCCTCGGCCCGGACACCGCCGACAACCCGACCGCCGGAATGGTGTACGTCCTTTTCTGGGTCGGCCTGCTGCCCCTGTCGCTGCTCTTCGGCCCGGTCTGGTCGGTGCTGAACCCGCTGCGCACCCTGCACCTCCTGGCCTGCCTGGCACTGCGCCGCGACCCGGTACGCGGGCTGCGTGACCTGCCGCCCGGACTCGGGTACTGGCCGGCGGCCGGTGGACTCTTCGCGTTCGTCTGGCTGGAACTGGTGGCGCCGCACCGGGTGAGTCTGCCGGTGATCGGCGGCTGGCTCGCCGGCTACGCCGTCGCGATGCTGGCCGGTGCGGTCGTCTACGGGTCCCGCTGGTTCGACCGGGGCGACGCGTTCGAGGTCTACAGTGCCGTCGTCGGGCGGCTGGCAATGGTGGCCCGGCGTCGCGACGGGACGCTGGTCCGGCAGCACCCGCTGGACGGGATGGCCGGGCTGCGCCCCGCGCCCGGCCTGGTCGCCTTCGTGGTGGTGTTGCTCGGCTCCACCATGTACGACAGCGTCTCCAACGCCCCGGGTTGGGTCCGGGTGCTCCAGTCCGGGACGGCGCCGGCTCCGCTGGTCGGCACGGTCGGGCTCACCCTGGTGGTCGTGCTGGTGCTCGGCGCCTATCTGGGCGCGACCGGCCTGGCCGGCCGGCTCGGTGGTCGTCCGGCGGGGGAGTGCGCCGGGGAGGTGGCGCATTCGATCGTGCCGGTCGCCGTGGGCTACCTGGTCGCGCACTATTTCACCCTCTTCCTGCTGGAGGGGCAGCGCACCCTGGTCCTGCTCACCGATCCGCTCGGCACCGGAGCGGACTGGCTGGGCACCGGATCGTGGACCGTGAGCGGCTTCGGCACCTCCCCGGCCGGTACCGCACTGCTCCAGGTGACCGTGATCGTCCTCGGTCACGTCTTCGGCACCGTACTCGCGCACGACAGGGCGTTGCGGCTCTTCGACCGCCGGACGGCGGTGGTCGGCCAGCTGCCGCTGCTGGTCCTGATGGTCCTCTACACCACCGCCGGCCTGCTGCTGCTCTTCGCCGCCTGAACGGCCCGGGTGCCACGTCCGGGTCGCGGCCGGGCAGCGTTGGGCCACGCCCGGGTCGCGGCCGGGCAGCGCAATCGGCGTCAGCGGTCGGGTGTGTCGGCGGGGGCCATCACCCGCAGCGCGTTGGCGTCGAGCCCGATCCGGATCGGGGTCCGGCCGCGTACCTCGCCGTCGACCTCGACCGTGGCCGGTCGGTCGGTGTCGAGCAGGATCTCCCCGGCGGCGAGGAACGGCTCGTCGTCGAGGGTGCGGCGGTGTCCGGTGGCCGCGTTACGCGCCGTGGCGCGCAGCAGGTCGCGGCGGGTCGGGCCACCGACCGGGTACGCGACCAGCAGCCGGTCGTCGGCGTTCGCGTCCGCGGTGATCGGCCGGCCGGCCTGGAAGCCGCCGTTGGCCACGTAGAGCTGGTGGGTCAGGAACTCGCGGGACTGCCCGCCGGCCCGCAGGCTGATCCGGATCGGACGGTGTCCGGTGAGCAGCGCCAGGGCGGTCACCGGGTATGCCAGCCGGCCGGTGACCGCTTGAGCCGGGCCGGTGCCCGGGCCATCACGTCGGCGGAGAGCCCGATGCCGACGTGGTTGGCGAACGGCATGCCGTCGGCGAGCCCGAGGTCGACGTCTATCACCTTTCCGCCGGCCAGCGTCGCGACGGCGGCGTCGAGGTCGAGCGGGATGCCGACGGTCCGGGCGAAGTTGTTGGTGGTGCCGAGCGGCAGCAGCCCGAGCGCGATGTCCCGGTGTGCGAGCAGGCGCGCGGCGGCGCCGATGGTGCCGTCGCCGCCACCGACGGCCAGCAGGTCCGGCGCCAGTTCGGCGGCGGCGGCCAGGCTCGCATCCAGTTCACCGGGGCGGTCCGTCGGAAAGGTGCCGAGCAGCGTGAAGCCCGCGTCGACCAGCCGGGCCCGTGCCTCCTGGAAGAGCCGGCGGCCCCGGCGGGAGCGGGCGTTGACCACCAGCGCCGCCCGGCGCTCCCGCCGGATGGCGGCATCGAGCTCCTGCTTCGACCGCATGGGCCAAGACACTATCGGCAGCCGCCGGCCCGGCCCCGGCCGGCGGCGTACCCGGCGCGCGGGGTGGTCCGGGACGTCACCCGGGGCGCGCGGTGAGCAGGTAGTCGTCGGTCTCCGGGCTCCACCGCAGCTCGACCGCGCCGCCGGTGGCGGCCGCCTTGCAGAACTGGAGGAAGCTGCGGTAGCCGAGCTTCTTCTCGCTGAAGTCCGGGCGGGCCCGGCGGAGCTGGTTCTTCAGCCCGGAGAGCGCCACCGGGCCGTCCGCGCCGGCCAGGTCGAGGAGCACGGTACGGAGCAGCCCGAACGCCACCTCCCGGTCGCCGTGCTCGGGCAGTGACACTCCCGGGTCGCCCTTGGCCGGGCCCTCGGTCAGCTCGACCACGTTGTGTTCGGCGAGGTGCCGGAGCAGCTCGCCGAAGGCCCGGAACCCGTAGTCGGACTCGCTGAACGTCGGGTCCTTGCGCAGCAGGGTGCGCTTGAGCGTCGAGGCGGTGACCTCCCCGCCCGAGCTGCCCTGCAACCCCGCCACGGTCTGCGCGACCAGTTCGGCGAGGGTGTCGACGTCGCGTACCGGCTCCTCGACCCCCTGTGCGGCCTCCGGTCCCGGCTCGACCTGCTGGTCCGGCTCGACCTGCGGCGCCTCCGGGCCGGTGGGCCGGGCCGGACGGCCCCGGCGGGGGCGGGTCGACGGGATGTCCACCCCTTCGAGCCGGTCGTAGTAGAGGAACTCGTCGCAGGCCGGCGGCAGCAGCGCCGAGGTGGACTTCTCCACGCCGACGCCGATCACCCGCTTGTTGAGTTCGCGGAGTTTGTGCACCAGCGGGGTGAAGTCGCTGTCGCCGGTGCAGATCACGAAGGTGGACAGGTATCCGCGTTCGAAGGCGAGTTCCACCGCGTCGACCGCCATCTTGATGTCGGCGGCGTTCTTGCGGCTCGCCCCCATCCGCTGCGGGATCTCGATCAGCTCGACGTGTGACCGGGTGAGCATCCGGCGGTCCTCGCCGAAGAACGACCAGTCGGCGTACGCCCGGCGGACCACCACCCGGCCGCGCTCGGCCAGCGCGTCGGCGATCGGTCGGAAGTCGAAGCCCAGGCCGCCGAGGTGGTCCCGGGCGCCCAGCGCCAGGTTCTCGTAGTCGAGGAAGAGGGCAATCCGGTCTTCTTGATCCACGCGGTTCAGCCTACGCCCGGCGAGGCGTTCCGGGCCGTTGCGCATCGGTGCGTCGGGCCGGCCGGCGCTGGTACGCGTCCCCGTCCGGGTTGTTACCGGAAATCACGATCGGTACGCTCGCCCCCGGTAGTTCGTCGATGGATCATGGGGGGCAACGGTGTCGGAGAGCGTCAGCCGCCGGGCGGCGATCGGGATGGGGGCGGCGGCGGCCGCACTGGTGGCGACGGGTCAGCCCGCTGCCGCCGCACCACCGGCGACGGTGGCGGTCGGCCGGGCACCGGTGTCCGGACCGGGCGCGCCGGCGGGGCCGCTGGGGCCGACCGGCACCGCGCAGGCCACGATCCGTCAGGCGTACGCCGCGCAGAAGGCCCGGGCCCGTGGGGTGTGGCACTCGCACATCGCGATGGTCAACTCCGCCGGCACCCTGGAGACAGTCGTGGCGGACGACGTCGACAAGGTGACCCACGGCTACAGCGTGCAGAAGCTCGCGGTCGCGGTGGCGGTGATGGACAAGATCGACCGTGGCGAGCTCCGGCTCGACCAGAAGCTCGACCTCACCGCCGACATCATCCTCGGCGGCACCGGCATCTACTTCCTGCACACCGTCTGGGGTGACGACGTCACGGTCGCCAACTTCCTCACCGCGATGCTGCTCGTCTCGGACAACACCGCCGTCCGGATGTGCGGGCGGGTGGTTCCGGCGCTGGAGATCAACGAGATCCTCGCCGCCAAGGGCTTCACGCACACCCGGGTCGAGCCGGTCGCCAACCCGAACCGGTTCTTCCTCGGCGTCACCACGCCCCGGGAGACCCACGACCTGCTGTGGCGGCTGGCGAACAAGACGATCGTCACGCCGAAGTCGGCCAACTTCCTGCTCGGCATCCTGCGTTGGATCAACGGCTACCACGACGGGGTGCGCCGCAACATGTCGTCGGCCGAGCGCAGCCGGATCGCCACGAAGTACGGCGCGGACTACGACGAGCTGGGCGCGGCCCGGCACGAGGCCGGGATCATGTTCGACGCGGCCGGCGCGCCGACGCTGACGTACGCGATGTTCGCCGACTCCCTGGGCGACCTGGACAACTACGGTGCGACGCATCCGGCGGTGCAGGCGCACGCGGCGCTGGGCCGGGTCATGTTCGACTCGATCGCCACCGTCACCAACCGGACGGCGAAGGCCCGGCACTCGGTCGACCCGTTCCACCCGGTCAGCGGCGGCTGACCGGCGCGCCTCCGGAGGCGGGTGCGCGTCGGACGACGCCCCACCCGCCTGAGCCGGCGGACGCGGACGCGTCCGCACCGACCAGATGGCCCGGCCGGCGGTCGATCGCCGGCCGGGTGCGTCAGTAAATCGGTCGGTCGTGCGCGTCCGGTACCCCGGACTTGCGGAGGAAATAGCTGTTCACCTTGTCGCGCCACTCCTCGGCGGAGCGCGACTGCTCGGCGAGCCGCTCGGTCACCCGGGCGTGCAGGGCCGGGTCGACCAGACCCGAGCCGGCGATCCCGGCCCACCGCCGGACCATCCCGGCCACCTCCTCCGCCCCGGCGAAGCGGCTGTCGTAGATGTGCTGGATCACCGTCGACCCGCTGTGCAGCACGTGCTGGTACGGCACGTGGTGGAAGAAGAGCAGCAGCTCGTCCGGGCACCGCTCCAGCGATTCGTAGCGGTCCGCCCAGGGCTGCGGGTACTGGCCGGTGAACCCCGTTCCGGTGGCCCGGGTCCGGTCCGCCCCGACGCCGTCCCGGTCGGCGTAGTGGTAGGTGCCCCAGCGCGAGTACTCGTAGCCGTCCACGTCCGGCCCGTAGTGGGTGTTCGGCCGGACCATGAAGCCGACCCCGAGCGGCGCCGTGTACCGCTCGTAGGTGTGCCACGAGTCGTCCAGCAGCGCGTGCAGCGTCCCGCGCAGCAGCTCCGGATCGCCGGTCCCCGACGGCGTGAAGGTGAGTTCGATCCACTCGTCGAGTACGGCCACCGGGTCGAGGTCGGGGGCCCAGCCGAGCCGGCCGGCGGCGTACAGGTTCGCCTGGGCGAGCGGGTGCCCGGTCCAGTAGTGGTCGTCGCCGACGTTGGAGACCACCACCAGCCCACCCCCGGCCGACGCCCCCGGCAGGTCGCCGCCGGTCGGGGAGTCGCCGGTAGGGGAGTCGCCGGTCGGGGGTGTCGGCGTGCCGTGGCCGGTCGTGCCGGCGACCACCGAGGCGACCGTCGGGCCGCCCTCCCCCCAGGGCGCGAACCGCAGCACCTCGCTCCAGGACGGGCCGAGATAGCAGACGTGCCGCTGCTGCCCGGTGTACTCCTGGGTCGCCTGCACCTCCACGGCCAGCCGGGTGCCCGGCATCGCGGCGAGGACCGGTGAGACCGGCTCGCGGACCTGGAAGTCCATCGGCCCGTGCTTCACCTGGAGGATCACGTTCTCCCGGAACTGGCCGTCGAAGGGCGTGAAGTGGTCGTACGCTGCCCGGGCCCGGTCGACGGAGCGGTCCCGCCAGTCCTGGTGGTGGTTGTAGACGAAGGCCCGCCAGTGCACCACCCCGCCGTACGGTGCCAGGGCGTCGGCGAGCATGTTCGCGCCGTCGGCGTGGCTGCGCCCGTACCGGTCCGGGCCGGGCTGCCCCTCGGAGTCGGCCTTCACCATGAACCCGCCGAAGTCCGGGATCGTCTCGTGCAGCCGCCGGGCGGCCTTGGCCCACCAGGCCCGCACGTCCCCGTCCAGCGGGTCGGCGGTCGGCAGCTCGCCGAGCGCGACCGGCGCGGCGAAGTTCACCGACAGGTGCACCCGGATCCCGTACGGGCGGACCAGTTCGGCGATCTCGGCGACGTCGTCGAGCCGGTCGGTCAGCAGCCGGGTCGCCGTACCGTGCACGTTGACGTTGTTCACCGTCATCGCGTTGAAGCCGCAGGCGGCCAGCAGCCGGGCGTAGCCGCGTACCCGCTCGGCGTCGTGCCGCGGCGCACCGTCCCGCCAGAAGATCGAGCCGCCGGCGTAACCCCGCTCGACCTGCCCCATCCTCGGGTGCACGTCGACGTTGTCCCAGTGGCTGACCAGCCGCAGCCGCATCGCCGGCCGGTGCCGCCGTGCCGGGCGGTCGGCGCCGAACGCCGCCGCGCCGAGCCGGACCACCTCGAACAGCCCGTAGAGCAGCCCGGCCGGCTCGTCGGCCAGCACCACCGTCACGCCGTGCCGACGGACCAGCGCGAAACCCTCCGGCCCGAGCCCGTCCCCGGCCGTGTACCCGTGCTCGTCCGGCCCCGGTTCGCGGACCGCCGCCGCCACCGCGTCCGCGACTGCCTCCGACACGCCGGCCGGCAGCGTCCCGGCCGGCAGCGTCCCGGCCGACCCGAGCACGAAGACCAGGTCGTACGGTCCGCCCCCGTCGACGCCGGGGTGCCGGGTGATCGTGCCGCCGTACCGGGCGCAGGCCCGGGCCACCTCGTCGTGCACCGTCGCCACCAGCATGCCCTCGCCGCAGACCAGGGTCCGGCGGCCACCTGTCGCCCGGAACGCCTCCGGCGGCAACCACGCCGGGTGTACGGGCGCAAGCTCGGCGGTGTTCACGGTGTTCCTTCCCGGTCTGCCGGTGAGCCGGTCACCTGTCGACCGGCCGGCCCGGTGGCGTCCTCGCGCAGCACCAGCACTCCCGTCGGGGCGAGCCGGATCGGCTGGCCGACCTCGATCCGCTCTCCGCCGAGCAGGTCGGTGCCGGCGGCGTACGCGGTCGTCTCGACCGGCTCGGCGCCGTGGTTGAGTAGGAACCGCAGCCGTGTCCCGTCCGGGGCGACCCGCACCGTCGACTCCAGCTCGGGCAGTTCCGCGTACGGGCCGAGCAGGTCGTGCCGCTCCAGCACCCGCCGTACCACCCAGTCCACTCCCGGCTGGTCGAGGCCGGCGGCGACGTACCAGCCGTGGCCGGCACCGTGACTGTTCCGGGTCACCGCCGGGGTGCCGGCGTAGAAGTCCGCCTGGTAGGTGCCGAGCACCTCGGCACCCTGCGGGGTCACCAGCTCGAAGAGCAGCCGCGACTCGACCTCGACCTCGCCGCCGTCGCCTCCGCCGGCACCGGCTGCTCCTGCCTCGGCGTCGTGCAGGCGTACCGGGTTCACCACCTCGGGCGGGCGGGCGTCCCACTCGTCGACCCGGATTCCCAGCAGCGGGCCGAGCGGTCCGGGCACGTCGGCCAGGAACGCGTTGTCGTCCTCGTCGACCCGGCCGGACAGGAAGGTGGTGAGCACCGAACCGCCGCGCTGCGCCACCGCCGCCAGCCGCTGCGCCAGGTCACCCTTGAGCATGTGCAGTGCCGGCGCGACCACCACCTGACAGCCGGTGAGGTCGGCGGTCACCGGTACGACGTCGACGTCGACGCCGGCCGTCCAGAGCGCCCTGTAGTACGCGTGCACGATCTGCTGGTAGCGCAGCAGCCGCGACGGGCCGTCGGAGATCTCCAGCGCCCACCAGCTGTCCCAGTCGAAGAGCAGGGCGACCCGGGCCGGCGTGCGGGCGCCCAGCGTCGTCGGGCCGAGCCGGTCCAGTTCGGCGCCGAGTTCGGCCACCTCGCGGAAGACCCGGGTGTCGTCCCGCCCGGCGTGCCCGATGACCGCGCCGTGGTATTTCTCGCAGGCGCCCCGGGAGGCGCGCAGCTGGAAGAAGAGGACCGCGTCGGCGCCGTGCGCCACCGCCTGCCAGCTCCACAGCCGCATCACCCCGGGCCGCTTGACCGGGTTGACGTCCCGGGCCGCGGTGTGGCTCGGGGTCTGCTCCATCAGCCAGAACGGCTGGCCGTCCTTGAGCCCGCGCATCAGGTCGTGGTTCAGCGCCATCCAGGCCGGGGAGTTGTCGTCCGGCGGGTAGTTGTCCCAGGAGGCGAAGTCGAGGTGCGGTGCCCAGCGATGGTAGTCGATCGGCCGGTACATCCCCATGAAGTTGGTGGTGACCGGGACGTCCGGGCTCGACTCGCGGATCGCCGCCTTCTCGTCGGTGAAGTTGGCAAGCATCGCCTCGGACATGAAGCGCAGGTAGTCGAGGGTGATGCCCTGGAAGGCGGTGTGGTTCGGCCCGCGCCAGTGCTCGGTCAGCGCCGACGGCGGCTCGATCTCGTCCCAGTCGGTGAAGGTGTGCGACCAGAAGGTGGTGTACCAGGCCGCGTTGAGCGCGTCGAGGCTGCCGTACCGGTCGCGCAGCCAGGCCCGGAAGCCGGCGGCGCAGAGGTCGCAGTAGCAGGCGCCGCCGTACTCGTTGCCGACGTGCCAGGCGATTACCGCCGGGCTGCCGGCGTACCGGCGGGCGATCCGGCGAGCCAGTTCGGTGGAGAGTCGACGGAAGACGGGGGAGCTGGGGCAGGAGTTGTGCCGCTGCCCGTACCGGTGCCGGCGCCCCTCGAAGTCCGTCCGGGTCACCTCCGGATGTGCCTTCGCCAGCCAGGCCGGATGTGCTCCGGTGGCGGTGGCCAGGCAGATTCGCCGGCGCTGCGCGCCGGCCCGCTCGACGATCCGGTCCAGCAGGGTGAAGTCGTAGCGGTCCGGGGCGGGCTGGAGCAGCGCCCAGTCGAAGACGCCGAGGGTGACCGTGTCGATCCGGGCGGCGTCGAAGAGCCGGTAGTCCTGCTTCCAGACCTCCTCGGGCCACTGCTCCGGGTTGTAGTCCCCGCCGAAGGCGATCTTCGGGACGCTCGGCAGGCTCACGCGGTGAACTCCTTCTCGACCTTGCCGACCAGCGGGCGGCTGTTGCGGAGCAGGGCCAGCACCAGCACCGAGCCCAGCAGCCCGAGGACCGCCTCCGAGGTGACCCAGACGATGCCGGCCGCCACCACCAGCAGGCAGACGTTGCCGAGCGTCACCCCCGGGGCGTACCCGAGGAAGTGCAGCGCCAGCCGGGCGACGTCCCGGACCCGGAAGCGGAACAGCGAGGTGATCACCAGGGCGTTCCCGAGCCACAGGGTGGCGCCGAGCGCGATCAGCAGCAGCGGCACCCGCCACCAGCCGGGCACCCCGGCCGCGCCGAAGTAGCTCAGGTTCAGCGCGACGATCGTCAACCAGGCGAGCCAGGGCACCCAGATCGCCAGTACGCCCAGGGCGTTGGCCCGGTAGCCGCGCCAGAACAGCGTCGCCGGGTTCAGGTCGGTCAGGTCCGGGCGGTGGTGGCGCAGCGCGTAGAGCGCGGCGGACAGTGCCGGGCCGAGCGGCAGCGCGCAGAGCGCGACCAACGGAAGGTTGCTGGCGTGCCGGTCCAGCAGGAAGAGCGGGACCAGCCCGGGCAGGGTGGTCAGGACCAGCAGCAGCTCCACCACCAGCAGGCTGTAGACCAGTGCCATGACCCGGGAGAGCGGCCCGGTGCCGAACCGGGCGCCGACCCGTGCGTTGTCGTTCATGCCGGCTGCCTCCCGCGTCCGTCGGGGTAGGGCCGGGCGGCCGGTACGGGATCGTGCATGCTGGTGGTCCTCTGTTCCGTGTTGCGCGACCCGCCCGCCCCGCTGCCGATGCGGGCGGGCCGCTGCGCCGACCTCCGGTCCGGCCGTGCCCGTGACGGGGCACGACCGGACCGGACGCCTCAGCCGTGTTCCTTCTGGTACCGCTCGTACGCCTCCTGGACCTTCTCCATGTAGGCGTCCATGTTCTTGCCCTTGAGTTCGGTCAGGTAGGCGTCCCACTGGGCGAGGTCCCGCTGCCCGAGGATGAACTGGAGCGTCGCCTGGTAGACGAAGTCCTTCAGCGGCGTCGCCCAGAGCGAGATCTGCTCGCGTTCCTCGTCGGTGAACGGGTACGGCGGCATCACCGGCCGTGGGGTCCGGGCGTTCATCACCTTCTGGAACTCCTGCTCCTCCGCGGAGAAGAAGGACTGCACCAGCTCGGGCTTGCCGCCGTAGGCGAAGACGCCGTTGGCGAAGCCGAAGTCCTTCTGGAGGTGCTTCGGTGCCTTCGGGTTGATCGCGATCATCCGGACGTCCGGGGTGAGGGTGTACTTGCCGGCGGCGTCCTTGGTGAAGGTGGTTCCCTCCACGCCCAGCCGGGCGAACTCCTGGCCGGCGTCGGAGTAGAACAGCCAGTCGATGAACTGCATCATCGCGACGAAGTTCTTGCTGTCCCGGGCCTTCTTGGAGATCATGATGCCGTTCTCCAGCCGGGAAGCCGGGTTGATCTCACCGGCCGGGCCGACCGGCAGCGGGATCTTGGTGAGCGTCGCGTTCGGCAGCGTCTTCGCCAGGTCCGGCCGGTAGTCGTTGTCCAGCGTCTGCGCGTTGCTGCCGATCACGAACGACTTGCCGTTCGCCAGCTTCTGCCGGGCGTTGTCGTCGGTCTGGGTGAAGCTCTCCGGGTCGAGCAGCCCTTCCTTCACCAACTTGTTCAGGTAGGTCAGCATCTGCCGGTAGTTCTCGCTGGCGCCGGTGTAGAAGAGCTTCTTGGCGTTCGCGTCCCAGCTCACGTGCTGGAAGTTCCAGCCGGCGCCCTCCATCCCGTACGACGCGGCGAGGATGTTCAGCAGGTTGCCGGCCGGGTTCGGCTGGCTCCACCGGTCGGAGAAGGGGAAGGTGTTCGGGTACTTCGCCTTCATCGCCTTGAGCACCGTGTAGAGCTCGTCCCAGGTCTTCGGGATCTCCAGGTTCAGCTCTTTGAGGATGTCGGTCCGGATCGCCAGCGAGTAGTCGTGCCAGGGCTTCTCGTGCACCCCGGGCAGCAGGTAGAACTTGCCGTCCGCCTGGCGCCGCTGGTTGATCTCAGGGGCCAGGTTCCACTTCTCGATCTTGTCCTTGAAGTTCGGCATCAGGTCGAGGTAGTCGCTGACCGGCAGGATGGCGCCGGAGGAGACGAAGGTGTCCTCGGAACTCGGGTACGTCTTCGGGATGATCATCGGCGCGTCGCCGGCACCGATCAGCAGGCTGCGCTTCTGCTCGTAGTCGCTCAGTGGCACCGAGACCGGTTCGAGCGTGACGTTGGTCCGCTTGTTCAGCTCGGACCAGAACATCCAGTCGGCCTTGTAGGGGTAGTTCGGGTGGTTGTTGTAGAGAATGGAGAACTTCACCGGTTCGGTCGCCTTGAACTGCTGGTTGACGCCGAGTTCGGCCATCGCGCCGGCCCGGTTCGCCGACAGGTCCTCGGCATCCGACTCGTCGCCACTGCCGCAGGCGACGAGCGATAGGGTGAGCGCGCCGGCAGCTACCACCGCTGCTCGGCGCCGGGCTCGTTGGAACATCAGGCTTCCTTTCGCTGGTGGTTCGTGGGTTCGACGGCTCACCGCCCGCCGGGCTATCCCTTCACCGCACCGAGCATCACGCCGGACACGAAGTACCGCTGCACGAAGGGGTAGACCAGCAGGATGGGCAGGGTGGTGAGCACGATGGTCACAGACTTCAGGGTTGCCTCGGCCTGTACCTCGTTCGCCTCGGTGACGGCGCCGACGTTCTCGGAGCCGACCGCCCCGGCGATCAGGTTGCGCAGGTAGACGGTGACCGGGAGCAGGTCCTGCCGGTCCATGTAGAGGAACGCGGAGAACCACGAGTTCCAGAACGAGACGGCGTAGAAGAGGACCATCGTGGCGATCACCGCCTTCGACAGCGGTATCACGATCCGCAGCAGGATCCCGTACGTGTTCAGCCCGTCGACGGCGGCGGCCTCCTCCAGGTCGACCGGCAGGCTCTCGAAGAACGCCTTCATCACCAGCAGGTTGAACACGCTTATCGCGTTGGGCAGCACGATCGCCCAGATGGTGTTCGTCATGCCGAGGCTGCTGATCAGCACGTAGTTGGGGATCAGACCGCCGTTGAAGAACATGGTGAACACCGCGATGCCGATCAGCGCGGTACGCCCCTTGAGGTGGTGCTTGGAGAGCACGTACGCGAAGCAGGTGGTCAGCACCATCGCGATCGCGGTGGCGACGACGGTGTAGACCACGGTGTTCCGGTAGTTGGTCCAGAACAGCGAGTCCCTCATCACCAGCTCGTACGTGCCGGTGGTGAACCCACGCGGCCAGATCGTCACCTGGCCGGCGATGATGTACGCCTCGTCGCTGAGCGACCGGGCCACGATGTTCAGGAACGGGTAGAGCGTCACCACCACCACGCCGGTCAGCACGATGGCGTTGAACACCCGGAAGACCCGGTAGCCCCGGGTGTCCTGGATGCCTCGGCGCCGCCGGGGCCGGCCGAGCCGCTCGGTGGCCCGCTCCGGGTCGGCGGCCTCGGGGTGGGCGGTGCTGGAGTCGACGGTCACCACAGGCTCGTCCCCACTGTGCGGCGGGAGATCGCGTTCGCGGACAGGATCAGGGTCAGCCCGATCAGGGCCTCGAAGAGCCCGATCGCGGCGGCGTAGCTAAAGTTGCTGGACTGGAACGCCATCCGGAACAGGTACGTGGAGATCACGTCCGCTGTCGGGTACGTCAACGGGTTGTAGAGCAGCAGGATCTTCTCGAAGCCGACCGCCATGAAGGTGCCGATGTTGAGGATCAGCAGCGTGACCATGGTGGGTCGGATGCCGGGCAGCGTCACGTGCCAGGTCTGCCGCCACCGGTTCGCGCCGTCGATCCGGGCCGCCTCGTAGAGGTTGTCGTCGATCGTGGTGAGGGCGGCGAGGTAGAGGATGGTCCCCCAGCCGACCGTCTGCCACACCTCGGAGGAGACGTAGATGGTCCGGAACCACTCCGGCCGTTGCAGGAACGGGATGGCGTCCTCGCCGGCCGCCTTCACGACCTGGTTCACCGTGCCGTCGGTGGAGAGCAGCTGCATCACCATCGCGGCCACGATCACGATCGAGAGGAAGTGCGGCAGGTAGGAGACCGACTGGACGAAGCGCTTTAGCTTGCGGGTCCGGACCTCGTTGAGCAGCAGCGCCAGGATCACCGGCAGCGGGAAGACGATGACCAGGGTGAGCGTGCCCAGGATCAGCGTGTTGGTGAAGACCTCCCAGAACGTCGGGTCGCTCAGGAACATCTTCACGTAGCGCAGGCCGACCCAGTACTCGCCGAAGATGTTGCCGCCGGGCTGGAAGCGCCGGAACGCAATTACGTTGCCCAGCATCGGCAGGTAGCGGAAGATGAGGAAGAACAGCAGGGGCAGTAGTGCCAGGGAATAGAGCTGCCAGTCCCGGCGAATCGCCTGCCGCCACGTCCGGCGGGCCTTGCGGCGACGGCGGCGGGTCGCAACCGGACCCGGCGGATCGGACTCGACCGTCACGGGCGGCGGGCCGGCGGTCGTCGGTGCACTCATCCTCGTACCTCCGTGCTGACGGACGGGAGCGGCGTGCCGCCCATCATGTCGAACCGGTGCGGGACGGCAGCTGCGCCCGGAGCACCCGCGCGGTGGTGGCCAGCCGCGGATCGTGTCGTGGTGGTGCGGTGCGGTGCGTCGTGGCGCTGTCGGCCACGGGCGACTGGCTCAACATGTCACCCCTTCGAGCCGACCAGGACACTGTCCGCCCGGGACAGTGGGCAGGTCAGGTCGGCGGGATTCGAAACTTTCGGCAATGTCCGCGTTACCTGTGCGGGGGAACCTATGCGCCGTGGCGAAGATGTGTCAAGGGTGTCTGAACTGCTGGATTCGTGACGCCATCGCGTATCGTGCCCGAAGTGGCCGGACGGTCGGCCAGGTGTCACCGCCGGATCGAGCCGTGGTCGGTCAGCCCGGTGTTAGGGTTTCGCACCGAAAGTTTCGGATAGTTGCGGGAGGCTGTCGATGACGAGGTCCCGGCGGATCGTCAGTACCGGTGCCGCGACGATCGCGACCATCGCCGACGAGGTCGGGGTCTCCCTGACGACCGTCTCCAAAGTCCTCAATGGTCGCTCCGACGTCGCACCGGAAACCCGGGCCAAGGTCGAGGCCAGCCTCGAACGGCACCGCTACCGTCGCCGGGTGAAGCGGCAGCCGACCGCCGTGGAGCAGATCGACCTGGTCTTCCACGAACTCGACTCGGGCTGGGCCACGGAGATCATCCGGGGCGTGGAGGCGGTGACCAGCACCGCCAAGCTGGACATCGTCTTCTCCCAGCTGGGCGGTCGGCACCGGCCCTCGCAGCAGTGGCTGGAGCGGGTGTTGCTGCGGCGGCCGCTCGGCGTACTGCTGGTGCTCTGCCAGCTGACCGAGGCGCAGCGGCAGCAACTCCAGCGCCGGTCGATCCCACTGGTGGTGATCGACACCGACAGCGCGACCTCGGCCGCGGTGCCGACGGTCGGCTCCAACAACTGGAACGGCGGGCTGCTCGCCACCCGGCACCTGCTGGAGCTGGGCCACCGCCGGGTCGCCTGCATCTCCGGCCCCGAGGACGTACTGTGCAGCCGGGCTCGGGCCGCCGGCTTCCGCTTCGCCCACGACGAGGCAGGCATCCCGGTCGACCCCGCGCTGGTCCGGTACGGCATGTTCTCCACCCATGCCGGCTACCAGCACGGGATGGAGCTGCTGAGCCGGCCGGACCGGCCCACCGCGATCTTCGCCGGCTCCGACATGCAGGCCATCGGGGTGCTGCGGGCCGCCCGGCAGCTCGGCCTGGACGTGCCGGCGGACCTCTCGGTGATCGGCTACGACGACCTGCCGATGGCCACCTGGATCGGGCCGGCCCTGACCACAGTGAACCAGCCGCTGCGGGACATGGCCGGCACCGCCACGCAGATGCTGATCGACCTGGCCCGGGGGGCGGAGCTGTCGACCAGCCGCATCGACCTGGTCACCGAACTCGTCGTCCGGGAGAGCACCGCGCCGCCGCGACACCGCGCCTGAGCACCGGCCGGCACACTGCTCTCGAGCACCGGCAGCGCGCCGGGGCGGCGGTCACCACTCGGCGTCCTGGCAGACCTTCTCGGCGGTCGGCGGCTCGATCTGCAGGGTGCAGTGGTCGATCCCGAATCCGTCGTGCAGCCGGGCCCGTGCGGCGGCCAGTACCGGGGCGACGTCCGCGCCCGGGGCGAGCAGCAGGTGCGCCGAGGCGACGTCCATCCCGGAGGTCAGGGTCCAGACGTGCAGGTCGTGCACGTCGACCACCCCCGGCACCCCGGTCAGGCTGGTTTCCACGGCTGCGACGTCGATGTGCGCCGGCGCGGCCTGCACGAGTACCCGCACCGCGGCCCGGGCCAGTTGCCAGGTGCGGGGCAGGATGAAGAGGCCGACGGCGACCGCGACGACCAGGTCGGCGTAGCGCCAGCCGGTGGTGGCGATCACGACGGCGGCGACGATCACCCCGACCGAGCCGAGCAGGTCACCGAGCACCTCCAGATAGGCGCCCCGGACGTTGAGGCTCTCCTTGGCACCGGCGCGCAGCAGCAGGAACGCCACGACGTTGGCGACGAGACCGACGATCGCGACCGCCAGCATCGGCCCGGCCAGCACCTCCGGCGGGTCGTCGAACCGGCGTACCGCCTCGATGAGCACGAAGACCGCCACCGCGAACAGCAGTACGGCGTTGGCGAGCGCGGCCAGCACCTCCAGCCGGTAGAGCCCGAAGGTGCGCTGGGCGTGCCGGGCGGCCCGGCTGGCGGCGGTGATCGCGGCCAACGCCAGGCCGATGCCGAGCACGTCGGTGAACATGTGCCCGGCGTCGGAGAGCAGCGCGAGCGAGCCGGTCCACCACGCCGCCGCCGCCTCCAGCAGCAGGGCGGCGCCGAGAACGGCCACCGCCGCCCAGAGCGGCCTGCGGTGGCGTTCGCCGGCCCGCATCGCCTGGCCGCCGTGATCGTGGCCTGCGCCCATGTCTCCAGCCTCCCGCCGCCGACACCAGTACCGACAACATATGCGTACATAGCAATGTGTGCAAGTTGAAACTGGATGCCGATACCGATGCCGGAACGGCGGACCACCCGGTCGGAGGCGGGCAGGGGACCAGCTCAGGCGCTCTCGCGGAGGATCAGCTCGGACGGGTACGCGGTGGCCGGCGGCACCCAGGCCCGGTCGAGTACCGCCCGCGCGGCCGACGTGGCGATCTGCTCGACCGGATGGCTCGCGGTGGTAAGTGCCGGCGCGCTCAGCGCGGCGAACGGCACGTCGTCGAAGCCGGCCACGGCGATGTCGCCCGGCACGTCGACCCCGCGCCGCCGCAGCGCCGCCAACGCCCCGAGCGCCATCGCGTCGCTGTTGGCGAAGATCGCGTCGGTGTCCGGCCACCGCTCCAGGATCCGCAGCGTCGCGGCCTCGCCGCCGCCCGCCGTGAAGTCGCCCGGCACCGACCGGACCGCCAGCCCCGCCGCCCGCAACACCTCCCGGTAGGCGATGACCGGCCGCCGGGTGCAGGGCATCCAGTCCGGGCCGCTGATCATCGCGATCCGGCGCCGTCCGGAGCTGACCAGGTGCCCGACGATGCCACGGGCCGCGCCACCGTTGTCGACGTCGAACGACGGTACGGTCCCGGAGCCGATCCCGATCGACACCGTCCGACCCTCCAGCGCGGCCGGCACCGCCGCCAGGATCAGTTCGGTGGTGTTGACCAGCAGTACGCCCCGGACGCCCCGGTCCTCCGCCAACTGCCGCAGCCGGCCGGGCGCGTGCAGCGGCAGCCACTCCAGGGAGACGCCGATCGCCCGGCGTGCGCAGACCTCGGCCGCGGCCCGCACCACCCGGTCGACGTACGGGTCGTGCAGCACGGTGGGCGCGGCACCGACGACGGCCACCACCAGCCGTACCCCGGCACCGGTGGCCAGGGCCCGGGCCGCCGAATCAGGCGCGTAGCCGAGCTGCGTGGCGGCGGCCACCACCCGGTCCCGGGCGATCGGGGAGGCGGCGCCGTAGCCGGCGATGACCCGGGAGGCGGTGGAGCGGGAGACTCCGGCCATCCGGGCCACGTCCTCCAGGGTGGCCCGGCGTGGCGCCCGGCTAGGCACGCCGGCACCCCGGCTCGACCTGGCGGGGGCGGGCTGCTGCTGCCGCGATGTAACGACCGGGCTGACGCATGGGCAAATCATGCACCCGCGAGGCAACCGTCGGCGAGCCGGTAACCGACCCCGGAGGGCGGATATCCCGGACAGCTCGAATCGGGTTGCGTCGAGAGCGCTCCCAGGGGTGCGATCAAGGAACCCGGCACGAGGAGCGGCGGAGCGGCCCACCAGTGGCCCGCCCGAGGCGGGTGGTCGAGGAAGCGGAGGCAGCAGGTGAAGGCGTCCACCGGTACGATCCGGCCACCGGTCGCACCGCGACGGGTCCTTACCGCCCGGACCGCTGTCGCCGTCGTCTTCGGGCTCAACGGGCTGGCCCTGGCATCCTGGTTCGCCCGCCTGCCGGCCGCCCGGGACGCCCTCGGGCTGACCCCGGGACGGCTGGGCCTGCTGCTTTTGGCCGCCTCCACCGGTGCCCTGCTGGCGTTGCCGACCGCCGGGATACTGGCGCACCGGATGGGCGCCGCTCGCGCGGTGGGCGCCGCGACCGCGCTGGCCGCGTCCGGCCTGGTACTGGCCGGCGTCGCCACCGGAAGCTGGCAGACCGTACCGCTGGTCGCGGTCGGGCTGTTCGCCCTCGGGTACGGCTCCGGCACCTGCGAGGTCGCGATGAACGTGGAGGCGGCGGCGGTCGAACGGCGACTCGGCCGCACCGTGATGCCGCGGTTCCACGCGGCGTGGAGCCTCGGCACCGTGGCCGGGGCGGCGGTCGGCGCCGGCACCGCCCGGCTCGGCGTACCGATCGGATTGCACCTCGGGCTGGCCGCCGCCGTGATGCTCGCCGGTACGCTGTCCGCCGTCCGCTGGTTCCTGCCGGACCCGTCGAGCCCGGCCGGCCCGACGACCGCCCGGACCCGCGGTGCCGGCCTGCTGGCCGCCTGGCGTGAGCCGCGAACCCTGCTGATCGGCCTCCTGCTGCTGGTGATGGCCTTCACCGAGGGGACCGCCAACGACTGGCTGGCGCTGGCCTTCGTCGACGGCCACCGGGTCTCCGAGACGGTCGGCGCGCTGGCCTTCGGCGTCTTCGTCGCCGCGATGACCCTCGGCCGCACCGTCGGGACGGTTGCCCTGGACCGCTGGGGTCGGGTCCCCGTGCTCCTCTGCAGCACCGCGCTGGCCGCGATCGGCGCCACGGCGGCGGTACTGGCCGACCCGTGGCCGCTGGCGATGGCCGGGGTGCTGCTGTGGGGACTCGGCACCTCGCTCGGCTTTCCGATGGGGATGAGTGCGGCGGCCGACGAGGAGCACCGGGCGGCTGCCCGGGTCAGCGTGGTGGCGGCGATCGGCTACACCGCCTTCCTTGCCGGGCCACCCCTGGTCGGGCTGCTCGGCGACCGGGTCGGCAGCCTCCGGGCGCTGCTGGTCGTCCCGCTGGTGCTGCTGCCCGCGCTGCTGCTGGTGCCCGCCACCCGCCCGCCGGCCACCGCCCCCGGGCACGAACCCACCGACGGGCGGCAGGTCCCTGCCGACGGGCGGGAGGGACCTGCCGACGGGCGGGACGAGCCTGCCGAGGGACAGCAGGACCTGTCGGCGGACAGCACGGGCCGGCCGACGGGGCGGAGCCGGTCGGCTCTACGGGTGCCAACTCCGGTGGAGGCGCCTGAGCGGCGCGGGTGCCCACCAGTTGGCCCGGCCGGCGAGCCGCATGACCGCCGGCACCAGCAGCCCCCGGACGACGGTGGCGTCCACCAGGATCGCCAGGGTCAGCCCGACCCCCATCAGTTTCAGGAAGCTCATGCCGCTGACCACGAAGGCGGCGAACGAGACCGCCAGCAGTACGGCGGCGGACGTGATCAGCGGACCCGTCGTGGCCAGCCCGGCGGCGATCGCCCGCGCGTTGTCGCCGGAGCGGTCGTACTCCTCCTTGATCCGGGCGAGCAGGAAGACCTCGTAGTCCATCGACAGGCCGAAGGCGACGCAGAACATCAGGATCGGCATCGACACGTCGAGCTGACCGGTGGCGGTGAAGCCGAGGATCCCGGAGAGATGCCCGTCCTGGAAGATCCACACCATCGCGCCGAAGGTCGCCGTCAGGGAGAGCAGGTTCAGCAGTACGGCCTTGACCGGGACGAGGATGCTGCCGAACACGGCGAAGAGCAGGATCGCGGTGGTGGTCGCGATGAGCGCCAACGCCAGCGGGAGCCGGTCGCCGATCGCGGCCTTGGCGTCCACGAGTTCCGCGGCGTCGCCGCCGACCCGGAAGTCGAAGGGCGGGTCCAGCGCCCGGATCTCCTCGACCAGCCGCTCGCCCTCGGCGGAGCGCGGCACGACCGAGGGGACCACGCTCAGCCAGGCACCGGCCGGCACCGCGTGCGTCGTCACCTCGGTGACCCCGTGGACCGCGCCGACCTGACCGGCGAAGGCGGCCACGGCCCCGGCGTCCGCGCCGCCCGCGTCGACGCCGGGCAGGGCGATACCGAACTCCTCGGTCCGGTTGCCGGCGAACCCGGTCTCGATCGCCTCGACGACCTGCCGGGCCTCGCTGGACGCCGGCAGTGCCTGGTGCGACGGCAGACCCGGGTCGACGCGGAGGAACGGGACACCGAGCAGCAGCAGGAAGAGCACCACCCCGGTCGCCACCGGCAACGGCCGGCGCATCACCGCACTGGCGAGCCGGTGCCAGAACGCCGATTCCGCCGTCGGGCCGGGAACCGCGGTCGGGTCGGGAACCGCCGTCGGGCCGCGTCCCGCCGACCGGCCGGAGACCGTCCACCGGCCGGTACGGCGGCGGCAGCGCGGCGAGCCCGCACCCACCCTCGGCCCGAGGACCGCCAGCAGGGCGGGCAGGGTCAGCAGGGCGCCCGCCGCGGCGCAGAGCACCACCGCGATCCCGGCGTAGGCGAACGACCGCAGGAAGGACAGCGGGAAGACCAGCAGGGCGGAGAGGGAGACGGCCACGGTGAGCGCCGAGAACGCCACCGTACGGCCGGCCGTCTGCACGGTCCGCACCACCGCCTCGCCGGTCGGCCGGCCCGCGGCCGACTCCTCGCGGAACCGGCTCAGGATGAAGAGCGAGTAGTCGATCGCCAGCCCGAAGCCGAGCCCGGTCATCAGGTTGATCGAATAGACCGACACCTCGGTGAGCCGCGCGATGCCGGACAGGGCCAGGACCGCGCCGAGCACCGCGACCACCGCGACGGCCAGCGGCAGGGACGCCGCCACGATCCCGCCGAAGACGAGCAGCAGCAGGAGCAGGGTCACCGGGACCGCGATCAGCTCGGCCCGGACCAGGTCCGTGTCGAGCTGCTCGCCGATTGCCTCGTCGATCGCGTACCCGCCGCCGACCCGGACGGTCAGCGGGCCCCGATCCCCGGCGTGCTCCGCCGCGATCGCGGCCGCCGCCGCCTCGACCTGTTCCTCCCCACCGGCCAGGTCGACCAGCACGAGCGCCGCGTCGCCCTCGGTCGACCGGAGCGCCGCGTCGCCCTCGGTCGTGCGCAGCGGCGGGTCGCTGCCGGTCGTGCGCAGCGGCGGGTCGCCGTCGGTCGTGCCGAGCGCCGGTTGGTGCTCCGCCGACCAGTAGGAGTCGACCGCCTCCACCCCGGGACGGCCGGCGAGTTCCTGGGTCAGTGCGGTGCCGGCCGCCGCCACCTCCGGGTCGTCGACCCGGGTGCCGTCGGCGGCCTCGACCAGCAGCACCAGTTCCGGCCGGGGTACCCCGACCTGCGCCAGGAATTCCTCGGCCCGGGTCGACTCGGCGTCCGGGTCGGCGAAACCGCCTCCGCCGAGCCGGCCGAAGACGCCGGATCCGGCCGTGCCGGCGGCGAGGAGGAAGAGGACGGTGAGGGCCAGCACCAGCCGGCGGCGGCGGACGACGAGGTGACCGATTCTGCCGAACACGGTGATCTCCTGACTTCCGTGCGGAGGGGATGGTCAGATCCTCGTGACCGGCGCCGGTGCCCACATCGGACCGCAGGCCCTTCCCGGTACGGGTCCGGCGGCGCCGAACCCGTACCCGGGACCGGGTCCGGGCGTACCCGGGTACGGGGTGCCCGGCGACGTACGGCGGTAGTCTGCGGGCGTGGAGCAGACGGGGCTGCGGGCCTGGGGCGACTCGTCCGCCGCAGGACTGGCCTTCCCGCTCGCGGCGCTGGCCGCGGCGCTGCTCGTCTTCCTGACCAGCGGTATCACCGTCGGCCTGGTCGGCATGCTCGTCGCCGCCTTGGTCCCCTGGGCGCTGCTGGCCGGTCAGGTCCGGGTCGGGCCGTGGCCGATGGCGGCACTCGGCGTCGGCATGCCGGCCCTGGTCACGCTCTGGTACGACGCACCGGGCGCCATCTTCCTGGCCCTGCTCGCGGTGGCCTGGCTGGCGGCGACCGGTCGCTCGTGGCCGGCCGAGGCGCTGGCCACGCTCGGCGCGGTCGCCGTGCCGGCGGTGTTCGTCGGGCTCGACGGGGCGTGGCGCGAGGACTATCCCGCCGTCGTCTTCTTCGGCACCGGGACGATGTTCAGCTGGCTGATCGGCCGCATCCTGCGCCGGGAGCGGCGTCTCGTCGCCGCGCTGACCGAGGCTCAGCAGCGGCTCGACGTCGCGGCGGCGGCAGCCGAACGCCGCCGGATCGCGCACGACGTGCACGACGCGATCGGACACGGGCTCACCGTCGTGCTGCTCAACCTGGTCGGCGCCCGGCAGGTGCTCGATCGCGACCCGGTGGCGGCGGCCGAGGCGCTGGACCGGGCCGAGCGGGTCGGCCGGGACAGTCTCCAGTCCGTCCGGGCGATCGTCGGCCTGCTGCGCGATCCCGCCGACGGCGGTGGTGCGCGACCGCCGTCGCCGGGTGCGGTGGACGTCGCCGCCCTGGTCCGGGATGCGGCCGAGGCAGGTCTGCCGGTACGCGGCGAACTGGTCGGCGACCTCGGATCCGTCGACCCGTACACCGGGCTGGCGGCGTACCGGATC
Source organism: Micromonospora sp. WMMD1102 (assembly GCF_029626265.1). Classification (NCBI taxonomy): domain Bacteria; kingdom Bacillati; phylum Actinomycetota; class Actinomycetes; order Micromonosporales; family Micromonosporaceae; genus Micromonospora; species Micromonospora sp. WMMD1102. The sequence goes on along the minus strand of NZ_JARUBN010000001.1, from coordinate 4,214,362 downwards.
GTGCAGGAGGCGGTCAGCAACCTGCGGCACCACGCGCCGGGGGCGGAGGCGGTGGTCCGGATCGTCCGGCATGCCGACCGACTCGCGGTGTCGGTACGCAACGGTGCTCCGGCCGGGACTGCCGCCCCGGCCGGTCGGGGCGGTGGCAACGGGCTGGACGGCATGCGCCGGCGCGCCGGCACCCTCGGCGGCACCCTGTCGGCCGGACCGGACGGCGACGGCTGGCTGGTCGAGGCGTCGCTGCCGGTGCCGCGTACCGCCGACGAGGAGGCGGGATGATCCGGATCGTCCTGGTGGACGACCAGGAACTCGTCCGGGCCGGCCTCCGGCTGATCCTGTCGGCCCACGACGACATGGCCATCGTCGGCGAGGCGGCCGACGGCCGGGCCGGCGTCGACCTCGCGGGCCGGCTGGCGCCGGACGTCGTGTTGATGGACGTCCGGATGCCGGTGCTGGACGGGATCGGGGCGACGCGGCAGTTGACTGCCGGCCAGGGCGCGCCGCCGGTGCTGGCCCTCACCACGTTCGCCGACGACGAGGTGCTGTGGGGCATGGTCGAGGCCGGCGCGGCCGGCTTCGTGCTGAAGGACGCGCCCGCGGCGGAGCTGACCGGCGCGATCCGGGTCACCGCCCGGGGCGGCTCGTGGTTCGACCCCCAGGTGGCCACCCGGGTGCTGGAACTCGTCCGGGTCCGGCGGGCGGGTCGGGGAGCATCCTCGGTGACCGCGCTGACCGACCGCGAGCGGGAGGTGCTCCGCCTGGTGGCGGCGGGCGCCAACAATTCCGAGATCGCCGGTTCGCTGCACCTGAGCGAGCGGACCGTGAAGGGGCACGTCTCGGCGATCTTCCTCAAGCTCGGTGTCCGGGACCGGGCCGGTGCGATCGTCCGGGCCTACGACGCCGGCCTCGTGCCGGACCGCTGACGTCCCCGACCACCGTCCCGGTCCGGAGCCTGGACCTGGTCTGGGCCCTGAGCCTGGTCTCGGGCCTCGACCTGGTCGGGGGTGCGCGGAGCCTGGTCGGCGGTGTGGGGAGCTTGGTCCGGGGTTTGCGGAGCCTGGTCGGCGGTGTGGGGAGCTTGGCCCGGGGTCCGAGGAGCCTGGTGTGGGGTCCGGAACGGGGTCGGCTCGGCGGTCGGCGGGGCGCCGTCGACGGCGCCGGCCGCGGTGGCGGCGCTGGTAGCCGGGTCCAGCAGGTCGAGGCTGGTCCGCAGGGTGACCGGCTTGAGCAGGGCGGCGGCGACCACTCCGACCACCGCGATCGCCGCGGAGATCAGGAAGATGTGCCCGGTGGCGTCGCCGTAGGCGTCGCGCACGATGTGCAGGACCGGGTCCGGCAGGCCGGCCAGGTTGAGGCTGCCGCCGGCGCTGCCGGAGCCGGAGGCCGGGATGCCGGCCGCGGTCAGGTCGTGGGTGATCTGCTCGGTGACCCGGCGGGCGAGTACCGCACCGAGTACCGAGACCCCGATGGTGCCGCCGAGGGAGCGGAAGAACGCCACGGTGGAACTCGCCGCGCCGATGTCCTTGAGCGGTACGGCGTTCTGCACCGCGAGGACCAGGTTCTGCATGGTCATCCCGACGCCGATCCCGACCAGCAGCATCGCCGCGCCGACGAAGACCAGGGAGGTCTGGTGGTCGATGGCGCCGAGCATCAGGAACCCGGCGACCAGGACGATCGCCCCGAACACGATGTACGGCTTGATCCGCCCGCTGCGCGTGATCATCCGTCCCGCCACGATGGACGAGACGAGCACTCCGGCCATCATCGGGATGGTGAGCAGGCCGGCCTCGGTGGGGCTGTAGCCCCGGCCGATCTGGAAGTACTGGCCGAGGAAGACGGCGCCGCCGAACATCGCCATCCCGACCGCCAGGCTGGCGACGATCACCAGTGCCGTGGTGCCCTGCCGGACGATGTCCGCGGCACGACCGGCTCGGCGGTGCGTGCCTCCACCAGCACGGCGAGGGCGAGCAGCAGTACGGAGCCGCCGACCATCGCGGCGGTCTGCCAGGAGAGCCAGCCGAACGAGTTGCCGACGAACGAGATCCAGACGAGCAGTACGCTGACCCCGGCCGCGATCAGGGTCGCGCCGAGGTAGTCGATCTGCACGTTCTCCCGCCGTACCGTCACCAGGTGCAGGGTGGCCTGGAGGACGACCAGGGCGAGGATCGCGATCGGTACGCCGACGAAGAAGCACCAGCGCCAGCCGAGCCAGGACGTGTCGACGATGAGGCCGCCGAGCAGCGGCCCGCCGACGGTGGCGAGGGCCATCACGCCGCCGAGGTAGCCGTTGTACCGGCCCCGTTCCCGGGGCGGGATCATCGCGGCGATCACCACCTGGACCAGCGCCTGCAACCCGCCGACGCCGATGCCCTGGAAGGCGCGGGCGGCGATCAGCTGGCCGGCGTTCTGGCTGAGCCCGGCCAGTACCGAGCCGACGAGGAAGATCACGATGGCGGTCTGGACCAGGGCCTTCTTGTTGAACAGGTCGGCCAGCTTGCCCCAGATCGGGGTGGTCGCGGTCGCGGTGAGCAGGGTGGCGGTGACCACCCAGGTGTACTGGGTCTGCGAGCCGTTCAGGGCACCGATGATCTTGGGCAGCGCGGTCGAGACGACGGTGCTGCTCAGCAGGGCGACGAAGAGCACCAACAGCAGGCCGCTGAGCGCCTCGAGGGTACGCCGATGGCTCGTCGGCTCCGCTTGCGGCGCGGGGGTGAGTGTGGTCGGGGCGCTCATCGCGCGGCCTCCAGCTCTTCTCGGTAGTCGATCTGTCCCGGCGGACGGTCGAGGCTGCCCCGGTGGCTTCTGCGGACAGTCGGTTTGCCGCAGGTAAGGATTTCTCGATCAGTGCGCATTGCGCAAGTTTTCGCTATGAGAAGTAAGTCACCGCCGCGTACGCTGTCGGGCGATGGACGAGACGGTGGGCCGGCGGGAGCGGAAGAAGGCCGCCACCCGGGAGGCACTGCACCGGGCGGCGCTCCGGCTCGCCGCCGAGCAGGGACCCGACCGGGTGACCGTGGAGGCGATCGCGGACGCCGCCGACGTGTCCCGCCGGACCTTCTCGAACTACTTCGCGAACAAGGAAGAGGCGCTCTTCCACCCGGACACGGTGCGGATTCGTCGACTTCTCGCGCTGGTGCACGCGCAGCCGCTCGACGAACCGCCGTGGGTCGTGCTCACCCGGGCGGCCGAGCAGCTGGCCCGGGAGAGTGACGGGTTCGACCCGCTCTGGCTGGCCCAGCGGCGGCTGATCCGCAACCATCCCAGCCTCGCCGCCCACCAGATCACCGCGTACGGCACGGTGGAGCAGGAGTTCACCGCCGAGATCGCCCGCCGCCTGCCGGACGATCCGGAGACCCCGCTGCGCGCCCGGGTGCTCGCCGGGACGTTCCTGCACGCGTTGCGCGCGGCCACCCGGTACTGGACCGACCACCAGGAGCGCCCGCTGGTCGAGGTGGTCCGCGCCGCCCTCGGCTACCTGACCGCACGCTGACCGGGCGGGCCGGGCTCTTGGTTCGGGCGGGTGGGTGTGCGCAGTTGCTGTCGCTACCACGACATTGACTGCGCACACCACCCCGGCGGAGTGCGGAGTCCGCCCGACGGCTGGTCGGGGACACCCCGGCCGGCCGGCCGCCGTCGTGGACCGGGTTCAGGCTCCCGGGTACTCCGTGAGGTAGACCGGTACGCCGACCCGGGTGGTGTCGGCCGCCTCGCCGACGCCGTCGACCACGTGGTCGATCGTGCCGGCGCTGAGGTTGACGGTCATCACGTGGTGCAGCCGGACACCGGGCGTGCGGGGCACCTCGAAGCCGTTCTCGGTGTGGATCGACGGGTTGTTCTGGTTGAAGACGTACACGCCGCCGCCGTGCAGGGTGTGCCGACGTACCCGGTCGCCGACCTTGTAGCCGGCCCAGCCCTCCACGTCGCCGTTCATCCAGTCCGCCTGGGTCGGCGGGTCGTACGGCAGCTCGTTCTGGTAGAGCACAGTGGCGCCGTCCTCGCCGTTCCAGACCGTGTTGTACCGCTGGAAGTGTTCGACGAAGAGGCCGGTCGCGGTGACGTGGTCGCCGTTGACGACGGCGCCGTACCGGCCGGTGTTGGTCCGCCAGCGGTCGGTGTCGCCGTTGACGCCCTCGGTGAAGCCCTCGACGCCGTGGTCGCCGCGCCACACCCAGGTGTGGTCGATCAGTACGTGGTCGGCGTTCACCTCCAGCGCGATGTGTGTCCGGCCGATGTGCGGGCCGCCGACCCGGAAGTACACGTCGGAGAGGGTGATCGGGTTGTCCGGGGTGCTGTGGTTGCGGCCGTTACGGCTGCCGACCCGGAGCAGCACCGGCGACTCGCGCGGGCCGGCGTCCACGGTGACCCCGGCGACGACCACGCCGGGCACCCCGGCGACCTCCAGCGGAACGGCGCCGTTCGCGGCCGTCATGGTGGCGTGTCCGATGCCCAGCACCACAGTGTCCGGCCGACGGACCTCGATGCTCCGGGCGATGTCGTAGACGCCGGGGGTGAGCAGCAGGTGCCGGCCCCGGGCCAGCTCACGGTTGATCACGTGTACCGGGTCGGACGGGCGGGCGACGAAGAAGTCCCGCAGCGGCACGGTCCGCCCCGGCGTGAGCCCGGCACCCCAGCTGACGCCCCGGCTGTCCCGCCGCGCGGCCGGCACCCGGACCTGGTAAGCGCCCTTGCCGTCCACGAACAGGTACGGCTTTTCCCGGCTCAGCGGCGTCGTCTCCAGAGTGGTGTACGGCGGGTCGGGGAAACCGGCGTCGTCGGGTGCGCCGATTACGCCCGCGAAGACCTGGTTCCACACCGCGTTCGACCAGCTCGCCACCTCGCTGTTGCGGGTCAGCCACTGCTGCTGGGAGCCGTTGGTGGTGGCCGGCAGCCCGGAGTCGGCGATGAATCCGCCGCTGGCGTACTGCGGTCCGGCGGTGCAGTAGTCCATCAGGGACAGTCCGCCGCCGTCGATGTTCATCCGGCGCAGCGAGACCGCCTGGGAGACGGCCCAGAAGTTCGCCGTGAACCGGCACTCGTCCTGGCCGCTGGCGACGATGTGCAGCGACAGGTTGGACAGGGTACGCCAGAAGTTGACCAGGGCGATGCAGTTGCCGGTGCCGCCGCCCTCCAGGCAGCGGTTGTAGACCTCGATCTTGCCGTTGATCACGACGTCGGTGGGTGACGCACCGAGTCCGGCGATCTCGGTGTAGTAGCCGACCCTGATCTGGAGCGGCTGCTCCGCACTGCCGTATGTCCCGGGCATGAAGAGGTACGCGTACCGGTCGGTGCCCATCTCGGCGTCGACCTGCCGGGCGTGGGTCGCGTCCAGGGTCGCCTGGATCTGGCTGACCGGCATGCTCGGGTCGAAGACGGTGACGTTGCGCCCGAGGTCCGGCGCACCTGGCCGGGGCGAATGGATGCCACCGGGGGTGGGGGTCGCAGTGCGGGCGGAGGCGCCGGTGGCCGTGCGGGCGGAGGCGTTGGCGGCGCCGGTGGCCGTGTGGGCCGCGGCGTTGGCGGCGCCGGTGGCCGTGGTGGCCGTGGTGGCGGCGGTGGCGAGTGCCAGGCCGAGCACGAGCACCCGGCGGAGCCGGTGGCGTGTGGGGCGCCGCCGGAGGCCGGGGGAGGTGATCGTCATACGGTTCGTCGGTCCTTTCCGGATGCCGCGGAGTGGTTCTGAGAGCGCTCTCTTGTTCGCCCCGGCGGCACCCCGTCGATCGAACGAAGGGGATCGAGACGTTTCTACCGGGTGCGCGCTCGCTCCGCCATCGGAACCGGCGGCAGCGCCAGGTGCCGTCCGGTCCGGCCCGCATGCTGTCGGGTCCAGCCGCGCGCCGCCGGGTCAGGCCCTTGGCGCGGGTTCAGCGCAGGATCAGCACCGCCAGTGTGCCGATCACCGCGTTGGCGGTCACGTGCACCAGGTACGGCAGCAGGATGCCGCCGGTGCGCAGCCGCAGTATTCCCAGGGCAAACCCCCAGGTGCCGGCCATGACCATGCCGACCGCCCCGGACGGGAAGCCGGCGAGGTGTGCCGCGCCGAACAGCACCGCCTGGAGCACCACGGCGATCCTGGCGCCCCAGACCGAGGCGAGTTCGGTAAGCAACACCCCCCGGAAGAGCATCTCCTCCCACACCGGGTTGACCAGGGCGAACCCGATGATTCCGAGGATCGCCAGCCAGAGCGGGAGGCGTTGCAGGTCCCGCAGGTATTCGGCCGGCTGGGGACGTACCGCAAGTGCCCAGGTGACCAGCGCCGCCGCTCCGAACAGGACGGTGGCCAGGCCGAGCCAGGTGCCTCCGGGGTCAGCCGGCCCCGGGCCAGCCACGGTGCGGCCGGAGCCACTCCCGCCCGCCGCCCGACGAGCAGCAGACAGGCCAACGGCAGCACGCAGACCAGCACGGTGGTGAGCGCGGGCGGCCAGCCGGCCAAGCTGCCGACCGCGAAGCAGCCGAAGAGCGGCCCGACGAAGGTGGCGCCGCGCAGCGCGGCCGGTGAGCGCAGCCCGACGGCGATCCCGACCAGCGCGACGACGGCCGCCGCGACGATCGCTGTCCGCACCGGTGTCTCCGGTCGGATCGGCAGTACGGCGCAGACGCCCAGCCCGACTATGGCGCCGCCGGCGAGCAGTCGCCCGCCGGTCGAGCCGTCACCGGCCACTGCTGTCCCGGGTACGACCGGTTGCGGTGCCACCGTCGTCGACGCCTCCGGACGGTCCGACACCGGAGTCGCCGATGGCGTCGCACGGTCCGGCTCCTGCGTCATCGGGCGGTCCTTCCGGGCTGGTCCGACGACGACGGCCGGAGAATATCCTGCCTCGGCTGTGCCGACCGACCCCGGCGCCCGGCGGCCGATGGCTCAGCGGCGCCGGGGCAGCCAGTGCAACAGTTGACCGACGACCTGCGCCGGATGCGTCTCGGGCAGGGCTTGCAGCGCCCGGGTGAGGTGGGCCGCGAGGTACATCAGCAGACCCACCCGGTCGCCCTTGAAACCGATCAGCAGAGCCAGCCGGGCCGGCGCGCACGGCCAGGGATCCTGGCAGGTCTGACATTGGTACGTCGGCGTCGGGCTGTGCCGGCCGGCCGGATAGCGCCGGGCGTTCCGGCGCATGTGCCGGTACCAGCGCTCCTGCGGCCCGATCATCGGATCACGTCCGGGCGGCGCTGGCCTGCCGGGACCGGTGCTGATGTCCCGGGTTCCCGCCGCCCGGCCGACCGTTGGCCAGCCGGGCGTGTGTGGATGCGTTCCAGCCGGAACCCCGGTTCGTCGCCGTCGCCGTCGCCGTCGCCGTCGCCGTCGCCGTCGCCGTCGTCTTCGGACGAGGCGCTGGCGTCGGTGTCGGGGTGGGTGCCGCCGCGCGGACGGCGGCCCGGAATTCGGCGCGGGACAGCGCTGGTACAGGTGGTGGCTGATAGGGCATCGGCACCGGCGGGATCGAGTCCGGGCAGCGCCATCGATAACCGCATCGGCAGTACCGCCAGAGTCGGCGCCAATCGCGGCGGTGCCGGGGCCGGAATCTACGCCGGATATTCATGATCGATGCCTTCCGTCGGTGGAGTTCGACGGGGGCGGCACCAGAGATCCGTTGTCGGCGCCGCCCCCGTCAGGCATCCACCCGGGTCGGAGGTCACGGGGTGGATGAATGCCTGGATTCCACCCTGGACTGTGACCCGAGCAGGGCGGAAGATGCTGGTCGAGCCCGTGGAGCGGGTCGGCATCCCATCGAAGATGACCATCAAAACCGAAGTGATTTGGGGGACGTGAAACGCTATGTCCGCGATGGTGGTCCCGGGAATCCTTCAGACCGAACCGTGCGCGCGGGCGGTGCTGATGGGTCGACGCCTTCGGGCCGAGTCCGTGGACGCCCTGCTGGCTACGAGGCTCGGTCGTCAGGAGATTCTGCACCGGCGGCCCGATCCCTGCCAGTTGGTCGCGGTGCTGGACGAAGGGGTTCTGCATCGCCGGGTGGGGGACGCTTCCGTGATGCGGGATCAGTTGGAAGCCCTGGTCGCGGCATGTGAACAGCCGAATGTGCGGGTTCAGGTCGTCCCGTTCGACGCAGGCTCCTACGTGGGGCTGGATGGCCCACTGGCGATCGCGACGGTGGACGGCCGGTCGATCGGCTTCCTCGAAGGACATCTGGAGGGTCGCGTAGTAGAGAACCCGAATGCCACCACCGAGATGGAAGCCGCATGGGAGGCCATCCGGGACTACGCTCTACCCAGCAACCAATGCCTCGATCTGATCATGAGGACGGCCGAGAAATGGACGTGAACACCGCCCCGAGATGGATCAAGTCCACACGTAGCGACAGTACGAATTGTGTCGAGGTGGCCGACAACGTTCCCGGCCGGGTTCTCGTGCGGGACAGCAAGGATCCGGAGGGGCCGGTCCTGACGTTCACCCCTCGGCAGTGGGGCGGCTTCGTGGATATGGCCAAGCGATCCTAGAGTCCCCCAGCCTGACGCTGTCCGGCTGCGCGTACCGCCCCGGCGGAGTGTGGGGCCCTTTACCGGGTCGTCCCGTCGCCGAAGGTCGCCGCCAGCGCCTTGGCGATCAGGTCGGGCAGGTCGGTGCGCCCGTCGTCCTTCGCCCATCGCACCAGCGCGGTGTGCATGGCGGCCAGGCAGGCGCTTGCCGCAGCCTCGGCCTGGAAGGTGGCGTCCGGGTCGGCAACCTCGTCCCGGAGACCGTCCACGATGGCCTGTTGCAGTACGTAGTGGTTGTCCAGGTGCCTGGCGCGCAGGGCGGGCGTGGAGATCATCAGCCGCAGACGGGCCAGCAGTAGTCCGTCGTCACCGGCGGTGAGGGTCCGCGCCGAGTCGACGAGTGCGCTGCCGATGCGGCGGACCAGAGGCTGTCCGGCGGGCGTGGCGGCGATCCGTTCGGCGAGCAGCCGGCCGTTCTGGTCGACCTGCACTAGGTCCTCCTTCGTCGGGAAGTGCCGGTACACCGTCATCGGGGCGACGCCGGCAGCCTCGGCGACGTCGTTCACGGTCGTGCTGTCGTATCCGCGCTCGACGAACAACCGCAGCGCATGCGCCTGGATCATGCGCTGCGTCTCGGCCCGCCGTTGCTCCCGCAGTGTTGAGTGCCGCTCGCCCATGTGATAGACACTACCGCACTGGTAGTCACTAACACTTTGGGAGTAACTAACATCATGACTGACCTGATCGGCAGAACCGCCCTGGTGACCGGCGCATCACGCGGCATAGGGCAGGAGATCGCGATCCGGCTCGGCGCGCGCGGCGCGATGGTCGTCGCGCACTTCGGTGCGGACCAGGACGGCGCGACGGCGACGGTCGACCAGATCGTGCGGCACGGTGGAACGGCGTACGCCGTCGGCGCGGAACTGGGGGTGGGCGGGGACGTCGACACGCTCTTCGCGGGGGTCGAGAACTGCCTGGCCGGCCGGCCCCTCGACATCCTCGTCAACAACGCGGCGGCGCCACCGGCAGGCCCGCTCGGCACCACGACCCGGGCAGCCTTCGACAAGCTCTTCGCGGTGAACGTCCGAGCGCCGTACTTCGTCATCGAGCGGGCCCTGCCGCTGTTCCGCGACGGCGGCCGGATCATCACGATGTCGTCCGTCGCGACCCGGATGGCCAACGCCACCCAGACCTCCTTCGCGATGACCAAGGGCGCGGTCGAGACGATGACCCTGACCCTGGCCAACCAGCTCGGCCACCGGGGCATCACGGTGAACGCGGTCGCGCCCGGCGCCACCCGGACCGCGACCAACGGGCCGGTCTTCGAGACACCGGGCCTGGCCGAGACGATCACCGCAATGACGGCGCTCGACCGGCTGGGCGGGCCCGGCGACGTCGCCGACGTGGTCGCGTTCCTCGCCTCCGACGCCGCACGCTGGGTCACCGGCCAGGTCATCGACGCCAGTGGCGGCCTGTTCCTCGGCCCGCGCGTCTGACGACCCGAGCCCCCGACCATTTCCCGGGCAGGCGCCCGGGTGGTCAGCCGCGCACGAGCGCGTCGTACACCTCGGCGAACCGCGCCCGCCGTCGCGCATAGTGCTCGACGTGCGCCGGCCGGGGCTCGTAGGTCTCTCCCGTTGCCCGAGGTGCGCGCGGGACCTCCGGTGCCAGCACGTCGAGCGCGAGCAGCGCCGTTCCACGCTGCGTCGCGCGGCGCCGGGTCACCTGGGTGACGGGGCGCCCGAGTACGTCCGCGAGGATCTGGAGCCATCCAGGATGGTCGTTGCTGACCCGTCCCGCCGCCGCGACCTCCAGGACCTCCGGGGCGGCCGGGTGGAGTTCGTCGGCGACCCGCGCGTAGGTCATGGCCACGCCCTCGATGATCCCCCGGAACAGCGAGTCGGCATCCGTGGCCGCCGACACGCCGTCGAACACGGCACGTGCCCCACCGACCCAGCCCGGCGCACGTTCACCAGTGAGGTACGGCAACACCAGCGGCGTGGCGTCGCTCGGCGGCGCGGTGAGGGTGGCCGCGAGCGCAGGGCCGAGGCGCAACGTGCTCTGTGCCCAACTCACGGCACGACCGACGTCGTTGATCGCCCCGCCGAGCAGCGTGCGCCCGGCGTCGACCCGGTAGTTCCAGAGCCCGAACGGCAGCGGATCGGCGGGGCCGTCGAGCAGTACCCGCAGCGCACCGCTGGTGGCTGTCGACGCGGTGAGCACCGTGGCGTCGGTCGCCCCGGACCCGATGTTGCTGGCGAAGCCGTCGGTGATAGCGGGGAACCACACGGCCCGAGCGAGAGCGGGCCAGCGCGCCGGGGCTCCCGACGGCGCCGGCTCGGTCATGTCCAGTGGTCGGGAGAGCTGCTCGGGGCCGATGCCCGCCGCGGCGAGCAGCTCGGCGTCGAACTCACCGGTACGGCGGTCGAGCAGGCCGGTCCACGCCACCGTGGACGTGCCGGCGAGCGGGTGCCCGACGAGCCGGGCCAGGACGTACTCGCCGAGGGAGCACCAGAGCGCGGCCCCGGTGACGGCACGCGGCTGCGCGGAGGCGAACCAGCGCAGGCGCGGCGCGTGGTAGCTCGTGTGCAGGCGGGTGCCGGTGCGCTGCTGCACCGCCTCCTCGTCGAGCTCCTCCCGAAGCGCCGTGACCGCCGCTGCGCTGCGGGAGTCGGCGTAGGTCAGGCACGGGGTGAGCGCGCGTCCGGCCGCGTCGACCGCGATCAACGAGGCGGCGAAGGTGTCCATCGCGACACCGGCGATCCGGGTCCCCAACTGCCGGTCCCCGGTCACCGCGTCGAGGACCTGCTCGACCTCCGCCGTCACCTGGTCGGGGTCGATGACCGAGGTGCCGTCGGGTGCGACGGTGAAGGCGTGCGGCACCTTGTGCTGGAGGCCGTCGACCCGCCGGCCCGACGCGTCGTGCACGCCACCACGGGTGGCGGTGGACCCGATGTCCAGCGCGACGACCAGCGGGTCCACCGCCGAGTCGAGGGCGACGTCGTCGTCGGTCCGGGTCATCGCAGTCCTCGTCATTCGTCCAGGCAGGTCTCCGGCGACAATAGCCAACCGTTGCCCTGGACGCTGAGCATCGCCCGGCCAGCCGCCAGGTACCCGTCAGGTGATGGCGAGGAGCACCGCCTCGCCCTTGGCCGGGCCCGAAGGTGAAGGCTGGGTCGGCACTCATGCCACCCCCGCTGGACCCCGGCCCGGCTCCCGGCGGCCCTGCACCGCTCGACCGCGGAGCTGGCGCGTGCGGGACGATGCTCCAGTGAGCGACACACCCCAAATCGGTCCCGTTCCGCGACGCATCGCCATCGATGTCCAGCAGGTGCGTCGGTTGGTCGTCAACCAGTTCCCGCAGTGGGCCGATCTGCCGGTGCGGCCCGTCGCCAACGGTGGCTGGGACAACCTCACGTTCCACCTGGGCACGCAGAAGCTGGTACGCCTGCCCAGCGCGGCCGAGTACGCCGAGGCGGTCGACAAGGAGCACCGCTGGCTTCCGGTGCTCGCACCCCACCTTCCGCTGCCCATCCCCACTCCACTGGTCAGGGGCGAACCCGACGCCGACTACCCCTTCCCGTGGTCGATCTACGAATGGCTGCCCGGCGAACCCGCGAGCGCGGACCGGATCGTCGATCCCAGCCGCTTCGCGCTCGACCTGGCCGAATTCCTGGCGGCCCTGCAAAACGTCGACACCACTGACGGTCCCCGCCCCGGACAGCACAACTGGTACCGGGGCGGCACCCTGCGCACCTACGACGGTGTGGCGCGGCGCGCGCTCACGACGCTCGACGGCCACGTCGACGTCGATCTGGCCCGCGAGATTTGGAAGAGCGCACTGGACGCCCGCTGGGACGGCGTGCCGAGCTGGTTCCACGGTGACATCGCAGCGGGCAACCTGCTGCTCGACGACGGGAAGCTGGCAGCTGTCATCGACTTCGGGACCTGCGGCGTCGGCGATCCGGCCTGTGACCTGGCAATCGCCTGGACGCTGCTGAGCCCGGAGGGCCGCCAGGTGTTCCGGGACCGACTCTCCGTCGATGACGCGACCTGGGCGCGCGGGCGCGGCTGGGCACTCTGGAAGACGCTTGTCACCTGCGCCAACACCCCGGGCGACGAGGAAGACTCAGCCGCGAGCGCGATGCGCGTCCTCGACGAGATCTTCGAGGAGTACGCGGCAGGCACCGTCACCCGACCAGGCGTTTCCAGGCTCAACTGATGATCAACCATGGGGGACCCCCGTCACGGCTCAGCGGATTCTGGGCCTGCCTCGTCGGCGGCGCGGCCGTCATCTCGCTGCTGCTGGTCCTCGACCCGATCACCCGCTACGAGGACTGTCCCAACTACGGCGGGAACGGTAACGTCAGCTCCTTCGACAACCCGGCCTGGGATCTCTTGTTCCCGCTGGTCCTGCTCGGCTGGCTGGCTCTGGTGGTCGTGGAGCAGACGTTGCCGGTGACCCGGCGTCATCGTGGCGGCGCCGATATCGCCGTGCGGGCAGCGTCCGCGGTCACCCTGTCCGTGCTGGCCTCGTGCTGCCTTTTCCTCAACGTGGCAACCACGTGTCACTGACGCCCGGGTGCCGGCCGAGCGACGCACCGGCATGCGCGGTCCCAGGCCGACACCGTACGCAGCCGACCGTTTACCAGCGGCGATACCAGGACCTCCTGCACGCGTACGCCCATCCGGTACCGTCGCTACGGCTGGTCGCGCCGGCGCCGGTCCCAGGTGTGGTTGACATGCCGGACGATGAGGAGGGCCAGGCTCGCCAGCGCGGCGACGGTGGCCACGGCGCCGATGACGACGGCCGCCTCGATCCCGACGCCGAGCGAGTCGCCGATCAGGCCGGCCAGCGCGCCGACGAGGACGGCGACGATGACGCTGACCAGCAGGGGGACGCTCGACAGGTACTGGGTGGCGGGGATGCGGGTGCGGCTGGCACCGTAGGTCCGCATGATCCCGGCGACATCCTCGCCGTGCCCGGTGACGAAGTAGCGCTCCAGCTCGGGCGCCAGATCGAGGTAGCCCCGACGCAACCGGTTCATTCCGATCACCAGCTCGACGTCCTCGCTGTTGAGCTGCACCAGGCGGACGACGGTGGCCACCCCGATGACGACCAGCAACGGGATGAGCAGTAACGCGAAGAAGCGGAAGCCGGCGCCGAAGTCGGTGCTGTCCGCCACCAGCGCGAGCGCGACGACCGTCGCCGACACCACCGTCACGAACCAGCTGGCGCGGCTGAAGCTCTCGCTCCACGCCAGGTTCCGGGTGGCCAGTAGGCTCCAGTGCTCGGTGGACAGGATCTGCGCTCGTACGGGGACGGGGGCGGGTGCGGGGGCGGAGGGGGATCCGGCCGCCTGCTCGTCCCTGGGGGGATCATCGGGATCGGGCATCTCGCCCTCCTATCTGCCGCCGCGAACCCCGGCGACCTCGGCTGTCAGATCAGCGCTGCGGCAGATTGACGCCGTCACGATCTGCGGATGGTCGTTCATGGTAGTCCGCCGAGGATCACTGCCCCGACCTCAAGACGTGGAAGGTCCTGAAGCCGTCGTCATACCCACCGGTTAGCCTGCCCGGCATGGGCAGTGCCGAACTGGATGAGTTGATCGTGGCGGACGCTGCGGCGCTGCGCGCGTGGTTGACGGCCAACCACGCAACCTCGCCCGGCGTCTGGCTCGCCCTGACCAAGAAGGGCGGCACAGTCACCACGCTGACCTGGCAGCAGGCGGTCGACGAGGCGCTGTGCTTCGGCTGGATCGACGGGCAGGCCCGAAAACGGGACCAGGAGACCTCCTGGATCCGGTTCACTCCGCGCCGGCCCCGCAGTTCCTGGTCACAACGCAATGTCGCCAACGTGGCCAGGCTGGAGGCGCAGGGGCGGATGCTGCCCGGCGGCCGCGCCGCGGTGGAAGCCGCCAAGGCGGACGGGCGGTGGGCGGCCGCCTACGCCCCGCCCTCGGAGGCCGAGGTGCCGGCCGACCTCCGCGCCGCCATCGCCGCCGATCCCGCCGCGCAGGCCATGTTCGACGTACTCACCCAGACCAACCGGTTCGCTCTCATCCACCGCGTCAACGCCGTCAAACGGGCGGAGACCCGGGAGCGGAAGATCGGCGAGTTCGTCGCCATGCTGGCCCGGCACGAGACGATCTACCCGCAGAAGGCCAAGCCACCGACCTTGCCGTGATCGGCGTCTCCGGCTCGGGCGACCTCGTGCGTGCCGCTGACTGGGCGTCACATCCTGTGACCTTCGCCGGGCGTCATCCGGGCCGGGGTGTGGGATCCGGTTGCGCCTTGCGGACGTCCGCCAGCAGCTTGGCGAGCACCGCTTCGGTCACCCAGGCGTCGCCGTTTCGGTCGGTGGCAGCGAGCCAGTCGCCGATGTCCCACATCGCCCGGCAGGCGGCCAGGACGGGGAAACCGGCCAGCTCGCCCTGGCTCAGCGGGCGGACCTGCTGGTAGCCGGCGAGAACCGCTGCCCACCGTTCGCGTTCCTCCGCCGGCGATTCGGGCCCGCGATAGAGAGCGACCAGGTCGTACGCGCGTAACCCGAACCCGCAGTGGTCGAAGTCGAACGTGACAAACCGTCCGTCTCCGTCGACGTGGGTGTTGCCCCGGTGCAGGTCCGCGTGGATGATCCCGTACGCGGCGCCGCCGATCGCCCGGAGCCGCCGGATCTCGTCGGTCAGTCGCTCGCCGAGCCTGTCGAGTTCGGCGAGGTCCGCCGCGGCCCGGTCCGAGCCGGCACAGCGCGCCAGGCTGGCCAGCGGCCGTGCGACGAGGATGCGTTCGTCCAGGTGGTAGCGGTCGTGGCTGGTGCGGAAGGTGTCCATCTCCAGGTGCATCCGGGCGATGCCGGAGCCGAACTCGCGCCATTGCCCGCTGGTCAGGGTGCCTTCGTACAGGGGCCTGCCGGGCGCGTGGGTGAGGAGGGCGAAGCATCGTTCGCCCTCCGGTGCCGCCAGCCGGCCGAGCCGGTCTCCGACGGCCCGCTGGTAGGGACGGATGACGCCCAGCCCGGCGGCTGCCAGGTGCTCGAGCAGGTCGAGTTCGAAGCGGAGGTCGGACTCCGAGCGGATCCAGTACTTGGCCCGGTTGTAGACCCGCAGCACGCGGCGACCGCCCTCGACGTCGGTGACCAGGTAGGTGTCGTTGAAGCCGCGGTTAAGCAAGGTCACCCTGACGGGCGTCGCGATGGCGTACTCCCGCTCCACGAGCCGGGCGAGGTCCTCGACGTGCAGGAGCGAGTGGGTCACACGCATGCCGAGTGAGCCTAGAAGAGGACCGGGTGGGCCCGCCAGGAACAAGCAAGTACGGCAGGCCTCCGGCTCCCTGATCGAGGTCGGCTGGTGCGGGCGTCAGCGGCGGGGTGTCAGGTAGCCACGGGAGAAGGCGGTGGCCACCGCCGCGGCCCGGTCGTTGACCCCGAGTTTCGCGTACACGTGCAGCAGGTGGGTCTTGACGGTGGCCTCGCTGATGAACAGCTGCCGCGCCGCCTCGCGGTTGGTCGAGCCCTGGGCGATCAGCTCCAGCACCTCCAACTCGCGCTGGGACAGCGGCTCGGAGGCCGGCTGGCGGATCTGCCCCATCAGCCGGGTCGCGACGGCGGGGGAGAGGACCGCCTGTCCGCGCGCGGCAGCCTCGACCGCCCGGAACAGCTCCTCGCGCGGGGCGTCTTTCAACAGGTACCCGGTGGCGCCCGCCTCGATCGCCGGCAGCACGTCACTGTCGGTGTCGTACGTGGTGAGCACCAGGATCCGGGCCGACACCCCGCGCCGGGCGAGTTCCCTGATCGCGGTGACCCCGTCGGTCCTCGGCATCCGCAGGTCCATCAGGATGACGTCGGGTCGGAGCCGCTCCCCGGCGGCGATCGCCTCGGCGCCGTCGCCGGCCTCGCCGAGCACCTCGAAACGCCCGTCGGCGCTGAACATGCCCCGCAACCCGTCCCGGACCACCGGGTGGTCGTCGACGATCAGCAGCGAGATCAATCGACACCTCCGGCGGGGATGGCCGGCACGACGGCCGAGATCGCCGTTCCGCCGCCCGGCTCGGATTCGATGTCCAGCCGGCCGGCGAGGCGCTGCACCCGCTGCCGCATGCCGGCCAGCCCGAACCCTCCGTTCGTCGAGCCGTTGGCCCGCTTGGCACCCGGCGCGAAGCCGACACCGTCGTCCCGTACGTCGAGCGTCACCAGATCCTCCATGTACGACAGGGTCAGGCCGACCCGGCTGGCCCGGGCATGCTTCGCCACGTTCGCCAGCGCCTCCTGTGCGGTACGCAGCAGCGTCACCTCGACGTCGGCGTGCATCGGCCGGGCGTCGCCGGTGGTGGTCAGCACCGTGTCGACGTCATGCACCTCGGCCCAGCGCCGGGCCAGCTCGTTTATCGCGTCCGGCAGCCGGGCCTGCGCGAGCATCGCCGGCTCCACCGCGTGGACCGTCCGGCGGGCCTCGGTGAGGCTCTCCCGGGCCAGGTTCATCGCGTTCGTCAGGTGTCGACCGGAGGCGGCCGGGTCGTCGGTCTGCTCGGCGGCCTGGAGTTGGGTGAGGATGCCGGCGAGCCCCTGGGCGAGGGTGTCGTGGATCTCCCGGGCCATCCGCTGCCGCTCGTCGAGCACCCCTGCCTCCCTGGCCTGGACCAGCAGTTGGGCGTGCAGGCCGGCGTTCTCCTCCAGCGCCGCCTCCAGCTTGGTGTTGACCTCGTGCAGCTCGGTGAGCGCCTGCCGCTGCTTGTGGTTGCGCTGGTCGGCCAGCTCGGCGAAGTGGAAGAACACCCCGGCCAGCAGGATGCTGATCACGGTGACGGCGATGCCTTCCCACCACCGCCCGGCGACGATGTCGGCGACCCCGCCCAGATATCCGATCGCCGAGACGGTCGCCGTGGCGGCGACCCCGGCATAGCGCCAGCGACCCTTCAGGTAGATGAACGACTGTGGGTAGCCGACGAAGGCGAAGAGGGCGAAGAAGGGTGCGATCGCCACCAGGCCGGCGGCCAGCACCATCAGCCCGGTGTAGTAGAGGCCCATCAGCGGGCCGTGTTCGTGCCATTCCGGGTGCAGGGTGTGGAAGTAGAGCACCCAGAGGGTTGCCGCGAGGGTCAGCCCGAGCATGGTCGGCACGTGCACCGGCGTGACCCAGATCGGTTGCAGCAGCGTGAGCAGGACACTGGCGGCCAGCAGGAGATAGGGGAGGACGTTGAAGAGCGCGATCTCCCTGCGTTCCCAGCGGTCGAACTCCGCCCGCAGCTCCGCCTCGATACTCACGACCTACTCCCAGCGGAAGTACCGCGCGGCCAGCCCGCCGGCCACGATCGTCCACCCCAGCATGACAGCCAGGTGCAGCGGCTGCGGCCAGTGCCCGGCCGTTGCGTCCTGCAACGACTGCACGCCGGCACCGAGTGGGGTGAGGTCGCTGATCGTCCGCAGCACGCCGTTCATGGTGTCGCGCGGGATCCAGAGGCCGGCGAAGAAGACGAGCGGGAAGAAGAGTACGGTCCCGATCGCGCCGGCACTCTTGCCGCTCGGCGCGAGCGCGGCGACGAGCAGGCCGATCGCGAACATCGCCAGCGCCGCCAGCACGTAGCCGAGCAGGTAGGCCGGCAGCAGTCGGGGCAGGCGCACGTCGAACGCGAGGCGGCCGACGGCGAGGACGACCATCATCGTCGCCACCGACAGGATGGTGGCCATCAGCAGTTGCGCGCCGAGCATCAGCCCCGGTTTGACCGGGGTGGTGCGCATGCGGCGCAGTACCCCTTTCTCCCGGTAGCTGGCGAAGAGCTGGGAGAGGCCGTTGAGGGCGAACATGGCGAGCGCCGTCGCGACGGTGATCGGCACGTACAGGTCGATCACCCGCAGGCCGCCGAGGGACGGCTCGGGTTCGCGGAACGAGGGTACCGCCCCGAAAATGACCAGCAGGATCGGCGGGAAGGCCAGCGCGAAGAACACGATCAGCGGCTCGCGGAAGAAGAGTCTGGTCTCGGTGACGGTGAGCCGGGACAGGGCGGACACTGCGGTCTCCTCAGGCTTCGAAGGGGCGGGCGTCGGGCGTTTCGCCGGTGCGATCGCGGGGCGCACGGTCGGGCAGGTCGCCGAGGGCTCGGCCGGAGCGGCCGGTGAGCGCGACGAAGGCGTCCTCCAGCGAGGTCTGCTCGACCCGCAGGTCGGCGGCGACGACCTGTTCGTGGGCGAGCGCGGTGGTGACCGCGAGCAGCAGGTTGCCGGTGCCCGTCACCACGAGTTGGCCGCCCGCCCGCTCGACCGAGGTCACCTCCGGCAACGCGGTCAGCACGGCGTGGTCCAGCGGTGCCGAGGGCCGGAACCGGATGCGTTGCCGGTCGTCGACGCTGGCGACCAGCCCGGCCGGGGAGTCGAGCGCGACCAGCCGACCCGAGTCGATCACGGCGAGCCGGTCGCAGAGCCGTTCCGCCTCCTCCATGAAGTGCGTGACCAGCAGGATCGTCACGCCCCGGTCGCGGACGTCCTCGATCAGGTCCCAGGTGTCCCGCCGGGCCTGCGGGTCCAGGCCGGTGGTGAGCTCGTCGAGTACCGCCACCGTCGGGTTGCCGAGCAGTGCGAGGGCGATCGACAGCCGTTGCTTCTGGCCGCCGGACAGCCGCCGGAACTGCGTACCGATCTTGTCGCCGAGCCGGAGCACGTCGACCAGTTCCCGCCAGTCGGCCGGCTCCCGGTAGAAGGAACTGAACAGTTCCAGCGCCTCGCCGACCCTGAGCTTGTCGGGCAGTTCGCTCTCCTGGAGCTGCGCGCCGAGCAGTTGCCGCAGCTCGCCGGTGTCGTGTCGCGGGTCGATGCCGCAGACCCGGATCGTGCCGCCGTCCGGGATCCGTAACCCCTCCACACACTCGACCGTGGTGGTCTTGCCGGCCCCGTTGGGACCGAGGATGCCGAAGATCTCGCCCGGCTCGACAGTGAAGCTGACCCCGTCCACCACGGTCTGCCTGCCGTAGTGCTTGACGAGGCCGTCTACCTCGATGATTGCCATACCGGAAGCCTGCCGGCCGCGCCCCCACGCCGAATCGACCACGCGGCCACCGCCGTCGCCGGCCGCGACGGGTAACCCGGTCAACCGATCGGTGGATGCCGGGGTCAGCCGCCGACCGGCAGCGCGTCTTGCCGGACCGTCGGCACGAAACTGGCACATCTCGCCGGTAGCGGGTCGACAAGCACCTTCCGGAACTTCTCCGATACCCTGCGCCCACCAGTCGTCCGGCCCGGGCGTCCGTGAGCGGCGCTGTCGCAGGTCCGGTGGCACTGAAAGGTTTCGGAAACGTGTCTTGTTTTTTTCAGTTTGGTCTGCGAGTCTTTGCCCGTCCAAGACAGCTGACGTGACGCCCGACGGGTGTAGTGACGGGGTACGCCGGCCCTCGCGTCCGCTGTGGACAACCGGGAGCGGTGTCTCCGCTCGCCCGGTGGAAGCCCCGTCCGGTGCGTATTCGGGCAGAGAGGACAGGTTGATGAGGGCAAGAAAACTACTGACGGTGTCGGTAGTCCTGGCGACTGGTGTCCTGGGAACCGCGGCCTGCGGTGCCGGCGACTCGGACGACGGCGCCAGCGGCGGCAAGGTCACGATGAGCTTCTGGCACAACGCCACGACGGGTCCCGGCAAGGCGTTCTGGGAGAAGACCGCCGCCGACTTCCAGGCCGCCAACCCGAACGTGACGATCGAACTCCAGTCGATCCAGAACGAGGACCTGGACGGCAAGCTCCAGACCGCGCTGAACTCCGGCGACGCCCCCGACGTGTTCATGCAGCGCGGCGGCGGCAAGATGGCCGCGATGGTCAAGGCCGGCCAGCTGATGGACATCACGGGCGGGATCAGCGACGCCACCCGGAAGGTGGTCTCGGAGGGGTCGTTCAAGGCGCAGACGATCGACGACAAGGTCTACGCGATGCCGGTGGCGGTGCTGCCCGGCGGCTTCTTCTACAGCAAGGACCTGTTCGGCAAGGCCGGCATCGCCCAGCCGCCGACCACGCTCGCCGACCTCCAGACCGCGATCGACAAGCTGAAGGCCGCCGGCACCCAGCCGATCGCCCTCGGGGCCAAGGACGCCTGGCCGGCAGCCTTCTACTACTACTTCTTCGCGTTGCGGGAATGCAGCACCAACACGGTCACCGAGACCGCCAAGACCATGACCTTCGACGACCCCTGCTGGCTCAAGGCCGGTCAGGACGTCCAGGCCTTTGCCGCGACGCAGCCGTTCAACAACGGCTTCCTCACCACCTCGGCCCAGCAGGGCGCGGGAAGCTCGGCCGGTCTGCTCGCCAACCACAAGGCGGCGATGGAGCTGATGGGTGCCTGGAACCCGGGTGTCATCGCCTCGCTCACGCCGGACCAGAAGCCGCTGCCCGACCTGGACTGGTTCCCGTTCCCGAGCATCGAGGGCGGCGCGGGCGACCCCGGCGCGATCCTCGGCGGCGTCGACGGCTACTCCTGCTCCGCGCAGGCTCCCAAGGCGGAGTGCACCGCCTTCCTCAACTTCATGTTGCAGACCAGCGTGCAGGAGGAGTACTACAGGGCCTTCCAGGCGCCGCCGGTGAACAGCGAGGCACAGGGCGCGGTGGCCGAGCCGCACCTGAAGTCCGTGCTGGCGGCCTACAACAAGGCCCCGTTCGTCTCGCAGTGGCTCGACACGGTCTACGGGCAGAACGTCGGCAACGCCCTCAACACCGCGGTGGTGAACCTGCTGGCCGGCAAGGGCAGCCCGGAGGACATCGTCACCGCGGCCAAGACCGCCGCCAAGAGGTCCTAGAGACACCACATCATGTTCGATACAGACCGCGAGAGCGTACAGCTCACGCAGGACCGGTCGGCGGACGAGACGCCGGTCGGGGGTGGCGCGCCCGTCGTGCCGCCCCCGACCGGGCGCCGTCCCCGCAGGGGCATCGGCTGGCCCGCCCGGCTGGAGATCGCCCTGATGACGGGGCCGACACTGCTCGTCTTCCTCTCCTTCGTCATCCTCCCCGTCGCCATGGCCGCCTACTACGGCTTCTTCAGCTGGCAGGGGTACGGTCCGCCCACCGAGTTCGTGGGCCTCCGCAACTACCTGCTCATCTTCGAGGACGGCACGTTCGTCGACGCCCTGCAACACAACGCGGCCGTCGTCGTGCTGTCGTTGGTGCTCCAGGGGCCGGCCGCCATCCTGCTCGCGCTGCTGCTGAACCGGAAGATGCGCGGGCAGACGCTCATCCGGGTACTCGTCTTCGTCCCCTACGTCATCTCCGAGGTGGTCGTCGGCACCGGCTGGAGCCTGATGCTGCACAGCGAGGGCGCCGTCAACGCCCTGCTCGACGACTTCGGACTGGGCTGGCTGCGCAACGACTGGCTCTCCGACCCGGACAAGGCGATCTGGACCCTGATGGGGATCCTCACCTGGAAGTACATCGGGTTCGCCGTGATCCTCTTTCTCGCCGGGTTGCAGGGCATCCCGGACGAACTGACCGAGGCGGCGGCGATCGACGGGGCGTCCTACTGGCAGATCCAGCGCCGGATCACGCTGCCGCTGCTCGGGCCGACGATCCGGATCTGGGCCTTCCTGTCGATGATCGGTGCCCTGCAACTGTTCGACCTGGTCTACATCATCTGGGGCCAGTACGTCGCTTCCACGGCCGGGACCTCGACGATGGCCACGTACATGGTGGCCAACGGACGAAACGCCGGGGAGTACGGCTACGGCAACGCGGTGGCCGTGGTCCTGTTCTTCGTCTCGCTCGTCGCGGCCCTGGTCTACCAGCGGTTCGTGCTGCGCCGTGACACCGATGGCGCGATCACCGGAGGGAGAAGCTGATGGCCGCGACCGCCGTGGCCCCGCGCAGGCCGACCCGAACCAGCCGCAGGCCGACCCGGACCCGCCGGCGGGCGAACTGGGGAAACCCGTCCGTGTACTTCGTCGCGCTGCTGCTCGTCGGGACGATGCTGGCGCCCGTCGTCTACATCATCGTCGGCGGCTTCCGGACGAACTCGGAGATCACCGTCGACCCGGCGGGCTGGCCGAGCCCGTGGCAGGCCGGCAACTACCTCGACGTGCTGACCGGCGGGGTGTTCTGGCAACAGGTGGTCAACTCCACGATCGTCGCCGTTCTCACCACCGTCGGCGTGGTCGCCCTCGGCCTGATGACGAGCTTCATCCTGGCCCGCTACCGGTTCCGGGGCCGGGGAGCGATGTACTCGCTCTTCGCCGCCGGCCTGATGTTCCCGCTCACCGTGGCGATCACCCCGCTTTACATCCTGGTCCGGACCCTCGGGCTGATGAACACGCTGCCCGGGGTGATCCTCCCGCAGATCGGGTTCGCCATCCCGATGACGATCATCATCCTGGTCCCGTTCCTGCGGGCCATCCCGAACGAGATCCAGGAGGCGGCGTCGATCGACGGATGCAGTCGGCTCGGCTTCTTCTGGCGGATGGTGGTGCCGCTGGCCCTGCCGGGGGTCGTCACCGTGGCCATCCTGACCTTCATCAACAGCTGGAACAGCTACCTGCTGCCGCTGTTCATCCTCAACCGGGAGGAGACCTTCACGCTGCCGCTCGGCGTGCAGGCCTTCGCGTCGGTGTACTCGGTCGACACGGCCAAGGTCCTGGCGTTCACCTCCCTGTCGATGCTCCCGGCGCTGCTGTTCTTCAGCCTGTTCCAGCGCCGGATCGTCGGCGGGCTGACCGGCGCCGTGAAGGGCTGACACCGGGTGCCCGAAGGGCTGACCCCATCCGGGTCAGCCCTTCAATCCGGTGTGGGCCAGCCCCTCGATGAACTGGCGTTGGGCGATGACGAAGACGACCAGCACCGGGATCGCGGTCAGCGACGCCGCCGAGAGCTGCACGTTCCACATCGGACCGCCGTACGCGTCGACGAACTGGGTCAGCGCCTGCGGCAGGGTGAACTTCTCCGGCGTCGAGAGGAAGACGATCGGCTCCAGATAGAGGTTCCAGCTGTGCAGGAAGGTGAAGATGGAGACCGCGCCCAGCGCCGGCCGGGACAGCGGCAGCCCGATCCGCCAGAAGGTCGCGAACCGGCCCAGCCCGTCCAGCCGGGCCGCCTCCTCCAGCTCACCCGGCAGCGCCAGGAAGAACTGCCGCATGATGAAGGTGGCAAGCACACTCGGCGCGCCGAGGATCGGCACCAGGATCAGCGGCCAGTGGGTGTCGACCAGACCCGCCGCGTTGAACATCCGGAAGAGCGGGACGATCGTCACCTCGCTCGGGATCAGCAGGCCGAGCAGCACCACCAGGAAGAGAGCGTTCTGCCCCCGGAAGCGGATCCGGGCGAAGGCGTACCCGGCCAGCGAGGAGACCGCCAGGGTGCCGACGGTGACCACCAGCGCGATGTACGCCGAGTTGAAATACTGCCGGGCGAAGGGCTGCGTGCCGAACGCGTCGCGGTAGCCGTCGAAGCTCACCGAGCCGGGCAGCAGGGCGGGCGGAAACGCGAAGATCTCCGCGACCGGCTTGACCGACGAGGTGACCATCCACCAGGTCGGGAAGACGAACGGGACGGCCAGCACGCAGAGCACGCCGTAGAGGAGCACCTTCGTGCGCGGCGAGAGCCTACTGCTCATGGAAGACCCACCTCTTGCGCATCTGCCACTGCACCACGGTCAGCGCCAGGACGACGAGGAACAGGAGTACGGAGACCGTGGCGCCCAACTTCGACCGCGAGGTGCACCTCGGCGTCTTCCACCGCCCGATCGCCTCCGACAACGGGCGGACCGCGTCGCCCGCGTTCGGCACCGACGGCGGCGTGCAGTACATGCTCTACGAGGCCGGCCCCCGGCTGGACGCCCGGATCTGCATAGCCCGCGCCGTCTGACCTGTCGGTTCGGGGCCCACCGTGCCGCCCCGGCCGGGTGCGCTGTCGGTGGCAACCGCTACCCTGCGCAAATGGTTGCCGGCACGCTCGACGACTGGCTGCTCGACTCCGACCCCGCTCTGCGCTGGCAGGTCGAGCGGGATCTTCTCCACCTGCCGACGCAGGTGTGGGCCGCCACCAGGGCGCGGGTCGCGACCGACGGGTTCGGGGCGCGGCTGCTCGCGCTCCAGGATCCTGACGGGCAGTGGGCGGGCGGGGCGTTCTTTCCGGTCGGCTTCGACTTCGACGATGCCGGGGCGTGGGAACGGGACGGTCAGCCCTGGACGGCGACCACCTGGACGCTGAACACGCTACGGGAGTGGGGGCTCGACCCGGACGTTCTCGCCGGGACGGCGGAACGGCTCGCGGCGCACTGTCGTTGGGAGTACGACAACCTGCCGTACTGGGGCGGCGAGGTGGACTGCTGCATCAACTCGTGGACGCTGTCCAACGGGCTGTGGCTCGGTGCGGACGTCGACGGGCTGGTCGACTGGTTCCTCGCGCACCGGCTGCCCGACGGCGGATGGAACTGCGAGTGGGTGGACGGGGCGACCAGATCCTCGTTCCACTCCACCCTGAACACCCTGAAGGGGCTGCTCGACTACGAGCGG
This sequence comes from Micromonospora sp. WMMD1102, assembly GCF_029626265.1. Lineage (NCBI taxonomy): Bacteria > Bacillati > Actinomycetota > Actinomycetes > Micromonosporales > Micromonosporaceae > Micromonospora > Micromonospora sp. WMMD1102. The sequence continues at coordinate 4,189,471 of NZ_JARUBN010000001.1, read as the reverse complement.
GTCACCGGCGACCGCGAACGGGTGCGGGCCGCCCGCCGCGCCGGAGAGGAATACCTGCTCACCCGCGGGCTGTACCGCCGGCTCTCCACCGGCGAGCCGGTCGGTCCCTGGGCGCTGCGGTTTGGGTACCCGTTCCGCTGGGGCTACAGCGTGCTGAACGCCGCGGACTACTTCCGGGCTGCGGCGATCCACGACGGCAGCGCCCCGGACGAGCGGATGGCGGACGCGATCGCGCTGATCCGGGCGGCCCGCCAGCCCGACGGCACCTGGCTACAGGCCGGGTGGCACCGCGGCCAGGTGTGGTTCGAGGTCGACGTGCCGGCGGGAGAGCCGTCGAAGTGGCTGACCTGCTATGCGACCAGGGTGCTCCGCTGGTGGGACGACCACCGGCGGGTCGGATCCGGGCCGGCCTGAGCGTCGTCCGCTCGCCCGACAGAGCCTGCTGTCGCGGCAACGTCAGCGCGAACCGGCTGCCGGCGTACCCTCAGGCCGATCGTCGGGCGACGAAGACGAATTCGCGGCCGGGCCGGTCCGGGGCCTCGCGCACGTCGATGACCTGGAAGCCGTCGGCGGCCAGACTCGACTCGACCTCCTCCCTGGTCCGGAACCGGAGAGTCGAGTCGGAGCTCAGCACGGCGCCGTCGGCCCGGAACCGGTACGTGTACCGGAACGAGACGAACGGAAGGCTGACGTCGGTGACGACGAACCGCCGTTCCACCTCGCCGCTGCCGGGGATGTCGAGGGTGACCGGCTCGGTCTCGGTGGCCCACTCCTCCCAGGCACGGCGGTCGGGGCGCCTGGTCTCGAAGACCAGATGGCCGTTCGGTCGAAGCGCGGCACGGATTCCCCGGAGAGCCCGGGCCCAGTCGTCGTCGCCGAGGAAGACCTGTGCCACGTTCCCGGTCATCGTCGCCAGGTCGGCGGCGAGCGCGGGTAACGCCGTGGCGTCACCGTGGATCCAGGTGACCAGCCGGTCGGGGTCCTTCGACCGTGCCACCTCGAGTGACGCCTCGGCGGGATCGACTCCCACCACCGTACGTCCAGCGCGGGCGAGTAGTACCGCCAGCGATCCGGTGCCGCAGCCGACGTCGAGCACCCGGGGGGCCGCCAACTCGTCGGCGATCGCCAGATAGCCGGCCAGGTCGTCGCGCTCGGCGTCGAAGGCGTCGTAGAGGCGGGCGAGGCGCGGATGAGCGAAGATCGCATCGGGCACCGTCGGACGATATCGATCCCCGGGCGCCCCGGGCGACGGAAATCGGTGGTCGACGGGTACGCCTGCCGCGTTCGTCGGGGTACACCGACCTCGCCCGGCCGGGCGTCGCCCTCCACGGTCATCCGCTCGGTCGCTGCTGCTGCATGATCCAGGTGGGCAGCGGCTCGGTCACGCTCCGCACGACCTCCCATCCAGCGCGACGGTAGACCTCGACGTTCACCGGGTTGCTGGTCTCCAACACGGCGGGCAGCCCGTCGGCGGCGGCCCGGCGCAGCCCGGCGGCCATCACGGCCCGACCCCACCCGCGTCCGGCGCTGTCCGGATGGGTGCCCAGGACGCCGAGGTACCAGAACGGGGCGGCCGGCAGCGCGGCGTGCAACGTCCGGGCGTATCCGCGGACCCGGGCGAGCGCGTCCGGGGCCAGTGCGGCCGCGAGGTCGTCGTCCGAGGAGTCGTGGTCGCCGGTGGGCGGTGGTTCCCAGAGGGCGGTCGAGGCGCCACGCTCGATCGTCCAGATCGTGCCCTTGGCGACTCGCCTGTCGAAGAGGTGCCCGAAGAAGGCGGCGGCGGATTGGGGATAGGTGTCCTCGTCGGGAAAGAGATACCGCAGGACGGAATCGCGGGAGAAGGCTGCGACCAGTGAGCTGACCACCCGGGTACGGTCGGCCGGGGTGGCGATGGTGATCTCGGGAGACGGCACGGCGTCGGACTCTATCGGGCGGCTTCCGTCGGATCGAAAGGTTTCCGGTAAATCGCTTGTCGACCGTCCGGGACCGGCCGATGATGGCGGCCATGGCCACGTCCCGACGCCACCGGCGACCGTCCTGCCTTTCCAGCCGGTCCGGCGGGTCCGGGCGGTCCGGCTGGGATCGAGCCGGCGGTGCGTGACGTCTCCGCACGGTCGACGCAGCGGTGAGCGGTCGTGGATGTCGCCCGTCGCCGTGAGCTTGCCCGCCGGGCACTCGACGGTTATGTGAGCGGCCACGGTGCCCCGGTCCGCGCGACGGCCCGGGCCCTCGCCAAGTTCGACAGCGCCCTGGCGAGGTCCGGAAGTGCTTTGTCGAGCTTCGACGGCGCCCCGGCGGATGGCGGGAGCACGGCGGTCGGGGCCGACAGCGCCCTGGCTCTGCTGCTCGTCGAGGGGATCAGTGACCAGATCGCGGTGGAGACGGCTGCGGTCTGCCGTGGCCTTGACCTCGACGCGGAGCGGGTGGTGGTCGTGCCGATCGGTGGCGCGCACGCGATCGGCCGCTTCCTGACCGGGCTCGGTCCGCCGCCGCTGCGGGTACGGCTCGCCGGTCTCTGTGACCTGGCCGAGGCGGAGATTTTCCGCCGGGGACTGCGCACCGCCGGGGTCGGCGCGCCGGACACCGAGGCCGACCTGGGGCGACTCGGCTTCCAGGTCTGCGTCGACGACCTGGAGGACGAGTTGATCCGCGCGGTGGGCGTCGAAGGAGTCCAGGCGCTCTTCGACTCGCAGGGGGACCTCGGGTCGTTCCGCTCGTTGCAGCGTCAACCCGCCTGGCGCGGCCGGGAGACCGGTGCGCAGCTGCGCCGGTTCCTGGGCAGCGGCTCGCGCCGCAAGTCCCGCTATGCCAGGTTGCTGGTCGAGGAGGCGGTTGCCCGGAACGCCCTGCCACGGCCGCTGGACGCGCTGCTCCGCACCGTCTGCCCGCCGCACTGACCGACTGGCCCGGTCAGGTGGCGGAAAGCCGGAACCGCAACCGCGGAAGGAACCTGCCCGGGATGGCGGTGGACGGCGTCTCGCCCACGCGTACCGTACCCATGGTGAGATAAAAACCCTCGGCGTTCGGGTCCGCACCGATCGAGATGCTCCGGAAGCCGTGCTCCCGGGCGGTCTGCACGGCGTGCTGCCAGAGCCTGCGGCCGACGCCGCGATGCAGCCAGGAGGGCTCGATCCAGAGGTTGCCGAGCTCGCCCTCGGGCGGTACGCCGTCGAGCGTGTAGAAGCCGACGAGCTGACCGGATGCCTCGGCGAGCACTGTGCGCCGTTCGTCGACCTCCTCCGGCCGTAGCGTCAGGTCGGCCCGGCAGGCGTCGAGGAACCGTTCGTCGTAGCCCCAGTGCGCCTTGGACCTGAGGGCGTGCTCGCTCAGCGCGCCGGCCTCCTCGGCATGGGCCAGCCTCATGGCGATCTCCACGTCCGTACCCCCTTCCAGCATCCTGCCTCCGCCACAGAAGTGCCTGTTCCATCCGAGGCCGGTCCCGTTCCGGCTGGGCGGATGCCCGTTCGACGGAGACCGTGTTGACGGATCGTCGTCGTAGCATCGCCCGTTGTCGTGAGCCGGGCCGGGCCCGCCCGTGTGAGCCTGATCCCGACGAACTTCGATGTCCCGGGCTGCGGCTCGACGGGGAGCCGCTGTGCACCGTGGACGTTATCGGGAGGAGGCTTCATGCGCGGACGCAGATGGGCGACCCGGGTGGCGGCGGTGACGCTGGCCCTGGGCGGCCTGGTCGGGGCCGCCGCCGGTCCGGCCGCTGCCGACCCGGTCGGCGGTACGCTGCGCGGCGTCTACTACGACGGCCAGTTCTGCAACAGCTACGGCAGCGAGGGTGTGCAGACCGGCCAGTGGAGCTGGTACTACTGCGAGTACCGGGTGTACAACCCCAACAACCCCGGCTTCTACTTCCTCTGGACCTTCACCTACTAGGCAGGTCGTCCGACAGGGTGCGCCGACCGGACGGCGGGCCGGGCGTTCGGCGTACCCGTGGAACTATCTGGCCGGGATCGTCCGGGTGGCCTGCACGGCGCGGCGCAGCCGGCCGTCGATGGACAGCTCGCCGAACATGTAGATCTCGGTGGTGATCGTGCCGCCCTTGCGCAGTTCGGCGATGAGCCGGTAACGGGCGGCGACCTGGTCGCCGTCCACGAGCGCCTGCTCGACCTCGACCCGGAGCGCGGTGGCCCGTCGTCGGGCCGGGGCGATGTGCGCCAGCAGCCGTGCCCGGTCCAGCGGAACGCCGTCGTTGACCAGCTCGTAGTCCGGGGTGTGGTAGCGGTCCAGCACGACCGCCGGGTCCTCGTCGCCGAGCCCCGCCTCCTGTGGATAGCGGACCAGATAGCCGGCGAGATCGGCGCGGGGTGTCATCGGACCTCCTGGGTCGGCATTATCTTTGACGGCTGTGTCCAATTTACTGCTGCCGGATAGGTTGGACAACGTGTCAGAGCCGACCGGTGCCCGGTCCCGCCGACGGCGGTCCGACGCCGACCGCAGCGCCGCCGCCGTCCTCGCCGCCGCCGTCGAGGTGCTGGGCCGGAATCCGGGCGCGAAGGTGGAACAGGTCGCGGTCGCGGCCGGGGTCACCCGGCAGACCGTGTACGCCCACTACCCGTCCCGGCCACTGCTGCTCGGAGCGGTCGTCGCGCGCATCACCGACGAGGCCGTCGCCGCGCTCGACGCCGCCGACGTGGACAGCGGCACCGCCACCGAAGCCCTGCTGCGCTGGCTGGACGCCACCTGGCGGCTGCTCGACCGGTACCCGCTGCTGCTGGACCCGGCGGTGACCGTTGCCGACCCGGCGGAGGACGACCGCCGGCACGCCCCGGTCGTGGCGCGGCTGGCGCGGCTGGTCAGGCGTGGCCAAGCCAGCGGCGAGTTCGACCGCACCACGAGCCCGGCCTGGCTGGTCTCGGCGACCGTCGCGCTCGGACACGCCGCTGGCGGCGAGGTCGCCGCCGGGCGCGCGACCACGGCCGAGGCGGCGGCCGCGCTTTGCCGGAGCATCCTCCGGGTGTACGGCGTCCGTCAGCCCTGACCGGCGACCCGCCGGGCATCGCACGCCGTCCTCCGGTCACATCACGGCGGGTCGCCCCGTCCTCGAGGCAAACACTGTCTCGGGAGGGTTCGTGTTCGTCGCGTACGTTACGGTCACCATCGTCGCCTCGGTCTTCACCGGCATCGCCGCCGTCACCTATCTGATCGGCCACGAGTATCCGAAGGCGCAGGCGGACATGAAGCGGATACCACGGTCCTGGGTGCCGGTGCTCGGCCTGCTGCTGGCGGCCGGCTCGCTGGGGCTGCTGGCCGGATTCGCCGTACCGGTCCTGGGCACGCTCGCCGCCGCCGGCCTCGTGCTGTACTTCCTCGGCGCGCTCGTCGCGCACCTGCGGGTGGGCTCCCGGCAGCTCGTGGGCTGGGCTGTCTTCTTCTCCACGGTGCTCGCCGCGCTGGCCGTCAACCTCGGCCACCACCACCTGTGACCGCTACGGCCGTTACCTGTGACCGTCACGGCCGTCCGCCCTCGTCGCGGCGAAGACGGCGACCCGGCGGCGATGGTGCCGGGGCGCCTCGATCTCGTCGACCGTCGCCACGGCCAGGTCGGCGTAGGACAGCTGGGATAGTTCCGGGGCCGGGGCACGGTCGCCGCCGATCCGGTACCGGCCGGTGCGCGGGCCGTCCACCGTCAGCACGGCGGGCGGGTGAGCACCAGCCAGTCCACAGTGGTCCGTGCGGCCCGGAGCCGGTCCAGGCCGGCCGTGTGCGCGACGGCGAAGGGCCGCAACTCGCGGGGGAGTACGGCGGGATCGTCGAGCAGGAGCCCGCCGTTCGCGTCCGTCAGGTTGGCGAACAGCCCGATCACCACCAGCCGGGGTACGCCGGTCCGGGCGAGGCCGTGCAGCAGCGCGTCGGCGGCCCGGCCGAAGAACTCCGGATCGAGGTCGAGGGCGGCCAGCGCTTCCGGACCGGACGCCGGACTGACCGCGTGCACGACGGCGTCGTGCCCGCACACGATCGAGGCGACCGCGTGCGGGTCGGTGACGTCACCGGCTACCGCGCCGGCGAGGTCGGGATACCTGTCCGGGTCCCGGACCACCGCCGTGACGAGGTGACCACGGCGGCCCGCCTCGGCGCTCACCGCCCGACCCGCCCGGCCGCCGGCCCCGAAGATCGCAATGCTGCTCATGGCGCGACGCTAGCGGCGCGGGTGCCGGTTACCGCAACGGTACCGGGCCCGACGACCGTGATGATGTCGCCGGGCCCGGTACCGTTGGTAACTTCGGGCGATGACGTCGCGACTTGCCGCGGACTTGTTCGACCCGGCCTGCCCGTCGAGCACCCTGCCGTTCCGGATCGGTGACAGGTGGACCGGGATGCTGCTGCTCTGCCTGGAGCACGGGCCGCGCCGCTTCGGCGAGCTGCGGGTACCACTGCGCACCGTCACACCGAAGGTGCTGGCCGACACGTTGCGGGCGATGCGGCGCGACGGCCTGGTCACCCGCACCCGCTACGACGAGAACCCGCCGCGCGTCGAGTACGCGTTGACCTCGCTGGGCCGGAGCCTGCTGCCGTTGATCGCGGCGGCGCGGGCCTGGAGTCGGGAACACCTGCCGGAACTGCTGGCCGCCCGCGCGTTTCACCTGCCGGACCCGCCCCGAGCCGCGGCCCGGCTGCCGGAGCACGGACGGCCGCGTTGGCGAGCCGGTCCGGGTGCCGTTCGTCGATACCGCTAGCGGGCCGCTACCGGACGGGTCTCAGGGGTGGTACTCGCCACGGGTGCGCGGCAGCCATTGCGGATGGGTGTTCCGCACGTAATGGATGAGTCCCTCGCGCAGGTCGCAGCGGAGGTCCCAGGCGCTGGGCCCGTCTGCGGCGGAGGCGTGGACCTGGATGACGACGGTCTGCGGGGTGGTCTCGACCATCTGCAACACCCACTGGTGCCGATCCCACAGCGGTGACGATTCGACGAGCCGTCTGGTCTCCTGCCGGAGGTCGTCCAGGTCGGCGGTGTGATCCAGGTGGATGCGGATCTCGCCGACCACCCGGGTCTCGTGCCGCGTCCAGTTCTGGAAGGCGTGTTCGGTGAAGTAGGTGGTGGGCAGGACGAGCATCCGGTCGTCCCAGAGCCGGATCACGACGTTGGTCAGCTTCACCTCCTCGACCCGGCCCCATTCGCCGTCTATCACCAGCACGTCGTCGACGTGCAGGCTGTCGGCGAAGGCGACCTGGATGCCGGCGAAGGCGTTGCCGAGCGCGGTCCGGGCGGACAGGCCGATCAGCGCCCCGATCACGCCGGCCGAGGTCAGGAAGGTGATCCCGAAGGTGCGTACGGGCCGGAAGGTGACCAGGATCAGGCCGATCGCCACCACCACGACGACAGCCGAGGTCAGTCGGCGTACCGGGCGGATCTGGGTCCGCGCGCGGCGGATTCTGCGGTCGGTGACCGTCTCGCCCGGCAGTCGGCTGAACGCGACGCCTTCAGCGACGTGCAGCGCCTTGACCACCAGCCATCCGGCGCTGGCGATCAACAGCAGCAGGATGACATGCCGGACCCCGCGGACCCAGCCGTCCCCGTCCGACGGCAGCGCGACGTACAACGCCGCGAGCAGCAGCACCACCGTGCTCGGGCGGCGACAGGCGTGGCGCAGGGGGGTCAGCAGCCACTGGTAGCGGCCACGGGCGAACCGGCGGACCAGCACGCCGGTCAACAGGTCCACCAGCACGGCCGCACCGACCGCGGTCAGTACGATCAACGCCGGACGCACGAGGTCCCGTCCACTGCGGTTCTGGTCCCCATCCTTCGCGGCTCCTCATCCCGTGGTACCGCTTGATCAGGCCCCGCCCAGGCCGGTCACCAGGTTGACGGCCACGGCGAGGATGACCGTGCCGAACAGGTAGGACAGCAGTGCGTGGCCGAGGGCGGTCTTACGGATCCGCGTACTGGCCGGCTCGCTCTCCGACACGGCGAAAGACATGCCGACGGTGAAGGCCAGATAGGCGAAGTCACTGTAGGTCGGTGGTTCGCTCTGCTTGAAGTCGATCCCGCCGTCCTCAAGATAGAACATGCGTGCGTATTTGAATGCGAACACGGTGTTCAGCAATCCCCAGGACAGGATCGCCGTGAGCACACTCACGATGGCCAGGGTGACCGCGAGTGCGTCCTGGTTCTGCGACGAGTGGACGAGGGCCCAGGCAACGGCGCCGAGACTGGCCACTGCGGCGATCAGCACCGCGCTGTCAGTAGAGCGTGAACGGCTTTCCTCCTCGGCGAGCCGCTCGGTGCCCTCCGGTCCCTGATGCCAACTGATCCGCCAGACCCAGACCAGCACGACGGCGGCGGCCACGTTCCGACCAACCAGCGGAAACAGTTCGGGGAACCCGAGCACCGCGACAGCCACTGCGACGACGACGCCGGCGGCCAGCGAGATCGACAGGCGCCGGACGGAGAGAATCCGGTCCGGTGGTCGCATTTTGACCTGGCCCATGGACTTTGTGAGGGCAGAGGTGACGGCGGCGTCGGCGGTATCGGTCAGCTGGTGGGCTGAAAGACAGCCCGTACGCATCCGTCGAGTTTCTTCTTGAAGATCTCGTAGCCGCGCGGCGCCTCGTCCAACGGCATGGTGTGTGTCGCGAGGTGCTCCGTGACCAGCTCGCCGCGGGCCATCCGTTCCAGCAGCATGGGAATGTAGCGCTGTCCGTGCTGCTGCGCGCCGCGCAGCGTCAGGCCCTTGTTCATCACCGCTCCGAGCGGGAACTTGTCCACCAGGCCGGCGAACACGCCCAGGACGAACACGCTGCCGCCCTTGCGGCAGTTGTAGATCGCATCCCGGGCGGCGATCGGACGGTCGGACTCGATCCGCAGCTGCTGCTTGACCTGGTCGTACCAGAATTGCGGACCGCTGCTGTGCGACTCCATTCCCACCGCCTCGATGCAGACGTCCGGACCTCGACCGCCGCTGCGCTCCAGCAACTCGGCGCCGATGTCCTGCTGCTCGTAGTTCAGCGTCTCGACGCCGAGATGCGTCTGGGCCATCTGGAGTCGGTTGTCGAGTCGGTCGATCACGATCACCCGGTCGGCGCCGAGGAGCACGGACGCCCGAGCCGCCATCTGCCCTACCGCCCCAGCACCCCAGACCGCCACGACATCGCCGGGTTTGACCCCGGCAAGGTCGGCGCCCATCCAGCCGGTCGGCGCGGAGTCGGAGGCGAACAGCGCGCGCTCGTCGCTCACCGCGTCCGGGACGGCGAAGGCGCCCTGGTCGGCGTAGGGGACGCGGATGTACTCGGCGTGGCTGCCGGCGAAACCCCCGAGTGCGTGCGAATAGCCGTAGCAGCCGCCGGGCGCGGAACCCCAGACGTTCTCGGTGATCATCGGGTTGGTGTTGCCGTTGTCGCAGAGCGAGAACTGCTGTTGTCGGCAGTACCAGCACTTGCCGCAGGAGACGAACGAGCAGACGACGACCCGGTCGCCCACCTTGTGGTTGCGCACCTGGGGGCCGATCTCGACGATCTCGCCGAGGAACTCGTGCCCGAGTACGTCGCCGCGCTCCATGAACGGGATGTACCCGCCGAGCAGGTGCAGGTCCGAGCCGCAGGTCACGGTCCGACGGACTCGGACGATGGCGTCCTGCTCGTTGCGGATCTGCGGATCCGGAACCTGCCGTACCGCGAGTTCGTTGGCTCCCTCCCAGACCAGTGCCTTCACAGCCGTCCCTCCCGCCGACCCTGTCGGGTGGCGATCTGCAGTGGTTTGTTCAACGCGGTCGGCTCGGTGGTGGGCGGGTAGTCCGGGTGCAGGACCTCACTGGTCTCGACCAGCTGCTTCGACTCCCGCAGCGCGGCCCGGATCGCCTGTTCGGGATCGCGGCCGGCGGCCCGCCGGGCGGCGGCGGCAACGGGAAGTCGGGCACCGTCGCGCAGCCGTACGGCGATCTCGGTGCCCCGGTCGCCGGGGGCAGGCCGGAGCTGGACCTCGACGGCGTCGCCGAGCCCGGCCAGCGGCTCGGGGAGATGTCCGCCGGGAGCGACGTCACCGGCCGGTCGGTTCACCGTCGCGACATGCCAACGCGGCCTGCTCCGCCGTGCCGAGGCCCCTTGCCGGTGGTCGTTGTCTCGACCAGCCCCGCCGATCAGCCGCCGGGCGACCATTCCGCCGGCCAACGCGACCGCTCCGCCGATCAGCCACCTCATGTCCACCCCTGTCGCTCGGTCTGCTCGTACGGGCGCCGTCGATAAACGGCATCCTTAGGCGCAAACCATTTCATAGTGCCGAGCCTCGCATGCGTGATTCTGGCGCTTTGGTGGTATGTAGCTTCCCCGGGTAACAACCCTACGGAGGCGGCACCCCACTGAGTGCCGCCGCTGCGCCTCATGGGGCAGGCCGCCTCATGGGGCGAGCCGTCGTCAGCGTCCGCCGTCCGGGTGCAGCAGCACCTTGGTCCAGCCATCAGCGCGGACATCGAAGTTCCGATACCCCTCCGGCGCCTGATCCAGCTTCAACTCGTGCGACACCAGGAAAGAGGGTTCGGCCTTGTGGTTCGCGATGAGGTTCATCAGCTGACGGTTGTAATTCTTCACGTTGCACTTGCCGGTGCCCATGCTCTGCCCCTTGAACCAGAACATGCCATAGCTTGATCTTTAACCTGTGCGACGTGGCCTCGGGTTATTCGAAGTCTTCGTTTTCTTCGTGCAGCCTTTCGGTTTTGTGCTGGTGGCGGCGGTGACGATGTGGACGTCGTGGCGGGTTGCCGGGTGGCGGTTGCGTAGTCCGGGTGGTCGGCCGGGTCCTGGTCGGGACGGTTTCGGCGCGCGGGCGGGGTTGCCGGCTTTGCCGCGCAGGTGCCGAAACCCTCGCCGGACGCGGGCGGGCGTGAGTCGCTCGGGCGACGCTGGGCGTTCCCAGGGCCGGCGCAGGTCGCCGACGGCGCCTCGGGCGAGGCGCAGCTGGGTGTAGGCGGCCAGCACGAGCCAGGTCCAACGGTCGGCGGCGTGCGGATCGCGCAATTTCGGGCTGGTCCAGCCAAGGGTTTGCTTGAGCATGCGGAAGGTGTGCTCGATGTCGAAGCGGCGCAGGAACGCCTGCCAGAGCAGGTCGACCTCGGCGTCAGTGGCGGCCGGTTGGGACCACCAGAGCCAGACCGGTTTCGCGTTGGCACCTGATGGCAGCCGGTCGACGGTCAGCAGGATCACGGTGCCCTCGATGATCGGCAGCGGGCCGTGCTGGGCGGTCCATGCGGTGCGGTGGGTCAGCCTGGGGTGCAGCCGGTGCCAGGCCCGGGCGGTCGCGGTGCCGTAGAGACGGGTGTCGGTGGTCGTGGCGACGTCCGGGTCGCCCCAGCTGGCCGGGTCACCGAAGATGAACTCGCCGCCATGCCTGCGTGGGCGGCCGGTGGTGCCCGGCAGTCGGGGTGGCGTGGGGCGGCGTAGCACCCGGTCGGAACGCATCCGCACCAGAACCTGCACCGGCAGGTCGGCCAGCAGGAACGCCAGCCGGGGTCCGTCGTATCCGGCGTCCGCGACGATCCACACGTCCGGATCACCGGGCTGCCACTGCCCGGCAGTGATCAGCCGTCGCACCACGTCCCGCAACTGGCCGGCGGTGACCGTGGCAGCGTCGTCGCCGGGTGCCAGCCTGCGGGCGTCCAACGGGGCGGTCCACGAGGTGCGCCCCGCCTCCAGGGCGGTGACGAACGAGTACGGCCAGCCCGGCACCCCGATGTGGGTGTCCTTGCCGCGCCCGTAGGTGTGGCACAGCACCCGCTCCGGGCAGGTGTGCGCCTCCGGCCGCAGCCAGCAGGTCACGTCCACCGCCAGAACGATCCGCCCGTCCGCGGCCCGCGGCAGCGGCACCGCCGCCACCGCGGTCCGCAGCCGCTCGATGTCGATCCGGCCGCGGTTCAACGCCGCGTACAGCGAGCCGTGACCGCGGCGGTGCTCACCCACCAGCGACAACTCGACCAGAGACCGCACCGGCGCGCCTGCGCACAACAGCGCGTCGGCCAGCTCGAACAACGCATCCCGGCGAGCGGTCAGACAGGCGTGGAACTCGCGCCGGAACGCCGCCAGCCGTCCGACCTCATCCTTCGTCCCGGCATCGTGCACACTGACCACCAGACAGCCCTTGGTTGCGATCTTCTTCCCTAGACAAGAGGAATGATCGATCAAGGGCTGTCACCATGATCAGCCGGGGTCGATGCCGCCGCCCCACAGGTTAAAGATCAAGATAGTCGAACGGCGCCTTCCCCTGCTTCTGCAACGGGTCTGGCGATCCGGGGTCCTTCGGGAAGAACACGCCGACCACACCGATCGTGCCGCCGAACCGCACGGAGTGCACGAGGTGGTTCAAGGTCAGCGCCGACTTCTCCTGTCGACCACCATCACCTTGTTGGCACCCTTGATGATCGCGGAATACGCGGCCAGCAACCCGACCGGCCCGGCACCATAGACAGCCACGCTGTCGCCCGGCCGCACGCAGGCGAGCTCGGTCGCGTGCCAGCCGGTGGGGAAGATGTCCGAGAGCCTCACGTAGTCCTCTTGCCTGCTCATGTCCCGGGCGTCCGGCGGCAGGACGAGGCAGTTGAAGTCGGCCCACGGCACCCGCAGCAACTCGGCCTGACCGCCCGCGTACGGACCCATGTCGGCGTAGCCGTAGGCGGCACCGGCCATGCCGGGCGCCGGGTTGACCACCAGGCAGTACGCGGTCAGGCCCTGGTTGCAGTTGGCGCAGGCGCCGCAGGAGACGTTGAACGGCAGGCAGACCATGTCGCCCACCTTGACCAGGTCGACCCCGTCGCCGACCTCGATCACCTCCCCCATGTTCTCGTGCCCGAGCACCGAGCCTGGCTGCGTGTCGGTGCGCCCGTCGTACATGTGCAGGTCGGACCCGCAGATGTTCGTCGTCGTGATGCGTACCAAGGCGTCGGTCGGTCGCTCGATCCTGGCGTCCGGCACCTCCTTGACGCTGACCGTCCGTGGCCCGTCGTACACGACTGCCTTCATTCGCTACCCCCGTGGTGAAGATTCCGCCCCTGCGGCGGCTCCGAGACCGCCTGGCAGTCGAATTCTCGCAATTCGCTTCGGCCCCCACCTGATGATTCGCGCTATTCGTTCGGTTGCGCGGAGCCGGTTAGCGTGGACGTCGGTGGGTAGCCACCGGCCGTGAGCAGTCCAACCGACGACATGGGGCACCCGGTCGGACACCAGCCGTGCAGTGGCGTTCAGCGACGCCGTCTTCGCCATCATCATCACGCTGCTCGTGCTGGATCTCCGGGTGCCGGACGTGCCGCCCGGTCGCCTGCTGTCGGGGCTGCTCGAGCAGTGGCCGGGTTACGTCGCCTATCTCGCCTCGTACGCCTATGTGGCCATTGTCTGGCTGAACCACAAGGGGTCGTTCAATCGCGTCAAGGAAAGTGACCGGGGCCTGCACTGGGTGAACCTCTTCGTGCTGTTCAGCACCGCCCTGCTGCCGTTCCCGACCGCCGTCGTCTCGCACGCGCTCCAGGAGCACGACCAGCAGGACCAACGCGTGGCCGTCGCCTTCTACGCGCTGGTCGGCGCGCTGCTCTGCGGCAGCTGGCTGGCGTTCTTCCACTACCTGGCCCGCCGCAAGGACCTGCTCAAGGAGGAGGTGAGTGAGCGGCACTTCCCCGCCGAGCGGCTGCGGGCACTCGTCGGGGTCATCCTCTATGTTGTTGCAGGGCTCATCGGGTATCTGGTCGCACCGCTCGCCGGCCTGGTGATCTTCGTCGTACTGCCGGTGTTCTACGCCGTCACCAGCGCCGGTCTGTACCAGGTACCTCTCACCCGCCGGATCGCGCATCGTCGTCCCCCGACGTCGGGGAGCTGACCGGCAGGCCACCGGCTCGAGAACGGGGCCGGCCGCCAGAACGGTCGGTGACGCTACAACATCTCCAGCGGTTGCGGGCCGGTCGGCGGCGGGTCGCCGCCCGGCATGGGGCCGCGCCCGCTCAGGAGGAGGTCGTACTCGGGACCGCGGCGGGTGAGGTTGTACAGGATCTGATTGGTCGCGCAGGCATTTCCGCCCGCGTCGAGCAGCTCCGTCATGTCCGAAATATCGAGGTTGCTCACGCCCCACTGTCCGATGTCACCGGCGTCGACGAGTTCGGCGAAGGATTGGAGCCTGGGTACCGGTGGATTGCCCGGCATTACCCGTTACGACAGGCAGCACACCCTCGTAGCACGCGCCCCGGCCCAACGCAGGCGCTCACCGGGGCAGCTGACAGGTGGCCGGTTCGCCTGCCTCGAACGGCGTACGCCGGCCGGTTTGCCGGTGCCGGCACCGGGAAGGCGACCGCGAGCGAGCGATGCGCCGCCGACGGGGCGGCGTCGCGAATGGAGGGCCGCCAAAATGGCGCAGAGCCAGCAGCCACTGACCGGCAAGCGAGTCGCTTGCCTCGCTGCCGACGGGGTGGAGGACGTGGAATACACCCAGTCCCGGGCCGCCGCGGAGCAGGCAGGAGCCGAGGTCCACCTGATCTCGTTGCAGTCCGGCGAGATCCAGTCGATGAACCAGGACATCAATCCGGCCAACCGCTATCGGGTGGACCGGAATGTGAACGAGGCCGATGCGGCCGACTACGACGCCCTGTTGCTGCCGGGCGGAACGGTCAACCCCGACCGGCTCCGGATGAACCCACAGGCGATGGACTTCGTCCGGGCGTTCTTTGCCCAACAGAAGCCGGTGGCGGCGATCTGCCACGGCCCCTGGTCGTTGGTCGAGACCGGGATGGTCGACGGCCGTACCGTCACCTCCTTTCCCAGCCTGCGCACCGACATCCGCAACGCGGGCGGGAAATGGGTGGACGAACAGGTGCAGGTCGACAACGGCCTGGTCACCAGCCGCAGCCCCAGCGACCTTCCGGCCTTCTGCGCCAGGATGGTCGAGGAGTTCGCCGAGGGTAAACACGTCCGCCAGATGGCGAAAGCCTGACCCGGTGGGGCTCCGGGCCGGGAGGAACAGCCCTCCGCTGTGCACGACCGGCGAGGTCGAGGCCGCTTCTTACCTGCGCTCGCCATGATGCTGGACATCCTCCCGAGGCCCCACTGCCACTGATCCCGGGACTCAGCGGTGGGACGCTGACGTCCACCCCTGCTGACGCAGCCGTTCGATGCCGTCCAGCAGCAGGTCCAACGCGAACTCGAACTCGAACTGGTCGTCGCAGCCCTGCCCGACGACCGACGCGTCGTCGTGCGAGGCCGCTGTGGCGATCGCCGCGAGGTGCGGGAACCGGGCCGCGGCCTCCGGCGGGAACGCCGCGGCCGGCGGCTCGGGTTCGGCCGTTCCGGACCGCCCGGCGCGCCGGGACGTGTCGAACAACTCCTGGCTGAAGCCGAGAACCCGGCTGCCCATCGCGTGCATCACGTGGTGGGCGAGGTCGGTGGTGAACCCGCCGGCCCGGAGCGTACCGACGATCGAGTCGAGATAGCCGAGGACGGCCGGCGTCGCCGTGTTCCGGGACTCGATCGCCAGCGGTGCCCAGGGGTGCCGGCGCAGCACCTGCCGGGCCGCGAGGATCCGGGACCGGACCGCGTCCTGCCAGCCGGCGTCGGGCGCGGGCGGGCCGATCTCGCCGACCACCACGTCGATCATGCCGTCGAGCAGTTCGTCCTTGTTGGCCACGTGCTTGTAGAGCGCCATCGGCACGACGCCCAGCTCCTGGGCCAGGTTGCGCATGCTGAGGGACTCGATCCCGGCCTCGTCGGCGAGCGCGACGGCGGCCCGCAGGACCCGTTCTCGGCTCAGCGGCGTCCGGCGCACCGTCCCGGCCCGCTCCACCGTCCCGGCCTGCTCCGCGGTCTCGGCCTGCTCCACCATCTCGGTCCTCGTCTTCCGGCGACGGTTGGAACCCTATCCGTCTTGACGAGTGTACGCCGTACACCTACCCTGGTGGCAGTGGGTGTACGCCGTACACTCGGGGGAGGGAGTGGGAGATGAAGGCGATAGTTCAGGACCGGTACGGGCCGCCGGAGGCACTCCGGCTCGACGACGTCGACGTGCCGGTGCCGGGCGCCGACGAGGTGCTGGTGCGGGTCGAGGCTGCCGCGCTGAACGCGTACGACTGGCACATCGTGCGGGGCGATCCCCGGATGGCACGGCTGGCGTGGGGCCGGCCCGCGCCCCGGGCGCGGATCCGGGGCCGGGACTTCGCCGGCCAGGTCACGGCGGTCGGGGCCGACGTCCGGCGGCTACGCCCCGGCGACGCCGTCTTCGGCGACCTCGGCGACGCCAACGGCGCCTTCGCCGAGTACGTCTGCGTGCCCGAGGCCCTGGTCGCGGCCAAGCCGGCGAACCTCACGGCGAAGCAGGCCGCCGCCCTGCCGCTGGCCGGGGTCACCGCCCTGATGGGACTCCGCGACGCCGGTCGGCTCCAGCCCGGTCACCGCGTCCTCGTCAACGGCGCCTCCGGCGGTGTCGGCACCCTCGCCGTCCAACTGGCCAAGGTGCTCGGTGCGACCGTCACCGGGGTGTGCAGCACCCGCAACGTCGACCTGGTCCGCTCGCTCGGCGCCGACCAGGTCGTCGACTACACCCGCGACGACTTCACCCGGATCGCCGGCCCGCACGACCTCGTGCTCGACCTGGTCGGCAACCGCCCGCTCACCGCACTGCGGCGCTCGCTAACCCCGACCGGCACGCTAGTGCTCTCCGGCGGCGGCGTGTTCAGCGGCGGCAACCTGCTCGGACCGGTCCGGCTTCTCACCAGTGGCCGCCTGCTGGCACCCTTCGTCCGGCACCGCATCGTCGTTCTCGACGCCGAGCCCGGCCGACAACACCTCGACACGCTCCGCGAGCACGCCGAGGCCGGCCGGCTCACCCCGGTCATCGACCGGACCTACCCGCTGCACCAGGTGCCCGACGCCATCCGCTACCTCGAAGCCGAACACGCCCGCGCCAAAGTCGTGATCACCGTCCCCTGACCCCGCCCGTGCCGGGGAGAATCGCGCTCTATCGGGGAAAGAGTGGCCGTCCGACGGTCGGGAGGCCACCCTTTCCGCGATGTAGTGCCATCACCGGGCTGGGGCGGCGAGGTAGCGGTGGTGGGCGCGGGGGGTGAAGGTGAGGCGCTCGCCGTGGAGGGTCGCGGTGACAGGCGCGCCGGTGGTCGTGTCGCGCAGGGTGTGTGGGGTGGCGAAGAGCGGGTTGCGCAGCGTCACCTCGACGGTGCGGTCGGCGGTCAGGGCGATCTCGGTGGCTGCTCCCGCCGACCACGCCACGTCGACGGTCAGCCCGCCCCGGGCCCGCAGGCCACGGACCGACCCGGTCGGCCAGGCCCCGGGCAGCGCCGGCAGCACGTGCACCTCGGCGCGCTGGCTCTGCACCAGCATCTCGGCGATCCCCGCGGTGGCGCCGAAGTTGCCGTCGATCTGGAACGGCGGGTGGGTGCCCCAGAGGTTCGGCAATGTGCTCTGCCGCAGTTGCCCGGCGAGCATCCGGTGCGCGTGGTCCCCGTCCAGCAGCCGGGCCCAGAAGCTGATCTTCCACGCCCTGCTCCAGCCCGTACCGCCGTCGCCGCGTGCGGTGAGCGAGACCCGGGCGGCGGCGGCCAGCTCCGGATCGTCGAGCGCGCTGACCTGCGCGCCCGGGTGCAGGGCGAACAGTTGCGAGACGTGCCGGTGCCGGTCGGCCGGGTCGTCCAGGTCCGCCTTCCACTCCTGCAACTGCCCCCACGAGCCGACCCGCAGCCCCGGGTCGAGCCGGGCCAGCGCGTCCCGCAGCTCGCGACGGAACGCGTCGTCGTCGCCGACGATCCCGGCCGCCTCGACGGTGTTGCCGAGGAGTTCCCGGACGATCTGCTGCGACATCGCGGCACCGGCGGTGAAGTCGCCGTGCTCCGGCGAGTAGCTCGGCGAGACCACCAGGCTGCCGTCGCGCGGGTCGACCACCAGCTCGTCCAGCCAGAAGAGTGCCAACTCCCGCATCAGCGGGTACGCCCGCTGCCGGAGGAACGTCTCGTCACCGGTGAACCGGTAGTGCTCGTAGTAGTGCTGGGCCAGCCAGGCACCGGCCTCCGGAAACCAGAACGCCTGCGGATAGTTGTGCAGGCCGGTGAAGCCGAAGACGTTCGTCTCGTTGTGCACCACCCAGCCCCGGCTGCCGTGCACCTGCCGGGCGGTGACTCTGCCCGGTGGCACCAGCGCGTCGACGTAGTCGAAGAGCGGGGCGGTGGTCTCGGAGAGATTCGTCGTCTCGGCCGGCCAGTAGTTCATCTGGAGGTTGATGTTCACGTGGTAGTCGGCGTCCCACGGCGGGTCGGTGACGTTGTTCCAGACACCCTGGAGGTTCGCCGGCAGCGAGCCGGCCCGGGAGGAGGCGATCAGCAGGTAGCGGCCGTAGGCGAAGAAGAGCGCCTCCAGCGCGCGGTCCGCCGCCGACGCCCCGCCCCGGTAGCGCCGCAGCAGCTCGTCGGTGGGGACAGCCGGCATCTGCTGGCCGATGTCCAGGCGTACCCGGTCGAAGAGCAGGCGATGGTCGGCGGTGTGCGCGGCGAGCAGGTCGGGGTAGGACTTCCCGGCCGCCGCGTCGACAGTCGCGGTGACCCGGGCGTGCGGGTCGGCGCCCCGGTACGTCGGAGCGCCGCCCGCGTAGTCCGTGCCGGCGCCCAGCAGCAGCGTGGCGGCATCCGCCCCGGCCACCGTGACCGTGCCGTCGGTGCCGTCGGTGACCGTGCCGCCGCCGGCGAGGACCTGGATCTGCGCCTCGTACCTGAGCCCGTTGTCGGTGAGCGCACCGGCGAAGGTGATCCGGCCGCCGCTGGCGATGACCTTCTTCGAGCGGTTGTCCGGCGCGGTCACCCCGGCGGTGAAGCCGATCCTCCCTGGCCGGTCGGCGACCAGCCGCAGCACCAGTACCCCGTCGGGGTGGCTGGCGAAGTACTCGCGGGTGTGGCGCACCCCGTCGGCGGTGTAGCGGACCGTGGCGACGGCCCGGCCGAGATCCAGCTCACGACGGTAGTCGCCGACCGGGCCGGGGTGCCGGGTGAGCCGCAGCGACAACTCCCCGAAGGTGTCGTACGCCCCGCAGCCGCGCTTCGGCTGGCCGAGCCGCTCCGCCACCTCCGCCGGGCCGAGCCGGCCCCGCTCGTCGACCATGCGTCGCACCTCGTCGATCGCGCCGGGGCGCGGCGAGGTCCAGTTGCCGAAGTCGTAGCCGTCGGCCGAGCCGGGGCCACCGGTCCAGAGCGTCTTCTCGTTGAGCTGGACTGTCTCGGTGCCGACCCGGCCGAAGACCATCCCGCCGAGGGCGCCGTTGCCGATCGGCAGGGCCCGGGTCTCCCAGTCGGCGGCCGGCTCGTCGTACCAGAGGGCGAGCGGATCCCCGGCGGAGGCGGCGGCACCCGACCCGCGTTCGGGGTTGTGCACGGCTGGAGGGCTCCTCGGGCACGCATCCGATGTTTGGCGACGAGATTACAAAGGACAGGCTGGGCAGACAAGGGCTGATCCTGGATTGTCGTCGTCGACACCGGCGACTCCACCGAGAAGGTCCGGCGTCTTGACGGGATGCGGGCAGGTCAGCGCGGCGGCGATCGGCTTCCGGCCCTTGTGTGCCGGTGAGCCCACCTGATAGACATCGGACCTATTGCTGACGGGTTACGCGGAAGGTGGGGGCAACGGGTGAGGCTTTTGCGGGTGGGTGCACCGGGACAGGAGTCCCCGGCGCTGCTGGACGAGGCCGGGCGGTTACGCGACCTCGGCGGGGTCGTCGCTGACCTGGACGGGTCGTTCCTGGCCGGCGGCGGCGTCGAGCGGCTGGCCGGACTCGACGTCGAGAGCCTGCCGGTGCTGCCCGAGGGACTGCGGACCGGGCCACCGCTGCGGCCCGGGAAAATCGTCTGCGTCGGGCTGAACTACCGGGACCACGCCGCCGAGATCGACGCCCCGCTCCCCACCGAGCCGGTGGTCTTCATGAAGGCCGCCGACACGGTGGTCGGCCCGGACGACGAGGTGCTGCTGCCGCGCGGCAGCACCAAGACCGACTGGGAGGTCGAACTGGCCGTGGTGATCGGGCGGACGGCACGATACCTGGCCGGTCCGGAGGAGGCGCTCGACCACGTCGCCGGGTACGCCGTCTCGCACGACGTCTCCGAGCGGGAGTACCAGCTCGAACGCGGCGGGCAGTGGGACAAGGGCAAGAACTGCGAGACGTTCAACCCGCTCGGCCCCTGGCTGGTCACCGCCGACGAGGTGCCCGACCCGCAGCAGCTCGGGCTGCGGCTCTGGGTCAACGGCACGCCCAGGCAGGACGGCAACACGGGCAACATGGTCTTTCCGGTGGCCGAGATCGTGCACTACCTGAGCCAGTTCATGGTGCTCTATCCGGGAGACGTGATAAACACCGGCACCCCGGCCGGGGTGGCGCTCGGCCAACCCGAGCCGAAGCCGTACCTGGTCGCCGGTGACGTCGTCGAGCTGGAGATCGACGGGCTGGGGCGGCAGCGGCAGACGGTGGGCCAGGCATGATCTTCACCATCGGCCGGGGCAACGAGTACGTCGACCACCTGCACGAGCACTTCGTCGACCCGGTGGTGGTCCGCCAGGGCCGTTACGTGGCACCCGGCGCGCCCGGGTTCAGCTCCACGATGCGCCCGGAGACGCTCACCGGGTATGCCTATCCGGACGGTCCGGTCTGGGCCGCGGCCGCCACGACGGCGGCCGGCGGGGCGGTCCAGGTCCCGGCGCCCGGGGCGGCGACCTCGGTGCCGGGCGCCGCGGCCCCGGTCCCGGCGCCCGGGGTCGTGCTGCCGTGACCTCCGGCAACGGTCCGGACCGAGCGGGCGGTCCCGGCGGGACGGCCGGCGGAGGCGGCGGGCGGGGCGAGTTCGCCGGGTTGAGCGCTGTGGTGACCGGTGGCGCCTCGGGCATCGGACTGGCCACTGCCATGCTGCTGGCCGACCGTGGCGCCCGGGTCGCCTGCCTGGACCTGAACCCGGCGGCGGTGCCCGAACCGCTGCTCGGGATCGCCGCCGACGTCTCCGACGACGCCTCGGTACGCGCCGGGATCGCCGCCGTGGTCGCGGCGCACGGCGGCCTCGACGTACTCGTCAACAACGCCGGGATCGGCGCCCTGGGCACCGTGGAGACCAACCCGGACGACGAGTGGCACCGGGTACTCGACGTGAACGTGGTCGGGATGGTCCGGGTGACCCGGGCCGCCCTGCCGCACCTGCGCCGGTCGTCGTCCGCCGCGATCGTCAACACCTGCTCGATCGCGGCCTGGGCCGGGCTGCCCGACCGGGCGCTCTACAGCGCCAGCAAGGGTGCGGTGCAGTCGCTGACCCTGGCGATGGCGGCCGACCACGTCCGGGAGGGGATCCGGGTCAACTGCGTCAACCCCGGCACCGTGGACACCCCCTGGGTACGCCGGCTGCTGAACTCCGCCGACGACCCGGCGGCGGAACTCGCCGCGCTCCAGGCCCGCCAGCCGACCGGCCGGCTGGTCGGCGCGGACGAGGTGGCGGCGGCGATCGCCTACCTCGCCAGCCCGTACTCCGGGGCGACCACCGGCGTGGTGTTGGGAGTGGACGGTGGCATGTACGGGCTGCGTCTCCGGTCGGCTCCGCCGCCCGACTGACCGGAGGCTGGTCATCCGACCTAACGATTCCGTGCCTCAAGAACTCTCGGCAATTTGGGACCTCCGACTCTTGTGAGGCCGGGAACAGCCTGATAGACATCCGATCTATTGTCAGTCCTGGCCAACCTGTCGAAGCGGTAGCGGAAGGAGTTTCTCCGGCCATGCAGCGGATCGCCCCGCACACCCGGCTCAAGCCGGGCCGGCAGCCCGAATACGACAGCGTCCACCAGGTGATCCCCGCCGAGTTGGACGCCGCGAGACCCGCCGCCGACCCGCCGCCCGGGGTGTTCTGGTCGGAGCTGGTCGCCGCAGGACTGCTCCGCCCCGACGCACCGGTACCCACGTCCCGGGTGGGTGCGCGATGATCGTCGACGCGCACCACCACCTGTGGCGGATCTCCGACGGATACTCCTGGCTCGACGCGCCGGAACTGGCCCCGATCCGCCGCTCGTTCCTCCCCGCCGACCTGCTCGCCGAGCTGGCCGCGGCCGGAGTCGACCGGACCGTACTCGTCGAGGGCGGGCGGTGCGACACCGGCGAGGCGGAGATCCTGCTCGGCTACGCCGCCGGTACCCCGGCGATCGCCGGCGTGGTGGCCTGGGCCGACCCGGCCGATCCGGAGCTGGCCGCGACGATCGCCGGCTACCGGGCGCTGCCCGGCGGTGAGCTGCTGGTCGGGGTCCGGCCGCAGTTGCAGGCCGAGACCGATCCGGGCTACCTGGACCGGCCGGCGGTGCGGCGCGGGCTGCGTACCGTCGCGGAAGCCGGACTGGCCTTCGACGTGGTGTGCCGGGCGGACCAGTTGCCGGCGGTGGCCCGGGTCGCCCGCGAGGTGCCGCAGCTGCGCTTCGTGCTGGACCACCTGGGCAAGCCGGGGGTCCGGGACGGTGCGGCCGGGCTGGCCGGCTGGGCCGGTCCGCTCGCCGAGCTGGCGGCCTCGCCGAACGTCACCGCGAAGCTCTCCGGCCTGGTGACCGAGGCGGACTGGCGGCGGTGGCTCCCTGCCGACCTGCGGCCGTTCGTCGCCGAGGCGGTCCGGCTGTTCGGACCGGAGCGGCTGATGTTCGGTTCGGACTGGCCGGTCTGCCGGCTCGCCGCCGGCTACGGCGACGTGCTGACGGCGTTGACCGAGGTGCTGCCGCCGCTGTCGACGGCCGAGCGGTCGGCGGTCTTCGGCGCGACGGCGGTGCGCACCTACCGGCTCCGGGACTGACCGGCGACCGGTCTGCGGGGTACGCGAGGACGTGGGAGGAACGCGTGGCGGTCACGGACGAGGCGATCGACAAGATCAAGCAGATGATCGTCGCCGGTGAGCTGCGCCCCGGTGACCGGCTGCCCCGGGAACCCGACCTGGCCGAGCGGCTCGGCCTGTCCCGCAACTCGCTGCGGGAGGCGGTCAGGGCGCTCTCGCTGATCCGGGTCCTCGACGTCCGGCAGGGCGACGGGACGTACGTGACCAGCCTCGACCCGGCGTTGCTGCTGGACGCGCTGAGCTTCGTCGTCGACTTGCACCGCGACGACACCGTGCTGGAGTTCCTGGAGGTACGCCGGATCCTGGAGCCGGGCGCGACGGCACTGGCGGCGCAGCGGATGACCGAGGCGCGGCTGGTCGGGCTGCGGGCGGTGCTGGACGGGCTCGCCGACGACCCGAGCATCGACGAGCTGGTCGCGAACGACCTGGAGTTCCACCGGCAGATCGCGGCGTGTGCCAGCAACAACGTGCTGACGTCGCTGCTGGACAGCCTCTCCGGGCCGACCACCCGGGCCCGGGTGTGGCGCGGGCTGACCCAGGAGGGAGCGGTCGACAAGACCCGGGAGCAGCACGCGGCGATCCTGGACGCGGTCGCCTCGGGAGAGCCGGAGCTGGCCCGGGCCTGGGCGACGGTGCACATCGCCGGGGTGGAGGAGTGGCTGCGCCGGGTGCTGTGACGACGCCCTCGCCCAACCGCGGTCGACCGGCGTGGCCCGCCCCCGCCGGGGCGGCGCCCGGTCAGGACTGCTGCGCGCCGTGCTCCTGGAAGACCTGGTCGGACTCGGGATAGCCGAGCACCTTGACGAGGTCGCCGGTGGCCGCGACGAACGCCTCGTGGATGTCGTCGTCGAAGTGGTTGACCCAGTCGCCGTGTGCGCCCCGGCGGTAGTGCGAGAGCGGGCCCGCGCTCGCCCGGGTGCTCCGCATCCTGGAGAAGCTGTACCGGGACAGCAGGGCCGTCAACTCGTCCGGCGGGATCGGGAACCCGCAGTGCCGCATCAGCCGCGCCACCTCGTCCGCCTGCCGCTCGCCGGTCAGGTCCTCGTACTTGAACAGGCCGACGGTCCCGTCCTCCGGCGCCTTCGCCCAGGCCCGCAACGACCGGAACGTGCCCTTGCCGGCCAGATGGTCGATCAGATAGAGCATGCCCTCCTTCTTCGGCTTCTCCTGGAGGACCTTCCGCACCTCCAGCACGTCACCCATCGCAGTGTGCGAGCTGCGGTAGGAGAAGTAGCTGGAGACCACGATGTCGCGCGGGTCGCGGATCACGAAGAACACCCGGTACGGGTCCGGCTTCGGGATGTTCATGAAGCCGTTGTAGGAGACGAAGAGCGTGGAGACCACCCGGCCGCGCGGGCAGGGCTGCGGGTAACGCCACTTGTGCGGGCGCGGGTCGTAGGGCAGCAGGCCGGAGTAGCGGTAGACGACCGGGTCGCTGAGCAGGGCCTTGATCCATTGGCTGGCCGTCTTGCGGATCGTGCAGTGGTAGACGTTGCCGAACTCGCTGCGTGACTCCACCGGCACGGACAGTCGCAGCTTCGCGTTGTATGCCTCACCCATCACCCGCCGTGCCACCACACGCACCGAGTTGGGCGTGTTGTGCTTGGTGAACCGAACGGCACGCTTCATCATCGCCTAAACCCTCTCCATGCCTATCCGGCCAGGGCTACGCCGCAGGACAGTCGAGACAATGCCTACAAGCTACAAGAACCGGTCGGCGGACGTAACATCGGCAACAACCGAGCCTCGCCCTGCCGATCACCGTCGCGGGTCGACGTGGATCTTCGGGGCGGCACCCCAGCCGGGATCGCGATCGCCGCGCAGTACCGCCGCCACCCCGTCCAGCCCCACCGTCGCCGCCACCAGCGGACGCGGGTCGACGGCGCCCGAGGCGTACAGCGCGACGGTGCCGGCGAGCCCGCCGGAGGCGCTGAGCACGCCGACCGCGGTGAGGTCCCTGAGCACCAGTTCCCGGGTGTCGAGCAGGCTGGGCCGCTCGGCGAGTCCGACGTAGACGACCCGGCCGCCGGGCTCCACCCGCCGCACCGCGTACGCCGGCAGGTGCTCGTCGTTGGCGGCGTCGGCGACCGCGTCGAAGGTCAGCGCGGCCTCCTCCGGCAGGGTCCGCGCCGTCCAGGCGTACCCGAAGCCGAGCCGGCGGGCGAAGTCGAGCGAGGCGTCGTCCCGGCCCAGCAGGTGCACCTCGGCGCCCCGGGCCGCCGCGATCTGCGCCACCAGCAGCCCGATGGTGCCCGGACCGAGCACCAGCAGCCGCCGGCCGGGACCGACCCGGGCCGCCTCGACCACCCGCAGCGCGTTGCCGCCCGGCTCCACGAGCGCGCCGAGCGTGGCGTCGACCTGGTCGGGCAGCGGGTGCAGGGCGCGGACCGGCACCGGAAGCCGCTCGGCGAGCGCACCCGGCCAGCCGCCCCGGATGCCGATCTCGTAGCGGTCCGCGCAGAGGTGCTGCCGGCCGCCCCGGCAACGGGGGCACCGGCCGCAGCCGAGCATCGTGTCACCGGTGACCCGCCGGCCCAGCCAGTTCTCCGGCACCCCGGGACCGACCGCCGAGACGACCCCGCACCACTCGTGCCCGATCCGCAGCGGATAGCGGGCGTCGCCGCTGTGCAGGTACGCCATGTGTCCGGAGAAGAACTCCGCGTCGGTGCCGCAGACACCCGCCCGCAGCACGTCCACGACCACCTCGCCCGGCCCGGCGACCGGCGACTCGACCTCGCGCACCTCGGCGGTGCCCGGACCGGTCAGCACGAGGGCACGCACGACTTCAGCCCACCGTACCGGCGGTGGTCACCGGCTGCGACGACGGCCCGGAACGGCGGGGCCGGCGGAGGACGTACCCGAAGTTGTTCTTGATAATGGAGAGTATGCCTGCACTCCGGAGCGACCAGTGGTACGCCGGCTCGGACCGCAACGCCTACCTGCACCGTGCCTGGATGCGGCGCGGCCTGCCGGACTCGGCGTTCGAGGGACGGCCGCAGATCGCCATCGCCAACACCGCGTCCGACCTCACCCCCTGCAACCGGCACCTGGACGAAGTGGCGGCGAGCGTCGCCAACGGCGTCTGGGAGGCCGGTGGCGTGCCACTCAACCTGCCGGTGGTCTCGCTCGGCGAGACGCAGGTCAGACCGACCGCGATGCTCTGGCGCAACATGGCCGCGATGGCGATCGAGGAGATGATCCGGGCCAACCCGGTCGACGGGGTGGTGCTGCTCGGCGGTTGCGACAAGACCATCCCGGCACTGCTGATGGGTGCCGCCTCGGTCGACCTGCCGGCGGTTGTGGTGCCGGGCGGCCCGATGCTCACCGGCACCTTCCGGGGCGTGCCGCTGGGCTGCGGCACCGACGTGTGGCGGCTCTCCGAGGAGGTACGCGCCGGCACCCTCTCGCCGGCCGGCTTCCTCGACTCCGAGTCCTCGATGATCCGCAGCCGGGGCCACTGCAACACCATGGGCACCGCCTCCACGATGGGCCTGCTCGCCGAGGTGCTCGGGATGACCCTGCCCGGCACGGCCGGACTGCCCGCCTCCGACAGCCGGCTGCTGGCCCGCTCGCACGCCACCGGCAAGCTGGTCGTCGAGATGGTCGCGGCGCAGCGCAGGCCCAGCGAGGTGCTGACCGAGGCGTCGTTCCGGAACGCGGTCGTCGCGCTGGCCGCGCTGGGCGGTTCGACGAACGCGGTCGTGCACCTGCTGGCCATCGCCGGCCGGGTCGGGGTGCCGATCACCCTGGACGACGTCGACCGGCTCGGCAGCGGCGTACCGCTGCTCGTCGACCTGCAACCGGCCGGCCGGTTCCTGATGGAGGACTTCCACCGGGCCGGTGGCCTGCCGGCGGTGCTGAACCAGGTCGCCGACCTGCTGGACGCGGCGGCACCGACGGTGACCGGCCGGCCGATCGGCGACTACCTGGCCGGGCACGAGATCGGTGACCCGGAGGTGATCCGACCCCGCAGCGCGCCGCTGATGCCGGAGGCGGGCATCGCGGTGCTGCGCGGCAGCCTCGCCCCGGCCGGCGCGATCATCAAGCCCGCCGCCGCGTCGGCGCACCTGCTCCGGCACCGGGGCCGGGCGCTGGTCTTCGACTCGGTCGAGGAGCTGCACGCCCGGCTCGACGACCCGGATCTCGACGTCGACGCCGACTCGGTGCTGGTGCTGCGCGGCTGCGGGCCGAAGGGTTATCCGGGGATGCCGGAGGTGGCCAACCTGCCGCTGCCGGAGAAGCTGCTCCGCCAGGGCGTTCGCGACATGGTGCGGATCTGCGACGGCCGGATGAGCGGCACGGCGTACGGGACGGTGGTGCTGCACGTCGCGCCGGAGGCCGCCGCGGGTGGGCCGCTGGGCCGGGTACGCACCGGGGACCCGATCGTGCTCGACGTGCCGGCGCGGCGGCTGGACGTGGACATCCCGGCCGAAGAGCTGGCGGCCCGGCCGCCCGCCCCGGCGATGGTGGCCGCGCTGGCCCAGCCGGCCCGGGGCTGGGAACGGCTCTACGTGGACACCGTGCTCGGCGCCGACACCGGAGCCGACCTGGACTTCCTGGTCGGCGGCAGCGGCGACCAGGTGGCCCGCGAATCGCACTGACCACCGCCGACGCCCCCGGATCGGTGACCGGGAAGGTACCTGATGGACGGAGAAGCGCGGACTGCCCGGCGTTGCACGGGTGTGTGCTCCGGAAAGGACAGCGGTGGTTGTCCATGACCGTGCCGTCGCATAGCGTCCCTGTCGTTGCCCGCGTGTCCGCACGGATGCGCGGGGTGATTCTTCGCTCAGGGCAGCTCGGAAGGGCTCAGGGCAGCGCGGAAGGGGAGGGACGTGCAACGAGGGACAGCCAGCGGGGGGAGAAGATGGGCCGGCGGCCGAAGGCGCCTGCTCGCGGCTTCGGTGCCCGTGCTGCTGGTCGCGGCGGCCGGGGTGGCGGTCGGCGGCGCCGGGCCGGCGAGTGCCGACCGGGCCGCCCGGTTCACGCCGACCGAGCGGGACTACTACATCAACTACGTCGACCCGAAGGTCGAGCGGCCCACCGACGGGACCGAGGTGGTGGTCCGGGACGGTAAGCGCAAGATCAAGCGGGCCAAGCCCGACCCGGTGAGCGCGTACGGCCGGAAGTTCGTCGAGGGCAACCCGGTAGCGGCCCGGGGGCTGGCCAAGACCGAGGCAGAGGCGATCCGGACCGGCAGGAACCCCCGGCACATCCGCTACAAGCAGGCCGACGAGACGCAGGTCGCGAAGCTGCTGACCATCCTGGTCGAGTTCAACCCGGACGCGGACGACGACTTCACCGGCGTGATGGTGCCGAGGGCGACGTTCGACGACGCGACCACCCCGCAGAACGAGCGGGAGTGCGTGCCCGGCAGCGTGCAGAACGGGCCGCTGCACAACAACATCCCGAACCCGGCGAAGGCGTCGCACCCGGACAACAACTCGATGTGGGTGCCGGACTTCTCCACCGAGTTCTACAACAAGATGCTCTACACCAAGGAGGGCATCACCGAACGGGTCCGCACCGACCTGCGCGGCCCCGACGGGCGGCGCGGCATCGACCTGCGCGGCTACACGATGCGCAACATGTACCTGGAGATGTCCAAGGGCGCCTACACGGTGGACGGCCAGGCGACCCCCTGGGTGACCGTGCCGCACTCCGAGGCGTGGTACGGCGCCGACACCTGCACCCAGGTCGACGGCACCTGGGAGGCCGGGGCCAGCCAGGACATGAACGGGCACCCGGACAACCCGGCCGGGCCGAGCGCGCTCGGGGTCGACGCGGTGAACGTGCTGGCCGCGCAGAACCCGGACTTCCCGTGGGCCGACTACGACATCGAGGACACCGCGGACGCCGACGGCGACGGCAACTTCAACGAGCCGGACGGCGTCGTCGACCACCTGGTACTCGTGCACGCCGGTGAGGACAAGTCCGGCGGCGGCGGCGCCGAGGGCCCGTACGCGATCTGGGCGCACTCGTCGGCGATCGTGCCCGGCTACACCATCCCGGGCACCGACAAGATGATCAGCAACTACATCGTCCAGCCGGAGGACTCCGGCGTCGGCGTCTTCGCCCACGAGTACGGCCACGACCTCGGCCTGCCGGACCTCTACGACATCGGCTCCGGCGGCGACTCGGACGTCGACTTCTGGGACCTGATGTCGTCCGGCTCGCACACCGGCCCGATCTTCCAGGGCATCCCCACCCACATGGGCCTCTGGGACAAGTTCGTGCTCGGCTGGGCCGACCCGGTGATCCTGAACCCCGGCGACGACCCGGCCCGGGTCAAGGTCGGGCAGACCTCGCGGACCCCGGTCGGCACCGAGGACGGCGTCCGGGTGAACCTGCCGGCAAAGCAGATCAGCCTCTCCACCCCGCACAGCGGCGAGGGCCAGTGGTGGACGAACAACGACCAGTCCTGGGCCGACGTCCGGCTGACCCGCAGCCTGGCGGTGCCGGCCGGCGGCGACGTGCGGTTCTGGCTCTGGAACAACTACTCCATCGAGGAGGACTGGGACTTCGGCTTCGTCGAGGTCTCCACGGACGGCGGCGGCACCTGGACCGAGCAGAAGGTCTTCGACGCCGAGGGCAACCTCGTCTCCACCGACGACGGCTACCCGGACCCGAACGGCCGGATGCACGACTACGGCGACAAGAAGTACGGCCTGACCGGCAGCACCGGCGGGCAGTGGCGGCACGACTACGTCAGCCTGACGCCGTACGCCGGGCAGACCGTCCAGCTCCGGCTGCGGTACGCCACCGACGCCGCGTTCGAGGACACCGGCTGGTTCACCGACGACCTCTCGGTGACCGCGGACGGTGCCACCACCTGGTCCGACGACGTGGAGAGCGGCGCCGACGGCTGGACCGCCACGGTGGGCAGCTTCACCACCACCACGGGTACGGGCTGGAGCATCTCGCCCGGCGAGTTCTCCTACGCGCACTACTACCTCGCCGAGTGGCGTAACCACGACGGCTTCGACGAGGGTCTGAAGTACGCCTACCAGACGAACTACAACCGGGACGGTGCCTGGAAGGTGGACCGGGTGCCGTACAACGCCCCGGGCATGCTCGTCTGGTACCGGGACACCAGCTACGGCAACCTCAACCTGGTCCTGAACAACGTCTACGACCCGCCGAGCATCGGGGCCAAGGGCGGTCTGCTGATCGTGGACTCGCACTTCGACCCGTACCGCCGGACGGGTACGGCGGCGGCCAAGGACCCGTCGCTGCTGGACAACCTGCCGTCCCGGCCACAGTCGTCGAACGCGGCGTTCGGCTTCGGCAGGACGTACCCGTTCACCGAGTGTTACGAGGCGCCGAACGAGCCGTTCAGCGCGTACTGCACCAAGTTCAAGGCGCAGCCCGGGGTCAAGTCGTTCACCGACAGCAAGGGCTGGTACCCGGGCATCGAGTACCGGCCGGACCTCGACGCCGAGAGCCCGCTCTTCTTCCGGGACGCCGACGCCTCGGTCGTGGTGCCCTCGAAGGACAACGCGCCGTACTCGGTGCGGATCGTGGACCGCAACGGCAAGCCGGCGCGCAGCCAGTACGGCATCGACCTGGGCGGCGGGGTGCAGACCGGCACCGGCAACCCGGGCGAGGTCGGGCTGAACTTCGGCGTCCGGTTCGACCTGCTCCAGCCCGGCCACCACAACCAGTGGGCGGTCGTGAAGGTCGTTCCGCCCGCCGCACCGTAACGACAGACACGACCGGAACAGATCCGTAGTTCGACGAGGGGCCACCGCCAGCAACCCGCTGGCGGCGGCCCCGCCGTCGTCCCCCACCCGGAACCGACCGGAGCGGCAGATGTCCGCCGGTCCGCTCGGCGGTGGGCGGGAGGCCGAGGTGGCGGACGCGTCAGCGCGGCAGCGGCGGCAGCTCGGCCACGGCCGTGCCGGGCGCACCGGTGGCGGCGTCGAGCAGCACCGGGTACGCCCGCAGCAGCTCCCCGACGAACGACGCGGTGAACCGGTCGGCGTCGTACTCGGCCGACACCGCGCCGTCCGCGGTGGACTCGTCGACCGACAGCGTCAGCTCGAACGCGCCGCCACCGATGTCGAGCGGGATCTCGGTCACCGTGCAGGACGGCAGAGTGAGTGTCCCGGCCGGCGCGTCCGCGGCCCGGTGGCTGAAACACACCTGCACCAGCGGCGGCCGGTCACCGTCCCGGGCCGGGGCGAGGTCGGCGACGAGCTGCTCGAACGGGAGGTCCTGGTGTTCGAGCACCCCGACCGTGGCCCGTCGGGTCCGGCGGACCAGTTCGGCGAAGGTGGGTGTCCCGGTCAGGTCGACCGGTACCGGCAGGGTGTCGACGAAGCGCCCGACGACCTCGGCGGTCCTCGAGTACTCCCGGTTCGCCACCGGGATGCCGACCAGCAGCCGCGGCACTCCCGCGTACCGGGCGA
The DNA here is from genome assembly GCF_029626265.1 of Micromonospora sp. WMMD1102. Taxonomy (NCBI): domain Bacteria; kingdom Bacillati; phylum Actinomycetota; class Actinomycetes; order Micromonosporales; family Micromonosporaceae; genus Micromonospora; species Micromonospora sp. WMMD1102. Next base: position 4,158,270 of record NZ_JARUBN010000001.1, on the reverse strand, counting down.
GCAGTGCGGCGTAGCCGGCGAGCAGTACGGCCGACGGTGTGGCGCGCTCCCGGCGGGCGAGGGCGTGCACCGCGTACCGGGTCGCCGGTGGGAGTGGCACGCCGAGCCGGCCGCCACGGCCGCGCGGCCCGGTCCGGACCGGGTCCGCAGCGTCACCCATGTCCGCCGGGTGCGGTCGCGGGTCGGCCAGGTCGAGGATCCGGGGTACGTCGGCGAGCGCCGACCGCCACCAGGCGCGCAGGTCGGCCCGACGGATGCCGCAGAGCTGGTGGCGCTGCCAGATCACCCAGTCGTGGTATCCGATCGCCGGTTCCGGCAGCCTGGTCGGGCCGTCCGCCAGCGCGCGGAGGTAGCCGAGCCCGAGGTCCCGCAGGATGATCTCGATCGACCGGCCGTCCCCGACGAGCGGATGGACCGCGACGGCGAAGAGGTGGCGGCGGGGCGCGAGTCGCAGCACCAGGAAGCGGACCGGTGTCCCGCCGACCAGGTCGAAGGGGGCCAGCACCGCCCGCTGCGCCTCGGCCAGCGCCCCGGCGAGCGGGGCCGGCCGGTCGCTGTGGTCGACGATCCGCAGCGGTACCGGGCCGGCGGGTTCGACCCGCTGCACCGGCCCGTCCGGGGCCGGCCGGAAGACGGTCCGCAGCGCCCCGTGCCGGCGTACCACCGCGGCCAGCGCGTGTCGCAGCGCGGCGAGCCGCAGGTCGCCGTCGACGTCGTAGCACCTGCCGAGCACGTGGCCGCGCCCGGTCGGGAGCCCGTCGGAGCCGGTCCGGAGCCCGTCGACGCGCAACAGCCCCAGCTGGGCGAAGGAGAGCGGGAAGGTCGGTGTCATCGCATCGACCATCACAAGATCGATTGGACGGAAACTGAAGGCGGACTGGACAGCCCAGCGTCCAGCCCGCCGCTGAGGTGCAAGGAAGGGCCCCCCGTTATCGCTTTTTGTTGTAGCGGGGGCCCTTCCTTGCACCTCACTGACCGACGTGGTCGGGAGTGTGGTGGTCGTCTGCCGGAGATCCGGTCGTTCGGGCCTGCGGCCGGAAGGCGGCCGGTACATTACGGGCTGTACGCCCGCAATCCGCGTCCCCGTTCGGAGGTGCGCGTGACGACGACCGGTAAGCGCCGACCGACTCCTGCGGACCCGAGCCCGGAACCGGTGCCGGCCGGCCGGACGCCGAGCGGGACGGACCGCGACCTGCCGCCCGAGCTGGGCCCGGACGCGATAGGCGTACTCGACGGATTGTCGTTCATGCTCTCCGACGCGCTCGGGGACGTGCCGCCCGGCTCGATCGGCGGGCTGGTCCACGAGGACACCCGGTTCCTGAGCCGCTGGCAGCTGCTGCTGGGCGGCGCCCGGCCGCTGCTGCTCGGGTCCAGCGCGGTCGACCCGTACTCGGCGGCCTTCTTCCTGGCCAACGCGGAACTGCCCGGCCTGCCCGCCAACCGGATCGGGATCCGCCGGCAGCGGTTCGTCGGCGAGGGAATGTTCGAACGGATCGCGGTGCAGTGCTTCGCCGACGAGGAGGTGTCGATCGAGCTACGGCTGGCGGTCGACGTCGACTTCGCCGACCTGTTCGAGATCAAGGAGCGGCTCCGGGACCGGTCCGGGCAGATCGTCCGGGACCACCTGGCCGACGGCTCCCGGCTCTGGTTCGGCTACCAGAACGGGGAGTTCGCCGTCCGTACCCAGGTGGTGGCGCTCCCGCCGGCCGACCGGGTGCACGGCGACGACCTGGTCTGGGACCTGGTGCTGCCCCCGGGGCAGGGCTGGCAGGTCGAGCTGCACGTCCCGCTGCGGTACGTCAACGTCGACGTGGTGCCGACCCGCCGCGAGTTCGGCGAGGTCTTCGCCGTCGACGGGAGGGACGACTCGACGAGCCGGTGGCGGGCCAGCCGGCCCGGCCTGCACGCCGACTCCGACCTGCTCTGCGACGTCTACCAGCAGTCCGTGGCCGACCTGGTCTCGATGCGGGTCGAGAAGGAGGTCTCCGGGCAGCGGGTGGTGATCACCGCCGCCGGGCTGCCCTGGTTCCTCACCCTCTTCGGGCGCGACTCGGTGATCACCGCGTACCAGGCGATGCTCGGTGGACACGAACTCGCCCGGGGCACCCTGCTCACCCTCGCCGAGCACCAGGCCACCGACCGGGACGACTTCACCGACCGGGAACCGGGAAAGATGCCGCACGAGTACCGCAGCGGCGAGTTGACCCGGCTCGGCGTGATGCCGCACAACCCGTACTACGGGGCCGCCGACACCACCCAGCTCTGGCTGGTGCTGCTCTCCGAGTACTGGCGCTGGACCGGGGACGACGAACTGCTGCACGAGCTGCGCGACAACGCGTACGCGGCGCTGCGCTGGATCGACGAGTACGGCGACGCCGACGGCGACGGCTACGTCGAGTACGCCACCCGGTCCAGTCAGGGACTCGGCAACCAGTGCTGGCGCGACTCCTGGAACGGGGTGCAGTCCGCCGACGGGACGATTCCGGTGCTGCCAATCGCCACCTGCGAGATCCAGGGCTACACCTACGACGCGAAGCTGCGGATGGCCGAACTCGCCGACGGCCCGTACGCGGACCCGGAGCTGGCCCGGCGACTCCGTGCCGAGGCCGCCGCGCTCGCCGAGCGGTTCGACCGGGACTTCTGGCTGGACGCGCGCGGCGGCTACTACGCCCTCGGCCTGGACGGCGACAAGCGACCCATCGACGCGATGACCTCGAACATGGGCCACCTGCTGTGGAGCGGCATCGTGCCGGCGGAACGGGCCGGGATCGTGGCCCGGCAGCTGATGTCCGACGAACTCTTCTCCGGCTGGGGTGTGCGTACGTTGTCGACCGCCGACCGTGGCTACAACCCGATCGGCTACCACCTCGGCACCGTCTGGCCGCACGACAACTCGCTCATCGCACACGGGCTGGCCCGGTACGGCTTCCGGGCGGAGGCGAACCGGATCGTCGTGGCGATGCTGGAGGCGGCCCGCTACTCCGACAACCGGCTGCCGGAGGCGTTCTCCGGCTACGACCGCTCGTTCGGCCGGGTGCCGGTGCCGTACCCGACCGCCTGCAACCCGCAGGCCTGGGCCAGCGCCGCCCCGCTGCTCTTCCTGCGGACCATGTTCGGCCTCCAGGCCGGGGACGGACGGTTCGTCCTGGACCCCGACGTGCCCGAGCGGCTCGGCCGGATCCAGCTCGACCGGGTGCAGGGCTTCGGTCGGTGCTGGGAGGTCGAGGCGAACGGCCGGCAGGGCCACCTGCGACTGGTGCCCTGAACCTGCACCCGGTGCCCCGAAGCCGCGACCGGTGCCCTCGAAGCCCGCGACCGGTGCCCTCGAAGCCCGTCGCTGGCGCTCGTGGTTGAAGGTGGCGATCCCGGGTAAGCCGGGCCATGCGTTCCGCCCGGCGCACTGTCGACCGCTTCGATCTCGACCAGGCCCGTATCGCCGAAGCTCTCGGTCAGTTACGCGACCGGGGTGAGGCTACCGTCCGGGACCGCTGGCACACCACCCGGTTCAACCTGGCGCTCGCCGTCCAGGCCGGGTTGGCCGCCGCGCTGGCCTGGATCGTCTCGCGTCATTTCCTCGGCAACCCCGATCCGGTCTTCGCGCCGATCGCCGCGATCGGCACCGTCGCCTCCTCGGTCGGCCAGCGGCTGCGGCGCAGCGTCGAACTGATCATCGGAGTGGCGGTGGGGATCGGCGTCGGCGACCTGCTGATCTTCGTCATCGGCAGCGGCGCCTGGCAGCTCGGGATCGTCGTGACCCTCGGCATCGTGCTGACCATCTTCCTCGGCGGCGGGCCGGCGGTGGTGAACCAGGCGGCGGCGACCGCGGTACTCATCGTCGCCCTCACCCCGGCGTCGCCGGACATCGAGTCGCTGCGGGTCATCGACGCGCTGGTCGGCGGCTTCATCGCCCTCGCGGTGATCGCGCTGCTGCTGCCGGTCAACCCGCTGCGGCTGGTCGACCGGGCGGCCCGGCCGGCACTGAACCGGCTCGCCGACCAGTTGTCGGAGACGGCCGAGGCGCTGGCTACCGACGACGCCACACGGGCCCAGCGGGCGCTGGAGCGGATGACCGAGATCGAGGAGTACATGGACGGTCTGGAGGAGGCGCTGCACGGCGGCCGGGAGACCACCATCCTCTCGCCGGCCCGTTGGCACCGCCGGGGTGCCCTCACCCAGTACTTCGAGGGCGCCGAGTTCATCAACCACGCCGTGCAGAACAGCGGCACCCTGGTACGCCGGGCGGTGACCGCACTGGAGGACGGCGAGCCCCGGCCGTCCTCGCTGCCGGAGGCGATCTCGGCCCTCGCCGACGCGGTCCGGATGCTCCGGCAGGACCTCGGCGTCGGTACCCTGCCCAAGTCCGCCCGGCAGTGCGCGCTCTCCGCCGTCAGCGCAGCCGGCCGGGCGTACGACGAGGGGGTCGGCTTCTCCGGCAGTGTGGTCGTGGCCCAGGTGCGCACCACCGCCAGCGACATTCTGCGGGCCACCGGGATCGAACGGGCCGAGGCCAACCGGCTGGTCCGGTGGGCGGTGGGCCGGGACGCGGCCCGGGAGGCACCGGTCGACGCGGAGTCCCTGCCCGAGTAGCGGCCATCGTCCCCCGAGGCGTTGCCGGACATCGCACTAGCGGGTCGGGCGACCGCGACGCCCGGCGGTTCGGGGGGCTGGCGGCGACCGGTCCAGCGCGGCCCGCAGCAGGGCGACCGCCGGTGGGATCTCGGCGTCGGTGATGTTGCCGTACCCGAGGACCAGCGCGGGTGACCCGGCCCGCTCCGCGCGGTAGGCGTCGAGGTCCACCAGACGAAGTCCGGCGACCGCCGCCCGGCCGACCACCGTCGCGGTGTCGGTACCGGCCGGCAGGTGCAACAGGATGTGCAGGCCGGCGGCGGTGCCGGCCACCTCGCCGTCCGGCACCCGGGCGGCGAGTTCCCGCACGAGTACGTCCCGGCGGGTGCGGAAGCGGCGGCGGGCGGCGCGCAGGTGCGTGTCGTACCAGCCGCGGTCGACGAAGGTGGCCAGGGCGAGCTGGTCCAGCACCGGCGGGGGTGCCGCGACGGCGTTCGCCGCCCCGAGCACCGACAGTAGGGCCGGCGGTGCGACGGTCCAGCCCAGGCCGAGGGCGGGCGACAGGGTCTTGCTGACCGAGCCGACCAGGAACACCCGGCGCGGATCGAGGCCCTGCATCACCGCGATCGGCCGGCGGTCGTAGCGGAACTCGGCGTCGTAGTCGTCCTCGACGACGTACCCGTCGACCGTCCGGGCCCAGCGGACCAGTTCGGCCCGCCGGTCGGGGCTGAGCACCGCCCCGGTCGGGAACTGGTGTGCCGCGCCGACCACCACGGCCCGGGTCCCGCCGGTCCGGTCCAGCTCGGCCACCCGTACCCCGTCCCGGTCCACCCCGACCGGCTGGATCCGCAGGCCGGCGCTGGTCGCCGCGTCCCGCAGCCGGCCCCAGCCCGGATCCTCCACCGCGATCCCGGTGACACCCTCGGCCCGCAGTGCCCGGCAGATCCGGAAAAGCCCGTCGGTGATGCCGGCGCAGACCAGCACCGACCCGGGCTGCGTGTCGGCCCCGCGCGAGCGCCGCAGGTACTCCGCCAGCGTGCCGCGCAGTCGCGGATGACCGGCCGGGTCGGGCGGGCCGAGGTCGTACCGCGCGGCCGAGCCGGTGACCGAGTGCACCGCCTCGGTCCACCGGCGGCGCGGGAAGGCCCGCAGGTCGGGCAGGCCGGGGGCCAGGTCGTAGCGGACCGGTTGCTGCGCCGGCCCCGGCACCGCGCGGCGGCGGGCCGGAGCGGTCTGCGGCGACCACGAGACCCGGGTGGCCGAACCGACCCGGGCCAGCAGGTATCCCTCGGCGACCAGCTGCGCGTACGCCTCGGTCACCACCCACCGCGAGCAGCCGAGATCCTCGGCGAGCGCCCGGCTGGGCGGTACGGCGGCACCGGTCGCCAGCCGGCCGTCCCGGATCGCTGCCCGCAGCGCCCGGGTCAGCCGGTCGTGCAGCGGTCGCCGGCCCCGGTCAGCGGAGTCGATCTCCAGCAGCGTCGCCCACGCCGAATTGGTCTGGGAATCTGGCACGGGATTGGAGCGTACCGCCCGTCCGATCGAGGTCTACCGTTTCCAGGCATGACCTACGACATCGTGCTCGGTGCCATGCTCTTCGGCACGGTCCAGGACGAGCGGACCTCCTTCGAGATCCTGGACCACTTCGTCGAGGCCGGCGGCACCTGGATCGATACCGCGAACTGCTACGCCTTCTGGGAGGACCCCAGCGGCTTCGGCGGGCAGAGCGAGGAACTGCTCGGGCGCTGGCTGGCCCGGCGCCCCGGGGTCCGGGACCGGATCAGGATCAGCACCAAGGTGGGCTGCGAACCGACCGAGGCGGGCCGGTTCCCGGAGACCGCCGAGGGGCTGTCGGCGTCGGTGGTCAAGAACGGCATCGAGGGCAGCCTCCGCCGGCTCGGCGTCGAGTACGTCGACCTGTACTGGGCGCACATGGAGGACCGCCGTACGCCGCTGGCGGAGACGGTCGTCGCCTTCGACGAACTCGTCTCCGCCGGTACCGTCGGCGCCCTCGGCTGCTCGAACTACGCGATCTGGCAGGTGGAGCGGGCCCGGGAGATCGCCCGGGTGAACGGGATGACCGGGTTCACGGCGGTGCAGCAGCACGTCACCTACCTCAGGCCCCGCCCCGGGACCCGGCCGACCGTGGCGCACCGGTTCGGCGCGGTGAGCGACGAGGTGGTCGACTATCTGGAGTGCGACCCGGAGATGTCGCTCTGGGCGTACACGCCGCTGCTCAGTGGCAGGTACACCCGGGCGGAGAAGCCGCTGCCGCCGGAGTACGAGCACCCGGGGACCGAGCGCCGGCTGGCGGTACTCGACGAGGTCGCCGCCGAGACCGGCACCACCCGCAACCACGTGGTGCTCTCCTGGCTGGCCGGTGGCAGCCCCGCCGCCGTCCCGATCGTCGGGGTGAGCAGCGTCGCCCAGCTGCGGGAGGCCCTCGACGGCGTGGCGCTGGTGCTCACCGCCGAGCAGCGGGCCCGGCTCGACGCCGCTACCTGACGCGGTCGCCGTCGCCCTGGGTGGCCGGCGGGATGGGGAAGTTGCGGTCGAAGACGTTGTCGGGATCGTAGGTCGCCTTGACCGCACGCAGCCGGCCGAGGGTGGGCTCGGGAAACGCGTCCAGCAGGCGCTCCGGGGCGGTGTCGGACTCGAAGCTGAGGTACATGCCGTCCAGGTGCGGACGGAGTTCGGCCCAGAGCCGGTCGAGCCGGGCCCGGCGCTCCGGGACGATGGCGGCGAGCACCGAGAAGTTCTGGCTCCGGTGCGGATAGGCGGTCTCGTCCCGGGCGACGTCGTTGACGGCTCCGCCGACCGAGCGGAACTGCACCACGAGTACGTCACCGGAGCGGATCATCTTCGCCAGCGCCGCCGCGGCCGGCTCGGTGAGGTGGTGCAGCAGGCCGCTGTGGCTGTCCGCCAGGCCCTGACCGTGGTGCTGGTTGCCGGGCGGGGCGACGATCGCCGGGTACCCGACGAGCTGCGCCTGCTGGTCGACGACCGGCCCGATCTCCAGGAACGGGCGGAGTGCCGCCTCGGCCGCCTCGACGTCGTCACCGGCGTAGACCAGGGTCACCTGCGCCATCGGTGGGTTGCCGCGCCGGCCGGGGAAGAGCGAGAGGAAGCTGGTGATCTCCCGGGGGGATTCCTCGACCAGCGCGCCCCAGCGCCGCAGCAGCTCGGCCGGTTCCGAGGCGTCCACGACGAGCTGGGCGTAGACGACGTCGCCGACCTCGTACGCCTCCAGTTCCAGGGCGGTGACGACGCCGAAGTTGCCGCCGGCACCGCGTACCGCCCAGAACAGGTCGGGGTGGTGGTCCCGGTCGACCCGGAGCAGCCGCCCGTCCGCGGTGACGAGTTCGGCGGCGACGACGTGGTCGACGGTCAGGCCGTGCTTCCGGGCCAGGTATCCGATCCCGCCGGTGGTGGCCAGGCCGCCGACGCCGACGTCGCCGTAGTCGCCGGAGCTCATCGCCAGGCCGTACGGGGCGAGGGCTTGGGCGACCTGCCCCCACCGGGCACCCGGTTCCAGCCGGATCCGCCGGGTGGCCCGGTCGAGCACCTCGATCCGGTTCAGCTTCGACAGGTCCAGCAGGATGCCGCCGTCGTTGGTGGACCGGCCGCTTATGCCGTGCCCGCCGCTGCGTACCGAGATCGTCGTCCGCTGGGCGCGGGCGTAGGCCAGCGCCTCGGCCACCTCGGCGGCGTTGCCCGGCCGGAGTACCAGGGCGGGGGAGCCCTGGTGGCTGTAGCTGTGCCGGACGCGCTCGTACCCGGCGTCGCCCGGCTCCACCGCGCGGTCGGCCAGCGACGACGGCAACGCCTCGTAGTCGACGCCCGGGTGCCGCCTGGCCAGCGCGACGGCCGGTCGGACCGGCCCGGTCGGGGTTCCGCTCTTGCGGCGTTCGGTGGCGACCGCCTCGCGCAGCGCCGGCGCCACCTCCTGGCCGAACAACTGGAGCAGCCGGGGGTCGTCCTGGCCGATCAGGAAGGCGCTGAATCCCTCGTCCAGGACGAGCGGCAGGAGCTGGTCGACCCACTGCTCCGGTGGCCCCTGGAGGAAGCCGTCCCCGGCGGGGGAGGAGCCGACCCGCATGACGTTGAGCAGCCGGCGGATCTGGCGCGGGTCACGCCCGGCACCGACGGCCGCCTCGTCGATCATCCGGTTCGCGGTGACCCGGTCGGGGGTGTCGAGGTATTCCCGTGTCGGCAGCCAGCCGTCGCCCTTGCGCCCGGTCAGCGCCAGCATCCTGGGCTTGTACGCGCCCAGCCAGATCCCGATCTCGTGGGCCGGCGCGGGTCCACGGCGCATCCCGGGTACCGGATAGTGCTCGCCGGGCAGCCGCAGCGGTCCGGCCGTGCCGGTGTCCCACACCCCCCGCAGCAGGTCGATCGCCTCGCTCAGGGCCGCCACCCCCGGGCCGGGGCCGAGCCGGCGGCCACCCATGCCCTCGATCGCGTCCCAGAACGCCCCGGCACCGAGGCCGAGTTCGAACCGCCCGCCGGAGAGCAGGTCGAGGCTGGCGGCGGCCCGGGCCAGCACGGCCGGCGGGCGCAGTGGCAGGTTCAACACGTTGGCCGAGACCCGGATCCGCTCGGTGCGGGCGGCGACCCAGCTCAGCAGGGTCCAGGTGTCCAGGAAGCCTGGGTTGTAGGGATGGTCCTGGAAGGTGACCAGGTCTAGCCCGGCCGACTCGGCCAGCTCGGCGAGCCGCACCGCCCGGTCAGGTGTCTGCGCGCTGGGTGTGACGAATGCCCCGAACAGCAGTTCGTGCCCGTAGTCAGGCATCAGGTGTACCTCCGTGCCCCGTCGGTTGCCGACCGGAAGTCTAGGCGGGATATCTTCTGTTGCCCAACTGTTATGGCAGGCAACATATTACGTGGCGGATGGAATCCCGCCCGCTCTCCGGCAGGTCGTCAGCCGAGCGCGAGCACGCCGTAGTGGTCGAGGCGGTCGACGGTGACCGACAGCCGGCCGTGCCGGCAGGACCAGGCCGGCGCCCGCGACCCCGCGAAGTCCGGCGAGACCAGCGTGATCCGCCGGGGGCAGGACGGCAGGTCGACCCGTACGCCGACACCGGTCTGCGGCACGATCCCCCGGTCGTAGTTGTGGTTGACCAGGTGCAGCGTCCGGTTGCCGGTGCCGCGCTGCACGAGCAGGCTCACCGCGACGCCGGCCACCCCGACCCGCACGCCCTGCGGCCCGTGGTCGTTGTCCCGGAACAGCGCCCGGTGTGCCCGGTAGAACCCGGCGTACGCCCTGAAGAAGTCCAGCATCCCGGCCTGCTCCGCCGTCGGGCCGCCCACGGTGTCCTTGAGGTGGAAGGACGGGAAGAGCCCGTTCGCGTACGCCTCGGCGCCGAAGATCTGCCAGTAGTCCCGCTTCTCGGCCACCGGCAGGTTCTGGTAGTCGGTCATCATGTCGGACGGCCAGTCGATGAAGACCGCCACCGGCACGTCACCGGCGATCTCGCGGTTCTTCTCCTTCAGGTAGCGGTAGTTGGCCTGCAACGACCTGGCCCCGTCGAGGTGGCCGTCGACCACCGGGACGTAGTCGGCGCCCCGGAAGTCGGGAGTCTGCTCGTCCGGGTTCCACGGGTACATCCCGACACTGTTGAAGTCCACGTACGGCAGCAGCCCGTTGGAGCTGACCAGCAGGTGCCGCCGGCCCGTCCGCCGGGCGTACCCGCGCAGCTCGTCCACCATCTCCTTCCAGTACCGGCGCAGGTAGCTGGCGGTGAAGGAGTGGTCGTCGGCGTACATCCGGTTCGCGGTCACCCGCCCCCACTCGGCGGCCATCGGGTTGCCGCTGTTCAACGGGTCGAGGTGCCAGCCGTTGCTCCGCAGGTAGTCGCGGTAGTTGAAGTTGCGACCCAGGTCGTCGGCGGGTACGTCGGCACGGGGCAGGTTGTCGTCGGTCATCCCGAACCGGGACCTCCAGTCGGCGGCCGTGTGCGCCGGGTACTTCGCCAGCAGGTACCGGTTGAAGTCGGCGAGGGCGTGGTCGTCGAAGCCCTCGTTGCCGTTGAAGCCGTACTTCTGCCCGCCGCTGAACCCGGCGTTCACCTCGTCGAGGTTGATCCCGTCCACCCCGCCGTCGATCTGGATCTTCGCCCAGCCGAGCAGGTAGTCCCGGTATCTCGGGTTGAAGATGTTGCCCCGCCGGGCCGGTGTCGGGAAGCCGAATTCGTCGTGCGGCACCGGGTTGTTCTCGGCGTCCCGGGTCGACATGTCGTCGAAGATCTCCGGGCTGGCGAAGTCGTGCGGGAAGATGACGCTGGCCGCCCCGCTGCCCATGAAGGCGATGCCCCTGGCGTGGTAGCGCCGGATCTGCGTGAAGTCGTAGTCGGCCGCCTCGTCACCGCTGGTGGACCACTTCCCGATCGCCCGGATGGTGACGTCCGGGACGAGTTCGTAGACCTGCGGGTCCTCCTCGTCCACCTCGGACTGGCTGAAGCCGAAGACGGCGAAGTCGGCCGCCTGGAGCCGGCCGGCGGGCTCTCCGGACCCGGCCGCTGCGGCGGTGGGCTGCACCGGCGGCAGCAGCGCCAGCGCGAGTACGGCGGCGCAGGGTGCCCAGCGCCCTGTTCCGGATCGCCGTGACATCGGGTACCTCCTCCGGCCCGCATCCGAGGCGCCGGCCGCCGGCCCGGCGTCGTACTCCGGACGGCGGGGCATCGCGAGCATATGCGGGTACCGTCGAGATTGAAAGTCGTCGATCGGTGGCCTGGCCGTAGGTGCGGGCCGGTCCGGCTAACGCGGTTCGGTGCCGCAGTTGTTGCTGGTCCGGGTGACCGTGTACTCGCGGTCGTCGTGGGTGATGCCGGACGGCTCACCGTCGAAGTACGCCTCCACCTTCTGCCAGCCCTGATGCTGCTCGTAGTGCAGGTGCGGGGCGCCGGAGTTGCCGGTGCTGCCGACCAGCCCGATCTGCTCGCCCTGCTCCACCCGCTGACCGACCCGGACCAGCGGCGGTTCGAGCAGGTGCAGGTACTGCGTCTCCCACTTGCCGCCGTGGTCGATCTTCACCCAGTAGCCGCCGCCCCGGCCGCGCGGACCGTCCGGGCTCTCCGGGGTACGCCCGCCGAGCGAACCGTTGATCCCGGCCACCGTGACCCGGCCGCCGTACGACGCCAGCACCGGCCGCCCCCACGCCTCGCCCCGGACGGGGAAGAGGTCGACGTCGAAGTCGTCGTGCCCGGGATAGGTGCCGAGCTCCCACTGTTCGCCACAGGCGACCGGCAGTTGGAAGAGCGGGCGCGGACCGGGCGGTCGCAGCAGCACCACCGCGACCACGGCCGCCGCGAGCAGGGCCACCACCGAGGCGACCGCGGCGAGGACCAGCAGGATCCGGGTGCTGCGGCTGCGGGGCCGGCGGTCGCGGCGTCTGGTGGGCTGGCCGGTCGTCACCGCCCCGAGGATGGCAGACGGCGGCAACCGGTCGGCGTCCGGGTGGTTCGGCGCACCGGTCAGCCGTCTGTGGCATCCCTGGCGTACCGGCCGGGGGAGAGCCCGAGGATGCGCTTGAAGTGCCGGTTCAGATGCGCCTGGTCGTAGAAGCCCGCCTCGGCGGCGGCCACGGTGATCGGCAGTCCCGCCCGGATCAGCGACTTGGCCCGGCGCACCCGGACCGAGGTCTGGTATGCGTGCGGCGGCATCCCCACCGCCGAACGGAACACCCGGGACAGGTGGAACGGGCTGAGCCCGGCGAACGCGGCCAGCGCCTCCAGGGTCACGTTCCGGTCCAGGTGCTCGCGCAGGTACTCCCTGCTGCGGCGTACCGCCCCGGGCTCCCGGCCGGGCGACCTGGGTGCCCGCACCGGTGCCGAGTGCCGGGCCACCAGCAGCACCAGGGCCTCGACCAGGCACTCCTCCCGCTCCAGCCGGTTCGCCTGCACCGACTCGGAGAGCAGGTGGAATCGGCGCAGCCGGTCCACCACCGCCCGGTCCCGTACGACGTCCGCGCCGAACGCCGGCATCCCGCGCCGGTCGCCGGGGAACTCCGCCACGACCTTCCCGAACAGCTCGGGACCGGGGTAGAGAGCCCGGTAGCTCCAGGACGACTCCGCCGGTGGACCTCCGGCGTGCGCCTCCTCCGGATTGAGCGCGATCACGTCACCCGGACCGATGACGTGGCGCTCGCCCCGGTAGGTCGGTCTGGCCAGCCCGTCCTCGGTCAGGGCGAGGAAGAACTCCTCGTGCGCGTGCGGTCGGAACTCGAACTCGCTGATGGTGGCCCGGAACAGTTCCAGGCCGCCCAGATCCGCCACCCGCCACATCCGGGCCGGACCGGCTCCGGTCCCGGCACCGGAGCCGCCGGAAGCGCTCACCACGACATCGAGCCTAGTACCGCACGTGATCCCAGTCGACGCGAACCTCGGCCTTCCGGCGTTCCGATTACAGGATCAACATCACGAGGAGGTGACGGGCGTCGTTCCGCTGATCCGAGCCACGTGGCGTCATTCGCAGGGCTGTACGGGGAACGAGCGTGACGTGTGGCGGATGTCAGGTGGGAGACACGGACCGAGGATGGCGTGACCAGCGTCAGTGCGCTAAGAACAGATGATGGCAGGAGTATCAGCTCGGTGGTGGCGACTCAAGGGCGCCATACGTCTGTTCTTCTACGATTTCCGCATCGCACGCGGAGGCCCGCGAAGAAGGCGTCGTCTGTGGCAGAGCTTTTCGGTTCTGCTGGGTGCGGCATTCCTCCTGGCGGCCAGTGGTGCCTACGCGTACGCAATCTTGCGCGCCCCTCGGTTGCTCGATCCGCAACAGGTTGAGCAGGCGACACCGGATGCCGTATTGAACGCGCAGCACAACGCTCGCCTACTGGTGGTGTCGATCGGCGGGGCCGTGGTCGTCTCTGTCGGCCTGCTCTATACGGCGCGGAACTATCGACTTGCCCGAAGGGGACAGGTCACGGACCGGTTCACCAAGGCACTTGAGCGGCTCGATTCCGACGAAATCCATATCCGAATCGGCGGCGTCCACGCACTGGTGCACGTCCTGCGCGACTCGGCTATCCACCACAGTGACACCGTGGAGGTGCTGATCGCATTCATCCGGAACCGGTGCCGTCAGGCCGAGACGCTGCGCGCCCGCGAACGGGACCCATCAGACAGCGTCGACCTTCCGCTGGAACTGGAAGCGGACGTAGGTGCGGGCATGGGTGCGCTGGCTTATCGCCCGGTGCGGCGGTCGAGAGAGTTCGGTGGCCTAGACCTACGGAGCTTGTGCCTCGACAATCTCGTGGTCCCCCAGGCGGACTTCCGAAACGCCGACCTGTCCGGAAGTAGCCTCCGGGAGGCGATTTTGAACGGCAGTAGACTTCAGGATTCGGATCTTAGCCGGACAACGCTGACCAGTTGCACGCTTGCCGGAAGTAGACTTGAACGCGCGAATCTGCGACATGTGGACGCCGCCAACGGAGTGCTGTTCGGAGCGGCTCTCAGCGGAGTGGACCTATATCGGTCGATCCTGGTGGGCGGCGACCTCTCCTTCGCTACCTGCCTAGGTGCAAACCTGGCGGAATCCGTCTTGAGGAACGCGTACCTCTCATTCTCGGATCTCCAGTTGACGGATCTGTCAAAGGCGGACCTGAGCGGGGCCAGATTGAACCGCTGCCGCCTCCACGGCGCCAACCTCAGCTATGCGTCGCTCGCGGATGCAGAGGCACGGGATTCACATTTCGACGCAGCGAACCTGGCCTACATGCGCGCACATTCTGCCAACTTCAGCTTTTCTCGATTCAACCAGGCAGTCCTCCGCAGCGCCAGCCTGCGTGGATCGCGCTTCTTCGGCTGCAAGATGCGTGGCGTCGACCTGGGTGAAGCCGACCTGACCGGATCGGCCCTGGTTGGTGTCGACCTTGCTGGTGCGGACCTCTCGGGTGCGTCACTGAAGAATGCGGATCTGCGCCATGCGAGACTGTGCGATGCGGGGGGCAGGAATACTGCCCGCGGGGTGACATTTCGCAGCTCGCGGAGGCTCGAATCGACGCGACCACCCGACTGCCGCCCTCCCTGTCCGCAGCTCGCCAGAACCGTATGTCGAATTTCGTGGCCTCAGCCAAGAACCTCGACGGGGAACGCCTTGTGGTCGATCCGTAGCCAACGCGGGGCCTGTCGCAGACGGCGTGGATTGCCCGCGCCGGTGCAGCAATCCCGTCCAAGACCCGCACACCGGCTCCGCCCTAGCGTCCTTCGGGTGCACGTCCGCAGTGGATCGGAGGACCAGCAGGTGACGACAGAACCGAATACCAGAACCCGGCCGCCGGGCCGGAGCCCCGACGAACTGCTCGACCGTACGGCGCGGATCGCGGCCGACTGGCTCCGGTCGCTGGACCGGCGGCCGGTGGCCGGACCGGCCACCGTGGACGAGCTGCGCTCCCGGTTCGCCGCCCCACTTCCGGACAACCCCGCCGACCCTCTGCTGGTGCTGGAGGAGCTGGCCAGGGATGCCGGGCCGGGACTGCTGGGCATCCCGTCCGGGCGCTACTTCGGCTTCGTCATCGGCGGGGGACTTCCGGCCGCCGTCGCCGCCGACTGGCTCACCTCGGTCTGGGACCAGTGCCCCGGCTTCTACGCCTGCGGTCCGGCGGCCTCGGTGGTGGAGGAGGTGACCGGGGCCTGGCTGGCGGATCTGCTCGGACTGCCGGCGTACGCCTCGTTCGCCTTCGTGACCGGCTGCCAGGCGGCCCACCTCACCGGCCTGGCTGCGGCCCGGCACCACGTGCTGAGCGCCGTGGGCTGGGACGTCGAGGAACACGGCCTGGCCGGCGCCCCGCCGATCCGGGTCGTCGCCGGGGCCCGACGCCACGTCAGTGTCGACCGGGTCCTGCGGTTCCTGGGCATCGGCCGGGCGGCCCTGCGGATCGTCCCGGCCGACCGCGCCGGCCGGCTGGACGTCACCGAGCTGGCGGCGGCGCTCGGCACAGCCACTGGGCCGACGATCGTCTGTGCCCAGGCCGGCGAGGTGAACACCGGGGCGGTGGACGACTTCGACCGGATCGCCGACCTCACGGCCGGACGGGGCGCCTGGCTGCACGTCGACGGCGCCTTCGGGATGTGGGCCGCGGCCAGCCCCGAACTGCGGCACCTGGTCCGGGGAATCGAGCGGGCCGACTCCTGGGCGTTCGACGCGCACAAGTGGCTGAACGTGCCGTACGACAGCGGCCTGGCCTTCTGCGCCCACCCCGACGCCCACCGGGCCGCGATGTCCGCCACCGCCGACTACCTGGTGCAGGGCGGGCCGGGGCAGCCCCGGGACGCGGTGGACTGGACGCCGGCCTTCTCCCGGCGGGCCCGCGGGTTCGCCGTCTATGCCGCGCTGCGGTCGCTCGGCCGGCGTGGCGTGGCGGAGCTGGTCGAGCGGTGCTGTGCGCACGCCCGCCACTTCGCCGCCGAGGTGGCCACGCTGCCGGGCTGCACGGTGCTGAACGAGGTCGTACTCAACCAGGTGCTCTTCCGGTTCGACGACGACCGGACGACGGACCGCGTGCTGCACCGGGTCAACGAGAGCGGCGAGGCGTGGCTCAGCGGCACCAGGATCGAGGGGCGGCGGGCGATCCGGCTGTCGGTCAGCAACTGGCAGACCGGCGACAGCGACATCGCGCGGGCGCTCGCGGCGTTCCGCGCCGCCGCCGACGTGCCCGTCCGCCGCTGACCCGGCCGCTCCGGCTCCCCCCGTGGTGTTGCGTCGGCCTGGCCGTGCCGCGCGGGCCACCGCCGCGCCGTGGGCCGGCCGTGCCGCCTTTGCTCTCCGGGCCGGAATGTCCTATGGTCCTATTTGATGTAGCCGACTCCTTCCCCCGTGGGAGCCGGCTACATCCTTTACAGGGGTCGTCACCCGGCGCGGTCGGCCGGATCGTCACGTCTGGACGGAAGCCTGAGCATGCCGGACAACCCGCCCGCCCGGCCCCGGGTCTCGTCCGGAGCGCTGTTCGTGGACGACGACGGCCGGATACTGCTGGTGGATCCGACCTACAAGGCGTTCTGGAACGTGCCGGGTGGTGCCGTCGACGTCGGCGAGTCACCCCGGGCGGCCTGCCGCCGGGAGGTACGCGAGGAACTCGGGCTCGACGTCGCCGTCGGTGCCCTGCTGGTGGTCGCCTGGACGGCGGAAAGTCCGGACGGGCGAGTCTTCTTCGTCTTCGACGGCGGCACACTTCCGCCGCAGCGGCGGGCGGCGATCGTACCGGCCCCCGGAGAACTCGCCGGGTACGCCTTCGTGTCACCGGCCCGGGCCCGGTCCCTGCTCGCCGAGCCGCGCCGGGCCCTGCTGGCCGAGGTGCTGCGGGCCCGCGCCGAGGGCCTGACCCGGTATGTCGAGCTGCCGCAGACCACCTGAGCCCGACCGACCGCCCTGCCCGCGATCCACCGTCCACATCAGCCTGAGTCCGACGCTCCGGCTCGGCCGGCGGCCGCACGGCGTGGTCGTGGAACTCGATCTCTACGGTGATCCGCCGGTATCGTGGCAGGCCCCCGTCCATGCCGTGTTCCGGGCCGCCGTCGACGACAGCCACCGCCGCGACCTCTGTCGCTTGCCACCCCTGGGAGCCGCCCCGTGACCCTGCCATCGCCTGACGCGACCCCGGAATGGTTCGGCACCGCCGCCGAGGTGCTGCCGGACGACGCCGAGCAGAGTGTCCTGGTCGGCCGGATCTGGGATCCCTCCGTCGGTGGGCCGTCGCCGGTGGTCGTCCGCGACGGGGACGTCTTCGACGTCAGCGCCGAGTTCGCCACCGTCCGCGACATCTGCGAGCTGCCCGAACCCGCCGACGCGGTCGCCGGGCTCACCGGCCGGCGGGTCGGCGATCTCGCGGAACTGCTGGCCAACACCGGCCGGGCCGACCGGGAAGCCGACCGGCCGTGGCTGCTCGCACCGGTCGACCTCCAGGCGTTGAAGGCTGCCGGGGTGACCTTCGCGGTGTCGTTGGTGGAGCGGGTGATCGAGGAGCGGGCTCGGGGTGACCTGGGGCGTGCCGCGGAGATCCGGCAGCGGCTGCTTGCCGAGGTCGGCGCGGATCTGGCGGAGTTGGTGCCGGGTTCGGCGGAGGCGGTGCGGTTGAAGGAGCTGCTGGTCGCGGAGGGGATGTGGAGTCAGTACCTGGAGGTGGGGATCGGGCCGGATGCCGAGATTTTCACCAAGGGGCAGGTTCTTTCGGCGGTGGGTACGGCGGTGCCGGTGGGGGTGCTGGCCAGGTCGACCTGGAACAATCCGGAGCCTGAGGTGGCGCTGCTGGTCTCGTCTGCCGGGCGGGTCGTCGGGGCGACGCTGGCCAACGACGTGAATCTGCGGGACGTGGAGGGCCGGTCGGCGCTGTTGTTGCCGATGGCGAAGGACAACAACGCCTCGGGTGCGGTCGGTCCACTGATTCGGTTGTTCGACGATCGGTTCGACCTGGCTCGGGTGCGTGCTGCGACCGTGGTGTTGGAGATCGAGGGCGCGGACGGGTTCCGGCTGGACGGTGTTTCGGAGATGTCGTCGATGTCGCGTGATCCGGAGGCGTTGGTGGAACAGCTGGTTGGTCCGCACCATCAGTATCCGGACGGTGTGGTGCTGATGTTGGGCACGATGTTCGCGCCGATCCAGGATCGGGATCGTCTGGGGGAGGGGTTCACGCACAAGGTCGACGACGTCGTACGGATCAGCTCGCCCCAGCTCGGCACCCTGGTCAACCGGGTCCGGCACAGCGAGGACTGCGAGCCGTGGGACTTCGGGGTCCGCGACCTGATGGGCAACCTGGCCCGCCGGGGACTGCTCTGAACGTCCGCCCTCGCGGCGGTGGCAGCCCGCCGGAACGACTCCGGAACGCCCGGGGCCCGGTGCGGAGGCCGGCCGCCTCGACACCGGGCCCCGGGAGTACGTCCGGGAGCGGGACTACCTGGCAGAGCAGGTGGGACTCATGCCCGTTCCGGAGCCGGAGCCCTGGAAGCCGAACTCCGTCGACTGGCCGGCCCCGATCGAGCCGTTGAAACTCACGTTCGTGAACTGGACGGCACCCGTACTGCCGCTGCGGTTGGCGTTCCACACGTTCGTGATGCTGGCACCCGAGGGCAGGGTCATCGCGACCGTCCAGCCGTTGACCGGCGCGGAGCCGGCGGTGACCCGTACCGTGGCGACGAATCCGCCCGTCCACTGGTTGAGCGACACCGTGGCCGAACAGGCACCGGTGGCCGGCGGCGTGGTCGCCGGAGGGGTGGTGGCCGGTGGCGTGGTGGCCGGCGGTGTCCCGGGCGGGGTGGTGGGCGGAGGTGTGGTCGGACCGCCGGTCGGCGGCGTCGTGGGCGGGTTGGTCGGCCCGTCGGCCAGGGTCGGGGTCTGCCAGTCCCGCCACTCGGCCAGGTTGCCGGCCTTCCGGCTGGAGATCCGCATCGTGCCGGCGGCGTTGCCGGTCTTCAGCAGGAACTTCTGCAGGTTCTGCTGCAACGGGGTACGCCACTCGTTCCGGACCGCGCAGTGCGTGCCGTCCTGCACGTCCGACCAGTACGTGATGTTGTCGCCCGCGCCGAGTGCCTTGTAGACCTCGGCTCCGCCGAGCGCCGCCACGCTGCCGGACCGGGCACCCAGCCAGTCGACGTGCGGGTTGTCCATGATGAACAGGCCGCGCGGCGCCACCATGCCCACCATCTGGTGGGTGTCGACCGGCAGGCCCGCCGGGTTGCCGGTGAAGGAGCTGAACGCGTCGCCGAGCCACGGCTGCTCACCGTAGGCGCTGCTCAGCGGCTGTGCCCCGCTCTCCGTGGCGATCGAGCGGAAGGCACCGACACCGGCGCTGCCGGATTCGATCGGCATGGTCAGCGCGATGCGCTGGTCGAAGACGCCGATCGTGAAGGCGCCCTTGCCGTACCGGGAGCAGCCGGTGACGCCCATCGCGTCGGCCCGGAGGATGTTGCCGCCGGATGACTCGATGACGTCGATGATCCGGCTCACGCCCCAGGCCCAGGCCATCAGGATGCCGGTGCTGCTGGACGCGCCGTAGATGCTGTAGAAGGCACCCTGCTTGTTGTTGCGGGGGGTGCCCTCCCGGCCGACCGCGAGGGGATCGTAGCTGATGACGGCGACCCCGGCGGACCGGATGGTGGCGGTGTCGGCGCCGAAACCGCCCACCACGACGACGGCCGGGAACGGGCCGCTGCCGCTCGGCAGTTGGACACTGGCCGAGAAGCTGGCGCTCCGGCCCTGGTCCGACACGTTCACCGTGATGCTGGTGCTCGACACCGTTCCCGTGACGCTGGCCGGCTTCGCCGGCTTCTGGCCGTAGACGTGCCGCTCGGCCAGTTCCCTGGTCTCCGCCCGCCGGCAACGCCAGTCGGCCTTGCTGGTGATCCGGGTGCCGTCCATCTTCCGGAACGGGTCGGGGAGCCGGGAGTTGGACGTCGAACCCGAGCTGGGTACCGGGCAGTCGGCGCCCTCGTCCTCGACGGCCGAGGCGGCCACGACGAGGTCTGCGGCAGCCTCGGCGGTGGTGGTTTTCGTTACTACGCTCACCGTTCCGACGATCGTGAGCGCCGCTACTGCGAGCGTGACGACCGTCGAACGGATTTTAGAGCAGCCCGAGTCGATGGCCACTGGGCTCTCCTTCCGGGTGGGTGACGGATTGGAGGAGGGGCAATCGACGATCACCGGTGTCTATTGATAAGTTTCAATCAACCTGGTGGAAGATGTCAATGCTGGCCGGACGTGTGCCGATCTTGTCGCTGTCGCTGTCGCTGTCGCTGTCGCTGTCGCTGTCGCTGTCGCTGTCGCTGTCGCTGTCGCTGCGTGCAGCGTGCTGATCGCCGGCAGGTGGCCGTGGCCGCTCGGTCGAGGTGCCGGCAGCACTACCGACAACCGGCCGGCGCCGGCTGGGGGAGACTCTGGAACGCGCGAGCCCACCGTCGCGCTGGGGTGAGCCGCTGACGGGACTGTTGGCGGGGTCGGCTCAGTGCACGGAGTCGGGGTGCCCGGTCGTCGCCGCGCCGCCGCCGCTGCCGCCGGACGCGCCGCCGGCCATCCCGGAACCGTCGTCCTCGGTGACGATGTCCGGGCGCTGGTCCGTACCCGACGGGGCCGGGACGTCGGTCTCGGCCTCCACCTGGGTCAACCTGGCCTGGCCGTCCTCGTCCTCGGCGCGGTCCGGATCCACCGGCTGCTCGCCCTGACGCGCCCGGTAACCCATGGCCACCCTCCCGATCCGCTTCCGGACGCGGCAGTCGGCCGCCGTCGCCCCACCAGGGGCCGTCCGTCCGGCCTGCTTACCCACCGTCGGGCCCGAGTCACCCGGAAGGTGACGCTCGGTCGTGCTGCCTCCGGCAGGCCGATCGGAGCGCGGGAACTGGACAGCGACCCACCAACCGGACTTACCGCTTGGCGGCCGCCCGCCCCGCTCCAACCTGGCCCGGCCGGCCCGCCCCGGCACGCCACGCCACGCCCCGGGCTGCCTCGGCCCTGGCAGGACCGCTGGGGCGGTCGACGGCTGCGCGTGCCGCGGGAGCGGCTCAGGCCAGCAGGGCCGGTCGCATCTCCGCGCCCAGGTTGATCGCGCTGACCACCCGGTGACCGGACGGGTCGTAGACGTCGATGTTGGTGTTGCGGCGCATCAGCTCGCGGGCCGGTGGCGGCAGCCGGGGCGGATCGTCCATCGCCGCACGGACCTGCCGGGCGGTCGAGATCAGCCGGTTCGCCAGGGACGCCGCGTCCACGTCCGCCCGGACGCGGCCGTACTCCCAGCCGGCGGCGGTGAGGTCGAGTACCTCGAAGACGTGCCGCAGCAGCGGGCTCGGATCGGTCACCCGCGCCAGCCTGGGCGCCCGGGCACCCACCACGGCAACCGCCCCGGCCACCTGGACGTACGGATGGAAGTCGCACGGCAGCGCCAGCAGCGGCCACCGCAGCTGGTGCCCGGCCTCCCGCCACAGCGGCCGGTAGTTGCGCCGGTCGACCACCAGCCGGCGACCGGTATGCCGGTAGACCTCGGCGGCCTGGCCGAGCAGGTCCGCGTGGGCCGCGTCGGCGAACTCCCCGAGCACCCTGGCCGCCACGAACAGGCCGTCGTCATTGTCCAGCAGCCGGCTGACCGCCTCGGCCTGGTCGGCGTACCGCAGCTGTGTGCCGGGGCCGAACCGGTGCCGAAGGTCCGACAGGAGCGCCTCCTGCCGGGCCGGATCGTGCTGGACCTGCCTCCTACCCAGCAGACGCCGGAACCACCGCATGTCGTCTCGATTCAGCTGCCGACTGAAGAACGCGGCAATGTTACAAGGTCCGGCCGCCGGGGCGGGACACCGACGCGGGACCGGGCCGGCCCGGCGGTCCTGCCGGCGAGCTGTGACCGGTCTGGCCGGGGTGTGGCGGTCCGACCGGGGTGTGGCCGGGCGGCGGGGGCGAGGAGGCGGTTCCTGCGTCAGCCCCGCTGTCCCTTGTGGGAACGGCGGGGCCTCCTTGGCGCTGGATTCCAGACGCACCACGGCAGTCCGGCCAAGCCTACCGACAGCCGCGTCCAGACGATCTTCGCGGTCGCCCCGTGCGGAGGCGCCAAGGTCGTCCCGTCCGGACGATCTGCCAGGTTGTCCCGTCCGGATCTTCCGGCGGCTCGGGCGGGCCGGACCGGAGTGCCCGGTGCCGGTCGTGCGGGAGAACGGCGGCTGTGTACCGTCCCCGTCGTGCTGGACGAACTCGACAGGGTGCCGTGGGCGGAGCTGCGGCACGCGTACGGCCCTGCCGGTGACGTACCCGACCTGATCCGCAGGGTCGCCGGTCCGGACGAGGAGGACGCGTTCCATGCGCTCTACGAGCTGCGCGCCCGCATCCTGCACCAGGGCAACGTCTGCCCGGCGACCGAACCGGCGGTACCGTTCCTCGGCGCCATCCTCGACAGTCCGGCCAGCACGGATCCGGGCGCTGTCGCGCACCTGCTCGGCGACATGGCCGACATCGTCGACCCGGACGAGCCGGTGCTGGCCGGGCGGCGGCCCGCGCCCCGGCGCCGTGGCCCGGCGAGGTGGCGGTCGCGGCGGTACGGGCGGGCTGGGCCGACGGGGACGGCTGGCTCGACCGGGACGCGGACGAGGACGGCGTCGTGCTCGGCCCGTACCTGTGGCACTGGGACCCCATCGACGACCTGCTCGACCGGCTCGCCCCCGCCGACCGGCCGGCCGTGGTCGGCGCACTGCTCGCCTCGACCCATCCGGGGGTACGGGCGAAGGCGCTGGACTCCGGGGTTGCCCCGGCCGCCCCGGCTGCCCCGGTCCAGATCGGCGATCCCCGGCGCGCCGGGGAGCCAGCGGAGGGCGTGCAGCAGCCCGAGTGATGCTCAAGTAATGCTCAAGATCCGGTTCGGGTGGTTCGTCGGAGTGACAGATGTGCATACGCTCATCGCATCCGGTCCGATCACCGGCCGCACCGCACCGCGCCTCCTGCCGACGGCGGGTCCCGGCCAGCGGGAGCGGGCGAGCCGGTCGCGGCTCGCCGGCCGCAGACGGAAGGAGTGAGCATGCGACGCAGCCGGCTGCGCAGCACGCTTCTCGCACTGCCCGCCCTGGTGGGAACGCTCGTCATGGCCACGGCACCGGCGGGCGCAAATCCCGCCACCGCCACCGCCACCGCCACCGCCACGGCCGGCGCCGGACGGTCCCAGCTGGAGCACCAGGAGGCGGTACGCCTGGTGCGGGTCCAGCTGACCGGCGCCGACATGCTGGACAGGGTGGCCGCCGCCGGCTTCGACCTCGAGCACGGTGCCCGGCGTGTGCCGGCCGGCGTCGAGGCCGAGGCGGTGGTGACCGCCGGGCAGCTCGCCGAACTGACCGCGATGGGAGCCCGGGTGCTCGGCGAGGACGAGCGGTTCACCTGGAGCGACGAGGCCGACGGCGGGCTCCGGACGCCCGGCGCGCGTACCGTCGGGCCGGCCGGCCACGACCGGACGGTACGGATCGTCCGCGCGGACTGGTTCACCACCAAGGGCCAGGGCTTCCTCTACGTCGAGGCACGGACCACCGAGGGGCAGCAGGCAGACCCGGTCGTGGAGATGCAGCTGGAGAACGACTCCGGCCGGGGCACGCCGTTCGGCTTCGCCCGGACGATGAGCCGGTTCGTCGACTCCGGGCAGTACATGTTCCACCGGAACCTGTTCAAGCTCGACGCGCGCCCGAAGCAGATCCGGGTGACGAGTTCCACCGGCGGTGCCGTCACCGGTGCAGTCTCCGACTGGCTGGAGGACGCTCCGCCACCGCTGACGGCGAACCCCCGCTACCAGTGGGACTTCGTCGACGGCTACCGGCACCCGCAGCAGCTCTACGCGCGGGCCAGGGAGATCGCCCGGCAGCACCCGGAGATCGCCGAGATCGTCCACCTGCCGAACCGGACGAACGGCTACCAGCGAAAGGCACAGGCCACGATCGGCGGCACCGGGCCGGAGGCGGTCGTGGTCAGCTCGGCCGCCTGGGGGCACGAGGGCGGCAACGACGTCACAGTCGAGTTCGTGGACCGGCCGGGCGCGGACCTCCCGCTCGACGTCGAGGTGGCCGGCACCGCGGTCCGGGTACTCCTCGGCAAGGACGCCTCGGGCGCTCCGGCGAGTACCGTCACCGAGGTGGCCACGGCGCTGGAGACCCGCTCCGCGGGCCTGGTCGACCGGGCGCATCCCTACCGGTCCAACACCGGCACCGGCATCGTCGCCCCGACGCCCGGCCCGGTCGCGCTGACCGACTTCCTCGACCAGTTGCGGGCCGGCGCCCCCGAGGGTGCGGTGCCGCGCGGCCCGGCCACGATTCCGGTGCTGCGGATCGGCAAACACCGCGACGGCCGGAATCCCGGCGTGCTGATCCAGGCGCAGGACCACGCCCGCGAGTGGGTGCCCGCGACGACGACGCTGGAGACCGCCGAGCGGCTGGTGCACAACTACCGGACCGACCGGGAGACGAAGAAGATCGTCGACGACACCGACATCTTCCTCATCCTCTCCAACAACCCGGACGGGGCGAACTACAGCTTCTACAACTTCGCCTCGCAGCGCCGGAACCTGACCAACCACTGCCCGGACGAGAACGCCGATCCGGCCCGGCGCAACTCCTGGGGTGTCGACCTGAACCGCAACTACCGGGTCGGGTCGGGGCACGACGGCTACGCGGGCGCGTCGACCAGTTGTGTCAGCGACACCTACCAGGGTCCGGAGAAGCTCTCCGAGCCCGAGGCGAAGAACATCATCTGGCTGGTCGAGAGGTACTCGAACATCAAGTTCATGATGTCGGTGCACTCCAACGGCGGCCAGTTGTTCTGGCAGCCCGGCGCCTACATCGCGGACGGCCGGATCACCACGCCGCGCCCGCCGCTGGGTGACGAGGCGTTCTACTGGCAGTCGGCGGCCCGGATCCTGTCCCAGGTCAAGGCGCACCGGGAGACCGTCGTCACGCCGGAGAACGTCGGCGGTTCCTCGGACGTGCTCTACTCCTCGGCGGGCAACGTACGCGAGGACCTCTACCACACCTACGGGATCTACGCCTTCGGCTGGGAGGTCGGCGGCTCGGTGTACAACCCGGCCACCGGCAACTGGCAGGGCGGATCGTTCCAGCCGCCCTGGGACGGTGATCCGCAGCTGGTCAGCGGCCACGCCGAGACGATGGAGTACGCCAACGGGATCATGGAGATGTTCCGGATCGCCGCGGAGTGGGGCAAGGACCGGAGGGACCCGGTCTCCCGGCTGGTGCCCGGCGCCGGGCGCTACCGCGGCCCCGTCGACGTCCGCTTCGAGACGAACGAGCCGGCCACCGTCTACTACACGACGGACGGCAGCCGGCCGATGCTCGAGTCGCAGCGCTACGAGGCGACCGAGTTCCGGGAGCCGGGCCAGGTGTTCCACGTGACCGAGACGACGACGTTCCGCTGGTTCTCGGTGGACGCGGCCGGCAACATCGAGAACGACTACGACCCGACGAGGAAGGACCGGCGCGACAGGTACCGCACGGCGACGATCAGGATCGTCGAGCGGTAGCGCTAGCGGTCGCCGGCTTCGGTCCGGGCCACGTGCGGCCGCGGCCGCGGTGTGGGCGGCCGGGCGACCTTCTCCCGCCTGTGTCGGGGCGGCTACGCTTCGCCGCATGGTGAGGTGGCGTGGGCGAGGCGGCCCGGCGGACGTCGCCGGAGCGCGCTGGCCCGGCCGGGTGGCGGAGATCGCCGCGGTGCCGGCGGTCGGGCTGGTGGCCCTCGTCGGCCTGCTGGTGCAGGCCCGTGGTGTCGACACCGCCGCCGAGTGGCTGGCACTGCTGGCGGTGCTGGCCTCCGCGGCCGCGCTCCACCTGCGCCGACGCCATCCGGTGCCGGTGGGCGTGCTGGCGCTGACCGCCGTCGCCTGCTACGGGGTACTGCTGCACCGGCCCGGCCCGATCATGCTGGTCTTCGTCGTGGCGCTCTACACCGTCGTCGACGAGGGACATCTCGCGGTCGCGATCGGGCTGGGCGTAGCCTCGGTGGTCGCCTTCGACGTCGCGGACAGCTATCACCGGACCGCCGACAGCATGAACGGGGCGACCCTGCTGCACGCCGGTTGGCTCGTCGCGGTCATCGTCGGGGTCACCCGCAACCGCCGGGCCTATCTCGCCGAGGCGAAGGCCCGGGTGCTCGCCGCCGAGCGGCGCACGGAGGAGGAGGCCCGGCACCGGGCCACCGAGGAGCGGCTGCGCATCGCCCGCGAACTGCACGACGTACTCGGCCACCACCTGTCGCTGATCAACGTGCAGGCCAGTGCGGCACTGCACCGGCCGGACCCGGAGCGGGCCGCCCAGGCGCTCACCGCGATCAAGCAGACCAGCAGGGAGACGCTGCACGAGCTGCGTGCGGCGCTCGGCATCCTGCGCCGGCCGGACGAGACGCCGATCGTGCCCGGACCCGGGTTGAACCGCCTCTACGAACTCGTCACGGCGGCCGGGCGGTCCGGCCTGGAGATCCGTACCGAGCTGACCGAGACCCGGCCGCTGCCGCCGGAGGTCGACCTGGCGGCGTACCGGGTCGTCCAGGAGGCGCTGACGAACGTGACCCGGCACGCCGGTGCGCGAACGGCGGTGATCCGGGTCCGGCCGGACCACGACGGCGTGCTGGTGGAGGTCGAGGACGACGGTACGGGTGCGCCGGGTCCGGCCGGCGACGGCATCCTCGGCATGGACGAGCGGGCCCGGGCGCTGGGCGGTTCGCTGAGCACCGGGGCCGCACCGGCCGGCGGTTTCCGGGTACGTGCCCGACTGCCACTCCGGCCCGCTCCGCCGCCGACCGGACCGCCCCCGGCGACAGTGCCTGCGGCGGGAGCAGAAGCGGGGGGTGGGGCGTGACCCGGGTGCTGCTCGCCGACGACCAGACGCTGGTCCGCGCCGGCTTCCGGTCCATCCTGGAGGGTGAGGAGGGCATCGAGGTGGTCGGCGAGGCCGCCGACGGTGCCGAGGCGGCGCGGCTCGCCCGGCAGTTGCGGCCGGACGTCGTACTCATGGACATCCGGATGCCGGAGCTGGACGGCTTGGCGGCCACCCGGGAGATCGTCGCGGGCTGCACCGGCCGGGTGATCATCCTGACCACCTTCGACCTGGACGACTACGTGTACGGCGCGCTGCGGGCCGGTGCGAGCGGCTTCCTGGTCAAGGACACCGAGCCGGCGGAGCTGATCCACGCGGTACGGGTGGTGGCGCGCGGCGACGCACTGATCGCGCCCTCCGTCACCCGCCGGTTGATCTCCGAGTTCAGCGCCCGGGTCAGGCATCCGGACCCGGCTCCTCGGCTGCGTGCGCTCACCGAGCGGGAGCGTGAGGTGATGGTGCTGGTCGCCGCCGGCCTCTCCAACGACGAGATCGCGGCCCGGCTGGTGCTGAGTCCGGCCACCGCGAAGACACACGTCAGCCGGATCATGACCAAGACCCAGGTGCGGGACCGGGCCCAGCTGGTGATCCTCGCCTACGAGTCCGGCCTGACCGTCCCCGGCTGGCTCACCGCCTCCTGAGCGACGACGTCCGCCGGTGCCGCGCCGTCCGGCGGACGTCCGGCGACCGTCCAGGGGAGCGGCCGTGCGCACCCGGTGGCCAGGTCCGTCAGGTCAGCCGGTACGGCGGGTGCGGGCCAGGGACAGCCCACCCAGCAGTGTGCTGACCAATCCGAGTGCCATGGCCACGAATCCCCCGCCCAGGCCGTTGCCGGTGCCGACGCCTCCCTCGGCGGTGAGCACGACCACCCCGCCGACGACCATGCCGACCAGCCCCAGCAACAGCGCGACGATGCCGCCGCGCCGCCCGGAGCCGGTGCCGGTACGCCCGCTCCGACGGGCCCAGGCCAGCACCCCGACGACCACGCCGACCAGCCCCAGCAACCCGGCCACGGCGGAGCTGACCCGCCCCGCGCTCATCGTGTAGACGCTGGCCGCGAAGGGCTGGGACGAGGCGTACGCGGCCGCCGGTGCGGCTAGCCCGAATCCGCCGAGGCCGAGCCCGCCGAGCAGCGCGGTCGTGGTGGCGGCAAGCAGATGACGCACGGACATCGAGAACTCCTTCTCTGGTACGACGAACCGTCGGCCGCAGCTTAGGAACCGGGACGGTCACGGATCGTCATGCCGGAGTGGTGACCCGGTCTACCACCCGGGTTGTCCGGACCCGGGCCGGCGTACCCCCGTGGTTGTCCCGGCTCGACTCCGTTGTCCGGTCGGTTTCGTCGCGGACGATCGCGGGAAGGAGGTGGCAATGCATCCGCACCAGCCGGCCGCGCCCGGCATGCCGACCGAGCCTCTGCCGATCGCCCAGGTCAACACGGGTATGTCGGTCGTCGACGCCGCCGGGGAAGCCGTCGGCACCGTCTCCGCCGTGCAGCAGCCCGGCACCGACGTACGCCCGGACGCGCCGCACGGCGAGGCAGAGAGCCTGATGGCCAACGGATACCTGCGGGTCGACGGCGCCGGACTGATGACCACCGATGTCTACGCCGGTGGTCATCAGGTGGCCGACGTGTCTGAGGCCGACCCGGGTGTGGTGACCCTCTCGGTGTCGCGCGACGGGCTGTCCCGGGCGAACTGACCCCGCCCGGGGCCGGGCGTCCCGGTCCCGGCGCTGGCGCTGGTCTTGACGCTGGTCCTGATTCCGGTGCTGGATCCGGCCTCGATTCCGGCCTGCACGCTCCATTCCGGACAGGCCCTGACACAGGTATCGACAGTTGCGCGCATGGGATAGAAATATTCACATGCGTAGATTTCTGGTTTCGACCGTGCTGCTCCTGGCGCTGCTGATTGGGACGGCGGGGCAGGTGTCCGCCGGTCCTCCCGGGGCTCCGCCCCCGCGCCCGGCAGTCGCCGGCTGGTCGATCGCCGACGGCGAGTTGACCTGGCGGTCGGCGCGGCGGGTGCCGATGGGCGACGCCGACGTGGAGTTCTGGTCCGGCGAGAAGCGGCTCGGCAGGGCCCGCCCGCACCCGGACGGCCGGACCTTCAGCCTCGCCGTGCCCGGGTCCCTCCAGCCGGGCCAGCTGACGGTGCGGGCCGGTGGCCGGCGGCTCGACCAGGCCCCGCCGGCCGGCGACCGGCGCTGGACGGCGGCGCCCACGGTGCCGGCCAGCCAGCCGGCCGCAGCGGTCGATCCCGGCCTCGCCGGGCCGTACGGGTCGGTCACCGGCGAGTACGAGCTGCCCGCCGTGGAACTGCCCGATCTTCCGGAGCGGGTCGAGATGCGGGCGGTGGTGGTCGCGCCACAGAACGCGCCCGGCAGCCGGCCACTCGCCCTGTTCCTGCACGGCCGGCACGACTCCTGCTACTCGGGCGCGACGGAGGTGCCGCAGCAATGGCCCTGCCCGGCCGGTACCGAGCCGATTCCGAGCCACCGCGGCTACCTACAGGCCCAGCGGCTGCTCGCCTCGCAGGGTTACCTGAGCGTCTCCGTCTCGGCGAACGGAATCAACGGGCAGGACTGGGGAGTCCCGGACGGCGGTGCCCAGGCCCGCTCCTCGCTGGTCCGGCTGCATCTGGCGAGGTGGGCCGACTGGACGGGTGCCGGCCAGGCCGCCGCCCCGGCGATCGTCCGCGCCGCGCCGCCCGCCGACCTGTCCCGGGTACTCCTGGTGGGTCACTCCCGGGGCGGCGAGGGGGTCGGCCGGGCGGCGCTGGACTCGCTCACCCCGCCGCCGGCCGGGCAGGACGGCTACGGCGGGGAGGTCCGCTGGAACGTCCGCGGCCTGCTGCTCGTCGGTCCGACCCTCTTCGGGCACGATCCGGTGCCGGACGTCCCGTCGGTGACGATGCTGCCCGGCTGCGACGGCGACGTCTCCGACCTACAGGGTCAGATGTTCGTGGACGAGACCCGGGGGCTCAGCCACGGCCGGGCGTTGCACAGCGCGCTGTACGTCGTCGGCGCCAACCACAACTTCTTCAACACGGAGTGGACGCCCGGCCAGTCGGTGGCACCGTCCGACGACGACTTCCGGACCGCCGACGACCCCGTCTGCTCCCCGGGCACCCCGACCCGGCTCACCCCGGCGCAGCAGCAGACGGTCGGTGCCACCTACGTCGCCGCCGCCGCGCGGCTCTTCGTGGCCGGTGACGACCGGGTCCGACCGCTGCTCGACGGCAGCGGCGAGCGGGCGCCCTCGGCCGACCCGGCCCGGGTGCACAGCCACGCGCTCGGCGGCTACCGTACCCCACTGGTCACCCCGGAGCCGTCCACGGTGGTCTCCGTCGGCGGGCGGATCTGTGACCAGGTCACCGACGACGCGCAGCGCTCCTGTCTCGACCCGGAGGACCGGAACGCCCTGCGGGCGCACTTCGCGCCGTTCCTCTGGACCGTTCCCGAGCCCGGCCGGTATGCGGCAGCGCTGGATTGGTCGGCCGGAGCGGGTCGCCCGATCCGGCTGGCCCCGCCCCGGCCGGTCGGCCTCGCCGACGCCGACGCCATCGCACTGCGCGTGATCGTCCCGCCGAACAGCAGCGGGACCCGGTTCGACGTCACCGTCGTCGGTCCGGACGGCCGCCGCGGCAGGCTGGGCGAGGTCCGGGTCGACGGTCTCCCCGGCACGGCCAACACCACGTCGTACTGGGCTCAGGAGCTACGCGTGCCACTGGGGGACGCACCGCCGACACTGGCCGCGCTCGAACTGTCCCCGAGCGGCGGCACCGGCCGGGCCTGGCTGCTCGACGCCTGGGGCTGGCAGCCCGGCACCCCCGACCCGATCCCGACCTCCCTGCCCCGGATCGACGTCGGCAACCTGCGCGTCAGCGAGGGCGACTCCGGAACGAGGACGTACGACATCCCGGTGAGCGTTCTCGGCTCGGGCGGCGGCGTGGTACGGCTGTTCCTCCTCGACGCGACGACGTTCACCAG
Organism: Micromonospora sp. WMMD1102; assembly: GCF_029626265.1. Lineage (NCBI taxonomy): Bacteria > Bacillati > Actinomycetota > Actinomycetes > Micromonosporales > Micromonosporaceae > Micromonospora > Micromonospora sp. WMMD1102. The sequence goes on along the minus strand of NZ_JARUBN010000001.1, from coordinate 4,127,398 downwards.
ACGCTCCTGGCTGGCCAGCGTACGGCCGGGCGAGCAGAGCATCCCGGTGCCGGTCGAGGTCACCGCCGACACGCTGTGGAACTACACCGAGAATCGGACCCTGACCGCCAAGGCGGAGCAGGGCCTGGTGGTCGGCAGCTATCTCGGCGGGATGTCGACACTCGACGACGACCCGGAGCCGGTTCTCTCGGTCGAGTCCGCCTCCGCCCGGGTCGCCGAGGGCGGGACGCTGACCTGGCGCTTCTCCTCGTCGGCGCTGACCGAGGCGGGAATCTACCTGTTCACCGAGCCAAGGGGTCCGGCCGTCGGCGTGGAGCTGTCCACCACCGACGTCGACCCGGACTGGTTCGTGCAGAGCACGCTGGAGCCGGTGGAGCCGGAACGGCCGCTGTCGGAGACCTGGCTGTCGCCGTACCTCTTCATCGAGGCGGACGCGACAAGCGGTGCGGTGACCGTGCCGACCGTCACCGACTCGGTGGCCGAGCCGGACGAGTCGGTCGAGCTGCGATTCGCCGGCATGCCGGAAGGGCCGGTGCCGAGCACGGTGCTGACCGGCGTGGTGTCGGCGGGCTGATCCGGCCCCGCCAGCGTATCGGTCCACGGAATCCGCCGACTACCGCGTAGCGCGCAATTGTGCCCGCTGCCGCATCGACCGGAACGTCGTTAAAGTTCCGATCCAACATCCCCAGCTCGATGGAGGTCGATGTGTTGGTCAGGCGTCTGTGTTCCTCTGTTCTCGTCGTCGGTATGTCGATGGTGACTCTGTTCGGTACCTCCGCCGCCGCGTCGGCGGGCCCGGTGTCCGCGAGCGCCCAGAGCACCTGCCTGTCCCAGGCGCTCTGCCTGTACGACGGAGTCGGGTTCACCGGTGCGAAGTACTCGGTGACCTCGCTCAACCCCAGCGGCACCTGTGTCAGCCTGGTTGACGAGGGATGGGGTGACCGGGCCAGGTCCGTGGTCAACACGCACGGTCGCAGCGCGGCCATGTTCATGAACGACGACTGCCTCGGCGGCCCCTACCAGGTCCCCGCCAACTCCAGCATCTCCGACCTCGGCTCCTTCAGCCCGGAGAGCGTCTGGGTCCAGCGCTAGGGTTGCGACCCGGGGCCTGACGTGCCGGCGCGGCTGCCCCGACAGCAGATGCGGCGATCGCAGGCGGGTACTCGGTGCCCGCCTGCGGTCGCCTGCCGTGCCTCACCGGCACCACCCCTACCCGGCCGCGCCGGGGCACACCGGGCACCCCGTCGACGACCGGGGACCTCGCTCCGCTGTTCAACTGCTTGAGCTGCGCTGTTGAACACACCCGGCGGCCCGGCGCGGCGGCGACCCGGGCCAGGGCGAGGGCGACCCGGGCCGGCGCGGCGGCGATGGGTGCGCCTGCTCGGCGGAGCCGTGACGTCCGCGCTCGCGTTCACCGCGTTGCTGCGCTGGTCCGGGACGACGCCCGGGCCACGCCGCGCCCGTCGGTCTCCGAGGACGGCTCGTCCGTCGACCGCGTGCCGTCGGCCGACCGCGCGGGGTGACCAAGGAACTCGCCGGCGGGCGAGTTCAGTCCACCAGTCCGGCCCGGTGTGCCAGCACCACGAGCTGGGCCCGGTCCCGGGCCGACAACTTGGTCAACAGCCGGCTCACGTAGGTGCGGGCGGTGTCGGGGCTGAGGAACAGGGCCCGGCCGATCTCCTCGTTGCTGAGCCCCCGCCCGACGTGCGCGAGAATCTCCCGCTCCCGGTCGGTGAGCCCGGCTGTCTCCTGGGCGCGGGCCCGGCGGGACGGCATCCGGGCGAGCTCGGCCATCATCTGCCGGGCGACCGGGGGGCTGACCGGTGACTCACCGGCGACGGCCGCGCGTACCGCCGAGCGCAGCGCGTCGGCGTCCATGTCCTTGAGCAGATAGCCGGTGGCGCCGGCCCGGACGGCGTCCAGCACGTCGTCCCGGTCGTCGAAGGTGGTCAGGACCAGGACGGGCGTGTCCCGCAGCAGCGGATCGGCCCGGATGGCGGCGGTGGCGGCGATGCCGTCCATGACCGGCATCTTCAGGTCCATCAGGAACAGGTCGGGGCGCGTGGCGCGTCCGTGGGCCATCGCCTCGCGGCCGTTCGCGGCCTCACCGACGATCTCGATGTCGTCGCTGTTTTCCAGCAGCGCGCGCAGGCCCGCCCGGACGAGTTGCTGGTCGTCGACGATGAGCAGCCGGATCACGATCTCGCCTTTCCGGGAAGGGTGGCCCGGACCCGCCAACCGTCGGATCCGGAGTGGACGGAGAGGGTGCCGCCGAGCGCCTCCGCCCGCTCGCGCATGCCGCCGATCCCGTGGCCGGCGCCGAAGCGGGCGGCCCGACCGCCGCTGCCGTTGTCCCGCACGGTCACCTCCAGCACGTCGTCCTCGGCGGCGAGGCCGACCTCGATCCGGGTGGCGTTGGAGTGCCGCATGGTGTTGGTGACCGACTCCTGGACGATCCGGTAGACGCAGGTCTGCACGTCGGGGCTCGCGGAGACCTCCGCGCGGTGCAGCGTCACGTCGTAGCCGGCGGAGGCGGGTCCCTCCAGCAGCCGGGGCAGGTCGTCGAGGGTGGCTTCGGCCGGGGCCTCGCCGTCGGCGGAACGCAGCAGCGTGACCGTCGACCGGAGCTGGGTCATCGCCTCGGAGACAGCGGATCTGACCTGGTCCAGGGCGCTGCTCCGACGGCTGCCGTCCGCCTCGCGCGCCACGTCGGCGAAGAGCGAGGCGACCGAGAGCGAGTGGCCCATCGAGTCGTGGAGTTCACGCGCCAGCCGGAGCCGCTTCTCCCGGGCGTGTGCCGCCGTGTCCATGGCGGTCTGCCGGGTGACCAGGCCGACCACCTGCGCCGTACGCCGCTGGAGGGTGCGGCGGGCCCGCACGCTGTAGCCGAGCGCGATGACGGCGGCGATCAGCGCCGCGTGGCTGGCCAACTCGTAGCCGAGGACGAACGACGCGGACTGTCCGGAGGCGACCCGGAACGCGGTCGAGGCGGTCAGCACGGCCGCACCGGTGAGCACCGAGGCGCGCAGGTGACCGGCCTCGGCGGCGGAGAAGAGCGCGGCGGAGATGGGTACGGCCACACCGACCGCGGGGAACCCGGCGATGTAGTAGGTGAAGAACCCCAACGCGGTCAGGCCCAGCACGAGCCGTGGCATCGTACGCCGGATCAGCATCAGCGCGCCCAGCCCGACCGCCCAGAGGTACGCCAGGACGTCCGGTGACCGGGAACCGGCCTGGTCGGCGGAGACGACGACCGACAGCACCACCGTGACGCCGACGAACAGCACCGCGTCGATCATCCGGGCGCTCGGAGAGCGCCAGCTCACGGCCATCTTCGGATCGTATGCCCGCCCGGACGTGTCGCGACGCCGTAGCGGTGTGGTGTGGTGTGGTCTGTCCCCGGTGTCACCTTTCCGCCCTCCGGTTCCGGTGCCGATCACGGCTGCGTGTGGCAACGCTACGAGCCGGCGACGTCGGCCGCGTTCGCCCCGGAGCGTCGCCGGTGTCGCCGACGGGCGACGGCCGGTTGCGGAGGTGCCGCGGCGGTCGCGTGCGCGAGTGTCGCGAGGGACGACGGGCGACGGCCGCTCGGAAGCGACCTGGCCGACTCTTTTCGGCGGATGGCTCGGCCGGCCGCCGGACCTAGCGTTCTGGCCATGGATGTCAACGTTCCGGAAACACGCCGCCGCCACCGGCTCGGCCTGCCGCTCTGGCAGCTCGTCGGGCTGGCCGCGCTGGCGATGCCGCGGGTCTTCGTACACGACGCGGGCGGGCGCGTCGGCTGGCCGGTGCAGGCCCTCCTGGTCTTCGGACCGCCGCTGGTCTGGCTGGCCGTGGCCGTGCTCCGGCGGATCCCGTCACCGGTGATCACGCTGCTGGCGGTCGGCGGGCTCTACGGCGCGGGGGTGGCGGTGGTGCACAACCTCTTCTGGTCGGACGTCTTCGGCAACCGGCCGCCGCGGTTGGGCGGGAATCTCGCCGACCAGCTCTCCCCGGGCACGGAAGAACTGGTGTTCCGGTTGACGACCAGCGCCAGCAGCCTGCTCACCGGACTCATGGTCGGGTTGATCACCGGACTGCTCGCGGTGCTCGTCCGCCGGTTGGCCCGACGGTGAACCACCGAGGGCGCGGGGACCTCCCGGTCAGGCGACGGTAGGCAGGCAACCGGGGAAGGCCAGTCAGTGCCGGTCGTCGGCGAACGCCGCACGCGGATCGAGGAGTCGACCCCGCGCGTACTCCTCGGCGAGGAGTCGCCGAGCCACGTCGAGATTGCGGCAGCGGGCGGAACTGTCGCCCTTCTCCTGGGTGGGAGCCGGGCTACCTGGCTGTCGACGGGTCGAGCGCCGTACGGCGGGGCGCCCGCGATTCGTCGACAACATCGATCAACTTCACCCTCTGTCGTCCAGGGTGTGTCCATCCGTGGTTCAGCTCGGCTGCATACGCTTCTTCATTGAACCTTTTCAACCTCCCCGACGACCCGTGGGACCGCAGGGTCGGATCGCGGTGCGTGCGCGCCGGACGGTTCGGGTTGGGGAAGGCACGTCGTCGACGGCATGGACGGAGAGCCGAAATTGCCTGAGCGCAGCGAACTCACCAGGGACCCGGTCGGCGCCACCCGTTCCGGTGAGCTGGCACGGTGCCGCCCCGGGCAGTGGTGTGCCGGACGGGGCGACACCGTCGACGCGAGCCCGGCGAGGCAGCCGGACGGAGGGGGACGGCGGATCGAGGAGATCCTCGGCGACCTCGACGACGGCGCACACGTCGTCGAGGTCACCGGCGGACCCGGGATCGGCCGGACCAGGCTGCTCGCCGAGATCGCCCGCCTGGCCGGGGCGCGGGAGATCCGCGTCTTCTCCGGTGCCGCGCCGCCGGACGGTGTACCGCTCCCGGCCGGTCCGGCCGGCGGCCGGGTGCGGCCCGGCCGACCCGGCCAGGCGTATCCGCTTGTCGATGCGGTGCACGCCCTCCTGGAGCCCTACCTGTCGACAGGCGGCCCACTGGTGGTGGTGCTCGACGTTCCGCTGGGGCACCCGTCGGGGCCGGGTGGATCCGAGGACGCCACCGGAGCATCCGGCGTCGCCGCGCCGGAGCCGGGTGGCCCGCCCGTCGCCACGGCCCGGTCCCGCCGGAGCCAGCGCCGGGCCGGTCGTGCCGTGCCGGCCGCCCTGACCAACCGGGAACGGCAGGTCGCCGAGCTGGCCGGTGACGGACTCACCAACCGGGAGATCGCGGCCGCGCTCTTCGTCACCGAGAAGACGGTCGAGATGCACCTCACGCACGTCTTCGCCAAGCTCGACGTCCGCAACCGGGTGGGCCTGGCCCGGCGGCTGCACGCGACCGGCCGGAGCGAGTGACCGACACCCGGCACGGCGCGTACCCGCACCAGCCGGCTGCCCCGACAGCCCAGACCGCACCAACCGGCTGCCCCGACAGCCCAGACCACACCGGCTGGCTGCCCCGACAGGCCAGACCACACCGGCCGGCTGCCCGGAACATATCCCAGACCGCACCGGCCCTACCTCAGCCCGCCGTGGCCCTCGGCGGCCCTCGGTGGCGCGGCAGGCGGCGGGGCTCACCAGCCCAGTGCGACGGCGGCGACGAGGCCGCGCTTGTGCGTGATGGAGACCGTGACCTGACCGACGCCGACCCGTTCGGCGGCGACGGTCGCCGCCCGGCGCAGCTCGACCTGCGGGGCACCGCCGGGACGGGACAGTACGGCGACGTCGCACGGTGCGATGCCCTCGAACAGCCCCGTCCCGAGGACCTTCAGCACGGCCTCCTTGGCGGCGAACCGGCCGGCCAGGAACTCCCGACGGCGCTGACCCGACAGTCGGTCGGCGTGCGCCAACTCGACGTCGGCGAAGGCGTACCGGGTGAACCAGGCCCGCCCGGCGAGCCGGTCCAGCTCGTCGACGGACATCAGGTCAACGCCGAGCCGCACGACCGTTCCCGGCCAGCTCGGGCGTGCTGTGCGACTCGCCGGACCCGGGTGCGGCGGATGCGTCGCCGGGCTCGGGCGGGGCCAGGAAGTTGCCCTTCAGCACGCCCCGGAAGACTGACAGCCGGTGCAGGTTGCTGGTGCCCTCCATGATCTCGAAGGCGCGTACGTCGCGGTAGGTCTTCTCCAGCCAGGGATGCTCCACCAGCGCCGCCGGACCGAGCAGCCGCGCGGCGAGCAGCGTCGCCTCCTCGGCCAGCCGGGCGGCCTGTGCCTTGGCCGCGCCGAGCCGGTGGCTGTTCACCGCACCGCGGTCCACGTCGGCGGCACCCTGCCGGATGAGCCGGCGCACCGCGGCGATCCGGTCCAGCACGTCGTCGAGGTCCGACCGGGCGGCGCCGGCGAGCGCGGGACGCTGCGCCAGCACGTAGTCGCAGACGGCCTGGGCGCAGCCCAGCGCCATCGCCGCGATGGTGGGCCGGGCCCTGTACAGCACCTGGGTCGCGCCGTACAGGCCGCGTCGGGTCCGGCGCAGGTGCGCCCCGAGCAGGTTCTCGGCGGGCACCCGGACACCGTCGAACCGGATCCGGCTGATCCGGGCACCCCGCAGGCCGACTGTGGAGAGCAGTTCCCCGCTGAAGCCGGGGGTGTCGGTGTCGACGAGTACGGCCTCGATGCCGAGCGGTCCGGGCGCCCGCCGGCAGAAGACCACCCCGAACTCGGCGCGGGCGCCGTTGCCGATGTAGCACTTCTCGCCGTCGAGGATCCAGCCGTCGCCGTCGGCGGCCGGGGTGAGCGTGGTGGTCAGTTCGGTCGCGGCGGAGCCCTTTGTCGGCTCGGTGAGCCCGAAGAAGGTGTGCTGCGGCTCGGCGACGAGCCGGTGGTAGTACCGGTCGGCCTGTTCGGCGGTGCCGAGCACGTCGACGACGCCGCCGGAGAGCGCCGGGCCGGGGCTGGCCAGCCACACGTTGGGGTCGCCGTAGGCGAGGCGTTCCCAGGCCACGCTCTGCCCCAGCACGGTCCGCAGCAGACCGACCAGGTTCGCCGGCGCCTCCTGGCCGGGCCAGTACCGGGGCGGGATGGCGCAGAACCGGGATAGGCGCACCCCGGGCCGGTCCAGGTGGTCGCCGATCACGTCCGGGTCCCGGTCCAGCAACCGGCCCAGCTCGCGGAAGTCGGTGGAGACCTCGGCGCAGAACCCGTCGAGCTCGCGCAGGGTGTCGTCGAGCGGCTCAGGCATCGCGGTCCTCCGTGTCGGGCCCCGGCGCTCCGGGGTGCAGGTACAGGTTGCCGGTGACCTCCGCCAGGTAGAGCTCGCCGGCCGGGCCGTCGAGCAGGAACCCGGCGGCGCCGAAGAGGTGGAGCACGGTGCGGCCGAGCCTTACGAGCCGCTGGTGGGTACGCCACCGCGCGGCGGCGTCCCCGCAGCGCCGTTCCGGCGGCATCACCTCGTCCTCGCGCAGCGCCATCGCGATGTCGGCGAGTTGCGCCTGGACGAGTTGGCGGGCCAGCAGCGAAGCTCCCTCCGAACTGCGCTCGCCGAGGTGGCGTACCGCCTGGTCGAAGGCGCGGCGGAGCACCGCCCGGTGCAAATCGAGCAGGCCGGTGGCGAACCTGTCGGCGACCTCGGCCGGTACCGCGCCGGCCGGCCCGTCGGCGTCACCGGCCGGAGGTGCCACGGCGAGGCCGAAGCGGTGCAGCGCGGTCGGCAGCGCCGAGGGCAGCGCCGCCACCGACGCGGCGACGTGGCCGGTCGGTGCCGGTACCAGGACGTCGGGGTGGACGCCGCGGTGCAGGTCGTCCAGGGCGCGCGGATATCCGGCGACGCCGAGCCGGTGGGTCAGGGCAGCGGTCACGGCGCTCTCCTCGGGGTCGGTGCGGCGGGTCGCCGGCGCAGCACGGCGACCTGGCTCTGTCCGGTACGCGGATCGGTGTCGCAGAGCACCACCGACCGGTACGCCTCGGCCCACTCCTGGTGGTGGCGCGCGAGTTCGAGCCAGACCCCGGTGCAGTACGGTCCGGCCGCGGCGCGGTGCACCGGCCAGCCGGTGTCGGCGAGGTCGTCGGAGCTCGCCCAGGAACCGGCGACGAGCAGGGTGGAGTCCGGGTCCGGACCGGTCACCGGATCCGTCGCCACCGACCGGAGCAGGGTGCGCAGCGGGGTGTCCCGGTGCGCCATCCGGGTACCGGCGAACTCGTACCGTCCGGTGTCGTCGAAGTAGAGCAGGGCCGCCGAGTTCGGCACCTTGTTCTCCTCGACGAACGGGTCGGGATAGGCGAAGGTGTTCTGCTCGCAGACCACCAGGGCGAGCGTGCGGCACCGGCCGGAGCGGGCGAACGCGTCGGCCACCCGCAGGGCGGTGAACGGCGCCCGGAGTCCCTGTTCGGAGACGGCGAAGCAGTGGCTGCCGCCGCCGAGCAGATAGCCGACCCGCTGGGCCACGTGCTTGAGCGCGATCATGTCCGGCAGCCCGAAGGCGAAGACCAGTAGGTCGGGGCTGGCCAGCCGGAACGGCAGCTTCTCGATCACGGCCTCGGCCAGTTCGGTGAAGCCGACGTTCGCGCCCTGCCGGAGCCGTTCCTCGTCGCGCTGGATGCCGAACCGGACGAGCAGGTCACGTTCGAAGATCGCGCAGTCGGGATCCGGCCGGTACGGGACGCTGCCCGGCTCCAGCACCAGCGCGGCGGATGACAGTGACAGCGGCATGGGGATCAGGCGTTGCCGTCGAGGTTGCTGGCGACGTAGTCGGCGAGGGTCTCCAGCGAGGTGAAGTCGGACATCTCCAGGTTCTCCGGGTCGACCTCGATGCCGACGCTGTCCTCCAGCGCCATCAGCAGTTCGAGGATGGAGGTGGAGTCCAGGTGCAGGTCCTCGAAGAGCCGGGTCTCCTTCGGCATGCCCGACACCGGTCGCTGGAGTACCTCGCTCAGCGCCCGCTCGATGTCGGCGATGATCTTACTGTTCTCCATGGCTGCTGGTCCCTTCGGGTGAGGCGGTGGTGGTGGTCGCCGGCACGGGGAGCGTGACCAGGCGCTGCGGCCGGAGCAGGTCCTCGACGGTGTCGCGGCCGCGGATCAGGTGCGCCGTGCCGTCGAGCAGGAGCACCTCGGCCGGATGGCCGTGGCTGAGGAAGAGCACCGGCGAGGCGCTCGGGCCGTACGCGCCGGAGCGCTCCACCCCGAGCAGGTCGCCGGGGCGTACCTCGGGGAGCCGGACCTGCTTGCCGACCACGTCGCCGGGGGTGCAGAGCGGACCCGTCACGTTGTAGACGTGCTCGGCCGGGGCGCCGGGCCGGCTCAGCGACCGGATCGGGAAGTTGCGCTTGACGAAGCTGCCGACCCCGACGGCGGCCATGTGGTGGTTGGTGCCGCCGTCGGCGACCACGAACCACTCGCCCTTGGAACGCTTGACGTAGCGGGCCCGCACCACGTAGGTGCCGCACCAGCCGACCAGGTAGCGGCCCAGCTCGGTGACGATCCGGGTCTCCGGGTGACGGTCCCGGAACGCGGCCACCTCGTCGTTGACGCCGTCCACCGCGGCGTCGCCGTCGAGGTCGGTCTCGTTGTCGAAGTACGGCACGCCCCAGCCGCCGCCGACGTCCACCATCTCCAGCGGGATGTCGAGCGCCTTGCCGAGTTCCTCGGCCATCGCCAGTACGCCCCGGGTGTTGTGCCGGACCGTTGCCGCGTCGAGGATGCGGGTGCCGAGGTAGGCGTGGATCCCGGCGACGCGCACCCGGCGCAGCCGGTGCAGCGCGGCCGGACCGTCGCGCAGGATCTCCTCGTCGATGCCGAACTGGCGCGGCTTGCCGCCCATCGCCAGCCGGGAGCCGTGGGTGTCGAAGTCGGGGTTGACCCGCAGCACGACCCGGATACCGTCGGCCCCGGGCAGCGCGTCGAGCGCGACGACCTCGTCCAGCGACTCGCAGACCACCGCGTAGATGCCGCGCTCGCAACAGGCCCGCAGCTCCTCAGCGGACTTGCCCGGACCGAGGAAGATCATGTCGGCCGGGTCGACGCCGGCCCGCTCGGCGGTGACCAGTTCGGCAAGCGAGGAGACCTCCAGACCCGCGCCGAGGGCGCCGAACAGCGCGCAGACGCTGAGGTTCGGGTTCGCCTTGGCGGAGTAGAAGACGTCGACGTCGGCGCGGAGCCGGTCGCGCAGTGCCGCGTACCGGCGGCGCAGCAGGTCGCCGTCGTAGACGTAGACCGGGGTGCCGAACCGCTCGGCCACCTCGGCGTAGATTCCGGTCATCGGCGCTCCTCCGGTCGTCGGGGCTGCTCGGGTTCGAGGCTGGTCATCGGGACCGGCCGGGCGTCGGGCCGGTCACCGGGACCGCTCGGGTGCGAGGCCGGCGAGGAGGGCCCGCGCGGCGTCGTCCAGTGCCGACAGGCCCGCCTGGTCGGCGGCGACGAGCAGGGCGTAGAGCCGGCCGTCGAACGGCGGTGGCCGGTCGGCGTCGGCGTTGACCGTGCCGAAGCAGGTGATGACGAACCGCTGCCCGTCGTCGCGGTCCAGCACCGGGGCGAGTGTGCGGGCGACCTCGGCGAACCGGACCGGCGCGGCGAGCCGCAGCGGGTAGTGCTTGGCCAGCGCCACCTGCCCGGGGCGCTGGCACAGCTCGGTCACCCCGCCCTGGTAGCTCGACATGTTCAGCCGGGCGTTGATCTCCAGCACCGGGTACAGCTCGCCGCCGGTGGCGACCACCGCGTCCACCCCGACGACCCCGGCGTACCCGTCGGTGTGCAGCCGGGCGCCGACGGCCTCGACCGCGCGGGTCAGCTCGGCGTGCTGCGCCGGGGTGAGCGCGACCGGCATCAGGTGTCCCTTGTGCACCCCGTTCTCGGTGATCGCCCGCTTGACGAAGTCGAGGGTGACCCGGCCGTCACCGGTGACGGTGAGCTGGTAGTTAAGGTCGTGGCTCTTCTCCACCCACTCCTCGACGACCACGTGCAACCGGTCGTCGCCGGTCCGCTCGGCCCGCCGGTCGACCATCCGGAGCAGCCGGTCCGCCGTCTCGGGGCGGTCCAGCAGCAGCAGCCCCTTGCCGGAGACCCCGTAGGCGTCCTTCACCACCAGCCGGACGCCGTCGGTGAGCGCGGCGCGCCGCCGGCCGAGTACGGCCGCGAGTTCGTCGCGGGTCTCGCAGCAGTCGCCGGGCACGGCCCGCAGCCCGGCGGCCTCGGTCAGCCGGCGGGAGTAGATCTTGCTGTTGACCCGGGTGAAGGTGGTCGCGTCGGGGACCGCGAGCGGCAGCCCGCACCGGTCGGCGAGCTTCTGCTCCAGCACCGTGGTGCCCATCGGCAGCAGCCGGGCACCGGCGGCGCCGAGGGCGGCCAGCCGCCGGAGCAGCTCGGGGGAGTCGAGTACGTCCTCGGTGGTCGACCGGTCGGCGCGGACGTTCTCCGGCACGAGTACGGTCGGCAGCGGCATCCCGAGCCGGGACAGGTATTCCCGGTATCCCGGGTCGAGGGGATGCTTGAGCAGCAGGACGTCGTCCGCGCCGGCCAGCAGGATGCCGTGTTCCTCCATCCGGGCCACCACCGAGGTCGGCGCCGAGAAGCGCGGCGCGGGCAGCCCGACGTGTCCCTCGGCCCACCAGTTCTCGGCCTCGAAGTTGCAGACCAGGACCAGGCGCCCGTCCGGTGCGCCGAGCAGGTTGGTCTTGAGGGTACGCAGGTAGCTGGTGTCCATCGCCGTCCTCGAAGTGGGCGTCAGGATTCAAGCGGGCGTCAGTATTCGATGACCATGGCGGCGTACGTGGCGCCGACCCCGACGGAGGTCAGCAGGTAACGCTGGCCGGGAATCAGCAGACCGCGCTCGCGCATGGTGGCCAGATTGATGAACGGGTCGGAACAGTAGGTGTGGCTGTACCGCGCGATGTTGTCGAGAAAGACACGGCTGCGGTCGAGGCCGATCTTTGCGCACAGTCGCAGCCACAGCGTCCGGTTGACGTTGTGCGGGACCACCATCGCGATGTCGGAGATGTCGAGGCCGGCCCGGCGCAACGCCTCCTGCATCATTTCCCACAGGTGGATGTTGTAGGTGTCGTCGAATTCCCGCTGCCGCTCGACGGTCATCCGGAAGCCGTCGGCGAACTCGCCGGCGGTGTGTGCCGCGTAGGAGAGGATCCGGCTGCCGGTGCCGCCGATGCCGAGCAGGCAGGCGGCCGACCCCTCGCCGGTCACCGAGACGTTGAGCATGTAGCGCACCAGCCCGGTGAACGGCTTCTCCCCGGTCACCACCAGCGCCAGCGCGTCCGGGTCGCCGTCGGCCCGGAGCAGTTCGCCGGCGACGTCCAGCGCGGCCAGGTTGCTGGCGCACATCTGGTGGGTCACGGCGAACGCGTCCGCGCAGGTCAGCCCGAGCCGCTCGCGCAGCCGGTCGGCGGCGTAGACGAACGACGGGGTCAGGTCCGGGAAGGTGTGCGCGTAGATCAGGTACCGGACGCGTTCCGGGTCGGGCACCGTGCGGAGGACCTTCTCGGCCGGGGCGGCGAGCAGGTCGAACAGGTCCATGTCCGGGTCGAGATGTATCCGGTCGAGCCCGCGGATGCGCCGGAACATCCGCGCCTGGTGCCGGTTCAGCCCGTTCGCCTCGGCTATCTCCTCGACGGCCCAGGACCGTTCCGGCGCGAAACCCTCCACGTGCAGCAGGCTCGTGACGGGCTCGGTCACCGTTTCCTCCAGATGAGCGGCCACCGATTCCTCCAGATAGGCGGATGCACCGTCGGTGTCCCGACCGGTGACGACGGCGCGGCGATGCCAGACTAAACGCGGTGATCGGCCGCGAGGAACTGGGGAATACCCCAGGAACTCTTTCGAAACCCGTCAATGCGTCAAGGGTAGGGTTTACCCGATTGTCAACGGTGGGCCAATTCGCCTAGCGTGTCCGGCAGCCGATGAGAGGATGGCAATGGGAATTAAGCCTATCGACCTCTTTCCGCCCCCGGTCGTCGGTCCGCGTACGTCCACTGTCGAGCTGCGCGGCACGGGCCGGCGGTACGCCAAGGTCGTCGGCGGCCGGGGCGGCGACGGCCCGCTCACCCTCGGGCACCTCGGCATGCTGAAGTGGATCAGACAGGAGCAGCCGTACGGCCGGTGGGCGGCGGCGCCGCTGGAACTGCCCCCGGGGGCGGGCGTCGAGGACGTGGTGGCCGCGCTCGGCGCGCTCGTCGCCCGGCACGAGGGACTGCGCACCCTCTTCCCCGGCGGCGACGAGCCGGTGCAGCGGGTACTCCCGCACTGCGAGCTGCCGGTGGACGTCTACGAGCACGGCGAGGCGACCCCGGCGGCACTCGTCGACGAACTCTTCCACCGGCTCCGGGACGGCGAGTTCGACCTGGCGGCGGAACTGCCGCTGCGCACCGCGATCGCGGTACGCGACGGGGTGCCCACCGTGGCGGCCGTGGTCTACTCGCACGTCGTCGTCGACCTGATGAGCGCGGAGCTGCTCGGTCGGGAGTTCACCGCACTCGCCGCCGACCCCGCCCGCCGGCACCTCGGCCCGCCGCCGCACCAGCCCCTCGACCAGGCGGCGTACGAGCGGTCGCCGGCCGGGCGGCGGCGCCTCGACACCGCCCTCGGCTACTGGGAACGTCACCTGCGCCGGCTCCCGCAGTGCACCTGGGCGGCGCCGCGCTCGACCGCGCCGCCCGGTGGGGCCACCTCCGGCTGGCTCTGGTCCCGGGCCGGTGCGCTGGCCCTGCCGCAGATCACCGCCCGGGTCGGGGCGAGCGGGTCGATGGCCGTACTCGCCGCGATCTGTGCGGTGCTGGCCTGGCGTACCGGCCACCGGCACTTCCCGCTGCCGACGCTGGCCAGCAACCGGACCGGGCGGCGACTCCGCGAGTACATCGGCCCGCTGGCGGCGGACAGCCTGGTGCCGATCGACGCCGACGCGGACAGCTACGACGAGCAGCTGCGGCGGGTGGGTGGCGCGGTGCTGCGGGCCGGCCGGCAGGCGCAGGTCGACGACGTCGCGCGGGTCCGGATGATCGACCAGATCCACCACGACCGGGGCAACTGGTACGGCCGGGACACCACGTTCAACGACGCCAGCACCTTCAACGACAGCGAGACCGGCCCCGCTCCCGACGACCAGCCCGGCCCGCCCCCTGACGACCAGATCGGCGCCGTCCCGGCCGGGCAGACCGGCACCGCCGCGAGCCACCGGGCGGAAGGTGCCGCGACCGGGCCGGAGCAGGCGCGGCGGGCGCTCGGGGAGACCCGGATCTGGTGGCAGGACTGGCCGGCCATCTCGCCGCTGCTGGCGTGGCGGCTGATGCAGAAGCGCGGTGAGCTGGTGCTCGGCGTGATCAGCCAGGACCGGAACCGGGTACCGCCGGAGGAGATCGAGGCGCTGCTGCGCGGCGTGGAGCGGGTGCTCGTGGCAGCGGCCGACGGGGACTTCCCACTGTCCCGGATCGGCGAGGTGAGCGGGATCGAGCCGATGGAACGCGGCGCCGGCTGGCGACTCGTCGACTCCTCCTGGGTCGAGCTGGCCGAGGCACAGCGACTCCTCGACGAGACGCTGGACGCGTCGGCCCGGCGGGTCTTCGCGGTACCGGACGGCGACGGGTTCCGGCTGGTGGCGTACCTGGCCGGCGGCCCCGTCCGGACACCCCGGGAGGCGCACCTGGCCTGTGTGGCCGCGATGCCGGGCCGGCGCACCGCCATGACGCCGCACCGGTACGTAATCTGCGCCGCGCCGCCGGCCGACCCGACCGATCCGGCGGCCTGGGCCCGGCAACCCGTGCTCGCCGACGGCGACGGCCGGACGGACCCGTGACCGGGCGGAGCGGCGGTCCCGGAAACCCGGGCGACGAGCCGGCCATCCTCGTGACCGACCTGCGCAAGTCCTACCGGGGCCGGCCGGCGGTGGCCGGGATCGACCTGACCATCGGCCGGGGAGAGGTCTTCGCCCTGCTCGGGCCGAACGGCGCCGGCAAGACGACCACCGTGGAGATCTTGGAGGGACACCGCCGCCGGGACAGTGGCCGGGTACGGGTACTCGGCGTCGACCCGGCGCTGGGCCGGCCGGACTGGAAGGCCCGGATCGGGATCGTGCTGCAACGCTCCGACGATCTGACCCAGGGCGGCGCCCTCACCGTCCGGGACTGGACCCGGGCGATCGCGGCCTGCTTCCCGAACTCCCGGGACCCGGACGAGGTGATCGAGCTGGTCGGGCTGGCCGACCGACGAAACGCGCGGGCGGCCCACCTCTCCGGCGGGCAGCGCCGCCGGCTCGACGTCGCGCTCGGCATCGTCGGCCGGCCCGAGCTGCTCTTCCTGGACGAGCCGACCACCGGATTCGACCCCGAGGCACGCCGACGGTTCTGGGACCTGATCGCCGACCTCGCCCGATCCGGCACGACGATCCTGCTCACCACGCACTACCTGGAGGAGGCCGAGCAGCTCGCCGACCGGATCGCCGTACTCGTGGCCGGCCGGATCGTGGACATCGGTCCGCCGCAGACCCTCGGCGGCCGGGCCACCGCGCCGGCCACGGTCCGCTGGCGGAGCTCGGACGGACCGCGCAGCGTCCGCACCGGTACCCCGGCGAAGCTGGTCGCCGAGCTGGCCACCGAGTACGGCCCGGACGTGCCGGAACTGGCCGTCGAGCGGCCCAGCCTGGAGGAGACCTACCTGCGGATGATCGGAGAGCCGGCGTGAGCGCCCCCGGGGTACCCCTGCGGCGCCCGGCGCTGCTGGCGGTCACCCGGGCCCGGGTCCGGGTGGAGTTCCTGGTCTTCGTCCGGGAACGGATCTCGGTGGTCTTCACCTTCTTCTTCCCGGTGCTGCTGCTGGTCGTGATCGGGACGATCTTCCACGGGCAGCGGCTGCCGGGCGACGTCGACCTCGCGCAGTACTTCGTGGCCGGCATGATCGGCGCCGGGCTCTTCGGCGTCAGCTTCCAGAACGTCGCGATCGCCATCCCGATCGAGCGGGACATCGGCACGCTCAAGCGGCTCGCCGGCACCCCCATGCCGAGGTCGGCGTACTTCGTCGGCAAGATGGCGATGGTCGCCTTCGTCGCGCTGGCCCAGAACGTGCTGCTGCTCGGCATCGGCTCGGCCTTCTTCGGGTTGCGCCTGCCCGGCACCGCCGACCGGTGGCTGACCTACCTCTGGGTCATCGCCCTCGGCATCGCATCCTGCACCCTGCTCGGCATCGCGGCCAGCGGCCTCGTCCGCAACGGCCGTACCGCGCCGGCCGTGATGTCGCCGATCGCGATCGTGCTCCAGTTCATCTCCGGCGTCTACTTCGTCTTCGCCACCCTGCCGACCTGGATGCAGACGGTGGCCGCCATCTTCCCGCTCAAGTGGATCGCCCAGGGGATGCGGTCGGTCTTCCTGCCGGACGGCTACCAGACCCAGGAGCCGGCCGGGAGCTGGGAACTCGACCGGGTGGCCCTGGTCCTCGCCGCCTGGTGCGTACTCGGCTTCCTGGTCGCCGTACGCACCTTCCGCTGGCGCGGCCGGACCGACGACTGAAGGGAACGAACCGATGCAGGCTGCGGAACATCCCCGGGTGGTGCTCGGCTACAGCGGGCTGCACGGCTCCGCCGAGCTGAAGGCGGCCGGCTTCCCGGGGTTGGACGAGCGCGAGGCGCGGCTGTTCCAGGGGCTGGACTCGGCGGCGGCGCTGGTCGTCGACGGCACCCTGGTCGCGGCGGTGCAGCAGGAGCGGTACTCCGGCCGCAAGTTCGACCACGCCTTCCCGGTCGACGCCATGCGGTCCTGCCTGCGCCTGGCCGGGCTGGACTTCGCCGACGTCGACGCGGTCGCGCACAACTTCGACCACACCCGGTTCGAGGTCTTCGCCCGGGGCGAGCCGTACGCGCACCGCCGCTACGCCGAGGTGCTGGCGCCGCAGCGGCAGACCGAACTGCTGCACCGGTTCGTGCCGGAGCTGGCCGGGCATCGGGCCGGGCATCGGGTCCGGCCGGTGTCGCACCACCACGCCCACGCGTTGACCGCGGCGATCCCGGCCGGTTTCGACGAGTCGCTCGTGGTGGTGCTGGACGGGATGGGCGAACTGCACGCGGTGAGCGTCTACGCCTGGCGGGGCGGTGAGCTGCACCGGCTGGCCGCCCTGGACTACCGCAGCAGCCTCGGACTCTTCTACGCCCTGGTCACCATGTTCACCGGGTACTGGCCGAACAGCGACGAGTACAAGGTGATGGCGCTGGCCGCGCTCGGCGACCCGGCACGGTTCCGGTCGGTGCTGGCGGAGGCGGTCACCCTCGGCCCGGACGGGCGGTTCGACGTGCCGGTGCTGCGGCACAACCGCGACCCGCGCGACCGGGAGACCTTCGCCGCCTCCCGGGCCTGGCTCGCCGGGCGGGTCGGCCCGGAAGCGCGGCCGGGCGAGCCGCTGGGCCAGCTGCACGTCGACCTGGCCACCGCCGCGCAGGAGCGGCTGGAGCAGGCCCTGTTCCACCTGGTCGGGCACTGGGTCCGGCGGACCGGGCTGCGCCGGGTCGCCTTCGCCGGTGGCGTGGCGCTCAACTGTGCCGCGATCGGCAGGCTCGGCTACTCCGGTCTGGTCGACGGAATCTACGTGCAGCCGGCCGCCGGTGACGAGGGGACCGCGGTCGGCGCCGCGCTCGCCCTGGCCGGTCCCGCCGCGAGCGTGGCCGACTATCCGGCGACCACCTACCTCGGGCCGGAGGTCACCGAGGACGGGCCGCCGGCCGACCAGCCGTACTGGTCGGTCCGGGTCGGGCCGGGGGTGGCCGAGCGGGTGGTGGCCCGGCTGCTCGTCCGGGGCCACATCGTCGGCTGGGCGCAGGGCCGGCTGGAGTTCGGTCCCCGCGCGCTGGGCAACCGCAGCATCCTGGCCGACCCGCGCGACCGGGGCGCCCGGGAGCGGGTCAACGCGGCGGTCAAGTTCCGGGAGGAGTTCCGGCCGCTGGCCCCGGCGGTCAAGGCCGAGGCGGCGGGACGGTTCTTCGTGGTACCGGCCGGGGTCAACCTGCGGCACATGACCGTCGCCGTCGCGGTGCACCCGCACGCCCGGCCGGCCATCCCCGCCGTGGTGCACGACGACGGCACCGCGCGGGTGCAGGCCGTGTACGCGGCGGAGAGTCCCCGGTTCTGGCGCATCCTCGACGAGTTCGAGCGGCTCTGCGGCGTACCGGTGCTGATGAACACCTCGCTCAACGTCAAGGGGCAGCCGACGGCGCGGGCCGGCGCCGAGGCGTTCCGCACCTTCGCCTCGTCCGGCCTGGACCTGGTGGTCATCGGCGACCGGTTGTACGCGAAGCCGTCGGCGGTCGGCGACGCCGCCGAGGCGCTGGCCGCCGTCACCGGGGTGGTGTCGGTCTAACCGTTCCCGGTGAGCCGGTACAGGCCGGCGCCGTGCCCCGGCAGGGACCGGGTCAGGCTGCCGCTGACGGTGCCGAGGCCGGTGCCGGACCAGAGGTCGGTGACGCTGGCCGAGCCGATGCCCAGGGTGGCCAGGTCGAGTGTGACGTTCCCGGCGACGGCGTCCCGGTTGAACAGTGCCACGTACCGGTCGGCACTGCCGGGGACGTCGGCGGCCCAGACCTGCCGGGCGCCCCCGACGAGCTGGCGGTTGTCGGTGCTGGACCGGTCGACGGCGAGCACCCGGGGGTTCGTCATCAGGGCCAGCTCGGCGGGGCGGTTCTCGACCAGGTTGCCGCCCCACATCAGGGGTGCCCGGTTGATCGCCCAGAGCGTCATCAGGGTGCGCTGCTCGTCCGGGGTGAGGTTGGAGTACCGGGGCGAGCCGACCGGCCCGAATTTGGCCAGCCGGCCGATCGGGATCATGTCCGGGTCCGGCCACGCTCCGCCGGCCCGGTGCGGCGCCCAGTCGCGCAGCTGGTCGAAGAGCCGGTCCAGGCTGGGCCAGTCGTCCCAGAGGTCGTTGACGATCCGCCACATCTGCGCGTTGGCCCGGACGTGCGGGGCGGCCGACAGCGGGGTCGCGCCGGGGGAGAGGCTCAGCACCATCGGCCGGCCGCTGCGCTCGATCGCCAGCCGGTAGCCGGCCACCTCCGCCAGCCGGTACGTCGGTGCGGCGATGTCGTCCACCTTCACGTAGTCGACGCCCCAGCTGGCCAGCAGCTGGAACACCGAGTCCAGGTACGCCTGCGCGCAGGCGTTCGACATGTCCAGGCCCCACATCAGGTTGAGCCAGTCGGCGGTGGTGTCGTCGTTGACCTGGTCGGCCCGGCAGTCGGTGCCGAGGATCGGCACGTTGTCGGCGACGGCCTGGCGGGGGATGCCCCGCATCAGGTGTACGCCGAACTTCAGCCCCTGGGCGTGGACGTAGTCGGCCAGCGGCTTGAAGCCGTTGTTCCCGGCGGCGGAGGGGAACCGGGTGGTGTCCGGGAGCAGCCGGCCGTTGCCGTCCATCCGGAGCCGGGGGTTGAGGTTGGCGTCCTGGTTCGGGCTGCCGGTGTGCGCGCCCGGGTAGTACCAGGCCCAGTCGACGACGACGTACTGCCAGCCGTGCTGGCGGAGGTTGTCGCGCAGGTAGTCGGCGTTGGCCCGGACGTCCGCCTCGGTGACGCGCCAGTTGAACGCGTCGTAGCTGTTCCAGCCCGACGGAGGGCTGTCCTCGGTGCCGTCGTCCCGGTGCCCGGCTGTCATCATCGATCGATGTTAGCGATAACATGACTGATGTCGCCACCGTCGACCGAAGCCGGCCGGAGCCTGGGACGGATCCCGGCCGCAGTGGCGAAGGATAGGCCCCGAGAGGACGCGCATGCTGATGGCGTATCGTCCCTAGTCAATGCAGAAGATCGATGCTATTAATTAGTAAGTCGTCTGACGACCCAGCTGGGCAACGCCGCCTCCATCGTCTAGACATCGACGTCCTTTGGGGAGAAAAAGTACATGAACGAGAATCAGGTTGGCTGGCTGCGGGCTCGATTGCGGCGTTCAGCGAGAACTATCGTCAGTACGGTGGCGAAATCCGCCGGAATCGCCATGCTCGCCATCGGAGTTTCCGCGGGCACGGCCGCCGTGGGTGTCAATCCCGCGCAAGGCGCCCCGATGAACGCCGCCGCCGCCCCGACGGTGTCCGGCGTCGCCACGGGATACGGACACACCTGTGCGGTCTCCACCGACGGCACGCTCTGGTGCTGGGGCAGCAACTCCCGCGGCCAGGTCGGCGACGGCACCAACACGAACCGGCTCACCCCGGTGCAAATCGGCGACGCCGCCAACTGGGCGAACATCGAGGCCGGGCACAACTCCACCTGCGCGGTCCGGACCGACGGCACGCTCTGGTGCTGGGGCAACAACTTCGACGGCCAGCTCGGTGACGGCACCTACACCCACCGGAACGTCCCGACACGGGTCGGCACCGCCACCAACTGGGCCCGGGTCAGTGCCGCCAACAGTCACGCCTGCGCCGTCCGGACCGACGGCACGCTCTGGTGCTGGGGCGTCAACCGCAACGGGCAGCTCGGTGTCGGCTCCTCCGTGGCCAGCGCGACCACCCCGGTACGGGTCGACACGGCGACCAACTGGGCCAGCGTGACCACCGGCTTCGCACACACCTGCGCGACCCGCACCAACGGCACCCTGTGGTGCTGGGGCGACAGTTCGAGTGGGCAGCTGGGTCTCGGCATCCTGAGCTACCGGGCGACCCCGAGCCAGGTCGGCACCGCGACCAGCTGGAGTGGCGTAACCGCCGGATACACCTTCACCTGCGGCTCCCGCACCGAGGGGACCCTGTGGTGCTGGGGCGAGAACGGCTACGGGCAGCTCGGTTCCAACGTCCGCTACCAGACCAGTCCGATCCAGGTCGGCACCAGCACCAGCTGGAACAGGGTCGTGGTGGCCAACGACTCGTCCTGCGGGTTCCGCACCGACGGCAGCATGTGGTGCTGGGGCAACAACGCCTTCGGGCAGCTCGGTGACGGCACCACCACCCACCGGAACACCGCCACCCGGGTCGGCACCGCGACCACCTGGACCACCGGCAGCCTCGGCAGCTACCACACCTGCGGGATCCGGACCGACAACAGCCTGTGGTGCTGGGGCAACAACGCGCTGGGCCAGCTCGGCGACGGCACCACCACGCCGCGGTCGACCCCGGCGCAGCTGAGCCTTCCGGGCTGAGGCAGCCCCCGCTCCGACGCCGTGCCGTCGGCCCGTACCGCTGGGATCCTGACAGCGGCCGGGCCGGCGGCACGAGCGTTGAAACCCCTTTCCCGCGGCCGCGACGCGCGCCGGCGGATTGCCGGGAATTGCCGCCGAAGCGCGGCGCCCGCGACCACGCGCTGACGCAGAGTCGCGAGGGAACAACGACACACTCCGTTCTTCCCTGAAATACGGACAGCACCTGCCGACTCGTCTCCGGCCGACGCGAACCGCGAGAAACAGGAATTGTTCCACCGGCGCGGAACACGGGCTCGGTGTTGAATCGTTAAATGTGCGACGTGGGTGGTAATCAATCTGATGACCCTCGCCGGACGGCCGCTACGGGCGACCGGGAGACAGCGCCCGGGCCTCCGCCTCCGCCTCCGCCTCCGACGCCGATGCCGCTGGCGCTGGCGATGACGACGGTGACGTCCGGGCGTCGAACTCCTGTTGCAGCGCGTCGAGGTCGCCGTCGATCTCCGCCCCGGCGACCCCGTCCGGCAGGTCGTCCTCCAGCCGCCGCAGCGGCCGGTAGGCCAGTCCCGCCGCACTCCAGAGCATCAGCAGGGTGCCGGTGCAGACCAACAGCACCGCGATGGCCCGGCCGGCGCCGCCCGACACCAGCGGGTCGACGACCTGCTCAGCGATCACGGGCGCGGTGACGAAGCCGAGCGGCATCATCGCGGCGGCCAGCATCTGGTTGACCGCCAGCACCCGGCCCTGGAGGTCCTGCACCACCTTCACCTGGATGATCGAGATCCAGTGCGCGTTCAGGATGGACAGCGACGCCCAGTAGAGGAACAGCCCGGCCGCGACCACCACCGGCTCGGGGCGTACGCCGAGCAGCACCGTGCCGAGCCCGACCGGGATGGTGAAACCGACCATGCCGACCGCGAGTCGCCGGGTGCCGCCCCAGACCACCATCACCAGGGCACCCACCGCGGCGCCGAGCCCGCCGATCCCGGTGACCAGGCCCAGGGTGGCCGGCGAGCCGAAGTCCAGCACCAGCGGGGTGACCAGGACCATCGCCACCGCCAGCAGATAGTTCACCGGCACGTAGAAGACGATCATGACGATCATCGGGCGGCGGCGGGCGATGAACCGCCAGCCACCGGCCAGCGCCCGGCGGAAGGTCTCCTCCTGCCGCCGGAACAGCCGGTCCGGGAAGCGGACCACCAGCAGAGTGCCGACCGCGACCAGGAAACAGGCCACGTCCAGCGCGACCACGCCCGGCAGGCCGAGCGCGGTGATCAGTACGCCACCGGCGAGCGGGCCGAGCAGCGTACCGACGCCGGTGCCGAGGTTGGCCAGCGCGTTCGCCTGCGGCAGGTACGGCTTCGGCACCAGTTGCGCCGTCGCGGCCAGGTACGCCGGCCGCTGCACCGCCGTGGCCAGCGAACCGACCGTCACGGCCAGCATCACCTGCCAGATCCGCAGCTCGCCGAGCCAGAGTTGCAGGGCCAGTACGCCCATCGCCAGTGCACCGGCGAGGTCGGCGCCGAGCATCACCCGCCGCCGGTCGAAGCGGTCGGTGATCGCACCGCCGACCGGCGCGGCGAAGACCGCCGGAACCAGCGCCAGCATGGTGATCATCGCGAAGTCGAGCAGCCGGCCCGTCTGCTGGTAGACCCAGACCCCGAGCGCGAACGCGCTGAGCTGGCTGCCCACCATCGAGACGAACTGCCCACCGGCGAGCAGCCCGAACGCCCGCAGGTTGCGCCGGGTCTCCGCCCGGGTCAGCGACTCCGCCGGCCGCCGGCCGCCGGCACCTGGCCCGCGCCCCAGGCCCGCAGCCGGGCGGCGACCAGCCCGGCCAGCCCGGTCGCCTGGTGCTTCAGGAAGTAGTGCCCGGCCCGGGGGATGGTGGCCAGCTCGACGCGCTCGGCGAAGGCCCCCCACTCCCGGTACCGCTCGGCGTACAGCTCGGTGCTGCGGTCCCGCTCGCCGACCACGGCGAGAACCGGTGCGCGCAACCGGGGCGCGTCCGGCTCGCCGAGCCGGTCGCCGAACCACTCCTCGGCGCCCCGGGCGTCGTGCCGCAGCGCCCGGAGCATGGTCGCGGTGTCGGCGGCCGCCTCCGGGGTGTCCGCGACGTCCTCCAGCCCGCCCATCACGGTGAGGAAGTTCCGGTACGCCCGGTCGGAGAGCCACCGGTCGGTCGGGAAGAGCCGGCCGATCCACCGGGACAGCCGTCCGGGCAGCCGGGCCATCGGGAAGCTCGCCCCGAGCACCAGTCCGACCACCTCCCGGCCGTCCCGCTCCAACCGCTGGGCCAGCGCCAGCGCGGCGGCGGTGCCGACACAGTGGCCGTAGACCAGCAGCGGGCCCGGCACCGCGTCGAGTTCGGCGGCGCACCGGCGTACCAGGTCGGGGAGGGGGAGCAGTGGCTCGTCGGGGCGGGCCGGGTCGTGGCCGGGCAGCTCGACGGCGTACACCTGGGTGCCGGGGTGCGCGCCGGCGAGTGCCTCGGCGAAGGGCTGCAACGCCGCGGCCGAGCCGCCGCCGTACGGGACGCAGACCGCGGTCAACGTCGTCGGGGTGTCCGGCGCCGGCCCGGCGAGCCGGTGCAGCAGTCCCGCCTCGGCACCGCCGGCCAGCCCGTCGAGATAGCCGGCCAGCAGCGCGACCGTCCGGTGGGTGAAGAGGTCGATCACCCGCAGCCGGGGGTCGATCGCCCGGGCGGCCCGGACGGCGGTGAACGAGTCCCCGCCGAGGGCGAAGAAGTCGTCGTCGGCGCCGACCCGGCCGACCCCGAGCAGCTCGGTCCAGACGGCGGCGACCCGGTGCTGGGTGTCACCGGTCAACGGCGTGTGCGCGGCGGCGACCGGTGCCGGCAGCGCGGCCCGGTCCACCTTTCCGTTCGGGTTCAACGGCAGCGCGTCCAGCACCACGTACGCGGTCGGGATCAGGTGGTCGGGAAGTTGCCCGTGCAGCGCGGTACGGACCGCCGCGACGTCGAGGTCCGCCCCCGGGTGCCGGACCAGCCAGGCCGCGAGTTGCCGACGCGGCTCCTCGCCGACCGGCAGCACGTACGCGTCGGCGACCCCCGGCAGCGCCCGGCAGGCGGCGGCCACCTCGCCCGGCTCCACCCGGTAGCCCCGGATCTTCACCTGGTCGTCGACCCGGCCGAGGAAGTCCACAGTGCCGTCGGGCCGGATCCGCACCCGGTCGCCGGTCCGGTAGCAGCGTTCGGTGCCGTGCACCGGGTCGGGCACGAACGACGCGGCGGTCGCCTCCGGGCGGTGCAGGTAGCCCCGGGCCACCCCGGGGCCGCCGACGACAAGCTCGCCGGGTACCCCGGCCGGCAGCGGGCGTCCGGCCCGGTCCACCACGTGCAGCCGGGCACCGCCCAGCGGGCGGCCGAGCGGCACACTGCCGTCCCGCCGGGACTCCGGCACCTCGTCGACGTCGCAGGCGAGCACGGCCACCGTGGTCTCGGTCGGCCCGTAGTGGCTCTGCACCGCGAGGTCCGGCCGGGCCGCCCGGACCCGGGCCACCAGCTCCCACGGGCACGCCTCGCCGGCCAGCACCAGCAGCCGGCCGGGCAGTACCCCGGCCAGGTCGCCGTGCGCGTCCAGCAGGCGCAACTGACTGGGTACCAGCTTCAGCACGTCCACCCGGTGCCGGCCGAGGTAGCCGGCGAGCGCGGCCGGGTCCAGCGAGGTCTCCCGGTCCACCACGTGCAGCGTGCCGCCGGTGACCAGCGCGCCGAGCAGGCAGGTCAGGCCGAGGTCGGCGGCGGCGGTGGAGACGAGCGCGAACGACGCCCCGCCGGCCGCCGCCGGGCCGAGCCGGTCGAGTACGGCCCGCAGGTAGTGCACGATCGACCGGTGCGGCACCGCGACGCCCTTCGGCGTGCCGGTGGAGCCCGAGGTGAAGATGACGTACGCGAGCCGGTCCGCCCCGTCCGCCGGACTGCCCGATCCCGCCGCCGTGGCCAGGTCAACGGGTGCGCCGGAGCCGGCCGGCTCGGCGGGTGTGGGGGAAGCTGTCGGTTCGGCGGGTGCGGGGGAGGCCGTCGGTTCGGCGGGTGCGGGGGACGCTGTCGGTTCGGCGGGGTCGAGGACGGTGCCGTCGACGAGTACCACCGGCAGCAGTCCGGCCCCGGCGGACCCGGCCTCCTCGGCGAGCCGGGCCGCCAGCTCGGGCTGGCAGACCACCACCCGCCCGCGCACGGCGGCCAGCATGCTCCGCACCCGGGCCGGCGGATAGCCGGGATCCAGCGGCAGGTAGGCGGCACCGGCCCGCAGCGTGCCGAGCAACCCGACCACCAGGTCGGTACTCCGCTCGACCCAGACCGCCACCGGCTCGTCGGCACCGACACCGACCCGGCGGAGCCGGCCGGCCAGCAGTTCCGCCCGGCGGTCCAACTCGGCGTAGCTGAGCACCCCGTCCGGCCCGACCACGGCGGGAGCCGCCGGCCGCCGCGCGATCCACCGGTCGACCAGGTGCGGTAGCGGCGACCGTCCGGGGCGTACGGGTCGGCGTCGAACGCGGCCGCGCTGAGATCCGGGCGGTTCCGGTAGCCCCGGGCAGGGCTATTGCGTGTTTGGTCGAGTGGCCGTTGAACTGGGGATTCCCGGGGTGGGCGGACCCTTGCGGGGTTGAGGAAGGCGGGTGAGGCCTGTAGGTGATCATGGAGTTCTCGACGCTCCCGGACACCTTGAGGACCTCACCCGCGATGTCAGCATGCCCGATTCAGGTACTGTCCGCAGTTCGCACCCCCACCGACTCGCCACCGCGCCTTGTCACCGAGGGTGAAGAAGCTGGGCTCCAGCACTCGTTGGCCACCATCGCGGACCCCCGGTCCCCGCGTGGGGCGCGTTACCCGCTCGTCGGGCTACTGACCGTCGCGGTGTGCGCCGTGACCGCCGGCGCATCATCGTTCGCGGCCATCGCGGACTGGCTGCACGACCTCGATGACCTCGCCAGGGCCCGGCTCGGGTTCATCCGCGCCGTCCCGGCCGCGACCACGATCTGGCGGCTGCTGACCAGGTTGGACGCTGACCTGCTGGCCACCGTGCTCGCCGACTGGCTGCGTACCCGCGTCCCGCCTCCGGTCACGCCCCGACCTCGGCGGTACCGGATCGTCATCGCCATCGACGGCAAGACCATGCGCGGCGCCCGCCGCGCCGATGGCAGCCGGGTCCACCTGCTGTCCGCGCTGGACACCAGCACCGGCATCGTGCTCGCTCAGGTCACCGTGGCCGCGAAAAGCAACGAAATCCCCGCGTTCACCCCACTGCTGGACGCGGTCGAACAGGTTCTGGGTAGCCTGGACGGCCTCATCTTCGTGGCCGACGCCCTCCATACACAGACCAGCCACGCGACCGAGGTCGCCGCTCGCGGCGCCGACCTGCTCATCCCGGTCAAAGGTAACCAGCCGACCGTGTTTGCCCAGCTCAAGGCCTTGCCCTGGGCCCAGGTCCCGGTGGGTGACCGACGCCGCGAAACCGGTCACGGCCGGCGGGAGACCCGCACGGTCAAGGCGCTCACCGTAGCCACCCCCGGCGGTCTGCTGTTCCCTCACGCCGAGCAGGCCGTCCGGATCACCCGCACCCGCACCCTCAAGGGCAAGACCACCAGGGAAACCGCCTACTACACCATCTCCCTCCCCGCCGAGCACGCCCAACCCGCGGACCTGCAGTCCTGGGCCCGAAACGAGTGGCTGATCGAGAATCAGGTCCATCATGTCCGCGACGTCACGTTCCGTGAAGACCTCCACCAAGCCAGAACCGGCACCGGCCCCGCAATCATGGCGACGCTACGTAACACCGCGGCCAGTTACCACCGCACCAACGGCGATACCAACATCGCCCGCGCCACCAGACGCGCCGACCGTCGCCCGCACGACCTCATCACTGCAATGACCAGCAGCTACCCCAGAACGCAATGACCCTGTAGCCCCGGGCCACCCCGGCGCCGCCGATCCAGAGTTCTCCCGTCACGCCCGGCGGGGCGAGCCGGCCCGCCCGGTCCAGCACGTAGAGCCGGGCGCCCCTGATCGGCCCGCCGATCGACACCGGCCCAGGTGTCCCGGGTGGGATCGGATGGCAGGTCACCAGGACGGTCGCCTCGGTCGGCCCGTACCCGTCGAAGAGCTGGCCCAGCATCCCGGTCAGCTCGTCGGCGAGCCCGGCGTCCAGCGGCTCCCCGCAGCTGATCACCCGGACCTGCGGCCCGCCGCGCCAGCCGGCCGCCAGCATCAGCCGCAGCGTCGACGGGGTGACGAGCATCGCCGTCACCCCGGTCGCCTCGACCCGGGCCGCCAGGCCCGGACCGTCGACGGCGGTGTCCCGGCCGACGACGACGGTGCGGGCGCCGAGCATCAGCGGCAGCCACAGCTCGAAACAGGACAGGTCGAAGGAGAGCGGGGCGACGGCCAGGAAGACGTCGGTCGGGGCGTACCCGGGTTCGTCGCGCATCGCCGACAGATAGCTGGCCAGGTTGCCGTGGGTGACCTCCACGCCCTTCGGCCGACCGGTGGAGCCGGAGGTGTAGAGCACGTACGCCAGCGAGTCGGCGGACGGCATCGGCGGCAGTGTGGCCCCGGCGTCGGCGCCCGGTACGGCTGTCACGTCGACCAGCCGGACCCCGGGCAGCCCGGCGACCGCGCCGGTGGTGGCCGGGGTGACCAGGACGAGGCGTACCCCGCCCTCGGCGGCCTGGTGCCGGAGCCGGTCGACCGGCTGGTCCGGCTCCAGCGGCAGGTACGCGCCGCCGGCCCGGAGCACCCCGAGCAGGGTCGCCGGCAGCAGGTGGTCGCGGGGCAGGCAGACCCCGACCGGCGCGTCCGGCCCGGCGCCGAGTGCGACCAGGTGCTGGGCGACCCGCTCGGCGTGCGCGGCGAGACCGGCGTAGTCGAGGGTGCCGGCCGGACCGACCACCGCGACCGCCTCCGGGGTGGCCGCCGCCCGGGCGAAGATCGCCGGCAGCACGCTCGCCGGGGTCTGCGCCGGCACCGGGCCGCCGTCGCCGACCCGCAGCAGCCAGCTCCGCTCGGCGTCGTCGAGCAGCGGCAGCGTCGAGACCGGCCGGTCCGGCCCGGCGAGGGCCGCACCGAGCAGCCGGAGCAACCGGTCCGCGATCCGTTCCCCGTCGGCGGCCGTGAACCGGTCGACGTCGTACTCGACGTGCAGTTCGGGACCGTCCACGCCGGCGTTGACGTAGACGGTCAGCTCGTTCTGCGCGGCGCCGGTGTCCAGCTCGCCGAGCAGGCGTACGGTGCCGCCGCCCTCGGTCACCTCCATCGGCAGCCCCTCCGGCTGCACCGAGAGCACCACCGGGGTGAGGCCGGCGCCGAGCGGGCGTACCAGTCCGGTCAGCCGGGGCAGGTCGCCGACGGCCACGTCCCGGTGGGCCAGTACCCGCGCGGTGTCCGTCGCGACCCGGGCGGCCAGGCCCGCGAAGGAGGGGTCGTCGGCGCAGTCGACCCGGACCGGGAGTACGTCGATCAGCGCACCGATCAGCCGGTCCAGTCCCGGCCGGTCGCGGTTGGCGGCGGCGACCCCGAGCAGGGTGTCGGGCCGCCCGGTGAGCCCGTCCAGGAGCACGGCCAGCGAGGCGGCCCAGATCGCGTACGGGGTCAGCCCGTCCCGCTCGCCGAGCGCGGTGATCCCGGCCCGCAGCCCGGGGTCGATCGGGCGGACCACCCGCCGGCCGGCGTGCCGGCTCGGTCCCCGTCGTGCCCGGCCCGGCAGGTCGTACGGCGGATCGACACCGTCCAGAACGGACTTCCAGAACTCCTGGACGGCGGGTCCGGCGCCGGACCGGGCGCGTTCGTCGGCGATCGCCACGTCGGAGACCTGGACGGGCAGCGGTGGAATCGCCGCGACCGGGTCGGCGCCGGACCGGACCGCCGCCAGGGCGAGCGCCAGGTCCCGCATGAGTACGCCGATCGACACCCCGTCGAAACCGGTGTGGTCCACCGCTACCGCGAGTTCGGCCTGATCCGGGCCGGTCCAGAGCACGCCGGCCCGGATCATCGGCACGTCGCCGGCCAGGTCGAACGGCTGTGCCGCGAAGCCGCCCGCCAGCCGGCGTCGCCGCTGCTCGTCCAGCCCGCCGAACGGACCGGCCGCCGTCGGCGAGGTCCCGTCCCGGTCGGCGCTCCGGACGGCCAGCGGGTCGCGCCGCCCGTGCCGGTCGGTCGGCTCGGTCCGCGGTGTGGGGGTGGGCTGTCCGTGCCGGTCGGTCAGCTCGGTGACCGGTACCGGGGCGGGCGGTGCCACCACGGCGTACGGGCCGTGCTGGCCGTCGAGGATCCGGGTGCGCAGCGACTCGTGCCGGACCACCACGGCGGCCAGCGCGGCACGCAGCTGCGCCACGTCGGTCAGCCCGGTGACCGCCAGCCGGAGCCCACGGTGGAGACCCACGGCGTGCCGGTCACCTGGCGCAGCATCCAGAAGACCCGCTGCATGTCGGTGAGCGGATGGCGGTCGCGGTGCTCCCGGACCGGCACCGGCCGGGCCCGCTCCGGCGTCAGCTCCCGGGCCAGCTCCGCCACCGTCGGCGCGCCCAGGAACCGGCCGAGGGGTACCGCGACCCCGTGCTCGTCGGCGATCCGGGCCAGCAGCCGGGCGGCGGCCAGCGAGTGCCCGCCCAGCTCGGTGAAGCGGTCGTGCCGGCCGACCCGGTGCACGCCCAGTGTCTCGGCCACCAGCCGGGCGAGCGCCTCCTCGACCCCGCCCTGCGGCGCGAGGTACGTCCCGTCCTCGGTGCGGGCGATCTCGACCTCGGGCAGGGCGGCCCGGTCCACCTTCCCGGTCGGCCCGAGCGGCAGTCGGTCCAGCACCGCGATCCGGGACGGCACCATGAAGCCGGGCAGCCGGTCGCGCAGGTACGCCGTCAACTCCGACTCGGTCACCGGCGCGGACGGCTCGACGTAGCCGACCAGCCGGCGGGTGCCGTACGGGTCGAGCGGGGCGAACACCACCGTGGCCCGTACCCCGGGATGGCCGGCCAGCGCCGCCTGCACCTCGCCCGGCTCGACCCGGAACCCGCGTACCTTCACCTGGTCGTCGCGCCGGCCGACGAACGCGTACCGGTCGTCCCGGCGCCGCACCAGGTCACCGGTGCGGTAGTGCCGCCGCCCGTCCCGGTCGACGTAACGTCCGGCGGTCAGCTCGGGGCGGTCGAGGTAGCCGGTGCCGACCCCTGGTCCCGCGATCCACAGTTCGCCCGCCTCGCCGTCGGGGACGGGTCGGCCGTCGTCGTCCCGGA
This sequence comes from Micromonospora sp. WMMD1102, assembly GCF_029626265.1. NCBI lineage: Bacteria > Bacillati > Actinomycetota > Actinomycetes > Micromonosporales > Micromonosporaceae > Micromonospora > Micromonospora sp. WMMD1102. The sequence goes on along the minus strand of NZ_JARUBN010000001.1, from coordinate 4,097,116 downwards.
TCGACAGCACCGCCCCGGCGATCGGCCGGCCGAGGCAGGGCTCGCCGCCCGGCGGGACCTCGTCGGCGAGTACGGCGGTGGTGGTCTCGGTCGGCCCGTAGATGTTGACCACGCGGCGCAGCCCCGGGTTGGCGTACGCCCGGGCGGCGAGTGCCGCGCTCAGCACCTCGCCACCGAAGGTGACGGTCCGGACACCGGACGGCAGTGCCCGGCCGAGCAGGACGGAGAGCGCGGAGGGCGGCCCGCAGAGCATCGTCACCTCGTCCCGGGCCGGCAGTTGCGGCAGCGCGAAGACGGTCTCGGCCAGGATCACGGTGCCACCGGTGACCAGCGGCGCGAAGATCTCCAGCACCGAGAAGTCGAAGCAGACCGACGCCCCGGCGAGGCTGCCGCGCAACTCGTCCGGGCCGTACGCGTCGGCGGCCCAGCGCAGGAACGCCATGGCGTTGCGGTGGGCCAGCGGCACTCCCTTGGGCTGCCCGGTGGAGCCGGAGGTGTAGAGCACGTACGCCAGGTCGTCCGGCTCTCCCCCGGCACGTTCCCGGGCGGGCTCGGCATCCTTCCGGGCCGGCTCGGCGCGTTCCCGGGCGGGCTCGGCACGGTTCCGGGCCGGCTCGGCGGGCAGGTCGGCCACGTCGAGTACGGCGGCTCCGGCGGTACCGGCCAGTGCGCTGCTCGACCCGTCGCAGACCACCAGGCGCAGCCGGGCGTCCTCGGTGATCAGCCGCAGCCGGTCGGCGGGATAGCCCGGGTCGAGCGGCACGTACGCCGCCCCGGACTTGAGCACGCCCAGGAGTGTGGGGACCAGCCAGGCGGTCCGGGGCAGGCATACGCCGACCAGGTCGCCCCGGCCGACGCCCCGGTCCCGCAACGCCGAGGCGACCCGGTCGGCCCGATTGTCGAGATCGGTGTAACCGAACCGTTCCCGGCCCACGACGAGGGCGGTCGCCGTCGGCGACCGCCCCACCTGTGCTTCGAATGCCTCGTGGACCAACCCGACGGGCGGCTGTCCAGCCTGGAGCGACACGGCGTCCCCTTTCGTTCGCCAGCAACGGTTCACGTGCGCGGCGGTGACGGATGCCCCGGCGTAACGGTGGCTACGTCGGTGATCTTTACACAACCGCACCAGCGTCAAGTGACCGTGCGACAACGCTGGGCAACCATCTGCAAACCGGGGGAACTACGGTTTTGCCGTACCGGAGGCGGGGTTATCGCCATTCATTCGGCTATCAGCGGCATGCCGGCCCACCCGCCGGGTGACGGGCGGGTGGGCCGGCGGGTTTTCAGTTGCCGGCGGGTGCGGGTGACGTCGGGATCGCCCGCCGGGCCCGGCGGCGTTTCACCGCGCCGAGCACCAGGTCGACGACGAGGAACGCGCCGAGGGTGACGCCGAGCGTCGGCATCGCCCAGCCGACCGCGACCGCGACCAGCAGCAGGACGACCACGGCCGGCGGACTGGCCTGCCGCCACGCGCCCCGGGTCGGCGGGGCACCCAGCGGCGCGCGCCGGTCGGCCCGGGTGGGGCGGCGCTGCCACCACATCCGGTACCCCCAGACGATCACGCACAGCAGCCCGACGGCGAGGGCGGCGAGCAGGATCTGGTTGACGATCCCGAACAGGAAGCCCATGTGGAACGCGACACCCAGTTTGGACAACTGGGCCAGCAGCGGCCAGTCGGCGAACCGGGAGTGTGCGACGACGCTGCCGGTCGTCGGGTCGACGGCGGCGCGGTCCCAGCCGTACGGCCAGGAGGGGTCGTCCTGTGCCACCACCCAGGCCGTGCCCGGCCCGGCCGGTGGGGTGACCACCACCAGCCCGTCCACGCCGGCCGAACGGGCGACCGACACGGCCCGGTCCACGTCGGCCGGATCGAAGCCGTCGCTCGTCGTGCCGCCGCCGTGGTGCCCGCCGCCGTGGGTGTCACCGCCCGGGGCGGCACCGGGCAGGGTGGTGGCCAGGGTGAGGCTGTGCGCGTCGAACGCGTTCTGGACGACGTCGAAGTTCCCGCCGGCATAGCGTGACCAGGTCAACCCGGTCGCGGAGAGGACGAGCAGCCCGAGGGCGAGCCACACCCCGGTGGCGGCGTGCCAGCCACGGGTACGGCGTACGCCCGCGTTCGCGGCGAGGTCGGGCAGGACGGTGCGGCGCAACCTGCGCCGGCCGGGCCACTGCCGGCGCAGCCACAGGAAGAGGCCGCCCAGCACGACCAACCACAGCCAGCTCGCCGCAAGCTCGGAGTAGTGCCGTCCTACCGCACCCAGGTGCAGGTTGCGGTGCAGGTCGTCCAGCCAGGTCATCAACGGCGTCTCCCCGAACCAGGTGGTCAGGGTGCCGCGCACCTCGTTCGTGTACGGGTCGACGTACACCGTGTGTTGCTTCTCGCCGAGGTGCGGCAGGTTGAAGACCACCTTCGTGGTGTCGGTCGCCGCCACCGGCGGGGTCACCGACGCCAGGTCACCGTCCGGGTGGGCGGCGCGGGCGGCGACCACCTGCTCGGCGAGCGGGCGGGCCGGTGCGGTGCCCTCGTCGACCCGCAACTCGTGGGCGTAGACCAGGTTGTCCAGTTGTGGGCTGAACACGAACGCCAGTCCGGTCAGCGCGGCCACGACGAGGAAGGGCGCGACCAGGACTCCGGCGTAGAAGTGCAGCCGCAGCACCAGCGGCCCGATCGACCGTCGGCGTGCGGTCGGCGTACCCGGCGGCGAGCCGGCGACGGGTGGTGCGAGCGGGGTTTCCGGCTCCGATGACGGTGTCGCGGTGGTCGACACGGGGGCCTCCAAGGGTCACGGGGTTGATGTCAGGCGGTCCAGCCGGTGCCCCGGGCCTCGCACTTCCGATACGCCTTCGGTGCCCGGGTTGGCGCGCTGGAAAGGCGGCCCGCCCGGCCCGCCGGCCACCCCCGCATCGAGCCCGAGCACGGAACTCTCGCGTTCCACCTGCCCGTTCCTCCCCGGCCGTCGCGACACGCCAGGGGGATAGTCGGCGGGGAGTCCGGCCTGGTTCCCGGGAAATACATCGAAAATGTTCGACATCTTGCGCGACGGACCACCCGCGCGTCGTCAGTTCGGCGTCGAGGGCCGTAGGGGCGCGCGGGTGGTCCGTCGCGTGCGGGCAGGGTTGTCCACCCCGCCGGGGGCGCCGGGAATTTGGCGAGGGGGTCGATGACGGCCGACCCCACCGATGCCGCCGGTGACCACACCGACGGAACGGCTCAGCTGGGCGGTTCCGCGCCGGTCTGCTCGCTGACCAGGTACGCCGCGTACCAGTCGGGCCAGTTCGCGTCCTCCTGGCCAATCCGCTTCTCGTGCTCGCCGTGGGCCTCGGCCGCGCGCCGGAGCCCGCTCGCCAGGTCGGCCGTGGAGGCGAACGACGTCGGGCCGGCCTCGACGCGTCCGGGCAGCCGGGTCGTGATCTCCTGGAGCAGCCAGGTGTTGCCGTCCGGGTCGCGGAGCGTGGCGCGCGAGAAGTAGCTGCGCCGCTCGGGATCCGGCCCGTCGGCCGGGCCATCCGGAGTGAGGTGGAAGATGTCGCCGACCTTGACCCCGGCGGAGACCAGCGCGTTCCGGACCGCGTCGAGGTCGGAGACGACCAGGTAGGTGTTGGCCGAGCCGGGCGCCGCCGAGGTGAGGTCCGGGCCGAACTGCACCGAGCAGCCGGAACCGTGCGGCGTGTACTGGACCACGCCGGGCGGGGTGCGGTCGAGCCGCCACCCGAGGCGCCCGTAGAACTCCTTCGCGCGGTCGACGTCCGTAACGGGGACGACGACCACCTCGAGCTTCATGTCGAGGTTTCCGATTCCCGTCCCGCCCGCGTCGCTCCGGAGATCCCCCGTGCTCATCACAGCCTCCCGGCCGGCTCAGGGCGCCATGCCGCCCGTCGGCGCCTCCCGGGATCTTCCCCGCCGTGCAGGCGGCTGCGGGTTCCGGGAGTCGGGCCGGCGGGTGCGGCTCCGGCGAGGACCACCGGTGACGCAGCGTTCCGGTCCCCACGCTACTGCTCCGACCCGCCCGGGGCGCCCCGTTCCGGCATCAGCCCGGCACCGTCCCCGGCCCCGCGCACTCCGGGCGGGCCGGCCGACGTCGGTCACGGCATCCGGACGCCGGTGGACGCCCGGGTGCCGTGACCGGCGGCGGCGCTCAGCCCTGCGCCTCGGCCAGGAAGGCGAGGGCGGTCGCCGCGAACAGCGGCGACGTGAAGAGGTTGTAGTGGGTGCAGCCGGGCAGGATGGCCAGCGCGTGCCCACCCTTCGGGCGGCCCTCGCCCATCCAGCCTCCGTCCCGCAGGCCACCGTCGAGCAGGGCGAAGACCTCGACGAAGTGGCTGGGCGGAGCCATGTCGGCGTCGCCGGCCACGATCAGGGTGGGCACCTGGAGGCCACGGATCTCCTCGGTGAGGTCGAAGTCCTCGGCCATCGCCGCGCCGATCTTGTCGAGCAGGCGGGGGAAGTCCTCCGGACGCGGCGCGACCCGCTGGTAGAGCTCGTACATCGGGGTGTCCTTCATGAACTCGACGGCCGCCGCGCTCACCTGGCCCTGCTGCGCCCGGATCTCCGGATACACCGCGTCGGACCGGGCGTAGGCAGAGGCCGCCACCACCCGGCCGACCTTGCCGGGGTACCGTGCCGCGAGGCGCAGCGCCACGCCGCCGCCGAGCGAGTATCCGACGACCGCCGGCTGGTCCAGCCCGAGGTGGTCGATCAGCGCCGCGATGTCGTCGGCCATGAGGGCCGAGTCCAGTGGGCGGTCGATGTCGGCGGTCCGGCCGTGCCCCTGGAAGTCGACGGCGATGACCTGGTGCCGTGCCGCCAGCTCGGGCAGGACCGGGCCGAACATCTCGCCTGAACCGAGCCCGCCGTGCAGCAGGATCAGCGGGCTGTCCGAGCCGTGCGTCTCGTAGTACAGGTGGAGACCGTTGACCTCCGCGTACCGGCCGGTGCCCTGCGTGTCGCCGCTGGACTGCGTCATGATGCTGCTCCTGTCCGTGTCGTTCGTTCCTGTCGTGCGGTCAGACCCGTGGTCCGCCGGAAACTCATCGGCCCGGCCGGACGAATTTCGCGCGAGTTCTCGGCGGCTCCGTCGTCCGGCGGCTCCGGCGCCGCGACCCGGTACGACGGCACCGGCCGGCGTGCACCGCGCGCCCCGGTACGACGGCACCGGGCCGCATTTGCCCGCTCGGGTACGTTGAACCGGTGGGCGATGCGACGACCGGGATCGGCGAGCTGACCGACCTGCGCCTGGAGGCGTTCCGGGCCGAGCTTACCGGCTACTGCTACCGGATGCTCGGCTCGGCGTTCGAGGCCGAGGACGCCGTGCAGGAGACGATGATCCGGGCCTGGCGGGGCTTCGACCGGTTCGAGGGCCGGGCGGCACTGCGCTCGTGGTTGTACCGGATCGCCACGAATGTCTGCCTCACCATGCTGGGCAGCGCCCAGCGGCGGGCCCGCCCGATGGATCTCGGCCCGCCCGGCACCCCTGGATCCGGGCCGGGGGAGCCGCTGCCGGCCGAGGTGTGGGTCGGCCCGGTCCCGGACTCGCGGGTCACCGCCGGCGACCCGGCCGAGGTGGCCGTCGCCCGGGAGTCGGTCCGGCTCGCGTTCGTCGCGGCGCTCCAGCACCTGCCGGCGCGGCAGCGGGCGGTGCTGATCCTGCGCGAGGTGCTCGCCTGGTCGGCCGCCGAGGTGGCCGAGCTGCTCGACACCTCGGTCGCCTCCGTGAACAGCGCCCTCCAGCGGGCCCGCGCCGCGCTGGCCGAGGCCGACCTCGACGGCGACACGCTGCGCGCCACGGATCCGGCACAGGCCGACCTGCTGGAGCGCTACGTCCGGGCCTTCGAGGGGTACGACATGGCCGCGCTCACCTCGCTGCTGCACGAGGACGTCACGCTGAACATGCCGCCACTGCCGCTGTGGCTGCGCGGACAGGCCGACATCCGGGACTGGATGCTCGGCACCGGCTGCGGATGCCGGGGTTCCCGGCTGGTGCCCACGGTGGCGAACGGGATGCCCGCCTTCGGCCAGTACCGGACGACCGGGCCGTGGGCGCTCATCGTCCTCGACGTCTCAGCCGGCCGGATCCGGGGGATCACCAACTTCCTCGACGTGCAGCGGTTGTTCCCGCTCTTCGGCCTCCCGATGCGGTTCGAGGGCTGAGCGGCTCTCCGGGTCGCCCAGCTCGCCTGACTCGCTCTCCGGGTCGCCCAACTCGCCCGAGCCGTCTGTCGAGTCGCCCTCCAGCGGGATGACCGCCGTCAGGCCGGTGAGGGCGAGCAGCTGGCGCAGCCGGACGGGCGCGGCCCGCAGCCGGAGGTCGACGCCGAGCCGGCGCGCGGTCAACCGCAGCCGGGCGAGGGCGTCGACGGTCACCGCGCTCGGCGCGGCGATCCGGCTGACGTCGCAGACGACCACGCCACCCTGACGCGGATGCCGGGCCAGCAGGTCGACCAGCCGGGCGCAGAGTGCCGGGATGTCGGTCCGCCCGAGGGCGGGATCGATGACCAGGAGGGGCGGTGCCGGCTCGTGCTGCACGTCGACTCCCGTTCGGTTGTGGCCACTGATTGTGGGACTCGTCGACGCGCCGGAACTCATCGCCGCGGGACCGATGAGTTTCCGTACCCCGGCCGGTCTGACCCGGCGACCGATCCGAGCCAGGGGGACCGAGATGACTCTGCTTCGCACACAGCGCCTGACGGGCCGGGTGTACCGGCCGGGCGACGAGGGTTTCGACGAGCGTTGCCGGGCGCTGCACCCGGCGGTGTCGCACCGGCCGGTGGCCGTGGTCGAGGCGACCGGGGTGGCCGACGTCCGGGCCGCCGTCGACGCGGCGGCCGCCGGGGAGCTGCCGATCGCGGTCCAGGCCACCGGACACGGTACCCATCTGGGGCTCGACGGCGGCATCCTGCTGCGTACCGGCGGGATGGCCGGGGTGTCCGTCGACCCGTACCGGCGGACCGCCCGGGTCGGTCCCGGCACCCGATGGGGGCAGGTGCTCGCCGCCGCTGCCCGGTACGGCCTGGCGCCGCTCTCCGGTTCCTCGGCGACGGTCGGCGTCACCGGGTACACCCTGGGCGGCGGCATGGGCTGGCTCGGGCGCCGGTACGGCCTGGCCGCCGACAGCGTGTTACGGGCCGAGCTGGTACTCGCCGACGGCCGTTCCGTCACCGCCGACGCCGACCGCCACCCGGAGCTGTTCTGGGCGCTGCGCGGCGGCGGTGGCAACTTCGGCCTGGTCACGTCGTTGGAGTTCCGCCTCTATCCGGTGTCGTCGGTGTACGCCGGGTTCGCCTACTTCCCGGCGGCCGGCGCCGCCGGGTTCCTCGCCCGGTACCGCGACTGGGCCGCCGACGCGCCGGACGCGATGAGCACGGCGGTGGTGCTCTGCACGATGCCGGACACCGACGACGTCGCACCGGCGTTGCGTGGTCGCCGGGTGGTGCTGCTCAAGGCCGTGTACGCGGGGGAGGCCGACAGCGCCCGCCGGCTTCTCGGGCCGCTGTACGCGGCGGCGGGCCCCGTCCTGCACGACGAGATGCGCACCGTGGCGTACCCGGAGGTGCGGATGGGCGGCACCCCGGCCCGCTACCACGACTTTCTCCGGGACCTCTCCGATCCGGCGGTCGAGGTGCTGGCCGGCCTGCGGTCCACGGTGGAGGTGCGGCACTGGGGCGGTGCGATCGCGGCTCCCGGCGCCGATCCGGGACCGGCCGGCCAGCGTGCGGCGCCGTTCTCGGTTATCGTGGCCGAGGAGGTCCCGGGGTTGGCCGAGGCGCTGCGCCCGTGGACGGTCGGCGGGGCGTTCCTCAACTTCCTCGGCGACACCCGCCGCACGGCGACCGCGTACTCGGCCGCCGACCACCGGCGGCTGCGCCTGGTGAAGGCCGCGTACGATCCCGGGAACCTCTTCCGCGCCGGCACAACATCCCGCCGGCGCCGTCGTCGCAGGGTGGGCCCCGGTCGCCCGCCCACCGGGTGCCGTGGCAGTGCCCGTCGCCCGACCGTCGCCCGGCCCGGTGACGCCGCCGGTAGGGACGGCGGTCAGCACGGGCCGGGGCGGCGGCCCGATCCACGGCGACTCGGGCCAAGGCCGCACACTTACCCCAAAAACAGATCATTGTTGATATACACAGCTGTCGATGTAATACTGGAAGCGCTCCCAAGCTGATCTTCAGCGCCCCAGATCGGAGGAACTACTATGCGTCCACCCACGCCCGACCAGTCCGTCCGGCGATCCCGGTCGGCCGTCCGCCAGCCCCTGCGGGTACTCGCCCTGGTGGTCACCATGATGGTCGGCGTGCTGCCCTGGGCCGCACCGGCCCAGGCCCACGGCACCATCATCAACCCGCAGTCCCGGGCCTACCAGTGCTGGAAGGACTGGGGCAACAACCACATGAACCCGGCCATGCAGCAGCAGGACCCCATGTGTTACCAGGCGTTCCAGGCGAACCCTGACACCATGTGGAACTGGATGAGCGCGCTGCGGGACGGCCTCCGGGCGAACTTCCAGGGCTCGACCCCGGACGGGCAGCTGTGCAGCAACGCCCTCTCCCGGAACAACAGCCTGAACACCCCGGGGAACTGGAAGGCGACCAACGTCAGTCGCAACTTCACGGTCCAGCTGTACGACCAGGCCAGCCACGGTGCCGACTACTTCCGCGTCTACGTCAGCAAGAACGGGTTCAACCCCACCACCCAGCGACTCGGTTGGGGCAACCTCGACCTGGTGACGACGACCGGACGTTACGCGCCGGCGCAGAACATCTCGTTCAACGTCTCGACCAACGGGTACACCGGACGCCACATCGTGTTCGTCATCTGGCAGGCCTCGCACCTCGACCAGGCGTACATGTGGTGCAGCGACGTGAACTTCGTCTGATCGACGGCTGATCCGTCCGGTCGAACGGCTTACCGACGGCCGATCCGGCCGGTCGGACGGCCGATCGACGGTCACCGCACCACTCCGGCCCAGGACGTCCGCGTCCTGGGCCGGAGCCCGTATCCGAGCCTCAGGCCGGGGCGGTCCGCCAGTTGTAGGGCGCGTCCGGGAACGACCCGTGGCCGAAGAGCACCCGGGAGGCGGCGGCCCGCCCCGGCGCCGCCCGCAGCAGGGCGAAGCCGGCCTCGGCGAGGGCCGGCGACCGTACCCCGGACAGCGCGTGCCGCAGCAGCAGCCGGACCCGGAACCGCGCCCGGAGTGCCGCTCCGTCGTAGTGCCGCAGCACCGACGCGTCCCCGCCGCGCAGATAGTCACCGGTCACCGCGGCAGCCAGTTCCGACATCCGCAGGCACGGGTCGAGACCGCCGGCGGTCAGCGGCGACACCGCACCCGCGGCATCCCCGACGAGCAGCCCGGCCGGGCAGGCGATCCGGCGCAGCACCCCACCGACCGGGATCGGCCCGCCGCGCCGACCCACCGGGCCGGTCGGCACCGGCAACTGGCCGAAACCCTGACCGAAGGTACGCAGCAGCCGGGGCAGCGGTCCGGCCAGCCGGTCCGGCTGCCCGGCCAGCCCGACGTGCGCGTGCCGCCCGTCGTCGACCACCCAGCCGAGGTAGCCGGGGGCGAGCCGGGGATCGACCACGCAGTGGAACGTCGGCGGCCCGGCGGCGCCGGCCACCGGGTACACCTCCTCGACGCCGACGATGACCCGCCGGTTGACGTCGAGCCCGAGCCGGCGGGCGACCGTCGACCGGGCGCCGTCGGCGCCGATGGTGAATCGGGCCGCGACCCCGGCCACCGGGTAGGAGACGCCGAGGCGTACCCGCGCACCGGCCCGCCTCGCCCCGGCCAGCGCATGGGCGTAGACGCCGGCCATGTCGGCGACCCGGAACTCGTCGCGTGAGCTGGTCAGCTCGACCGGCCGCCGCAGCGACGGCGGGTAGAGCAGCACCCGGCGGATCGCCGGCCCGAGATGCTCGGCCGGCAGCGCGAAGTCGTCCAGGGTACGGCGGACGAAGATGCCGGTGGTGCGGATGCCCGAGTCGAGGGCACGTCGACGGTCGACGACGAGTACGTCATGGCCCTGTTCGGCGAGCAGGCGTGCGCTGTGCAGACCGGCGAGGCCGGCGCCGACGACGAGTACGTCCACGGTCTCCATAGCCGCCGAAGGTAGCGCCGCCGGGGCTGGCCAACGGCCGTGCTCACCACACCTTCACGTAACTTCCCCAGCTCCTGCCCGGCCGGCTCCGGATCCTCCGCCGGCCTCGTCCGGGCCGGGAGACTATCGTTGCTCCGTGCCCGGCGCCCGACGACGGTCGCCCGACCGACCGCCCGGCCGGCTGGGCGGGAAGGGGGCCAGGTGTCACACGCCGAATCGGGCGAGGCGGTCGCCGACCGGGAAGAGCCGCGTGGCGATCCGGCCCGTCCGGTGACGATCTCCTACATCGCGGCGACGGCGGGGGTCTCGGTCCCGACGGTCTCGAAGGTGATCAACGGGCGTTCCGGCGTGGCCCCCGACACGCGTGCCAAGGTGGAGGCGTTGATCAGCCAGTTCGGATACCGCAGGCCGGCGCCCACCATCCGCAGCAACATGATGGAGCTGGTCTTCGACCAGCTGGAGCACATGTGGGGCATCGAGATCATCCGTGGCGTGGAACGGGTGGCTCGGCAGAACCGGGTCGGCGTGGTACTCACCGAGTTCGGGCCGGAGCACAACGCGATCCACTACTGGATCGACGACACCCTGGCACGCCGCCCGGACTGCATCGTGTCGGTGGCCCAGCTCTCGTCCGAGCAGCGGGACCTGCTCCGGGCCCGGGGGATTCCGTTCGTGGTCTTCGACCCCACGGTCGAGCTGCCCGACGGGGTTCCCTTCGTCGGAGCGACGAACTGGGCCGGCGGCCGGTCGGCCACCCGGCACCTGATCCGGCTCGGACACCGGCGCATCGCCATGGTCGCCGGTCCCGACCGGGTGCTCTGCTGCCGCGCCAGGCTGGACGGCTACCGCGCGGCGATGGAGGCGGCCGGCCTGCCGGTCGACGCGGATCTCGTCGCTCGTGCCGAGCTCACCACCTCGGACGGCCACGCGGCCGCCGTGCACCTGCTCGACCGCCCGGAACGTCCCTCGGCCGTCTTCGCCAGCAACGACCTTCAGGCGCTCGGGGTCTACCGGGCGGCACGGGCACTCAACCTGCGGGTCCCGGCCGACCTGAGCGTGGTCGGCTTCGACGACCTGCCCGTAGCCGCCCTGGTCGACCCGCCGCTGACCACGGTCCACCAGCCGCTCACCGAGATGGCCGTGGCCGCGACCGAGCTGGCCCTCGCGCTCGGCCGGGGAGAGACGACCGAGCGGACCGGCCTCGAACTGGCGACCACCCTGACCGTTCGGGCGAGCACGGCGGCGCCGGCGGGCTGAGCCACCGCCCGCCCGTCGAGCCGGGACGGGGCCGGCGGTCTGCTGGTGCGTCAGCGGTCCGCGGACGCCACCGTCTGCTGGCGGGCCAGTAGCCGCGACACGCCGTCCGCGGTCATCGGCCGGGCCAGGTGGTATCCCTGCCCGCAGGTGTAACCGAGTTCCCGGAGCACGGCGGCCTGCGCGGCGTTCTCGATCCCCTCGGCGACGGTGTCCAGGCGGAGGGCACGGGCGAGCTGGATCACCGCCCGGGCCACCGCCTGCCGGGCGTCGGCGGCGGCCGGCTGGCCGTCATCGATCTCGATGCCGTCGACGAAGGACTTGTCGAGCTTCACGATCGCGGCCGGGAAGGCGCGCAGCAGGCTCAGCGACGACTCGCCGGTGCCGAAGTCGTCCAGGGACAGCCGGATACCCATCCGGTCGAGTTCGTACAGTGCCCGGGAAACCTGCTGACCCCGAAGCACCGCAGACTCGGTCACCTCCAGCACGAGCCGCTCACAGGGCAGCCCGCTGTCGGCGAGCGCGGCGGCCACGTCGGACACGAAGTCGGGGTCGTGCAGCTGCCGCGCAGAGACGTTCAACCCCGCCTCCCGCAGCGCGTCCGGCCCGTACTCGGACGACCACGCCGCCGCCTGCCGGCACGTCTCGCGCAGCACGAACCGGCCCAGCGGCACGATCAGACCGGTCCGCTCGGCCGCCGGGATGAACTCGCCCGGACAGACCACACCACGGGTCGGGTGATGCCAGCGGACCAGCGCCTCGACCCCGACCAGCCGATTGTCGCGCAGCCGGAGGATCGGCTGGTAGACCACCCGCAGCTCGTCGTTGTCGAGGGCCCGCCGCAGCTCGCCGCCGAGCTGCATGTGCGCCAGCACGGGCTCGCCCATGCCGTCCGCGTACCGCACGAAGCTCGCCTTGCCGCGCTGCTTGGCGGTGTACATCGCGACGTCGGCGTCCCGCAGCACCGAGTCGACGGTCGCGCCGGGTTCGGCGGCGGCGATGCCGATGCTGGCCTGCACCAGCAGGCGGTGTTCGCTGATCGGGCGGTTGAGTGCGGACAGCAGGCGGCCGGCCAGCTCCTCGGGGTCGGCGTCGGCGCCGGTGAGCAACACCGCGAACTCGTCGCCGGCCACCCGCACCGGCAGGCCGTGCTCGCCGACCTCGGCCCGCAACAACCGCGCCACCGAGACGAGCAACCGGTCGCCGACACCGTGGCCGAGCAGGTCGTTGACGGTCTTGAAGTCGTCCAGGTCGACCAGGAGCACCGACGCCGGTGCCGTCGCGGCCAGCGCGGTCGCGAGCCGGTCCCGGAACAGTGCCCGGTTGGCCAACCCGGTGAGGGCGTCGTGGCTGACCTCGTACTGTAGGCGCTCCTCCTGGAGGCGCGTGTTCCGCAGCAGCCGGGCATTCTCCCGGAACGCGATGAACTGCCGGGCCCCGACCAGCGCGGTCACCACCACCGCGGCGACCAGGACGACCCGGACCGGCCAGCCCAGCGGCGCCCCGGCCGCGACCGCGACCAGCGGCACGTCCACCGCCAGCACGGCCAGGTAGGGCAGCAGCACGCCGCTGCGGGCCGGGGCACGACGAAGCCCCAGGTCGGCCCGCCACTGTGCCGCGACACCCAGCGTGGCCAGCACCGGGGTCAGCGGCATCACGACCGCCTGGGCGGCGATACCGGCGGCGTACCCGAACCGCACCGCGAGCACGGCCACGATCCCCGCGGTGACGCCACCGCTGGCCGCGACGAGCCGCAGCGCGACGCGGTCGACCGGGCCACCCAGGACGTACGAGACCTTCGTCGCGGCTCCCACCGCGACCAGGAACGCGAGCCCGACCAGTGCCATCGCCTGCCGGCTCCACGGCTCCTCGGCGGAGAACATCGGGGCCAGTCCGAGATACCACAGCACGGTCGCGCAGCCGAGGAACGCGATCGTGCGGTCGAGCACCATGCGCCACCACTCGACGCCGCCGGGCAGCACGACGGGCACCCGGGCCACCGCCCAGATGGCGGTGCCGAACCCGATCGCCACGCAGGCCGCGGCCGGCAACGGCATGCTGCGGGTACGCGCCTCGGCGGCGTGCGTCAGCATGTCCACCGCCAGCCAGCCGTACCCGATCGTGATCACGCCGGCCGCGCCGAGCAGGGCCCGCCAGAAGCGTCGGGCGACCGGGTTGAGGGCGCCGCCCCGGAGCATGTGCAGCACGGCGGCGGTGGCGAGCACACCGCCGGCGGGAACGAATACGTAGGCCAGCGCCTCGCTACCGGCGCCGACCGTCAGGTACGCGACGTACCAGGCGGTGCCGACGGCCGCGATTCCGGTACTGGCCAGCACATATCGTGGGGCAGCCCGGCAGTTCCCGGCAGCAGCGACATCGACCGCGGGTCCCGCCACCGACCGAAGCGCCTCTCGCGTCACGGCCCTGACAATAACCTGGCAATTGTGTACCGCATCTCACCCGAACGTTCGGAACTCGCCCGTGCGCGTACGGCACTCCGAGTCGGTCCGTTCCGGTAAGCGCGGAAAGCGTCGCCGAGGCATCGGCCGGTGCTTACCAGGCTCAAGAAAGACGGTGTCAGGAGAGCGCTCCTGGAAGCGGCTCGAATGATTCCAGCAGTTCCCGTGGAAAAGCGATGAACCGGTGTGGTCGAGCATCGCATGGCATGCGTCGACCCGTCGACCCGGCCCGGGGGCGCACGGTTTACGGCAACATAAAAGTCGTCCGGCTCCTACGATCCGATTCGCTGAGAGCCGGCTCGTCGACATCCGCTCGCACCCGTCCGACAGTCTCCACGGGTCGACTTCCGTACGGACGGACACGCTGTCCGACCCGCGGCCGAGGGAGAGCCGAGAACGGCACAGCGAAATTCGGCGGGCCGCTCGAAACGTGTTCGGTCCGGACGTTATCCACACACGTCGGCCAGGTCGTTCGCGAATGTGCAACAGGCGCAGGACGATGGGCTCCCGCCCATGAAACCGATCGACTGCGAGACCCAGGTCGAGCAGCAACCTCGCGAGCCCCGACCCGAGAAACGACTTCTTCGGTCTCGCCAGTTCGGCGGCAATCCCGGCCACAGCCGGTCGGCCACGGCGGTCGGGGTCACGGCGGTGCGCCGAACAGCGCGTCGGCCCGCGCGGTGCGTACGTAGAAGACCAGCCGACCGGCCCGCTGCCGGGCGACCAGGCCGGCTGCCGCGAGCCGGGAGAGGTGGGCCGAGACGCCGCTCGAGGCCAGTCCGGTGCGCCGGGCCAGCGATGTCGTCGTCGACGGAGTCGCCAACTCGGCCAGCAGGCTCGCCCTGGCCCGGCCGAGCACCAGGGCCAACTCGGGGGCGGGTTGGTCGGTGTGCCACATCGAACCCACGCCCCGGGCGGAATAACGCAGCACCGGCGCCCAGGGTTCGGACGCTTTGACGAAGACGTTGGGCCAGGCGAACAGCGACGGCACGAGCACCAGGCCACGCCCGCCGAGTTGGTAGTGCAGGTCCAGGTCGGGCCGGTCCACCGCCAGGACGCCGTCGGACCAGGAGACCGTGGGATCGAGTTCGGCGAACATCCTCTGCGGGCCGGAATCGGCCAGTCGTCGGGCCCGGAACATCACGTCGCCTCCAGGAGCCCGCGCATCCGCCCCCAGTACGGTGCCAGCGCGAGTTCCCAGTACGTCCGGATCTGCTCCACGATCGCCGGCAGGGCACGGCGCGGCGCGCGGCGCAACTCCGTCAGCGAGGCCGGCAGGCGGTCGCCGTACACCAGCGCGAGTTCTTCGCGGACGACCGTGGCCGGGGTCTGCCGTACCGCCGCGAACTCGGTTTCGGGCTCGGCGACGGGTGAGTGCGGTGCCGGGGCGAGGAAGCCAGGCAGCTTCCGTTCCGGGGTGACCGCCAGGTCGCGCAGTTGCCGCAGGTCGGGGGAGGCCAGCACTGCGGCCCGGCGCCGGCCCACCCAGGGCAGGTGCACGGCGTGCGCACCGGGATCGCGGAGCACCCGCAGGCTCGCGACGACCTCCCAGGCAGGGGAGACGGCGAATCCGATGCTCGCGAGATCGGCGACGGACAGCGACATCCGCAGCATCAGGCCGGCTCCACGAGGATTCATCGTAGTCCGAATCATTGGTGGCCGTCGGCGGCTGCCGTCGAAGGTTCGGGGCATGTCGATCCAGCACGCTCCCCGCGGGAAGTCCGAGGTCGGGGCGTTGCCCCGCGACTTCACCCGCTACCTGGTCGCGGCAGTGCCGGCGAAGTGGGGCTTCAACATCGCCAAGGTGGCCGTCCCGCTCGTCGCCATCACGTCGCTCGGCGCCGGTCCGGGCGCGGCCGGTGCGCTGGCCGCTGCCGGCACCGCTCCCTTCCTGCTGCTCGGACTGCCGGCGGGTGCGTGGCTCGACCGGGTCGCCCGTCGCCCGGTGATGATCGCCATGGATCTGGCCCGGTTCGCGCTGATCGGCTCGGTACCGGTCGCCGCCGCCCTCTCCGTGCTGACCATGACCCAGCTCTGGGTGGTGGTGTTCCTCAACGGAGTCGCCACCGTCTTCTTCGACGTCGCGATGCAGAGCCACCTGCCGGAGTTGGTCGGTGCGGGGGACGGCCGGCGTCTGGTGGCGGCCAACGGCCGGCTGGGCATCGTGGAACAGACGGCGTTGGTCGGCGCTCCCGCGCTGGCCGGTTGGCTGGTCGGCCTGTCGACAGCCTCGGCGGTGCTGGTCGGGACGGCGCTCGGCTACCTCTGGTCGGCCCTGTGGATCCGCCGGATCCAGCGGCCGGAAGCACGCATCCACAAGCGCCCGGATCCGCGCCTTCACCAGCGGCCGGAAGCACGCGTCCCTCGGCGGTCCGAGTCAGGCATCCGGTCTGCGGAGTCCCGGATGGAGCGGACGGACTCACGCCAGGTCGAGATCGGACGGCGCTCGCTGCCGGCCGAGGTGCGCGAGGGCCTGTCGTTCGTCCTGGTCAACCGGACCCTACGCGCGATCGCCGTCGCCGGGGCGCTGGTGAACTTCGCGATCGCGGGTACGGTCGCGATGCTGCCGCTCGTCCTGATCCAGCAGCTGCACTGGTCGGCGGAGCAGCTGGGGCTCTTCCTCGGCGCCGGCGGAATCGGCGGCCTGCTCGGAGCGCTCTACGGGGAGCGGCTGTCGAGGCTCCTCGGTGCCGGTCGTTCGGTACTCGTGATCGCACTGCTGATCGCCCCGGTCTCGCTGGTACTGCCGCTTGTCGGACAGGTCGTTCCCGGGCCGGTCGCCGCGTTCGCCTGGGCGCTGGTGATCTTCAAGGTCGGGTTCGACAGCGTGCTGCTGATGTCGTTTCGCCAGCACGTCACGCCGCCGTGGCTGCTGGGACGCGTCAACGGCACCCTGCGGGTGGTGTTCAGCGGTGCGCTCACCCTCGGCGGCGCGGCGGCGGCACTTGTCGGTGACGTCTCCGGTCCACGTGCCGCCACCTGGGTCGCCTGTGCCGCGCGCGCGCTGGTGTGGGTGCCGATCCAGCGATCCCCGATGCGCCGGCAGACCCTCGACGGGACATGAACCCGCCCGACAGCCCGCGTCGTGCGCGCATCCGCCCGCCCTCGGTGCCGAGACCCCCGCCGTGCGGGAACGGCCGGAACCGGATCCGTTTGCGCGGATCCCGTCAATCCCGCCGGGCTGCTCCCCGGGCAGCTTCCGGCACTGGTGTCCGGGGAGTAGGCTCCGCCCTGGTGTGCCGGGAAGTCTGGTCGGCGTTCTGTTCGTCGCCGACCAGGGGAGACCTCCGTGGCTGTTCCTGCCATTCGCACGACCGGGCTGACCAAACGCTACGGGACCGTCCGTGCGCTGGAAGCGCTGGATCTGGACGTTCCGGCCGGTGAGGTGTTCGGGTTCCTCGGGCCGAACGGCGCGGGTAAGTCCACCACGATCCGGCTGTTGCTGGGACTGGCCCGCCCGACGGCCGGACAGGCGTGGATTTTCGACGGCGATGCCGCCGACGTGGCGGTGGCACACCGGTCCATCGCGTACGTGCCGGCCGACGTGGCGCTGTGGCCGGACCTGACCGGTGCGGAGACGCTGGAACTGCTGGGCCGGACCGGCCCCGGGGTCGACCGGGCCTACCGGGACGAACTGGTGGACCGGTTCGCGCTGGACCTGTCGAAGCCGGGTCGGGCGTACTCGACCGGCAACCGGCAGAAGGTCGCCCTGGTCGCGGCCTTCGCCACCCGGGCGCCGCTGCTGGTCCTGGACGAGCCGACCAGCGGGCTGGACCCGTTGATGGAGCGCGAGTTCCAGACTGTGGTGGTCGAAGCCCGTCGGCGTGGGCAGACGGTGTTCCTGAGTTCCCACCAGCTCGCCGAGGTCGAAGCGGTGTGTGACCGGGTCGGGATCCTCCGCGCGGGCCGGCTGGTGGAGGTCGCCGGGATGCCGGAGCTGCGCCGGCTGCACCGCAGCCAGGTCGAGGTGATCTTCAATGGGTCGATGCCGGCGCTGGACGGCGTACCCGGGGTCGGGACGGTGGAGAACCTCACGCCCGCCCGGTTGCGTTTCACCCTCACCGGGCCGCCCGGGCCGGCGTTGCGGGCGATGGCAGCGGCGGACGTGACCGCGCTGCGGGTGCACGAGCCGACCCTGGAGGAGATCTTCCTCGACTACTACCCCGAGGTGCCCCGGTGACCGCCGTCGACGCCGTCCCGGGACGGATGCCGGTGGGCACCGACCGGGACCTCGGCGGACGCACGGTCACCCGGTTCGCCGTGCGGCAGATCCGACGTGGCGCGCTCGTCGTCGTCACGCTGCTGGCCGGGATGTCCGCCATGGTGGCGGCCACCTACACCAGCACCGTCGGCGACGCCCTGGACGCCGCCGCGCTGGCCGCCCTGGCGGAGAACCCGGCGATCCGTACCCTCTTCGGCAACCCCGTCGCCCTCGACGACCCGGGCGGGTTCACCGTCTGGCGTACCGGCACGGTGCTCGGGGTGCTCGCCGGGGTGTGGGGACTGCTCACCGTCACCCGGATCACCCGGGGCGAGGAGGACGCCGGCCGCTGGGAGCTGCTCGCCGCCGGCCGGGTTCCGGTGGCCTCGCTGGTGGCCCGGCACGTCGCCGTAGTGCTCGCCGTGCTGCTGGTCGCCGGGTTCGGCGCGGCCGGCGCCCTCGTCGCCGCCGGGACCGCACCCGTCGGGGCGCTGTTGCACGGCACCGGACTGGCACTCGTCGGGGTCTTCTCCGCCGCCGTCGCGGCGCTGGCCGCACAGGTGTTCGCCACCCGGCAGGCGGCGACCGGCGCCGCCGTCGCGCTGCTCGGCGCCGGGTTGCTGGCGAGAATGGTCGGCGACGGGGTACCCGCGCTCGGCTGGCTGCGCTGGCTGTCGCCGTTCGGGCTGGTCGCGCTCGTCCAGCCGTACGCGGCGAACCGCCTGCTGCCCCTGGTCGTACTGGCGGGCGCCGCCACGGCCCTGCTGGCGGCGAGCGTCGTGGCTGCCCGGCACCGTGACGTCCGTGGCGGCTGGCTCGGCACCCCGGCCGGTCGGCGGCCCCGGCTGTGGCTGCTCGGCTCGGTGCCCGGTTTCGCGCTCCGCCGCCTGGTCCGCCCACTGGCCGGCTGGCTGCTCGGCGTGGCCGCCTACTACCTGCTCATCGGGCTGCTCACGGTGTCGATGACGGAGTTCCTGGCCGACAACCCGCGGTTCGCCGAGCTTGCCGCGCAGGCCGGGTTCGGGGGCCTCGGGTCGGTCGACGGCTACCTGGCCGCGCTCTGCTCGCTCCTCGCCGTCCCGGTCGGGCTGTTCGCCGCGACCCGGATCGCCGGCAACGCCGCCGACGAGGCCGACCGGCGGCTCACCCTGCTATACGGCCAGCCCGTCACCCGGCTCCGGCTGCTCGCCGCCGAGGCCGCGGCCACGGCCGGCGGCACGGTGGTGCTCGCCGCCGGGGCCGGTCTGGCGGCCTGGACCGGCGCCGCCATGGTCGACGCGCCGCTGGGGATCGGCGTCGCGCTGGCCGGCTCGCTGAACGTGCTACCGGTCGGAATGCTCTGCCTGGGTGCGGCGGTACTCGCGCTCGGCTGGCTGCCCCGCGCGGTCGCGCTGGTCGGCGCCCTGCCCGCGGCCGGCGGGTTCCTGCTTCAGGTGACCGCCGAGAGTGTCGGAGCGCCGGCCTGGGTCGCCTGGATCTCCCCGTTCACCCACCTCGCCCCGGTCCCGGACCTGCCGCCGGACTGGCCGGCGACCGCCGTCATGCTGGGTGTCGCCGCCGGGCTGACGGCGGTGGGAGCGTTCGGTTACCAGCGCCGTGACCTGCTCGGCTGATTCCCGGTCGAGTCGGTGCGGTGCGCGGACGATCCGACAGGCGTCAGGCGGCGGATGGCAGGACGATCACCTTCCCGGACAGCGCGCCCGTGGCGGCCTGGGCGTGCAGCGCCGACAGCTCGGCCAGTGGCACCCGCTGGGCGACGTCGACGTGCAGCTCGCCGCTGTCGACAAGCGCCACCAGCCGGGCCAGTTGGGCGGCGTCGCTGCGGACGAACAGGTCGATGCCGCGCACCCCGCGCTGCTCGTCGGCTGGTACGGGCATCCACACCGTCGTGCTGACCAGCACTCCGCCCGGACGGATCAGGCCGACCAGTGCGGCCAGCTGCTCCGGGGTGATCGGCGCGAGATTCAGTACGACGTCGACCGGCTCGGTCACCGCCGCGGTCACGTCGGTGGTGGTGTGGTCGACGACCTCGTCGGCACCCGCTGCCGTGACGCGCCCGCTGCTGCGCGGGCTGGCCGTGGCGATCACGTACCCGCCGGCGTTCCTGGCCAGCTGTACGGCGTAGCCGCCGACCGAGCCGCCCGCACCGTTGACCAGCACGCGCTGCCCGCTCGTGAGCCCGGCATGGTCGAAGAGCGCCTGCCAGGCGGTGAGACCGACCACCGGCAGCGCGGCGGCATCTGCCAGCGGGATGCTCGTGGGCGCCGGCGTCAGGTTCTCGGCCGGTGCGAGGGCGTACTCCGCCGCCGCGCCGGACTCTGTCATCGGTAGGAAGCCGACTACCTGGTCACCGACCCGCATGCCGGTCACGTCGGCACCCAGGGCGTCGACCGTGCCGGCGACGTCGAGTCCGGGAGTGTGCGGCAGCGTCACCGGGATGGGATTCTGCATGAAGCCGCCACGGATGTTGCCGTCGATCTCGTTGAACGACGTCGCGGCGACCCGGACCCGGACCTGACCTGTGGCGGGGACCGGCTGCTCCACCTCCTCGTAGCGCAGGACGGTCGGGTCACCGTACACGTGGAAACGCACTGCCTTCATCGGTTTCTCTGCTCTCGTCCATGCTCCGCGATCCGCACCCGAAGGTCTTTGGACAAACTGACATAACCTGGTTATATGTCATGCTTCGCCGCGGTGTCAGCCGGACCGGTGACGGGTCGTCGACTCCGCCGACACGCCAACGGGATGCCAACGGGCCCGAGATGTTCCTAGTCCAGGAGCGAGCCGAAGTCGTGGCAGGTCAGCGGTGCCTGGGACAGCGATCCGTCGGCGCGCGGGATACCCAGTGGCTCGCTGTCGTGACGGAAGGTGACCTGGTTCACCGCCGGATGCCCGACGACCGTGCAGACGATCTGACCGAAGGCCAGGACCTCGTCGGTGCGGCCCGCCTCGGCGAGCCGGTCGCCGACGTGGACCGTCGCCGTGTCGCCGGTCAGCCGAACCGTCGTCGTCGGGTCCACGCCGGTAAGCGCGGTGCCCAGGCCCGCGTCGCGTTCCTGCTCGGAGGGGCCGGTGAGCAGTGTCGTCAGGAGGGCCGCCGGTGCGGACGGGGTCGGAACCTGGCGGGTCACGACGACGAGCCGGTCGTCCCGGACATAGTACAGCCGCTCGCCCACCTCACCGTTCGGCGACGCGGCGGGTACCGTCACCGGCGGCAACCTGCTCGCCGAGGGCTCGACCGGGCGGGGGACGGCCTCCGGTCGTACGCCGCAGCCGGCGAGCGCCACCAGGACGGTCACGACCGTCACCGTCACCCGGCTCCTCGTCGCCGCGCCTCCGGCCCACACCGCCGAGCCTCCTCGGGTCATCGCCGAGCCTCCTCGGGTCATCGCCGTGGCTCCTCGAGTTCGACCCGGAATCGGGCGCCACCGCCGGGACGATCCTGCACCGCGGCCCTTCCCGAGTGCGCCGACGCGTGCTGGACCACCAGGGCCAGCCCGAGTCCGGTGCCGTCACTGGCCCCCCGGGAGTTCGCGCTGCGTCCCCGTACGAAGGGCAGGAAGATGTTCTCCCGGTCGACGGGGTCCACACCCGGGCCCTCGTCGTCGACCTCCACGACGTAACGGCCGTCGCCCGCCCGCAGATGCACGGCACACGGGCCGCCACCGTACGCGTGGGCGTTGTCGAGGAGATTGCCGATCACCTGCCGCAACCGGCGCGGATCGACCCACCACCGGGAGGTTCCACTACTGCGCACGAGCGCCTCGGAAAGTCCCCGGGACCGGCAGACCTGCCGGGCGAGCGCCGGTGCGTTGATCTCCTGGCGCTCGACGGACAGGTCGCCGCGCGCCAGCTCCAGCAGGTCGTGCACGAGCCGCTGGAACCGGTGCACCTCCTCGGCGACGAGCCGCGCGGCGGTGGCGGTGCGCTCGTCGAGGTGCTCCCGGCGGCGTTCGAGGAGCGAGGCCGCGGCGGCGAGCGTCTGGAGCGGGGAGCGGAGTTCGTGGCTGACGTCGGCGGCGAACCGGCGATCCCGGCGCATCCGCTCGGCGAGCTGGTCCACCATCTGGTTGAACGAGGAGGTGAGCTGACGCAGGTCCGGCTCGGTCGCCGGGTTCAGGCGGGCGTTCAGGTCCCCGGCGATGATCTCCTGAGCCGCGCCGGCCACCGAGGCCAGCGGGCGCAGCGCGTGCCGGGCCGCGTACCAGCCGAAACCGGCGCCGGCTCCGGCCGTCGTGATCGCGACCATGCTGAGCACGAGCGCGAGCACCCGCAGTGTGTGGTCGAGTTCCTCGAGTGAGTCGACGTGGTAGAAGCTCGTCGTGGGGGAGAGGGGAACCCCCACCACGACCGCCGGTGTGCCGTCGGTCTCGATCCGCTGTACGCCCGCCTCCCCGGCGGCGACGAGGTCCTGGAGCGGACCCGGGATGGCCGAGGTCAGTCCGGAGTCGGCGTTGCGGGCGTACCAGGCGCCGTTGCGGTTGAGCAGGGTCCGCCGGTTCTCGCCGGTGTTGAGGGAGCGCAGCGTGTCGATGATCCTCGGCTGTTGGGCGTCCAACTCGGCACGGACGACCGTCGCCTCGAAGTACGCGGCCCGGATCGCGGTGCGCTCTCGTTCCGCCAGCAGCGAGTTGCGGGTGAACTGGTACGACAACGCCGCCATCGAACCGGACAGCACGAACGCGCCGGCCGCGAATCCCGCCGTCAGCCGGGTACGGAGGCCGGCGCGGCTCATCGTTGCAGCTTGTAGCCGAGTCCGCGGACCGTGACGACGTACCGTGGCGCGGAGGGGTCGTCCTCGATCTTCTGCCGCAGCCGGCCGATGTGGACGTCCACCAGACGTTCGTCGCCGACCGCGTAGTCCCACACCCGCTCCAGCAGCTGCTGTCGGGACAGCACCCGGCCGGCGTGCTCGGCCAACTCGCACAGCAGGTGGAACTCGGTCCGGGTCACCGGGATCTGCCTGCCGCGCCGACGAACCTCGCCGGCCTCGGGCAGCACCTCGAGGTCGTCGAAGGCGAGCACCGTGACCGGTGCGAGGCCGGCCAGGGAGCGTCGGCGCAGCGCCCGCAGCCGTGCCGTCAGCTCCTTGACCGCCACCGGTTTGACCAGGTAGTCGTCCGCGCCGGCCTCAAGCGCGGCGACGATGTCGTGCGTGTCGTCGCGGGCGCTGATCACCACGATCGGTACGTCGTCGGTGCGCCGCAGCTGCCGGATGCACTCGAAACCGTCGACACCGGGAAGCATCAGGTCGACCAGAATCGTGTCGGCCTGCCGCGCACGCTGTTCGGCCAGGCCCTCCTCCGCACTGGGCACCCCGCTCGCGGCGTATCCCTCGTCCTCGAGCGCGAGCACCAGCGACGTGCGGATGCGGTCGTCATCCTCGATCACCAGTACCTTCGTCATCCACCCATCATGCTGCTCCGCTCCCGGCAGCGGAAATCCCCGGTGCCGGGTCGGCGGCGGCTGGTGGGCGGCTCGTGGCGGCTTTGTCATCCGATCGTCATGAACCCGGGGACAATCCGCCATGCCGGCTGGGCAGGCTGTGCCGCATACCGACGGGACGAGCCGGAGGGGGTGACATGGGGCAGTCGGTTCGAGCGACGGCACGGGTGCCGGGAGCTTCGGCCGGGCCGTCCGAGCCGGTCGAGGTGTTCGTCGACGGGGAACTGGACATCGCCCGGGTACCCCGGCTCGGCGCCGTACTCGACGCGATCATCGACCGGCGACCGGCCCGGTTGGTGATCGACCTCGCCGACTGCCGGCGGGTCGACGCGGCCGGCGTCTCGCTCCTGCTGGACACGCACCGCCGCCTGATGCGCTCCGGTGGCGAGGTGACGCTCCGTCATCCCAGCACCCGGGTGCGCCGCATCCTCCGGATCACCCGGCTGCTCAACGTCCTCCGGACGGAACCGGCCGAGCCGCCCGCCGAGCCGCCCGGACAGGCGGCCGTGGCGGCGGATCCGTCCGGGGTGGCGGCCGTCCCGGCCGATCCGTCCGGGGTGGCGGCCGTCCCGGCCGATCCGTCCGGGGTAGCGGCCGTCCCGGCCGACGAGCGGAGCACTGTCGTCACTCCGTCGCGCCCCGACCGGGATTCCGGACGCGTGCCGGCTGACCCAGATCATTGCGCGTCCCCTCCCCCCGGGGAACGCGTGGCGGGGCCGGTATCGGTTCGAACCGGCCCCGCCGCGCGGGGCGACCTCGGGCCGGGCACGCGTCCGGCGGGCGCGCGGGGTCCCGACCCCGACCAGGGCGGTGCGGGGCGAGTGGGACCGGAGCCGGCGGGCGCGCGGCGGCGGACATGAGCGTCGTACCCGCCGCCGCCGGCAGGGCGACGCTGATCTGCGACGTATGTGGCGGAGACGTCGAGGTGCCGGACCACGACCTGCGGGACGACGACGTGGTCTGGCCGCTGCTCGACGCCGAGGGCTGGGCCGGCTCCGCCCTCGCCACCGGCCCGCACCAGTGCCCCCGCTGCGCCGCCACGCCCCTGCTGGGCACGCCCCTGCTGGCCACCCCTCTGCCGGGCACGCCCCTGCGGGGCCCGGCCGGGCCCCGCACCGGCTCCGGGTCGTCGAACGCGCGGGAGCGACCTCCTGTGCGGGAGCTAACACCCGTGCGGGTACGTCAGATGCCGGACGTCACCGTGCTGGGCATCGACGGCGACCTGGACACCGCCGTGGCGGGCCGGCTCCGGGCGGTCCTCGCCTCGGCCATCGACGCCGGCCGGGACGTGGTCCTCGATCTCGCCGGCACCGGCGCCATCGACCCGGTCGGTCTTGGCCTGCTGGTACGGGCGCAGCGCGAGGCCAGGAAAGCCGGCCTGGTGGTCATGCTCGTCGCCCCGTCGTCGGTCATCCTCACCGTGCTGCACACCATGCACCTGATCCGGGTCTTTCCGATGTTCCGGGACGTGCCAGCCGCCCTCGGCCGGCGACCCTCGACCGACCGGACGCGAGGGCCCTCCGCCGACGCGGAAGCCGGGACGGTCGACCAGCAGTCCGGCCCGACGTGGCGGATCGGCTGACCTCGACGTGCTGACCGTGTCATGCTGCTGCCGGCTGTTCTACGCCGTCGGCCCACCGCCGCACCGAGGCCAGGTATGAGACTCACCAAGCCGCCACGGACGCGGCTGCAACGATTCGTGGCCCGCGGGCCCATCTGGCTGTACCGGCTGGGTCTCGGGGGCCTGCTCGGGCGACGTCTGGTGCTGCTGACCCACACCGGCCGATCGACCGGCAAGCGTCGGCAGGTGGTGCTCGAGGTCGTCGGCCGGCACCGCGACGGCGGGTACCTGATCGCCTCCGGCTACGGGTCCCGGGCCCAGTGGTACCGCAACGTGCTGGCCGAGCCACGGGTGGTGTTCCAGGTGGGTTGGCGGCGGCGGGCCGGGCGGGCCTGCCCGCTACCCGCCGACGAGTCCGGCCGGTACCTGCGCGACTACGCCCGCCGGCATCCGCGCGCCGCCGCGCTGCTGATGCGTACGATCGGTCAGCACGTCGACGGCTCCGAGGCGGCGTACGAACGGATCGGCTCGGACCCGGACCGGGGTGTGCCGCTGCTCCGCCTGGTTTCCGACTGAGTGCCCGCCGGCAGCGGCGGCCGCGCCGGCACCTCCGGGGCGACGACCTCAGGACCGCGGCCCGGGACCGGAGGGGCGGGACCGGTCAGGCTCTGCCGTTGACGTGCTGGCTGCCGTTGACGTGCTGCTGTGCGGCGGTCGGCGCCGGCCGGGCCAGCACGTCGGTGAGGCCGCCGGCGCGGAGGCGCTGGTCGACACCGGGCTGCGGATCGATGGCCACCAGGGTGCAGTTGCACGCGGCGGCGGTGCTGTAGCCCGACTTCAGGGCGTCCACCCCGGCGTCGTCGATCGCCGGGACGGCGCGCAGGTCGACGAGAATGGTGTCGGGCCTGGTGGCCGCCAGGACCGCGACCACCCGGTCCTGGACCTTCGAGGCGTTGTCGGCGGTGATGGCGCCGTCGGGCTGGATCGCGACCGCGGCATTGGGCAGGCGCTGGGTGGTGATGATGAGGGTCATCGTTTCCTCCGTGCGGCTCGTGAGGCCTTTCGTGCGGCTCGTGAGGCCGTAACGCCCCGTGGCTCAAGCTAGCTTTCCGATGTGGCGGTCCGTCTGCGGGTATGCGTCGGTTTCATGACGACGGACCAATCCGCCTGGCAAGCAGACACCGGGCGGATATCGGCGGTACGCGATGGCCCGGCCCGGCGCATTCGGCGTCGGTGGCATCGGGCGGTGTGCGAGTATCGAATCGCGATATCTGGCGATGACCGGTTGGGGATTACATGAAGGTCCTGCTGGTGCACCCGAGCGTGCTGATGTACTCGGAGCTGTTCCTTCGGCTGGAGCCGTTGGGGCTCGAGTGCGTCGCCGCCGCTGTGCGCGATGCCGGTCATCAGGTCCGGATAGTCGATCTACAGACCCACGACAAGGCGGAATTGGCCAAGGAGTTCCTGGATTTCGAGCCCGACGCGGTAGGATTCGGGCTCAATTACCTGGCGAACATTCCCGAGGTCATCGACCTGGCTCGCTGGTTCAAGAAACAGCGGCGGCCACCCTTCGTCTTCGCGGGCGGGCACTCGGTCTCGTTCGTGGCCGACCACGTTCTGCGGCAGTCGGAGGGGGCGATCGACGCCGTCCTGCGGGGTGAGGGAGAGACCGGCACGGTGGCGCTGCTGGACGCCGCCCGGGACGGGGCCGCCCACGAGGCGCCGGGCGCCGTCACGCTGGATGGCACCGGCCCCCGACCCCGCCTGCTGGAGTCGATCGACGCGCCACGGCCAGCCCGGGACCTCGTCCGCCGACGCAACCGCTACTTCATCGGGGTGCTGGACCCGGCGGCCTCCGTCGAATTCACCCGGGGGTGCCCCTGGGACTGCTCGTTCTGCTCGGCGTGGACGTTCTACGGACGGAGTTACCGCAAGCTCTCGCCCTCGATCGCGGCCGCCGAGATAGCCGGGATCAGGGAGCCCGGGGTGTTCATCGTGGACGACGTGGCGTTCATCCGGCCCGAGCACGGCGACGCCATCGCCGGTGAACTGGAACGTCGGAAGGTCCGCAAGCAGTATTATCTGGAAACCCGTGCCGACGTCCTGTTGCGCAGCACGGAGGTGTTCGCCCGGTGGAAGCGGCTCGGTCTCAACTACGTCTTCCTCGGGATGGAGGCGCTCGACGCCGAAGGGTTGGAGCTCTTCCGTAAGCGCATCAGCCCGGACGAGAACATGAGGGCGTTGGAGCGGGCCAGGAAGCTGGGGCTCTCGGTCGCCATCAATCTGATCGTCGACCCGAAGTGGGACAGGGAACAGTTCCGGCTGGTTCGGGACTGGGCGCTCAGCGTACCGGAAATCGTTCACCTGTCGGTGATGACGCCGTACCCGGGAACCGAGATCTGGCATACCGAGTCCCGGAAACTGACCACCCTGGATTACCGACTGTTCGACATCCAGCACGCGGTGATGCCCACCCACCTGCCGTTGCGGGAGTTCTATCGGGAGTTGGTACGCACGCAGGCCGTGATCAATCGTAAGCATCTGGGCGTCGCCGCGCTCGCCCGTACCGCCGGGCTGGTTGCCCGCCGCCTCGCGCACGGGCAGACCAACTTCGCCAGGATGCTGTGGCGATTCTCCCGGGTCTACAACCCGGAGCGGCTCTACGCGGAGCACCGCCGGCCGGTCCGGTACCAGCTTCCGGAGCCCACCCCGCACGAGGTGGGGCCGCGCGATCGCAAACAGCTGTACATCCACATCGAGCGGGCCGCCCCGCCGAGGCTCGCGGCCACCGGGGACGCGGTCTCGTCCCCGGACGGCTGACCGGCGGCGGTCGGACCGGCCTTCCTGACCGGGTGGTGCGCGGGTGCCGCCGAATGCCGGGGGGGGGCATCGTCGGCGCGCGCCGCAGAGCCCACACCCCGGAACCGCATTTAGTGAGGCTCATCCATATTGACGTTGGGCTTCGTCGGCGACAGGATCTCGGCACCACCACGATCGTGCTCCCCTGGAGGCGCCATGACCCGTCCCCGCCTGCGGCTCCTGCGGGCAGCCACCCGGCTGTCCGCACTCGCCGTAGCCACCGCCGGCGTGCTGCTCACCGTCGCCACCCCCGCCACCGCCGCCGTTCCGACCGGCCGCTACGTCGCGCTCGGCGACTCCTACGCCGCCGGTCCGCTGATCCCCACGCAGGTCGACCTGAACTGCCTGCGGTCCAACCGCAACTACCCGTCGCTGGTGGCCGCCTCCGCCGGATCCTCGTCGTTCGCCGACGTGAGCTGTTCCGGTGCCACCACCGACGACATCCTCAACGGTGGCAGCGGCCAGCTGGGCATCACGGTGCCGCCGCAGCTTAGCGCGGTCACCTCGAGCACGGCGCTGGTGACGGTGCAGATCGGCGGCAACGACATCGGTTTCTCCGGCATCATCAGCACCTGTGCGGAGGCGAGCCTGAGCAGTCCGCTCGGGTCGCCGTGCAAGAACCGGTACACCGCCGGTGGCACGGACCAGTTGCAGGCCCGGATCGCCGCTACCGCACCGAAGGTGACCAGCGTGCTCCAGGCGGTCCGCCGGGCCGCACCGGGCGCCCGGGTGGTGGTGCTCGGATACCCGGCCATCGTGCCGGACAGCGGGTACGGCTGCTGGCCGGTGGTCCCGATCGCCTATCAGGACGTGCCGTACCTGCGCGGCATCGCCAAGTCGCTGAACGCGATGCTGGCCAGTACCGCGACCGCGAACGGCGCCAGCTATGCCGACGTCTACACCCCGTCGATCGGCCGGGACACCTGCAAGAGCAGCGGAACCCGCTGGGTCGAGGGACTCGTACCGGAGAACTCGGCCGCGCCCTTCCACCCGAACGCCCGTGGCGAGCAGGGCATGGCCAACGCACTGCTGGCGATGCTGAACAGCTGACCGACCGGGGATCCCGCGCCCGTTCCGCGGGCGCGGGACCCGCGCACGGGCCGTCACCTCGTCACCGTGGCTGCCACCTCCTCACCCGTGGCCGCCCCCGGGGACGGCAGCGCCGTGGCCGCCTGGTCGGCCGGCTGACCCGCCTCGGCCGGCGGCTCCGGCCGTGGCGGTGGCGGTGGCGGCGCGGGGGTGTAGCCGAGTTCCTTCGAGATCTGGGCCGCGGTTTCGAGCAGGTTCGGAAGGTTGCCCTTCAGCTGCTCCAGGGTGGCGATGACCTCGATCGCGGTGATGGACAGGGCGGCGGTGGCCCGGCCGCGCGAGTCTCTGATCGGCGCCGCCACGCACATGACGTAGGCGTCGTGTTCGCCGTTGTCGGTGGACCAGCCGCGCTCGGCGATGTCCGCGAGTTCGGCTTCGAGGCGGTCGCGGTCCGCGAACGTCGTGTTGGTGTGCTGCTCGAAGGCGACCTGGGACAGGATGCGGTCACGTTCCTGCCGGGGGAGGTACGCCAGGATCACCTTGCCGACCGCGCTGGCGTAGATCGAGACCGCTCGTCCGATCCGGGACGGTAGCTGCACGGCGTCGAAGGCCGGGCTGTCGACCTTGTCGATGTAGATGATCTCGGTTCCGGTCAGCTGTGCCAGGTGGACGGTGTGCCCGGTCTGCCGCTGGAGTCGGCGCAGGTGCGTGGTGGCGAACTGGCGCAGGTCCATCGAGCCGAGCGCGAGTTCCGACAGTTCGATCAGACCGTTGCCGAAGACGTACGTGCCGGTGCCGGTCTTCCGGACGAATCGGGCTGCCTCGAGGGTCTGGAGGATTCGCAGAGCCGTCGATTTGTGTACTTCGAGTACCTCAGCGGCTTCTGTGAGTGACAGCGGCTGCTCCGCCGACCGACGGATGAGATCGATCGCGCGCTGGATCGACTGCGCCATGGCACCCCTCCCGAGTTGCAGTATGTGCAATGTAGCTGGCGGGTTGCGCAATCGCCACTTGACAGCGTTGCATATGTTCCTACGATCGTTGCAGCCGAGCGCTCAGCGGGGCAAGGTCCTGCGGCGTGTACAAGGAGTGATGATGAGACAACACCGCGCACGCCGCAGTTTGGCGGCGGCGACCAGCCTTGTCGGAGTGGCCACCATCCTGTTGGGTGGATGTGGCTCCGACGGCGGCTCCGACGGGGGCGTAGCAAAGCTCACCTTCGCGGCGTCGACCTTCGGGGACCCGGGCCGCGGGCCCCTGCTGAACCAGTGGCTCGAGGAGTTCAACAAGAGCCAGACCGAGGTGCAGGTCTCCGCCGCGGCGGTGCCGTACCCGACCTTCGGCCAGACCGTCCTCACCCAGATGGGCAGCGGACAGGGCCCCGACCTGATCCGCTTCGACATGCCCGAGTTCGAGGCCGCGTCCGACGCCGGCCTCGTCGCACCCCTCGACGACCTGGTCGACGTCAGCAAGTACACCCTGCTCAAGCAGCCGGACCAGTTCGTCGTGCACGACGGCGTACGCCACGGGGTCATCTTCGAGGCATCGAACTACGCAATGTTCTACAACTCGGACCTGATCCCGAACCCGCCGACGACCTACGAGCAGTTCGCCGCCACCGCGAAGTCGCTGACCAAGGGCGACGTCTTCGGGCTGGCGTTCCGCCAGACGGAGGCCGAGGAGGCCGGCGTGTGGCAGGACATCTTCAACTACGTCTACGGCTTCGGCGGCAAGTGGTCGGACGGCAAGAACCTGACGATCAACTCGCCCGAGAACCTCAAGGGCCTGCAGGCATACAAGGACCTGTACGACGCGAAGGTGATCCCGAGGGGCGCGGACGCGGCGACCTTCCGGCGGATGTTCGCCGAGGGGAAGGTCGGGATGGAACTCAACAACGGCGGGTACGTCACGGCGACCCGGGGTCAGAATCCCAACCTGAAGTTCAGCGTGGCCCCCATTCCGTTCCCGGTGCGCAGCCAGGGTGCGATCCTCGCGCCGATCGTCATCAACGAGTCGAGCGAGGAGAAGGAGGCGGCGGCCACCTTCATCCGCTGGACCCTGGAACCCGCGAACCAGGTCAAGTTGCAGGAGATCCTCGGGGCGAGCAGCGTCGCGACCGTCACGGAGCGCAGCGCCGCGTCGGTCGAGAAGACGCCCTTCCTGCCGGTGTTCGACGGCCTGACCGAGTCGAGCCTTCCGCAAATCGTGCTCGGGTTCGAGGCGAAGACGCCGGACATCCGCAAGGTCGTCGTGCAGAACGTGATCGCTGCCCTGCAGGGCCAGGTCGACCTGAAGACCGCACTGGACCGCGCGCAGCAGCAGGCGACCGAACTGGTCAAGTGACCAGCGACGCCGCCGGCGCGAGAACCTTTCGCGCCGGCGGCGTCCGATGTGAAAAGGACCGAACCCGATGACCGTGCTGGAGCAGCCGAAAGTGCCCCCATCCGCGGCCCGGCGCCGACGCAGTCCGCTGGGCAGCAAGTGGACGCCGTACCTCTTCCTCGCGCCCGCCGCCCTCTACCTCGTCGTCTTCCAGGTGATTCCGCTCGCCCAGGAGATCTACCTGAGCTTCACGCGTACGACGCTGCTGAACCCGACCCGTGGCCGCTGGGTGGGGCTCGACAACTTCGCCCGGATCTTCGGCGACGAGGACTTCCACCGGACCCTCGTCACCACCTTCGTCTACGTGGTCGTCTGCGTCGTCGGTGCCGTCGGCTCCGGGCTCGCCGTCGCCCTGCTGCTCAACCGGGGCTTCCGCGGCCGGGGGATCGCCCGTGCCCTGATCACCGTGCCGTGGGCCGCACCCGGCATCGCGGTCGCGCTCATCGCGACCTGGATGCTCAACGCGCAGTACGGGATCGTGAACCGGTTCCTGAACGCGGTCGGGCTCGGTGTCCCCGGCGGCGCGATCCTCGACAGCCCGAAGTACGCCCTTCCGGCGGTCCTCGCGACGACCATCTGGCAGCTGTTCCCGTTCACCTCGGTGGTGCTGCTCTCCGCGTTGCAGTCCGTCCCGCACGAACTGACCGAGGCCGCGACGATGGACGGGGCGGGCAGGTGGGCGACCTTCCGGGCGGTCACCTGGCAGGTCATCAAACCCGTCGTGGGGCTGCTCGCCCTGCTCATGACGATCTGGTCGCTGCGGCGCTTCGAACTGATCTGGCTGATGACGAAGGGCGGGCCGGTCGGCCGGACGGAGACGCTCGTCATCGACCTCTACGCGCAGGCCTTCGAGTCGAAGGAACTCGGCTCGGCGGCCGCGATCGGCATGGTCGGCGTCGTCATCTCGCTCATCGTCATCACCGGCAGCCGGCTCGTCGCCCGCGCCGTCGCGAAGGAGAACACCTGATGGGGCGGATCCGGGTCGGGCTGACCCTGCGTATCGTCGCCGTCCTCGTCGTGCTCGGCGTGGCGGCCTTCCCGCTGTACTGGATGCTCGTCACCGCGCTGTCCAGCAACTCCGACCTCTTCGCCGAGCAGCCCCGACTGCTGCCCGACCTCGGCCAGCTCGGCGTCTTCGCCGACGCGCTGGCCGAGGGCAAGGTGGCGGGGTGGCTGCTCAACAGCCTGCTGATCGCCGCCGGTACCACAGTGCTCTCCATCGGCCTCGGCATCCCGCTCGGGTACGCGCTCTCGCGGTTCTCGTTCCGGGGCAAGGCGCTGCTCACCCTGGTGCTGCTCTTCACCCAGATGCTTCCCGAGGCGCTGATGGTGGTGCCGCTGTTCTCGCTGTTCCGCCGGTTCGACCTGCTCGACTCCCTCGGCGGCCTGATCCTGGCCAACGTCGCCTTCGTGCTGCCGATCGTCGCGCTCATCCTCAAGGGCGCGATCGACGGGATCCCGCGCGAGCTGGAGGAGGCGGCCCGGGTCGACGGGGCACGGCCGTTCGCCGTGCTGGCCCGGGTCAACGTGCCGCTCATCGCTCCGTCGATCGCGGCCACCGCGGTCATCTCGTTCTTCCACGCCTGGAACGAGTACGTCTTCGCGGTGACGTTCATCTTCACTCCGGAGAAGCAGCCGGCGTCCGTCGGCATCGCCAACTTCATCGGCGAACTCGGCACACCGATCCAGACGGTCATGGCGGTGGCCTTCATGTTCACGCTGCCGGCCGTCGCCTTCTACCTGTTCGTGCAGAAGTACGTCGTCGCCGGGATGACCGCCGGCGCCGTGAAGGGCTGAGCCGCAGCATGAAGATCACTTCAGTCGAACCGATCGTCGTCGACTTCTACCGCACCAACCTGGTCCTCGTCCGGGTAACCACGGACGAGGGGATCACCGGGCTCGGCGAGGCGACACTGGAGGGCAAGGAACGCGCCGTCCAGGGGGCGATCGCCGAACTCGCCGAAGCCGTCGTCGGGCTGGATCCGACCCGCATCTCGGGAACCCTCTACGAACTGGCCCGGGACTGGTACTGGCGGGGCGGCCCGGTCATCATGACCGCACTGAGTTCGCTGGAGATGGCGCTCTGGGACATCTCGGCCCGGGAACTCGGCGTCCCGGTACACCGGCTGCTCGGCGGCGCCACCCGGGACAGGGTGCGGGCGTACGCCAACGGATGGTTCTCCGGAGCCGTCACGCCGGAGGACTACGCGGCCGCTGCCCGCCGGACCGTGGAGAGCGGCTTCCGCGGCCTCAAGTGGGATCCGTTCGAGAACTACGACCTCACGATCACGTCCCGACAGCTC
This sequence comes from Micromonospora sp. WMMD1102, assembly GCF_029626265.1. Taxonomy (NCBI): domain Bacteria; kingdom Bacillati; phylum Actinomycetota; class Actinomycetes; order Micromonosporales; family Micromonosporaceae; genus Micromonospora; species Micromonospora sp. WMMD1102. Next base: position 4,063,534 of record NZ_JARUBN010000001.1, on the reverse strand, counting down.
GACCGGGTGCTCGGGCAGCTCGACGCCGTCCGGTCCGCCGTCGGGCCGGACGTCGAGTTGTTCGTCGAGGGGCACGGCCGGTTCGACGTGCGGCACGCGGTCAGGATCGCCCGGGAGATCGCGCAGTTCGACCCGGTCTGGTTCGAGGAGCCGTGCCCGCCGGACAACCTCGACGCCCTCGTCGACATCCGGCGCGCCTCGCCGGTGCCGATCGCGGCGGGGGAGCGGTGGTTCGGCCGGCAGGGCTTCGCGCCGGCGCTCGCCCGCCAGGCGGTCGACTTCGTCCAGCCCGACGTGACCCATGCCGGCGGGATCGCGGAGCTGGCCTTCATCTCGACGCTCGCCGCGACCAGCTATGTCGGGTTCGCGCCGCACAACCCCAGCGGCCCGCTGAGTACGGCCGCGACGCTGCAACTCGGTGCGGTCCTGCCCAACTTCCGCTATCTGGAGATCATGGCGACCGACGTGCCCTGGCGTCCCGAGGTCACCGACGAACGACTCGTACTGACCCAGGAGGGTGACGTCCTGATCCCGACCGGCCCAGGTCTCGGCATCGAACTCGATCTCGAGGCGATCGCGCGGCATCCCTTCACGCCACACCCCATGCGGTTGTTCAAGGACGCCGTCTACGACATCCGCCCCGGTGACGAGCGTTCGTTCTTCAACCTCGGAGACCCACGGTGACGCTGCCGTCGTCACCCTGGTTCGGCACGGCCGCCGACGCGTTGCCGGAGGACGCCGACGATGCCGTCCTGGTCGGCCGGATCTGGGACCCCGTCTCCGGTGGCCCGTCGCCGGTGCTGGTCCGCGACGGCGACGTCTTCGACATCAGCGCCGACTTCCCGACCACCCGGGACATCTGCGAGCTGCCCGAACCCGCCGACGCGGTCGCCGGGCTCGCCGGCCGGTACGTCGGCAGCCTGGCGGAGCTACTGGCCAACACCGGCGGCACCGGCCGGGAACCCGAGCGGCCGTGGCTGCTCGCGCCGGTCGACCTGCACGCGCTCAAGGCGGCCGGGGTGACGTTCGCGGTGTCGATGATCGAGCGGGTCATCGAGGAGCGGGCCCGGGGCGACCTGGAACTCGCGGCGGACATCCGGCAACGCACCCTCGCCGGCGTCGGATCCGATCTCCACGACCTGTCACCGGGCTCGGCGGAGGCGGCCCGGTTGAAGGAACTCCTCGTCGCCGAGGGGATCTGGAGCCAGTACCTGGAGGTGGGGATCGGGCCGGACGCCGAGATCTTCACCAAGGGTCAGGTGCTCTCCGCCGTCGGAACCGCCGTACCGGTCGGGGTGCTGGCCTCCTCGACCTGGAACAACCCGGAGCCCGAGGTGGCGCTCGTCGTGCAGTCGGGCGGGCGGATCGTGGGCGCGACCCTGGCCAACGACGTGAACCTGCGGGACGTCGAGGGACGTTCCGCGCTCCTGCTGCCGATGGCCAAGGACAACAACGCGTCCTGCGCCGTCGGCCCGCTGATCCGGCTCTTCGACGACCGGTTCGACCTGGACCGGGTACGTCGGCTGGAGGTGGCGCTGGAGATCGAGGGCGAGGACGGCTTCCGTCTCGAAGCGGTCTCGGAGATGTCGCTGATCTCCCGCGACCCGGAGACACTGGTCCGGCAGATGATCGGCCCGCACCACCAGTACCCGGACGGCGTGGTGCTGATGCTGGGCACCATGTTCGCGCCGGTCCAGGACCGGGACCGCCCGGGGGAGGGGTTCACGCACAAGGTCGACGACATCGTACGGATCAGTTCGTCCCCGCTCGGCACCCTGGTCAACCGCGTGCGACACGCGGAGGACTGCGAGCCGTGGGACTTCGGCGCCCGTGACCTGATGGGCAACCTCGCCAGGAGGGGATTGTTGTGAACACCGTTCTCACCGTCGACCCGCGGGACGGTCGGCACCGCGAGACCCAGCTGCGGGAGACCGGCGACCCGGAGCTGGCGTCGATCGTCGCCCGCGCGTCCGGAGCGACGGAGTGGCTCTCCGACATCGGCCGGCGCGACCGCGCCGCGCTGCTCGACGAGATCGCCGCCTCGCTCGACTCCCACCGCACGGAGCTGGTCGGCACCGCCGAACGCGAGACCGGCCTGGGCCACGAGCGGCTCGACTTCGAACTCACCCGGGCGATCGTCCAGTTCCGGATGTTCGGCGACGTACTCCGGGACGGCGGGTACCTCGAAGCCGCGATCGACCACGCCGCGGCGACACCGCTCGGGGCGGCTCCCGACGTGCGACGCATGCTCGTTCCGGTGGGGCCGGTCGCCGTCTTCGGGGCGAGCAACTTCCCCTTCGCCTTCTCGGTCGCCGGTGGCGACACCGCTTCGGCGCTCGCCGCCGGCTGTCCGGTCGTGCTGAAGGCCCACCCGTCCCATCCGCTGACGTCCCAGGCGTCCGCGGACGCGATCGCGGCGGCTGTCCGCCGTCGGGGCGGACCCGAGGGGGTGGTCGCGGTGGTCCACGGCCAGGCGGCGGGCCTGGCGCTGGTACGGCACCCCGCCGTCCGCGCCGCCGCGCTCACCGGGTCCGTAGCCGCGGCCCGCGCCATCCAGGCGGCGATCGACGAGCGTCCGGCACCGATTCCGTTCTACGGCGAACTCAGCAGTGTGAACCCGATCGCCGTACTGCCGGGGGCCGCCGCCGAGCGCGCCGGCCAGATCGCCGACGGGCTCTTCGCCTCCTTCACCGGATCGGGCGGTCAGCTCTGCACCAAGCCGGGGCTGGCGTTCGTCCCGGCCGACCCGGCCGGCGACGACCTGGTCGAGGCGCTCCGGGCCCGGGTCGGCTCGGCCGGCGGAGCGGTCCTGCTCAACGAGCGGATCCGCGACGCCTACGTCGACGCGGAGGCGAGGCTGGAGCGGGCCGGTGCCCGGGTCTCGGCGCGCCCGGACCTCGCCTCGGCCGCCGGGTTCACCGTGGCACCGGCCCTGTTGGAGATCGACATCACCCGGCTGTCGGCGGAGGTCACCGACGAGTGCTTCGGCCCGCTGATGGTGGTGGCGCGCTACGACGCGGTCGCCGACCTCGACGCTGCCCTGGCGTCCCTGCCGCCATCGCTCACCGGGTCGGTCCACGCGGGAACGTCCGACGACAGGGCGGTCGTGCGGCGCGTCGTCGACGTGTTCGGCGCGTCCACGGGCCGGATCGTCTTCGACGGCTATCCGACCGGGGTCCGCGTCTCGTGGGCCCAGCACCATGGCGGGCCGTGGCCGTCGACGAACTCCCTGCACACCTCCGTCGGCGCCACCTCGATTCGGCGGTTCCTCCGCCCCCTGGCCTGGCAGGACGCTCCGGAGTGGACACTGCCGGAGGAGCTCAGGGACGGCTACCGCGAGATTCCGCGACGCGTCGACGGGAGGCTGGAAGGAGCTCGCCCCGCCGACCGTTGACCACACTCCCGGTCGGCACGCAGCAGGTGTAAGGAAGGGCCCCCGCTACAACTGAAAACGATATGAAGGGGCCCTTCCTTACACCGCTGGCGCCGAGCTTGCCGAGGAGGTTCCTGCCGGGCCCCGGCCGTGGTCTGGGCCGTCGCGTCTCAGCGTTTCCGGGCGATGCCGCCGTAGCCGTCGACGTGGGCCGGTTGCTGCGGCGCGTCCGGTTCGGGCCGCCAGTGCGGGAAGGAGACCACTCCGGGGTCGACGAGGTCCAGCCCGTCGAGAAACCCTTCGATCTGCGCGGGGCTGCGCACGATGTAGGGCGGCTTGACCGACTCGTTGCGTACCCGGGCCGCCTGCACCATCGCCTCGCTGGTGTTCGTACCGTCGCCGACCAGCAGGTAGCTGCCGGCGGGGACGGCGTCCAGCAGGGTGCGGACGATCGCCCGGGCCTCGTCGTAGGACTCGATGGCGCCCAGGATCCCGAGCAGGATGATTCCGACCGGCCGGCTGAAGTCCAGTGTCCGGTGTGCCTCGTGCAGGATCTTCTCGGTGTCGCGCAGGTCGGCGTCGATGTAGTCGGTCGCGCCCTGCGGGTCGCTGGTCAACAGGGCGCGGGCATGCACCAGCACCAGCGGGTCGAAGTCCACGTAGACGATGCGGGACTCCGGAGCGATGGCCTGGGCGATCTCGTGGGTGTTGTTGGCGGTCGGCAGACCCGTACCGATGTCCAGGAACTGGCGGATCCCCGCCTGCTCGACCTGGTAGCGCACCGCGCGGGTCAGGAAGACCCGGGAGGCGCGGGCCATCGCGACCAGCCCCGGGGCGGCGGCCAGGATCGCCTTGCCGGCCTGCTCGTCCACCAGGTGGTTGTCCTTGCCGCCGAGCAGGTAGTTCCACACCCTGGCCTGGTGCGGCACACTGGTGTCGATCTTCGGCGTCCACTCGGCGTCAGACGACACGGCGTGATCGGTCATGGCGCGGCCTTCCAGACTGGTGAGGTTCGGTGCCTGCCCAGGCCCGCCGGCCCGCCGGCCACCCGGCCTCCACAGTGACACCCGGCCTCGACAGTGACACCCGAACAGAGGCCAGCATAGGCAGCCGTCCTCGCGGTCCGTGCTCCGGGTCGCGGCCGGAGTGCGCCCGCTCGCGCGACCCGGTGCGCCCGCTCGCGCGGCCCGGTGCCGGTGCCGGAAGCGGTCGGGCCGGCTGTCTCGCCGGTCAGTACGGCGATCCCGGCACGTCGAGGTTCACCTGGTACAGGCCGAAGTTGCCCCGGGTGCCGGAGGTGATGAACAGGGTGCGGCCGTCGGAGCCGCCGAACGCCGCGTTCGTGGTGTTCCGGCCGGCGGAGATCGTGCCGAGCTTCTCGCCGGTGGGCGCGAAGACGTGGATCCGGCCGTCGGTGTACGAGGCCCAGTAGATGTTCCCGGCACAGTCCACGGTGGCGCCGTCCGGACCGGGCAGGCTCGCGAACACGGTGCGCTCGCCGACGCTGCCGTCCGGCAGCAGGTCGTAGCTGAAGACCAGGTTGTCGGCGTTGCCGCCCACGTAGAGAGTCGTCTCGTCCGGTGACAGTACGACCCCGTTGGGCTGGCGGACGGTGTCGTCGACGAGGGAAACCTCGCCGTCGCGTACCCGGAACACCCCGGTCATCCCGGCCAGCTCGTCCGGCCGGTTGCCGCGCTGGAAGTTCGGGTCGGTGAAGTAGACGGTGCCGTCGGAGCGGATCGTGAGGTCGTTCGGCGAGTTGAACCGCCGCCCCTGGAAGTCGCTCGCCAGGGTGCCGCGGCTCCCGTCGGACAGCAGGTATGACGAGACGCTGCGCTGGTCGTGGGTGGCGGCGAGGATTCGGCTGCCGTCTCCGGTCACCGCCAGCCCGTTGCTGCCGGCGTCGGCGAGGAACACGTCGAAGGTGGCCGGCGGCGTGAACCGGCGGATCGTCGAGGGCTGCACGTTCTGCGGACCCGTACCACCGCGCATGTCGGAGAGGAGCAGTTGACCCGGTCCGGCGAGCCAGACCGGTCCCTCCAGGAAGCTGAAGCCGCCGCTGATCCGGCTGGCGGTCATGGTGGCGGCGGGCAGCGGTGCCGGGTAGGTCGCGTCCGGAACGCAGGGGCCGGCCGACTCGGCGGAAGCTCCGGCGGCCGTCGGGGTGCCGGTGCGCACGGTGTCACCGGCGTCGGCCGGTCCACCGGCGATCGTGGCGCCGACGGTCAGGGCCGTCAGCAGGGTCAGGGTACCGGCCAGGGCGGCGCGGGTGGGTCGTCGGGGCATCGTTGGGTTCCAATCGGCGGCGGGGCCCGTGCCGGGCCCAGGTGTGGATACAAGGCGGCTCCGCACTGCCCAATCAATCGAAATCCATGTATATCACACTGTCGGGTGCCAGCGGGGATTCCGTCAGGTCGCGACGGTTTCGAGCCGGCGGTCACGACGGCCGCGAGCTGGCGACGGGGCCGGTGAGGCCGCGCAACGCCACCTTCGAGAACTTGCCCGTCGCCGTCTTGGGGATCTCGTCCAGGACGACGAAGCGATCGGGGAGCCACCACGAGGCGACCCGCCCGCGCAGGTGCTCGCGCAGGCCCGCCTCGTCCACCTCCACCCCGGCGGCGAAGACGACGTACGCGCACGGCCGCTCGCCCCAGCGGTCGTCGGCGACGCCGATCACCGCCGCCTCCCGTACCGCCGGGTGTGCCATCAGCTCGTTCTCGAGCGTGACCGACGAGATCCACTCCCCGCCGGATTTGATCATGTCCTTGCTGCGGTCGACGATGCGCAGGTAGCCGAACTCGTCGATCGTCGCGACGTCACCCGTGCGCAGCCAGCCGTCGTCGGTGAAGGACGACGTGCCGGGATCGGCGCCGAAGTATCCCGCCGCGATTGTCGGCCCGGCCACCTGTAGCTCACCCGAGGTGCTCCCGTCCCGCGCGACCGGCCGGCCCTGCTCGTCCACGATCCGCACGTCGACGAGCGGCACCGTCGGCCCCGGCTGTCCGAGCAACCGCCGGCGTTCGCCGGCCGGAAGCGCGTCGTGCGCCGACGACACCCGCCCGCAGGCGACCAGCGGGCTCGTCTCGGTCATCCCCCACGAATTGGTGACGGGTACGCCGACCGCCTGCTCCCAGGACTGCGACAGCGCGTCCGGCAGAGCGCTCCCGCCGCTGACCACCATCCGCAGCGCGGAGAGATCCGCGGTGCCCAGCAGCGGCTCCAAACTCCGCCAGACCGCCGGTACCCCGCCCGCGAACGTCACCCGGTACCGGGACAACTGCCGGAGCAGGTCCGCCGGGGCGGTCGCCGGACCCGGCAGTACCAGGTCGGCCCCGGCGAGTGCCGCCGCGTACGGCAGTCCCCAGGCGTTGACGTGGAACATCGGCACCACGGGCAGTACGACGTCCCGCTCCGAGATGGCGAAGCCGTCGACGCCGAGCAGCAGCATCGCGTGCAGCACGATGGAGCGGTGGCTGTAGAGCACGCCCCTCGGCCGCCCGGTCGTGCCGGAGGTGTAGCAGAGGCTGGCGGCGTCGGTCTCGTCGACCCGGGCCGCCGTCGCCGGCTCGGGGCACCGGGCGAGCAGCGCCTCGTAGTCGAGGATCCGCGGATCGTCCGGGACATCATGGCCGCCGCCGTCGTCCATCACGACGATCCGGCGGACCGTCGGGACGGACCGGACGACGTCCCACACCGTGCCCAGCAGCGACCGGTCGGCGAAGACGACGTCGTCGGCCGCGTCGGACATGATGTGCACCAGGTCGCGGGCGAAGAGCCGGTGGTTGATCGTGTGCAGGACGCGGCCGGCCGACGGGACACCCAGGTACAGCTCGACGTGGCGCTGGCTGTTCCAGCCGAAGGTGCCGACCCGGGCCGAGGCCGGGACCGCCAGGACGTCGAGTACGGCGGAGAGCCGCCGCGCCCGGTCGACCACCTCGCCCCAGGTCGCGACCGTCTCGCCCGAGGCGGTCGCCGTGACCACCCGCTTGTGCCGGAATCCCAGGTCCGCCCGTGGCATCAACAGGTCGACGTCGAGCGACCCGTCCTGCATCAGCCCGTGCACGATTCCTCCGTTCCCGCGCGGGTGCCCCCGCCGTCGACGTTCTGCGGTGCGGCGGTCCCTACCGGTCGGTGGTCGAGCCGAGCCGGACGCGCCGGTCGTCCGCGTCGAGCACCAGGCTCGCCGGCCACTGCTCCCAGCTGCGTCCGAGCCCGCGGTGCTGCGGCGATCCCCGGTGCACGAAGTTCCGGATGCTGGCGATCATCAGCTCCGACAGCCTCAGCCGTCCGGGCTGGTTGCGCCGGCTGAAGGCGTACGAGAAGACGTTGCGGTCGAAGTTGCCGAAGACGAAGGGCAGGTCGATCGCGTGTACGGCGCCGTACACCTGGTCGAACGGGGCGGGCTGCTGGTTCCAGTCGAACCGGTAGTGGTAGAGCGAGCGGTTGCCGCTGCGGGCCAGTGCATCCAGCGAATCCCGGTTGATGCCCGTGAAGACGAGTTCGGTGAGGGTCGCGGCGGCATCGTTCCAGCCGCCGGGGCCGTCCACCGGAAGGTACTCGTCGGTGAGCAGGTCGGCGGCGGTCAGCTTGCCGGGATGGTCGGGATCGAAGAGGTACTGCAACGTGAACCGGTCGTAGTCACTCGGCCGGTGCGCGCCGATGGAACTGCCGAACAGCTTCCCCTCCTCGAGGGTGTTCCCGGCGAGCACCGGCACGTTCCGGCCGACCCCGGAGGCGAGCACGGCGTACGGGTCCGACGGGATCACCGTACCGTCGGCGATGACTGCCGGGGTCGCGTCGAGTTGGTGCTTGACGAGTACCCGTACCAGGTCGTCGGCGGGAAGCGAGCGGAGCAGGTCCATCCCGCCGAGGCCCGAGGTGGGGTACTCGGTCGCGGCGGCCCGGACGACGCGGTCGGCGTAGGCCCGCGCGTCGGCGACACTTCGGGTGCTCAGGCCGCCGCTGAGCGGGATGGCCTTGTCGACCATCCCGCGCGCCAGCGGGGAGACGAGCAGCGACCAGACGTTCACCGCGCCGGCCGACTGGCCCATCACGCTGATGTTGTCGGGGTCGGCACCGAACCTCCGGGCGTTCCGGTCGACGAACCGGAGCGCCTCGATCAGGTCGAGGGTGCCGAAGTTGCCGGACGCCGCCAGCGGGTCGTGACCGCCCGAGCCTCCGGCGTCCGAACCGCGCTCGCCCGAGCCTCCGGCGTCCGAACGGGGCTCGCCCGAGCCTCCGGCGTTCAGCCAGCCGAAGACCCCCACCCGGTAGTTGACGGTCACGACGACGGCCTGGGCGCGCCTGGCCAGCTCCCGTCCGTCGTACATCGGGTCGGCCGAGTAGCCGACGACGTTGCTCCCGCCGTGCACGAAGAAGACGACGGGCAGGTCACGCGCTGCCGTGGCCGGGCGGAAGACGTTGAGTGTCAGGCAGTCCTCCGCGCCGACGGGTTGCCGCAGCCCGTCGCGTACCGCCAGGTCGTAGAAGGGCCCGTTCGGGGACGGGCTGAAGAAGCGGCCCGGCTGGGCGCACCCCGACCCGTACTGCCGGGCGGGTCGGACCTCGGTCCAGGTCCGGTGGGGCTTCGTCGCCCGCCAGCGGAGATCGCCCACCGGCGGCTCGGCGTACGGGATCCCCAGCCACGAGTACGTCCGGCTCGACCGGCCCTCGTCCCGCCCGACGACGGGACCGAGCGTCGTGCGGACGAGCGTCGGGTCCTTTCCAACGTGGACGTGACCGGCGGACGCACTGGCGGCCGCACCGACGGGCGCACCGACGGGCGCACTGGCGGACGCGCCGGTGGACGGGACGGCGGTCAGGAGCATGGTCGCGAGGGCGGCGCCGAGGATCGGCCGGCGCAGCGACGATGCGGCGCGACGAACTCCGGCCGGTTCGCGGACGACGACGGGCCGGGACGGCACAGCGGGCATGGGCACTGCCTCCTCGGATTCTGAGCGTACTGGCACGCGGTGTCGTGAATGCGCGCTGTGTTGCCACCGCGTGCCATCACTGTGGCATGCATCTCATCGCGGGGGCAAGAGCGGCACCGGGTCCCCGGCAACCGCCGGCCCGGTTCGGCCTGGACCGCGCGCCGGGGCTGACAGTCCTGGTTGGACGCATCGACGTTTCCGCTGCCCGGCCCTTGCGGGCTGTTGTGACCCATGGCACAGTGTTGGCACTCAGTGCCGCCTAGGAGCGGCCTAACGGCACAGCGTGCTCTTAGCCAGGAGGTCCGCACATGAGCCAAGTGCTGCGAGTCCGTGGAAGATCCCGGCCGCTCCGGGCCGGGCTGGCCCTGGCCACCGCGTTGGCGAGCGCGGCGGCGGTCCTCGGCCCCGCACCGGCCAGCGCCGGTGCGGGCACGACGCCGAAATGCGCGGAGTTGGCGGGCAGCCAGATCCCGGCGTCGGCGATCAGCCTGCCGACGCGCGGCGGGCGCGTCGAGTCGGCGGCCCTGGTGACCCAGACCGTCAGCGGCGAGACCGTCGAGTACTGCCACGTCCAGGCGGCGCTCTTCCCGGTCGACCCCGCCGCGCCGGACATCAGGATGCAGCTCGGCCTGCCGGTCGGCTGGAACCGCGCCGCGATGATGTTCGGCGGCGGCGGATTCAACGGCACGATCCCCAACCTCGCCCAGAACGTGCCGTTCGGCCGGCCCGACCAGCCCGCGCCGCTGGCCCGCGGATACGCGACGTTCGGCAGCGACTCCGGCCACCAGGCGGGCCCCGCCGGGTCCCTGGACGGGTCGTTCGCGATGCACGACGAGGCGCTTCGGAACTTCGCCGCCGGCGACGCGCTCCGGAAGACCCGGGACGCCGCCGTGCACCTCATCCGCCGTGGCTACGGTGCCGGGCCTTCCCGGTCGTACTTCGCCGGTGGCTCGACGGGCGGGCGCGAGGCGCTCGTCGTCGCGCAACGCTGGCCGGACGCCTTCGACGGCGTCATCTCCGCCTACCCGGCCTGGAACAACACCGCCGAAGTACTGCACCTCGGCCACATCGCGCAGGTGATGTCGCGGCCCGGCGCGTTCCCCGGGCCCGCCAAGCAGACCCTGCTCTACGAGAGCGTGCTGGCGGCCTGTGACGGACGGGACGGCGTCGAGGACGGGATCGTGTCGAACCCCGACGGCTGCCACTTCGACCCCCGGGTGCTCCGCTGCCCCCGGGGTGCCGACACCGGGCCGGACTGCCTCTCCGACCCGCAGATCGCCTCGGTGGTCGCCGCCGCCACGCCGTTGCGGTGGCCGGACCGGATCGCCAGTGGCGAGAAGTACTACCCGGGCTTCCCGCTTCTCTCGGGCGCCGACATGCGGACCCCGGTACTCGGCTTCGGCACCTCGGCCCCGACCAACCCGATGCCGGTGACCAGCGGCTACGGCGTCCAGTACTGGGACCAGTGGGTGAAGTACTTCCTGACCAGGGACCCCGGGCACAACTCCCTCGACGTCGACCCTCGGCGGCCGGGGAAGTGGCTGCCCCGGATCAGTCACCTCTCGACGATCCAGGACCGCAACGACCCGGACCTGCGGCCCTTCGCGCGCTCCGGCGGGAAGCTGTTGCTGCTGCACGGCGCCGCCGACGAACTGGTCTCGCACTGGTCGACGAACGACTACTACCGGCGGGTGCTCGGCACCGTCGGCCCCGGGCAGACCCGGCAGTTCATGCGCTACTACCTGGTGCCGGGGGCGAATCACGCCAACGTCGGCGCACCCGCGTTCGCCGCCAACTGGGACTCGCTCTCCGCACTCGAAACTTGGGTCGAGCAGGGCCGGCCGCCGGTCGAGCCGGTGGCCGTGGACGGCAGGAACGGCCGGACCCGCCCGCTCTGCGAGTACCCGGGCTGGCCGAGGTACCGGTCGGGCGACCCCGACAGCGCGCAGAGCTTCGTGTGTACGCGATGACGGCCCCGGACCAGCGGGCGGGCAGCGACACGCCGACCGACGGTCGGGTGGCGCTGCGCACCCGGGCCCTGACGAAGGTGTTCCGCGGATTCCGGGCGGTCGACTCGGTTGACCTGTCTGTCCGCGAGAACACCGTGCACGCGCTGGTCGGCCCCAACGGTGCCGGCAAGACCACGCTGTTCAACCTGCTGACGGGCTTCGTCTCCCCGACCTCCGGGACGATCATGCTGTTCGACGAGGACGTCACCGGCCAACAGCCCGAGCAGGTTGCCCGGCGCGGCGTGGCCAGGTCGTTCCAGATCACCAGCCTCTTCGAGACCCTGACCAGCCGCGAGCACGTCGAGCTGGCCCTACAGGGGCTCACCAACCAGGGCTTCCGGTTCTGGCGCTCGGCGAAGCTGCTCGGCCGCGACCGCGGCCGGGTGGACGACCTGCTCGGGCAGGTGGGGCTGACGCCGCTGGCGGAGAAACCGGTCGGACTGCTCGCCTACGGGCAGAAGCGGGCGCTGGAACTGGCCCTCGTGCTGGCCCTGGACCCCCGGGTGATGCTCCTCGACGAGCCGACCGCCGGGATGGGGATCGAGGACGTCGACCGCACCATCGAGCTGGTCCGGCGGATCGCCGCCGGCCGCACCGTGGTGCTCGTGGACCACAACATGCACGTGGTCGGCAGCCTCGCCGACCGGGTGACGGTGCTCCAGCAGGGCAGGATCCTGGCGGAGGGCCGCTACGAGGAGGTCCGCGCGGACGAACGGGTGATCACCGCCTACCTGGGCGAGGCCGACCATGCTTGAGGTCACCGGTCTACAGGCGTGGTACGGCGAGGCGCAGGCGCTGCACGGGGTGGACGTACGGGTGGGGGAGGGCGAGGTCGTCACGCTCGTCGGACGCAACGGCGCCGGCAAGACCACCCTGGTGCGGTCGCTCATCGGCCTGCACCGGCAGGTCACCGGCACCGTCTCCTTCCTCGGCCGCGACGTCACCCGGATGCCGGCCCACCAGCGGGCCCGCGCCGGGATGGGCTGGGTCCAGGACGACCGGGGCATCTACGCGAGCCTCAGCGTGGAGGAGAACCTGCGGCTCCCGCCGAAGGTCTCCGACCGGGCCTGGACGCTGGAGCAGGTCTACGAAGCGTTCCCGGTGCTCGCCGAGCGCCGCAAGGCGCCGGGAACCACGCTCTCGGGTGGCGAGCAGCAGATGCTGGCGATCGCCCGGGCGCTCGGCACCGGTGCCCGGCTGCTGCTGATGGACGAACCCTCCGAGGGCCTGGCCCCGGTGGTCGTGGCCCGGATCCGGGAGATCATCGGCCAGATCAAGGCCACCGGCGTCGGCGTGCTGCTCATCGAGCAGAACGTCAAGTTCGCCGCCACCGTGGCCGACCGGCACTACCTGCTCAGCCAGGGCCGCATCGTCGAGACCCTGGACAACTCCGAGTTCCGGCGGCGCGAGGGCGAACTCCTCAAGCACCTCGGCATCTGACCGCCCCGAGCCGACGACGCGACACACCGACACCACACGAGGAGAACCACCATGGAGAGCAAGGGGATACGGGCCGGTGCCGCGGCCATGACCGGAGTACTGCTGCTGGGTGCCTGCGGTGGCGGCGGCCCCGGCGGGTCGGGTGGCGACTTCACCGACGACAAGCTGGTACTGGCGGTGCTCAACGACCAGTCCGGCGTCTACAAGGACGCGTCGGGGCCCAACTCCGTCAAGGCGGTCAAGATGGCCGTGGCCGACTACCAGAAGAAGTACGGCGACGGGGCGGTGGTCGACAAGATCGAGGTGACCTCGACCGACCACCAGAACAAGCCGGACATCGCAAACACCAAGGCCAAGGAACTGTACGAGCGCGGCGGTGCCGACGTGATCCTCGACGTGCCGACCTCCTCGGCGGCGCTGGCCGTCGCCAACCAGGCGAAGAGCCACAAGAAGCTGTTCCTCGACGTCAGCGCGGCGACCACCGAACTGACCGGCGCGCAGTGCAACAAGTACACCTTCCAGTGGGCCTACAACACCTACATGCTCGCCAACGGCACCGGCACCACAGTCACCGAGAACGGCGGGAAGAACTGGCACATCATCTACCCCGACTACCAGTTCGGGCAGGACATGACGAAGTCCTTCACCGAGGCGATCAAGCGGGCTGGTGGCACCGTGCAGGGCACCATCCCGACGCCGTTCCCGAACGACAACTTCGCGACCTTCCTCACCAGGGCCGGCAGCACCAACCCCGACGTGATCGGCACCATGCAGGCCGGCGGTGACCTGATCAACGTGGTCAAGCAGTTCAACGAGTCGGGGTTGAAGGAGCGGGGCATCGAACTGGCCGTCGGGCTGATGCTGATCACCGACATCCACTCCCTCGGCGTCGAACAGTTCGCCGGCACGATGTTCACCGACGCCTGGTACTGGAACATGGACGCCGAGGCGCGCGCCTGGGCGGACCGGTTCCGCGACGAGACCGGGACCCGGCCGACCTTCGAGCACGCCGGCAACTACTCCGCGGCGTTGCAGTACCTGGAGGCGGTGCAGGCCGCCGGCACCGACGACGCCGACGCGGTCGTCGGCAAGCTCGAGGGCAGGAAGCTCAACGACGTGTTCCTGCGCAACGGCGAGATCCGCGCCAAGGACCACCTCGTCGTGCACGACGCCTACCTGGCCCGGGTCAAGGAGCCGTCGGCGGTGCAGGAGGAGTGGGACTACGAGGAGATCGTGGCCACCATCCCCGCGGCGAAGGCGTTCCCTCCCGCCGAGGCGTCCCCCTGCTCGCTGTGAGCGGCTGAGCCGGTTTCGCAGGCCCTGGGCGCCACGCGGCGCCCAGGGCGCGGCACCGGGAAAGGAATCCATGAACGCAGTGCTGCAGTACGCCGTACAGGGCCTGGCGGCCGGCAGTTTCTACGCGCTGGCCGCCCTGGGACTGGCGATCATCTTCGGTGTCCTGGGCGTGGTGAACTTCGCCCACGGCGCGTTCTACATGCTCGGCGCGGTCGCCACGGCCGTGCTGCTCGACACCCTCGACCTCACCCTGTGGTGGTCGCTGCTGGTGGTGCCGGCGCTGATGTTCGGCTTCGGCGTCGCGGTGGAGCGGTTGCTCGTGCAGTGGCTGCTCCGGCTCGACCCGCTCTACAACTTTCTGCTCACCTTCGGCCTCACGCTGGTCCTGGTCGAGCTGGTCAAGCAGCGGTACGGCGTCTCCGGGCTGCCGTACGAGCTTCCCGGCGCGCTCTCCGGGCGGGTCGACCTGGCCGGCGTCGTACTGCCGCGCTACCAGCTGTTCGTCCTGCTGTTCTCGGTGGTGGTCTGTGTGCTCGTCTGGCTGCTGATGACCCGGACCAGGGTCGGCATGATCGTCCGGGCGTCGACCGAGAAACCCGAACTCGCCCGCGCCCTGGGGATCAACGTGGGCCGCTGGGTCACTCCGGTCTTCGGCTTTGGTGTCGCGCTCGCCGGTTTGGCCGGCGTACTCGCCGCGCCGTTCCGGGCGATCACGGCCGACATGGGGAACAACTTCGCGATCATCCTCTTCGCGGTCGTGGTGATCGGAGGGCTCGGCTCGATCGTCGGCGCGGTGGTGGCGGGCTTCATGGTGGGCCTGGTGGAGGCGTTCGGCCAGGCCTACGCCCCGACCTTCGCACAGATCCTGATCTTCGTCCTGATGGCCCTGGTCATTCTGGTCCGGCCCGCCGGGTTGTTCGGACGCAAGGAGGCGACGGCATGACCGGGTCCGCGCTCACCGAGGCCCCGGTGACCGAGAAGCAGACCGCCGAGCCGGCTGGCGGTGCGCGGCGACGCTGGGTGCTGCTGGCCGCCGGCCTGGTGGCGGCCCTGGCGCTGCCGTGGTTCGTCTATCCGCCGGTGGCGACGGACATCGCGGCGATGGCACTGTTCGCGATCGCCCTGGACATCCTGCTCGGCTACACCGGCCTGCTGTCCTTCGGGCACGCGGCGTTCTGGGGCAGCTCGGCGTACGTGACGGCGCTGATCGCGACGCACTACGGTGCGCCGTTTCCGGTGGCCGTCCTCGGCGGCGCGCTGTTCGCGATGCTCCTCGCCCTTCCCGTCGGATATCTGTCGGTGCGCCGGTCCGGAATCTACTTCGCGATGGTGACCCTCGCCTTCGCGCAGATGGTCTACTTCATCGGCTACCAGTGGAGCGACCTCACCGGCGGCGAGAACGGCCTCCAGGGCGTACCCCGGGCGTTCTTCGGCATCGAGTTGGTGGAAACCGACTCGTTCTACTTCTATTACGCGGCCCTGCCGGTCCTGCTGCTCGGGATGTGGGCGGCCTGGCGGATCGTGCACTCGCCGTTCGGCCGGGTCCTGGTGTCGATCCGCGACAACACCCAGCGAGCCCGGGCACTCGGTTACGAGGTGGAGAAATACAAGGTCATCGCATTCGTGCTCTCCGCCGGACTCACCGGGCTGGCCGGCGGGGTGTTCGCCATCAACCACGGGTTCGTCGCGCTTACCGAACTGCACTGGAGCACCTCCGGCGAAGTCGTGCTGATGACGGTGCTGGGCGGCATCGGCACGCTCTGGGGAGGGATCCTCGGCGCGTTCCTGGCGGTACTGCTCGCCGACTACCTCGCCTCGTCCGGCTACAACGGTATCGACCTGGTCACCGGCGCGGTCTTTGTGCTCGTGGTGCTGCTGTTCCGCCGTGGAATCTGGGGTACCGTGCGTCATCAATGGCTGACCCGGCAGCAGCGCCGTACGTCGTCGCGGCGCAACCCGGCCGGTTCCGACCGGGCGCGGCGGTGAGCCGCGGCAGCCGCGGCGCAGGGTCGGAGAGTTCGGCAAACCCCACGATGCGCGGGAAGACCACTTCGCGCCACAGCAGATCAGGGAAGGGCACCTGTCGGTGACTTCGCGGAGAATACTCGAGACCAAGTACCGGATCTCGGAAACGGCGATGGCCCTGTTCCTGGAGGAGGGGTACGCGAATGTCACTGTCGAGGCCGTCGCGGAGGCGTCGAGCGTGTCCCGGCGTACCGTCTTCCGGCACTTCGAAAGCAAGGACGAACTCGCGTTCCCGGACCACACCGAACGGCTCGGACTTGTCGAGCGGTGCCTCGTCGAGTCCGCTCCCGGCACCGACCCGGTAGAGGCCGTCATCGCGGCCACCGAGGAATCCCTACGCGACTTCCTCGGTCGGCCGGAACTCGTGCTGCGGCGGTACAAACTCACCCGCGTCGTCCCGGAACTGCGCAAGCGGGAGGTCATCGAGCACGAGCGGTACGTGGCGCTCACCCGTTCGTTCCTGCGCGACCATCTCCCACCCGACGCCCCGCCCTTCCAGGCGACGGCCCTGGCGGCCCTCATCGACGCGATCCACCGGTCCGCGCTCGGGAACTGGGTGCGCGGCGGCGGTGTCACCGACGCCGTCGCCGAGCTGGTGGCGGGGATGGAATGGGTCCGCAGCCTCATGGTCGGACAGTCGACCTTCTCCACCTCCCCGCTGCTCCTCGCGTTGCTGCCGGACACGCCACAGACCCGCCGCGTCCTGACCTCGCTGCGGGACGCGGCGGAGGAACTGCGCTAGCCGTGGCGGACAGCGGCACGGAAGCCAGGGTTCGGGCGGTGCCGGCCGAGATCGCGAAGGTGATCGTCGGCCGTCACCACCCAGGTCTGTGAGGAGGAGCAGGAGTTGCCGAACCTGACGTTCGACTTCGCGGGGAGAACCGCGATCGTGACCGGAGCGGCCCGGGGGCTCGGACTCGAGTTCGCCCGCCTTTTTCACGAGTCCGGGGCGACGGTGTTCCTGGTCGACGCCGACGCCGACGCGGTCGCCCTGGCGGCGGACGAGTTGGCCGCCGTCGGCGTCGCCTGCGACGTCACCAGCACCGAAGCCGTCGAGGCCCTGGTGGACCGGGTGGTCACGGCGACCGGTCGGCTGGACATCGTGGTCAACAACGCCGGCATCCTGCGGGACCGTCGACTGTGGAAGCTGTCCGACCAGGACTGGGCAGAGGTGCTGGACGTGCACGTGGGCGGGACGTTCCGGCTGACCCGCGCCGCGGTCCCGGTGTTCCGGGAGCAGCGGTACGGCCGGGTCATAAACGTGACCTCGTACACCGGCCTGCGCGGCAACATCGGGCAGGCGAACTACGGCGCCGCCAAGGCCGGGATCATCGGCTTCACCAAGACGGCGGCGAAGGAGCTGGCGGCGTTCGGCGTCACCGTCAACGCCATCTCGCCCAACGCCGAGACCCGGATGATCGGCTCGATCCCCGAGGAGAAGCGGCAGGAACTCGCCGCGGCCATCCCGCTCGGCCGGTTCGCGGCACCCAGCGAGATGGCCGCGGCCACGGCTTTCCTCGCCTCCGAGGAGGCCGGATACATCACCGGGATCGTCCTGCCCGTGGACGGAGGTATTTCGATATGACCAGCCCGGACCAGCAGATCCTGCTCGTCGACGGTGCCCGTACGCCGGTGGGCAGGTACGGCGGGGTGTTCAGGGACACGCCCGCGCACGAATTGGGTGCCGTCGCCACCGGGGCGGCGCTGGCGCGTTCGGCGGTGCCGGCCGACGCCGTCGAGGAGGTCGTGATGGGCTGTATCGGCCAGGTCGGGGCCGACGCCTACAACGCCCGCCGGGTGGCCATCGCCGCCGGACTTCCCGCCCGCACCCCCGCCTACACCGTCAACCGGCTGTGCGGGTCCGGACTCCAGGCGATCTGGTCGGCGGCCATGGAGATGCGCTGGAACGGCATCGGCTGCACGGTCGCCGGCGGGAACGAGTCCATGACCAGGATGCCGTTCTACGACTTCGAGGCACGGTCCGGCTATCGACTGGGCGACCGCGCCCTGGTCGACGGCACCGTACTCATGCTCACCGACCCCTTCCACGGCATCCACATGGGCGTGACGGCGGAGAACGTCGCCGAACGCTACCGGGTCTCCCGGGCGGAGCAGGACGAGTTCGCCGCCGAGTCGCAGCGCCGTGCCGCGACCCCGACGGCCCGGGCGGCGTTCGCCGAGGAGATCGTGCCGGTCAGCACGGGCGGGCGCCGCGGCGTCGAGGTGACGGTCGACGAGCACCCGAGACCCGACACGACGGTGGAAGCGCTCGCCCAGCTCCGTCCGGCCTTCAAGGCAGGTGGGACGGTCACCGCCGGCAACGCCGCCGGGATCAACGACGGTGCCGCGGCGGTCGTGCTCGCCACCGGCTCCGCCGCGGCCGAACGCGGGCTGACGCCCCTGGTGGCCGTCGAGGCGGTCAGCACCGCCGCGTTGGATCCGGACATCATGGGCTACGCCCCCGTGGCCGCGCTCCGCAAACTCTTCGAGCGGACCGGCACCACGCCCGACGACATCGACGCCGTCGAGTGCAACGAGGCGTTCGCCGCCCAGGCGGTGGCCGTGATCCGCGACGCCGAACTCGACCCGGACAAGGTCAACCCCTACGGCGGCGCCATCGCGCTCGGCCACCCGGTCGGCGCGACCGGCGCTATCCTCGCCCTCCGGCTGGCCAAGCACCTGGTGCGCAACGACCTGGAACTCGGTGTCGTCACCATGTGCATCGGCGGTGGCCAGGCCCTCGCCGCCCTCTTCCGGCGGGTGTGACGGCGGCGGCCCGACCATCGCCGAGCGGGACAGGGAGCAGCGGGCCCGACCGCCCGTCGAACTGGGTAGGGGAGCTGGTCCGATCGTCGTCGGCGACGTGGACCGGCTTCCGGTCAGCCGTTGCGGGCCTGCTGGCACGGCATGCAGTAGGGGGCGTGCGGGAGGATCTCCAGCCGCTCGGTCGGGATGTCCTGCTGGCACTTCTCGCAGGTGCCGTAGGTGCCGTCGGTCACCCGCCTCAGCGCTTCGGTGTTGTCGGCCACGGCCCGCTGGGTGGTGCTGATGAGCGCGGTGACGGTCTGCGGATCCAGGCCGATCTGCTCCGGACTCGTACGGTGCGCCCTGAGCCTGGCCAACTCCGCGGTCTGCTGGTCGAGCTGTTCCTGTAGTACGTGCCGGAGGTTTCGCAGCCGGCTGCTGTCGACGGTGGTCATCCGGATACTCCCTTTCTGGTTACCAAGGCTGGTGAGGCCGCTCGGGCGTTGCGCGCCCGGATCGTCCGGGACCGGTAGGTGCCGACGCGGGCGGTAGGTGCCGATGCGGCGGGTCAGCGCCGACCCGGGCGGGTCACTGCCGACCCCGGCGGCGGATCGCCGCGAGAGCGGAGAGGCCGGCGCCGTGCACGGCGGCGACGCGCGGGCGCCTGGCCGACCGGACCGGCAGCCGTAGTACGCCGGTGGTCCGGGCGGCCAGTTCCGGCGCGTCGGCGCCGCCGCCGACCAGGAGCAGGCCGCGGTGCAGGGCGGCCCGCTCGGCGTCCCGCGCCCGTCCTTCGCGACGTAGGTCCTGGACGAGTTCGGTGACGGTGTGCACGACCACGTCCACGGCGGTCGGGCCGACGAGGTCCCGGATCCCGACGTTGGCCTGGCGGGCCGCGACCAGGCCACCGTCGGCCAGCAGCGCGACCTCGACGAGCTGCGCCCCGACGTCCGCGACGAGCAGCGGTCCGGGTGCGGCGCCGGCGCCGATCGCGGCGGCCCGAATGGTCGGGGTCACCAGCAACCGGGACGGTGCGAACACCGTGCCGAGCAGGTCGCGCAGCGCTCGTTCGTCGTCCGGCGTACTCCGGACCGGCCGGCAGGCGACCAGCACCGCTCCGGCGGGTAGCGGGTGTCGGTAGTGGGAGAGTATCCGGGCCAGCAGCGTCCGCAGGCCACGTTCGTCGACGATGCGGCCGCACCGTACCAGAGGTCTGGGGTTGCTCAGGCTGTCGTCGAGACTGGGCAGCTGGACCAGCGGGCGCCCGGAGGCCCAGACCCGGATGTAGGCACTGCCGAGGTCGATCCCGACGGCGGTCGGCTCCGTGCCACTGGTCTCGGCGGCCGAACGGTCGCTAAGGAAGGCGACCGTGGCTGACGCCGATTCCACGATACCGTGCTGATCGACGTTGCTCAACGTCAAGCCCCTTCCCATCGAGTACGGACCGGTCGTGGGAACCGACCGGAGGGTATGCAGGTAGCCCCGATCGCCTGCCGAGCGTCGGCAGGTCCGCCATGGCGTTGCTGCTAGCGGACGATCTCGCGGGTACGCAACCGGATAGAACCTCGAGCATCCGCCGCGCCCGCGGTCGCGGCACGGTACGCCGTCGGTAACGTCCTCGCCCTCTCGTTGCCGACGGCCGGCAAGGCAGGTCCGGCTGCCCGAACCGGGGTGCCCCGTACGACCGTGCCGGTCCTCCGGGCGCAGGCATAATGATCGGAAACTGGCATCCACGTTCCGCCGGTAGCCGCATCGAGGAAGGCCACGATCGTGACCTCAGAAGCCGTCCACGCCACCGGCGTCCCGATGCCGGCCGCCTTCTTCGGCCACGGCAACCCGATGAACGCCCTGGAGGTCAACCGCTACACCTCGGCGTGGAGATCCTTCGGTGCGACGGTGCCGCGACCGCGCGCGATCCTGGTGGTCAGCGCCCACTGGTACATCAACGCCACCGCCGTCACCGCCATGCCGAGGCCGCGGACGATCCACGACTTCTACGGCTTCCCGCCGGAACTGTTCGAGGTGCAGTACCCCGCGCCGGGGCTGCCCGAGATGGCCGCGGAGGTCAGCGACGTCGTCCATCCGACCTGGGTGGGTGCGGACGTCGACAGCTGGGGCATCGACCACGGCACCTGGTCCGTACTGGTGCACGCCTTCCCGGACGCCTCCATCCCGGTGGTCCAGCTCAGCATCAACGCCGACAAGCCCCTCGACTACCACCTCGAACTGGGCGCGAAGCTGGCCCCGCTGCGCAACCGGGGGGTACTCATCGTCGCCAGCGGCAACGTGGTGCACAACCTGCGCGGGATGGATTGGAAGCTCGCCGACGAGGGCTACGACTGGGCCCGGCGCTTCGACGAGGACGCCAGGGCCCGGATGCTCACCGACCCGACCGAGTTCGCCACCCTCGACGCCCACCCCGACTACGGCCGTGCCGTACCCACGCCGGACCACTTCATCCCCGCGCTGTACCTCGCCGGCCTGGCCGGAGCCACCGAGGCGACGGATACCGAGATCCTGGTCGACGGCTACGCCTACGGGTCGCTCTCCATGACGGCGTACACGCTCGGCCTCAGCTGCCCGACCACCCCGGCCGGCAGCGGCGCACCGCGACCGCCGGCCGACCTGCCGCCCGACGGGTCCAACATCTAGTTCAGCCCGCGGCGGCCAGCAGGTCCCGCAACCTGAGCAACCCGTCCTCGTGCCCGACGGCCACGACCACGTCTGCGGCCCGGAACACGAAGTTGGGACCCGGTGCGGCGTTGACCTCCGCACCGCGCAGCACCGAGACGATCGAGGCCCCGGTGCGGCTCCGCGCCCGGGTGTCCCCGAGCGGGCGGTCCGCGTACGCCGATCCGGCCCGGATGCGGATGCGTGCCGCCCGCACCCCGTCCGCCGGTTCGACCAGGTCGGCGACGTGGTCCACGGTGACCGTGGCGTGCAGGACGTCAGCCACCGTACGGGCATCGTCCGGTCGCAACGTCACGGTGCCGACCGCCTGCTCCGGCTCGGTCCGGTCGTAGAGCACCAGGACGTGCCGACCGTCGAGGTGCGACACGACCCCCAGCCGGTTGCCCTCCCGGGTGGTCAACTGATGGGAGATCCCCAGGCCGGGCAGACCGGTGCGTTCCATGATCATGGGTGTTCCTCCTCGGATCGGATGCGACGACCCTGGCCGGGTCGGACGTCGTGGTCGTCGGGGTGTCGGTGCCCTCGCCATCGGTGCTCAGTTGCCGGACGTCGGCAACCGAACTCCCGGACCGGGAGCTGTCGGGTGTGCCCGAGCGGCGAAACGGCCGGCTGCCACCTGGCCGGGTATCGCGCGCTTCCCGGCGCCCTGGTCCTGGTCCCGGTCCCGGTGCCACGCTCCATGTTCGCCCGCCGGTGCCGGACCGAACAGTGGCGCGGCGCGCAGACATCGTCGGGGTTAAACTGCCGAGAGTCGGCAAAGCGACGCCGTCGCGGCCGGTATCGGGCCGCCCGATGCCCCGAGGTCGGCCCCGCCGCTGCCGGCGGGTCACCGACGGCCGGTGCGACGATCCCCGAGCGGGAGGTGAGCGGAGCGTGGCCGCGACCAACCGTAACCGGCGTGCTGCTCCGCGGGAGACCTGGCTGGACGAGGTGGCCGAGGCCGCGGCCCGGGACGCCGGCAACGTACCGGTGCAGTTGCTCGGTGACTATCTGCCGATGCTGGCCGATGCGGCGGTCTCCGGACGCCGGCCCAGGAGGGCCGAGTTGGAGGCGGTCGGCCGGCTCGGCCGCCAGGCCGCCGAGCGGGGGATCTCCGCCGGCCGGGTGGTCCAGCTCTACCTGTCGGCAGCCCGGCGGCTGTGGCAGGACCTGCCCATGGTGGTCCGGTCCCGCGACCCGGAAGCGGTCCGCGCGGCCGCCGCCGCGGTGCTGCACGTCGTCGACGACGCGGTCGCCACCCTCGCCGAAGGCTATGCCGAGGCTCGGCGTGAACTGGTCCGCCGCGAGGAGACGCTGCGCCGGGAACTCATCGACGACCTGCTGCGCGGCGACTCCGACCTGGCCTCGCTGGTCGAGCGGGCCGAGCCGTTCGGGCTCGACCTGGCCCGGGTCCACCAGGTGGCGCTGGCGGCGCCCGTCCGGCGACTGCCCGACACCGACGCCGCGATCAGCGCACTGGAAGCGGTCATCTTCGACCGGCTCGGCGACCGTGACGTGCTGGTCGCCACCAAGGACGGGCTGCTGGTCGTCATCGCGCCCGCCGAACCGGGCGCGGCCGGCCGTACCGCCCGCAACGACGGTCGACAGCACGACCTGGGCCAGTTGATGCACGAGGTGCTCGACCGTCTCCGTCAGGGGCGGCCCTGGCGGATCGCGGTCGGCCGCGCACATCCCGGGCTGTACGGCATCGCCCGCTCCTACGAGGAGGCCCGGGAGGCGCTCACCATGGCCGGGCGCCTGCACGTGGACCAGCGGGTCGTCAACGCACACGACCTGCTGGTCTACCGCGTACTGCTCCGGGACCAGCCGGCCATCGTCGATCTGGTCTCCGCCGTGCTCACCCCGCTCGCCCGCGCCCGCGGCGGCGCCGAGCCACTGCTGGCCACCCTCCAGGCGTACTTCGGCACCGGCGGGGTGGCGACCGAGTCGGCCAAGCACCTGCACGTGTCGGTGCGGACCGTCACCTACCGGCTCGACCGGATCAGGAAACTGACCGGCTACGACCCGTCCGACCCCGCGCACCGGTTCACCCTGCAGACCGCCGTACTGGGCGCGAAGGCGCTGAACTGGCCCGCCGAACCGCTGCCGAGCGTCGGCTAGCCCGGCTTCCTGGGGTCGGCAAGGGGTTCCGGTCCCGGCACCTCGCCGCCGGACCGGGCGGGCAGCCCAGGGAGAGCGCCCGGGTCAGCGTCGCTCCAGTTCCGACTGCATCCGCTGGATGAGCGTCTTGCGGGCCTTGCCCGCCCGTTCACGTTGCAGCGCCGTCCGCAACTGGCCGGTGTCGAGCGTACGCACCAGCTTGGTCGCCTCGGTGACCGGCAACTCCGCGATCTGACCGGTCGCCGAGGCGGTCTTCCGGGCCCGTTTGGCCGGTTCGGTGTTGCCGACGAACTGCCTGCCGGTCTTCGACTCCTTGCGCTTCTTCGCGTCGGTCTCGCGCCGCTGCTTCTCGGAGAGCTGCTCCCAGGCGCGCTTGGGCAGGTAGCGACCTGTTTCACCCCTGCCGCGTGCCCGGGTGTCCCCCTTCTTGGTCTGCCAGTCCTCGGCACCCCACCGCTGCAACGACTTCTGCCGCTCGTCCTTCGGGCCCAGGAAGCCCCCGCCGCGTCGTTTGTACTCCTGGGTGAGCAGCTGCGACTTGCGTGCCGACCACTGTCCCGGTCTGCCGCCCTTGTCGGAAGCCTGGATCTCCGCCTTGATCTGCTCCCTGAGCTCGGGCTTCGTGTACCGCGCCATGCCCGGCGTCTACCCGGCCGCAACTGGCTCATGCCCCGCGCCGGGAACGTTTACTTCCAGGTGGCCTGCTCCAGGATCCGGTCCAGGTCAGGTGTCTGCCAGTTGTCCACGATCAGCACCTGCTCCTTCCGGAGATACCAGTACCGCTCCACGTACGACACCCCCGCCGGACCTCGGAGTTCCTTGGGGCCATGTTGGGGATCGTATTTGAAACAGGGGACCCGCCACTCCCGATACTCGGCTGTGCGGTCGCCGACAGGTTTCGTGCCACCCGCCAGCAGGGTTGCCCCACGACCGACTCCCACGGCGGCGAGGTTCGGATTCTCCGGACACAGTCCCTGCCCGTGGTTTCCGGCGAGACTGTCGTCGAGCCTCAGCGGGCGCACGCCGAACTGCTCGGCATTCACGGCCATGCTCAGCACGCCGTAGCGTAATTCGATCCCTGGACACCAAAAGTCCCTGGGATTGTCGGCACGCTCCTTGTCCCGGCACTCCCCGGGCGTTCTGATCTTGTCTGATCCGCCCCGGCCACGTTCGCGGCCGATCGTCTTCCCCTTCGAGTCGGTCAGCCAGGAGAGATCCTGCGGCTTCTCGACGTACGCCTTCCATTCGAGCGGGACCGACAGGGTCAGTCTCTGCGCGGCGAGCCGTACGGTGTGGACCGGTGCGGGAGTGTCGGCCGGCGGGGCAGGGCCGGGCGAGCCGGTCCGGATCGTCTCGACGTCCGTGTTCTCGGGGATGGTGAGTTCGACCAGGGTGGAGTCCAACTCCTTCGGCGTGCTGACGAACCGGGGTCGCTCCGCGGCCACCGTGCTGGCCACCTCGGCCAGCTGTTGCTGTTCGCCCGGCGGCAGCTTGTAGCCGACGAAGCGGAAGTCGAGCCGCACGCCGAGTTCCTCGGCCCGGTCCCGAACCTGCTGCCGAAGGGCGTCCCGGTCCTTGTCGCAGGCGTCGGCGCCGTGGGTGGTCACGACGACGATCCGGTTCCGCTTGCTGGCCCGGAAGGGGTAGCGGCCGGCGAAGTCCTCGACGGCGGCGGCAAGGCCCCGGTGCAGGGTGGGTTTGCCGGCTGCGGTCAACCCGCGCGCCGCGCTGCTGACCTGCTGAGCGTGCCCGATGCCGGCGTCCACGACGGCCGAGGTGCTGTTGCTGTCGTCGCACTCGCCGCCGAAGCGGCGCAGCGAGAGCGAGTCGCGGTCGCCCGAGTTCTGCGCCGCCGCACGCACGGCGTCGACGGTGGCGGTGAAGTCCGTCCCGTCCCTGGGCGACGACGCGTCCACCAGGAACGCGGTCCGGTAGTCCGGTACGGCGCGGGCGATCAGCACAGCCGCCACGCCGATCAGCAGGGCGGCGACAAGTACCCCGATCAGCAGCGCCGGTGGCCAACGTCTGCGCCGGCTGCCTCCGTCGGCACTCATCCGTCTTCCCGCCACGTCAGGTGACGTCGCCGAGTACCCCTGGTCACCGGCACAGGATGGGCAACAGCGCTGCTATGGACAAGCACTCCGTCGGTCTCCGGACAGGTGTGCCGGCGAGGGTCGTCGGCAGGGCGCGGCCGAGTCTCCTACCGGTCGGGGCGGACTCCGTACATCTGTGGTCACGAGGGGGTGAGGACGAGGCTGGCGGTGCGGTTGCGGGCCGGTTCGCGGAACGGGCCCTGGGACTGGTCGGCGGAGCGCAGGGTGAAGGCGGTCAGCGGCAAATCGCCCGCCTGGGCCAGCTTCCGGGCCGCGACCCGGGCCCGGGTCAGCGCGGTGTTCGAGCCGCCGCTGGTGGGGCCGCCCGGCACCGGCACGCTGTGCCCGACCACGGTGACGGCCACGTCGAGGTCGGGCAGCCGGCGTCCGACGTCGGCGAGCACGTCGGCGCCGTTCGCGGTCAGCCAGGCGTCCTGGCTGAACAGGCCCTTCCGGAAGTAGACCTCCACCGCGCCCGGCCGGCGTCTCACGAGCACGCCGGGCAGGGTCACGGCGCGGGCGATGGCGTCGAGCCGGGCGTCCAGCGCCTGCGCGGCCGCCACCCGGTCCACCTCCAATTTTTCGAGCCGGCTCTCCAGCTCCGCCGCGCGGCGGCGCTCGGCGTCCAGAGCGGCGGTGTCCGGCGCCGTGGTGGACACGGAGGCGGCGGGCTTCGCGGGCGGCGAGGGCGACCACGACGGAACCACGAGTACGGTCCCGGCGGCGAGCACCACCACCAGCCCCGCCCCGGCCGCGGCGAGGCGTACCGGTGAGGCGAGCGGGTGTGCGCGCCGGTCACCGGCGAGGATGGCGGCGATCGCCCGCCTCCCCGCGGCGGCGCCCTCGTGGTCCGGTTCGGTCGCCTGGACCGTCGCCCAGCACTCGTCCGCCTCCCGCCAGCGACCCTGTTGGGCGCGGATCCGGGCGAGCAGGTCGAGGACGGCCGGCTCCGCGCCGTCGAGCGCGACGAGGACCCGGGCCGCCTCGTCCAGGTCGCCACGCCGGGCGGCGGCGGTCGCCCGACTCACCGCCAGGTCGGTACCCAGGGCCGGCGCGGTCACCGGCCGACCAGCCCGATGATCTTCGGCTGCTCCTCGCGCGGCAGCAGCCGGAAGAGCCGGTAGTTGACCGCGTCGAGTGCGCGTTCGTCACCGGCGGCCAGGGCCTCCTTGCCCTCCCGGACGAGCGTCCGGGCCTCGCCGGCAGGCTGCATCCGGCCCTGCTGCTCGCACAGCGCGTAGAACACCCGTACCGACCAGCCGGGCTGGCGCCGCTCCAGCTCGATCAGGAACTCGGTGACCCGCTCGGTCTCCGCCTTGATCCGCGCCGAACTGCCGCTCGCGATCGCCTCGTCGGCGCGCTGCCCGAGTTCGGCGAGCGCCGTCCGGTCGGCGGGATGGCCCACCTCGGAGACCAGCCGACCGGCCTCGGCGAGCAGGTCGCGCAGTTCCCGGACCAGCGCCGGTTGGTCGGCCGCCTCCTCGATGTCGTCGAGCTGCGCCTGCACCTCGCGCAGCCGGTCCTCGGCGGTGGCGGCCGCGCCGGCGTCCACGGCGGCGGCCCGGACCTGCTCCCGGGCGGTGGTCAGGGTGCCCTCGTCGTCGAGTCGCTGTAGCCGGTCCCGCACCTCGGGCGCCTCCGACGCACGCGACTCGTGCAGTGCGGCCATCCGCCGCTCGGCCTCGGCGAGCGCGGCCGCCAGCTCGTCCGGCTGCGGCGTGCGGACCTCGTCGAGGTTGATCTCCGCCTCGAACTGGGCCTGGATCAGCGGCACGTCGGCGACGACCGTGACGAGGTTGGAGGCGTCCACCTCGAACGTCACCTCGACCTCGGTCCCGGCCGGCAGGTCGATCCGTACGTCGAGCGGGCGGATCTCCAGCATGCCGACCAGGCGGTTGCGGTCGGCGCGGTCCCGCTCGCCCTGCACCACCGGGATGCGGAGCACGGCATCGGCGTCGGAGCGGCGCAGCGCCGCGGCGGTGCGGAACACCTCGCGTGCCCGGGTCGGCAGCGTCGCGCCCTTGCGGAGCAGCGGTGCGAACGCGCGGTCGACGAGCTGGATGCCGAGCGAGTGGGTCAGTCGGGCGCCCCCGAACTCGACATCGCGGTGCGTGATGGACAGCGAATCGGGTGACACCTGCTGCGGCGCACCGGAGGCGTCGGTGAGTTCCACGGTGAACCGCGACGTCCGGTGCGGATCGACGGAGACCTCGGTGAGGAAGGCGCCCTCGGCGTTCAGCGCCACCCGGCCGGTGCGGAACGGCGGCTGCCCGTCCGGGTTGCTCAGCGTCACGCCGTACCCGGTCCAGTCCACCGGTGCGGCGGCGTGCAGTTTGCCCGCGACCACCGGCGTGGTGGTGGTGACGCTCGGCTCGTAGGCGAGTTGCAGGGCGTACTCGCCGGCGACCGGTTCGAACGACGGCGGATCCGGGCGCCGGACGGTGCTGGCGAAGATCGCGGCACCGCGGGCGACCACCGTCGTCGGGTCGAGACTGGTGTCGAGGGCGATGCCGAGACCGTCCCGGCTGTCGGCGAGCCGCTCCCGCAGCCCGGGGGCCAGGGTGGCGCCGCCGACGAGCAGCAGCCGGTCGATGTCACCCGCGCTCAGTCCGCCGTCGGCGAGGGCCGTCCGGCACAGGTTGACCGCCCGCGCGTAGAACGGCTCGGCGACCCTGTCCAGCTCGTCCCGCCGGAGCGTGTACTCGAACGTCTCGACCTCACCGTCGCCGAGCGTCAGCTCCACCATCAGGTCGATAGCGTTCCGGCGGGAAAGTTGGATCTTGCCTTCCTCGGCGAGCCACTTCAGCTTGGCGAAGTTCAGCCGCCATGCCGGGTTGTCCCGACGGAAGTCGGCGAGGTCGAACGCGGACGCGGCGGCGGGGGCCAGGATCCGCTCCACCACCGCCCAGTCGATCAGCTTGCCACCCAGGTACGGGTCGCCGGCGTGGTTCAGCACCCGCAGGTCGCCGTCGCGTTTGCTCACCACGGCCGCGTCGAAGGTGCCGCCGCCGAAGTCGAACACCATCCAGTACGCCCGGTCGTCGGCGTCGTGGAAGCCGTACGCGAAGGCCGCCGCGGTGGGTTCCTGGACGAGCGGGCACGCGGCGCTGAGCCCGGCCCGGACGGCGGCCTCCAGGGTCGCCTTGTTCTGGTTCAGCGAGAAGGCGGCCGGTACGGTGA
The DNA here is from genome assembly GCF_029626265.1 of Micromonospora sp. WMMD1102. Classification (NCBI taxonomy): domain Bacteria; kingdom Bacillati; phylum Actinomycetota; class Actinomycetes; order Micromonosporales; family Micromonosporaceae; genus Micromonospora; species Micromonospora sp. WMMD1102. The sequence continues at coordinate 4,034,649 of NZ_JARUBN010000001.1, read as the reverse complement.
TCACCGCCGCCTCCGGTGGACTGCCACTGTGGTGCGCGGCGTCCGCCCGGAGCGACTTGAGCACCTCGGCGGAGAGCTGCGGCGGCGTCAGCGTGGTGCCGGCCCTCGCGAACCGCTTGCTGACGTCCGCCAGCCCCATCTCCAGCTTGAACTCGGCGACCGCGTTGTCCGGGTCGCTCTGCACGCGCTCGCGGGCCCGCCGCCCGACGTGCACGACACCGGGCTTCGGGATCCACACCGCCGAGGGGGTGATGTCCCAGCCGTCGTTGTTCTTGATGATGGCGGCGCCGCCGTCCTCCTCCACCACCGCGATCGCGCTGTTGGTGGTGCCGAGGTCGATGCCGAAGTCGATGGTGTCACGCATGGTCGTTCCTTCCGTCAACGGGCTGCGCCGGGGTGCCGACGATGACCTGTCCCATCTGGACGAGGCGGCCGTGCAGGTAGACCGAGGGCCGTACGGTCTCGATGACGACCTCGGCGGTCAGGTTGGGGTTCTCCTGGTAGACCAGGACCTCGAGTTCCCGTCCCGGGTCGAAGGCGTCGCCGTCGTGTTCCTGGACGACCAGGCCGGCGCCCGCCAGCGCCTCGGTGGACGTACGCAGGTACCGGCTGGCCTGGCGGTCCCGGGGTGAGGGCCGCTCACCCGCCGAGCTGAGCTTCCGCTGGGCCCGCCACAGGTTCGTGACCGCCGTCGCGAGCGCCGCCTCGTCCGGCTGCGCGGCCGGCGTCTCCCGCGCGGCCGGCGTCTCCTGCTCGGCGGGCTCCGCGGGCTCGGCGGGCGTCTCCAGCTCGGCGGGCTCGGCGTCCCGCACCGCCGTCAGCAACTCCGCCAGGCGGGCCTGTTGTTCGTCGTCCCAGACCGCAGGGGCGATCCGGAACTCGCGGTGGTGCCGGCGCTGGCGAAGCTCCTCGCGCAGTAAGCTGATCCGTCTCACATCGTCACTCCTCGTCGCCACAGGGCCAACCTGGGCTGATAGCGGGCGCGCAGGTCCGGTGCCAGCTCCAGTGCCTCCGCCATCAGCTCCGCCGCACGGTCGAGCTGGCCGGCCTGCCGGGCCAGCGCCAGCGCCTCCGTGGCGAGCCGGCGGGCCCGCGCGTCGGGTGGTCCGCCCCGGCCGCTGGCGGCGCCGCCGAGCCGCCGGTCGCGCAGTTCGGCGGCCAGCACGCCCGCCGAGGCGGGCCGGTCGGCCGGATCGACCTGCAACGCGGACAGGATGATCCGGTCCAGTTCCGGGTCCACCTCCGGGTGGTACCGGCTCGGTGGCAGCGGCGCCCGCGCGAACCGACCCGGCGAGTACGACGACAGCGGTGCACCGTCGTCGTAGGGCAGCCGGCCGGTCAGCAGCAGGTAGCCGATCGTCCCCACCGACCACACGTCGCTGGCCCGTGAGTATCCCTCGCGGCGCAGCACCTCGGGGGCCATGAAGGCGAACGTGCCCTGGGCGCTGGCCAGCATCGTGAACGGGTCGGCGCGCTTGGCGAGCCCGAAGTCGCTGACCCGGACCCGCAGGCCGCTGCCGTCGTACCCGACGAGGATGTTCGCCAGGGTGAGGTCGCGGTGCAGGATCGGCGGATCCTGCTCGTGCGCGACGGTCAGGCCGGCAGCGATCTGCTCGGCCGCCTCGACCGCCAGCTCCACCGGCATCGCCGGTGCGTGCGCCCGGATCAGCCGTTCGAGGCTGCCCCCGGCCACGTACTCCATGGTGAAGAAGCCACGGACGCCGTTCGAGGTGCGCACCGTACCGGCGTCGAAGACCCGCACGATGTTCGGGTGCCCGAGCGTGGACAGCAGGCGGGCCTCCTCCAGCAGGGTGCGTGTCTCGTCGAGCGAGACGACCTGTTTGAAGACCTTCATGGCCTGCCAGCCGAGATACTCGTGCCGCACCCGGTGCACCTCGGCGAAGGCGCCCTCGCCGAGCAGCCGGTCCACCACGAGGGTCTCGGTGACGCGGTCGCCACTGGCCAGCATGCTCACGACTCGTCCCCGGAGTCCGCGACGTTGAGCCGGTAGCCGATGCCGGTGATGGTCTCCAGGATCCGTGGCGCGGACGGGTCCACCTCGATGGCGCGACGCACCGCCCGCACGACGCCGGCCAGGTCGGCCCGGTTGTAGGCCCGGCCCGGCGGCCACTCCTCACGCGGGCCCCAGAGCGCGGTCACGAGTTCCTCGTGACCGCACGCGACGGCGGCACCGGCGCTGCTCCGGCCCACCATGTACCGCAGCAGCTGGTGGCCCTGCGGCCGCAGCCCGCCGACCGGGGTCTCTCCGTCCTCGTCGCTGCGGTACGCCCGCGCGGCCACCCAGTCGTACCGCAGGCACGGCCCGCGAACCGGAACGGCCGGCGGCGGCTCGAACGGCGCGGCCTGGGTGGTGTGCGGGTCGAGCAGGGTCAGCTCCCAGTACAGCGGCTCGCCGTCCGGGGACATGTCGCCGAGGATCAGCAGCGCTTCGCCGTGCCGCAGCCGGCGGCTGCCCACCAGACGCTCGGTGCGCCCGTCCAGACAGCGCAACAGCGTGCCGTTGACGCTCGCGTTGTCGGTCACCGTCCAGCCGCCGTCGTGCAGATCCAGCGTGCAGTGCAGGCGGCCGATCCAGCGCTGCGGGTCCGGCTCCAGCGCCACCTGTGGTGCGTGGTCCGGCGCGCTCCGCCCGACCGTGACCGGCCCGTCCGTCAGCTCGACGCCCCGGACCGTCCCCTCGGGCGACGTGATCCGCAACGTCACGGCTCCGCTCGTCCGCGTTTCCTCAGCCACTGTCGACTCCCTGGTTGGCACCATCGGCCGGACTACCGGACTCGCCCGTAGAAGGACTGGTGGTCCTTGCGATGTGCCACGCAGGCCGCGTACATCCGCTCCTGGCTCTGCTCGGTCCACCATTCGCTGATGACCGGCAGGACCGAGAACGTGTCCGGCACCTGTAGTTCGGTCGCCAGCTTCTGGCAGGTGCGGTTCGCCTCCTCGACGAGCTGCGGCCGGAGCGTCGCGCCGTCGGGCGGCGGCCACCGCAGGATCTCGTAGCCGAGTATCTCGGCCCAGTGCGGCTCGTCGCAGCGCACGATCGGCCACACGTTCTCCGCACGGTCGGGCTCCTGTCTGCCCCGCACGCAGTAGCCGACCGGCGCGTTGTGATCCCGGCCCTTCTGGGACGTCATCGGCCGTTGCACGGGAAGTTGGGCCCCGGTCTGCCGGGAGGCGGCGAGGAACGACCAACGCTCCACGTCGGTACGCATCACCAGGCACGTCGCGTAGTTGGACGGCGAGTCCGACCGGTGGATGACGTCCCGGTCAGGCAGGATGACCTCGGTGGCGTACTGGCTACCCGCCGAGAGGCCGAAGTTGTTCGCCTGCTCGCCGCAGCTGAACCGGGCGAGGCCGGCCAGGTAGTCGTAGTCCGCGGTGGGCCAGGAGAGGTTCGCCTCCCGCAACCCCAGATAGGCGATCACCTCGGCGGCGTGCTCCTGCCCGCAGGACACGGTGGTCACCGTCGTGTCGCCGTCGCGCCAGTCGTCCTTGTCCCGGACGCAGACGATCTCCGACGAGACGTTGCCGTAGGCGGCCGGATGGATGTCGACCGTCTCCTCCCCGTCGATCGCGGCGTTCATGAACCAGACCAGCCCCACCAGGACGATCGCACATAGGACGACGACCCCCACCGCCCGACCCCGCCGCCGCGCCTCCTGCTTCTCCCACTCGTGCAGCCGGATCGGCGCGCGGAATCCGGACGGACGGCTGGGCGTGCGGTACGAGATCGGTGCGCCGGCATCCAGGTCGGCAAGCATCTCCCGGATGGCCGCCGCGAGCGCCTCGTCGGTGACCTCGGAGAGGATGCCCCGCAGGAAACTCGCGGCCTCGTACCGCCCCCGGGTCCGCCGGATCTCGTCGACCGTGCGCCGGAACTGGTCGAGTGCCTTGTCCGCCTCGTCGAAGCCCCGGAGGTTCTCCCGGACCCGGCGCCGGGTCTCCGGATCGGTGGCGAGCTTTGCCGCCTCCGTCAGCCAGTTCTTGACCTTGTCCTCGTACTGCCCGGTCGACCGGTTCCGGGCGAGTGCGCAGTTGTTGAGGAGCACGGCGACCTTGTCGCGGGCGGCCTCCGTGCGGCGGTGCTGGTCGCGCGGCGTCAACCCCTCCAGCCGGGCCAGCAGCGGATTCACCCGTGCCCGCATCTCGGTCACGACCTCGTCCGGGTCACCGGAGTCCAGCCGGCCGTGCAGGTCGCGCACGGTGGACTCCAGTTCCGTGTAGAGCGGCTCGGCCGCCTCTTCGAGCAGCCGGTCGCGTTCCCGGGCCGGCACCGGCCACTCGGCCAGGTGCTTGCGCAGCGGAGCGGGATAGGCCGCGGACGCCGCCAGCCGCAACAGTGGACGCACCAGCGTCACCGGCAGTTCCGCGCGCAGCGCGTCCACGGCGGAGTCGTCGAGCTGCCGGTCGTCGAGCTGTCCCACCCGGTGGTGCAGGTGCCGCCAGAACGACGCCGACCGGAGCGTCTTCGTCCAGGCCGTTGCCGCCGCCGTCCACTGGCCCGGCAGGGCACCGGCTATGGTCGCCGCCAGCAGGTCGCCCGGCTCGACGTCGAGGGCGGCGGCGTGTGCCCGCACCGCGTTGTCGTGGTCGTGGTGCACGCCCGCCGGGCATTCGCAGCCGTCCGGCACGCCCCAGACCGCGAACACCTCGTGCACCAGGCGGCGGCGTGGATCACCCAACACGTCGAAGGCGGCGCGCACCTCGTCGGCGGTCGCCGAGGGACCCTGCCAGCCCACGTCCGCGCCGACCCGCAACGCCGCCGCCAACTGCTGCTGCCGCGCCCGCGCGGTACGCCGGTCCACGTCCACCGGCAGGCCGGTGATCCGGAAGGCGTTGCGCCGGTACAGGTCCGGCCCGGCCAGCTCCCGCAGGCTGGCGATCGCCACCTCACTCACTCGGGCTCCCCAGGACGTCAGCTTCTCGGACTCGCACCGACTGGTACCAGCATCGTGGGGCCGGACACCGGACACCACGGAAGACAGTTGGAAGTTGGATGTACGCCTACGACAGCTCGCCGCGGATCGGGTCCTCGCCGACCCGCTTCAGGTAGTCACCCGGGCTGGTGATCGGGCGCCCGTGCTCCCGGTACTTCTGCCGGACCCGTTCCAGGTGGGTCTTCACGGTGCTCTTCTCGATGCCGAGCCGGCGGGCGATGACGGCGTGTGTCATGCCCTCCGCCACGCCGAGCAGGATCTGCCGTTCCCGGGGCGTCAGCGACGGGCCACGCCGGTCGTCGTCGCTGAGCAGGAAGGCGTGTTCCGGTGACGTCGGCGTCTCTCCCTGGTGCACGGCCCGGATCGCGCCGGCCAGATCGGCCAGGTCGCGTTCCTTGGGGATGTAGGCGACCGCGCCGGCCTCGGTCGCGGAGACCACCCAGCGGCGGTCCTTCACCACCGAGATGACGATCACCTGACGGCCGGTGGCGGTCAGTTGCGCGACGTTGTGCGCCGGGTCGGTGAAGTTGCCCAGGTCGAGATCCAGCAGCACGATCGTCGGCGCGTCGGGGTCGGCAAGGTACTCGTCCACCGACGCGGCCGTCGCCGTCAGACGGATGTCGGGCGTGCTGCCGAACCAGTTCGCGAACGACTGGAGCAGCATCTTCTCGTCGTCGATCGCGCCGATGGTTATAACGGTTTCCATGTGATCTCCACGGTGGTGCCCTCGCCGGGCGTACTGGCAATGTCGCACTGGCCGCCGGCCTCGACCACGCGGTGCCGGATGGAGCCGAGCAGGCCGTACCCGCTGCGTGCGGCCGTGGGCACGAAGCCGGCGCCCCGGTCGACGACCGTGACCCGCACCCCTCCGGCGCCGTCGCCGCGGGACGTCAGCCACGCCTGCCCGGTGCCGGCGTGCTTGCGGGCGTTGTTGAGCGCTTCCCGGGTCGCGCCCAGCAGCGCCTCGGTGACGTGGCCGGGCACGCCCGCCGGAAGTTCCGCCGAGTTGTGGTCGATCCGCAGCCCGAGGGCCGCGAGGTCGCGCACGACGCGTCCGAGCCCGCTGCCGAGGTCCGTCGAGACCGCGTCGTCCGACCCGGTGATCAGGGAACGGAGGTATCGCGCGTCGCGTTCGCACTGGCCGCGGAACTGCTCGGTGTTGAGGTCGATCTGTCCCATCGCGCCGACGGTCAACGTGGACAGCACCGTGTCGTGCAGGTTCCGGTACTGCCGCCGCCGTTCCCAGTCCCGGGCCTCCACGGACGCCATCCGGGCTGCCGCGTCCGCCGCCTGGCGCTGGGCTGCCAGCGCGGACGCGTGGGCTTCGTCCGCGGCCCGCGCCGATCCGCGTACCCAGGTCGCCGCGAGTCCGGCGGCGACGGTGAACAGCACCAGCGAGCCGATGTTGCCGGTCACGGAGGCGAGCAGCGAGGAGTCGGCGGCGAAGTCCCGCCAGACGCCGGCGAGGTAGCAGCCGGACAGCAGCAGGATCGACGGTACGGCCAGCCAGCGCGGGCCGAACACGACGGCGAGCACGCCGGACGCGTTCGCCGGCGCGACGGTCCAGTTCGCCCACCCGATCGAGTGGCCGGGCTCGGTCAGCCGGCCGACGACGACGAGTGCGACACCGATCAGCAGGACGTCGGCGGCGACGGCGATCCAGGTGATGCGCCGACCCCGCAGCGCGCCGCCGTAGAGCACGAGGGACCAGGCGGCGGCGACGGCGTAGAGGCCGAACACGAGTTCCGGTCGCGAGTAGGCGGACCGGTCGGTGGAGACGGCGGCCACCCCGGCCGCGGCGTACTGCGCGAGGCGGACCGCCCCGAACACGCGCACCAGCACGCGCTCGGCCTGTACCCGCCCATCGACCCCCGACACACTACAAACATTTCAAAACCCGGAGGTTCCCGGTAGTCCGCTCTGCGGCGGACTACCGGACACGCGAGCTGCGCCGGACGTCCACGACCCTGATGCCGGATCAGCGCAGGGCCGCGTCGGTCAGGTGCCTGCCGACCCGGGCGATCTCCGTGGTGTCCAGCGGAAGCTGCGGCAGCGCGGTGGCCGGGTGGGCGATGATCCCGCGCAGGTGCAGGGCTGCCTTGAAGGCGCCGATCGCCGAGGAGTTCTGTCCCATCCGCGGGCCGCCGACGTTCACCAGCCGGAAGAGGCGGAACAGCCGTTCCTGCTCGGTCCGGGCGGTCGCCCAGTCGCCGCGCGCCGCGGCCTGGTAGAGGCGTACGTAGCCGTGCGGGTCGACGTTGCCCAGCCCCGGTACGACCCCGTCGGCTCCCATCCAGAGTGCCGAGTCGACGGTCAGCTCCGAGCCGGTGAACACGGCGAAGGCGGTGAGGTCCTGGTCCCGACGGCGCAGGATCACGTCCCGCAGCCCCCCGTCGTCGCCACTGGAGTCCTTGACCCCGGCGAGGGTGCCCTCGGCCGCCAGTTCCAGTAGCAGGTCGGCGCCGAGTTTTCGGTGTACCGACACCGGCAGGTCGTACGCGTACACCGGGACCCCGGTCCGGTCGGCCACCGTCCGGAAGTGCAGCACGATCTCGGCGGGGTGGGTACGCGTGTAGAAGGGGGCGGTCACGACCAGCCCGTACGCGCCGGCCTCGACCGCCGCCCGCGCGTGGTCGAGGACCCGGGGCGTGGTCATGTCGATGGCACCGGCCAGGACCGGCACCTGGCCGGCGACGTGTCCGAGCACCGTGTCGAGCACGATCCCACGGTCCGCGTCCCGGAGGTAGGCGACCTCCGACGTCGAGCCGAGCACGAAGAGCCCGTCGACGCCGCCCTGGATCAGGTGGTCCACCAACCGGGTCAGTGATCCGGTGTCCACCTCGAGGTCGGGGGTGAGGGGAGCACCGGGGGGACGACGCCGGACGGGAGGACGGTGGTCATGGACGCTCCTGGGCTTGGCTGATCAGTTCGAGGTCGGTCGTGCCGTCGAGCACCGGGTGATGACAGCGGTAGAGGTGTCGGTCCCCGCCGGCCTCGGCGGCCGGCAGTTCGGCGGCGCAGCGGTCGTCGGCCCGCCAGCACCGGGTCCGGAACGGGCAGCCGCTCGGCGGCCGGGTCGCCGACGGCACCGGCCCGGTCAGCGGGATCGGGTCGATCGGGGCGAGCAGGCCCGGGGTGGCGGAGAGGAGTGCCCGGGTGTACGGGTGACGGGCGCCGTGCGGAAGCGAACCGGCCGGGAGTTGCTCGACGATCCGGCCGAGGTACATCGTCACTACTCGATCGCTCATCCGGCGTACCGTCTGGATGTCGTGCGAGACGAAGATCATCGCCAGGTTCAGCTGCTCCTTGAGGTCGAGCAGCAGGTTCAGGATCTGGGCCCGTACCGAAACGTCGAGCGCGCTGGTCGGCTCGTCGGCGACCAGCAGCCGGGGGCGCAGCGCCAGGGCCCGGGCGATCGCCACCCGCTGCCGCTGCCCGCCGGAGACCTGGCTGGGCAGCAGGTTCGCCACGCTGGCCGGCAGGCCCACCAGGTCGAGCAGCTCCCGTACCCGCTCCTCCCGTGCCCGCGGCGTGCCCCGCCGGTGCACGTCGAGCGGGTCGCGGAGCACCTGTCGGATCGGCAACCGCCGGTTGAGCGCGGTCGACGGATCCTGGAAGATCATCCCGGTGCTCGCGCCGACCGCCGACAACCGGGCCGAGGGCGGCATCGACCAGAGGTCCTGGCCGGCGAACCGCACCGTGCCGGAGGTCGGCGGCTGGAGCCCGACCACGACCTTCGCCAGGGTGGACTTGCCGCAGCCGGACTCGCCCACCACCCCGACGGTTTCGCCGGTCGCGACCCGGAGTTCCACCCCGGTGAGCGCGTGGACGCGCTCACGCCGGAACAGCCCGCCGGAGCGGGCCCGGTGTTCGACGTGCACGTCCGCGAGTTCCACCAGGGCGGCGGGGTGTGGCGCGCTCATCGGGCCTCCGCCCGGCTGGTCGGTGCGGGCACGGCGGCGCCCTGGGATTCGTGGCCCACGTCGGGGGGCGGCGGGATCTCCAGCGCCGGATGGTGGCAGGCGACCGCGTGTTCCACGGCGCCGACCAGCCGGGGCGGCTCGACCCGGCAGACCTCGGTGGCCATCGGGCAGCGGTCGGCGAACCGGCACCCGGCGGGGAAGTCCGCCGGGGACGGGACCACACCACGGATCTGGGTCAGCCGATCGGCACCGGTCTCCAGCGACAGCACCGAGCCGAGCAGTCCCCGGGCGTAGTGGTGCGCGGGCGCGCCGACGAGTGTGGCGGTGACGCCACTCTCGACGATCTGGCCGCCGTACATCACCACCACCCGGTCGGTGACGTCGGCGACCAGGGCGAGGTCGTGCGAGACGAGGATCAGGGCGAAGCCGAGTTCCGCACGCAGTCGGAGCAGGAGCTGGATCACCTGCGCCTGCACGGTCACGTCCAGCGCGGTGGTCGGCTCGTCGGCGATGATCAGCCGTGGGTCGCGGGAGAGCGCCATCGCGATGAGGACCCGTTGCCGCTGGCCACCGGAGAGCTCGTGCGGATAGGCGGAGAGCGTACGGGCCGGATCGAGCCCGACCAGCTCCAGCAGCTCGACAGGGGTGCGCCGACCGCCCCGCCGGACGATCTGCTTCAACTGGGCCCGGATGGTCATCGCCGGGTTCAGCGAGGAGAGGGCGTCCTGGTAGATCATCGCCATGTCGTGCCCGAGCAGCCGGCGCCGGCCGGCCGGGGAGAGGGCGAGCAGGTCCTGACCGCCGAAGCGGATCTCGCCCCGGACCCGGGCGCCGCGCGGCTGGAGCCCCATGACGGTCAGCGCGGTCAACGACTTGCCGCAGCCGGACTCGCCGACCAGGCCGAGCACCTCGCCCGGGCGTACGTCGAAGGAGATGCCGGCCACGATGTCCACGTCGTCGTGTCGGCCGTCGAAGCCGACAGCCAGTCCACTGACCCGCAGGATCGGCTCGCCCTGCGGCAGCGGGCGGGCGCGTTCGGCGATCCGGCGGGCCGCCGCGGCGAGGCCGGGCAGCGGGGTGACCTCTCTGGAGCCGGGCCGGGCCTGCTCCAGCGCGTCCACGTCCTCGCTTCGGCGGACCGGTTCGGCCTGCCTGCCGGCCGGCGCGGCCCAGGCGTCCGAGACCCCCTCGGCGAGGATGTTCAACGCCAGGACCGTCACCAGGATCAGCAGCCCGGGAAAGACGGTGGCCCACCAGCCGCCGAGCAGCACCATGTTGCGGCCGTCGGCGATGACGCTGCCCCAGGAGGGGGCGGGTGGGCGTACTCCGGCGCCGATGAACGACAGGGACGCCTCGAAGACGATCGCGTCGGCCACCATCACGGTGCAGAAGACCAGGATCGGCGCGGCGCAGTTGACGGCGACGTGTCTGACCAGGATGTGTGGCGTGCGGGCCCCGATGACCCGTTCGGCGGCCACGTAGTCCTCGCCGTACTGGGCCAGCACGTTGGCGCGGACCACCCGGGCCACCGACGGCACGTAGAGGAACGCGATGGCCAGCACCAGTACGCCGATGCCGCCGCCGAAGACGGCGACCAGGACGGCGGCGAGGGCGATTCCGGGGAACGCCATCACGACGTCGAGCCCGCGCATCAGCGCCTCGTCGACGGCCCGGCGGGAGGTGGCCGCGACCGCGCCGACCACCGCCCCGACGGCAAGTGCGATGGCGGTCGCGCCGAGGCCGATCAGCAGTGACCAGCGTGCACCGTGGAGCAGCCGGGTGAGGATGTCCCGGTTGGCGCTGTCCAGGCCCATCCAGTGCGTCGCGCTCGGGCCGCCGCCGGGGATCTCCTGCACGTACGGGGAGTGCGGCGCGATCAGCGGTGCGAGGAGCGCGGCGAGGGCGATCGCGGACAGCACCGCGACGGAGATCCACGAGGGCAGCCCGAGTCTGCGGAACCGGATGCCGGGCCGGGACAGTCGGCTCGCCAGTCCGGGACGCATCCCGCGCGGGCGGGTGTCGAGCCCGGTGCCGGCCGGCCCGCCGCCGGCTGCCGCCTCGGTCGTGTCGTCGGGTGTCACGCGGCGCTCCTGATTCGGGGGTTGACCAGCAGGTAGAGGAGGTCGACGGCCAGGTTCACCAGCACGAAGCCGGTGGCGATGGTGAGCACCACGCCCTGTACGACGGCCGGGTCACCGTCCCGGACAGCGTTGATCATCAGGTAGCCCATCCCGGGCAGCGAGTAGATGGTCTCGATGACCACCGCGCCGCCGAGCAGGTAGCCGACCCGCAGGCCGAGTACGGTCAGCGGATTGATCAGCGCGTTGCGCAGGACGTTGCGGCCGATCACCACGATCGGCGGCAACCCGCTGCCGATCGCGGTGCGTACGTAGTCCTTGTCGAGTTCCTCGACCATCGAGGTGCGGATGATCCGGGTGAGCTGGGCGGCGACCGGCAGGGACAGGGAGAGCGCCGGCAGGGTGAGCGAGCGTAGCCATCCGGTGAACGAGTCGGCGGGGTTGATGTAGCCGCTGGTGGGAAACCAGCCCCGGTCGACGGCCAGCCACTGGATCATCAGCAGGGCCAGCCAGAACGCCGGCGCGGCGACGCCGACCAGTGAGACGAGCCGGATGAGCTGGTCCGGCCAGCGGTCCCGGAAGATCGCCGCGGTGACGCCGAGGACCAGTGACAGGACGATGGCGACGGCCAGTCCGAGGAAGGTCAGTTGCAGGGTCAGTGGCAGGGCGGTGAGCACCGAGTCGAGCACCGGGGCCTTGGTCAGCACGCTGGTGCCGAGGTCGCCGTGCAGCAGGTCGCCGACGAACCGCAGGTAGCGCACCGGCAGCGGATCGAGCAGGCCGTTCTCGACCCGGAACTGGTGCAGTTGCTCGGGGGTCGGGTTGGCACCCTGGAAGTAGGCGTACTCGGGCTTGTTGTCCGAGAACCGCATCACGAGGAAGACGAAGAGGATGACGCCCAGCAGCAGCGGGATCAGGATGAGTGTGCGGCGCACTAGTGTGCTGCGCCGGAAATTCGCCTACAAAATCGGGCGAGTGATTCGAGGATTTCCTCGGCGGTCTTGGTCCAGATGAACGGGCGTGGGTTGCTGTTCCAGGCGGCGATCCACGCCCGGATATCGGCCTCGAGGGACCGGACGCTCTTGTGGGCGCCGCGGCGGATCTTCTGCTCGGTGAGGTAGCCGAACCAGCGTTCGACCTGGTTGATCCAGGACGAGCCGGTCGGGGTGAAGTGCATGTGGAAGCGGGGATGGCGGGCCAGCCAGGCCCGGACGGCCGGGGTCTTGTGGGTGCCGTAGTTGTCGCAGATCAGGTGGATGTCGAGGTCGGCGGGCACGGTCTTGTCGATCGTGGTCAGGAACGTGCGGAACTCGGTGGCACGGTGCTGCCGGTGCAGTTCACTGATGACGGTGCCGTCGGCGATGTTGAACGCGGCGAACAGGCTGGTGATGCCGTGCCGGTGGTAGTCGTGCGTACGCCGCTCCGGCATGCCCGGCATCATCGGCAGTATCGGCTGGGACCGGTCCAACGCCTGGATCTGGGACTTCTCGTCCACGCACAGCACCACCGCCCGCTCCGGCGGGTTGTGGTACAGGCCGACCACGTCGACGACCTTGGCGACGAACTGCGGATCGGTCGACAGCTTGAACGTGTCCGCGCGGTGGGGTTCCGGCGACCCGGGCGGGCGTCCTGGACGGGCGTGGGATCGCCCGTCCAGGACAGGTGGCGCTCAGCTGGCGGTGCAGACCGGGCTCACTCCGGTCGCCGTTCCGGTGCCCTGGAAGCCGAACTCGGTGGACTGGCCGGCGTTCACCGAGCCGTTGTAGCTGACGTTGCTGAACTGCACCGTGCCGCTGGTGCCGCTGCGGTTCGCGTTCCAGGCGTTTGTCACGGTGGCCCCGGACGGCAGGGTGAGCTGGACGCTCCACCCGTTGATCCGCGCGTTGCCGGCGGTGACCCGCACGGTCGCGACGAAGCCGCCGGTCCAGGAGTTCAGCGAGACCGTGGCGGTGCACCCGGTGGTCGGGTTCGGCGGGGTGGTCGTCGGCGCCGGAGTGGTCGGGTCGACCGGCGGGGTGGTCGGGTCGACCGGCGGGGTGGTCGGCGGGACGGACGGCGTCACCGGCGGCGTGGTCGTCGGCGGGGTGGTGGTACGGCCCCTGTTCAGCTCGTCGAGCACGGCGTTGTAGGCGGCCTTCTTCTGGTAGCTGCCGTTGCCGCCGGTGAACAGCAGACCCCGCTCGGAGGAGCGCCACGACTCGCTGTCGGAGATGCCCCAGACGGTGATGCCGGTGCACTTCGCGACGTTCAGGCAGGCCCGGACGACCTTGCGGTAGTTCTCCGCCTGGCCCGCGCCGATGTCGTTGTTGCTCAGGTCGTCGTCGATGTCCAGCTCGCTGATGTGCACCTCGACGCCGAGGTCGGCGAAGCGCTGGATGTTCGCCTGTAGGTCGTTGCTGATGATGCTGTTCGGGTTGTCGTTGAAGTGTGCCTGGAACCCGACGCAGTCGATGTACTGCCGGTAGTTGCGGACGATGTCGTACAGCGCGTTGGCCTTGCGGTTCTGGGTGCCGCCCTGGACCGTCAGGCCCTCGACGTCGTAGTCGTTGATGCAGAGCTTGGTGGTGAATCCGCCGGCCTGCACGACCTGCCTGGCCCGGATGAACGAGTCGCGGATGACGTCGGTGTCGCCGGAGTCGAAGAAGTCACCGTCGCCGTTCGCGTCCCGGTTCATGGTGTGCGGCCACTGGTTCCGGCGCCGGCCGGTGTTGTTGTCCTCCAGCGCCTCGTTGACGACGTCCCAGTACGCGATCCTGCTGCCCCAGCGGTTGATGGCGTTGCCGATGAAGTTGTTCAGTGTCCCCTGGCTGGCGCCCTGCAACTGCCCGGCCTGTGAGTGCCACACCAACGTGTGGCCCTTGACCAGCATGTTGTTGCTCTGGGCGTGGTTGACCAACTGGTCCGCGCTGCCGGTGTTCTGCAGCCCACCGCTCGACGTGGCGATCGCGTCCGGCTTCATGGCGTTCTCGGGAGTCAGCTGGCTGAACTCCTGGCCGACGATCGGGTAGAGCCGGTTGGGGTTTGCCGCGACGCCGAAGAAGAGCCCGGCCTTGGCGGCCGCGGCCCGCAGCGTGGTCTCGGCCGCGGCGGCCGGGTTGATGGACTGGACCGTCACAGCGCTTCCTACCAGCACCAACACCGCCGTCGGCAGAGCTATCTTCGCGACTTTCTTACGTTGTCCCAGGCTGCTGTTCACGGGCCCTCCCTGACGCACGACGCATGTAATCGATGTCTGTGTATACCCCCGGAACGGTCAGTATCGATACCGCCCGGCCACAGTGTCAACAAGTTCCGGAAATGCTCCGGAAACCCACGTGCGGTCGAAGGGGCGGGCGGATCGGATTCGCGCAGGTGGGAGAAGCCGGCGACCGGGCGGTCGGAGACGGTCGAGCTGACGAGGCTCGACCGCTCCCATGGTCGACAGCACAGGTACCGAAAATCCGCGACTGTCGCCCCCGGCGGATCGCCGCTCCGGACGACCCGGCGGGCGGGGTCGACGTGGCACCGGCGCAGTGCTCAGCGAACCACCTCGTAGTGCAGGTGGATCACGCCGGGCGCCGGGACGACCTCGACGAGTCGGAGCCGCACGTGCTCGGGCAGCGACGGGAAGAACGGCCGGCCGCCGCCGAGCAGGATCGGCACCTGGTGCAGGATCACCTCGTCGACCAGTCCCGCCGCCAACGCCGCCGTCGCGGCGCCGCCGCCCATGACGGCGACGTCCCGGTCGCCGGCGAGGGCCCGCGCCGCCGCGACCGCGTCCTCGATCCCGGTGGTGACGAGCGTCTGACGGTCGTCGGTCATGCCGGGAACCGGCCGGTGGCTGAGCACGACCAGCGGCGCGTCGGGATGCGGCGTCCCCCCGTGGAGCCACCCGGAGTCGTCGTACGTGCGGCGGCCGGCCAGGCTCGCGCCGATGCGCCCGGCGAGCGCGTCGAACACCCGGGCGCTGGGCGCACTCAGCTTGAACCCGTCGAAGACCTGGCTCGGGGTGTCGCCGTCGAAGTACCAGTCGAACAGCATCGGGGCGTCGCCGAGGCCACGTCCGGCGCCGGGATCGCGGCCGGTGAGGTAGCCGTCGACGGAGACGGAGTGGGCGCTGATCACCCTGCTCATGTCGGATCCTTCCGGTGGGTCAGGTGTGGTGCGCGAAAGTCGTCGGGCGAGCCGCCGAACCGGACCGGAGGCGGCACGGGTCGGACCCTACGATCGGCCCGACCCCGGCGTCTTGAACGAATCGCGCACGGTCAGACCCGCAGCGCCGACCTGCCCCGGGTGGCGAGGAAGGGCTGGTAGGACGCCGAGTGGTCATGGCCGCAGGCGCACCGGTCGAGGTCTGCGCCGAGGAGCCGGCGCGGCGTGAGACCCGTCAGGCGGAGGCACTCCCGGCCGAGGTGGGCCTGGTCGGCGTACCCCAGGTCGACCGCCAGCTCCGCCATGCCGTCCGGACCCGACCGGCCCCTGGCGGTGGTGCCGGCCTGCGCCGACGCGAGGAATCCCTGGAATCGCAACGTCCGCTGGAGGACCTTGGGGCTCACCCCCACGGCGTGCAGGAAGCGACGACGCAGTTGGCTCCCGGAGAGCGCGAGACGACCGGCCAGGGCGTCGATGGTGACCGGCTGCCAGGGCATCAACGCCCGGACGGCCCGGCGCACCAGCGGGTCGACCCCGGCCGAGCGCCGGAACTCCCGCAGGATGTGGGCCTGCACCGCCAGGAGGGCCCGCTCCGGCGTACCGGCTCCGGCCGTCGCCGCCACGAGCCGGTCCACCGACCCGCCCCAGAGCGCCGCCAGGCTCAGGCGTCGGTCCACCAGGTCGTCGAGCATCGTCGGCAGCGGCGGCGCCGTCCCGGGGTGGAACCGCACTCCGACGACGGTGGTCCGCGCCGGGATGACCTCGACCTGCGGCCCGGTCAGCGGACCGACCAACTGGGGAGTTCCGCCGAGCGGGAAGTGCAGCTCGACCCCACCGGTCGGCAGGTGCCGCTGCACGTACGGCAGGTCGCCGGTGCGTTGTATCCAGACCGTCCGCACCACGCTCGCCAGACCCGGCGACGGCGGACGTTCGACGTAGGAGTCCATCCGGGCGATCCTCGCACCGTCCGGCGAGGTCCGGGGCTGACTCCCGGCCGGCCGGTCGCGGCGGGTACGACAACCTGCGTACGTCGAGGGCTGCCCGAGGACGGATTGCGGACTGCCGTGATCCGGCTGGAATGACGGGGCAGCTACCGGTCCACACCTAGGAGCCCTTCGTCATGGGACGACATCATCGGCGTACCCTCGCCCTTGCCCTCGCCGTTTCCGGAGCCGTACTGGTCGGCGTTGGCACCATCCCCACCGCCGCCGCCAACTCGACCGGCGTGCGGTCGCAGCCCGCGCTGTCACTCGGCCAGTGGCTCGAACGCCAGGCTGTCGCGGCGCCGACCGACCCGGCCGCAGTCGGCGCGGACCTGGCCCAGTTGGGGCGGCTCACCGGCGGCGCGACCGTCGTCGGTCTGGGCGAGGCGGCGCACGGCCTGGCGGAGGTGACCCGGGCGAAGAGCCGGGCGGTCCGATATCTCGTCGCCCAGCGCGGCTACCGCACGGTGGCCTGGGAGGACGACTGGACGCTCGGCATCCAGATAAACGACTACATCCGGGACAGCTACTTCGTCGACCTCACCGGGAACACCCCGCCAGCGGTGCGGAGCTGGCTGGACCGGCCCATGCTCACCCGCGGCGTTCCGGAGGCGGGCCCGGGGTCCACGATGTCCGGCGGCACGCCACGGCAGTGGTACGACGCACTGGTCCACGTCCAGCGCGTCACCGCCTCGGCGCCACTGACCGCGGCGCGTCCGCTACCGCCCGGCTGACCCCTGCGCGATTCGTTCAAGACCGGCCGCCGCGCAGCTCCTAGGTTCGTGGACTCGTAAAAGCCCCTTCGATCAGACAAGGAGATGCATGAGCAAGGTTTCCGGCGCCCGTACGGTCCTGGTCACCGGCGGACTGGGCATGATCGGTGCCCATACCGCCCGCGCGCTCGCCGATCTCGGTCACCAGGTGGTCGTGACCGCACACCACCGCACCGAGATTCCGTCCTTCCTCGCCGGCCGGGTCGGCGTGGAGTCTCTCGACGTGACCGACCGGGCCGCCTTCCTCGGCCTCGCCGACCGCCACGGCATCAGCGACATCGTCCACCTCGCCGGCAGCATTCCCGGCATCGATCCGCTGCCGTACCTCCGGACGGACACGGCCGGCCTGTTCACCGCGCTCGACGCGGCCCGTGCCTGGGGCGTACGCCGGTTCGCCGTCGCGAGCAGCCTCGGCGTGTACCTCGGCCGGCCGGAGATTCCGTGGCACGAGGAGCTGGCGTTGCCTCCGGCGGAGCTGCCCCATCTGATCGTCGCGTTCAAGAAGGCGGTCGAGCCACTGACCACGCACGCGCTGCGGGACAGCGGCGTCGAGCCGGTCGTGCTGCGCATCGGCAGCATCTGGGGTCCACTCATGGATCCGGAATCACCGTTCAACTACATCCCGCCCTACGTCAGCGCGGTGCTCCGCGGTGAACGGCCGCCGCCACTGCACGCCGACGACGGCGGCGACTGGTGTTACGCCCCCGATGCCGGCCGGGCAATCGCCCTGCTGACCACCGCGCAGACCCTGCGGCACACCACCTACAACGTGTCCGGCGGCCGACCGTTCACCAACCGGGAGTTCGCGGACGCGGTGCGGGCGGCCACGCCCGGCCAGCTGCTCGACCTGCTGCCCGGACGGCAGGCGGGCGCCGGCCGTAATCCGTATCTCGACATCGGCCGGCTCACCAGCGACACCGGATTCAGCCCGGCCTTCGACCTCGCCTCGGCAGTCGCCGACTACGTCGCCTGGCGAGCCGTCAACCCGCGCTGAACGGTGCGGGAGTGTGCCGGACCCGCTCACTCCCGCACCGCGGTGCTCGTCCGCACCGGAGCCCGTACGACTCCACAGGGTGGCTGGCAGGCCGGCAATCGATGATTACAAATGCCATGGATCCATAGATTTCCCTCCGCCTCTAGGCGCGACTTACCTTAATGGGTAAGGTGATCGCACCGCCGGGCAGGCCGACGTCCCGGGACCGGCGGTGCGCGTGTTCGGGAGAAGCCGGGGGAGAGGCCTGCCGCACGTCGGGGCAAGCTTCTGACGACTGCGCGCAGAGGCGGGCTGCGACCACCCGATCGGCGATCGTCCTCGTGTGGGCGGTTCGCAGGTGCCCCAGAGGAGGCAGCGGACCCCCGGCCTCGGTCGGCGGATAGCGGTGAGGCGAGACAGAGGAGGGGGAACGGCCATGGAGGACAACCTGTTCAGGTCCCGGCGCGGCTTTCTGGGGATGGGGGTGGGGCTGCTCGGCGCGGCCGGGCTGGCCGCGTGCGGCGACAGCTCGCCGTCGACCCCCCAGGTGCAGGCCGAGGTCCCGAAGGAGCTGATCGATGCCGCGGCGTCGTTGAAGGGCTCCACGATGGGGATGCTGTCGCAGAAGCTCTACTCGGAGGCGGCGAACGCGGCGCTCGACAGCTCGATCAAGAAGTTCGCCGACACCACCGGTACGAAGATCGACAACAGCCTGGTCCAGGCCGACGCCGGTGACGTGGTGGCCAAGATCCACGCGGAGGTCGAGGGCGGCGTCGCACGTGACCTGGCGTTCATGACCGACTCGCGCTTCGTCGCGCAGTTCCACGCGCTGGGCGACCTGGAGGACGTGACGGACGTCGTCCAGGCGCTGACGGCCAGATACGGCGAGCCCACCGCCGAGTCCAAGAACTTCTGCGTCTTCGACGGCAAGTGGTTCGCCATCCCTTACCACTTCATCGGGATCGGGTCGTTCCTGCGCAAGGACTGGATGCAGGACAAGGGCATCACCCCCAAGGACATCTACAGCTGGGAGGAGTTGCGCGACCTGTGCCTGGCCATCTCCGATCCGTCCAAGCGCCGGTTCGGCTGGGGCATGACCGTCAACCGGTCCGGTGACGCGAACGGCATGATCGAGGCGCTGATCAACTCCTACGGCGGGTCGATCGCCACCGACGACGGCCGGAAGGTCACGTTCAACTCGCCCGAGACGGTGCAGGCGGTGACCTTCCTCGCCGACATCTACACCAACCCCAAGTACAAGCCGATGCTGCCGCCGGGGGTGGCCGCCTGGACCGACTCCAGCAACAACGAGAACTGGCTCGCCGGGATCCTCGGCTACACCCGCAACCAGCTCAGCGTCTACGCGGACTCCAAGACCAAGAAGAACCCCGTCTACGACAAGACGCACGTCTTCGCCGACTGCATCGGACCGGCCACCGACAATCCTCTGCTGCTCGGCCAGTCCCAGGCCTTCGTCATCTTCAAGGGCGCCAAGAACGCCGCACTCGCCAAGCTCCTGGCGCAGTACCTGGTCACCGCGCCCGCGCTGCTCGGGGTGGCGAAGGAAGCGCCCGGCCTGGCGCTGCCCGCCTGGGAGAAGGTCTGGGACGCCGACCCGTTCTTCACCAGCGGCGACCCGGCGTTCCCCATCATGCGCAAGATCACCCAGCTGTCGCTGCCGCTGACCACCAAGAACGGGCTGAACTTCCCGCAGAAGGCGAGCGCCGGCCAGCAGGCCGCCGTCGGTGCCTACGTCCTCACCGACATGATGCAGCAGGTCATCCAGGGCACGCCCGCCGCGCAGGCCGTGCAGGCCGCCCACAACAAGATGGTGCAGATCTTCACCCAGCAGGGGCTGCCGCAGTGACGTCGGTCCGTCCAGCACCGCCCCCGGCGACGGGGACATCCCCGCCGCCGGGGGCCGGCTCCCTCACCCCGACCCAGCGGCGGCTCGGCCGTGACTGGCGGCTGGCGGCGCTGTTCCTGGCGCCCACCGCCCTGCTCGTCGGCGGGCTCGTGCTCCTGCCGATCGCCTGGTCGGTCGTCACCAGCACGACGGAACGGCACGGCCAGCAGAGCGTCTTCGTCGGCCTGGCCAACTACGCGGCCCTGTTCGGGGACGACCAGTTCCGCACGGGCGTGCTCAACTCGTTCGTCTTCACCGCGTACGCCGAGGTCTTCAAGGTGGTGCTGGGGCTGTCCGCGGCCCTGCTGCTGCACAACCTGCGCCGTGGCCGGGCGGTGCTGGCCGGGCTTCTCCTGCTGCCGTGGGTGGTGCCGACGGTGGTCACGGCGTTCAGCTGGCGCTCGCTGCTCGACCCGATCTTCGGCAGCGTCAACCTGCTGCTCACCGAGTCGGGGATCGGGCCGCTGCTGGCCAAGGCGCACCTGGTCGACACCTGGCCGGCCGGCTGGCTCTCCGAGGCGTCCCTGGCCATGCCGTCGGTGATCATGGTCAACGTCTGGAAGGGGGTGCCGTTCTTCACCGTCGCGTTCCTCGCGGGGCTGAAGGCCATCCCCGCAGACCTCTACGAGGCGGCGACCGTCGACGGCGCCTCGTCGTGGCAGCGGTTCGCCCACGTCACGCTGCCCGGACTGCGCCACGTGATCACCGTGACGGTGACCCTGTCGTCGATCTGGACGTTCAACAACTTCGACCTCATCTGGTTGCTGACCCAGGGCGGCCCGGGTGACGCGACAGCGCCGTACGTGCTGGTCGCCTACTCGAAGGCGATCCTGCAACTACAGTACGGCGCGGGCGCGGCGGTCACGCTGGTGATGATGCCGGTCGTCGGCGTACTGGTGTTCTTCCTGGTCCGGTTGCTGCGCCGGGACGTCGTCACCGCGTCGCCCCGACGGGCCCGCAGGGCCCAGCAGGCGCGGCAGGCGCGCAAGGCGTTGCCGTGGGCCGTCGCCCTGGTGCTCACCGGTCTGCTGGCCTGGGCGTCGCCACACATCGTCTGGAAGGCGGCGCTGGTCCTCGGGGTGATCCTGCTGGTCGCGGCGGCGGTCGGCCGGGTGGTCTCGGCGCTCCAGTCCTGGGGACGTCGCCGGGCGTCGTCGGTGACGTCGAAGCTGGCCTCCGGGATCGCGCTGGCCGCGCTGCTCGCCTTCGTCCTGGTTCCGCTGTACTGGATCGTCGTCACGGCGTTCAAGTCCGAGGGCCAGATCGTCATGCGGGACAACGACCTGTGGCCGACACCGTGGACCCTCCAGCAGTTCACCGACCTCTTCGCCACCAAGCCCTTCGGTCGCTGGTACCTCAACACCGTGCTGGTGTCCGCGGCCTCCACGGCGGTGGCACTGGTCTGCGCCGCCCTGGCCGGCTATGCGCTGGCCCGGCTGCGGTTCCGCGGGGCGCAGGGTTTCACCGTCACGGTGCTGGTCACCTACGTGATGCCGGGCGCGCTGCTGTTCATCCCGCTGTACCAGCTGCTCATCGGCGTACGGCTCACCGACTCGCTGTGGTCTCTGGTGGTCACGTACCCGACCTTCACGCTGCCGTTCGCCACCTGGCTGCTGGCGGGTTACTTCTCGTCGATCCCCATCGAGTTGGAGGAGGCCGCGCTGGTCGACGGCTGCACCCGCCTCCAGGCGTTCGGTCGGGTGGTGCTGCCCCTGGCCAAGCCGGGACTGCTGGCGGTCGCGCTGTTCACCCTGACGAACGCCTGGAACGAGTTCCTCTTCGCCTTCGTGTTCATCACCAAGGACGAGTACAAGACGCTCCCGGTGGGGATGCAGTCCATGATCGCCGGGGACGTCGTGCCGCAGGGACAGCTCGCCGCGGCCTCGCTGCTGGTCAGCATCCCCGTGGTGATCATGTACGCCTTCGGGCAGCGCTTCCTCACCGAGGGACTCACGGCGGGGGCGGTCAAGGGGTAGCCGTTCGGCGGGTACCCGACCGGCGCGGCTGCGGCCGGCGTCACGGCGGGGCGGGGCGGGGCGGGGCGGGGCGACCAGCGTCGGCGGAGTGGCCGATCGCCGCCCCGCCCGCCCGTGACCCCGGGCGCACGGCGGACGCGGTCACGGGCGGGCTCCTCCTGCGGTACCGGCTGCGATCGGTCGCCGGGCTCAGGGTCGGAGGCTCCGGAGGTATCCGGCGAACTTCTCCAGGCCGTCGACGTTGCGCGGTCCGCTGATTCCCTCGTTGTAGCCGAGGACGAAGAACCGGTTCTCGACCACGGCGGGCAGGTTGCGGGTGGTGGGGAAGGTCTTCAGGAAATCGATCTTCTCCTGGGCCGGCTTGTCCCCGTAGTCGAGGATGACGACGACCTCCGGCTGGCCCTGCACGACAGCCTCCCAGCTCACCTGGGTCCAGCGTGCGTCGAGCTGCTCGAAGATGTTCCGGGCGCCGGCGAACGAGATGATGTCGGTCGGCGGCACCTGGCGACCGGCGGTGAAGGGCTGGTCGGTGCCCGAGTCGTAGAGGAACACCGGGATCCGGTCCGGGCCGGTCGGCTGTGCCTGCACCGCCTCGACGCGCTGCCGCAGACCTTGGACCACCTCGGTCGCCCGTGCCTCGACCCCGAAGATCCGGCCGAGTCGTTCGAGGTCGGTGTAGAGGCCGTCGAACGGGGTCGTCCGCTGCGGGAAGCCCGGATAGTTGAAACAGGACTCGGTGTGCATGAAACTCTGGATGCCGAGGCCGTCGAGGATCTCCGGGGTGATGCCCCGCTTGTCGCTGAATCCGGAACCCCAGCCGGCGACCACGAAGTCGGCCTCGGCGTCCACCACCAGCTCCCGGTTGAGCAGGTCGTCGCTGAGGAACTCCACCTTCGCGTACTCCTGTGCCCAGGGCGACTCGCTCACCGGTGGATTGGCCGGTGGCATGACGTACCCGTGGACGTGGTCGGTGAGGCCGAGCGCGAACATCTTGTCCGCGCTGCCGCCCTCGTACACCACCGCCCGCCGGGGGGTGGTGTATTCGACCTCCTCGCCGCAGCGCTGTACGACCACCTGCGGGTCGGGGGTGGCGGACCCGTCGACGGTGGCTCCGCAGGCGGACAACAGCGCGACGACGACAAGGCCGGCGGCGGTGCCGCGGATCGTCGCGGTCCGGTGGTGCGGGATGGGCATCCCCGAATGCTCACTTTCCGATCGGTGTCGCTTAGGTGGTCTGGGCTGGCGTGAGGGCGTACAACAGTTGCGGGTCGCCGGTCAACGGGTGGGCGACGACGGTGGCGTCCACCCCGAAGACGTCCCGGACGAGTTCGGCGGTGAGCACCTCCGCGGGCGTGCCGGCGGCGACGAGTCGCCCGCCGGAGAGCACGCCGATCCGGTCACAGGTCGCGGCGGCGAGGTTCAGGTCGTGCAGGACCACCAGGACCGTCAGCGAGGCATCCCGGAGCAGGGAGAGCAGCTCGATCTGGTGTCGGATGTCCAGGTGGTTGGTCGGTTCGTCGAGGACCAGGACCTCCGGCTCCTGCACGAGTGCCCGAGCCACCAGCACCCGTTGCCGTTCGCCGCCGGAGAGGCTGAGCACGCCCCGGTCGGCGAGATGGACGATGTCGAGCCGCGCCATGGCCCCGGTCCTGGCGGGGCTGCGTCGGCACGGCGAACTCTCCTAGTCAAAATGAAATCGGTTATCGCTTTCGAATGGACGTTAGCACGAGAGTTCCGGGCGACCGTGGGCACCACCGCCGCCCTCGAACACCTCGTCGACCAACACCCCGGCGCTGCGCCTAGGATGGGTTGCCAGTTCGGCCTGCCGAAGGGACACCGGACCGTGCCAGACAGGGTGACCGCGACGAGTCCGTCAGGCGACGAGGTCGAGCCGGGGTCCAGCACCGCCGCCGAGCGGCCCGCCCGGTCGGCGGGTGACCCGGCACCGTCTGCCGCAACCGACGACGAGGGATCCCGGTGGCGCATCGGCTCACTCGAAGTGCTCGCCGCGCTGTTCCTGCTGCTGGTCGTCTTCCAGGGGCCGGTCGGGTCGTTCCTGTCGACGCCCCGGCTACAGACCTGGACGACGGTGTTCGTCTCGGTGATGGTCCAGTCGGTGCCGTTCCTGGTCTTCGGCGTGCTGCTCTCCGCCGCGATCGCGGTCTTCGTGCCCCGGTCGTTCTGGGCCCGGGCGCTGCCCCGCCATCCCGCGCTGGCCGTGCCGGTGGCCGGTGCGGCCGGTGTCGTCCTGCCCGGCTGTGAGTGCGGCTCGGTGCCGATCGCCGGGTCGCTGATCCGGCGCGGGGTGACCCCGGCCGCCGCGCTGGCGTTCCTGCTCGCCGCCCCGGCGATCAACCCGATCGTGCTGGCCGCAACGGCTGTCGCCTTTCCGGACAACCCGGAGATGGTGGTCGGCCGGGCGGCCGCCAGTCTGCTCGTGGCGGTGCTGATGGGCTGGCTCTGGCTGCGGCTCGGCCGGGCCGACTGGATCCGGTTGCCGCGCCGGCCCGAACTGGACGACCTGTCCCGGGGCCGGGCCTTCTGGGCGGCGGTACGGCACGACGTGGTGCACGCCGGCGGCTTCCTGGTGCTGGGCGCGATGGCTGCCGCCGCGATCAACGTACTGGTGCCGGAGCGCTGGCTGCGGACCCTGGCCGACAATCCGGTGCTGTCGGTCCTCGCGCTCGCGGTGCTGGCGGTGCTGCTGTCCATCTGCTCCGAGGCGGACGCGTTCGTGGCCGCGTCGCTGTCGCAGTTCTCGCTCTCGGCCCGGCTGACGTTCCTGGTCGTCGGTCCGATGGTCGACCTGAAACTGATCTCGATGCAGACCGGTGTCTTCGGGCGCCGGTTCATGGTCCGGTTCGCCCCGACGACCTTCGTCGTCGCCGTACTGGTGTCGTCCGTAGTGGGGATGGTGGTGCTGTGCAGCGGCCGGATCGCCCGTGCCGAGATGAACCGGCAGGCGCAGGCGGTGGTCCTGCTGCTGCTCGGCGGGTCGGTGCTCAGGGCCAGCGTCACCGACGTCTACCTGCGGTACGTCAAGGAGGGCCTCCGGCCGTTCCTGATCGCGGCGGGGGTGCTGCTGATCGTCGCGGCGGTGCTGACCCTCTGGTACGACCTGCGCGGGTCCGAGCACCGCTCCGGGACGCCGGCCGAGGACGGCCACGGGACGCCGGCCGAGGACGGCCACGACCACCACGGGCACGGCGGTCGGGTCGGCTGGCTGCTCATCCTGCCGGCGGTCGGGCTGCTGCTGGTCACGCCACCGGCGCTCGGCTCCTACGCGGTCAACCAGACCGGTACCGCGCTGACCGGTCAGGAGGTCGACCACTATCCGGCACTGCCGGCCGGAGACCCGGTGCGGCTGGGCATGCTCGACTACGCCGGACGGGCCATCGTCGACGACGGCCACACGCTCGGGGAGCGCAGGGTGCAGTTGGTCGGGTTCGTCGCGCCCGGCGCCGACGGAGAGCAGATCCTGGCCCGCATGGTCCTCTCCTGCTGTGCCGCCGACGGGCGCCCGATCAAGGTCGGGATGGCCGGCGACGTGCCGACCGGGCTGCCGCCAGACACCTGGGTCGAGGTGGTCGGCCGGTACACCGCCAAGCGCGGGACGGACCCGGTCAGCGAGGTGGACATCCCATACCTGGACATCGAGTCGTGGCAGCGGGTCGCCCCGCCGAAGCAGCCGTACGAGTAACCCGTCGGGCGGATCTTCCATCCAGGTCACCGTCTCGGCAGTATGGACAGAGTAGCCGGGGCGGTTGTGGCGGCGGCCCTCCCGGCAGGCCGCGAAGGAGACGGATGAGCAACCGTACGAAGCTGCGCCCGGGATCGCGGGTGTCCACACCGGCCACGACCAGGCCGGCCGGTCGTCGACTGGCAGCCCTTGCCCTGGCGTTCACGTTGGGGGCGCTGCTCGCCGGTCCGATCGGCGCGGTGACGGCCGGCGACGACCCGCCGATGGCCGACGAGGTGGCGCAGCTGCGCGCCGAGGAGGCGAAACGGGACGCCACCCAGATCGTCGACCTCACCAACCAGGCCCGACAGGTGCAGCAGAGTCTCGTACCCGTCCTGGACGGGCTGGCCGCGGCGGTGCCGGTGGGCTCGGGCTCCGGGCCGCTCGCCGCGCCCGCCGCCGTGACCGGTTGGCAGGCGAGCACCGACAAGGCGGTCGAGGGCTTCGCCGACCCACCGTCGGCGGGTACCGGCGTCAACATCGCCCGCTCGGGCCTGGCCGCCGCAGTACGGGCACTCGACGTCGCCGTCGACACGTACGCGGCCGCGCTGGCCGTACCGGCGGCCGACCGGCCGCAGTTGCTGGAACTGGTCGGCCGTCAACGGGACGTCGCCGTCGCCACCTGGTCGACCGCCGCCACCCAGCTCGACCTGCTCAACGTCGACGCGGGCAACGGACACACCCACGTCTTCCTGCCCGCCGTGCCGGGTCAGGGCGCACTCACCGCCGACGGCGCACCCGAGGGCAGGTGACACCTTCCGCGCCGGGGCGCGGCGACGTCAGGTGTCGGTCGGCCTCCTGCGACGCAGCAGCAGAGCCGCGCCGACAGCGACGGCGAGCACGGCGCCCAGGATCACCGCCCACCAGAGCGCGGGGGACGACCCGTCATCACCGGTACCGGCTGCTGCTGCGGGCGACGCGGCCGGCGGTGTCGTGGGATCCGCGGTCGGTGTCACCCCGACCGTCGGGGTGGGCTCGGCGGTCGGGGTGGGCGGCGCGAACCTGTTGGTGAAGGTGAAGGTGCCCTTGATCGTGTGGCCGTCGGCGGAGACGGTGCGCCAGGCGACGGTGATCGCGCCGACGGGCAGTGGCCTGACCTTCTGGGTGATGGTTTTGTCCAGGACCTGCGCGTCGGCGTCGCTGTAGGAGACCTTGTCCGGGCCGGTCACCACCACCGTGGTCCCAGGCTTCTTGATCAGCCCGCTGAAGGTCAGCGTCACTGCGGTCAGCGACTTGCTGACCGTGCTCTTCGCCGCCGGTGAGGTGCGGCTCAGCTCGGTGTGTGCGCTGGCCGGGCCCGCCGGCAGGACGACGACGAGGGCCCCGACGAGGAGAGCGGCGGCGGCGCAGAGCAGGCGGTTCCGGTTCACCGTGCCACGGTAGCGCCTCGGCTGACCCGGGGACGAGACCGCCCCGACCGGACCGGACGGGGGCGAGCCGGGCGGAGCGGCAGGGTGCCCGGCGCGGGTTGCACCGTCTCGGCGGCGTGGACCGGACTGGGATGGCCCACCGATGGTCGGATCTTGGGTTGGTGGGCTCGGTCGGCGGCGAACCGCGGCTCGGGGTGGCATGCCTCAGGACGACTGTCAGGGCAGGAGGAGCTCCTCGAAGTGTCGAACCCGGGTGCCGTGCCGGTTGTTGAAGCCCTCCAGGATGGCCGCCTTCAGGACCTCGGTCTGCACTGCGGCGACGGTGCGCGGGGAGGCTACCCCTCGGGTCCGCTCGTAGTTCCACACGATCACGTCCAGGCAGACCGGCGCCCTCAGCCGCCACCCTGACAACAGCAGCGCCTGAGAGATCGCCGGGTACGGCGTGTAGTGCGGATTGGCGAGCCAGTCGCGCAGGTCGGCCTCGGCGACGCTGAAGTCCACGCCGCGGTTGCCGAGCGCGCGGACGACGGCCGGTGCGAAGGGCGGCCCGTTCCGCGCCGGGTTCAGCCGGAGCATCTGGTCGTAGAGCCGTACCGCGTCGGCTAGGGCGAGCCGCGCGTCCCCGCGCCTCTCCTCCTGCTCGAACTTCTCCACGAGGGCGAAGAAGGACAGGCCGCGTTCGATCCACGGCAGCGGGATCGCGGCGCGGTTGTCCGACAACGCCGGCGTAGCCGCGTCGCGGAAGTCGAGCACCACCGGCGCCTGTTCGCCGCCCGGGTGCCGGATCTCGACCAGCCCGTCGTGGCCGCCCGGTGCCCGCAGGAACTCGCCGCTCACCAGCGGTAGCGTGCCGAGGTTGGTGAGCGGGTCGCTCCGGTCGACTATCCGGGCGTCGTACTTCTGCCCGACGAAGGAGAACCAGATCGTGAAGTCCCTGCCGTCCGGGGCGTGGAAGTCGTAGGTGCCGTCCAGGTCGAGCCTGGCCGGCAGGTGGGTGTTGCGGCTCTCGGTCAGAGCCTGGAAGGTGCCGAAGTCCATGCCGTCCGACTCCATGGCGTAGACCAGGGCGAGGTTGTCCGGTGGGACGTCGAGGTCGTCGGGCCGGGCGGGCGGCGTCCGGTAGACCGCGAGGTAGAGGCCGAGGCCGGTGGGCTGCTTGAACATCCAGGGGCCAACCGGCCCGAAGGTGCCGTCCATGGAGACCCGCAGGTTGAGGTTGTCGTCGCCCTCGCCCTTCCAGCCGAGGAAGAGCCGGCCGTCGTGGGTCGTCAGGGCCGGGGACCGGGTGCTGATCTCGCCGAGTACGACATTGCCCTCCAGCCCGTCGATGGCGAACCCGCCCGCGGTGTTGCCGACCAGCACCACCCTGGCCACGTTCAGCTGCTCGTCCCGGCCGGCCCAGCCGAAGCGCAGACGGCCCCCGTGCGACGCCAGGGTCGGGGCGTGCTGGCTGGTTTCCGGGAAGATGCGCGTGCCGTGGAAGGTCCTGCCGTCGTCGTCGGAGAAGTTCAGGTTCAGGTTGTCGTTGCCGGATCCCTTCCAGGCCAGGAACAGCCGTCCGCCGTGCGAGGCCAGCGCCGGGCCGTGGCTGCTGGTCTCGGCGAGTACGACCTTGTCCTCGATGCCGTCGATGCCGAACCCGCCCGCGGTGTTGCCGACCAGCACCACCCTGGCCACGTTCAGCTCCTCGCCACCCTGGCCGGTCCAGGCGAGGAAGAGCCGGCCCCCGTGGGACACCAGCGCCGGGCTGTGGTCGCTGGAGTCGCCGAGCGTCGTTGTTCCCACCAGGGTGTTCCCGCCGTCGTTCCAGCACGCGAGGTTGAGGTGGTCGTTCCCGGACCCGCGCCAGGCCAGGAAGAGCCGTCCCCCGTGCGACGCCAGCGCCGGTGACCTGTCGGTGGAGTCCCCGAGCGTGACCACGCCCTCGACACCCTCGACCCCGTCGATGTCGAACAGGGTCGTGTACTGCACCCTGCCGATGTTGAGCTGGTCGTTGCCCGACCCTTTCCAGGCCATCCACAGTCGACCGG
Organism: Micromonospora sp. WMMD1102; assembly: GCF_029626265.1. Classification (NCBI taxonomy): domain Bacteria; kingdom Bacillati; phylum Actinomycetota; class Actinomycetes; order Micromonosporales; family Micromonosporaceae; genus Micromonospora; species Micromonospora sp. WMMD1102. The sequence goes on along the minus strand of NZ_JARUBN010000001.1, from coordinate 4,005,812 downwards.
CGTGCGAGGCCAGCGCGGGGTAGGTCGAGGTGGAGTGCTCGGCGATCGTCCGCTTCTCGGCGGGCCGGAGGTTCGCACCCGCGGCGATCCGCCGGTGTACGCCGATGTTCACCGCCTCGGCCCGGAACGCGTCGGGGTTCTCGGGATCGCCGCCGACGTACGGGTCGACGATCGGGTCCGGGTACGGCTCGAAGCGGACCAACTCGTGGAACCTGGTGTCCACCCGGGTGGGGATCAGGGTCGTCGCCTGGGCCCGCGAGGTCCCCCGCCAGGAGTTCTTGCCGAAGTCGTACTCGTCGTATCCGTAGCCACCGTTCTGGAACGCCCCACCGGCCGAGATCAGGAACGACGGGGACCGGAAGTAGATCTCGACACCGGCGTCGACGCTGTCGGTCGAGCCTCGTGGTCGCGGTCGTGTCCCGTGGTGGAAGCGGTGCAGATACTCCGGATGGTCGTGTTCCATCGCGAGGATGTAGGCGGCCGGCGGCGGACGGTACGCGGCCGTCGAGGAGATCAGCGCGGTCAGGGTCAGCGAGGCGGGGAACCTGACCGGATGGTCCTGGGCATCGAGCAGGCCGGTGTAGGACAGGAAGAAGCCGGCGACCTGGTCGCCGCTCTCGGCGTACAGGTCGTCGCGCTCGTTGGCGTGATGATTGATCCGGTCCTGGTGCCGTCGGTGTGGGCTCACCCGACGGCCGCGGACGCTCGACACGGCGAACTTGACCATGGTGTAGTCGAGCAGGATCTGCGCCGCGGTCCTGATCTTTTGCTCGCGGGCGAACTCGTGCAGGTTGTACAGCGCGTGCAGCGAGTACCGGGCGTACGGGCGGGCGTTGAACTCGTGGAAGTCGTGCCTGGCTATCGTCTGCAGGTATCCCAACAGCCAGCCGGTCAGCCCGTTCTTCTCGTTGTCGAACCTCGCGTCGCCGGTCCGGTCGTGCAGGAGCTGGTTCACCAGATATCGGGTGCTCTCGATCATCAGCAGATGGTTCTCCGACTCCGGAACATCGATCAGCGGGAAGACGTTGACGAGTTCGATCTCCCTGGGATGTCCGCCGGACATGTGGTCCGGCACCAGCTCGTCCAGGACGAAGTCGAAGATCTCGTCCGGCAGCAGGTGACGGTATCGGTAGAGGACGACGATCAGCCCCTTCAGGGCCGAGTCGTAGTCCTCGTTCGTACCCACCTTCCCGTCGTCCGCGGTGAGCCGTCGCAGCGCCAGCGGCAGCTCCGTGCGACTGGCCACACCGTCGACGGCGAAGTCCGGGTCGTCGGCGACGGCGTGCAGATGCGCGAGCAGCGCGAACGTCATGTCCTCGTCGGCCTGTACCGCACCGTGCACGGTGCTGAGTTTCCGGGTGCGCGCGACGTACCTGGCGATGCCGTTGGCCCTGGCCCGGTGGCTCGCGAACGCCTGGCCGGGCGAACCGTCGAGCGCCACCGGATCGAGGAACGCGGCGGGATCGGACGGGTCGGCCAGCAATCGTCGACGGACTGCGACGTCGTGGCGGGGTGGGCCGCCCACCGGGGCGACCGGGTCGGCGGCGGCCCCTGCCTCGCTGATCCCGGTGGGCAGGACGCCCCCGGCGCCCAGCAGTGCACCCAGGCGGAGAAACCACCGACGGCTGACCGGTATCTCCTCGGGCTGAGTCACGGCGGTCCCTCCTCGTCCCGTGCAGAGGATTGCGAACGATCCGAACGACGTCGGCGATGCGTCCGGGGCAAGGCCGTAGAACCAATTCGGAGATCGAGGCACTTCGATCAATCGTCCGGCACGCCGGCTCGGCTGTCGAGGATCATAAGTGACTTTGCGCCATCATTGTGTGACCATCCGCATGCGTGGAGCTCGGCAGCAAGCTCCGGAAACCGGGACACTTCCCGCCCCGGAACGCCCGTCCGGGGTCGGTGGACCGGACGGTGCCGGTCAGATGCCGTCGGCTGTCCAGTGCGGGTCGCGGCCGAGGTGTCGCAGCAGGGCGGCGACCGGGTCGTCGCCGGCCTGGGCGGCCAGTGCGGGGGCGTAGGCGAAGCCGCGCAACGGTTCGGCCGTCGCGTGTGCGGCCGGCGCCAGCCGCTCGGCCAGGGCGACGGTCAGTGGTGTCGGCTGGCCGGTCGACACCGCGACGTCCCAGGCGTGCACGGCGGCGTCGAGGGCGCATGCGGCGGCCGCGAGTGCCGGGGTCATCTCCGGTACGGGCGGCAGCGGTGTGTGCACCGACGGCGCCGTCGGGTCGACGCCGGCCCAGGCACCGCCGGCCGCCTCGATCGCCCTGGTTACCGCGTCCTGGACGCCGCCGTCGAGCTGGCGCGGCGGATCGAACGGGTCGTAGGACGGCGGCGGGCCGGCGCCGACCGTGGACGCCCAGACGTGCTGGTCGCCGGCGGCGTGGAGCAGCACCTGTGCCACCGTCCAGTCCGAGCACGGGGTCGGGCCGTCGAGCCGACCGGTGTGGACGGCCACGGCGGTGACCTGACGCAGGGCGTCGAGAGCGGTGCTGAGTACGGTGAAGGTCACGGATGGTTCCTTTCGACTGGTCGCGTTCGTGGCCGGACCTGCCGACGATCGCGTCGCCGGCATTCGTCGTGTTCGGACGGGGATACGGCGACGTCCGCGCGCGATACCGAGGCGGAGCGTACGTGCGCCCGCTTTCACCCCGCTGACGACTCACTGACGGCTAACTTCGATGTATTTCGATGAAATTCCGCCGGGATGCCGGACAGGTAGGTGGTGCCGGGCAGACCCGACCGGTTTCCACCCACCCGAAGGAGCTGCCTTGGCACGCGCATCCGACGGCACCCTTCCGGGCCGGCGTCACCGGTCGGGAATCGCTGACTCCCGATCAGGCGTCTCCGCCGGTTCGCCAGCGGGCGACCAGGTCGGCGTGGCGCGCGGGGCGGCCGGGCAGTGCTGCCTCGCTGGGGGCGTGCAGCGCCTGGAGGAGCAGGGCGAGGTAGCGACGACGCAGCGCGGCACCGCCGTCGGCGCCCGGAAGGTCGATGGAGGCGACCATCTCCAGCAGCAGCGTGACGTCGGCCTCGGAGACGTCGTCGCGGAGTTCGCCGGACCGGCGGACACGCTGGAAGAGGGTGTCGGCGAGCCCGCCGGCCTGCTTGGCGAGGGTCGAGAGTTCCGCTGTCGGGGTGAACGTTCCGGCCAGCCGCTGCGCCAGGGCCTGGCTCTGGCCGTCGACGACGCGCTCCAGGCAGCCGACGTAGGCGTCCCAGGGCGCGGCATCAGAGGCAAGTGCTGTCTCGAGATCGGCGATGTAACGGTTGAGACCGTCCTCTGCCAGGGCTCGCAGCAGGTGCTCCTTGCTGGGATAGCGCCGGTACAGGGCGCTGATCCCCACACCGGCGTGCACCGCGACCTTCGCGATCGGAGCTTCGGGGTCGGCGAGGAACACCACCCGCGCGGCGTCGAGGATTCGCGCGTTGTTGCGCTGTGCCTCCGCCCGGCGGCCGCTCAGCGAGCTGCGGTGTTGTTCTTCCTCGGCCATCAGCTGAGGCTAGCAGTGCGGCGAGTTGTACTTGTTGGCTAGCTTCGATAGAAGTAATGCGTTCCGTTCCGTTCCGATTCGCGCCCGGGTCGAGCCGGCGTGCGCGGCCCGCACCAGCAGGCTGCGGTCTGGAGGTTTTCGGCATGACGGTTCGCCAACTCCGCCTCGTGGTGCACGCGTCAGACTACGAACAGACGGTGGCGTTCTTCCGCGACGCGCTCGCGATGCCGGTCGCGGAGTCCTACTCCAGTGCGGGGGGCGCTGAAGTGACGATTCTCGACGCGGGCCGGGCGACACTGGAGCTGTCGAACACCGCGCAGATCGAGCTCATCGACCGCGTCGAAGTAGGGCGACGGGTCGCACCACGCTTCCGGCTGGCCCTCGAGGTCGAAGACTGCGAGCTGGCCAACCGGGACGCCCTCGCGGCCGGCGCCACGTCGGTCGCGCCACCCACGCGTACGCCATGGGACTCCCTCAACGCCAGGCTGGACGCACCCGGAACGATCCACCTGACCCTGTTCGAGGAACAGACAGCCCCAGGCCCGCCGGATGCCCCGGCCGGCGCCCCGGACCACGGCGGAGCGCCGCCGTCCCCGGATCCGCGACGTCCTGACGACCACCGCTCCGGGCAGCAGGACCGGACAGACCCGCCTCCCGCACCGCGGTGACGACCCGACGGGTGACCGCGTCGACAGTGCCCAGGGCAAGCCACCCGACCGTGCCTGCCGCACCCTCCGGGGAGCCGGCCCCGGCTGTCATCCACTTCCGCATCCTGGGAAATCTGGAGATACGCCGGAACGGCGCGCTCGTCGTGCTCTCCGCGGCGAAGCTCCGGATCATCCTGGCATCGCTGCTGCTCCGGGCCGGCCGTGTCGTGCCGGTAAGCGTCCTGGTCGACCGGTTGTGGGACCACGAACCACCGGCCGAGGCGCGAGCGGCCCTCCAGACGTACGTCGCGCGGCTGCGCCGGCTGCTGGGTGCCGACGCCGCCATCCACACGCGCAGCGGCGGGTACGTCATCGAACTGCCGACCGGCTGCTGCGATCTCCAGGAGTTCGACGAGCTCCTGGAGAGCGTGCGGATCGCCCTGGGCCGTGGCGACCGGGCGGCCGCGCTCGAGTCGTTGCGGGCGGCGACCGCGTTGTGGCGCGGCCCGATCCTGTTCGACGTGGACTCGGCGGCACTGCACCGCGAGGAGGTGCCGCAGGTGCAGGAGCGGTGCCTCGAAGCCGCCGCGCGCCGGTTCGCCCTGGAACTGGCGCTCGGGCACCACCGGGCGGTGGTCGAGGAGCTGGGCGCACTCGCCGCGGCGTACCCGTTCCAGGAGGAGCTGCGGGCACACCTGATGCGCGCCCTTTACCGGTCGGGGCGGCAGGCGGAGGCCCTGAAGGTCTACCGTGACGTCGCGGCGCTGCTGCGCACCGAGCTGGGCTTGGACCCGGGGCCCGAGTTGCGCGCGGTGCACCAGGCGATCCTGCTCGGTGAGGCGCTGGACGACGACGCCCGCGACGACCCGGCACCGGGCTCGACGGCGCTGTGCCAGCTGCCGCCGGCGATCGGTGACTTCGTCGGCCGGGCAGCGCAGGTGGCGGGGATCGCCAGCCTGCTGGCCACCGGGGGTGAGCCGGCCACGCCACCCATCGTGGTGGTGAGTGGGGTGGCCGGAGTGGGAAAGTCGGCGCTCGCCGTGCACGTCGCACACGGCCTGCGGGACCGTTTTCCGGACGGCCAGCTCTATGTCAACCTGGGCGGTGGCGGCCCGGCTCCGCGGGATGTCGCCGAAGTGCTCGGCGAGCTGTTGTACGCGCTGGGGCTGCTCCCCGACGCCCAGCCGCGCTCCGTGCAGGCGCGGGCGGCGACGTTCCGGGCGCGGGTGGCCGACCGCCGGATCCTGATCGTGCTCGACGACGCCGCCGACGCCAGACAGGTGGCACCGCTGCTGCCCGGTACGGCCAGCTGCGCGGTCCTCGTCACCAGCAGGCGGTCGCTCGACGAGATTCCCGCTGCCGATCGCCACCGCCTACAGCCGTTCTCGGTCACCGAGGGCGTGTCGCTGCTCGACCAGATCCTCGATCCGGACCGTGTCGCCGGGGAGCGGACGGCCGCGGAGAAACTGGTGGATCTGTGTGGCCGCCTCCCGCTCGCGGTGCGGATCATCGGCGCCCGGCTCCAGCCCCGGCCCACCCTGCAACTGCGCGTGTTGGCGGATCGGCTACAGGACGAGCACCGGCGGCTCGACGAGTTGGCCGTGGGCGACCTGGCGGTCCGCTCGGAGCTGGCGGTCGGCTACAGCGGGTTGGCCGGTCCGATCCAGCTGGCGCTGCGCCGGATGGGTCTGCTGCTCGCCGAATCCTTCGCCGCCTGGACTCTCGGCGCCATCACCGACGGTGGCGACGGGGAACGCGCCATCGAGCAGCTGATGGCCGCCGGCCTGCTGGAGCCGGTCGGCCTCGACCTGACCGGTCAGCTGCGTTACCGGCCGCACGACCTGGTCGCGCTGTACGCCCGTGAGCTGGCCGACGGCGAGGACGAGGAGGTGACCCGGGCCGCGTACGGACGACTGCTGGACACGTTCCTCGTCCTGGCGCACAGTGTGCACCTGCGGGTGGACCGCAAGGACGGGTTGCCGCCCGACCCGCTGCCGGACGGTATCGCCACCGGGCCGGTGGACATCGCCGGCCTCACCGCCGACCCGGGCGCGTGGCTGCAGACCGAGCGGAGCCAGCTGTTGTACGCCATCACGCAGGCGTGCCGGCTGGGCAGCTACGACAAGGCGGCGCTGCTGGCCGACATGATCATTCCGCCGCTCTCCATCCGTGGCGGGTACGAGCAGATCGCACGGGTCCGCGCGACCGTCCGGGACGCCGCCCGGGCGGCCGGGGACGAGCGGGTCGCCAGCCGGCAGGCGAGCAGCCGGGCGGACGTGCTGCTCTCCCTCTGCCTCGACGAGGCCGCCGGGGAGTTCGAGGGCTCGGTGGCCGTGTTCCGCCGCCTCGGACTGAGGCACGAACTCGTGCACAGCCTCACCGGTTTCGCGTTCGCCCGGATGTTCCAGGGTCGGCCGGCACTCCCGCACGCGGAGGAGGCGACCGCGATCGCGTACGGGACCGGCGATCCCGACGCCATCGTGCTGGCGCTGCGAACCCAGGCCGACACCCTGGTCCTGCAGGACCGACCGGCCGAGGCGCTGCCCCTGCTGGACCGGGCGCTGGCCCACGCACCGACGATCTGGAACACCGACAGCCACCGGGCCCTGCTGGTCCGCAAGTTGGACTGCGCGATCTCGCTCGGCGAGCTGGACCTGGCCGACTCGACGTACGCGCAGGCACGCGAGGTGACCGACGCGGTCAACAACGCCCACGGCCTCGGCTGGCTGCTCGTGCACCACAGCCGGTTGCGCCGTGCGCGCGGCGACTTCCCGGCCGCCATGACCGAGGCGCGGGAGGCGCTACGGCGAATGGTCGAGGTAGGCGACCCCCGGGGGGTGTTCATCGCGAACCTGCGCCTTGCCGAAGCGCTGCTGGCCGGCGGTGACTCCGCAGGCGCGGCGGCCCTGCTGCACACCCTGTTGTCCACCTCGGACGCCGCGTCCGTACCGCTGCTCAGGGCGAGGGCCGACGCCCTGCTCAAGCAGGCCGGCTCCGGTTGACCAGACCTACGTGCGGGTCAGGCCCGGTGCCACCCGGCCCCGGGCCTGACCTGGACTACCACGACTTCGAAAGGCCCTGCGCTGCTCAGGCCGGACCTGTCAGTTGTAGTAGTAGAAGTAGTAGACCAACTCAGGGCACCCGCCAGGGAGGGTGCAGCCCTCGTGGTACTGGTAGATCGGCGAGACCGCGTAGTACCGCGCGAAGTTGGACCGCGTGTGGACGCAGTCCCAGTAGGAGTAGCTGCACTGGACGTAGTTCTCGCCCGCGATGCTGACGTCGCCGTCCGAGGTCAGCACGGCACTCGCAACGGCCTCCGGCGCCTGGTACGCGGCGCTTGCCGGTGCTGCCGCGGCGGTGGCGATCCCCAACGTCGCCATGGCCGTGACAGCCACCCCTACCGCCACTCTCTTCAGGTGCATGAACATCCTCTCGATTCGCGGACAGGTCGTCCGGTTTCCCGAACCGACCCCTTACGGCATCGGGAAACCGGCCGGCCTGTCCCAGCCGGCTTGGCTGTTGGGAACACGGTAGAAGTCGACGCCCTCGTCGAACTGACACGATTCTTTCGCCCGCCTGTCGCCGGGTCGGCCGGACGGTTCCCGACCGGTCGCCGCGCTTTCGCGATTGTGGGTATGTTGTGGCTGCCCCGGTGTGCGGCCACTGACGGTTTTCGTCAGGTGGTCGGTCCTGGATGGTGCGGAGCGGACAGGGGAGGCCCGTCGGGTGAAGGTCGTTGCGTTGTCCTGCACACAGAAACGTCAACCGTCGCTTACGGACGCGCTGCTCGAGGCGGCGATCACCGGTGTCGTCCGGGAGGTCGCCGACGCGGAGATCCAGCGCATTCGGTTGATCGACCACCGCATCGAGATGTGCGAGGGGGAGGACACCTGCCTGGATCCCGAGGTGGGCCGGTGCACGCTCGACGACGACTTCGAGCATGTGGTCGACCTGGCCGAGGGCGCGCAGGCGATGCTGCTCGCCATGCCGGTGTACGCGGGAAACGTACCCGCGGTGTTGAAGATCTTTCAGGAACGTCTGAAAAGCTTCATGAACGCCCGGCAACGTCCGTTCGGCAACCTGCTGGTGGGGACGATCGTGCATTCCCGCACGATGCTGACCGAGCCCGCACTGGGCTCGTTGTTCCCGTGGTACCTGCGGTTACGGAACAAGAACGTGGCGTCGGCGTGTTTCAGCCAGAACGGTCACCAGGACCTGACCCGCACCGCGGCGATCGACCTGTGTGTGGCCGTGGGCCGGCAACTCGGCATGACGCTCGACAACAGCCGGTCACCGGCCGACGACCGCACGGCACTGCCGGTCGTTCAGTCTCCGGCCCGGCCGCGCTGCGGTGACCCGGCCGCCTCCTCTCCCGGGCCGTGTGGGGACTCCGCCCGCCAGGTGCACCCGTCGCCCGCCTGTTCGCACGACACCGCGACGTCCGGTTCCAGGTAGCGGGCGGCGATGGCGGTGTTGAGCTCCTGGCAGTACGGACACGGTGACGAGAACGTCAGCACCACGCCCGCGCGGGCGGCCCTTCTGCGGTAACGGAGGATTCCGCAGTCGGCGTTGCGCAGGACGGTGCCCGAGGGCTGGGGCTCACTGGTCACCGTCGAGTCGTACAGCAGCAGCTGACGTCGCAGCCGGGTCATGAAGTGATCGGTGGCGGACACCCCGGCGGGCCGTTGCGCCCGCAGCAGCGTCGCGGTGATCCGGGAGTTCGCCTGGATCCAGGCGGCCAGGCCCTCTTCGCCGTGCTCGCCCAGGATGAACTCCTCCGCCGCCGCCTGGGCCTCGAAGAACCGCTGGCGCCACAGGTCGACCTTCTCGGCGGGGTCGAGGGGAGGCGGTTCACCGGTCATGGTCCGCGTCCTTCCCGCTGGCGCCGTCCAGCTCGGCGAACACCTCCTGGGCGACCCGCAGCCCGTTGTTGGCGACCGGCCAGCCGCCGTAGTAGGCGAGCTGGATGATGACCTCGACGATCTTCTCCCGTGACATCCCGAGGTGCAGGGCGGCACCGATGTGGCCGCGCAACTCCCAGTCGGTCCGGGCCAGCGTGACAGCGGTCAGCGCGACCAGTTCGCGCTCCTCGACGCTCAGGTGCGGGCGGGTCCAGATCTCACCGAACAGGTGGTCGACGGTGATCCGCAGGAATTCCGGATAGGAGCCCGGGCGCGGTTCGCGGCCGAAGACCTGCTGGAACATGGCCGCACCCCGCTCGTGTCGGGCAGCCGGCTGGTTCATCGATCAACTCCTTGGTGTCGGTCGAACAGTTGGCAACGTCCACGACGCGACGAAGGCGACGGCCAGCAGCGCGGCGCCGCTGCCGAAGGCGGCCGGCACACCCACCCGCTCGGCGACGAGGCCGACGACCACCGGTCCGACCACGGCGCCGACGTCGGTGCACATCGAGAAGACGGCGACGCCGCTGCCGGCCCGGCCGGCGACGACGTCACCGACCAACGCCGCCGGTGCGGCGTTGAGCAGTGCCGATCCCGCCGCGTAGACGCCGAGCAGGACGACGAGCCAGACGTACCGGTCCACGAACATCAGGGCCGCGATCGCCGCCGCGGCCACACCGGTGCCGGCGATCATGGCCGGTCGGCGGCCGGCCCGGTCGACAACCCGACCGGCCGGCATGATCAGCAGCGCCTGGACGACGGCGGAGATCGTGAACGCCCAGCCGACCCACGTCACGTCGTGCCGCCACGCCACGACCACCGTGGGTACCAGCGCGCTGCGTAGCCCGAACAGGACCCATCCCTGCGCCAACGCCGCGAGACAGGCCACCAGGTAGCGGCGGTCCCGCAGCAGGACCGGCAGCCGGACCACGTCGCGGCCAGGCTCCGCGCCGGCAGTTCGGCCGGTGCGGAGCACCGCCAGGGTCAGCACCGCGGCGGCTAGCAACAGCACGGCGTACGCCACGAACGGCGCGGACAGGGCGAGTAGAGCGAGGAGCCCGCCGAGTGCTGGTCCGCAGATCCCGCCGAGCAGGAAGCCTGCTTCGAACACGGCGCTGGCCCGGCCCCGCTGTTCGGCCGGCGCGACCGCCAGCAGGGTGGCGAGTGCGGACACCGAGAACAGCACCGAGCCGACGCCGCCGAGGCCGCGGAAGACGAGCAGTTGCCCGTAGGACCCGGCGAACGCGGTGAGGGCCGAGGAGACCGCGCAGAGCAGCAGGCCGGCGACCAGGACCCGCCGCTCCCCGAACCGGACTCCGAGCCGCCCGCAGAACGGGCTGGTGGCCAGTCGCATCAACGCGAACAGGGCGACGAGTACGCCGATCTGGGTGGGCCCGGCCCCGAACGTCGCCGCGTAGACCGGGAGCACCGGGAGCACCAGTCCCAGGCCCAGCATGACGCAGCCACCGACGACACTGAGGACGTAGACCTCGGGCGGGAGACCCGGCTGGGCGGCGGCAACGGGCGCGGCGCTGCCAGGGCCGGCCGCCGTCACTGCCCGGTCACAGGATGATGCTGAGCTTGCCGTGTTCGTACAACGTCTCGTGGTCGAGCACCACGACCCGTCTCCGGATCCGCAACGACTCGCCCTCGGCGACGAGTTCGAGCCGGTACTTTCCCACGTAGGCGTCGGAGCGCCCGTGCCCGAACCGGTGCACGACGACATTCGCCGCCACCTCGAGGTCCGTGCCCCGATCGGTCAGGACCTCCACGTTGCTGATCATCCGATTCGTCCGCGACCGGGGGTTCTCACACCACACCTCGCCGCTCAGCAACTGCTCGATCCGCTGGCGTAGCCGGGCGGCATCGTCGTCGACGAGCCCGAGTGCGTCGGCCGGCCCGCCGCGCACGTCGGTGGCCGGTATCGAGTAGCGGACGTCGTCGGTGAGCATCTCGTCGTACCACTCGAGTAGCCGCCACTCGTCGAGCAGCCGCGCCTCCCGGAAGAGGAACTGGCTCACCCGGTGCCACAGCCGCACCTGGGCCGCTTCGTCGACCGTCAGCCCGGTGGTCATCGTGGTCCTGCCCCCTGCGTCTCGGCCAGGCGCGCGACCTCGAGGTGACCGTCGTCGCCGTGCATCAGCCGGTCCCACTGCCGCCAGAACTCGCGGGCGGGAAGCTCGTCGGTGGTCTCCGGGATCTCCTTGTGCATTCCGCGTGACAGGTCCGAGTAGCGGATGGTGCGGTTGAGATAGCCCCGCTGGCAGGACTCGATGATCTCGATGTCGTCGGGGGTGGCGAAGCCGGCGGGGCCGAGGAACGTCAGGTAGTGGCTCTTGCGGAGTTCCCGGATGTCCGGATCCTCGTCCCTGGGGGCCAGGGCGACCGAGGTGATGGCCATCTGGTCGGCGCCGACCGGGTCGATCTTGCGGATCGTGATCGCGATCGCGTCGATGATCATCAAGTTGGGGAAGATCAGCAACGCCCGGTTGGTGCCGGTGATCCGTTCGGCGCGTTCCGCACCGAACCGGTCGACGAACCGTGCCGCCGTCGCCTCGATCCGCGGCCGGACCTCGGCGCCGAACATCGGCGTCCAGTAGGCGAGCGGACGGGCCGCCGCCGGTGGCAGCTCGTTGGCTCCGTGCCCCAGTCCGAGAGCGCGACCGAAGCCGCCTCGTCGTCGTGGCGGCACCGACCCCAGCGACTCCATGTAGCCGACGTAACGCTTGTGCAGGGCCCGGAAGTGGTAGATGTCGACGCTGTTCTCCATCATGAGCTTCCAGTTGGCCCGAGCCCCGTGCAGCTGCGCACCCTGGATCACCTCCATCCCCACCTCGGACTGGTCGTCGATCAGGTCGAGGTACTCCGTCGCACCCGCGAGGTATTCGGGCAGGGTGCGCGGCTGCTCCGGATCGAAGGTGGCGAAGACGAAGCCGCGGTAACTGTCGCAACGGTGCTGCGCCAGGCCGAAGTCCGCCTTCCGGAAGCCCGGCCCGTAGCCGTCCGGGATCGGAACCCCGACCAGGTCGCCCCGGTTGGAGAACGTCCAGTCGTGGTAGGGGCACCGGAACGACCTGGCCTGCCCGGCCGGCTGCGAGCAGATCAGCGCCCCCCGGTGGGTGCAGCTGTTCGCGAACACCCGGATCACGCCGTCGGACCCGCGCGCCATCACCACCGGCCGCCCGCCGACGTCGCGTGCCACATAGGAGCCCGGCCCGGGGATCTCCGATTCGTGTCCGACGTACAGCCAGCAGCGATCGAAGATCCTGGCCAGCTCCAGTGCGGCCAAATCGTCGTCGGTGTAGGCACGGCGGTCGACCCGGAACGAGAGCCGTTCGAGATCGTCCAACACGATCCGGTCGCCCACCGGGCGCCGCAGTTCGACCGTCACAGCTCCCCCTTTCGCCGTAGCGTCTCGACGGTGCCGACGACCAGCTCGGCAGTGCGCGCGGCGGAATCGCCGCACTCCGGCTGCGCGGCCCGCAGCCGGGCCCGGTAGTCCCGGCTGGGATCGAGCAGCTCGGCGACGGCGTCGGCCACCGCCTGCCGGGTGACGCCGGCCGGCTCCAACGCCGTCCCGAAACCCGCCCTACCCACGAAGTACGCCTGGACCGGCTGATCCACCGCCAGCGGGATCACCAGCATCGGTGTCGCCGCCCGGATCGACTCCGCGACGGAGTTGTAGCCGCCGTGCGTGATGAACACGTCGGCGCGCTCGAGCACCTCACGCTGCGGCAGATACGGGGCGGTGAGCACCTCGTCGGGCAGCGCCAGCTCCCCGGCGAGATCTCCCACCGCCGCGACCACCTGTGCACCGGTCGCCGCCGCTCCGACGATCACGGTGCGCAGCAGGTCCGGCCGCCGGTAGAAGATCGTGCCGAAGGAGACGCACACCAGCGGGCGGTCGGGGTCGAGCCGATCCAGGGCCGCGAAGTCGACCTCGTCGCCGCGGGTCCCGGCCGCACCCGGCAACCCGACCAGCCGCACACCGTCGTCGGTGACCGCGTCCTCTCCGAGGAGAGCGGGAATCGTCGGCATCACATTGAGAATCGGCGAGCGTGCCGAATGCGTCCGCTTCGACCACAGCACCCCGTGTCCGGTCAGATAGTCGCCGACCTGCTCGTCGTACGGCCAGCGACCCCGGCGGTGCTCGCTCGGGCATACGCCACCCAGGTTGGCCCAGATCATCCCGTACGGCACGCCGGACGCCTCCGCGCCGACCATTGCCGAGGCGGTGACCGGCAGCGAGTCGACGAGCACGAAGTCCGGCGCCGTCGCGCGAATCGCGTCGGCCGTCTGGCCCGCCACCGGCGACGACCGGAGCATCGGGCCGATTCTCGCCGGGTCGCCGCTCCACGGCGCCATCTCGACCTGCCCGACCGGGTGGACCTGCGTCTTTCCCAGGGCCCGGCGACGTTGCTCGTCGAGCGTGCCACCGTCCGCGGACAACAGCAGCAGCGAAACCTCACTGCCGGCGGTTCTGAGTGCATTCACCACCGGGACATAGGGGTTCAGATGACCGTGCTGGGTCGTGGTGAGCAGGGCGACGTGCATCAAATCTCCGATTCATCGAGTGGGGACGACCAGGTCGACTCGGATCTGGCTGTGTGTGCACTCCCGGAGAGGCGAGAACGCCTGGCAGGCGAAAGGGATCGTCGACGTCCAGGTGTTGCCGGGAGGCGCTATGCAATCCCCGCCATACCGTACGGACACATCGGTCGATGCTACTCGGAACAATCTCGAAACAATCGGTTCATCACCTGCCCCGGACATTTCCGCAAAGCCTGCCGGGATGTGCGATCGATGTCAATGCCTTGCGAACCGCCAACCTTCCGGGTACGCCCAGTCGCAGACCGGCTCTGTCCACAATTGGAATGTGTCGGGCTGACCGGGCATACCAATGCCCGGCTGGCCCGACGGCAGTCCGGGACCGGGTCCGGAGAGCCGGCGGCTCCCCACCCAGCGGGAGGGCGTTCCCCTCCGCCGGGGATGAGGTGTTGTCGGTAGCCGCAGAGCATTGCCTCATGACGAGAGCCCGGTACGTCGGCGGGACACCCGCGGCAGGGAGTTGACATGTCGGATCGTTCCGTTCGTTCCGCCCGATCGGCTGCGGCTGCCGGGGCCTGGCCGTGGGCGGTGGCGTGCGTCGTGTTCGTCGTCGCCGAGGTGGCGCTGCGGGCGTACTGGATCGCGGGTGGCCGGTGGGGGTACACCGCCTGCGACCGCACCGATCTGGTCGACCCGGCGGATGGATGCGGCGCACACCGGGTCGAGGTGCTGCCGTTCTGGCCGGGATGGGGAGCGGTGGGAGCCGGTGTCGTCCTCGCGCTGGTGGTCGCGTACGCGGTCCGGTTCCCCGGTCGCTCCGCCGCTGCCGGGAGTTGGGCGGCGGCCGCGCTGCTCCTGGTCGTCGCGTTTCCGTTGCACCTGCTCTTCGAGATCCCGGCGGCATTGGCGGGGCGTCCCTCGGACTGGCGTGATCTCGGCGCCCGGCTGGCGCTGGTGACCGGGGGTGTCCTGTTCGCCGGGCTGGCGAACGCATGCGGTCCGCGGCGCGTACCGGTCACTGTCGACTACCAGCCGGTGCCGCGCTGGACGCGCCGGTGGGCGTACGCGGCGGTGGCTCTGCCGGTGATCGGTTGGGCGGTGCCGCACGGGTTCTGGGTGCTCGGTGTACCGCTCGGCATCTCCGCCCGGCAACTGGACGACATCCACCGGAGCCTCTCCACCTGGACCGGCGTGGCGATCACCCTCGTCCCACCGCTCGCTGGCCTGCTTGTTCTCGGGCTGGTGCAGCGCTGGGGGCAGCAGTTTCCGCGTTGGGTGCCGGGACTGCGCGGCCGACCGGTGCCCCGGCTCCTGGCGGTGATCCCGGCCGGAGTGGTGGCACTCGCACTGGTCAGCTACGGCGCGCTGAGCGTCGGGGTGGTCGTGCGGCAGTTGCTCGCGGGGGACACGCACCTGTCGGAGGTGCGGCAGGGGTGGGCGGTGACCGCCACGCTGCTGGTGTTCCTCGGTTGGGGTGTGTCGCTGGGCGCGACCGTCATCGGCTACGCGCTGGCCACCGGCCCCGTCCGGAACAGGCCACCGGCCCGCCGTCCTGAGCCGTCGGTCCGACCGGATCACGGCCCGAGCCCCATCGACGTCAACCTTCGAGGATCGGAGCACTCGTGACTTCCACCGACACTGCACCTACCTGGGCGGCGGCGCCGTCACGCTGGGCCGTCCGGGCCGCCTACGCCGTCCCGCTCTGCGTCCTGCCGTCCGCGGTCTGGCGGGTGTCCCTGGTGTTCACCGACGAGGCCGCCACCACCTGGTACATGATCTTCCTGTCCGTCCTGTCGATGGTGCTCGCCCTGTCGACACTCGGCCTGGTGCACCGGTGGGGAGAACGGGTCCCGCACCGGGTACCGCTGCTCGGCGGCCGGCCGATCCCGGCACGCCCGGTCGTGGTCCTCGCCGTGGCCGGCGGTGCACTGCTCGTCGCCATCACCGGGTACGTCGTGCTGAACCTGACCTTCCACTTCGTGCCGCGTGGATGGGTCGGAGTCGGTCGGGACGAACCCGCGCACCCGGCCCCCGGCTGGGATGTCCTCCGGTACTACGCCCCACTGATCGCCTGGGGTCCCCTGGTGATAGCCGTGGCCGCCGACTACCGTCGGCGCCTCACCCTGGCCCGGTCACCCGCGCGATAGCGTCTCGCCGGCCCGATCACCCGCGCGATAGCGTCTCGGGCTGCTGGTGGCTTCCGCGTCGGTCCCACTTGGACCGGAGCCCCGGGTTCGCAGCCGGGCCGTCGGCCGGAGTCCGACCGAAACAACGCAACAGACGGGGGAGGGGCGATGCCGAGGCATGCTGTCCGGGCGGCGCGGATGTTCGACGGCGAGCGGCTGGTGGACGGTGGGGTGTTGGTCCTGCTGGACGATGGCCGCATCACCGAGGTGCACCGGGGCCGGGCCGAGCCGCCGGGCGGCTGGCCGGTACGCGACGAGCCGGACGGCACCGTGCTGCCCGGCCTGATCGACGCGCACGTGCATCTGTGCGCGGATGCCGGGCCCGACGCGCTCGGTCGGCTCGCCGAGCGTCCCGAGCCCGACCTCGACGCGGTCGTCGAGGCGTCACTGCGCGCGCACCTGGCGGCCGGCGTCACGACGGTCCGGGACCTGGGCGACCGGCGGGGCGCCGTGCTCCGGTGGCGGGATCGGGGAGTGCACGACGAGCTGCCGACGGTGCTGGGATCGGGCGCGCCGGTCACCAGCGTCGGCGGGCACTGCTGGTCGTTGGGGGGCGAGGCGAGCGGCGTCGACGGGATCCGCGAGGCCGTGCGGCTGCGGGCGGAGGCCGGCGCCGACCTGGTGAAGGTGATGGCCAGCGGCGGAGTGTTCACGCCCGGCACCGACACCAGCCGGCCCCAGTTCACCGACCAGGAGCTGACCGCCGCGCTGACCCGGGCGCACGAGCTGGGCCTACCGGTGACCGCGCACGCGCACGCGCTCGGCGCGGTCGAGCAGGCGCTGCGCGTCGGTGTCGACGGCATCGAGCACTGCACCTGCGTGACCGCGACCGGCGCGCACGTCCCCGACGAACTCGCCGACCGGCTGGCCACCGCCGGGGTGGCGGTCTGTGCCACGCTCGGCACCGACCCGGCCGTGGTCACGCCGCCGGAGGTGGTGGCGATGGCGGCGCGGGCCGGGCTCAGCGAGGCCACGCTGCGCGGCGGCGTCACCACCCTGCACCGGGCCGGGGTCCGCCTGGTGCCCGGCTCGGACGCCGGCCTCGGTCCGGCGAAGCCGCACGGGATCCTGCCAGAGACGATCGTCGAGTACGTAGCGTGCGGCATCCCGGCCACCGCCGCCCTCGCCGCGGCCACCTCGGTCGGTGCCGAGGTGTGCGGCCTGGGGCGGAGCAAGGGCCGCCTCCGCCCCGGCTTCGACGCCGACCTGCTGCTCGTGGAGGGCGACCCGACGAGCGACGTCACGGTACTGCGCCGCCCGCTCGCCGTCTACCGGGCCGGAGCCCCGGCGAGACCGCGGTAGCGGCGGGGAGGCCGCGGTACGACGAGTTGGATATTGCCGGGAGTCGATGTATCGTCGGGGCGCTCCCAAGATTGCGTCCTCCACTCTGCTCGAGGAGCTCGACCATGTCGCGACGTCGTCGTCGGCCGGCCACCACCCTGGCCGCCCTGCTCGTGCTGGCCCTGTCCGCGCTCCTGTTGCCACCGGCGTCGGTGGCCGGCACCGCCACGGCCGGCACGACACCCAAGCGCGCGGTGCCACTCACCGAGCTGACCGTGGTGTCCGAACAGGTGGCTTTCGGCCTGCGGCGTCCGATCGCGCTCACCGGGCTGCCGGACGGCCGGATGCTGATCGCGGAGAAGGACGGCACCGTCCGCGCCTACCACCCCGACACCGGCCTGGCGGCCGAGCCGGCGCTCGACCTGACCGCCCGGATCGACACGTCGGGCAACGAGCGCGGCCTTCTCGGCATCACGCCGGCGCCGAACTTCGCGCGCACCGGGATCCTCTACGTGGCCTACACGAGCCTGCCGGCCGGCGCGCTGACCCTGGCGCGACTGCCCATCAGCGCCCCCGAGCGGCTGCAGGTGCTGCTCACCCAGGAGCACGCCGAGTACAACAACCACAACGGCGGCCAGGTGGCGTTCGGTCGCGACGGCTACCTCTACTGGTCCCTCGGCGACGGCGGCCACGCGAACGACCCGTTCAAGGCCGGTCAGGACCTCGGCACCCTGCTCGGCAAGATCCTGCGGATCGACGTCAACCGCAGCTGCGGCGCGAAGCCCTACTGCGTGCCCTCCGACAACCCGTTCGTCCGCACCCGCGGCGCGCGGCCGGAGATCTGGCTCTACGGGCTGCGCAACCCGTGGCGGTTCTCCGTCGACCCGGTCGACGGCTCGCTCTGGATCGGTGACGTCGGCCAGGGCCTGGTCGAGGAGATCAACCACATCCGCCCGTGGCAGGGAGGGGCGAACCTCGGCTGGTCGTGCCGGGAGGGCACTCCGGTCTTCGACGCCGAGCAGTGCCGGTCGGGCGTGCGGTACACCGACCCGGTCTTCGAGTACGAACACTTCATGACGGAGAGCTGCTCGGTGACCGGCGGCGTGGTGTACCGGGGATCCGC
Source organism: Micromonospora sp. WMMD1102 (assembly GCF_029626265.1). NCBI lineage: Bacteria > Bacillati > Actinomycetota > Actinomycetes > Micromonosporales > Micromonosporaceae > Micromonospora > Micromonospora sp. WMMD1102. Next base: position 3,987,629 of record NZ_JARUBN010000001.1, on the reverse strand, counting down.
CACCCCGGAGGCGCGGGGCACCTACATCGCGAGCGACTACTGCTCGACCCTCGCCTTCGCCGTACGGCCCAAGCCCACGGGCGGCTACGAGACCGCGACGATCGGAAACTTCCCCATCCAGCCGACCGCGATCGACGCCGACGTGCACGGCGAGCTGTACGCGCTCAGTGACCTCCCGGGATGGCTGAGCCGGGTGCGGTTCGAGCGGGTCCAGCCCGCCGCCGACGGCACGGCGGCGAACCGCTGACTTCACCGGGGCCTTCGGCTTGATCCGGCCCACCGGCCGGATCAAGCCCCCGGACCAGCCGGCCGGCTACCCGGATGATCGGGCGCGACCGGAGGTGGCCTGGCCGTCACCGGACGGCAGTCAGCGGATCCGGCAGGCAGCCGATCCGGCAGGCAGCAAAGACGTCAGTCAGCGGATTCGGCTGCCGGCCGGGCGAGCTGGGCGGCCAGGAGCCGGGGTGCTTCCGCGAGTGAGGGACCGTACCAGGTCAGATGTCGGCCGGAGACCAGGGCGCAGGGAATGCCGGGGAATGCCTCGGGGCCGTCGGTGGGGGAGAACGGGTAGGGCTCGTCGGGTAGTACGACGAGGTCTGGCGCTGCGGCACGCAGGTCGTCGAGGGTGGGCCGGGGGTACCGGTCGGCGGCTTCGGTGTAGAGGTTGCGCAGGCCGAGCCGGCGGAGCACGTCGGAGGTGAAGGTGTCGCCGCCGGCCACGATCCACGGTCGCCGCCAGACGGGGACGACGACGCCGCGCGGCGGTGTGGTGGAACCGACGGCGGCCCAGGCGGTGCGGGCCTGGGCCAGCCATCCGGGTTCCCGGCTGCTGCCGAGCTCTCGTAGCAGGTCGGCGAGTTCGTCGAGGGCCTGGTCGACGGTGCGCGGATAGGTGAGCCGAACTCGTACCCCGGCCGCCTCGATCGCCTCGGCGTCGGAGCGCTGGTTCTCCTCGACGTTCATGAGTACGACGTCGGGGTGCAGGGCGAGTATCCGGTCGAGGTCCGGGTATTTGCTGCCGCCGACGCGCGGCACGTCCAGGTCGGCGGGGTGGGTGCAGTAGTCGGTGGCGCCGACGAGGAGTCCGGGCAGGGTTGCCGCGACGGCTTCGGTCAGCGACGGTACCAACGACACCACCCGCACAGCCGTTCCTCCTCCTCCGCGCTGGCCCGGGGTCCATTCTGGCTGGTGCCGCGCCCGTGTCTGGAGCGCGGCACGCCCGCGGCGTCGAGGGTCGGTGTCAGCCGTCATCGGTCTGCCCGGACATCGCCCGCCCCGGCCCGGCACCGGCCGCGCCGCGTGGGGCACCCGGCCATGGCCAGGTGTTCCCGCGCTGCCGGCACCGTACCGATCGGCCGTTCAGTCGCGCTGGTCGCCGAGGCTCACCTTGAGGATCTTCTCGTCGCTGTTGTTCGGGATGCTGTCCTTGTCCCCGCCGGTGCTCGTGGTCAACCACAGGTTTCCGTCGAGGGTCGGCTCGACCGTGCGCAGCCGGAGGTACGTGCCGACGAAGTACTGCTGGATGTCGGTGAGCGTGTCGCCGCTGATCACCGCGCGGTACATCCGGTTGCCACGCAGGCAGGCGGTGTACAGCACGTCCCGCACGATCGCGATGCCGCTGCACGACGCGTCGGCGACCGGGTACGTGTGGATCGGCGCCACGAAGTTCGGGTTCGCGCAGTCGCCGACCGTTCCCTCGCAGGCGGGCCAGCCGTAGTTGCCGCCCCGGACGATGATGTTCGTCTCGTCCAGGACGTTGTTGCCGAACTCCTGCTCGAAGAGCCGGCCCCGGGAGTCGAACGCCAGCCCCTGCGGGTTGCGGTGGCCGTAGCTCCACACGTGGTTGCCGAAGGGGTTGTCCGACGGGACGGCGCCGTCCGGACCGAGCCGCAGCACCTTGCCGGCCGGGTCGTCGACGTCCTGCGCCCGGTCCGGAGTCTGGCCGTCTCCGGTGGCGGCGTAGAGCATGCCGTCGGGGCCGAAGCGCAGCCGGCCGCCGTTGTGGTACTTGTTGCGCGGGATGCCGTTGACGAGCACCTGCACGGTGTCGGTGCGCAGTGTGGTGTCGTAGCGGATCCGGACGATCCGGTTGTCGGTCGTGGTGGTGTGGTAGACGTACAGCCACCGGTCGCTGGCGAAGTCGGGGGACACGGCCAGCCCGAGAACGCCACCCTCGCCGCTGGTGCCCGCGGTGCCCGGCACCGTGCCGATGCTGCGCTTCTCGGTGCCGTCCGGGTTCGTGGCGACGATGTCGAACAGGTCGCGCCGGCCGTAGAGCACGCTGCCGTCCGGCAGTTGCACCAGCCCCCAGGGCAGGTCCTCCTCGGTGGTGATCACGGCGGTGCCGCAGACCGCGCTCGTGCAGGCGGGTCCGGTGTGCACGGTGACCGCGCTGCTCGTCGCCGAGCTGTTGCCCTGGGCGTCGCGGGCGACGACGGTGTACCGGAAGTCCGTGTCGACGGCCAGCCCGGTGTCGGTGAACGAGGTGCCGGGTGGTTTGGCGGCCGTGCCCGCGATGGAACCGACCGCCGCGCCGTCGCGCAGGATGGTGTAGCCGGTGACCGCGACGTTGTCGCTCGACGCCGACCAGGTGAGGGTCACGTCCGTGCCGTTGACGCTGGCGGCGAGGTCGGTCGGCGTGCTGGGGCGCTCCCTGTCGCGCTCGCAGAACGGCGGCGTGATGGTGAGCGTGGCGCTGGCCTGGGACACGTTGCCGGCGGCGTCGCGGGCGTTGACGTACCAGCCCCAGGTGCTGCCCTGCACGGCGGTGAGGGTGGCGGTCAGGGTGGTGCCGTTGACCGCGGTGACGTGCTGACCGTCGTGGTAGATGTCGTAGAACGCGACGCCGACGTCGTCTCGGGAGGCGGACCAGGTAAGGGTGACGGATTGGCAGGTCGTCCGGGTACTGCGCAGGTTGCTCGGCGGGGTGGGCGGCGTGGTGTCGGCGGCGGCCCGGGCGGGCGGCACGGCCGTGGCGGCCGGCTCGTCGGCCGGGGCCGCCGCCGGCGGAACGGCAGCCTGCCCGGGCGCCCCGGCCAGGATGGTGCCGACGCAGGTCAGCAGGGCGAGCGAGGCAAGATCTCTGGGACGGCAGGGCCTGGTACCAGTACCTCGTCGGCCTCGACCTACCCGCCGTCGGCGAGCGTGAGGTGCACCTTGCCCTGGCCGTCCCGGGTCACCGACACCGCCTCGGCATCCGGTCGCACCGAGACACCGGACTCGCGCAGCGACCTGCTGACCAGTTCGCCGGCGAACGGCTCGGCCAGCGGCAGCACACCGTCCCGGGCCAGCACGGTGACCACGGATCCCAGACTCGCGTACGCCGTCGCCATCTCGGTGGCCACCACGCCTCCGCCGAGGATCGCCAGCCGGGCCGGCACCTCGGGTGCGGCGGCGGCCTCCCTGCTGGTCCAGGGCCGGGCCGCGGCCAGGCCGCTGATGTCGGGAACCAGCGCGCCGCTGCCGGTCGCGACGACCACCGCATGCCGCGCGGTCAGCGTCGTCGCGACACCGCCGGCACCGGTCACCTCGACGACCCGATCGGCATCGATCCGCCCCTGGCCACGGAACAGCGCGATTCCGGCCGAGTCGAGCCAGGACGACTGCGCGTCGTCCTTCCAATCCGAGGCGATCGCGTCCCGGCGCCGCAGCACGGCTGCCGGATCGAGGTCGCCGGTGACCGCCTCGCGGGCGCCGGGCAACCGGCGGGCGGCCCGCAACGCCGACGCGCTGCGCAGCAACGCCTTAATCGGCAAACACGCCCAGTACGAGCACTCACCACCGACCAGCTCCCGCTCCACGATCGCAACGGTCAGACCACCCCGGACGACCCGGTCGGCGACGTTCTCTCCGACCGGCCCGGCACCGATCACGACCACGTCGAACGTCGTGTCCGGCACGTCACTACCCCTTCGTCGCGCGGCCGAGCCGGATGGCCGAGACGAGGAAGAAGATCGCGCCGGGAATCGCGTAACCGACCGCGTTGGTCAGCGCCGGGTCGGTTGCCGAGGCGCTCGCGACGAACGACCCACCGGCCAGCACCGACAGGCCACCACTGAAGATCATCGGCCATTGACCACCCATCCTGCGCCGGGTGACTGCCACGATCAGCTGCACCGTTCCGGCCACCACCGCCCAGGCACCCCAGACCCGTAGGACCGCCGGAATGCCGGACGTGGCAGCCAGGGCCAGGCCGACCGCGGCCAGCGAACTGACCGCGATGTTCAGCTGGAGCAGGCGGTGCGCACCGGTGCTGCGGGACGCCCGGGCATCGACAACGGCGGCCGCCACGTCGAAGAGCGGATAGAGCACGAACAGGGCAGCAACCACGGGGTCGAGTTCGTCGGCGATCGCGAACATCACGGCCGCCCAGACGATGGCGAACGCGAAGCGTACGACGTACAGCCGCCGCAGGGCGGCCGCCGTCGTCGAGATGCCGGGGGCGGCAACGGTGGTCATGGTCATCCTCTCGTCGGTTCCCGGAGCCGCCGCGACGATGAGGCGCGGCGGCCGGAACGCCACTCGTGCAGAACGAACGTTCTGTCGCATCCAACGATGACAACTCCATTCCCCGTTGTCAACACCGAACGTTCTACCTCTCGGGCTGGCCCGGCGACTTGTGTCCCATTGCGGCCCAATGGCCGAATTTCGCCGTCCCTGATCGAGATATGATCATGGTTGCGCGGGCGTTGGCCCGAGAGGATCCTCCGTCTGGGACGGCGTGTGCTGGCTCGGTGCCGGACCGAACGTTCTATCGCTATACTGACCCCATGGCGCGTACCGAATCCGCACCCCGGCCCTCGGAGGCACGACGCCGGCTGCTCAGCACGGCGTCCAGGATCTTCTACGCGGAGGGTATCCACTCGGTCGGCGTCGACCGGATCATCGCCGAGGCGGAGGTCACCCGGGCCACCTTCTATCGGCACTTCCCCAGCAAGGAGGACCTCGTCCTCACCTACCTACAGGGCGTCGACGCGGCCATCCGCGCCCAGGTCAACGGGGCCGTGTCCGGCGACCTCCCGGCGGGTGACACCGTCCGGGCCGTCGCGGCGTCGATCGCCGAGGGCATCCGGTCGCCCGGCTTCCGCGGATGCGCCTTCCTGAACGCCGTGGCCGAATATCCGGACCCGGAAAGTCCCGTACGCCAACTGGTCCTCTCACACCGGCAGTGGTTCCACGACACGATGCACACCCTGCTGGCCCGCGTGCACAAGAGCGAGGCCGAGGCCGCCGCACAGCACTTCGTCATGCTGCGCGACGGGGCCATGGCGGCCGGCTGCCTGTTCGACCCGGTCCTGATCTGCGAAACCTTTCTCCGTGGTGTCGACGGGCTCGTCACGACGCACGACGCGCGCCGGCCCGCCTGACCGGCCATCCGCCAGCCGGGACGTCCGCCCGACGGGCACGGGTTCCGCCCGTCACCGAGAACCGGGGGTGAGCAACGCACTGGTCCCGGCCGGTGACGGGCGGAGTGCGACGGCTCGCAGGGCGACGTCCACGGAGGCTTGCAGTTCGGCACGGGTCGCGCCAGCCGCGGCGTGCACGGCGTGTCCCTCGCTGAGTGCCATCACGAACCGAGCCAGCGCCCGTGGGTCGACGCCGTCCGGAAGGTCGCCCTCCCGGGCCGCTGCCTTCGGCATAGGCGACCGGTGGCGGAAAGCGCCAGGACCGTGGTTCGGCTGGCCACGCTCGGCCCGGACGGCCCCACCGGAACCCTGACCGACAATTCGGCGAACTGCCCTGGTAGCCGCCTCGGGTTGGCCCGCAGTGCCGGAGACCGGATGTCAGGGGCAAAGCGTCTGTAGCCCGGCTCACACGCGTCGCGACCCACCCGCGTCAGGCGATGCCGGATCGGCATGAAGGCCGTCACTTCGGTCTTCGACCGCATAGCGGATTCCCGCCAGAGTCGAGTCCTGCCCGACCGGCGTCGTTCGCGCCGGGCTCACGGCATCGACAAGGAGCGATGATGGTTCTTACGACACACCGTCTGGTGGCCGCGGTGGCGGCGATGTCCCTGGCCGCGTGCGGCCCGGCTGACGCCGCCGAGCAGCCGACGCACGACCGCGGAATGACGCCCACGGCCACCGCGTCCACGCCCACGGCCACCGCGTCCACGTCCGCCGCCACCGACCGGGACCGCGAGTTCCGACGGCTGGAGCAGAGGTACGACGCGCGGCTGGGAATCTACGCGATCGACACCGGCACCGGCCGGACCGTGGGTCACCGGGCCGACGAGAGGTTCGGCTACGCCTCGACGTACAAGGCGTTGGCCGCCGCCGAGGTCCTCGACGAGACCACGGACGCCGAGCTGGACCGGGTGGTGCGGTACTCGGCAGACGACCTGGTGACCTACTCGCCGATCACCGAGCGGCATGTCGCGGAGGGCATGACGCTGCGGGCCATCGCCGACGCCGCGGTCCGACACAGCGACAACACCGCCGGCAACCTGCTGTTGCGCCATCTCGGCGGACCGCAACGGTTCGAGAGAAAGCTGCGCGGGATCGGCGACCGGGTCACGGACGCCGCACGCTACGAGACCGAACTCAACGAGGCCCGGCCCGGCGACCGGCGGGACACCAGCACACCCCGGGCGCTCGCCGAAGACCTGCGCCGGTACGCCGTCGGCGACGCCCTCGACCCGGCGGACCGCGACATCCTCAACAACTGGCTGCGGGGCAACACCACCGGCGCCGCGCTGATCCGCGCCGGCGTTCCCGAGGGCTGGGTCGTCGGTGACAAGACCGGGGCCGGCGGATACGGCACCCGCAACGACATCGCGGTGATCTGGCCACCGGACCGCGCGCCGATCGTCCTCGCGGTGCTGTCCAGCCGCGACGAACAGGACGCCAGCTACGACGACGCCCTCATCGCCCGGGCGGCGGAGATCGTGGTCTCCGGGTGGTGAGGGGCGACCGAGGACCGGGGGGTTCCGGATGCACGCACGTGCTGACAAGGTACTGACCGGAGCGGTGTCGCCGCTCGGCCGCCGCCGGTGGGACCTCGGCCGCCGCCGGTGGGACGGCGTGCCGGTCGGCTAACCCCACCAGGGCAGGGTGCCCGTCCGCAGGTGGTCGTGCAGGCTCCGGGCGCCGCGCCCCGAAGTGCTCCTCCAGGGCGGCGATGCGGCGGCTGGCGACCGACTGGGGAATTCCCGCCGCGGCGGCGCCGGAGGTGAAGCTGCCATGGCCGCTGACGGCGACGAACGCTCGACAGGCGGCGACCAGATCCATGCGGCGAACCTATACCCGGAGTGCATGGACGAGGCGGCACGGTACCTGATCGGCATAGTTGCGTCGGCCGCCGGAGACGAGTGCGGCGCGGGTCACGCGCTGGCGAGTTCGCTACGGTAGGCGCGGTTGGCGGCGATCAGTTCGTCGAGTACCGCACGGGTCTTGACCAGGTCTTCGATGTGCACGTCGAGCCGGTGCCGCTCCTGACGCATCCGCTCCAGCGCCGCCTCGGAGGCGTCCGCACTCGGGGCGTCGACGCAGGGCAGGAGATCGACGATTGTCCGGCTGCTCAGGCCGGCGGAGAACAGCCGCTGGATGAGGAGGATCCGCTCGACCTGGCCCTCGGAGTAGCGGCGGTGCCCGCTCGGGCTGCGCAGGCTGGTGAGCAGGCCCTGCTCCTCGTAGTAGCGCAGGGATCGCACGCTGACCCCGGTGCGGGCGGCGAGCTCACCGATCCGAATGGTGGTCATTCCTGCCTTCCGTCGAACCTCACACTTGTGTGAGGTCCAGGTTACCCAGGCGTCGAGACGCCGCGAAGGACACCACGGCACAGGGGCCCGTGACGTGGTGTCGTCGATGTCACCGGGCCGGCGAGGACAGCGGTGGCTTCGGTCTCCACGACGAAATCGGGAGCGAAGAGTGAGGTTGTTTCGCCCTTCGTGGGGTATGCCCACCTCGCCACACGGGCGGCGTCGGACGAAGCCGAGCGGGTCGGGGTGGCCAGCCGAGGCTGGGCCGGCCCTGCGTGTCGGCGGCCGCGAGCAGCAGGCTACGTAACACGCCGGGGGGCCGGTACCGGATGAATCACCGAGAGGCGGGCGGGCGCGCCGGGGACGACGGTGTGGTGGAGCTGCGGGTGCACGGGGTCTCCGGTACCGGCCCGGACGACCTGCTGGATCGCCCGCACGTGCAGCAGGTGGCGGGCGACCACAGGGGCGGCTTCTACCGACCGCGGCCGGACAACCACGAGGGCGGCAAGGCGGACGGAGTGACGCTGGAGGCCTACCGCTGGAACAATCTTCCTGCTGGCACCGCTGTGCGGACGTTGTCGATGGTGATCCTGCTGCCCTTCATGCTGATCAACCTGGCCATCTGGATGCGTCCGGCCGGCGCCGGCCCCGACCCAGTGATCAAGGCCCTGTGCCGGTTGTTGGCACTCACCCTGACCGGGATGTACGTGCTGAGCTTCGTCGGGGTCGCGCTGGACGTGATCGGGTGGAGGTGCATGTCCTCGCCGGTGTGCCTGGCCGGACGCAGTTGGCTCTCCTGGCTCGGGGGACGTCCGGCCGGGGTGCGCCTGGCGGTGCTCGCGCTGGCGCCGGCGGCGGCCATCGGCCTGGTGTGGGCGCTCAGCGCCCGCCCGGCACTCCCGTTCCACGTCTTCCGTGCGACCGACCAGCCCCTTCCGGCGCACCGGCGCACCGCGATCGGCCGGTGGGACACCGAGCCGCTGGTCGGTCGACTGCGCTCGATTCACGTCGCGGCGGCCTTTGCCACGCTGGACCTCAGTCTGCTCGGCGCCCGGACCGCACAGAATCTCGCGATCGGCACCGTCGTGCTGACGGTGGCTGCCGGGCTGCTGCTGATCGCGTGCGCGATCCTGCTCTGCACTCCACCCCTGACCGCGCCCACGGAACGGCAGCTCGACCGCTTGGTCGGCGTGCTGCGCACGACCGCCCTCGGCCTGACCGTGCTGGTCCTGATCCACCTCCTGACGAGTTCGGCCTCCTGGCCGGAGCGGAACGGGCTGCCCGGCTACAACCTGACGGTCGTCTGGCTGTTCATCGGCCAGGCGGTGCTGCTGGCCGTCCTCGGGGTGGTGCTGTTCTGGCACCGGGACCGACGGCCGGGTGTCGCACGCTCGCACGGGTTCGGCGCCATGGCAACCGCCGTCGCCGCGATCAGTCTGGCGCTCACGTTCTCCGCCGAACTCGCCTATCGGGTGTCCGACGTCCTGAACCGGGGCGCGCCGACCGCCGAGGCGCTGATCACCAGCCCTCCGCGTTCCTGCATCTGGGCCATCCTCGGCTTTTCGCTGGCGGTGCTGGTGACGCTGGCCGTCGCCGGCCTGGTGTCGCTGGCGTCCCGACCGGGACGGATCCGTGCCGCGTCGTCGATCGTCGCCCGTGACTTCCCGGACGCGCCGCCGATGCCACGCCCCGGCTGCGGCAGGTGGGCAGGACCATAGCCCGTGCCCGGTTCACCGAGACTCTGGTGCCGCTCGCGGTGCTCTATGCCTGCCTCGCCGGAGTCGGCATCGCGGCGGTCGCGCTCGGCCTGCTGCCGACGTCTCCCAGCGAACTGGTCCAGCGCTACGTGGGGCTGCCGGTCGGCTTCGTCAACTTCGCGATCGGCTTCGGCAGCTATCTGATCGCCGCCATCATCGTGGGTCTGATCGTCGGCGGGATCTTCGCCCACCGCACCCCTGGCTTCCGGCGGTACGTGGGCGTGCTGTGGGACCTGGGCACCTTCTGGCCCAGAGCCGCGCACCCGTTCGCGCCACCGTGCTACGCCGAACGGGCCGTTCCCGAACTGACCTGCCGGATCACCTACCTCGTCGACTCAGGAAACGCGGTGGTGCTCACCGGGCACAGCCACGGTTCCGTCCTGCTCGCCGCGAGCGTGCTGCAGCTGCCGCCGCGGATCACCGACCGGATCGCCCTGCTGACCCACGGCTCGCCACTTCGACGGATGTACGCCCGGCTCTTTCCCGCCTACGTCAACGACGACGTGATCCACGAGATCGCCGACCGGATCGGCTGGCGGTGGGTGAACCTGTGGCGGGACACCGACCCCCTCGGCGGCAGGGTCTTCCCGGCGCGGCGACCCGACGAGGCACCCGACGCGTCCGACCGGAAGCGGACGGTGGACCGGCGGATTCGCGACCCACGCGGCGTCACCGCTCCGGCCGGCGACATCTTCCCGCCACCGATCAGAGGACACAGCCCCTGCGAGGCCGAGGGGGCGTTCGACGAGGCGGTGCGCAACCTCGCCGGCCACCTCCGCTGAGCAGGCGGTCGCGGGCAGCCTCCTCCGCGTTGCCCGAAGCGGACGACGTGTAGTCGTGGCGGCAGCTGCTCAGGCGCGTGGTCGGACCAGGCCGTTGTCGTACGCGAAGATGACCGCCTGGATCCGGTCCCGCGCGCCGATCTTGGCCAGGACGCGTCCGACGTGCTTCTTCACCGTGGATTCGGTGAGGGTGAAACGTTCGGCGATCTCGGTGTTGGTGGCGCCCTGGCCGATCGCCTCCAGGACCTCTCGCTCTCGCTCGCTCAGGCTGCTCAGGCGGGGATCCGCACGTGCGGTCGGCGCCGGATCCTGGAGGTAGGCGTTCATCAGCTTGCGGGTCAGGCTGGGAGCCACCACCGAATCGCCGCTCGCGACGGCGCGGATGCCGGCGATCAGCTCCTCGGGGCGGGCGTCCTTGAGTAGGAAGCCGCTCGCGCCGGCTCGCAGTCCCGCGTAGACGTATTCGTCCAGGTCGAAGGTGGTCAGCATCAGTACGCGGGTGCGCGAGCCAGCCGAGGTGATCCGGCGGGTGGCCTCGATGCCGTCCATGCCGGGCATGCGGACGTCCATCAACACCACGTCAGGGCGGGTCTGTTCCGCCATCCGCACGGCGTCGGCGCCGCCCGAGGCTTCGCCGACCACTGTCATCTCGGGGGTGCCGTCGAGCAGCATCCTGAACCCCATGCGCTGCAACTGCTGGTCGTCGGCGATCAACACGGTGGTCATGAGGGCTCCTTGAGGACCACGTCGACGAGCCAGCCCCGCTCGGCCGGGCCGGTGACCGCCACCCCGTCGTACATGGCGGCGCGTTCCTGCATCCCGAGCAGGCCGTGGCTCGGGGCCGCCGGTACGCCGTGACCGTTGTCGCGGACCTGTACCCGTACCTCCCCGTCTGCGACAGCGAGGGTGACGTCCGCGGCCGCGCCGCGTCCCGCGTGTTTGAGGGTGTTGGTGAGCGCTTCCTGGACGATGCGGTAGACCGCGAGCTGCACGCCCTTGCCGAGGGTGTGTAGCTCGCCCGAGGTGGAGTAGGTGACCGGCAGCCCGGCCGCCCGGATGCTCGGCAGCAGCCGGTTGAGGTCGTCGATGCTGGGCTGTGGGCTGAGCTGCGGATCGGTGTCCCCCTCGCGCAGTACGCCCAGCACCCGGCGCAGTTCGGACAGCGCCTGCCGGCCGGTGTCACCGATCAACCGAAGCGGTTCGGCGGTCTGCTCGCCCCGCGTGGTCGCGAGCGCGGCGCCGCCGTCGGCCAGGCCCACGATCACCGACACGTGGTGGCCGACGATGTCGTGCATCTCGCGGGCCACCCGGGCCCGCTCCTCGGCGACGGCGAGGCGGGCCCGTTGATCCCGCTCGACTTCCAGGCGGGCGGCGCGGTCCTCGAGTGCGACGAGGTACGCCCGGCGGGTGCGCACCGCGACGCCGGACGCGACCGCGGCCGCCGACGTGCCGATCACCAGGAACAGCGTGACGATGCGGTTCTCCGTCACCGGGTTGAGCAGGTAGATCTCGGCGACCAGCAGCGCGACGGTGATCGTGGAGGACCAGGCCAGCGCCCGCCACGAAGCGCGGGAGGCCACCCCGAACAGCATCACGAGCAGGATCACCCCGGCGCCGACGCCGACGTCGAGCAATCCCTCGATCAACTCGATGGTCGCGGTGACCAGGAACGCCGGGAACGGGTACCGCCGCCGCCAGTACAGCGCTGGTAGCAGGACCAGGGTTGCGATGGTCGCCGACAGGGGATTTTCGATGATGTTGGGGATGCTGAAGAGCACGAGCGGAACGGCCACCAGGGTGTCCATGACCCACGGGCGGCGCCGGTCGAAGGCCCGCAGTCGTGCCTGCCGGTCCACCAGCCATCCCTGCCCGCTCATCTGCCGATTCTCCCTTACCCGCTCACGCGTCGGTCGCCCTGAGCCGGTACGCCGCCGCGCCGAGCGTCACGATCACGTACCCGGCGAAGACCGCGAGGCCGGCCCAGGGCGCCAGGGCGCCGTCCGCCTGGTTCAGCGCCATCACGGCGCTGCCGGCGTTGCTGGGCAGGTACGGGGTGATGGCCTCGGAGATCGAGCTCGGCAGTAGCGCGGCCAGACCGGGCACGATCAGCAGCAGACCGGCCAGGATCGCGATGGCGCCGGCGCTGGAGCGGACGAGCATGCCGAGCGCGACGCCGAGCACGGCGACCAGGCCGAGATAGAGGCCGGCACCGAGCAGGGCCCGCAGCACGCCGTCGTCGCCGAGGCCCACGCCGCCGACCTTGTCGTTGAGCACGGCCGACCCCGATGCGAAGGCGGCGAAGGCGCCGGCGGTCATCGTGACGAAGGCGGCAGACCCGGCCACGAGGATCTTCGACCACAGCACCGGCAACCGACGCGGCACCGCGGCGAGGGTCGCCCGGATCATGCCGGTGGTGTACTCGCCGGCGCCCAGCAGCGCGCCGAGCACGCCGACGGACAGCGCGGCCAGGCTGCTGCCGGACAGGGCCAGGTCGATCGAAGTCAGTTCGTCGCCCGAGAAGGAGGCCGAGGCGATCATGCCGAAGGCGATCAGGAGGAAGACGGAGATGCCGGTCGTGATCCAGGTGGAGCGCAGCGAGGAGAACTTGGTCCATTCGGCGGCGACAACGCCACCAGCGGTGATCTTCATCGGGCGGCCTCGTATTCGACAGCGTCGCGGGTCAGGTCCATGAATGCCTCTTCGAGCGAGGCGTTCTGCGGGGTGAGCTCGAACAGCGGGATGCCACGGGTAGCCGCGGCCAGCCCGATCTCGCGGGCGGAGGCGCCGGCGACGAGCAGTTCCTCGGCACCGGTCGAGGTGACCGTGACACCTGGGCGGGCGATCAACGTGCGCAGCGCGTCGGGGGCGGCGGTGACGACCCGCACACCCTCGGCGGCCACGAAGTCGGCCACGGTGGTGTCGGCCAGCAGTCTGCCTCGGCCGACGATGACCAGGTGGTCGGCGATCAGCGAGACCTCGCTCATCAGGTGCGAGGACAACATCACGGTACGGCCCTCGGCGGCCAGGCCGGTGAGCAGGTTGCGCACCCAGAGGACTCCCTCCGGATCGAGTCCGTTGACCGGCTCGTCGAGCATCACCACGGCCGGGTCGCCGAGCAGCGCGGCGGCGATGCCGAGCCGCTGGCCCATGCCGAGGGAGAAGGCGCCGACCCGCTTGTGGGCGACGGCCGAGAGGCCGGCCAGGTCGAGGACCTCGTCGACGCGGGAGCGCGGGATGCCGTGCGTGCGAGCCATCGCGAGAAGGTGGCTGACCGCCGTACGGCCGGGATGTACTGCCTTGGCCTCGAGCAGAACGCCGATCTCGCGCAGTGGTGCCTTCGACGACGCGTACGGCTTGCCGTTGACCAGCACATCGCCCGCGGTCGGCGCGTCGAGGCCGACGATCATCCGCATGGTCGTCGACTTGCCGGCGCCGTTGGGGCCCAGGAAACCGGTGACCTGTCCGGGCTGCGCGGTGAACGAGAGGCGGTCGACGACCGTCTTCGTACCGTACCGCTTGGTTACTTCGCGTACCTGAATCATGCTCACCACGCTAGGTTCGCGCAGCGCCACGACCCTGGTACCGCAGTCGACACTTCCCGGCCGTCCGTGGTACCCAGGTACCAATGGCGCCTCCTCCGCCCCGGAACGAGCGGCAACGTACCGACCACGACGACCGTCCCGTCGCCAGGACGCTCAGATCTGGTAGCTGTCGGAGCAGGGCACCTCTTCACGCGCGCGAGGATCGCTCAGGGACGAAGACGACGGACGGTACGGTGCCCGGGGGCGCGTCGGCATGACGAGCTCCTCTGAGGGGAAGCTGAACGTCCCCCTCAGAGAGGAGGAGAGATCGGGTTAGTTGGACCAGGTGAATCCGGCGACGTTCCAGAGAGTCTGGGCCTGGGTCACGATGGCGACGACTGCGATGGCGGCCAGGAGCACGGCGACGGTGACGATTCTGATTCGCAGGCTCATGAAATTCCCATCCGGTCAGGGGATTGGTGCGCCCATGATATCGAGACTCCATGGCAGCGAACGTCGGATGATCGGGCGGGTTCGGCAGCAAGCAGCGGACCTGCCGCAGCAATCAGTGACCGGGGTCCCGGCGGAGGAAGCACGACAGCAGTTGCCTGAACTCGTGCGGGTGCTCGATCGCCGGCACGTGCCCGCATCGGCCGAGCACGTGCAGACGGACATCGGCCAGCTGTTCGAGCAGGGGCTGGGCTGCCGTCCCGAGCGGGGTGACCCGGTCCTCGGCGCCGTGCACGAGCAGCACGGGCGCGCGGACCGCCGCCAGCGTCCGCGCCGAGAGGGTGAGCTCGTCGACCCATCGTGCCCTCGGTGGGGGGAACAACGACGCGAATGCGGCCGCCCCCGCTCGCATGGCAGCCGCCCGGGCATCGACGGCCGAGTCGGTCACGAGCGCCTGGTCGAGGACGAGGCGACTCAGCATGTCTCGTGCCCCGAGCGGGCCGGGTGGGGCGGCCCAGATCGCGTCGAGGTCGGCGGAGAGCGGCGCCCCGGGGGCGCCCATCGTCGAGACCGCCACGACCCGGGTGACCTGCTGCGGGCGCTCGGCCGCCAACGCCAGCGCCACGGCGCCGCCCATGGAGTGACCCACCACGGCGTAGTTCTCGACACCGAGCGCGTCCATCAGGCCGGCGGCCTGCTCCGTCCACAGCCGGAGGCCACCCCTGGAGCCCGCCGGGACAGGTGTACGGCCGAAACCTGCCTGGTCAGGAGCCACCAGGTGCCAGGACATGCCCAGCGCCCGCGCCGTCGTTGCCCAGGCGCCGGACCCGGTCGTGCCGGGTCCGGAGCCGTGCAGCATCAGCACCGCGGGCCCGGTGCCGCTCTCCAGAAAGTGGACGGGGGAGCCGTCGACCGTGACGGTCCGAAGTGTCGTCACCTGGGCAGGCCAGGTGTGCTCATGCCGATGCGGGGTTGACGGACTTCGAGAAGACCTCCATCATCGCCCGGCCGAATTGCGGCATGTCGGGCCACCCCCGGCAGGAGACGAGGTTGCCGTCCACGACGTCTGGAGCGTCGACGACCGTCGCGCCCGCGTTCTCCATGTCACCGGTGATGGGTGGGAAGCACGCCGTCTTCCGACCCTTCAGCAGCCCGTACACCGCTGGCACCTGCGCGCCGTGGCACACCAGGGCGATGGGGAGGTTGCGCGCGAAGAAGTGCTCGGTGATGCGCCTGACGTCGGCGTCGACCCGGATCCACTCGGGGGCACGCCCGCCGGGGATGATGAGGGCGTCATAGCGCTCGACGTCGACCTCGGCCCACGGCACGTCGACCGGCAGCTTCCGGCCGTTCTTCTCCACGTAGGCGTCCGAGTTGGGGTCGAACTCGTGGATGACCAGTTGCACGTCACGCATCGTCCGTGACGAGACGTCGACGTCCCAGCCGCCCTCCTGCACGCGATAGTAGGGATACATGGTGTCGAGCTCCTCGGCGGCATCGCCGGTCAGGAGCAGCGCTCTGGGCACCTGCTTCTCCTCGCATCTGGGGGCGGGTGAGCTAGATCCAATCCGATCCGATCCGGTTGAGTTAGCATTCCTCGGGCCAGTCCGCCCGTCAAGCCTGCACCGCCATTCCGTCCGCGCCCCTGGCCTCGTCGAACAATCGTCGGAAACGCTCGCCGGACCGCAAGATGTGCCGACGCATCGCGTAGGCGGCGGCCTCGGGGTCGCGCGCCGCGATTCCGGCCACGACATCCTCGTGCTCGGCCATGGCCAGGTGGGTGACCTGGGTGTCGTGGTGAAGCCGGAAGAGGTGCACGTGACTGTGCAGGCGAGCGAGCGCCTCGCGGATGACCTGGTTCTCCGCGCTCAGGGCGACGAGGTCGTGGAAAGCGGCGTCGCGTAGCCCGAAGGCGCCGTAGGCCATCGGCCCGTTGCCCCCCTCCAGTTCCGCCATCTCCGACAGCATCCGTCGCAGACCGGCCACCTGCGCCGGGGATGCGCGTTCGGCGGACCTGCGTGCCGCCGCCGGCTCGAGGAGCAGGCGGACCTCGAGCATGTCCTCGAATCGCTGACGGGTGATCTGCGGAGGGATGCGATAGCCGGCATGGGGCACACGCACGACCAGACCCTCCGCCTCCATGCGGTTCAGAGCGTCCCGGATCGGCGTCTGCGAGACCCCCAGCTCTCGGGCCAGGACGTCGATCGTGACGCGGGAGCCAGGCTCGATCCGGAGCGACATCAGCTGTCCGAGCAGCGTGTCGTACACCTCGTCGGCGAGCCGGCCGCCAGACCTTCCCGGCGGCGTTCCGCCCGGCACGGCCCTGCGGCCCCGCGCGGTCATCGCATCGTCGTCCATCGTGACGTGAGGGTCCTCTCTGGCGTCTTCGGGAACCTGTTGACATCAGTCACAACGCTGCGACATGCTGACGCCCCCACCAGATCGTATAGGAAAAGTGGCGGATGATCGCGATCTTGCATCGTCCCGGAACCGCAGCGATCGCAGTACGGCCCCTGTGACAGCCCGCAACACGCCTGAACAACCCGGCAACTGCTCGGCGAAGCACATAGCGAGGTTCTAGAAGTCCCCAGCCAGAAAGCAGGCAGGAAGATGCGGTATCAACAGCGAATAGGACGAATTTCCGGTACCGGGCGAAAGGTGCAACTGGCGACGGCGGCCATGCTGCTGGCGGCCGCCACGTCCGTGGCGGCCTGTGGTGACGGCCAGGACGACGGCGCGGAGGCGAGCGCCCCCAAGGCGCCGGCGACCGTCCCGGAGCTCACCAAGGACCCGCTGACACTCAGCTTCATCTGGTTCGAATGGCCTCCTGCCCAGGCACTGGAAGCCTTCGCGAACGCGGAGTACAAGAAGGAGCGGCCGAACGCGACCATCAAGGTCAACACGGTGCCGAACGCGAACTGGCACGACGCGATGTTCACCCAGTTCGCCGCGCGCAAGACCGACTTCGACATCGCGATCCTGGACTCGCAGCACATCGGCGAGGCCGTGACGAACGGCAACATCCTCGACATCACCGACTTCGTCAAGAACAACATCGACGTCACGGCCTACAACCCGTACCTCCTGGCGGCCTACGGCCAGTTCCCCCAGGCGGAGACCGGCAAGCGCGACGAAAACGCCAGCCTGTACGGACTCCCGCTGCTCGGCGACACCTGGACGATGATCTACCGCAAGGACCTGATCGGCGACAAGCCACCGCAGACCTGGGACGAGATGATTTCAGTCGCCGGGAAGTGCCAGGCGGACAACCCCGGCGTCAGCGGCCTGGCTTTCCACCAGGCCAACGGCTCCGACGCCGCGGCCGTAACCTACAACACGGTCAACGGCGTCTACGGCGGCAACCTCTGGGACCCCAAGACGCGCAAGATCGAGGGCGTCCTCAACGACGCCGCGGGCCAGGAGGCGATGGACGTCCTGGTCAACAAGATGAAGCCGCTGACCGCAAAGGGCTCCGGCAACTGGTTCATCGACGAGGTGAACGCGGCGGTCGCCCAGGGCAAGGCATGCATCGCGTTCAACTGGATCGCCGCGAGCGGCGGTCTGCTCGATCCGAAGCAGTCGACGCTCGGCACCACGCGGGAGCAGATTCTCGACAAGCTGGGTTTTGCCACCCTGCCGAGCCAGAAGACGAACCTGGTCCCGCTCGGCGGGATGGGGATGCACGTGTCGGCCTACGCCGCCGAGGCGAACCAGGCGGAGGCCCTGAACTTCATGAAGTGGTTCGAGCGGGCTGACATCCAGAAGAAGTGGGCGGCGGCTGGCGGTGTGCCATCGCGTACGGACGCCCTGTCCTCGCCCGAGTTCCTCAATGCCGGGCCGTTCAACCAGGTGTACGCCGACTCGGTTCCGCGGATGCGGGACATGTGGAACGTGCCCGAGTACGCGCGCCTCGTCGACATCGAGAACACCAACGTGAACGCGGCTCTCAACGGCGCGAAGAAGCCGAAGGACGCGCTCGACGACATCGCCAGGGAGCAGCAGGGCGTGCTCGACTCCGGCAGCCGCAAGGGCGGCGGCGGACTGTGAGTGACCCGGTACCTCCGACGACCGATCACCCCGGGCAGGTGGCGTCCGCGACGCCACCTGCACCGGGGCGGTCCCGCCGGCTGGGCGACCGCGGGATCGCCGTGGCCTTCATTTCCCCCGCGCTGCTGCTGTTGCTCGCGATGTCGGTGTTCCCGCTGCTCTGGGCGTTGTACCTGTCTTTCACCGACTACTCGGCCACCCGTGGCGGGCCGGCCCATTTCGTCGGGTTCGGGAACTACACCGCGATCCTGTCTTCGGCGCAGGTCCACCAGAGGGCCCTGACGACGTTGATCTACGTGGTCGGTGCGGTCGGCCTGCAGACCGTGCTCGGTTTCGCCATCGCCTACCTGATCTCACGGCGCACGCACGGGCGAGGACTGCTGACCACGCTGTTCCTGGTCCCGATGATGCTGTCGCCGGTCGTGGTCGGGCTGTTCTGGCGATTCATGCTCGACGCGCAGTTCGGCGTGGTCAACAGCATGCTCGGCTCGCTCGGCCTGGGGCAGGTGGAGTGGCTCACCCGGCAGCGAACGGCACTGGTCTCCCTGATCGTGGTCGACACCTGGCAGTGGACGCCGTTCATCATGCTCATCGCGCTTGCGGGCCTCACCGCGGTCCCCAAGTACCTGTACGAGGCCGCCTCGATCGACCGGGCGTCGGAGTGGTTCCGGTTCCGCCACATCACTCTTCCGCTGGTGTGGCCGCTGCTTCTCATCGCCGTGTTGTTCAGGTCCATCGAGGCCTTCCGGCTGTTCGACCTCGTCTACATCCTCACCAGCGGAGGTCCGGGTGTCTCCACCGAGACGTTGTCGTTCCACGTCTACAAGGTCGCGTTCCTGGGCTTCAACACCGGAACCGCCTCGGCGTACGGGATCCTCATGGTCCTCGTCGTCATCGTCCTCACGCAGTTCTACCTGCGCTACCTGAACAAGCTCAAGGAGGGCTGATGGCCGTCTCCGTCGACGAGGCCGTGTCCACAGGTCCTGCCCCGGATCACACTCCCCCCGCACGTCGTTTCGGTGGCCGCGGCCGGTCCGTGCTGGAGGTCGCGCTGCTGACCGTACTGGCCGTCGTGATGCTCTTCCCGGTGCTCTGGATGATCGAGACCTCCATCAAGGAGAACCGGGACGTCTACGCCATCCCGGCCGAGTTCTTCGGCTTCGAGGTCACTATGGACCACTTCAGGGACGTGTTCGTCGCCTCCGACGGCGGTCGCTCGACCCTGTCCGTCTCGTTCTTCAACTCGGTCGTGGTCGCCGGGGCCTCCACGGTGCTGGCCACCGTGCTGGGGGTCCCGGCAGCCTGGGCCTACTCACGCTTCGCCGTGAAGGCCAAGAAGGACCAACTGTTCTTCATCCTGTCCACCCGCTTCATGCCGCCCGTGGTGGTCGTGATCCCGATCTTCCTCATGTACCGCCAGGTCGGACTCATCGACAGCAAGCTCGGCCTGATCCTCATCTACGCCGCGTTCAACCTCCCGTTCACGATCTGGATGATGAAGGGATTCGTCGACGAGGTGCCCGCGGAGTACGAGGATGCCGCCATGCTCGACGGCTACACCCGTTTGCAGGCGTTCCGGCGGTTCACCCTTCCCCTGCTCGTGCCCGGCATCGCCGCGACGGCGGTCTTCGCACTCATCTTCTCGTGGAACGAGTTCGTGTTCGCCATCTTCCTCACCTCCAGCGACAGCGTGCGGACGGCGCCACCCGCCATCGCCGGCCTCATCGGCGGCACCACTGTCGACTGGGGTCTCGTGGCCGCCGCCTCCGTGGTCTTCGCGCTACCGGTGCTCGTCTTCGCCTACCTGGTGCGCAAGCACCTCGTCGCCGGTGTGACGCTCGGGGCGGTGCGACGCTGATGGCCGGCATCGAGGTGACCGGCCTGCACAAGCGCTACCCGGACGGGACGGTCGCAGTCGACCACGTGGACCTGTCCGTCGCCGACGGCGAGCTGTTCGTGATGCTCGGCCCCTCGGGTTGCGGCAAGACGACCACGCTGCGGGCCGTGGCCGGCCTGGAGAGGCAGACGGCGGGCGACATCCGCATCGGCAACACGCTCGTCAACGACCTGCCGCCCGCCGAGCGCGACATCGCCATGGTGTTCCAGTTCTACGCTCTCTACCCGCACCTGAGAACCCGCGACAACCTGGCGTTCCCACTGCGGGCCGAGGGACTGCCCAAGCCGGAGGTGCGCGAGCGGGTCGACGAGGCTGCCCGGCTGATGCGGCTCGGTCCGCTCCTGGACCGGCGACCGCGCCAGCTGTCCGGCGGGGAGCAGCAGCGCGTCGCGCTTGCCCGCGCCCTGGTGCGACGGCCGCGCGCATTCCTCATGGACGAGCCTCTCACCAACCTGGACGCGGAGCTGAGGGCGGACATGCGCACGGAAATCAAGCACCTGCAGGGGGAACTGGGGGCGACGATGGTCTACGTCACCCACGACCAGGTCGAGGCGATGTCGCTCGGTCACCGAATCGCCATCCTGAACAAGGGTCGCGTCGAGCAGATCGGCACGCCGCTGGAGGTCTACGACCGTCCGGCGAGTCTCTTCTGCGCTGCATTCATCGGCTCCCCGCCGATGAACCTGATCGAGGTGGAGGTGGCCGACGGGAAGCTGCGCGGTCGGGGCGGACTGGCCCTTACGCCCCCGTCAGGTCTGCCGCGCGACCGTGCCCTGGTCGCAGGCGTCCGGCCGGAGGCGCTGGAAGTCACAGCACCAGGGGCGGAAGGTTCGGTCCCGGCCCGGGTGGTTTCGGTGGAGTGGCTGGGCGACGAGATCATCTACGTGGTCGACCACGGCGGCCAGCCCGACGTACGGGTTCGGATGCCACCGACTGTCCGGTTCGCCGCCGACGCACCGGTCGGGCTGCGGCACACCGGCGGAACCCCGGCGGTCTACGACGTGCGTACGGAAGAGCTGGTGGCCTGATGGGAACCGTGGCAGCACACGGGCTGCGCAAGTCGTTCGGCAAGGTCCAGGCCCTGGACGGGGTGACGCTGGACGTGCCGGACGGCTCGTTCTTCGTCGTGCTCGGGCCCTCCGGGGCAGGTAAGACGACGACCCTGCGGGCGGTCGCCGGCCTCGAGAAGCTCGACGCCGGGTCGGTGCACCTGGACGGGAGGGACGCGACCGCTGACAGCCCGGCCGCACGTGACCTGGCCATGGTCTTCCAGAACTACGCCCTCTACCCGCGACACACGGCGTACGAGAACATCGCCTCGCCGCTGCGGGCACGCCGCTGTTCGTCGAGCGAGATCGCCGCTGCCGTCGAGCAGATGTCGAGCCTGCTGCACATCGAACGTCTGCTGCAGCGTCGTCCCGCGCAGTTGTCGGGCGGTGAGATGCAGCGGGTCGCCCTGGCCCGGGCGCTGGTCCGGCGCCCGCGCGCGTTTCTCATGGACGAGCCACTGACGAACCTCGACCTCAAACTCCGGGTCGAGATGCGCACCGAACTCACCCGCATCCACCGGAGCCTCGGAGCAACCTTCGTCTACGTGACAAACGACCAGGTCGAGGCCCTGTCCATGGCCGACCAGGTCGCGATCCTCAAGGAGGGGAGGGTGCAACAGGTCGGCACGCCGACCGAGGTGTACGAGCGTCCGGCCAACCGGTGGGTCGCGGGATTCGTCGGAAGCCCGCCGATCAGCCTGCTCGCCTGCCACGCCGAGGGAGACCGTCTGGTCGGTGCGGATGGCTGGACGCTGCCGCGGCCCCGCTGGACCACGGCTGAGGACGGTCGTGCGCTGCTGCTGGGCCTGCGCGCGGAGGACCTGTCCGTCGAGCGGCGTGGGGACGCGTCGCTCTCGGGGGAGCTGTACGGGCTTGAACCACTCGGTGACCGGACGGTGGTCGACGTCCGAGTGGGGGCGGAGATCCTCAAGGTCAAGGCACGACCCACCGTCACCGGTACGCCGGGCGAGCGGCTGCTTGTCACGGTCGACCTGGACCGTGCGCACCTGTTCGACGCGGGCACCGGACTGTCGCTTTCCGAGGCTGGGCGGTAACCGCGCCGGGCGGCGGTGGCACCCTGCGCCCGCACGTGGCAGTCGAGCATCGGCGGGCCGCCGCCAGTGGGCACGGCCTGACGACCTTGGCACGGCCGTGGCCCGCCGAGGCGATCGGTGGCGCGGGGCGTCGTCGTCGGACCGGGCCAGGGCCACATTCGACCCGCTCGGGAACCTCGCCCCCGACGAGGGCGAGTGACCCGTCCGTCCGGGCGCAGAGGGCGATCGCCGGGCAGGCACGCCGGACAGCACCGAGAAGATCACAGGAGGCGACGCGATGAGTGACCCGATGAACGTCCTGGCCCCCGAGCACCGGCGGCTCCGGGTCGGCGACGCCTGGCGCGACGCCGCAAGCGGAGCCACCTTCGCCGTCGAGGACCCGGCCACCGGCAAGAGCATCGCCGAGGTGGCGGACGCCGACGCCGTTGACGGGCTCGCCGCTCTGGACGCGGCGAGCGGGGCAATGGCGGAGTGGGCGGCGACCCCGCCGCGGAGACGGTCGGAGTTGTTGACCGCGACGTACCGGGCACTGACCGAGCGATCCGAGGAGGTCGCCCGGCTGATAACGCTCGAGATGGGCAAACCGCTCGCCGAGGCTCGGGCAGAGGTGGCCTACGGCGCCGAGTTCTTCCGTTGGTTCGCCGAGGAGGCGGTGCGCGTCGAGGGGCGCTACAGCACCGCTCCCGCAGGTGGATATCGCATCCTCACCGTGCCGAAGCCGGTCGGACCGTGCGTCTTCGTGACGCCGTGGAACTTTCCGTTGGCCATGGGTGCCCGCAAGATCGCTCCCGCGCTGGCTGCGGGCTGCACGACGATCACCAAGCCGGCGGCCCAGACGCCACTCACCATGCTGTTCCTGGCCCGCGTCATGGAGGAGGTCGGCGTCCCCCCGGGGGTCGTCAACGTGGTGACGACCAAGCGTGCCGGCGAGGTGGTCTCCGCACTGCTCGCCGACAGTCGGACCCGCAAGCTGTCGTTCACCGGGTCGACCGAGGTCGGGCGCGTGCTGCTCCGGCAGGCTGCGGACAACGTGCTGCGTACCTCCATGGAACTGGGCGGAAACGCGGCCCTGATCGTGTGTGCGGACGCTGACCTGGACGTCGCCGTCGACGGTGCAATGGTGGCCAAGATGCGCAACATCGGGGAGTCCTGCATCGCGGCCAACCGGATCTACGTCGAGGAGCCGGTGCGTGAGGAGTTCACGGCGCGCTTCGCCGAGCGGATGGCCGCACTTCCGGTGGGCCATGGTCTCGACGACGGCGTGCAGGTCGGGCCGTTGATCGACGAGGCCTCGGTCACCAGGATCGACGAGCTCGTCGCCGACGCGGTCGATCGCGGCGCCCGGGTCCTGGTGGGCGGCGGGCGTCCGGACGGGTCGGGCCACTTCTACCCGCCCACGGTCCTCGTCGACGTGCCCGAAGATGCGCGGATGCTGCGGGCGGAGATCTTCGGCCCGGTGGCGCCGATCATCCCGTTCACGTCCGACGACGAGGTGATGGCGAAGGCCAACGACACCGAGCACGGCCTGGTCGGATACGCCTTCACCCGTGACCTGCAGCGGGCGCTCCGGTTCGTCGAGGGGCTTCATACGGGAATGATCGGGATCAACCGTGGTCTGATCTCGGACCCGTCGGCCCCGTTCGGCGGCGTGAAGCAGTCCGGGATCGGCAGGGAGGGGTCGCACGAGGGCATCCTCGAGTACCTCGACCTCACCTACGCGGCGATCGACCTACCATGACCGGCCTGCTGCTCCGGGCGCCCGGAGCGCGCGCCCGCACCACCCGGGCGGCCAGCCCTGC
Source organism: Micromonospora sp. WMMD1102 (assembly GCF_029626265.1). Classification (NCBI taxonomy): domain Bacteria; kingdom Bacillati; phylum Actinomycetota; class Actinomycetes; order Micromonosporales; family Micromonosporaceae; genus Micromonospora; species Micromonospora sp. WMMD1102. Next base: position 3,963,573 of record NZ_JARUBN010000001.1, on the reverse strand, counting down.
CGACGCCGACCCGGTCTCGCAGGCGACCTGGACGTCCGCCCAGCACATCGCCGCCGACGTTCCGGAGAGGCACCGACATGCTTGAGACCGTCCGCGGACCACGTCAGCTGATAGTGGGCGAAGGGGTCGCGCAGAACATCCCACGAGTGGTGGCCGAAAGTGGCTCGCGGGTCCTCGTCGTGACCGACCAGGTTCTGCTGGGGCAGCCGGCCGTGGCGGAGATCGTGGCCGCCGTGCGGGAGAAGGTCGAGATCGTCGAGGTGTTCTCCGACGCGACTCCGGACGTGCCACTCGACGACGTCGCCCTGGCCGTCTCGGTCGCCGCCGAGGTGGACGCCGACGTGATCCTCGCCATCGGGGGCGGCACGGTGATCGACCTCGCCAAGATCGTCGGCGTCATCCGGCGCCACGGTGGGACGCCGCGCGACTTCTACGGCGAGTCGAAGGTGCCGGGGCCGACGATTCCGCTTGTCGCGGTGCCGACGACGTCAGGCACCGGCTCCGAACTCACCCCCGTCTCGGTGTTGACCGACCCGGACCGCGAGCTGAAGGTGGGGGTTTCCAGCGTCCACATCGTGCCCGACTTCGCCATCGTCGACCCCGAACTCACCTACTCCTGCCCGGCGACCGTCACCGCCCACTCCGGCATCGACGCGTTCTGTCACGCGGTGGAGAGCTACACCGCGCGACCCCGGGCCCACGGACCGCGCGACCCGGTGGAGCAGGTCTTCCTCGGCCGCAACCCGATCACCGACCACTACGCGCTGCTGGCCGCGGAACGGATCGCCCGCAGCCTGCGTCGTGCTGTCCGGGACGGAGGCGACACGGACGCGCGCGCGGACATGTCCTACGGAGCCATGCTCGCCGGGCTCGCATTTTCCCACGCGGGCAACGCGGCCCCGCACGCTCTCCAGTACCCCATCGGCGCAGCCACGCACACGCCGCACGGCCTGGGCGTCGGGCTGCTGCTGCCCTACGCGCTGGACGCGGCCAGGGATGCCGTCGCCGACCGGTTGGCCATCCTCGCCGGGGTGTGCGGGCTCGACGTGACCGACGCCTCGGATGCCGAGGCCGCAGACGCGTTCCTCAGCTGGCTCGACGGACTCCTCGCCGACATCGGCATCCCGCCCACCCTGGCGGACATCGGCGTGGCACGCGCCGACCTCCCGCGCTTCGCGGAGATGGCCGGTGGCGTCACCCGCCTGATCCAGAACCATCCCGGCCCGACCGACTCCGCCAGCCTGACCGCGATCCTCGAAGCCGCCTGGACCGGGGAGCGGATCCGGGCGAGCGGCCGGCGGCACGGGAAGGGCCGTACGCTGCCGTGATCCGTCCGGCGAACCGGACCACTGCCCGCGGTGCGTGCAACGATCCGGCCTCGTCAGCCCAGTCGATTCAGCTTCTCGCGAGCGGTGGTGTCAGCCCGGGGTGTAAGGACTACGACGCGGAGGTCGGTGTTCTGCGTGGTCAGGACGTTAGCGTCCAGTGGGATGGCGCCGACTTCCGGATGTACCGCGGTCTTGTGAGCGCTCTCGTGATTGGCCACCGCACGAAGGGCCCAGAGGCGGCAGAACCGGTCGTTCCCGGCCATGCGCGAGATCAACGCCGCCACCTCGGGGTCGTTCGGGTAGCGGGCGCTGGTGGCGCGCAGGTCGGCCACCAACGACTGCTCGAAGTAGGCACGCTCGATCTCGGTCTGGCGGACGCGGGGGTTTCGTGATTCGAATTGGACGATCAAGGCGTTGAGGTCGTCGGCGGTCGCGCCCACGGGATCGCCGAAGACGGCCGCGAACAGCCGGTTCCAGTGCAGAAGCCGCCACGCGGCGTTGTAGACGGCCACCGGGGTGTCGCCGAGATGGTCGATGACGCGGTGCAGGCTGCTGGGGATCACCCAAGGTATCCGGTCCGGGGCTGCGGCGAAGCCGGCGAGGTGCATCAGGTGCGCCTCCTCGTCGTCGGAGAGTCGTAACGCGCGGGCCAGGGAGGCGCATACCTGCACCGATGGCGTCGCGGCCCGGCCCTGCTCGAGGCGTGCCACGTATTCGGGGGAGATGCCGGCCAGTGTCGCCAGTTCGCTGCGCCGGAGCCCGACCACACGGCGAGGGGACGCGTTCGTGAGACCGACCGTGGCCGGGTCGGTACGATCCCGCCAGGCCCGCAGCGCAGCTCCGAGGTCACTCATAAGCACATGATCCGCCATCGGTCGTCGGAGCTGGGTAGTACCAGCGGTACGCGGAAGATCCGTGCCTTTCACCGTGCGACCCCGCCCGTCAGGATGGGGATCATGAGCAGAGTGACCAGGATGAACCACATCGGAGTGCCGGTCAGCGATCTGGCGCGGTCGGTGCGGTGGTACGAGGACGTCCTCGGCATCGCGCCGAACGGCGTGACGATCTCGGCCACCAACCCGGCGATCGGGGCCGTCGTCGAGGTCGAGAACGCGTCCATGCGGGCATCGTTCGCACTGGCCGGTGACAACGTCCTCCTGGAACTCATCCAGTACGACAGCCCGCCGCCGAGGCCCTTCACCGGGCGCAACTGCGACGTCGGGGTCATGCACCTGTGTTTCGAGGTCGATGACCTCGACGCTGCGCACCGCGACCTGGTGAAGCTCGGCGTGCACGTCAACGCGGATCCGGTCGTGCTCCAGGACGGCGACGGCGTCGAAGCCGGGGCGCTGGCCGGAACGAAAATCCTCTATCTGCGCGATCCCGACGGCATCCAGCTGGAACTGTTCGAGTTGCCCTGACAGGAGCGTCGACGCCCGGGCCCGCACGACGGGAGGGTCGACGGCCGGCCTCCACTTCAGAACCCGTCGCCGGTCGCGGCGACGCCGGAGAGGCCAGCGCCGCTCGCGACTGCCCGGTTGGCTGCACAGAAGTCCGCAGACAGGTGACCAGTAGACTGCCCTGGGCGGAGCCGCTGCCGCGGCACCGGCCGATCGCTGTCATCACGCTGTTCCTCGCGAACGCCTGACACAGCGGGCAACCAACTTGCCATCAGCGCCATGCCGTCGATCGACCTGATCGGTGAACTGCCATGGATGTCATCGGAGGGTCGAACACTGGAAGGGAGTCCTCCCTGTCACCCGCCATCTGCTCGACCTCGGTCACCGAACCGAACAGCCGGCACACGACCGGCACGAGACCCCGATCCGCGTGATGCTCACCGGCCCCCGACAACCGCTCGTCCGGCAACGAGCAAGAGCTGATGGCTGATATCAGGTCGGGGCGTTTTGTCGCTCGGGAGACCGAGCTGAGCAAGATAGCTTCGGTGACGGCAGCCGCGGCGCAAGGCCGTGGCGGCGCGATGCTCGTGCTCGGTGACGCGGGGATCGGCAAATCTGCGCTCGTCGACGAGGCCGCTTCGCTGCTCGATGGATGGCAGGTGCTACGCGCCGGCGGTATCGAGTTCGAGAGCGAGCTGCCCTACTCGGCCCTGCACCAGTTGTGCGCGCCCGTGCTCGACCAGCGCGCCGGGCTGCCCGCACCGCAGCGGCGCGCGCTCGACACGGTGTTCGGGCTCCACGCCGGGGTCACGCCGAACCCGATGCTTGTCGGCCTGTCCGTCCTGGGCCTGCTGAGTGCCGTAGGCCGAAACAGGCCGGTGTTCTGCATAGTCGACGACGTGCAGTGGATCGACGCCGGATCGCGGCAGGTACTGGCTTTCGTCGCGGCACGCGTGGCGGCGGAGCGGATCGCCATGGTGCTGGCCGCCCGCGACGCCGCCTCGGTGGCCGACCTCGGTCGGCTACCCGCCCTCACTCTTCCCGGGCTCACCGACTCGGAGGCGCTCACCCTGCTGCGCTCTCGGGCACCGTTCGGCCACGAGGTGCCGATCCTCCAACGGATCCTCGCCGAAGCGGCCGGCAACCCACTCGCCCTGGTGGAGTTCGCCGGCGACGCCGGACCGTTCGGACTTCCCGGCGACGCCGGGCACGGCGCTGTGGAGCACCGGTTCGTGGGGCGGTTCCTGCGGCTGCCGGCACCCGCGCGTTCGGTTCTGGCGCTTGCCGCAGCGGAGCCGACCGGCGACCTCGTCCTGCTGCGGCGTGCCATGGCGATCCAGGGGTTGAGCGCCGCGGATCTGGCCGCGGCCGAGGACAGCGGCCTGTTGGTGATCGAGTCCCGGGTGCACTTCCGGCATCCGTTGGCGCGATCCGCGGTGTACCGGTCGATTGGTGCCGGGGCGCGACGGCAGGCACACGCGACGTGTGCCGCCGCTACGGACGCCGACGTCGATCCCGACCGCCGCGCCTGGCACCGGGCGAACGCGATCACCGGCCCGGACGAGGAGACCGCAGCAGAACTGGAACGTTCGGCCGGACGGGCACAACGCCGGGGTGGATTCGCGGCCGTGGCCGCGTTTCTCGAGCGCGCGGCCCGACTGACACCGGACCGGTCGCGGCAGGCACGCCGGTTGTTGTCCGCGGCCCGCGCACGGTTGAGTTCGGGGGCACCCTCTACCGCCCGGGAATTGGTGTACGAGGCCGAGCGTCTCCAACTTGCCCCGGCCGACCGCTGCGCTGCGCGACTGCTGCGCGCGACCATCGACTATCACGTGGCGCGCAGCATCCCGGCGACGATCGCGCTCATCGACGCGGCCGACGGCATGGAGCCCGATCAAGTCCGCGAGACCTACCTGGAAGCCTTCGCGTCGCTCATGTTCAGCGTCGACGAGCCCGGACGGTTACGGCGGCTCGCCCTGCACATCCGGGACCGGGTACCCCAGCGTCAACCGCCACGTCCGGTCGATCTGCTGCTGCGGGCATTGGTCGAGCAGAACCTCAGTCCAGTGGACAGGGCGATGCCCATGATGCGCCACACGGTCGACGCCTTTCGGAGCTACGCCCGCATGCCCGACGCGGATCCGTGGTGGATGGAACGCGCCTGTGTGTTGAGTATCGACCTCGGCGACAGCGGCGCCATGGAGGAAATCGTCGATCGTCAGGTGGATCTCGCCCGGGCGCAGGGCGCCTACGCGATACTCCCTCATGCGCTGCGCTTCCAGGCGGTCGCCCGGACAATCGTGGGCCGCTTCGCCGACGCGCACGTCTGCATCACCGAGGCGCGCGCGGTCGACGAGGCCGCGGGGACGTCCAATCTCGTCGGGTCCGACCTGATGCTCGCCGCCTGGAGCGGAGACGTCGACCGGTTTCGCGATATCCGGAAGAAAATGGACGGCTGGGTCGGGGTGAACTTCACCGCGTTACATTACGCGAACGGCGTCCTGTGCAACGGGAGCGGCGACCACGAGGCCGCGCTCGACGCGTTGCTGCTCGTGCAGGACCAGCACCGACGTGGCTCGTACGCCGTCACCGCCTTCCACCACGAGCTGGTCGAATCCGCCGCGTACGTCGGACGTCCCGAAGAGGCCAAGGAATCGGCCGAATGGATCGAGAACGTAGCGCGGGTCAACCCGAACGCGTGGACGACGGGCGCGCATCTGTTGACGCGTGCGCTGCTCGACCCGGGGCTCGGCGCGCAGGACCACTACCGTGCGGCAATCAGCCGGTTCGCCGGAAGCACGATGCGGGTCCACTACGCGCGTGCCCGCCTACTCTACGGAGAGTGGCTGCGACGGGTCAGCCGCCGCACGGAGGCACGGGCGGAGCTGCGTGCCGCGCACCATCTGCTCTCCACCATCGGCGCGCGTGGGTTCGCCGCCCGCGCCGCCCGTGAACTGGATGCCATCGGTGCGCCGACCCTGGCCGATGACGCGGATCCGTTCGTGGCGCTGACCGCACGGGAGCTGCTCGTCGCCCGCAAGGTCGCCTCCGGCGCAGGCACCAAGGAGGTCGCCGCACTGCTGTTCGTCAGCCCGCGAACGATCGACGCCCACCTGCGCAACCTCTACCGCAAGCTGGGCATCACCTCACGCCGGCAGCTGCGCGAACTCTTCCGATGACGGAGTCGACCCGATCGAGCGACGAGCGGCCCCGCGGGTCGAAGACCAGCGGGGCCGCTGAGGCACGTCGATGCCAGGCGCCTGGCGCGCTTCACATTCCCGCGCAGCCCAGCGTCTCCGGACCCCAGGGTCATTGCGTTCTGGGGTAGCTGCTGGTCATTGCAGTGATGAGGTCGTGCGGGCGACGGTCGGCGCGTCTGGTGGCGCGGGCGATGTTGGTATCGCCGTTGGTGCGGTGGTAACTGGCCGCGGTGTTACGTAGCGTCGCCATGATTGCGGGGCCGGTGCCGGTTCTGGCTTGGTGGAGGTCTTCACGGAACGTGACGTCGCGGACATGATGGACCTGATTCTCGATCAGCCACTCGTTTCGGGCCCAGGACTGCAGGTCCGCGGGTTGGGCGTGCTCGGCGGGGAGGGAGATGGTGTAGTAGGCGGTTTCCCTGGTGGTCTTGCCCTTGAGGGTGCGGGTGCGGGTGATCCGGACGGCCTGCTCGGCGTGAGGGAACAGCAGACCGCCGGGGGTGGCTACGGTGAGCGCCTTGACCGTGCGGGTCTCCCGCCGGCCGTGACCGGTTTCGCGGCGTCGGTCACCCACCGGGACCTGGGCCCAGGGCAAGGCCTTGAGCTGGGCAAACACGGTCGGCTGGTTACCTTTGACCGGGATGAGCAGGTCGGCGCCGCGAGCGGCGACCTCGGTCGCGTGGCTGGTCTGTGTATGGAGGGCGTCGGCCACGAAGATGAGGCCGTCCAGGCTACCCAGAACCTGTTCGACCGCGTCCAGCAGTGGGGTGAACGCGGGGATTTCGTTGCTTTTCGCGGCCACGGTGACCTGAGCGAGCACGATGCCGGTGCTGGTGTCCAGCGCGGACAGCAGGTGGACCCGGCTGCCATCGGCGCGGCGGGCGCCGCGCATGGTCTTGCCGTCGATGGCGATGACGATCCGGTACCGCCGAGGTCGGGGCGTGACCGGAGGCGGGACGCGGGTACGCAGCCAGTCGGCGAGCACGGTGGCCAGCAGGTCAGCGTCCAACCTGGTCAGCAGCCGCCAGATCGTGGTCGCGGCCGGGACGGCGCGGATGAACCCGAGCCGGGCCCTGGCGAGGTCATCGAGGTCGTGCAGCCAGTCCGCGATGGCCGCGAACGATGATGCGCCGGCGGTCACGGCGCACACCGCGACGGTCAGTAGCCCGACGAGCGGGTAACGCGCCCCACGCGGGGACCGGGGGTCCGCGATGGTGGCCAACGAGTGCTGGAGCCCAGCTTCTTCACCCTCGGTGACAAGGCGCGGTGGCGAGTCGGTGGGGGTGCGAACTGCGGACAGTACCTGAATCGGGCATGCTGACATCGCGGGTGAGGTCCTCAAGGTGTCCGGGAGCGTCGAGAACTCCATGATCACCTACAGGCCTCACCCGCCTTCCTCAACCCCGCAAGGGTCCGCCCACCCCGGGAATCCCCAGTTCAACGGCCACTCGACCAAACACGCAATAGCCCTGCTCCGGACCCGCGCCGGAAGCTGCACCGCGACGGCAACCGCACTGCTCTTTATGAGGCGGTCGCCGCCTCGGCGGTGCGCTTGAGTCGTTCCAGCCACATGACGAGGGTCGCGTCGAGACCCTCCTGGAACGGCGCCGGGTCGGCATCGACAGGCGGGCCCGCAAAAGACTCCTCCGTGGCCACCACCACGCCATTGCCGGCCGGAGTGAGCGCCCAGGCGTGGACGCCGAGGACGCCCTCCGATCCGCCACCGTATCCCCGCCACACGAGGCGTTCCAGCGGCCGCACCTGGACAACTGTCGATTCGATTTCCATGCCCGCCGCGGACCAGCGGAACACGGAGCCCGGCGCGAGCGGACCGGTTGTCTCGACGTGTGCGTACGGAATCTCGGGAAGCCAGGTCGTCCATGCGTCGATGTCCGTGAGGATCCGCCACACGGTGCCCGCCGTCGCGTTCACCGTGGCGCTGTGACGGCTGACAACCGGGGCCGACACGTCGATGCCGGTTTCCCCAGCGTCCGTAACGTTCTCCATCGTGAAGCCCCTCCTGCGGTCGGTGACGGTTGGAGCGCCGGGCATGAGTGAACCGCCACATCCAGACTCGGCTGGTGCGATCGTTCCAGAACGGCACTTCCCGCACATCGGCAAGAATTACCTACCTTGCGGTACGTCGGCCGGGGCGCGGTGAGGTCGTCGGGTGAGCGCAGCCCAGTCCCTTCAGGCGAGCTCCTCCCACCTGCCGACCATAGTGGAGTGTTGGTAGGTACGTATGGTGGAGTCAGGGTCAGCGAACACGCACAATCGCTCGGTCGAACACCGAGCCACGTAGGAATTTCAGCTACGCGACACTAGGTAGTTACTACCGATGCGGGCACGGCGGCGCGTTGGCAGGATCGGCTCTGAAAGCGACGTGGCGAACGACAAGACGCAACGACTGTGCGCGTCGGTGCCTGTTGGCGCGGCGAAAGCGCAGATCGCGTAACGGTGGCTACGAGCGTGTGAACGATCGATTTCCAGAACGGTCTGGAAGCACCGAAGGGACGGATATGGCCGGCACCTCCGCGGCCGGTTCACGGACGATCTCGGCGCCTGCGGGCGGCACGTCGTGGCTGCCGACCGGCGCGCCTCGCCGACCGGCAAAGAGTGTGCCGCATCGACGGCATGGTTGGGGACGCCGCCAGTGGCGCGCCTCTGACGAGCATCGTCACCAGGCGATGCCTGACAGTTGGGAGTGAGTTTGAAAGTCAGCCAGAGAGACGTGACCCGGAGTTCGGCACCGGGCGCACCTCGGGCGTGGCGTCGGATACGCCGCCTGCTCGTGATTGTGCTCGCTGCGGCGTCGCTCGTGACGCCGCTGGTGGTGGCGCCGACGAGTCCCGCGCATGCGGCGCAGGCCGCCGACTGCGCGCTACCGGGACCGTCCGGCTGGGCCACAGCCGAGCACGAGGGAATGACCACGGACTACACAGGGCGCTGGCGCGACCCGATCGGGACGCATCGGGTGATCGCCCTGTTCGTCGACTTCGAGGATGCGGAGGGCGACGCCGGAGTGAGGGAAGCGCTGCGGAACAGTTTCGCGCCGGCCGTCGACTGGTTCGACACCTCGTCCCGAGGTCGTACCGCGCTCGACGTGACGTGGGGCCCCCAGTGGCACCGAATGCCACAGCCGAGCGGGTACTACCACGATTTCGACCCGGACAAGGCTGTCACCAGCACTTTCCCTCTGCACAAGAGGCTGATGCAGGACGCCGTCACCGCAGCCGATCCGCTCGTGGACTTCAGCGGATACGATTTCGTCCACGTCATCGTGCCGCCGCCGCTGTTGTACAGCCCCAACTACCGATCCGCCGCCTACATCGCCCTGGCTGGCAACCCCGCCGACCACCTGCGGTCGACGGAGGGTTCGATCCGGCTCGGTGCGACCCTGGGCTGGGGGATCGATCACGTACACCGGCTGTTCGTCCACGAGACCTCTCACCTGTTCGGCCTTCCTGATCTCTACAGCTACACCGTCGGGGGAGACGCCGGCCTCGCCTCGATCGGTGGTTGGGACCTGATGGGTGCCACTCGGGGAAGCGCTCCGGACCTTCTGGCCTGGCACAAGTGGAAGCTGGGCTGGCTCGACGACTCCCAGGTGTACTGTCTGCCCACCAACCTCCAGACGGCGACCAGGACGTTGACCCCGCTGCACACCACGGGCGGTGCGAAGATGGCGGTGCTGCGCACCGAGCCGAACCGGGCCGTCGTGGTGGAGTACCGCGCTGCCGGCGGACCTATCGACGGCGCCCCGGAGCAGGTGCAGTCTCCGGAATGCTTCCGGCCCGGGGTGCTCGTCTACACGGTCGATGCCGACAAGGTGGGCGGGCAGCAGCCGATCAGGGTGATCGACGCCCATCCCAATTCAGATACCGGGGCCGGATGTCATCCCGCGCTGCGACAACTCGACGACGCCACGTTGGTCAGCCTCAACCAGGAGGTCGTCGACCCGCAGAGCGGGACCAGAATCCGGTTGACCGGCACTGGTGACGGCACCCGGACTGTTCGGGTGACCCGGCCGTGACGTGAACGCCGACAGGTGCTCCCGGCACCCCCCGGTCCGCGCGGCTACGTTTCCCTGAAGCGGACCACGTCGTGCCCGACCCGGTAGCCGACTAGCGGTTCGGGCGACAGCTGGATCGTTCGGGCGGGGGCGGAAACCTGCCAGCACATGTCCCGGACCACCGTCGTCCGCTGTATTTTGCGGTGGCACCTCGCACCTCTGAGGTGCCACCGCAAAGTCATCTGGCGAACGGCGCTCCGTTACCGCGACGACTGGTCGACCACGTCCGGGACCGGCACCTCCAGCGCCGCCGGGAGCGATACCAGCGCCTCCTCGCTGAAACGCAGGAGTGGCCGGTCGCCGTGCTGGTCGAGTTACTGCTGGACCGACGTGGACAGCAAGGTGATGCCTGTCTCGGCGAGCAGCGCCGCCGTCATCGTGGGCACGCCTCTCGCGCGCAGGCGCCTCGGCCGGTCAGAAGCATCGGTGGACGGCCAGGTCGAATGGCGTGGACGGGCCAGCTGTGACAGCCCGAGAACGCCCACCGGTTCGAACAGAACCTCGGACAGCGGGCGGACGTAACAACTCCTGCCCTTGGCGGCAGGCTTGCGAGGTCAGGCGTTCGGGATGACGGAATCGCGAAGCCGCTCGGTGCGGTCGGGGTGAGCACCCCCTTCGTACGTCCGCGATCGGCTCGGACGCTGACCACCCCGGGGCGGCAGGGAGAATGCTTCCTTGCCAGAAGGGAGCCTGGCCGCGCCAACTCGACCGAGCGACGAGCGCTGCATCGGCAGAAGACGGCATCCGGGCGCACGAGATGACCTCAACCACCGGTCCGGTGGTGCGGCAGCGCCGAGCAGGTTGGTGTGACCGGACATGGACCCAACGATGCGGCTGTCCCGGATGCCGAGGTCGTTCACGGTATTGACCAGGTAACCGGCGACGCCTGCTCGGGATCGGCAGGAGTTACCTGGCAACCGTCCGACGCACCTGGTTGTCCGCCGCCGCACCGTCGTTGTCGTTGTCGTTGTCACGATCTTCCCGAACCGGCGGCGATCCTCAGCCTCGTCGGCGCCGTTCTGACCCCAACAGGTCGACGAATGGACCGGAGATCGCCGACGGCGGTACCCGGCGGGCGGGCACCGCCGTCCCCGAGCCGCCCGGCCCGGTCGTCGAGACCAGAGCCGGGCGGCCAGAGAACGGCGTCCGTCCGCACCATCACGCAGGCCGCGCGGTACGACACGGCGCGGATCCGGACCACCTCGGACCACCCCGCGCGAGGGACCCGGTGCGGCAGTCCGATCTGCCTCACCCGTCGGCAGGTGTCCGAAGGTTCAGGTCAGCCGTCGTGGCCGGCCCGGTGGCACGGCTCAGCGCCGGCCTCGGCGGTGGCCTTGAGGTCACGCAGCCACATCTCGAGACCGCCCGCGAGAGCAGCGGTGGCGAGCGCGACATCGGACTCGACCTGGTCGCCGGTCCAGGTCTCCTCGGTCTGGACCCGGATGCCGCCCGCGACCTTGCTGAACGTCCACACGTGGACGCCCTCGTCGATCCGCAGCCCGTCACCGCTGGCCGGGCCCCGCCAGCGGATGCACTTCTGGTTCTGGATCTGCTGCACCGTCGAGGTGACGGTGAGGGTGGTGGCGGGCGAGATCGGGGTTTCGATCACCGGGGTAGTCCAGCGGAACTGCGACCCCTTGCGCAGCGGACCGTGGTCGAGGCGGTCGTTGGTCAGCACGGGCGCGTGCCAGGACGGCCAACGCTCGACGTCGGTCTGCAGGCGCCAGACGGTGTGCAGCGGCGCGCCGATCACCGTCTCGGCCCGGTAGCGGATCTCGGCATCGGGGTCGACGCCCCGGCCCTGGCAGGTAACACCCCGAGGGCTGGCCGCCGCGGCGGGAGAGCCGACCGCACCGACCAGGGTGAAGCCGGTGGCGACGGCAGCCGCCAGAGCCAAAGGCCGGCGGATGCGGGAACGAATCACAGAGTCTGCTCCTTGTCGAAGGTGGGAACGAACGAGGTGCACGGACCGGCGGTGGAACTGGCGCGACGGGATCGGGTGACATCGCGAGCGGCACGCTGGCGGACATCGCGCGGCACCCCACCGGGTATCGCGCGCGGTACCCGGCGGGGTCGCCTGACTACGGCGACATCCGGAGCCCGGTGCCGGCTCCGATGGTCCCGGTTCCGGCCCATGGCGCAGCCTTCCCGGTCCGTTCGCCTCCAGGCTGGCATCCGTCGGTCGCTACCCGCCTCGGTGGAAATCGCCTATCTGCCGCCGTGAGGACAGGGTGGTACCGCTTACTCAACGACGAGCCAGCCGAGTGTGGTGATGAACGGCCGTCAGGTCAGCTTTCCGATCGATTCCGCCACGTACGGCACCGAGGAAGTCACCGGCGAGCAGGAGGATCGCACGTTGCAACGATGGCGCGACTTCCAGGTCAACGAGTCGGGCTACCAGCACGAGCAGATCCAGAGCCCTCAGACGATCGGGTACGCGCTCACCGACTCGCGATTCGTCCGTCGGCGCCGATGTCGACCACCGCGTCGCGCGACACCGTGCACGTGGCAGCGCACGGAATCACGATCAGGGCGCGGAGCCGCACCCGAAGACGTGTCGATTCCATCGGGCACGGCGGACCGTGTGCCCAGCACAAGATCAAGCTCGAGTTTGCCCGCCGGGGCCGCCAAGGCAGCCACGGCGGGATTGACCGGTCCGGCTTCAGCGGCGGCGCAGCGTCGCGTCGAGGAGGGCCGGTGGCGTGTCGTTCTTCTCGTGGGCGGCGAGGTCGACGCCGGGAGCGACGATGGTGTCGATGGCGTCGAGCACGTCGGCCGGCAGCACCGTGTCCGCCGCGGCGAGTTGCGCGTGCAGGTGGTCCATGGTGCGCGGGCCGATGAGCGCGGTCGTCACGGCGGGGTGCGCGTTGACGAAGCCCAGAGCGAGCTGGATCATCGTCAGACCGGCCTGATCGGCCACCTTCGCCAGCTGTTCGACGGCGTCGAGTTTGGCGCGGTTGGCGGGGATCGTGGTGTCGAAGCGCTGCTTCATGAACGCCGAGCGATTCGTGGCGACCTCCTGGCCCGCGCGGATCGCGCCGGAGAGCCAGCCCGAAGCCAGCGGGCTCCAGACCAGCACCCCCATGCCGTACTCCTCGGTCACGGGCAGCACGTGGCCTTCGACGCCGCGTTGCAGGATCGAGTAGTTCGGCTGCTCGGTGACGTAGCGGGCCAAGCCATGCTCGCGGGCGGCCCACTGGGCCTGGACGACCCGGTAGGCCGGGAAGGTCGACGAGCCGAAGTAGCGGATCCTGCCGGCCCGCTGCAAGTCGGTCAGGGCCGACAGGGTCTCGTCGTCGCTGGTGGCCGGATCCCACCTGTGGATCTGGTAGAGATCTACGTGGTCGACGCCCAGCCGGCGCAGACTGTCGTTCAGCGCGGTGAACAGCCAGCGCCGGGAGCCACCGCAGCGGTTGCGGTCCTCGCCCATGGGTAGGCCTGCTTTGGTGGCGAGCACGATGTCGTCACGGCGTCCGGCGACGGCCTTGCCGACCATCTCCTCGGACTGACCACCGCTGTAAACATCGGCCGTGTCGATGAGGTTGACTCCGGCGTCGAGAGCGGCCCCGACGATGGCGGTCGCCTCGTCCTGAGTGGTGTTGCCGATCTTGCCGAAGTTCATGGCGCCCAGCGCGAGGGTGCTGACCTGCACGCCGGTACGACCTAGGTTGCGGTACTGCATTTTCGTCTCCCGTGATGATCCACGCCCGTAAGCGGAACGGTGTTCCCCTCAGAGGATACGGAGCGATGTTCCGCTTGCGCACCTTGGTGACGGAGATTACCCCTGGGCATCGCGGATGAACGACTTCCGGTCGGGCGGGTGATCCGTGCCGACTGCTCCGCGCTGGGGAGATCATCGAGGCCGGCCTGCTCGGCCCGCCGACGGCGCTCTTCAAGCCCGGCGTGGCCCGGCGGGCGCTGTCCGGCGCGAGACGGCAAGTTCGGACACTCCCTTGACCGTGTGGCGGCGACAGGGTTTTCACTGGTGCGGCAAGTCTTGAGTAGGGGAGTCAGATGCGAAAAACCTTGTCGGTCGTACTCGTTTCCGCGGTCGCGGCGATGTCGCTGCTGTCGGTTCTGGGGGGCTCCCAGGCAACGGCGCAAAGCGGGTTGAAGTGGGGTCCGTGCCCCGCCGACAGTGCGCTGCCCGGACTGGAATGCACGACGGTCCAGGTCCCGCTGGACTATCGGAAGCCGCAGGGGCGGCAGCTCGACGTGGCGGTCTCCCGTCTGCCGAGCAAGGACCCGTCGCAGCGCCGGGGAGTGCTGGTGACCAACCCGGGCGGTCCCGGCGCCGGGGGACTGATCTACCCGGGCCTGCTCGCCGGGAATCTGTCGCCGCAGCCACTGCCGCGCAGCGTCCAGGACCAGTACGACGTGATCGGGTTCGACCCACGCGGTGTGGGTCACAGTTCGCCGGTTACCTGTGACGTGACGCCGGAGCAGATCGCGCGGCGCAACCTCTGGTACCCGGCTGACCCGGCCGGCGTACGGAAGGACGCCGAAATCGCGCAGGTGATCGCCCGGCAGTGTGCGACATCGGAGACGGCCGCGCTGCTGCCCCACATCACCACCGCGAACACCGCACGAGACATGGACCGCATCCGCGAAGCGCTGGGCGAGCCGAAGATCTCTTACCTCGGTACGTCGTACGGCACCTACCTCGGCGCGGTCTACACGACGATGTTCCCCCAGCGCAGTGACCGGTTCGTGCTCGACAGCAACCTCGGCCCCGGTGGTTACGACCTCACCGCCATGCGAAGGCTCGGCCGCGGCCTGGAGGACCGGTTCCCGGACTTCGCGAGGTTCGCCGCCGCCAATCCCCGGTACGGGCTGGGCACGACACCCAAGCAGGTGCGCGCGAAGTTCTTCGAACTCGCCACGCGGCTGGAGAAGTCACCGGTGCAGGGCGTGGACGGTTCGTTGTTCCGCGGGATCACGTTCGACCCCCTCTACAGCGACGTGAACATGCCCACCCTGGCCGCGGTGTGGCAGGCACTCGACAAGAACCAGCCGATGCCGCCCGAGCCACCGCCGGCGAACATCGACAACGCCGTCTCCGGCCGCCTGCATGTCATCTGCGGCGACTCGACGTGGCCGAGATCCGTCCGCGATTACCAGCGGGCCGTCGCGGTCCACCGGGTCAGGTACCCGTTGGTCGGTGCGGCCGCGGCCAATATCGGTCCGTGCGCGTTCTGGCCGTCCCCGGTCGAGCGGCCGGTGCGCATCGGTGACCGAGGGCCGTCGAACGTGCTCATGGTGCAGAACCTTCGCGACCCAGGGACCCCGCTGGTCGGCGCCCGCGAACTCAGGAACGCGTTCGGCGCCCGGGCGCGGATGGTGACCGTGGACCAGGGTGGTCACGGCGCCTACCTGCTCTTCGCCGAGAACATGTGCGCCAACAACACAGTGACGGCCTTCCTCGCCACCGGCCAGCGTCCGCGGCCACGACGTCACGTGTGCGGCGGAGGCCGGCTGAACGCTGACGCGTGACGAGTCAACCAGTCGTACGGGTTCGGGCGTGCGGTGGCGGACCGACGGCGGTCAGCCTTCCGTCCGCAACTGCTGGCGGGCCAGCTCTTTGGCGCGGTGGATGACGTCGACCTGGGCCTCGTTGTGGAGTTCCCGCAACGCGTCGACGAACGTCTGCCGCGTCACGGATTTCCCCGACGACACGTGCGCCATCGCGTCGTTGTCCATCCACGGATAGTCACGAAGGGTACGGACCAGCGACGGCGCGTACTTCTCGGCGAGGTTCTGCCGCGTCGCCTCGTCGGCGTCAGCGGGTAGCGCGTCGAAATCGGCGCTGACGGCGTCGTCGTTGTCGTTCTCCACCGCCTGCCGCACGTCGGCCAGGGCCTGGTCGTCGAAGAACTGCGTGTATATGTGGATAAGCGAGCGATCGGCCTCGGACAGGCGGGCAGCGACGGGCTCGAAGCCCGGCGGCGTGTCAGACGGCGCGTTCTCGCTCAGGATGGCCGCGATGCTCTGCCGGGCCTTCTCCAGCCGCTCGATGGCGGCCGCGTGGTCGACGTCGATCTGCCGCAGCGCATCGGGGGAGCCCGCGCTCGGCTCTTTGATCCGAGACAGCGGCACGCCCAGCTCGACCAGTCGGCGGATGCGCAACAAGCGTACGAGATCCAGTATTTCGTACTGCTTGTAACCGTTGTGTCGGCGATCGGGCTCCTCGAGCAGGCCCAGACGATGGTAATGCCGGATCGTGTTCACCGTGGTGCCCGCGAGTGTCGCGAGCTCGCTCGTGCTTCAAGCCACGTCGATCCCCTTCCCGGCCCACCGGGTGCAGACCTCGGCCGCAGCCGACAAGTACCGGGCGGTACTCGAGAGAGCTCGAGGTTAACAGCTAATCGCCGGCCGGCCTGGGCGTTCCCCGTCACTGTCGTGGGTCCTCGGCCGAGGCCGGTGCGTCGACCGCCTCCGTGGTCTCCGGGTCGGCGGTCTGCACCACGCGCGGGCGCTCGGGAGCGGCCGTACCGGATCCGGAGGTCAGGCCTCATTGCGGGGCAACCCAAGGGATTGTGAGGGAGAAGTATCGGAGAACTTCCGGAGACAAGGAGCGTTGAAAAGACGCGGCTGTACAGGACGCCGACATTGTCACTATGACGTTCCAACGGCTAATCTGTGCCGATCCGGCGAGCAAACTTCGCCGAAACTTTCGACGAGGCTACCGTTACGGGAGAACCGAAATGACGACCGCAACACAAAGCCCGGCAGCGGCCGGGCCGCACGGCGGCGAAGAGCCCGGCCGGCTGATCCGAAACCCGGTTCTTGCCGGCTTCAACCCCGACCCGTCGATCTTGCGCGTCGGCACCGATTACTACATCGCCACGTCGACCTTCGAGTGGTACCCCGGGGTCCGGCTGCACCACTCGACCGACCTGGTGCGCTGGCGTCCGCTCGGTGGCGTCCTCACCGAGCGGCGGCTTCTCGATCTCACCGGAGCGGGTGACTCCAATGGCGTGTGGGCGCCCGACCTGTCCTATGTGGATGGCGAGTTCCACCTCCTGTACACCGACGTGGCTAGCTTCGCCAGCGGGTACTGGGATCCGCAGAACTATCTGGTGACCGCCCGCGACATCGCCGGGCCCTGGTCGGACCCGGTGGTACTGCACGGGCGCGGGTTCGACCCGTCGCTGTTCCACGACGAGGACGGCACAACCTGGATGCTGTCGATGGCCGCGGACCCGCGGCCGGGCCGTGATCGGTTCGCGGGCATCGAGATTCAGCAGTACGACCGCGAGGCCCGTCTCCTCGTCGGCACCGGGCGGACAATCTTCCACGGAACCACCGCCGGCGCCACCGAGGCTCCGCATCTGTACCAGAAGGACGGCTGGTACTACCTGGTGACCGCGGAGGGCGGCACCTCCTGGACGCACCAGGTGACAGTGGCCCGCTCCCGTAGCCGGTTCGGGCCGTACGAGGTCCATCCGGCCGGCCCGATGCTCACCTCGGACGGCCGTCCCGAGCTGGAGCTGCAGAAGGCCGGTCACGGCAGCCTCGTGTCCACGCCGGACGGGCGTTGGTACCTCGCGCACCTGACGGCCCGGCCGTACACCCCCCTCGGCCGGTGCGTGCTCGGCCGGGAGACCGCAATCCAGGCGGTGCAATGGCCGGAGGGGGAGTGGCCGCGCATCGAGGACGGGATACCGGCGGTGCTCGTACCCGTGCCGGGCGAAGCCGAGCCGGCCGGGGATCTGGCGGAGGAGCGGGACGACTTCACCGATCCGGTGCTCGGCCCGGAGTGGTCGACGCTGCGCCGTCCCGCCGCCGCGGACTGGGTGGATCTCACTTCGCGGCCCTCGTTCCTGCGTATCCACGGCGGCCAGTCGCCGGTCGGCCGGCGGCGTCCGAGCCTGGTCGCGCGTCGCGTGACCTCGCAGCGGTGCGAGCTGACCGCCTACCTGCACTTCGAGCCGGCCAACTACCGCCAGCTCGCTGGCGTTACCGCCTACTACAACACCCGCAACTGGCACTACGCCTATGTGACCGCCGACGACGACGGCCAACCGGTACTCGAGGTGATGTCTTCCGACAACGGTCGGCGTGTCATGCACGACGCCTGCCGCGTCGATCTGCCGGGCGCGGACGACATCACGCTGCGGGTCACCTTCGACGGTCCGCGTGTCACGTTCGGCTATCAACTGGCCGGTGCGGCGGGCTGGGTCGACCTGCCGGCGGAGCTGGACGCCACCATCCTGTCCGACGAGTACGCCGCGACCCTCGTGGAGGGCGAGCCTGAGGGCTGGGGCTTCACCGGCGCGTTCGTCGGCCTGTGGGTTCAGGACCTGGGCGCCGAGGGCGGATATGCGGACTTCGACTGGGCCTCCTACCGCCACTGGTGAGCAGCCGCCGGGGGCGAGCGCAGCAGTCGCGCCTGCCCGCGCAGCCGGGCGTGCGCGCTGTCCAGCGATGCCACGCTCGGCTGCTGAACTCTTGACTGCTGGCAAAGCGACGGTGATGACCATCGCTGCGCACTGCCGGGCCAGGGACCGAGAAGGGGTACGGCGCGTGGAAATATAGTCGACGTAGGTCGATTAACTGAACGGGGGATCACCGTGACGACACAGTTGTCCAAGGCCATCGCCGTACCGGGTCCGGCTGGGCATCCGCTTCTCGGCATGCTGCCGGCGCTCCGCCACGACCTGCTGGGATCGATCCTGGACGGCTTCCACACGTACGGCGACGTGGTGGCCTACCACGTCGGACTGCCTCGGGGGCCACGTGCCGTCAGCGTCGACGTGGTGAACGTGCACCACCCCGACGGCATCCATCAGGTCCTCACCACGCCTCAGGTCTTCAGCCGCCGCGCGAGCGCGTACGAAATCCTTCGGGAGTTCATCGGTGAGGGCCTGCTTACCAGCGACGGAGACCGTTGGCTGCGACAGCGGCGGACGCTGCAACCGCTGTTCACACCGCGCCGGGTGGCCCGCTACACCGAGCTGATGGCCGACGAGGCGGCCCGCGTCGTCGACGACATGGCGGTCACCACCGGATCCGTCGTGGACCTGTACCAGGTCATGCAGCGCTACACGATGCGGGTGGTCGGCCGGGCACTGTTCGGCGACGACATCGACGAGGTCGTCCCCCGTCTGCAGGAGCTCATGCCCATTCTGGGCGACCTCGCGCTGGCGCGCGCCCTACAGGTTGTCAAGCTGCCGCTGAGCTGGCCGACGCCGCGGTCCCGCCGGATCATGCAGGTACGTGCGACCCAGTACGAGATCATCGACGGCATCATTGCCGTCCGCCAGCGATCGGGCGGCGAGGAGAACGAGGATATGCTCAGCCGGTTGTTCGCGGCCGAGGATCCGGAGACCGGGCAGGCGCTGTCCATGGAGGAGATCCGGGATCAGATGCTCGTGTTCCTGCTCGCCGGCCATGAGACGACCTCGGCCGGGCTGGCCTTCACCATGCACCTGCTGGGGAGGCATCCCGAGGTGCAGGAACGGGTCGTGGCCGGGATCGGCACAGGCGACGACGAACTGGTGCGCGCTGCGGCCATGGAGGGCATGCGGCTGTACCCGCCCGTGTACAGCATGGAGCGGATGACCGAAACTGACGTCGTCGTTTCCGGTCACCGAATTCCGGCCAATACCAAGGTGGTAGTTGCTCCCTGGGTCACGCACCGGCATCCGGAATTCTGGCCCGACCCGGAGCGCTTCGAGCCCGACCGGTTCCTCGGGCAGCAGGAGCGGCCGCGCTACGCCTACTTTCCATTCGGTGGTGGGCCGCGCAGTTGTATCGGGGAACACTTCGCGCTGCTGGAGATGACAGTACTGCTGAGCGCGTTGCTCGCCCGTTACCGGGTGGACACCAGCGACGAGCGGCTGGAGGTAGTACCGATGGTCACTCTGCGTCCGGCTGACGCGGTCCGGGTCACGCTGACCGTCCGGTGAACCGGTGCCCTGGCCGATCCGGACAGGATCAGCCAGGGCACCGGTTCGGCCCGGCGTGCGGCTGTCGCTACCTGACTGGCGTCCCGTCACCCGTCGCGACGGGCATCGGCTCGACGACAGGCGAAGCGGTGGCCACTGCGGCGGGCTGAGGGCCGGCGGCAGGTTTCCGGGATCTGGCGAACCGGCGCATCATCGGCCGTTCCACGCCGATGTGCAGCAACGATGCAAAGCCGAGCGTCACCAGGTAGGCGCCGACCATCACGCCCAGCGCAGCGGCGACACCGAAGCCGCTCGGCGACATGTTCCCGGCGCCATACAACACCAGGATGTGAATGAGGTAGAAGGCGAAGGACGTGTCGCCCAGCCAGCCGGCGACCCGCCCGCGCAGCGGTGAGCGGTGCCCCTCGACGTCCGCCCGCGCCGCGGCGGCCACCAGCAACGCGAGCGGGATGACCATCGCCGCGACCACCGAGTAGAGCAGCGGCACCACCTCGGAAACGCCGTAGAAGGCCAGCGTGACAAGTCCGGCGGCGGGCAGGCTCAGTCTGATCCACACCCCTCGCATGACGAGCTGGGCGATGACGATCCCGAGGACGAAGTCCAGCATCCGGATCAACGGGAACTGTTGTACGAACCAGAACTGCGGAAATGCCGCGTCCGCGTAGGTGTACGTCGGCTCGTCCGGAAGGAACGCCGTGGAGACGACGGGTGCGACAAGCGTCGCGGCGACGATGCCACCCGCGATCGACCAGAGCCAGGTAACGGAGAGCCTTCGGACGCCGGAGAGCAGCCACGGGAACGATGCGTAGAAGAAGATCTCACAGCTCAGCGACCAGCTCGGCGGATTGATCCCGTTGAAGATGAACTCGTCCGGAATCCAGCTCTGCACCAGCGTGACGTTCGCCAGCGTCGGCCACAGCGGCGCGCCCCCTCGTACCAGGATCAGAAGAACGATGAACACGGCACAGACGACCAGGTGGTTGGGCAGGATCCGGGCGGCCCGGCGGCGCCAGAACCGGCGATTCGGCTCGTGGTCGGGAGCCGACCAGGTCAGGACGAAACCGCTGAGGATGAAGAAGAAGCCGAGCGCAGCAGATCCGGTACGGCTGAGAGCGGTGTACCACCAGTCGTCGACCCGCTCGTCGGCGAAAAAGCCGAACAACGTCGTGTGGGAGAAGAAAACCGTTACCGCGGCGATCCCCCGCAAACCGTTAAGTGTCGGCAGCTGCCGGGCCATACGTCCCGCCTGCTGTGTCATCGGCGGCCACCCTCCGTTGTCTCGGACATTTCCTGTCTGCGTACCGGCCGGCGTGTCCGGAACGCCTCCTCCGCGATGTCGGCCACGCGCCGCACGCTGTCCAACTCCGCGATCCGGCGTTTGTAGTGCTGCGCTTTCGCGTGGTCGGTAGGGTCGTCGCTCACCTCGTCGATGGCCGCCCGCAGCCGCGCCGGACCCACCTTGTGCACCGGGATGAACTCGCCCGCGCCGAGGTAGCTGAGCGGGGCGGCCACGCCTGGTTGGTCGATCCCCACCGGCAGCGCGATCATCGGCACGCCATGGGCAAGCGCTTCCAGTGGTAGCCGGTTGGAGACACCGTTGCGGCCGGCATGCCGAGGAAGTCGGCCAGCTCGTCGTGTAGTGGCGTATTGCCGTTGAGCAGCCGCGAGCCCGTCCGCGACGTGCCGTACTCTTCGATCGTCGCCCGCGCCGTCGCTGGACATCAGGCCAATAAGCTCGCGAAGGCCGACGCTAGTCTTGCCGACTTGTTCTGTAACGCTCCTCGGGAACCAAGGTAAGAACCCAGGGATGCGGCGCTATAGGAGTGCAGGAAAAGTGGCGTTGCGGTGGCAGCGCATAGAACATTGATCCCCCGATCCGCTGTTCACATCCACCAGCGGCGATCGCTTGACGATCTCTCTGGAGCAGGATGCTACGCTGGATCCGCAGCGCGAGTCCAGTCCACTTTGTTACCGGATCCTCGCCGCCACTGCGCCCGTGCTGCCTTAACTTGCGCCAGCTGGCAAGCGAGAGCCGAAGATCCTCTACATTCGGGAGGACCACCTGCTGGACCGTTGCCCGGTCACCCGGCCGTGGTGATGCTCGACGAGCCGGTCAACGGCCCCGACCCGAAGGGGGTCCTCTGGGGTCAGTCGCCTGCTCTCAGGGCATTGAGCACGGCCGTCACCTCGGGGCGTGACGCGGCCGGTCGCCGGGTCCCCGCGGTGATGCGCCGGGTCAGCGGCGGGACCAGCGGTCGGGTCACCACCCGGTATCGCGGGTCCACCGCCAGTTTCGGCAGCATGGTGATCGATCGGCCGTTCTCCACGTGCTGGAGCGCCAGCATGTAGTTGTTGAACCGACAGATCACCACGGGCTCGAAGCCTGCCTCCCGGCACAGCCGGGTGGACAGGTCGGACATGTAGGAGCCGGCGACGTCGAACGTCCAGCGCTGCTGCGCGCACGCCTCCAGGGCGACCGACTCGGCGCTGGTCAGCGGATGCTCCGGGGGCAGCACGAGCACGATCGGGTCGGTGGCGAGCGGCACGAGGTGGATCTCCGGGGAGAGCTCGGCGCCCGGCGAAGTCGGCCGTCGTGATGATCAGGTCGACGTCGCCGCGGCGCAGCGCCGGCATGCTCTCGTGCGGCTCCAGCTCCAGCAACACCACGCTCACGTCCGGCTGCCGGGCCGCGAGACGGACAAGTGCCGGTTCGGCGAGGGCTTGCACCGCACTCTGGAACGCGGCCACTGTGACCGTGCCGGCCGGCTCGTCGGCGAGGCGGCGCAGCTCCGCCTCGGCCGTGTCCATGGCGGCGAGGATCTCCCGAGCGCGGCCGGCGAGCAACATTCCGGCCGCGGTGAGCCGCACCCGCCGCCCGGTGCGTTCCAGCAGCGCGGTCCGGGTCTCCCGTTCCAGCGTGGTCAGCTGCTGCGACACCGCCGACGGGCTCAGGTTGCCGCGCTGCGCAACGGCCCGGACGGTGCCGTAGGTCGCCAGGTCGGCGAGCAGGCGCAGCCGCCACGGATTCAGCGTCATGACTGCCTACTGTACGGCTTTGCTTAACAGCGACAGCGGAAATGTGCGCTGGACGTGCCTGTCCGGGCTGCCTAGCGTCGGTCCATGGTTGATTCGTTCTGGTCCGACGCCGATCGTCACCTGATCCGCTACATCGGCGCGGGCAGCTTCGTACGTGAGATCATCGACCGCGCCGAGGGCAGTTTCGTCTTCACCGCCGACGGCCGCCGCCTGCTCGACTTCACGTCGGGGCAGATGAGCGCGATCCTCGGCCACTCCCACCCGGCCGTCGTAGCCACCATCCAGCGGCAGGCAGCCACTCTCGACCACCTGTTCAGTGGCATGCTGAGCCGGCCCGTGGTCGAGCTGGCACGCCGCCTCGCCGGCTCGCTGCCCGCGCCGCTGGACAAGGTTCTGCTGCTCACCACCGGCGCGGAGTCCAACGAGGCGGCGATCCGGATGGCGAAGCTGGTCACCGGCCGGCACGAGATCATCTCGTTCGCCCGGTCCTGGCACGGGATGACGCAGGCTGCGGCGAGCGCCACCTACAGCGCGGGGCGCAAGGGGTACGGGCCCGCGGCGCCCGGCAACTTCGCGATCCCCACGCCGAACGCGTACCGGCCCGACTTCACCTTTCCCAGCGGCGAGCTGGACTGGCGGCATCAGTTGGAGTTCGCGTTCGAGCTGTTCGACGCCCAGTCGGTGGGCAGCCTGGCGGCGTGCCTCGTCGAACCGATCCTCAGCTCCGGAGGGGTGATCGACCTGCCGCCGGGATACCTCGTGGCGCTGCGCGACAAGGTGCACGAGCGGGGCGGGCTGTTGATCCTCGACGAGGCGCAGACCGGTCTGTGCCG
The DNA here is from genome assembly GCF_029626265.1 of Micromonospora sp. WMMD1102. Lineage (NCBI taxonomy): Bacteria > Bacillati > Actinomycetota > Actinomycetes > Micromonosporales > Micromonosporaceae > Micromonospora > Micromonospora sp. WMMD1102. The sequence goes on along the minus strand of NZ_JARUBN010000001.1, from coordinate 3,939,793 downwards.
CACCGGAGAGTGGTACGCGTTCCAGCGTGACGGCGTCGTGCCGGACATCCTGACCCTGTCCAAGACGCTCGGCGCCGGCCTGCCGCTGGCCGCTGTGGTGACCAGCCCGGAGATCGAGCAGACGGCGCACGAGCGCGGCTTCCTCTTCTTCACCACGCACGTCTCGGACCCGCTGGTGGCCGCGGTCGGCAACACGGTCCTGGACGTGCTGGAGGCCGACCGGCTCGACGAACAGGCGACGGAACTGGGCTCGTACCTGCGGAAAGGTCTTCAGGAGATCAGCCAACGGCACCCGGTGGTCGGCGACGTGCGCGGCCGCGGGATGCTGGTCGGGCTCGAGCTGGTCGGCGACCGGGAGTCGAAACGACCGGCCGACGCGCTGGGCGCCGCGGTGACAGGGCGTTGCCTGGAGCTGGGCCTGCACATGAACGTGGTGCAGCTTCCGGGCATGGGCGGCGTCTTCCGCATCGCGCCACCGCTCACCTCCAGCCACGCAGAGCTGGACCTGGGCCTGGAAATCCTCGACCGTGCACTCGCCGACGTGGTGCCCCGGTTCACACCTTGACACTCCAGCCGGGGATCGTGGTCCCGGTTGGATGAGGGCTTGTCGGGCGCAGTAGTTCAGAGCCGTATCTCCGCCGAGAGCCGCACGGGCCGCAGTCCGGGCGGCGTACGGCCCGCCATGTCATGCTTGTTCGGTGGATGTGGATCTACGGCAATTGCGTTACTTGGTGGCTGTCGCCGATCAGGGCAGATTCTCCACCGCCGCCGATTTGCTCACCATGAGCCAGCCCGCGCTGTCCCGCGCCGTCGTGGCGCTGGACCGTGCTGTGGGAGTTCGGCTGCTGGACCGGACGCAGCGAGGAGCGGTGCTTACCCCCCGCAGGAAGGTGCTGGTCGACCAGGCACGAGCAATCATCGGCCAGGTGGACAGCACGGTGAGCAGACGCGCATCGCGGGTCACGCGGCGCCGCCGCTGCGGATCACCTCACGCGGCTGCGACCTGGTGACTCTGCACGAGTTGGTCAGTGATGCCACCGAGTTGGCGCTCGCTCTGGCGCGGGGAGAGCGGACCGCACAGATCGGGCTCGAGCTGGCGACGGCTCTCACTGTCCGGGGAAGTACCGCACCACCAGCCGCCTGACCGGAAGCCGACGGGCAACCGCCGACCCCGCAGAGTCCCTGGCCGATGCGCTCGGCGAGGTCTGGTCGGCTGCTCTGTCTCCGAAAGTTCCAAGAAGGCGCTGAAACTACCGCTTGCCATGGCTGAAAGTTTTTGGAAATCTAGCTGCATCGATCAAGCCTGTTAGCGCTCACATCGATCGGTGACCGCCAGCTCACCCACCGATCGTCTCGTCCGCCGGTAGCAGGCGCCCCATCCATCGCAGGAGGACCAGTGATTCCCCGGACCCGTCCCGCCGGGCGTCGATTCAGAACGCTCGCCATATCCGGCGCGGCCGCGATCGTCGCGGCCCTCGTCGTGTCCCTGCTCCCCACCCTCGCCCAGGCCGCCGAAAGCACGCTCGGCGCCGCTGCCGCTCAGTCCGGCCGGTACTTCGGTACCGCCGTCGCCGTGGGCAGACTTGGCGACAGCGCTTACAGCACGATCCTGAACCGCGAGTTCAACCAGGTCACGGCCGAGAACGAGATGAAGCCCGACGCGCTTCAGCCGAACCGGGGTCAGTTCAACTACACCAACGGCGACCGGCTGGTCAGCCACGCCCAGTCGCGGGGTATGAAGGTCAAGGGGCACACCCTGGCCTGGCACGCCCAGCAGCCGGGCTGGATGCAGTCGATGTCCGGCAGCGCCCTGCGCCAGGCGATGATCGACCACATCACCAATGTGGTGACCCACTACCGGGGCAAGCTGGACTCCTGGGACGTGGTGAACGAGGCGTACGCCGACGGCAACAGTGGCGGCCGGCGTGACTCGAACCTGCAGCGCACCGGCAACGACTGGATCGAGGTGGCGTTCCGCACCGCCGACGCGGCCGACCCGAATGTCAAGCTCTGCTACAACGACTACAACATCGACAACTGGTCGGCGGCCAAGACCCAGGGCGTCTACAACATGGTCCGCGACTTCAAGCAGCGCGGCGTGCCGATCGACTGCGTGGGCTTGCAGACGCACTTCACCGGTGGCTCCAGCTACCCGAGCAACTACCGCACCACGCTGTCCAGCTTTGCCGCCCTCGGCGTGGACGTGCAGGTCACCGAGCTGGACGTCACCAACGCCGACGTGAACCAGTACCGCAACACCGTCAACGACTGCCTGGCGGTGGCCCGCTGCACCGGCATCACGGTGTGGGGTATCCGCGACTCGGACTCGTGGCGCTCCGGCGAGAGCCCGCTGCTCTTCAACGGCAGCGGCCAGAAAAAGCCGGCGTACGACGCGGTGCTCGCCGCGCTGAACAGCGCGACCCCGAACCCGACCACGCCGGGACCGAACCCGACCACGCCGGGACCCACCGCCCCACCCGGCTCCGCCGCTGAGATCGTCGGCGAGCAGTCGGGCCGGTGTATCGACGTGCCCAACTCGTCCACCAGCAATGGCACGCGGGTGACCTTGTACGACTGCAACCGGGGGTCGAACCAGTCCTGGACGTACACGTCGAACAAGCAGCTGCAGGTCTACGGCAACATGTGTCTGGACGCGGCGGGTTCCGGTAACGGTACCGCCGTGCAGATCTACAGCTGCCACGGTCAGACGAACCAGCAGTGGAACGTGAACTCCAACGGCACGATCAGTGGTGTGCAGTCCGGGCGGTGCCTGGACGTGTGGAGCACGGCCAACGGCGCTCAGGTGCAGTTGTACGACTGCCACGGGAACGCCAACCAGCGGTTCAGCCTCAGGTCGCTCGGCGGACCGACCGCCGCCCCGACGACTGGCGCGCCGACCACGCCGCCGGCCAGCAACTGCAACCTTCCGACGTCCTACCGGTGGTCGTCGACGGGTGCGCTGGCGCAGCCGAGGTCGGGCTGGGTCTCGTTGAAGGACTTCACCGTCGCGCCGTACAACGGCCAGCACCTGGTCTACGCCACCACCCACGACACCGGGACGAGCTGGGGTTCGATGAACTTCGGCCTCTTCTCGAACTTCAACCAGATGGGCTCGGCGAGCCAGAACGCGATGAACTCCGCCACCGTGGCGCCGACGCTGTTCTACTTCGCCCCGCGCAACATCTGGGTGCTGGCGTACCAGTGGGGCGGCACCGCCTTCTCCTACCGGACGTCGAGCGACCCGACCAACCCGAACGGCTGGTCGTCGGCGCAGACGCTCTCCACCGCCAGCATCTCCAACTCCAACACCGGCCCGATCGACCAGACCCTCATCGCCGACGACCAGAACATCTACCTGTTCTTCACCGGTGACAACGGTCGCGTCTACCGGTCGAGCATGCCGATCGGGAACTTCCCGGGCAGCTTCGGCTCGAACTACACCACGATCATGACCGACTCGACGAACAACCTCTTCGAGGGTGTGCAGGTCTACAAGCTGCAGGGCCAGCAGCGCTACCTCATGCTCGTCGAGGCGATCGGCTCGAACGGCCGTTACTTCCGGTCGTTCACCGCCACCAGCCTGGGCGGTACGTGGACGGCACAGGCCGCGACCGAGAGCAACCCGTTCGCGGGCAAGGCCAACAGCGGCGCGACCTGGACCAACGACATCAGCCACGGTGAGCTGATCCGGACCAGCGCCGACCAGACCTTCACGGTCGACCCGTGCAACCTGCAACTGCTCTACCAGGGCCGCTCGCCCAGCTCCGGCGGTGACTACGGTCTGCTGCCGTACCGGCCGGGTCTGCTGACCCTGCAGCGTTGATGGCGTGACACAGCTCCGGCTCAGGTGAAACGGGGACGGGCGGGCTCGGCGCACAGCCGAGCCCGCCCGGCCCCCGCAGCACCGGATCACCCTGCGGTCCGGGCGAGAGCATCCGCCTCGGGCCGTCCCCAGATCTCCGACCACGACGACCAGTGCAAGGAGCCAGGCAATGCCGAAACACAGATACCTCCTCCCGTCCATCGCGGCCGCGGCAGCCCTTGTCGTGGTTGCGGCTGGCGGCGCGCTCAGCGGCGGCTTCGGCGGAGCGGCGTCAGCCGCCACGAACGGCATCCTCGCGGCGACCGCCGGCTGCGGCAAAGCCCCCACCCTGACCAACGGCACCCGCACGATCTCCAGCGGCGGACAGAACCGCAGCTATATTTTGCGGCTCCCCGACGGCTACGACCGCAACCGCCAGTACCGGCTCATCTTCGGCTTCCACTGGCTCAACGGCTCAGCCCAGAACGTCTCCTCCGCCGGCTACTACGGCCTCCAACCGCTGTCGAACAACAGCACGATCTTCGTCGCCCCCCAAGGCCTCGACGCCGGCTGGGCCAACACCAACAACCGTGACCTCACCCTCTTCGACGACATCCGCACACAGGTCGAAAACGACCTCTGCGTCGACACCACCCAACGCTTCGCCCTCGGCTGGAGCTACGGCGGAGCCATGAGCTACGCCGTAGCCTGCGCCCGACCCACCATCATCCGCGCCGTAGCCGTCCTGTCCGGCGCCCAACTCAGCGGATGCAACGGCGGCACCACACCCGTGCCCTACTTCGGCATCCACGGCACCTACGACAGCGTCCTGAACATCTCCATGGGCCGACAACTACGCGACACCTTCGTCCGCAACAACGGCTGCACCGCCCAGAGCCCTCGCGAACCAACCCGCGGCAGCCTCACCCACATCACCACCGTCTACTCCGGTTGCCGCGCCGGCTACCCCGTGCAATGGGCCGCCTTCGACGGAGACCACACCCCCAGCCCCGTCGACGGATCCTCCAGCCCCAACGACTCCCGCACCTGGACCTCCGGAGAAATCTGGAGATTCTTCACCTCACTCGGCTCCACCAACCCCACCACCCCACCCAACAACCCCACCACCCCGCCCGGCAACCCGACCACTCCGCCGGTGAACCCGACGACGCCGCCGGCTGGTTCGGCGTCGCGGATTGTCGGGGTGCAGTCGAATCGGTGTGTCGACGTGTTGAACGGGTCGCGTACCAACGGGACTCGGGTGCAGTTGTATGACTGCAACGGGCAGGTGCAGCAGCAGTGGACGTACACGTCAAACAAGCAGCTGCAGGTGTACGGCAACATGTGTCTGGACGCGGCTGGTTCGGGTAACGGTACTGCCGTGCAGATCTACAGCTGTCATGGTCAGTCGAACCAGCAGTGGAACGTGAACTCCAACGGCACGATCAGTGGTGTGCAGTCCGGGCGGTGCCTGGACGTGTGGAGCACGGCCAACGGTGCGCAGATTCAGTTGTACGACTGCCATGGAAACACCAACCAGCGGTTCAACCTCGTCCCCCTCGCCTGACGACCGTGACCGGCTCGACGAAGGACGAGCCGGTCCAACCCACCGTTAGCACGCCGGCCCGGCCGCCTGGCCGGGCCGGCTATGGTGCGCCCGTGGACAACAGAGCCGGCGCTGTTGCGTTGCCGGTGGTCGTGAGCTGAGGCAGGCCTGACGGGTGAGGCCAGCGAGTGGTCGTCCTTGGTCGCCGCCGAAGTCGGCGTTCACCGGGTTCCGGTTCCCGGTCGTGTCCGAGACTTCAACCCCCCACGGTCCGTGCCGCTGACCTGGGGATAGGTCAATTCTACCTGGTCAGGATGTGTTTAGCCGTAGTCCTCTGTGGCGGGTAGTGGCTCCCTGTTGCCACTCGTGTTCCCGCCGGGAACATCGTTGATCTTGAGATCGTAGCGAAGGTCAACACGCGCCCGGCCTCCCGCGATTGTCCGTCCTTCCGTGCCAGCCAACGCGCGCCGCAGTACGAACATCGCCGTAGTCAACCAGCACCGCGCCCGCGGCAACGGCCGACCGGTGCCCCTGCGCGGAATCACCTCTCGACTTTTTTTAGGACCATGACCACATCCCGGGGTAACTCGCGAATATCATTCACAGGGCGTCCTTCCGGTCGGCTCCGCAGATACCCGGAACTGGACCGAACATCGCTCGCTTTCGGTCGCGGATCATCTGCTGCTCCGACCCAGTCGGTCGGCAACGTGTCAGCTATCCGCATACGTTCTTTCGCCATTCCCAATAAACTCCTACGATGACGGCCGCGCCGTCCTCGTGATGTCGGGAAGGGATGCTCAGAATGAACGAGCCGATGAGGATCACGGTTCGGGTCAGCGACGCCGAGGCCGACGGGCGGCAGCTTGAGGACCTGACCCAGGGGTTGCGAGACGAGTTGTCAAACCTTGACGTTGCCGTCAACGGGATGCCGGCCGGTGAAGCGCCGCCGGGGGCGAAGTCTGTGGAACTCGCCGCACTGGGCACCCTGGTCGTCACAGCCTCGCAGTCGGCGGTGCTTGCCGCGATCGTCAGCGCGACTGTGCACTGGTTGGGTCAACGTCGGCAAGGGTCGGTCAAGCTCGAGGTGGACGGCGACGTGCTTGAGTTGTCGGGGCTGCCGTCAGAGGAGCAGCGCCGGGTCACGGACACCTGGTTGCGGCGCCATGACACCGGTCGTCCGGAACCGGTGGCTGCCCGCCACGCGCTGGTCATCGCGAGCTACGACTATCAGGATCCGGGGCTGCGTCGGCTGCGCGCACCCGCGCACGACGCCGACCAACTGGCGCGGGTGCTGCGGGATCCGCAGATCGGCGGGTTCGAGGTACAGACCGTGCTCAACGAGTCTGCGCCGGTCATCAACGAGGCGGTAGAGGACTTCTTCGCCGACCGTAGCGCGAATGATGTGCTCCTGCTGTACTTCTCCGGTCACGGGGTCAAGGACGAGGGTGGCGACCTGTTTTTCGCCGCCGCCGCCACCAAACTGCGCCGGTTGGGGGCGACGGCGGTCGCAGCCGACTTCGTTAATCGGCGGATGAACCGCAGTCGTTCCAGACGCATCGTCTTACTGCTCGACTGCTGTTATGCCGGAGCATTCGGGCGTGGAATGGTCGCCCGGGCAGGTGGCGGGATCGGCGTGGAGGAGCAGTTCGGCGGCCGGGGCCGGGCCGTTATTACGGCCTCCAGCGCCATGGAGTACGCCTTCGAGGGGCAGGAACTCGCGGACGCGCGCGAGAGCGGTCCATCGGTCTTCACCGGCGCGCTGGTGGAAGGGCTGGATACCGGCGACGCGGATCGCGACCAGGACGGGTACATCGGCCTTGATGAGCTCTACGACTACGTGTACGAGCGGGTGCGGCTGTCCACGCCGAACCAGACGCCGGGGAAGTGGACCTTCGATCTGCAAGGCGACCTGCACATCGCTCGGCGCAGCAAACCCGTCACCATCCCCGCGCCCCTGCCGCCCGAACTGCGGGAGGCCATCGATCACCCGCTCAGTGGCATGCGGGCGGGCGCTGTCGGCGAACTCGTCCGGTTGCAGGCGAGCCGACACGAGGGACTCGCCCTCGCCGCCCGGCTCTCGCTGCGGCAACTCGCCGACGACGACAGCCGCATGGTCTCCTCCGCCGCGGCGGTGGCCCTCGGTGTTACCGCTGCCGCAACCGTTGATGGTGCCTCTGTCGCGCCTGCGCCGAGGTCCGGCGATGTCGACAGCCGTCAGGCGGTGACGGCGGCACCCACGCACGCATCAGCTGTCCGGCATCCAAAGAGTGAGGAGTCGGACCAGTCCACTGACCGACGCCGGCCGTTCCCGTCGGCCGTCGCCGCCCGCCTGGGGGTCAGCCCAGCGTTTCGTAAACTGGCCGTGCGGGTCCTCGCCATGCTCTCGGTAGCTCTGCTCGGCGCAGGCTTCTCGTCTAACATGCAGATACGTTACGTTGGTCCGCACGGAGGACTTCTTCGCGCTGAACAGAGCCTTGACTTTGCGGAGCTGCCGTACTCCGCCACGTTGTGCCTGTGGTTGCTGGCGGGCGTGGTGCTGATCGGCGCGTTCGCCCCGGCCGAACGTCGAGAGCGGACAATTGCTCAGGGAGTTGCTTTTGGCCTGGTCTCGGTCTTGGTGGGCATGCTCGCCACCATCAATAAAGTATGGATAGACCACGACAACGATGGCGGATTTGTCATGCTCGTCACCGCCGTATGCCTGATCGTGGGCACGCTGGTGCTGGGCCTGTTGCCCGGTCCCACCCTCCGGCACACCATCGTGAACGGGCTGGTCGGGGTGGCCGGTGCCATCGCTCTCGGTGTGTACATCGAGTGGGGGGCAGCAACGGTCGCTCACCCTGGGAAAAATTGGGCACACCTCCTGATCCCGGCCTTCGTGCTCGTGGTTGCCGCGGTCCGTACCGCGCAGCACTGGCGGGCTGTCGGCCCCGCACGGTGGGCCGTCGTGCAGGGCGCCGTGGCCACGGTCCTGCTGATCATCAATGCGGTTTGGGCAACTGCACGCTACCCGTATGTGGACGCCTGGGCCACGGGCTACCTGCCAACCCTGCTCGTCGTCCTCATGGTCAGCGCCCTGATCGGAGACGAGCGCCCGGCGGCGCTCACCGCAGCGCGGCTGTCGGCGATCGTCGGACCACTGCTATTGGCATCCCGCGTCGATGGACCATCTGGCAATCCAGAGATCGACGTCATTCCGCATGTGTGCCTCCAAGCGGTGGCGGCCGGATTCACCATCGCCGCCTGGTATACGCACAGCCAGGCTCGACAGCATCCGCCGGTGGTGCCTGGGTAGTCTCCCGGCGCCGCCGCGCCAGGATGGTCGACACCGACGGAGAATGCCGAAAGAGCCGGGGGAGGGCGGGCGTTGCGGCGGCCGTCCACGGATGGTCCTAGCTCGAAGCGGGAGACCGACGCGCCGCGCCGGCCCCCACCATTCTGGCTACGGTCAGCCGCGCCGTCCACCGTGTCCGCGGCGTCGAGCGGGACCTCTTCCCACACCCAGTTCCCGCCCATGACAACGTGTAACCCGCGGATGTTCGGCTCGAACCGCACGATGCCCTCCTCGACCGCTGTGCGGTCGAGGACGATCACGTCATTCTCCCACCGCATCGGACCTCGGCCTGGGCTGCTGCCCGTAGTCGCCGAGCGCACACCGGGCCAACGCCTTCTGCGCGCGATTTCGGCATCCGGAGCCGACGCCGGCAGGCCCGGCAGAGCTCCGCGGCGAGCTGGGTCAGCGAGATCGCGGAAGCATTCGACGAGGTCGATCAGGACGGCGCGCGCCGTATCGGGTTGACTCATGCCTTTCCCAGCCCGGGCCGTGGGTCACGCCCGTAGTAGAGCGGCGGCTACTTGCCGAGATCGGTGATTGGTGGCATGGCTGGGACGACGAGGCCGAAGGTGTCGGTGACGATGACCGTTTCCGGCCGTTGATTTTCTTGCCGGTGTCGTAGCCTCGGCCGGCTCGGCCGACGGTGTCGGCGGCCTTGACGCTCCGGGAGTCGATGATCCCGGCGGACGGCTGTGGGTTGCGGCCCCGCTTGAGGCGGAGCTGTTCGCGGAGGTGGTCAAGGATACGCTGGGTGACCTCGTCCTGTTCCCATCGGACGAAGTACCAGTAGACGGTCTGCCACGGTGGGAAGTCGGCCGGGGGTTGCCGCCACGAGCAGCCGGTACGCACGACGTAGGGGATCGCGTCCGCAACCGCCCGGCGAGAGTGTTTTCCGGCCGGCCGCCTGGGCGGGGTGGCGGGAGCAGCCCGGCGATGTGACGCCACTGGGCGGTGGTCAGATCTGAGGGATACCGACGCTTGCGGGGCACGTTAATGCCAACGAGGCATTCGCGAACATCAGCCGCACACGGAGTCCGACGTCTCCCTTCCAAACCCTCACTAAGGCCGTTGCCCTGGGTTCTGCCAGTTCAACGGCCTTACCGTGGGATCAAGATCGTGTCCGAGGATCGACACGAACCGATTCCCAACGGGAACCACGGCTTTCCGGCACTATCCCGCTCGGCTGATGGCCAGCCTACCTGGGCCATTGTGGTCGCACCGTCCCATGCAGAGGTGACACGAGGTCCTGGCGACGCCGCCGGGGCCAGAGCGACCAGGTGTCGCTTGCCACGAGGATGCTCGTGGCAAGCGACTACCAAGCGGGCCACGACGATGTCGCTGCGCTGTGATCGAGGGTCGGGGCACCAAGGCGGGGTGACGTGGCTCAAGCGAGACCGTGCGCTCGCCGTACTACTCACCGGGTTTCATGCGGTTGGCCGCCCGGCTCGCCTCGGGACAGGCCGGACCGATCGCTGTCGTGGTGGCGAGCATGCATGGCGACGGGCGGGTGCGGGAACGAGCGGTTAGGGGCGACGCTGAAGCGGCCGGCGGGGGAGTTGGTGCCGTTGCTGGTGCTGCGCACTGCCGGCTGGGTGGCCCCGGTACGTGACCGGGGGCGGGCCGGGCTGGCGTTGCTGTTGGCGGGTGATCCGGGCGGCTGTCTTCGGGCGGCGCTGCCCACCATTCTGGCGGGGGAGTCGCGGACCCGCGCCGGCTTCGCCGGGTGCCGGCGGGAGGGGTTGGTGAGTGTGCCGTCGCGGCGGCAGCGCGGCCCCGCGTTATGTCGCTTGGCTTGCCCGAGTTGTCGTGTGTGTTCTGCTGTGATGTAGCGGTGAGGGCGAAGGATACGAAAGAGCTGACCGTGCTGGTGGACCGGTTGCGACGGGATCGTCGCCGTGACCCGTACGCGGGCCGGGATGCCTACTCCCGGGCCGCGCGTGAGGTCGCGGACCGCTGCCAGAGATTGGTCGACGCGGGTCAGGCGGCGGTCGCGGTGCCCGTGCTGCGCAAGGCGGTCGACCGGATGACGAGCGCCCTGTTGTACATGGACAGTTCCTCCGGGGTGCTCGGCAACGATCTGACGAACCTGATGGAGGTGTACGCCCGGGCGTGCCGGGCCGCGCCGCCTCGGCCCGCTGGGCTGGCAGGGTGGCTGGTGAAGCTGGTGTGCGATGGTCCCGGCTGGCCGGACGTGGTGCTGCGCGAGTGGGCACCGGCGTTGGGGGCGAAGGGCCTGACCGAGATGGCACGGTTGGTCGACGAGCGTGCCGCCGCGGCCGACCCCGATAACTGGCATCAGCAGTGGGCGGTGCGGTACCTGCGGGAGCAGTTGGCCGAGGTCTCCGGCGACGTGGACCGCCACGTGCGGGTGCTGGCGGAGCACCTGGTCAGCGCCGACCAGTACGGGCGGATCGTACGGGTACTGGCGCAGGCGCACCGGCTCGCCGAGGCGATCAACTGGGCTCGACGCGGGCTTGTTGAGTATCCGTCCGGCTACCAGTCGGTGAAGCTACGCGACCTGCTGGTGCGGCTGCTGATCGAGACTGGTGAACCCGGGGCGGCGGTGGCCGAACGCCGGGCGGCGTTCGATGGCCAGCCGGCGATCGACAACTTCCGGTCGCTGCTGGCGACGGTGGCCGAGACCGACCGGGATGCCGCGCACACCGAGTGGGCGTTGGCGGTGGTGCGTGACCGCGCCGCACGGCAGGAGGGTTACCTGCCCGATCTGATCGACGTGCTGGTGCTGGCCGGTCGTGACGACGAGGCGTGGCACACCGGGCTGGCGCGCCTGGACGAGTTGCCCACCCGGCAACGCGTCGATCTGCTGGAGTTACGGCGACGGACCCACCCGGCCGAGGTGCGGGAACCCTATCGGGCGCTCATCGACGCCCAACTGCTGGACTCGTACGACAAACGCCGCTACGACAAGGCGATCACGCTGCTGCGCAGCCTACGGGAGGCGTACACGGCCACCAGCGAAACCGCGCAGTTCGACGCCTACCTGCGAGCGTTACGCGCAGAACACAAGCGTCGGCCGACGTTCCTGGCCAAGCTCGACGCCGCTCGGCTATAGCCCAATGCCGTCAACTTGCGTGTCTGGCCTGGTCAGGATCCAAACAGTCGGGAGTGTCAAGTGAACGGCTGATCTTGGTTGTTGAGGTGGTCAGTTGTTGGCCGGGGTGAGCCGGCCCTCGAAGGCGATCTGGAAGGCGTTCAGGGGTGCTTTCCAGCGCATGGTCCAGCGCCGGCGCCCGGTGCCGGTCGGGTCGAGGCTCATCAAGGCCATGTAGACACACTTCAAGGCGGCTTGCTCGTTGGGGAAGTGGCCGCGAGCTCGCACGGCCTTGCGGATGCGGGCGTTGACCGACTCGATCGCGTTGGTGGAGCAGATGACCTTGCGGATCTCGACGTCGAAGGCGAGGAAGGGCACGAACTCGGCCCAGGCGTTCTCCCACAGCTTCACGATCGCCGGATACTTGCGGCCCCACGCCTCGGCGAACTCGAGGAACCGTTCGGTCGCGGCGTCCTCCGTCGGCGCGGTGTAGACGGGCTTGAGCGCTTTGGCGATCTTGTCCCAGTCCTGCCTCGCCGCGTAGCGGAACGAGTTGCGCAGCAGATGCACCACGCACGTCTGCACGATTGTGCGCGGCCACACGGTCTCCACCGCCTCGGGCAGGCCCTCGAGCCCGTCACAGACAAGCATCAGCACGTCGGCGACGCCGCGGTTCTTCAGCTCCGTCAGCACGTGCAGCCAGTGCTTGGCGCCCTCGCCGCCGTCACCGGCCCAGATACCGAGGATGTCGCGGTGTCCGTCAACGGTGACCGCCATCGCGAGGTAGATCGGCCGGTTCGCGCCCTGCCCATCGCGGATCTTGACGTTGATGGCGTCGATGAACACGACCGGGTAGACCCTGTCGAGGGGCCGGTTCTGCCACTCGGCCATGCCGTCCATGACCTTGTCGGTGATGGTGGAGATGGTCTGCTTGGACACCTCAGCCCCGTAAACCTCGGCCAGGTGCGCGGCAATTTCGCCGTGGGTCAACCCCTTGGCCGACAACGACAGGACCATGTCGTCGACGCCGGTCAGGCGGCGTTGCCGTTTGCGCACGATCTGCGGCTCGAACGTGCCCGCCGCGTCTCGCGGAACGCGGACCTCGACCGGCCCGACGTCGGTGAGCACGGTCTTGGTCCGGCTACCGTTACGAGTGTTCCCACTGCCACGACCAGCAGGGTCGCGCTTGTCATAGCCGACGTGATCGGTGATCTCACCGTCCAACGCCGACTCCAAAACCCGCTTGGTGAGCTGCTGCAACAGCCCACCCTCACCGGTCAGCTTCAGCCCGTCACCACGAGCCCGATCGACCAGCATCGCGATCAACTACTCATCCGTGACCGCATCCGCCGGCCTCGCGGCCGGCTCCTGCCCCGAGGTGATCTCGGTTGTCATCTGGCGTCTCTCCCTTGATCGGTCGATCAGCCGTTATTTGTACAGTCCCCCACCGTGACGGGCTAGCATGGTCCAAGACCGCGATCCGGGTGATCTTGACGAACCCTCGGTACACCGGCCGGCAGGTCTGGAACAAACAGCGCACCGACGAGGTGCTGCTCGACGTTGACGATGTCGCCCTCGGTCACATCGCGGTCATGAGGTGGAACGGCCGCGATCAGTGGCTGGTCTCCAAGGACATCGTTCATGATCCGCTGGTCGACGAGGCGGACTTCGAGCGTGTCCAGCAGCTGATGACCAGGCGGGCTCGTACGGCTACCGCGCCGAAGCGGGCGCACCGATCCCGCCACCCGTACGTCTTCAAGAGCCTGGTCTCGTGCGGCGTTTGCGGGCGGAAGATTCAGGGTCAGCACTCCCACGGCGTCGCCTACTACCGCTGCCGATTCCCCCAGGAGTACGCACTTGTCAACAAGGTCGACCATCCGCGTAACGTGATCATGCGCGAGGAGGCGTTGATCACTCCGTTGGACACCTGGCTGGTTCAGGAGTTCGGACCGCTGCAGCGCCGCCACACCATCGCCAAACTCGTCGACCAACTCGCCCTCGGTGCACCCGCCACGGCTTCGGCAACGCCGGTTGGACCGACGGTGGCCGACTGCGACGCGAAGCTGGCCCGCTACCGGGCGGCCCTGGAAGCGGGCGCGGACCCAGCCGTGGTCGCCGGATGGATCGCCGAAACCCAGGCCGAACGGCAGCTCGCCGAGCAACAGGAGCGGGCAGTAACCGCATCCGGGGTTCCAGACACCACCGGACACCTCACCGAAGAGGAGATCACCACGATCGTCGAGGAACTCGGCGACCTCGTCACCGCCGTGCGAGACGCCGAACCCGAACACAAGATGGAGGTCTACCGCAGCCTCGGGCTGCGTCTGACCTACTACCCGAACGCGCAAACGGTGCGGGCAGATGTGGATCTTGCCACGCACCGTTGGGATTCGGTTCGTGTCCGAGGGGGGAGTTGAACCCCCACGATCAGCACCAGCGCGCACTTTAGAGTGCGCATGCGCTGATACTACAGGCTGTCGGTGGGACTGCGCAGATTTCCGTGTTGACCTGGGTGTGGTCCGTTGGACAGGACGTCGATCCTGTCCGAGAAGGACCACGTCTTGGCAGACAAGAAAGCGACTGCTGCTCAACTTCCGCAGCCGACGTCGGCGGAGCGGGAGTTCGCCCAGCAACTCGTGGAGCGGGCCAAGAGATCCCGGTGCCACCGAAGCACGGTCTCCGGGCGGACCAGCAGCCGCAGGCCGCGCAGGACGTTCCTCGGCAGCCGGTGTAGTAGAGATGTAGCGCCGCAGCGTGTCGGCCACAGCGCATAGCCGGCGTTCAAGCAGCATGGCGAACGGCGAGCCGGTCGAAGAAGGCGTCGAGGCGGCGTACCGTCTCCGGGCCGTCGACGAGGTCAGCGCCTCCGAATCGGTAGACCTCGTAACCGTTGAGCCGTAGCTCGCGGTCTTCAGTCATCATCTCGGCATAGCGGCGGGGGCTGGCCCGGCCGTCGTCGTCCGCGTAGTGCTGCTTGCCGTCGCACTCGATCACGACACGGACCCGGTGAGGCAGCAACAGTAGAAAGTCCATTCGCTGGCGAGTGAGGGCGGTAGACCCCTGGCGCTCGGTGTACGGGTCGTAGTGGAGGTAGACCTGCGGGATCAGCGCGGGGATGTCGGGGCTGAGCCGTACGTACCGCTCGGCGTAGGTGCGCAGGATTCGCCGTTCGGCGTCGTTCCCACCGAGGGACCGGTCCAGCCGTTGGTAGAGGCTACGGCGACATCACGCTCTGATGTTGCGGCGATGCCTTCCTGGTCCGCCCACCAGCTGCAAGGCCGCCGTATCCGGCTCTGTGCCGGTCCGATGTCGTTGAGATGGGTGTATGGATTGCAGTCGCGTGATCGGGGCGCCGGTCGTGCACCGTACTGCGGCTTGATGGAACCCGTGATCTGCGGCTACTCGACCCCACCGGCTCATCCGTGCAAAAATGAAACATGTGTTCGATAGCCTGTCGTGGTGGCGCAGCCGGTGATCCTGGGCCGGTCTTCTGCGCCGCGGCCAACGACGGGCTATCGTCGCTGCTGGTGACGTTGCGATGGCTTTGATGGTGGTGTCTGTTGATCTCGGGCTGACGTGGTCGCGATGACGGCCATTCTCAGCACCGACAGTGCCACTTCGTCAGCCCGCCAGCTGATCCCGGGCGCGCTGAGCGCGCGAAGGCTGACGGGTGGTCTGTCTCGGCGCGATGTGGCTGCGCTGGCAGCGATGTCCGCGCGGGAGGTCTTCCTCTACGAGGAGGGGTTGCGTGCCGCGGGCCCGGCTGGGGTGGAGCGCCTGGCGGGGGCTGTCGGCTGCCGCCCTGATGAGCTGATCGATATCGAACCGGGTCGTGAGACGTTGGCAGACCTACGATTCGCGGTGGGGTTGAGGCTGGCCGACGCGGCGGCGCTGGCCGGATCGTCTCCGGCTGGTCGAGAGCTGCGCGTATCGGCTGAGATGCTGTCCGCGCTGGAAAACGGCGAGTCGCTTCATGAGCCGGGGTGGGACACACCGGTGGTGGCCGGTCGTCTCGTGACTGTGCTGGCGCGGATCTACGCAGTGCCGGTACGGATGGTGTTGGACGCGTGGATGCGTACCCGGCCGCAGGAACCTGCGCCGCTGGTGGAGACGCCGGACAGCGGTGGCCCTTCGCGCGCTGCGGTCGCGGCGTGGGCATCGCTGAATGAACGCCAGCGGGTGTATCTGGGCGAGATCATGCGCGACGACCGCATGACGGCTACGGAGATGTGGATGCGCAGGCTGCAGCGGTTGCCGGTTCCGAGGAGTGCTGATTGGCGTCGTCTTCCGCTGGCGTTCAAAGGCGCGCCGGCGCAGACCGGGTACACCCGTTTGCAGGAGCGGTTGCGTCGGCGCGGCGTCCACGATCCGGGTACGGGTCCGACAGTGCATGCCCTGGCCCGGCGGGGTCTGGTGGTCGTGACCGAGGAT
Organism: Micromonospora sp. WMMD1102; assembly: GCF_029626265.1. Lineage (NCBI taxonomy): Bacteria > Bacillati > Actinomycetota > Actinomycetes > Micromonosporales > Micromonosporaceae > Micromonospora > Micromonospora sp. WMMD1102. The sequence continues at coordinate 3,923,628 of NZ_JARUBN010000001.1, read as the reverse complement.
GTCGTCGATGACCCGGTTGCCGGTGAGGTGGTCCGGGTCCTGGTCGAGATCACCCGGCGTGGCCGCGCCGCGGCCCGGGCCGGCTTGGACGAGCCGGTGGAAGTTGATCACGAGCCGCATCTGCTGTCCGAGTGGCTGTGGAGCGTTCTGGTCCGGGTTGCGGCGGCCGAGCCCGACGGTCTGCCGGAGGATCGGCTGGCGGGCCGGGCGCTGTTCTTTCTCGGCGTCGGCTACCGCAGCGCTGCCGGCGGGCCGCCGAGCCGAGGGCTGATCGAGTCGGTGGCGGTTCTCGCCGCCGGTGGGACGCATGTGGAGGAGTTCCGGTGGCGGTTGACCGACCTGGGCCGACAGCACCTCGCCGCGTTCGTTGATCTTTATCGTCGGCGGTATCCGCGAGTGGATTGCACCGGCATCGAGGGCATCGTCTGACTTCTGACACGGGGCCCAGTCGCTTCGCGCCCGGTTTTTTGTCGGAGGGTGGGTCTAGCATCCGCCCACGTGACTAATGCTGTCGATGACGACACCAGCACACTGAGCGATGACCATGCACGCTATCTCGTGACCAAGGCCGCCGTGCACGCCGCGAAGGCTTTGACCAGCCCCGGCCGGAAACCGGAGCAGCGGCTGGAGACGCTGATGGAGTGCCATGGCAGCGTCCTGGCCGCGCGTGGGCCCGGCAGCCCGCTGCCGTTCGGGCGATTCCGCGATGCACTTTCGGGTGACCTCGCGCAGCTGCTGCCTGCCGGGGTCGAACCGGTCGACCTCAAGGGACTGGCTGTCGTCGATCAGGACGGGCAGATCACCGAAAACGCGTTCGACCTGGACTTCGAGCAGCGGATGCTGCTGCACACCCTGCACAAACTCCACCGGGCTGCGGGCGTGGCGGGCGTGCGGGAATTCCGCGAGGAGGTCGAGCAGGAGACAGTCTACCAGGCGTTGAGCAAGCAAGGTGTCCAATCGGTCTACGAGAACGGGCGCGAGGATCTGATCCGAACCCCGGCCGGGCACACGGATGATCTGGCGGACTTGCGGTTGCCGCCGAGCGTGGCCGACTTCTACCAGGAGATCCCGTACGGCTCGACACACCAGGGCTGGTGGTATCCGTGCCCGATCTGCCGGTGGCCGATGCGGCTCGTGCTGCGCAAGAGTGCCAGCGTCCTGACAGGCTCGGCCCGTTGCTGGCACACCCCGCACGCCGAGATGGGCGCCTCGTATCTGTTCCGGCCGACCAGTGACGGATCAGCCGCGGCACTGCGTCCCGAGTCGCGCCCGGACCCGCCCACCGGTCCCGAGTCGGTGCTGTTCCCCGACCTTGACGCGATCCCGGAGCCGACGCCGGTGGACAAGCACAAGGCTCTGGTTCGCGGCGTGTGGCGTTACACCACGGTCCCGGGCATTCCCGAGTTGGCGCTGCGCGACCAACTGTATGAGCGTGGCCTGGCAGCGGAACTCTGGCCATCCCTTGACGCCTACGACCTGCGAGTGAAGGTTCCCGGCGTCGGCAAGCCCTTCAAAGTCGACGTCAAGGACTACACATCGGCGACAACGCTCGGCAGCCTCATCCACGCGCAGGAGGGCGACCGGGGCGGTGCCGAATGGCTCGTGGTCCCGGACTACCGGGCCGGGCAGATTCCTCTGCTGTCGGAGGTGTGCGCCCGCTACGGCATGAAGGCGGTCACCGCGTCGGCCTTCGGCGAGCTGGTCTGCACGAAGGCGGGGGTGAGGTGGGCGTGAGCGACCCGACCGTGCAGACCAGCGTGGTGAACGCCGCGCTGGCGCTGGCAGCGCACTACTTCCCCCGCCGTATCGCGGGTGATGCCCGTGACGCCGCCGGGTTTGCCGATGCCGCGTTCCTGCTGTCCGGCAAATACACGGTGTGGGACCGCTGGAACGGGCTCGCGCATGCCGAGAAGCAGCGCATCGCGTTGCTCGGATCGGTCGCCCCGGCCGACCTGGCCGAGCATCGTGCCTTCTCCGTCGCGGCCCGCACGATCCTCGCGCCGCCGGATCCCGGAACAGAGGGCAAGCCCGTGGCTTTGGCGGCGTTCGAGCTTGCCGGGAAGAACCCGTTCCAGGCCGACGCCGCGTACCCCCGTGTGGGAGGGGACCTGCTGGAGTACGCCGACCGGCAGACCGCCCGGTTCCGGCGCCCCAGCGCCCGCCCGAAACCGCCGGACTTCGCTGGCCCCGGGACGTGGACTACCCCGACGATCTACGTCAAGGACGGCGGTCAGATCTACGGCCGGGTACGTATTCCCCGCTATCCGCACTTCACCGAACCGTTCGGCCATGACCGGCTGCCGCGCGCGTCGACTGTCGCGTACGAGCCCGAGCTGCGCATTCCCGCGAACGAGCTGTTGAGCTTGGCTGCGCAGATCGACGAGCGGTTCCCGGCCGACAAGCGGTTTCTGCACATCACGCTGTCCGGGCTGTTCGAGGTCTTGCAGACCACCGACACTGTCTCGCCCTGCGACGTCATGACCATGTCGGCCGGCGGGCTGGAAATCTTCCATGCCCCGACCGGCACCGGCAAGAGCGTCCTGGTCCGGGTCATGGCCAGCTGGTTCGCCCTGAACAACCGGCGTCTGGCCATCGTGCAGCCCGACATCAAGTCCTGCCTGGCCATGACGTGGAACATCCGCGGTGACCTGGCCCACCTGCAAACGAAACACGCGCTGGAGCACATGCCGACCTGCGCACACCTGATGTCCACCAGCCGGATGCACGAGCGCGCCGTCAAGCACGCCTCGCTGATCGACGAGGATCCCGGCGCGCCCGGCGACTGGGGGCTGCGCGGAGAACGCGACATCGACCCGCTCGCCTACGGCTGCGCACAGCGGGAATTCACCGAGGCCACCGGCGATTATCCGCCTGGTCGCGAACCGTGCCTGTCGCTGGTCCGGCAGGGTGTCGGGATGTCGGCCTGCCCGTGGATCCCGACCTGCAGCAAGTTCGCCCCGGTCTACCAGGCGTGCGACGCCAACGTGGTCGTCATGAACCACTTCCTGTTCCTGCAGGGCTCCCTGCGCATCGGCGTCAACCTCGACGGCCGGCCCGTGTACACGCTAACGGCCGCCGAGTTTGCGCTGCGCACGTGCCACGCCGTGCTCATCGACGAGGTCGACCAGTTCCAGTCCCGGGCCATCGAACGCTGCGCCAGCGACGTGAAACTGCACTCGCGCCGCCACTGGACATCCGCTCCGCAGTCGATGGACACCGACGCGAAACGGCTGCCCATCCACGACGAGAACGAACTGCTGCCCTCGGTCAGCCACGTCCGGCTCATGGCCGAGTTCCTGCTGCTCAGCATCTGCCGCAACGCGCTGACATTGACCGTCGTGGAGGATAAACGCGCCGAGGAACGCATTCCCGACCAGACCAGCAGCCGCTGGCACATGGCCCGCGGCCGCGACCGGACGCTCGCCGCACTGCTGTGGCCCGACCTTGAGGTCGGTGAGGCCGGCATCCCTGCCGAGGTCATCGAACGGATCAACGCGCTGATGCCCGAGCGCTACCAGCAAGAGGACCGGCACGGACGGGCCAGCGGCACGCTCGAGCCGGTCTGGGCTGATGTCCAACGCGGCCTGAATGCACTGGTCGGGCCGCGCGGCGAGACCCTGCTCGACGCCGTCAAGATCGAACTGCACGAACTGCTGGAAGATTCGATCAGCGACGGGCATCGCCGTGCGCAGATCATCAACCTGCTGGCGACCCGCGCAGTGATGATCGAACTGGACGAGGCTCTGGCCGAGGTCCGCAAGACCGCTCAGCGGTACCGGTCGTCCGGGTTGCGGTCCGCTCAGAAGATCGTCGAACAGTTGCAGAACTCGGCGATCACCGCTGTGATGCCGATCGGGATGCTCGGCCGTTCTCTGACCGGCTATCGGGTAACCGGTCTCGACGACCGGGAACGCAGCGCCGAGCTGGTGGCGCAGACCATCGGTGGTGATCCGCACCTGTTCACCGCTGAACTCGGTGGGATCGTCTCGCTGAGCCTGGCCGGCACGCAGCGGCCGGTCATGGGGCTGTCGGCGACGGCGTTCTTCCCGCAGGCGGTCCGCGAGCACGTGCACGCACCGGTGCGCTGGTGGATGACCGACGCGCAAGCACGTTCCATCCGCGCCCGCAAACGCCGCGTCGAGTACGGCAAGGGCCACCCGCTGTTCGGCGAACCGATCAAGGTCTCCGGTCTGCACACCAGCCGCAAACGTGATGCGCTGATCGAACTCGGCGATCAGCTCTACGACCGCTACATCCGGAGTGAGCTGGAAAAAGCCGCCGTCAACGACCCTGATCGTGCCCACGTGCTGGTGGTGGCGAAATCCCTATGAGCAGTGCGCCTGGCTCGCCCGCGGCATCTCCCAGTCCGGCTCCTACCGGTCCGGGCTGTGTGTGGCAGTGCGCGCCGAGGACCGGCACAGCCTCAACCCGGACCTGCCCCGCGAGGACCGTGCCGTGCGGCTGACCGGTGAGGAGTTCGAGACCTTCCCTGACCGGGGCAACATCCTGGTCGTGCCGCTGCCGCTGATCGCGCGCGGGCTCAACATCGTCAAGGGCATCCGCTCTGCGGTGCGCTCGGTCTACCTGTGCGTACGGCCCCTGGCGCTGCTCAACGAGCCGTCGGAGATGTACGCCAGCATCAATGCCGCCGGCATGCGAGCCCTGCCGGCCAGCGGAAGCAGCGACCCGATCGCCGCGCTCGCCGGTGCTCGCGACGCCGCGTGGGAGCGGTTGCGGTTGCTGCTGCGCTCGGCCAACCAGTTCACCTCCATGCAGAAGTCGCTGCAGGAGGAAGTCGTCGCGGGCATGATCGTCGACCTCATCCAGCTCGCCGGACGGGCCCGCCGCGGCGGCACGGAAGCCGTCCTGCACATGGTCGACTTCGCGTTCCACGAGGACACCTGGAGCGCTGATCTCGACACGATTCTGCGCCGCATCCACGCCAAATGGCCGCCCGAGGTGCGGGCACAGATGAACGCCCTGTACGGCGAAGCGCTCAACGCGTTCCTGTCGTACGCCGGAATCGACCCGAACGAATACCCTCTGACAACTGCTCTCGGAGGAGAGGACGAGTGACCCCACAACGCCGTGCTCCCGGTCGCTATCTCGACACGCTCGCGTACCGCTGCACCCCTGACCTGGTCCGCGACGACGCCGTGTACCTTCGGCATCTGAGCCCCGAGACCCGCTCCCTCTGGGAGAACTTCGAACGCGCCTGCAAAGACCGGTACGGCAACGAATCAGCGCAGGCACCGTACTCGATCGCCACCACCGTGCTCAGCGTGCTCACCGGCGGATACGTCTACTTCGAGCCCGGCGGTCCCCAGCCGTTCCTGGCCTCGCGGGAGCCGATCGACGACAAGCTGCTTTGCCGGGTGTTCACCCTCACCTACGGCCTTGCCCACGGCGTGACGATCCACGAGATCGACCTGCGGCGGCCCCCGGAGGTGGCGCAGAGCATCGCCGATACGCCGGAGAAGAAGGAGTACCTTGCCCAGCACATCCGGACGCAGGACGGTGTTCAGCCGGTCGCCCCAAACTGGGTGTACCGCACCATCACCTGGGGGCTGGCGCAGAAATTGGCCGGCCCGTGGGCGGTTCGCGACGGGCTCAGCGTCACGTTGCGCCCGGACGTCACCGGCGGCCTCGTAGCCCTCGACAAGCCGTGGGAGAGCGACCAGGGCGGCCGGTACGCGCTGTCACGTACCGCACTGAGCCTGGAAACCGTGCCGAACATCGTCAACCCCGTACTCATGGTGACCTCCCGGGTGACCCGGATCTCGGATTCGCTGATCTTCAGCAGGACGGTCCTGGCGGTCCAGCCCGGAGAGAACCGGCCGATCCTCGAGGTCGCTCTGCACGGCGGTGGCGGAGCCCGCACGATCAGCCGATACGCGCTCGAAGCGCTCGGGCGCCTCGACATGGACTACTCCATCCTGCAAGCCATCGCGACCCGCTCGCAGGCCGAACAACGGATGCGCGCCGAAGCCATTGCCAAGGTCGGCCACGACGACAAACCCAAGCTGACGTTCTCCCGCGAGCGCCCGAGCCAAATCTGGCCGGTGCTGGCGAAGAACCGGCAGTTCCCCATTGGCGTCGGCACCGGCATGCACCACCTGCGGGTGCTCAACCAGCACATCGTGGACCGGCTCGGTGATCTGGCCCAACCGATCGTCGCGCGCGCCACTACCCTGACCTTGCCGCACCGGCCCACCGACCCGGAGAAGGTGTCCAAGGCGGAGTTGGATCGACGCAAGGCTGCCCGCGAAGCCGGCGCCGAGGTGCGGCTGCGCGGCAAAGGCACCGCATTCCCTGACCCCGCCTCCATCGCCGCCGCAGTGAAGGCGGCCGGCTTCACTAAACTGCGCCTGGTCTGTCTGTGGTACCGCGACGAGACCCGCCTGCGGATGATCGCGACCCTCGCCAAGACCTACGGCCTCGCCACCGAGGGCTTGGACCCACGCGACGGCCAGGAGATCGACCTTTACGGCGGAACGGTCACCGCGGTCTTCCGATTCATGGGTGATTTTCTCACCCATGGCAGCCCGCACGGCAGAACGAAGGCGCTGAAGCCGGCCGAGGCGGCGCTCGACTCCAGCGGCGGCGTGCTGGTCGGCACGTGGTGTGAAACTCACGTTCCCACTGCCGAGGACGCCCCCGGCCGCAAACCGGCCGAGCTGGAGGAACTGGACGCCAAGCCGCAAACCAAGATGATCCTGGCTGGCCGGGACATCGCGAGCCAGTACCTGCTCGGCAAGAACGCGCAGGGTGTCATCGCGCCGAAAACGCCCGACCACCCGAGTGAGATGGCGCTGCTCGACCTGTACCGCTCCCTCGGCATCATCGACGATCGCATCGCCAACGCTCTGCGTCCCGAAGCCCGGCACGCCGCATACGGCGCCGACCGCATCGCCCACGTCGGATTCCACATCCGCCAGCAGAACAACCGCAAACGCGAGAAAGGCGCCCCCAAGGCCGTCGTGACCGCAACCGCACTGGTTCCGCCGGCCGTCGCGGGCGACGTGTGGCAACTGCGCGGCTGGAGTTCGACCGCTGCTCGCTGGCAGCCCTACCGCTGCGCCCAGAACGAGTTCCACGCCACGAACTACCCGAGCGAGGCTGGCGGCAAGAAGTCCCACCGTCAGCGGTGGGACGACATCGGGGCCATCATCGAACGGGCGCTGGAAGACCTCGTTGAAGAACTCGACGGCCGCCCCTATGTCGTCACTGTCGACGAAGACAGCGCGCGGCGTATCTGGGATGGTCTGCAGCAGGGTCATTGCGTTCTGGGGTAGCTGCTGGTCATTGCAGTGATGAGGTCGTGCGGGCGACGGTCGGCGCGTCTGGTGGCGCGGGCGATGTTGGTATCGCCGTTGGTGCGGTGGTAACTGGCCGCGGTGTTACGTAGCGTCGCCATGATTGCGGGGCCGGTGCCGGTTCTGGCTTGGTGGAGGTCTTCACGGAACGTGACGTCGCGGACATGATGGACCTGATTCTCGATCAGCCACTCGTTTCGGGCCCAGGACTGCAGGTCCGCGGGTTGGGCGTGCTCGGCGGGGAGGGAGATGGTGTAGTAGGCGGTTTCCCTGGTGGTCTTGCCCTTGAGGGTGCGGGTGCGGGTGATCCGGACGGCCTGCTCGGCGTGAGGGAACAGCAGACCGCCGGGGGTGGCTACGGTGAGCGCCTTGACCGTGCGGGTCTCCCGCCGGCCGTGACCGGTTTCGCGGCGTCGGTCACCCACCGGGACCTGGGCCCAGGGCAAGGCCTTGAGCTGGGCAAACACGGTCGGCTGGTTACCTTTGACCGGGATGAGCAGGTCGGCGCCGCGAGCGGCGACCTCGGTCGCGTGGCTGGTCTGTGTATGGAGGGCGTCGGCCACGAAGATGAGGCCGTCCAGGCTACCCAGAACCTGTTCGACCGCGTCCAGCAGTGGGGTGAACGCGGGGATTTCGTTGCTTTTCGCGGCCACGGTGACCTGAGCGAGCACGATGCCGGTGCTGGTGTCCAGCGCGGACAGCAGGTGGACCCGGCTGCCATCGGCGCGGCGGGCGCCGCGCATGGTCTTGCCGTCGATGGCGATGACGATCCGGTACCGCCGAGGTCGGGGCGTGACCGGAGGCGGGACGCGGGTACGCAGCCAGTCGGCGAGCACGGTGGCCAGCAGGTCAGCGTCCAACCTGGTCAGCAGCCGCCAGATCGTGGTCGCGGCCGGGACGGCGCGGATGAACCCGAGCCGGGCCCTGGCGAGGTCATCGAGGTCGTGCAGCCAGTCCGCGATGGCCGCGAACGATGATGCGCCGGCGGTCACGGCGCACACCGCGACGGTCAGTAGCCCGACGAGCGGGTAACGCGCCCCACGCGGGGACCGGGGGTCCGCGATGGTGGCCAACGAGTGCTGGAGCCCAGCTTCTTCACCCTCGGTGACAAGGCGCGGTGGCGAGTCGGTGGGGGTGCGAACTGCGGACAGTACCTGAATCGGGCATGCTGACATCGCGGGTGAGGTCCTCAAGGTGTCCGGGAGCGTCGAGAACTCCATGATCACCTACAGGCCTCACCCGCCTTCCTCAACCCCGCAAGGGTCCGCCCACCCCGGGAATCCCCAGTTCAACGGCCACTCGACCAAACACGCAATAGCCCTGGGTCTGCAGAACAGCAAGCAGGGGCTGCATCCCGACACGCGCAAGAGCAAATACTGGCTGCCCGGCTTCACCCTCCCCGCCGACGAACAGCCCGACGCGGTCATCCGTATCAACATCGCCGACGACCGGGTGCCTCCGCCGGTTAGCTACACTCACGTGCTCAGCAGCCGAGAGGAGGAGAAAGAAGGCGAGACGACCAAGGCGCTGTACGAGATCGAGACGGACTTCAGCACCCCTGTATGGCTGCTTTGCAACGTTCCCCGCAACTACGACGGCGGCAACTCCGGCCGGCTCGGCGCGAAGTACACCCGCTGGGACGCGAAACATTCCGTCAATTCGGAGAACAAGGAAGAACGCCGGAAGAGCGAGATCCCCGAGCCGTGGTACTCGATGACCGCCACGGAAATCTTTCCCATCGCCCTCAACGACCGCGTCTCCCACGAAGCGCTCGCGTTCGCCACCGCCCAGCTCTGCCACCAAACCATGTACTGGTCCGATCGCGCCCGGTACCCGGTCGCCCTGCACGCGGCAATCCAGATGGACAAAGACCATCCGCAGTACCGCCGCACCGCGCAATCAGCCGATGAGGAAGCCAGCTCCGATGCAGAAGAATAGGCTCCGAAGCTCGAGCTGCGGCACGAGAACGACTGCCAGCTCCGCGCCCGGCACGGGCGCCGAGCTTTCGGCACATGGTCGCTCTCGCGCCGGCGCGTCATCCGCTTTACGACAGTGCGTGAGGTTGCCTCGCCGAGGTGCCAGACAACGCAGAGATGATGCTGGCAAAGCCCGCCGCCGCCAGCAGGTGACTGAAGTTCGGGTAGCGACTCGGTTGCTTACTGCCGAGATCGGCAGTCGCTCGCCAAGGATTGGGCTGTCGGCGCTGCGGATGCCCCTGTGCCGTCGGTCGCATCGACTCTGACACCCATAGGCGATGGCGACGTGCACGCCCCTGAACCGGATTCCGGCCCATTGAGGATGGTCGCGGAGCGCTAATCGCACATCGGCTTCAGCGCCTCGACGTACGCCGGGAACCGACCTATCTCGAGTCGTCGACCGACCGCAACGGTGCGCTGTACAAAAGGCACGAGTTCGTGCCAGGCCAGATCATTCGCGGCCGCCTTGGCGCTGCGAGCCCCGTCGTGATGTGGCGCCAACCGCAGCCGGTCGCCGGCTGAGCGCCTTTCGATTGAACTTCGTCGACATGGGTTGGCAGCCTGCGTCGTCCGTCAACCACGCCCGCCCCCGGTCGGCGCGGGTCACACGGTTCAGGGGCAAGCTTTCCGGGACCGGCGCAGCCATGGCTATCTGCCGGGCTCCGAGACCCTTCGAGCTGAGGCAGGCCTCCGGGCGGTGTTCGTTTCGGCAACCGTCAACCGACGGGCTTGGCCTGACGCAGGCGGAGAAGACTGACTTGGCGTCGATTCCGCCTGTCAGCGACGACATGCAGTCCCTGCTCGCGGGCCTCTTCGTCCGGGTCACCTGCGTTTCGCCGGACAAGCGATGGGGGCTGGGGAACTGGTGGTACGACCCGCTGGATCGCCCGGATCTGTCGGAGCCGGTGAGGGGTGATTCTCGGCGGCTGTGGGGTGCCGGCGACGACTGGCAGTTGCTCTGGGAGCAGTACCCTACCCGGGCGATGTCGTGGCTTCGCTCACGGATCCGTTCGCGGGGATGGCGGGCGTGACGGCCGATGGCGACGATTCCTTCTACAGCGTTGCGTTGGGAAGCGCATGTCTGGCGCTGGCTCCGTGGTCAGCGCGCCGGACGCGGCGCGGACGGCAGAGTGCGGCCTGATCGCGCTGTGGATCGACGACGGCGCGGGTCGCGTCGGTCCGATCGGGTGGAGCGGCCCCGGGCCGGGTCCTGTGGGCGAGTGGCCCGGTGCCGGGGAGGCCGAGTGTCAAGGAGCTGACAGTTGGCCCGTATCGAGTGGAATGGTGATGTTCAGTAGTGCCGTGCCTGCGCAACGCCACCAGTTGATCATGGTGCGAATCGTCACCTGGACGAGCTCGCCAAGCGGTACCTGTCGCATCCAGCTCCTATGCTCGCCGGACGGCAGCGCGCCCCGCCCGTACCCTGCGGGCAGCAGCGCGTTCCCAGGATGCGGCGGGGAAGGGGATGCGGGTGCGGCCGGACAGTTCTGAGGTTGATGACGACGAACGTCCCGCTGACGGTCTCGACCTGTGGCAGCTCGCCGGTCTCCCCGGCGGACTGCTGCAGGCCAGCTATCTGACCAGCCGGTTCGCGGCGCAGTACCGGCTGATCGTGGACGTGCTGCTTGCCGAACAGGAACACACGCTGACCGGCGTCGCCGCCACCGACCTGCCCGAGCTGTTACGCCGGCGCCTGCAGCACCTCGGCGCTGACCCAGCCCTGCTCGACGACCCCGGCTTCCGGCTCAAGGAGCGGATGACCCGGCTCGAACGTTGGGGTGTCGTCTATACGTTCCAGGACAAAGCTGTCCGTGACGCCGAATTCGTCCTCGACCGCGACCGGTACCAGCTGACCGAGACCGTCGCCCAGCTGCACCGGGCGATCACCTCCCTCGGTGACGACACCGCGGCCGAAGCCGCCGCCACCCTCGCCCCCGGCATCCTGACCGCTAACCTGAACCTGCTGCACGATTGCGCCCGCACCGACCCGGCCGCAGCCGCCGCCGCGTGGTCGGTGATCGCCACAACCCACCAGTCGATGGTGAAAGCCGCCGCCAGCTGGCAGGCGCGCCTCGCCGGAGCTCTGGCCGGCGCCCCGACACCGGAAAAGATCACCACCGTGCAGGAAACCCTGCGCCGCTACGTCGACATGTGGGGCGCCGGCATCGATACCCAGTCCGAGACGATCACCACCCGCGCCGGGAGACTCGCCCTGCTGCCTGCCGACGTGTGGCGGCGTATCGCCGTGCACACCCTCGGCGCCAACGCCGATGACCCGGCCATCGACGCCCTGGTCGACACCCACCAGCACACCCTGCAAACGCTGCGGCGTTGGTTCGACGGCCCGGACTGCCAGGCCCGTAAACTACGCCGGCAGATGCGCGACACGATCGGGCCGCTGCTGCGCGGGCAGCGCACTCTCGCGGCGGTCGGCGGCCACGTCTCCCGGCGCGCTGAACTGCTCGATTTGGCGGCACGCCTGGAATCGGCCGCCGACGATGACGCCGCGTGGCGACTGTGGTGCGCCGCGACCGGCCTGTTCGCCGCCCGGCACCTGCCCGGTGAAACGAGCCCGCCGGCCGGTAGCGCCGGCGCCGTGTCGTTCTGGGACGCCGACCCGGTCCCGATCGAAGCGCGGCTGCGGAAACAAGGCCCCAAAGCCGTGACCGGCACCGCCGCCCGGCTCACTGACCGCACCGGCGCCAAACGCGCCGCCCGGGAACGCGCCGCCCGCATGGCCGCGCAGGCCGCGCTCACCGAAAACGGAATCCTCGCCCGGTCCGGGCAGCGGCTGTCGCAATGGCGCAACGTGAGCGTCGACGAGCTGCAGATGCTGCTGGTCCTGCTCGGCACGATCGCCGCCGCCCGCCCCGACCAGGCCGGCACCAGGTCGGCGACCACCGGCGACGCCCGCTGGCAGCTGCACGCCGATCCACCGCCGGACGGCGCCCCCGCCGCGATAGTGCACACTCCTGACGGGCGCCTGGTCCATCCCGACATCGCCTTGCACATAACCCCGGCCGCGAGCCGCCCGTGAACACCGCGACCTCCGCCATCGAGAAGGAAGCCCAGCAGGCCTTCCTCGGCCTGCTCGCCCAACCGCTGATCACCCCGGCCACCAACCGAATCCTGCACCGGCACGTGCTACGCCACCAACGCCAGATCACCGACCATGCCCGCCGCGCCGGCTACCGCATCCAGCGCATCGGCCGCGCCGTCCGGCTGATCCGGGTACCCGTCGGCGGACAGGTCACCGCCCCACCACGCCCCACCGGCGCGCCCGGCCGACGGCTGCTGGCACTGGCCTGCTGCCTGGCCGGATGCTGCGAAGAAGTCTCGACCACCGTCACCCTGCAACAGCTGTCCGACATGGTCCGCGACCTGACCGGCGCCGCAGGCACCCCAGTGACCGGATACGACCCGGAACAGAAACCGCAACGGCGGCTGCTGCGCGACGCCGCGACCCTGCTCGCCGACTGGGGAGTGCTACGCCGCCGCACCAGCGACGAGATGCTGCTCGACTGGACCGAAGACGGCGCTGGACCCGGCGCCGGCTACGACGTCGACCGTGACGCCCTGCTGCTGATGACCAGCCCCGACGTCCTGGCAGCCGCCCTGCACTCACCCGAGGCTAATGCCGAGCAGCTCGCCGCGACCCGCACCGTGCGGCAACTACGGGCCTTGCTGGAAACCCCGGCCGTCGTCTACGCCGACCTCGACGAACACGACGCCGACGCGCTACGCAAAGCCCGCAGGCTGCGCACCGCAGATCTGACGCAGATGACCGGCGGCACCGTCGAAGCCCGCGCCGAAGGGCTCCTGCTCGCCCTACCCGACGACCCGGACCGGCAGCCGAGCGTCGCTGACTGGCCCCGCGCCCGCGCCGCGGACTGGGTTGCCCTGCTGATGGCCGACCTCGCCGGCCGCCACGGCACCCGCGCCCCCACCGGCACCGTCCGGCTGACCAGTACACAGGTCGATGAAGTCGTCGACGACCTCGTCGCATGGCGCGGTGACTACATGTCCAAAGACCAGAAGACCGTGCCCGGCACCGTCCGCAGCGACGCCGAAACGATCCTGACCGAACTCGGCCTGCTCCAGGTCGACCCGGACGGCTCGTGGACGTTGTCACCGGTCGCCGGCCGCTACCGCGACCCCGACATCACCCTGATCGATCCGACGGAGCCAACCCGATGACGACGCTCGACCTGCCCGCACCGGGGCCGGCCGCCACCGACGAGCAACTGGCCGCCTGGCGAGACGCCGTGACCACCGCCGGGCTGCCCGACCCGTCCCGCTCCCGCTGGCAGGTCCTGCGCGCCGGCGTGATCGGCCTGTGGGAATTCGACGTCGCCGAATACTGGTTCGCCGACGGCCGCGCCCAGTTCGTCGGCCAGAACCAGTCCGGCAAGTCCACCATGATGGCCTTGACCACGCTGCTCATGCTCGCCGGCAGCCTCGACCGCAAGTACGTCGACACGTTCGGCGACTCCGAGAAGGAATACCGGTACTACGTCGAACCCGTCACCGACGACCGAGACCGGCGCGACGCCTCCACCTCAACCAATCGCGGCTGGGCCTGGGTCGAATACGGCCGCATAGGCCCGCTCGGCAACCCCGAATTCGTCACCACCATGCTTTACACCCAGACCAAACGCGGCGTGAAGCAGATGACCCGCGCCTGGGTCGTCTGCCACGGCACCGCCCGCGTCCGCGACGGCCTGGACCTGGCCGTCGGACAGGCGGTTACCGAACCCAAGGAACTCGAGGGCATCGCCGGGGTCACCGTCTACCCGAAGGGCTCCGACTACACCGAGCGGCTCGCCACCGACCTGTTCGGCTTCGACGACACCGAACGCTACGCGACCGTGATCGAGATGCTGAAGGTGCTGCGCACCCCACACCTCGGACAGAAACTCGACCCGGCCTGGTTCACCTCCCAGATCCGCTCCGCGCTGCCCCCGGTCGCCAAAAGCGAGGTGACCGAACTCGCCAACGGCTGGCAGGAACTCGAACAACTCGCCCGCGACCGTGACCACGCCGACGAAGCCCGCAAAGCGATCACCGTCTACCTCAACCGGGCCTGGCGGCCCTGGGGCGACGCCGTCCTGCGCCTGCACGCCGACACACTGATCGCCGCCGACACCGCGTTCGTCAAAGCCGGCGACGACGCCACCGCAGCGGAAACGACGCTCAAGCAAGCCCGCGCCCGCCTAAACGACGAAGCCCAGAACACCATCGACCTGGAGAAGGCCCTCGGGCGCACCCGCGCCGAACTAATGCAACTGCTGCGCTCATCGGCGTACACCACCGCCGTCGAGCGCGCCAACGACGCCAAACGCCTGCGCGCTGAGGCCAACGCCGCGGCTGAGCGCGCCCGCAAGGCCACCGCCCAATTGGCCACCACCCGTGGCGACCTGGAGAAGGCCATCGGCCGCCGCGACAAGGCGGCGGACGAGCTCACGATCGCGCAACAGGAGGTCGAGACCGCCGGCGGGCACGCCGTCGAGGCCGCCACCGCCGCAGGGCTCGGCGAGCACGCACCGGCCTGGGCAGCCGCCGGAGACGTCGACCGGTTCGACGTCGCGATCACCAACCGCCGCGGGCAAGTCGCTGCACTGCGCAAACTCATCCGCGCCGCCAGCACCGCCGCTGCGACCTGGAACACCCTTGACGACCTGGCGCAGAAGGCGGAAACCGAACTCATCATCCGTACGGACGCCGCCACCGCCACCGAAAACGCCCTGCACCAAGCCGTACAGACGTTGTCGGACGACCTGGAACGCTGGGCATCGGCCCTCGACGAATGGGCACCACCGACCGAGACCCGCACCCAGTGGATCACTGCGGTCACCGACCAGACCCGCGGCGACCGGCCACGGGAACTACTCACCGCCCTGCTGACCCGCCAATGGCTGGACCCGGTCACCTCACCGCTGATCACCCGCGCCGCCGACCTGCGCGCCGCCGCGAAAACCGCCACCACACAAGCAACCGCGGCGGACGCCGAAGCCGACCACCTCGCCGCCGCCGGCGACCCCATCCCCGACCCGCCAGCGCGCTGGACCCGCCGGACACGTCCCGCCTTCCCGACAGCGGCAGGCGCCCCGCTGTGGCGACTGCTCGACCCGGTCGACGGTCTCGACCCCGCCGTCCTCGACCATGTCGAGGCGGCCCTGGCCGCCGCGGGCCTGCTCGACACATGGGTCACCACCGACGGCGCCTTCGGACCCGAGCACGGTGACGACGCCGTCATCACCACCGGCACCCTCCCTGTCGCGACAACCTCACTGGCCGCCGTGCTGCAGCCCGCCGAAGACGCCGCCACCCTCACCGACGCTGTCACGAAGATCCTCAACGGCATCGGCTACACCACCGACGGCCCGCTCACCGCGACCGTGTGCCTCGCCGCCGACGGACGCTGGCGAACCACCGCCGCAGCCGGCCGGGCAGCCCCCGCCGAACACGGCGCTGAACTGATCGGCACCGCCGCCCGCGCCGCGACCCGCCGCCGCAACATCGCCGACCTACGCGCGCAAGCCACCGCGTTCCGCGACGAAGCGCAGCGCCTCACCGGCGAAGCCGACACCGTCAGCACCCAGGTCACGAACCTGCGCACCAGCGCCAGGCAGGCACCCACCGACGCCGACGTCGTCGCAGCTGCCGCTGCTTACACCGCCGCGACCGGCGAAGCCGAGAAAGCCGGCACCGCCTACCGCGACGCTCGCGGCCGAGAAGAACAGGCCCGCACCCTCTCGGAGGAGAAGGCAGCAGAGGTCATCCGGTACGGCGTCGATAACCAGCTCCCCACCAGCGAGGAGCATCTCGACACCCTCGCCGCAGACCTCGACACAACCGCCGCCGCCGCCGGCTCCCTGCGGCTGGCACTGCGCGGGCTCAAAGCCGCCACTGCCGCGGCCACGGATGCTGCTGAACGGCTCACCACCGAAGAAGGCCGGGTCACCGCCGCCGTCACCCTCGCCGAAGGTGAAGCGGCAGCCGCCGAGCTGGCCGACACGAACGCGACCCTGGCCGAGCAGTCCGTGGACGCCGACGCGCAACAGCTGTTCGCCCAGGCCGAAGAACTCGAACGAAAAGTCGAGGAATACGGTCCGTCGATCTCGGCCAGTCGACGCGAAGGCCTGGCCCGCTCCAAAGAGGCGGGTGAAGCCGAGAACGCCTGGAAGGGCGCCTGCAAGGACCACACGGCGGCCGGTGAACACCGCGACGCCGCGGCTGCCGCCTGGTGGACACCTGTTGACGCCGGCCTCACTGCCGCTCGTAACCTGCCCGCCCCGGACAGCCGTGATTTGCCCGCCGCGCTCGCTCACGCCCGTACCGCCACCGAGCGGCTGCGCCCGCCGATGTGGCCCGACCGGCTCGACGACAAGGCCAAACGCGTTGAAGCCGCACTCTCGCGCATGCTCGGCAGCTCCCTGATCGAGCTGCGCACCGTCCTCGAAGCCCACGGCGGCCGCTCGATCATCATCACCGAAGCCGACGACCAGCACCCCCTGCCGTCGGTCACCTTGATCGTCGATGCCTCTGGCACCTCGCTCGACCCAGCTGAAGCCATCCTGCACCTGCAAAAGCTGGTCGACGACCTGTCGCGTACCCACGACGAGAAGCTCCACCAGATGTACACCGAACTTCTCTCCTCCACCTTCATCGACCACCTCGCCGACCGGATGAAGAAGGTCATCACGCTGCTTGCGGTTGTCAACGAGGTTCTGGAGAAACATCCGACCGGCGCCAACAAGATCACGCTGCGGCTACGCCGCGTCCCCGCCGAAGGACAAGCGCCCGGCTTCAAGATCCTCAAAGCACTCCTGGACGGCACCATAGAATCCGACGCCGCCCAGCAACAGATCCAACTGTTCCTCGGCGCCCGTCTGCGCGAGGCCCAGGAAGCCGGCCTCGTTGGCACCGAAGACTGGACCGACCGCCTTGCCGAACTGCTCGACTATCGTGCCTGGTTCGACGTCGTCGCCCAATACAAAGTCGGCGACAGCGACGACGACGAGACCCGGTGGAAAGACCTCACCAGGAAAGTCCACGGCGTCGATTCCGGCGGAGGCAAAGTCCTCACCCTGTTGCAGCCGCTGCTGGCGACCCTGGTCGCCCTGTATTCCGAATCTCCAGAAGCACCCCGGCCGCTCTGGCTCGACGAAGCCTTCGAAGGCGTCGACCCCGGCAACCGCGCCACGATGATGCGGATGCTCACGGACTTCGACCTCGACTTCCTGCTCGCCGGACCCGCACCGCTTGTCGCCGTCGCGCAAGTCCCCGCCGCCGCAGTCTGGGTCATCACCCGAGCACCCGCACCCATTCCCGGCGTCGACCTGTCCCTGATGCTGTGGGCCGGGCACACCCTTGAACAGATCCCCGTCGGGGACTACGCCACCCGGCTGCTCACCCCACGCCGCAGCGCCGAAGATCTCGGTCCTGACCTGTTCGCCACGATGCTCCCCGACCCGGCACCGGTCGAGCCACCGCACACCAACGGCGCCCACCACACCGGCACCGAGGAAACATCGGACGCGGCTGGCATCGACGAAAGTGAGCCCGCATGAGCGCGGCAACCGACCGGTGGGCCGCCCAGCCCGGCCCGCACAAGGTCCTTACCGCGGTCCGGGAACTGCTGCAGGAACGCCGCACCGGCAACGGCGTCACCGTCCGCGTCGAGCTCACCGCCACCGAACGAGCCCAAGTGGCCCGCTATCTTGGCGTGGCGTGGGACACATCCGGCCAGCCCGTAACCCTCGGCAAACTCCGCACTGCCCTCACCCGGACCGGCGACGACCTGCTCGACCTGCTGACCCGCACTGGCGGCGCCATCGACGACGTCCGCGGCCGCCGCGAACAAGCCGCCGCCCGCACCGCAGCCACCATCGACGCCGCCTACACCAGCCTCACCACCACAGGCCTTCCCGACCACGCCGTACAGCTTGCCCGCAAACGCCGCTGGCTCGGCACCGACCCCGACACCGCCACCCGCCGCTCCGACGACCTGCAACACCTGTGGCACGCCCTCCCCGGCACCGGCCGACCCCTCGCTGAAATCGCCAACGCCCTCTACGGCGACCCGCACCGCCTCGACCGCGACCACGACCTCGGCCGCACCGCCGCCCGCCTGCTCGCGGCCGCCTTTGCCACCGCGGACAACGCCGCCTCCGCCGCCGACACCGCGCTGACCGCCGATCGTTGGCGGCACGTGTGGGCCGAGCACGGGATCAGCTGCGACGAGGTCTCCGCCACCGTCCTGGTCCTCAACCTCACCCTGACCGGGAAAGCCCCAGCAACCCGGATCGCGGGCGCTGCAGCCGAACACGGCGAACCGGTATGGCTGACCAGCCGCAGCCTACGCGGAGGCTGGGCACCTGCACCCGCGCTGACCGTCGTGCGCGTCTGCGAGAACCCCGCCGTCGCCGAGGCCGCCGCCGAACAACTCGGCACCACCTGCCTGCCGCTGGTGTGCATCTACGGACGACCCTCATCGGCAGCATGGACACTGCTCCGCGGCCTCGCCGCCGCCGACGTCCAACTACGGGTCACCGCTGACCGCGACACTGCAGGCCGCGGATTCCTCGCCGAAATGCTCGTCCTGCCTGGCGCCACCGAATGGCTACCCGACGCCGACGGCCTGTATGAGGAAGCCCGACTCCGAGCCCTCATCACCGACCTCAGCCCGGCCAGCCATGCCGCATACGAAGATCCCGCCACCACCTATCCGAACAGTCCGCGATCACGGCTGGAGGGCTCGACGGGGTAGCTCCAGCACTGTCTCTCCACTGGTCGTCGTGAAGGAGTACAAGTATCAGGCCCAACACGAACCAAATTCCCATATCCGACCGTGGCTGATATGGATGTCGTGTTGGCGTAGCCACGCGCAAGCCGGCCGCCCCGAATACGCAGGTTGGTGCCCTGCCGGGGGCACGTCACAGATCTGCAAAATCGCATCGTGATCGGTCGACGACTGCGCGTTGAGGCACTGTTCCGCCTGAGGTAGCAGCCTGGGCCACATCTTGTCCCGGGGTGCGGAGCCGTTGGTGATCCGGTCTTGATTCTCCCGATAAGCCTGTTTGCGGCAGTCGCTCGTCTTCACCTACGCCGAGCTTGTTCTCGTACGCCGGTGCGAGAACAGGCTCAGGAGAGGCCCATCGTATGCAGTACGGGCATGCCGTCCGGGCCGGTGGGTCGAGATTGATACGGACGCCGCCGTGGTCGGCTCTGTAGGTGAGCTGTTTTTGGGGCTTTCGGAGCCCGGTAAGGTGGACCATCGCTTCGGTGGCGGCGAGCGAGGCGACCACGCCGTTGATGGTGACGACGGAGGGGCCGGCGTCGTCGAGAGCGTCGGCGGGCACGCCGTAGATCGCGGCGTCGGCAGCGCGTTCCTCGTCCGTCATGGCGACTCGGCGGATTTGCTGCTGGTCGAGAAGGTCGAGGCAGAACAGACAGCCGGGCCCGGTACCTGCGGTGACGACCCGGCCGCCGTACGCGAGCGGCCCGTTGTCGGCGTTGGTGTCGGTGGCCGCGTCGATGTAGACGATGCGGTGCTGGGAGGCCAGGTCGGCCAAGTGGAGCCGGGGCGCGTCATTGTCGAGGCCGCCGATGATGAGTTCGACGCCGGCCAGTGCGCCGATGGCGTCCGGGTGGGGAAGGTGGTGCCGGATGTTGACCACCTCGGCATCCGGGTTGATTGCCCGGATCAGGCGTTCGGCGAGGTCGGTCTTGTACTGACCGACGTCGTCGGGGTAGGCGGTGACCAGGCGGTTGAGGCTGTGGCTGCTCGCGCGGTCGCCGTCGGCCAGGACGTACCGGCGGACCCCGAGGTACGCCAACTGCTGGACAAGGTGGCAGCCGAGCCCGCCGAGGCCGGCGACGCCGACCCGGGCGGCCTTGATGCGCTTCTGGCCGTCGGCGCCGAACAGCATGGTGTTCCGGTCGTACCGGATCGAGTCGTCGATCATCGTGTCCTCCAAGACGGGACGGCGGCCAGACGGCCAAGGCTGATTCCAGTGGGAGCCTTGGGCTCGCCGCCTATGACGAGTGCGTCGATGCTGGTCACGGAGCCGTCGGGGTGCCATTGCAGGGCGTCGAAGCTTTCCCGGCCGAAGACCAGCGCGGTGTACGGCCTGCCGGGTAGCCGCCAGGTCATGTGTGGGCCGAGCTGTTGCAACCCGTCGAGGTCGGTCGGGCTGAACCGGGTCGATGGTCCGGGCCAGTCGTGCGCGTGTGCCTCGACGACCGCGTACCTGTGCTGGTGCGCGGTGCGGATCACGGCGGGGCGTACGTGCTCGGCCAGTTCGACGTAGTGCTGGTCGCGGTGGAGGTAGTCGCCGGGCTCGAGAAGCCGGACCTCACCGACGTGCGCATCTCCGCCGGGCGCAGTGCCGCCGGGCGAGAGGCGGAGGAACAGGAACGCGATCCGCTCCGGCACGTCGAACAGGTACGGGTGCAACTCGGTGTGCTGGGCGGCGGTCAGGTGCAGGCGCACGTTAGTTCAACTCCCGGAGCCGGCCTGTGAACGAGCGCACGAAGTCGACCAGGCTGGTTCCCTCTCCTGGCCGGGCGCCGGGCGCCCACGGGTTCAGGTTCCAGGAGAACTTGCCCCACTGCCCGCCCCATGGGGTGCTATCGGCCGGGAAGACATAGTTCGTGATCTGCGCGCCGGTGGCCAGTGCCAGGCCGCCGGAGACCCAGAAGGCGTACGGCTCCTGTCCCGGTAGGGCCTCGGGGATCTGGAACGCGATGTCCACGTTCGACCGGTTCCATCCGGCCGGCAGCGCGAAGTCCGGGATTTTGCACCAGTTCGTGCCCTCGGCGTGGACCAGCGCCGGCCAGCAGTGGTGCAGGAGCCGAAGCTCCTGCACCCCCCAGTCGTTCACCGATCACCCCGCTTGAACCCGATCTTCTTGCCAAATCCGTGGCCCGGCTTGACCCCCACGACCTCGCCCTCGGCCAGCGTCCGTTCGGTGTTGTCGCGGAAGTTGATCTCGATGACCGGCTGGTCGGCCGGAAGCCCGCCGAGTTCGCGGATCTGGGCAGGCGTGATTGTGCGCTCGTGCCATACGTAGATCTGGCCCTCGATGTTGATCTCGAAGGTCGGTCGGTCCGTCCGATCGTCGTCGGTGCCGGGCGTGTCGTGCGTCGCGGTGGTAGTCACCTCGACCCCCTCATCTGAACTCGTAGTTTGAAGTGCAAGGTGGTGGCGCCGCCTCGCACGATGTGCTTGTCCTAGCCCCGTTCCGTGACGCTGGTGCGCGGGTGGCGCGCGGCAGCGGCGCCGGTGATGTAGCGGCCGGTGATGGCGCTGCGGTGGTGCGTGCCCGAGCTGGCGTTGCGCCTGCTCTCGGTCACGCTCATGCGCGGGTGCCGCGTGGCGGCGGCCCGGGAAATGAAGCGCCCGGTGATGGCGCTGCGGCCACGTGTCATGACAGACTCCTCTCGCCGACTTCCATGCAACGTGGTTGCACTGGTGAGACGATAGATCCACAGGGGGCCCTGTTGCAAGCACGAGACGAGGTTGCATGAAAGAAACCTTCCGAGAGAGGGAGCCGGCGGGCGGCTCCCCACTGCGGATCGCCGAACTCGCCGCCCTGGTAGACAACCGGCTGGCTCGCGACGGCCTCAAGCTGCGGGAGGCAGCGGCCCAGGCCGGCGTGAGCGCGGCCACGCTGTCACGGGTGCTCAACGGCAAGGTGCCCGACACGGCCACCTTCGCCGCGCTGGTCCGATGGCTGGGCGTTTCGGCCGACCTGTTCATCGACCGCGACAGGGAAGTCAGCGGCGCTGAAGCGATCGAGGCGCATTTGCGGGCAGATCGGACGCTGCCGCCAGCGACCGCCAAGGCCCTCGCCGCACTCGTCCGGGCCGCCTACGCCGACTTCGGCAACTTCACCCCGAACAAGGAGTAACCCTGTGGCGACAGCGACGTCCGCGCTGGTGCGCGGCTTCAAAGCGCGGTCGCAGCGCATCGCCGCCGACCAGCGCGCCCTGTTGTCCCTCGCGCCGCACCAGCCGCTCGACCCCAGAGCATTGGCCGCCCATCACGGCGTAATCATCCGCACTCCGGCAGACCCAGGGCTATTGCGTGTTTGGTCGAGTGGCCGTTGAACTGGGGATTCCCGGGGTGGGCGGACCCTTGCGGGGTTGAGGAAGGCGGGTGAGGCCTGTAGGTGATCATGGAGTTCTCGACGCTCCCGGACACCTTGAGGACCTCACCCGCGATGTCAGCATGCCCGATTCAGGTACTGTCCGCAGTTCGCACCCCCACCGACTCGCCACCGCGCCTTGTCACCGAGGGTGAAGAAGCTGGGCTCCAGCACTCGTTGGCCACCATCGCGGACCCCCGGTCCCCGCGTGGGGCGCGTTACCCGCTCGTCGGGCTACTGACCGTCGCGGTGTGCGCCGTGACCGCCGGCGCATCATCGTTCGCGGCCATCGCGGACTGGCTGCACGACCTCGATGACCTCGCCAGGGCCCGGCTCGGGTTCATCCGCGCCGTCCCGGCCGCGACCACGATCTGGCGGCTGCTGACCAGGTTGGACGCTGACCTGCTGGCCACCGTGCTCGCCGACTGGCTGCGTACCCGCGTCCCGCCTCCGGTCACGCCCCGACCTCGGCGGTACCGGATCGTCATCGCCATCGACGGCAAGACCATGCGCGGCGCCCGCCGCGCCGATGGCAGCCGGGTCCACCTGCTGTCCGCGCTGGACACCAGCACCGGCATCGTGCTCGCTCAGGTCACCGTGGCCGCGAAAAGCAACGAAATCCCCGCGTTCACCCCACTGCTGGACGCGGTCGAACAGGTTCTGGGTAGCCTGGACGGCCTCATCTTCGTGGCCGACGCCCTCCATACACAGACCAGCCACGCGACCGAGGTCGCCGCTCGCGGCGCCGACCTGCTCATCCCGGTCAAAGGTAACCAGCCGACCGTGTTTGCCCAGCTCAAGGCCTTGCCCTGGGCCCAGGTCCCGGTGGGTGACCGACGCCGCGAAACCGGTCACGGCCGGCGGGAGACCCGCACGGTCAAGGCGCTCACCGTAGCCACCCCCGGCGGTCTGCTGTTCCCTCACGCCGAGCAGGCCGTCCGGATCACCCGCACCCGCACCCTCAAGGGCAAGACCACCAGGGAAACCGCCTACTACACCATCTCCCTCCCCGCCGAGCACGCCCAACCCGCGGACCTGCAGTCCTGGGCCCGAAACGAGTGGCTGATCGAGAATCAGGTCCATCATGTCCGCGACGTCACGTTCCGTGAAGACCTCCACCAAGCCAGAACCGGCACCGGCCCCGCAATCATGGCGACGCTACGTAACACCGCGGCCAGTTACCACCGCACCAACGGCGATACCAACATCGCCCGCGCCACCAGACGCGCCGACCGTCGCCCGCACGACCTCATCACTGCAATGACCAGCAGCTACCCCAGAACGCAATGACCCTGCGGCAGACCTGCCCTCGCTCGGCCCTGCCGACCGCGAGGAACTGCTGATCCACAATCCACGGGAGTGGTCGGCCGTCACCGTCACGCTGCCGACCGGCACGCTGGTCGTAACCAACCCCACGCATGACGAAGCCCGCACCAACAACTCGATATGTCACGAGCTGAGTCACCTGATCTTGAAGCATCGGCATGGCCGCATGATCACGTTCGGCGATTGCGTCATGCGGGAATTCGACAACCAACAGGAAGGGGAAGCCGACTGGCTCGCCGGTTCCCTACTCGCGCCCGAGGCCGCGCTCAAACAGGCCAAGTTCGCCCGCATGGACCACGCCCAAACGGCGCGGCACCTGGGCGCCTCGGAAGAACTCGTCCGGTGGCGCTGGAATGCCAGCGGCATCGACCGATACCTGAGCGGCCCGCGCCGCGCGGGCGCGCTGAGGCCCCAGTGACTGCACGGGCGTTGCTGGTCGGCTTCCAGCACCCACCGGGCTGGGTTCGGCACTGATGACCTCTCGCATCACCCGCCCGGGTGCCCCGGCCGGTCCGGCCCGGGGGTTGACGGACGGCGGCGGGCGTGGTCGCTCGGCCAGGCTCCGCGACAGCGGTATGTATCGCAGCAGAAGGACCTTCGCGATGCCGATGTTCTCGGCCGGACGGCGCGGGACAGGGGCAACGCGGACACAGTACCGCGTTGCCGGACCAGTTACGGCGGTCTGGAACGAGGTGCAATGCGGTTGGTCCAGAGGCTCGTATTCGAGCAGCGCCACGCCAATGACCGTGCGGCGTTGTACGAGAGGGGGTCACCCAGCCACGTAAAAGTTGAAGGTGAGGAGATCCGATCTCTTCCATACCGAACGGATGTTCGACAAGATGTGATCTCAGGGGGTGAGTTCGATGGCGGATCGAAGCAGGATCGAGTGGACTGAGGCGACGTGGAATCCGACGACCGGCTGTGACCGCATTTCCCCTGGCTGCGACAACTGCTACGCCCTGGCACTGTCTCGACGGCTCAAGGCCATGGGCTCGGCGAAGTATCAGACCGACGGTGATCCGCGGACCTCTGGGCCTGGGTTCGGCGTGTCACTGCATGAGGACGCGCTGAACGTTCCTCGGCGCTGGCGAGATCCGCGGGTCGTGTTCGTCAACTCCATGTCCGACCTGTTCCACGCCCGAGTACCGGTGAACTATGTGCAGCAAGTCTTCGAGGTCATGCGAGAAACACCGCGACACACCTATCAGGTGCTGACCAAACGCGCCACCAGGCTTGCGAAACTCGCCCCGCTGATCGACTGGCCACCGAACGTGTGGATGGGTGTCAGCGTCGAAAGCGCCGACCATCTGGGCCGCATCGACGAACTGCGACGCGTTCCCGCCGCCGTCCGGTTCGTCTCGGCAGAACCTCTGCTCGGCCCCTTGGCCGACATGAACCTCTCCGAGATCCACTGGCTCATCGCAGGCGGCGAGTCTGGGCCGAACAGCCGACCTGTCCAGCCCGGCTGGGTCCGGGCGGTACGGGACCAGTGCGACGAGGCGGGCACGGCGTTCTTCTTCAAGCAGTGGGGCGGCCGCACACCGAAGTCCGGCGGACGCCAATTGGACGGACGCGAGTACTCATCCATGCCCGACTTGTCCACTGGGGATAAAGGGGCTGACGCGCGACTGCTCCTCACGCGCTAGTCCGCACGATCCTCGGCGGAGGATTCCCCGCGTGCCTTTGCCGTGCGACACTGCTGTGGACGCCGAGTAGCCAGGGGGATCAATGCCCGTCGACGGCGATGTGCCATGGCCGTGCGCGCCTCACACGGAGGCCAAGCACAACATCTACCGTCGTTACCTGGAGCGATGGTTCCCGATTCTCCTGGCCTACGAGAGCTCGTATCCGTCGGTCACCTATGCCGAGGGCTTCGCTGGCCCCGGCATCTACAGTGGAGGTGAACCCGGCTCGCCGGTCATCGCCATGCGGGCATTGACGGTCAAGGTTCCTCCCACCAAAGGCGTCGCCCGGTTCCTGTTCGTTGACGACGACGAGCGCTGCATCAGCATGCTCAAGACGACTCTGCGGGAAGCCTTCCCCGAACGCCCGCGAAGCCACCACGCGATGCCGGTCGACATCGTCCTCGGCACCTGCGCGACCCATCTTGAACCCGCGCTAGACAAGATGGACGCGTGGGGCCAGCCGATCTTCGCCAACCTCGACTCCTGGGGCAACGCCCCCGTGCCCTATCGCCTGCTGCAACGCCTCGCCGCGAACGTCTCCAGCGAAGTCATCGTTACTCTGCAACCACAGCACTTCGTCCGCTTCGTCACCCGGATGGGTCCAGCAGCCGATGAGGTCTTCGGCGGAGATTCGACCTGGCGCTCGGTTACCGAGCTCGCGGCGGAGGCGAAGAGTCGACACATCCTTACCTGCTACCGACAAGCCCTGCATACCGCCGGCTTCGAGTACCTGTTGGACTTCGAGCTGGTGCCCCGGCACGGGCAGCCGCTATACCTCGTCTTCGGCACCGGCCATCCGCTCGGCGTGAAGAAGATGAAGGACTCCCTCTGGGAGGTCGACCGCACCCAAGGCGTCGGCTTCCGCGACCCTCGCGACGAACAAGCCGAGACGCTCTTCGACATCGCCGAACCGCAACTCGGCCCATTGACCCGGCTACTGGTACAGAAACTCCGTGACAACGGGCCGACCAGGATCGAGGATCTCCGCAAGTTCGCGCTCTTCGAAACCGTGTACCGCGAGGAGCACGTCATCAGAGCACTCAAGCCGCTGGCGGACCAGGGCGCCATCACCAACGACCGTCGCGGCAGCCTGCGCCGGTCCTCCATCGTTGCTCTTGCGCCGTAACTAATCAGGTCGGTCGGTTCGGGCCGGTTTGATCTTGGCGGGGTTGTTGGGCAGGATGTCCGGGTGCCGGAGATGCCGTCCATCGTGGAGTTGCTGGAGCGGCTCGTCGCGTTGGAGAAGGCCGTCGCGGAGCGGGATGCCCGGATCGCGGTCCTGGAAGCGGAGAATGCCGAGTTGCGGCGTCGTCTGGGTCAGTCTCCGCGGAACTCGAACATGCCGCCCTCGGCGCAGGGGTTGGACAAGCCCGCGCCGAAGTCGTTGCGGGGCCGGTCCGGGCGCCGCTCGGGTGGCCAGGACGGCCATCCGGGTCGTACGTTGCGGCAGGTCGAGAGCCCGGACGAGACCGTTGTTCATGAGCCGGTCGCGTGTGGCGGGTGCGGCGGCGGGCTGGCCGGCGCGCCGCTGGCCGCGGTGACCCGCCGTCAGGTGTTCGAGATTCCCTCGGTCGTAGCCCGGGTCACCGAGCACCGGCTGAACATTCGCCGGTGCGGGTGTGGTGCGGTGACCTGCGCGGACGGCCCGGCCGGGGTGGACGCGCCGGTGCAGTACGGGCCGAGGCTGGCCGCGATCGTGGTGTATCTGCTGGTCGCGCAGTTCGGGGCGCAGAAACGCGTCGCCCAGGCCGTCGGGGATCTGTTCGGGGTGCCGATCTCGCAGGGCAGCGTCGCGGCGTTGACCGCCCGCGCCGCCCGCCGGCTCGAGGGTGACTTTCTGGCCGCGATCCGCACCGCGCTGACGGCGGCACCGCTGGTGCATTTCGACGAGACCGGGTTCCGGGTCGCAGGCAAACTGCACTGGGTTCACTCCGCATCGACAGGTAAGTACAGCCTGCTCTACGTGCACCCGAAACGCGGCCGGGACGCCATCGACGCCGGCGGGGTCCTGCCCGCTTTCACCGGGATCGCCGTGCACGACGCCTGGGCACCTTATGACTGCTACCCACAGGCCACCCACGCCCTGTGCTGCGCCCATCTGCTGCGGGAACTGGTAGCCGCCGCCGAGCTCGACCCGTCGGCAACCTGGGCCGCGCAAGGCATCGACGCCCTGCTGGCCCTCAAGAAGGCCACGGACGATGCTGTGGCAGCCGGCCACGATCGCATCGATCCCGAGATTCTGGCCGCGGGGGTCGCCTCGTTCCGCCACGCCGCTCTGGTCGGGGTCAAGGACCACACCGGCCAAACCACAGCGATCGGCAAGAAACTGGCCGCGCTGGCCCGCCGGATGACCGAACGCATCGACGACTACCTCCGATTCGCGCACCAGCCAGGACACTGCCCGTTCGACAACAACGCCGCCGAACGGGAAGTCCGCATGGTCAAAATCCGGCAGAAAATCTCCGGCGCGATGCGCACCCTGACCGGCGCGGAGCAGTTCTGCCACCTGCGCTCATATCTCGCCACCGCCGCCAAACACGGCATCAATCTCTACGACGCCCTCGTCCAGCTAACATCGGGCCGACCCTGGATCCCCGCAATCAACTGATGACCTGAGTAGTCACCTTGCGCCTACCTCGGCCCGGTAACGCCAAACGTTGGCCGACAGAAACAATAGAGGACCCCGCGCATCGCAGGATCAGTGATACGATGCCACTTTTCGCACGCCATCGAACCGCATAGCGGGCGACACCCGAGTTGACCGCGATCACAGCTGGTCGAAGTCCGTGACGACAGTGAAGTCTCTCACCGCACAACCGTCGTCTCCTTCATCGACCACAAGATTCATTTTCTGGACAATCCCCGACGGACCACCAAGCCACGTCGCAATATCCTTGACCTTCGGGGGAAGATCCGTGTTCACCGAAAAGAAGAGTCTCGCAATCGAACTCGACGCAGGATGCGGTGCGAGGATCGACAAGATTTCACCTAGACACCCGGCAGCGAGATCAGGTATAGCCGCCAAGTCCTCGATTAGCAGATCACCATTATCCGATGCCGTAGTTCCGAACCGGAAATGACCCATGTTCCCGCTCAAGTAAGAACTCAAAAAATGGCCCAACAACTTCGTCGCTTCGGTGTGCTTGTGCACATTGGGCGCAATCTCATCCTCATCGGTGATCCAGACGAGGTTCTGCCCTTCGTGGCGGACCCCTTCGAGCAGAATGCCAGCCAGATGACCAACTCTGGTAAGCTTGCGGAATGAGCGCTGCGCCCACGGACCCAACCGGCCCACCGCCGTATCCGACTGATACTCCTCATCAAAACGGCCGAGCGCTCTCTTATCGATCGCAAAATTGACCAGTAAGCCCTGTAGAAGATTCGCCGTCCCTAAAAAGGCGCCTAAGTTCCGCATGCGGACCTTGTCATTGAGCGACTTATAGGCCATACGTCGCTTAGCCCCCAGCCCTCCCGCGCGGAGGAGACGACGCTCAGTATCGAACTCGCGTATGCCCAGAACAGTCGTTAACAGGAATGAGAGGACCTCGTAGTGTGCCTCTTTATGGGCCCCTCCGTAGTCACTGAAAAGCAGCAGCGTGTCAGCACCGCGCAACTCACGGAGACAATTTTTGTGGACATAGCCGGATTCGGCGATAGTATCGCTGATGATGTCGGCAAGGCCGAACTCGGGCCGTGAAAGTCTCCGCCACTCTCCGGGCGCCCCCCTGCTCGCCGTCATCGCTAATCCTTCCCGATACGCCCGCATGTTCCGCCTGCCGCCGCGTCTGCGCGCCAGCAGACAACAGAGAATATCGCCATAAGTAGTCAGGGAGCTACAGATGTCGAGGCGCGACGGAGCTGGGCTGCATGCTTCGGTGTCGGCTGGATCGTGCGGCTCGGCACGCGCCGGCCGACGCCGACTTGGTTGCTCCCGTGCCTGGCCTATGGCCTGGTGACGTAGGCGGTCTGGGCTGCGGACGCCGTCTACCTGTCCACCGGCGGGGACCCAGGCCCAGTCCCGCGACCTGGTCGACGAGGCCGAGTTCCTCGCCAGCCTGCTGCACCAGCCCATGCCCACCGAACCCGAAGTACTTGGACTACTGGCCCTCATCCGACTCCACCAGGCCCGAGCCGCCGCCCGCTTCGACCCCGACGGCCGCATCGTCCAGCTCCAGCATCAGGACCGGACCCGCTGGGACCACGAGACGATCGAGGAAGCCAACCGCCTGATCGCCCGCGCCGCCGCCATGCGCCGGCCCGGCCCGTACCAACTCCAAGCCGCGATCATCGCCTGCCGCGCCGAACCCAAACGATGGGAAGACACCGACTGGCCCCAGATCGCCGTCCTCTACGACATGCTGCTCCACTTCTCCCCGTCGCCCGTGACCCGCCTGTGCCGAGCCATTGCCCTGCGCTACGTCACCGCACCGGCCGCAGCGCTATCGGAAGTAGACAAGCTCGGCACCGACCTCTACGACTACCACCTGTTCCACGCCACCCGCGCCGAACTCCGCGAACTCGACCGGCCACGGAAGCGTCCGAGGCCGACCAACGCGCTCTCCCGTACCGCGAACCCCGCCGAACACAGCTGCTCCGGCAACGCCTGACCTGGACCTGACCCGGACATCCGGAGCCAGCCCGGCCCGCTCGAGCTGCGCGGTTGCGCTCCGGACTACGTTTAGAACCACCAACCTGCGCAGCCTTCCACGGCCGAATGAGCAGGCCAGCGCCTCGATAATCGCAGGTCATTGGCGTGTTCAGGGGTGAGCAGGCCACCCGGACGGGTTGCGGTCAGCCTGACGTTCCGTTGGTAGTTCGTCTTGTAATCAGGTAGTCACGCTGGCAAGCTGGGCTGGCATTCCGGCAAATCGGTCCGTCGGGTCGCCTCGTTCCGCAACGGAGGCCCGAGGCCCAGCGGGCCAGGGATGAGGGTGGCGCCGATCTTGCAGGACCATCCGTAAGGATCACAGCGAGTTTTCGACGGGCGGTGACGGGTTGGCACCGAAGTCGGGTGCGTCAGATGGCCCCAACACCCTGCTCAGTGACGCCCGCCGTCGACTTCTGTCCCCGAGCGGCTCAGGCCGACGGATGTCCCGGCAGGAGGTCGCTGAGGCGGTCAACAACTACCTGTGGGACACCTACGGCACGAGAACCAGCATGGACGCCAACCACGTCGGCAAGCTTGAGCGGGGAGAACACCGCTGGCCCAAACCCACGACCCGGGAGGCATTCCGGGCGGTGCTGAAGGCATCGCGGGACGCCGACCTGGGCTTCTACATCACCCGTGGCCAACGCCATTCTGATCCCGTTGCGCACCAGATGCCCCCTAGCGAGGCGCTCACCCCTGGTGATGATCGCGCTCGCGAGTCGCTGACCGGCAGGGAGATCACGGACACTGGCGACATGAACCGCCGCGAGTTGCTACGCCTGCTGAGCCTGACAGGTGCGCTGTTGGCTGCGCCCGTCCCGGGCAGCCAGCTCGACTGGGCGCGCATCGAGTCCTCCAGTGACGGGACCCAGCGACTAGACCCAGCGACCCTCGACGAGTACGAGGCGCTAAACGCCCAGCTGTGGGCGGCCTTCGGCGCGGCTGAGTCCAAGTCAGCAGTATCGCCGCTGGTCAACCGTCAGCTGACGACGCTCACGGCCAACCTACGCCGCTCCCACACGACACCCGTGCACCGTCGGCTCTGCGAGGTCACCGCCGACCTGCTCCAGCTCGCCGGCGAGGTTGCCTTCGACGCGAACGCGTACATCGAGGCCGCGCACTGCTACACCCTGGCAGCGACCGCCGCGCGAGAAGCCGCTGCCTACGACCTCTGGGCGTGCGCGATGATCCGTCACGCCTTCATCAGCGTCTACGAGCGCGACTTCCGGCACGCCGCACCGATGCTGGACGTTGCCGCTGACCTGGCCCAGAACGGGGACAGCGCGCTGTCGACCCGGCAGTGGGCACGAACTGTGCGGGCGCAGGCTCTCGCGGGCCTCGGTGACCTGGGCGGGTGCCGGCGGGCGCTCGACCAGGCCGAAGAGGTCAACTACCTGCACGGCCGAGTGCACAACGGCGGATGGTTGCGCTTCGACGGCTCCCGGCTCGCCGAGGAACGCGGAGCCTGCTACGTCGAGTTGAGGCGCCCAGACCTGGCCGAGCCGGTGCTGTCCGGCGCCCTGTCTCAGAACCTCTCCACGCGACGACGCGGAACCGTTCTGACGGACCTCGCCCTGGTCGGCGTCCAACGTAGCGACGTACACCAAATCGTGCACTATGGCAGCGCCGCCCTCGACACTGCCCGCCAAAGCGGCTCAGGCGTGGTCGGCTCCAAACTTAACCAACTACACCACCACTTGCAGCCGTTCCTCGCCGACACTCACGTGCGGCATCTCAACCGCCAGATCAGCGCCCTGGTAAGGGCCGGGAGCTGACACGACCAGAGGGAGGACCAGCGTGCAGGTCGAAGAACCGGGGCGTGTGTTCCGCGAGGCATGGATCGCGGGAGTCCGCAAGTACTATCCCGGCGAACCGAAGCCGGGCTACGTCACGCCCTGGGAAGATACGCCCGAATGGGAACGGGAAAGTGCCGCCGCAGTGTATGAGCAGGTCCGCCAGTTCATCGAGGCAGCCGACGGCGCAACCGCGAAGCTGACCCGTGAACAAAAAGGACGCTTCGTCGCCCTGTGCTGGATCGCGCAGATATTTAAGCACTTTCCCAACCCGAAGGCTTCCTACGTGGCCGACTGGCCAGACATGCCGGAGTGGCAGCAAGAGACAGACTCGGACATCTTCGAACACATCGAGCAGACGCTCGTCTCGACGCGCTAAGGCACTACGCCGACCAGCATGAACCGTGCCTGCAAGCGGTGCCACTCACGTCGGCCAAGGTCTGCGCGGCGCGCCCTGGAAGCCGGGCGCGCCGACGAGACAGTAGCTCAGTGTGCGTCAAACTCGCCGTCGCGGATGCCGTCAGTGAACGCCGTCCACTCACCTCGGGTGAACCCCAGCACTGGTCCCGTCCGGTCCTTCGAGTCCCGCATGCCCACGGTGCCGTCGAGCGCGAAGGCGACCTCGATGCGGTTGTCGCCACCGCCGGAGCGGCTCGACTTCCGCCAGTTGGTGAACTTCTCGGGGTGCATGGTCATCTCCTGGTGTAGTCGGGCAGTTCCTCCGCCACGCTGGCGAGGAAGTCGAGGCTGTCGGCGGGGCTGAGAGCCGCGGAGCGCAGGCGCTCGTACAGGGAGGCATAGTTGGCGACCTCGTCCGGGTCGGTGAGGACGAGGTCGCTGGTGATGGTGTCGACCGCGACGACCACTGGATCGCTCGGATCGGGGTATCGGTAGCTGAAGTACGACGACCGGGGTACCGCGTTGCCAGCGATTCGCGCGGTCAGCCGCAGTACCCGGATGGTGGTCTTCTGCTTCTCGTGACCGACGTTGATCAGGTGGTCAAGCTGCGCGCGGACGACCTCCGGCGGTGCGGCGTGCCGACGGATCGCGAGCTCATCGATAATCACCTCGTAAGAGGGTCCGCCCGGTCTATCAAGGACCCGTTGCCGGGCAGCTCGGGCTTCCAGTGCTCGCTCCACCGTGAATCTTCGGGGGTAGGCAGCACGATCTGCCACCGCGCGGACCTCGGTGTACGCCGGGATCTGTAACAGGCCCGGCAGCAAGGTGATGTGGTACTCGGCGATGTGCTCCGCACCCGCTTCCAGGTCCGCGTAGAGGGCCTGCCGTGGTCCCATCTCGACGCGGAACTTCTCCCACCAGCCGTTCTCCTGGGACTCGTGAGCGATGGCCATGATCTCTTCCCACCGCTGCTCGTCAACCCGAAAGTGGTCGAGGATTCGCATGATCTCGTCTTGATCTGGTCGGACTCTCGCGTTTTCCAAACGGCTCAGCTTCTGCTTGGCGATCTTTGTCTCTTTGCAAAGCCGCTCAGCGGAGTAGCCGTGTTCCTCCCGTAGCCGCACGAGTTCGGTAGCGAGCCGGCGACGACGCACATATGGACTGATCAACGACACCCCCGGCGAGAGACGCGAATAGCCCCGGCGATCCATCCCGCCTGGACCCCGGCGACGAGAGCGTAACGCCTGTTTTGCCGATCACCGCCAGCGCCGATCTTGCTTTCCGTATAGAAACCCCTGGTCAAGAACACAGCGACCGGTAAGTCTCCCCCTAACTTTCCCCATTGGCCGGTGTTCCCGGGGCTACGCAAGAACCGCGATCGTGGAAGCACCACAAGCGATGTGTATACGGCTTGAAGTGGGGTCACGTGGCGACATTTTCGCGGCGGACCCCCACGTCCGAAGTGCGGGAGGAGCGGCATGGACGCCACGAGCGCTGATCGCCATCCGGCATACCTGGGGCCCCTGCCCGCTGTCACTGCCAAGGAGGGCGTGGCGGCGGGCAGGCCGAACGTCGCGAGTTCTCTTTGGAAAGGCGGCTCGATCCGCCAGCCAACGTGCCGGTAGCTGCGGGGGCTACCTGCCCACCCATCATCCCAATCCCATTGGAGGTTGCCATGAACAGCCTGCTCGCCGTCAGCAACGACCCGTTCGAGCTCGACGTGCAGATCGTCACGGAGGGTCCGGTCGCCGCCGCCCTGCTTGCCGACACGGACGACGGCTGCGACACCGTGAAGGGCAGCGACTGCTGACCGAACACCCCCGCTGGTTCCGGCAGGCGATCCCCCGATGTCTGCCGGAACCGGCACCCCACATCCAGCCATGTCCCCGGAGGAGCGCCTCGTGACGGAAGGAGGAGAGAATTCATGTTTCGCTCGGTCGATGCCGCGACGATCCGCATTGCCGCTCACTCATGGCCCGACGGCCCAGCGCCTTGGCCGGACCGGAGCGACGCCTCCGGTATCGCGGACTGGTTGCACGCGACGTGGCGGAAGGTCGGCCTGGCCGAGGCTGTCTGGGCCGCCAGCCCTGAGTTCGCTGCTCGCGTAGAAGCGGTCCTCGTCACAGGAAGCGCTACTCCGGACCGAGGGTGGCGGATAGCGCTGGCGCTGGCTCGGTACCTGGTCCGTGCGCAGCGGCGTGCGACGCCCTTCGGGTTGTTCTCGGGGGTGGCGACCCTGCGGTTCGACACGGTGGCTGCGGTGGTGCCGGCAGGGCAGCCGGCGATCCGGGTACGACCGGACGCGAGTTGGCTCGCGTCCCTGATTGCGCGCCTCGAAGCTGAGCCCGACGTGCGCCGCCGTCTGCCCGTGCAGGCGAACAACCTGGCGCTCGTGAACGGGCCTCGGATCGTCGTGTCTCGCCGGCCGCACGCTTCTGCAAGTGCGGAGTCGACCTCGTTAAGGAACACCGCAGCGGTACGGCTGGCGGTGTCACTCGCCCGTGCCCCGTTGCCGTGGGCCGAACTGATCGACACGGTCGCTGCTGCGTTTCCAGGCTTCCCACGCTCGTCCGCTGACGCAATGGTTGCCGGCCTGGTGGACCACGGCGTGTTGATCTCCGCTCTCCGACCACCCTCGACGTGCACGGACCCGATCAGGCATGTCCTGGACACCCTCGATGCAGCGTTCGACGGTGATCCTGAGGGACAGCATGCCCTTCGGGCCGAGCTGCGATCGCTGCATGGTCGTCTCGGTGGTACCAGCGCCGGGAGCACGACGTACCTTCGTGGGCTCGCCGACCACATGCGCAACGTGGCAACGGCCACCCAACCGCTCGCGGTGGATCTTCAGCTCGCGGATCAGGTCGCCCTGCCGGAGCAGGTCGCCGCCGAGATCGCCGCATCGGTGGAGGTGCTACGACGGCTGACGCCAGATCCGGCGGGACGGCCAGAGTGGCGTGCGTACCGTGCCCGATTCGTCGACCGCTACGGGATGATGGCGGTGGTGCCGCTCGCTCGGCTGGTAGATCCGCTGCTTGGGTTGGGCTTCCCAGAACACTTCGGCACTGTCGCCGACGCGCCTTCGGCACCACTGTCCGGCCGTGACGAGCGTCTGCTCGCGATGGCTCAGCAGGCGTTGATCGACGGTGTACGTGAGGTGGTTCTCGATGACGCGGCCGTCGAGTGGCTCGCCGGTACTGGCGGAGTCGCCGGGCCTGTCAGCCCTCACGTCGACGTCTCGGCAGAGGTCCGCGCGGTCTCGCTGGAGGCGTTGACACAGGGACGGTTCACTGTCGCGTTGACCGGCATGGGCCGCTCGGCGATGGCGACGAGCGGGCGCTTCCTCGACGGGCTGCCCTACGCCGACCGGGAGTTGATGTGCCGGGAGTTCGCCCGCCTTCCTGTCGCGGTGGCCGGGGCCATGTCGGCGCAACTGAGCTTCCCGCCGCGCAAGCTGCACACCCAGAACGTGCTCAATTCCCGGCAGGTACTCCCGTGGCTGATCAGCCTCGCCGAGCACCGGCCCGTGGCCGAGAACGTGATTGGCCTCGACGACCTCGGTGTGACCGCCGGCCGGGATCGACTGGTGCTGGTGTCGATGTCGCGGCGGCGGGTGGTGGAGCCGACAGTGGCGCATGCCGCCGCCGTACACACGATGCCGCTGCTCGGCCGGTTCCTCCTGGAGTTGCCGCGAGCCACGGATGCCCGGCTGAAACCGTTCGACTGGGGTGCGGCTTCCTGCTTGCCGTTTCGACCCGCGCTGAAGTACGGCCGCGTCCTCCTGGCGGCGGCCCGGTGGCGCGTCGATCCGACGGCCCTGCCCGGTGCGGGCGCAGGCGATGGCGAATGGTTGCCGGCCTGGGAGGCGCTGCGGACGAGGCTGCGGCTGCCGGCATGGGTGCAGGTCGGCAACGGTGACCAGCGACTTCGGCTCCACCTCGATCAGTCCATAGATCGTGCCCTGCTGCGTGCCCACCTGGACGCCAGCGCCGGACCGGTAACCGTAGTGGACGCGGCGAGCCCGGAGGACTTCGGTTGGCTCTCCGGCCGCGCCCACGAGATCGTCGTGCCCGTCGCCTCTACCTCTGCGCCCGCTGCCGCGCCAGCTGCGGTCACCGCGCGAGGCGCATGGCCGCCACCCGCTCCCCCCGAGCCGGTCATACCGGGTACCAGTGGCCTGCTGTCCGCTTCGGTGGCCGTCGACCTTTCGACGGTGGAGCTGGTCTTGGCCCGAGGGCTGCCAGCGCTGTTCGACGACTGGCCCGAGCCGCCGCTGTGGTGGTTCGTCCGCATGCGACGCCCCACCCCGCATCTTCGACTACGACTGCACACCGATGAGTACGGCGACGCGGCGGTGCGGGTCGGGCGGTGGGTCGCCGTGCTCCGACAGCAGCGCCTTGCCGGCGATTGGAGCCTGGACGCCTACCATCCCGAGTCCGGTCGCTACGGCTGCGGCACCGCGCTGGCAGCGGCCAAGAAGTTGTTCGCCGCCGACTCCACCGCAGCCCTGGCCCAGCTGGTAGCGCAGCCCGGGTCTGGGATCGATCGGCGGGCACTGACCGCCCTAAGCATGGTCGACCTGGCCGCCTCGATGCTCGGCAGCCGCACCGACGGATGCGAATGGCTGGTGGCGCGCCCCGAGCAGACCGGGCAGGCACCGATCCAGCGGGACGTGCTGCGTCAAGCGGTCGACCTCGACCCGGGCGAACTTCCCGAGCCCATCCAGCATGCATGGCAGGAACGCTCCAGGGACGCAGCCCGGTACGCCGCCGAACTGTCCGCCGTCGCCGGCCCGCTCACCCCAGCCTCGGTGCTCGCGTCGCTGATGCACCTGCACGTCGTTCGCGCTCTCGGTCCCGACGAAGACGCCGAACAGCTCACCTATCGGTTGGCTCGCCATGTCGCGCTGGCGGCGGTGCGCCGCCGGGTTCGTGCCGTAGGAGCATCCCGATGACCGGAGCACCGCTGAGGACACCGTTGCTACGGGCGGCAGAGGCGATGGCCGCATGTATCACCGACACCCTGACCGAGCCGCCGTCCCCGGATTTTGCAGCGGACGACTACGGGCCACGCAGTACCCGCTGGTACGCCCAGTCGCTGTCCCGGGGTGCCGCCGGGCTGGCACTTCTGCACGGGGTGCGAGCACAGACCGGACACGGCGGGTGGGGACCGGTCCATGCCTGGCTGCGACGCGCGACCGCTGACACGCTGAACAACGGCAGCGGAGCCGGACTCTGGTTCGGCGCACCCGCTGTCACCCACGCGCTGACCATGGCCATGCCGCACTCCCACCCGACAGCCCTGGACGCGCTCGATCATGCCCTCGATGAACTGGTGGAACGCCGTCTAGCCGCTGCCACGGCACGCCTCGCGGCGCGTGCCCGGCCCTCGCTGTCGGAGTTCGACCTCGTACGTGGGCTGACCGGCCTGGGAGCCCACCTGCTGCTCCGCGCCCCGGACGGACCTCTGCTCCGGCGGGTGCTGGCCTACCTGGTGCGGCTCACCGAGCCGGTGCACACCGACGACGCCGCGGGCCGACTCGCGCCGGGGTGGTGGAGCGCAGACCCGGCCGACCGCGAAGGTTCGGAGCAGGGCGGGCATGCCAACGTCGGCATGGCGCACGGCATCGCCGGCCCTTTGGCTCTCCTGGCCCTGGCCATGCGGCAGGACATCCGGGTGCCGGGGCACGCGGAGGCGATCCGCCGGATCTGCACCTGGCTCGACTGCTGGCAGCAGACGAGCCCTGCGGGACCGTGGTGGCCGGAGAAGATCACCGTCGCGGAGTTGCGCGCCGGGAAGCCCTCCATGAGCGGACCGGCGCGGCCTTCCTGGTGCTATGGCACCCCCGGCGTCGCCCGCGCCCAGCAGCTAGCCGGGATCGCTCTCGACGACGACGCCCGGCAAGAGGTGGCAGAAGAGGCCCTGATCCGCTGCCTGGCCGACCACCTCCAACTCAGCCGGATCGTCGATCCGTCGCTGTGTCACGGCTGGGCGGGACTTGCCGCTACGGCCTGGTACGCCGCCGCCGACGCCCGCACCACCAGCCTCCAGAAACAGCTGCCCCAGATCGTGCGCCTGCTGATCCAGCACGCCACCGACACCACCCCGGCGCGATCCGGCTTGATCACAGGCCCCGCCGGAATCGCCCTCACCCTGCACACCGTCGCGACCGGCACCGACGTCCGTTGGGCCACCAGCCTGCTGATCAACTAGACGAGGAGAGCGTCGTGGATCTCGATTCCGAACCCGACACCGAGCCACCGAGCATGGTGCCGGTGAGCCGATGGCGCCAGCTCAACCTGACCTTCTCGGACTGGCAGATCGCTGAGGATTTCGCCGCAACGCGGCTCGCCCCTGAGCTCACCACTGCGGAAGACCACCGGGCGATCATCGCCTTCTGGTTCGTCCGTAAGAGCGAGACGTGGCGGCTGCGGCTCCTGCCCGGCGACGGGCTCGCCCAGGTCTACGCTCTCCTCGCCTCCATCACCGACGACGACCGCATCCGCGGTGTCACCGAGCCCATCTACCGGCCCGAGGCGTACGCCTTCGGCGGGGACCAGGCAATGACGATCGCCCACACCCTCTTCCACGCGGACAGCCGCCACATCCTCGGCCATCTCGCCACCGCCGGCGGCACCCATCGGCGTGAACTCGGCGCCCTGCTCGCCACTCGCCTCATGCGCGCCGCCGGACTGGAGTTCTCCGAGCAGGGCGATGTCTGGCGGCTTCTCGCCTCACGCCGGCGCCAACCGAGCGCCCTCGCGCCGAGTCCACGGCTCATCGCGGCGGTGCAGCGCCTGATCACCGCAGCCGACGACACGGCCGAAAGCCCTCTGGTCATCACCCCGCGTTGGCCGAGAGCCCACGAGCAGGCGGGCGGGAACCTCGGCTTCCTCGACCGGCACGGCGCGCTGACCCGCGACCTACGCGAGGTACTGACCCACCACCTTCTGTTCCTGTTCAACCGGCTCGGCATCTCCGTCGCTGACACGGGGCTGCTCGCGACGGCGGCCGTGAACGTCACCTTCCACCAACCGTTCGACACCCCATCCGGCTACCAACCCGCCGCCAAGATCGGAAGTAGGGTCAACGCAGTGAACACATCCCAAACCGCACCTGGAACGTCGAGTGCCGCGACGCTGCGCGAACAACTCGTCAGCACTCTCGAACAGCGCGGCCACATCCGCTCCGCCCCCGTCGCGCACGCATTCCGTACGGTCCCCCGCGAGCAGTTCCTCCCTGGCGTCGACTTGGAAACCGTGTACACCCGCCGCCAGATCGTCACCAAACGGGACCCCAGCGGTGCCGCGTTGTCGTCAGCGTCGAGCCCCAGCCTCGTTGCGGACATGCTCGAACAACTCGCCCCGCAACCCGGCCACCGCGTCCTGGAGATCGGCGCGGCCACCGGCATCAACGCCGCCCTGCTCGCCGAGCTGACCAGCCCCGGCGGCACGGTCGTCACCATCGAACTCGACCAGGACCTCGCCGACGGCGCCCGCGCCGGCCTCGACCGCGCCGGCTACGACACCGTGAAGGTGATCTGCGGCGACGGTGCCCTCGGCGACCCCGAGCACGCGCCCTACGGCCGGATAATCGTTACCGCCGGAGCCTGGGACATCTCCGCAGGCTGGTGGGAACAACTCGCCGACGGCGGCCGCATCGTCGTGCCCCTGCGGGTGCATGAAAGCGGCCTGACCCGCTGCTTCGCCTTCGACCGCACCGACCCTCACCAACTCGTGAGCACCACGACACCGCTGGTCTGTGGATTCGTCCCCATGCGCGGCAGCACCGAACACACCGACCACCACGTACGCCTCGACACCGACGTCGTCCTCAAACTCGACGCCACCGACCAGCCCGACCGCACAGCCCTCGCCAGCGCCCTGAGCCACCCCCGGCTCGAACGCTGGACCGGCATCCAGGTCAGCGACACCGACCCCATCGGCCACCTCGACCTGTGGCTCCTCGCCCACGCCAACAAGCCGTTCGGCCGCCTCGGCGTCGGCGACACCGCCCGCACCAGCGGACTGGTCACCCCCGCCTACCGATGGGCCGGTGCCGCCATCTACCACGGCGGCACCACCGCCTACCTCGCCTTCCAGGACGCAGGCAACGGCCACCACGAACTCGGCGCGATCGCCCACGGACCGGACGCCACCACGCTCGCCACCGACCTGACCAACCTGCTCGACCAATGGGACGCCGCAGGCCGCCCCAACCAGCCCACCGTCACCGCGCACCGTGCAGGAACCCGGCCCGCCCACCACGGCGACATCTGCCGGGCCGACACCATCCTCACAATCTCCTTCTGACCGCAGACAGGCCGGGGCGGTGCCCTGTCCCGCCCCGGGTGCCCCGAGGACGAGCGCAGCTGAGCCGTCACGTACGACCTGAACGCACCTCGTTGCCCAAATGCGGCCCTTCCGCAGCGGATGAGGACAACATGAATCCGTCTCTTGCCGCCACCATCGCGGCCCGCTTCCCTCTCGTCGCCCGCAAACGACCGCCCGCCAAACCACTGGACGCTCGGGTAGACCGGCTCGTCAGGCTCGCCGAGACCGCAGACCGCGAGAGCGATCCGGACAAGGCGTCCATGGCGTTCAACGGGGCGGCCCTCGTCGCCTCCGACTGCGGAGACCCCAACCTTGCCCGCGCCTGGTGCCGCCGCCACGCCAGCCTCTACCTCAGCCAAGCCCCGCTGAACGGCTACACGGCCCGCTTCGCTCTCGAACCAGTCGTCAACCTCGCTCGCCTGCGCATTCGTGACGGCGACGGCGACGGCGCGTACCGCCTACTCGCCCACCTGAACACGGCCATCGTCGGCGGCACTCCC
The DNA here is from genome assembly GCF_029626265.1 of Micromonospora sp. WMMD1102. Classification (NCBI taxonomy): domain Bacteria; kingdom Bacillati; phylum Actinomycetota; class Actinomycetes; order Micromonosporales; family Micromonosporaceae; genus Micromonospora; species Micromonospora sp. WMMD1102. Next base: position 3,882,498 of record NZ_JARUBN010000001.1, on the reverse strand, counting down.
GCTCTTCTGGACGGCCTGGAAATACATCCTCGACAACTTCCCGCCGATCCCGAAGAGCTGAGCCAGATCACCAGTTGGCTGCGCGGCACGCTGCTCTCCGACGGAACCCGTGCCCTCACCCTCGCCGGACGGTGGGACGACGCCGTGACCAATGTACGCAGATACGACGGGATCGGACCAACCCTCCTCGATGGACGACAGGTCGCGATCGTCGCCCATCTCCTGCAAGACGAAGGGCCGTCAGCAGCGGCTCTCCTCGCAACCACCAAGATCGAAACGCCGTGGGAGCAAGCGGTGCATGGGCTCCTCAAGACCTGGCAGGAGTTGGCCGTGGGGACGGTCGCCGTCGACCACGCTGACCTCATCGATCGAGTGTCAGCCGTACCGAGAGCTCCTGGGCTCGCAGTGTTCCGCGCTCGCCTCGGACTGACGGCCCTGGACCTCTCGGTGGGCTTGCCAATCGATGTCGTAGACAACCTGACCAAACAGCTGGTGGCAGATGCGATCCACGACGAGGACGCCAACGCGGCACGCGACCTCATCAATCACTGGGCTGTCGCGGCCGAGAACCGAGGGACGCTACGCCCCTTGATCAAGGCGAGCGGGTTAGACCAGGGCTACCTGCCAGCTTCGGCGATTGATCCACTTTCCGTAGCACTCGACCTGGCCGGAACCGTAATAGCTAGGCGACGTGATCGAGATCGGGGAGCAGGACTACATGCACGGACGCAGTGATCTGACTCCACGAGTCACCCGCGTCGGTGACCAGATCCGGTGGCACGGCCACGGGTCGTTGAACGGGGAAGGTCTGGCGCTACGGGTAGACGGTACGCCGCTCGGCCCAAGCCTTCGACCGGCACGTTCGGGTGCGCGCCTTTCGCGTCACACCAACGTCGGGGTCGATGGGAGCACGACCTACCTGGCCAGCGTGGCACTGGAAGAGGTCGAACGAGCCCAGGCGGAACTTGAACGCCACCTGACGGTCCGACCGTCCGGAGAGTGTGTGACGTGCGGTGAGGTCGAGCCGTGCTCCGGACGCCAAGAGGCCGGCACCACGATCATCAAGTATGGACTTCTGCCGCGCCGTCGACCGGGCGCTTCGGGGGTACGCCGCGCCGCGTCAACCACCGTGGGTGCTGCCCCGACTTCGTGGTTCGCGTCGGCGACCGACGGCAACGGTCACGAGCTGCCCGGGACGGGATCCGAGGCATAGGCGCGCACGGACATCCCACAGTTCTGTCGCTGGAAGTGCGCCGAGCAGGGGGCGTTCTCGGGGTGAGTCGGCCGAGTTCGGCGGCCACGACGGACGCCGCCAGGCGGGGGACTGCCGGTGGCAGATGTGCGGGTAGGAGGGATATCTCTTATCAGTCGGTTCCGGTCCACCGGCCCGCCTCACCCCCGTTGACGTGCTTGTACGACGTGCTGAAGGGGGCGTTCTCACCCGGCTGTTCGTGGTCGTTGCGTTCCTCGTTGGATCGCTCGTTAGACCTCTCGTTAGAATCCTCACCCCTGAACAGCACGTGTTTCGCGGCCAATCAGCTCGACCGATGCAAGCTCAGCGGGCGCCGAGGATTCGGGCTTGGGATTACCGCTGGTCACCCCTCCTTGCGACGAGCGCCGCTGCGGTGGGGACGGTCGGACAGGGCGAGTAGGCGGCGGGGACGGAGGCCGTACGGCGCGGACGGCGGACGGGGACGGCGGGGTCGCACTGGTTGGTGCGGACGGCCTCGCAGGACGAGGCGCGGAGACGGGGTCGCCGACCGCCCGGGACGGCGGACGGGGTTGGCGGACGGGGTTGGCGGACGGGGCGTGTCGGCGCACCGCACCTCCTGGCGATCTCGTCCACGGCCCGAGGCGGTCAGCCAGGTCGCGTTCAAGCAAAAGGTGATCTTGTTCAAGTGGGTGAAGATTCTGTGCAATCTGTCACTGATCACATCGGCGTTCCACGCCGCTCCCGTGCCGCCTGAAGCCGGCACCTCACGAGCCTGACCTGTGTGTTCAACCCGTTGAGGATCTTGTTCAACCGGGCGTCGGCGGGCGATGCGAGTTGTTCGGCGCGGAGCGCGGTTTCCAATCCGAGGCCCGGATTTGTAATCCCTTAATGTCAGCGCTTGTCGGCGGACGTGGCCCACACGCCCATGCCGAAGCCCAGCTCCACCACCCCCGGCGACCGGCCCCAGCCGGCAACGGCCGGTTCACTCCTTCCCCCTATCCATGCCCCCCGCACCCCCGGTCCGGAAGTACCGGACGGGCACGGACCGTCCGCCCCGGAGGCGGACGACGGCAGACATCGCGGGGTGTCGACCCCGCCCGATCGCGAGTCTCCGGCTTGCAGTGACGGGCAGTCGGCAGAGGGCACGATTGCCCGCGGTGATGCGGCGGAGGTGCGATTCGACGTCACCGTACTCGATGGTGACGCCGGTCGGCGGTTGGCCGTGCTGCAAGCCGAGGTGATCCTCGACGTGCTGACCTGGCTTCACGACTAGCAGCACCACGCCGAGCCCGCCTGACCGGTCGCCCTCCGGCCCACTCGGTGTGCCGTGGCCGGTGTTGCCCTCGGGCGGTCTTGATCCCTTCACTGAGTTGAGCGGTGATCGACGTCCACGGGTCGACCGGCAGTACCGGCGGTCGGCCGCGTGGCCTGACCCGACGCCAACCAACCGCAGGAGGTACGCGCGTCATGTGCGCCACCGTCACCCGCGACGACACCGGGCGCATCGTCGTCTACGCCCCCCACGACACACCGGCCATCGCATCGAACGATGGGGCGGTCACCGTCATCATCTGCCCACCGGGGGCCGCTGACCGCACCACCGGCGCCCTGGCCGAGGCATGAACATCCACCGCACGACAGTGCCTCCGCGTGTGGCGTTCTACGGCCGGACCGCCGAGGCCAGCGACCTCGACACGGCGGCCCTCGTGGTCGGCGGTCAGTACCACCAGTGCGTCTCGGTGCTGCCTGACGGCGCGATCACGGCCGTGTTCTCCGACCTCGGCACCCGGCCCGACTACCGGCGGGCACCCGCCAACCTGCTCCTGAACCACGAGCGGGAGATCAGCCGTGACGGTGGTCTGGATGACCTGCTCACCGAGGCGAACCGGCCAGAACGCCGGTTCGACTTCGTGATCAGCACCGACGTCCACCGCCTGTCCTGCGACACGGCGACGAGCACCGCGCTCCTACGTGCGCTCACGGTCGCCGGCATTGAGTTCCTCCACGCCCCCGAGATCCGCGACGGTGACCGGCTGCCGGTCATGCCCTGGCGACTGCGCAGCGTCGACTACATCAACGTCCTGACCCAACTCATCCGCGACGGAGGCCACCTGTGACGAGCACGCTGCCCGACTGGCTCCGCCCACCCGCCACCGCCACCCCGAAGCGGACGATACGGGTCGCGTTCCTCGGGCGTACCTCGACTGAGGAGCAGCAGGACCCCACCCTGTCGATCCCCCGGCAGTTGACCAACTCCGAACGGGCGCTCCTGCCCAACATGGTCATCGTGGCGTGGTACTGGGACGTGGAATCCTCCCGCAAGGAACTCAGCCAGCGCGGCCGGGGCACCGCGTGGCAGAAGTTCGACATCGCCGTGCAACGAGACGGCGGCCTCGTCGACATGCTGGAAGAGGCCACGTCGCCGGATCGCCGCTTCGATGTCGTCATCTGCGAGTCGATCGACCGCATCGCTCGATGGACCCACCAGGGCACCAAGATCGAGCACGACCTTGAACTCGCCGGGGTGCCTCTGCTGGCTGCCGACGAGCCGGTCATGCAGTCGAACAGCCGCAAGCGCGCCGCTCAGATCCTCCTGCGCCGCACCAAGCAGGGCGTGGCCGAGTGGTACATGATCGAGATGCTGGAGAAGTCGTGGGACGGTTTCGAGGAACACACCACCCAGGGGTGGAACGTCGGCAAGCCGCCGTACGGCTACCTCGCCGAGAAGCACAAACACCCGGTTCCGCCAAACGCGCGGAAGGCAAACACAAGACCAAGCTGAAGATCGACCCCGACCGAGGGCCGGTGGTCGAGCAGATCTACGCCTGGCGCATTGACGAGAAGCTGTCCTACCGGGCCATCGCCGAACGGCTCAACACCGACCTCGACCGCTGCCCGCCCCCACAACCCGTCGACCCCGCCCGTGCCGTCGGACGATGGACCGGCTCGGCGGTCCGCGAGATCCTCGTCAACCCCAAGTACACCGGCCACATGGTCTGGAACAGGCGCTCGACCAAAGACAAACTGCACCCCGGCAAGGTCAACCCCCGCGAGCAGTGGGTCGTCTCCGCCCAACCCACCCACCCGGGCATCGTGCCGATCGAGACGTTCCTCGCCGCGCAGAACGTGGGCCGATCTCGGGAACGGTCACGCGCCGACGCCCGCCAGGGTTCTCCCAACCGGCACCGGCAGACCAAACGGGTTTACGCGCTTCGTTCCTACGTCTGGTGCGCGCCGTGCCAGCGGCGCATGTTCGGCCGCACCGTCACCGGATACACCTACTACTCCTGCCGTGACTGATCAGGTGGTCGCTGTGGCGGTGGGTAGCCAGGGGCGGCCGGCGATGAGTTCGGTGAGGGCGTTCATGATGTTGCGGCCGTGTGCGGTGGTGGTGGCGAGGTAGGAGCGGATCAGCGCGAACTGCTGGGCTCCGTCGAGGGTGCGTAAGCTCCCGGATACTTTCTGTCGGATCTTGACCATGCGGATCTGCTGCTCGGCGGCGTTGTTGTCGAACGGGGACCGCAGGTCGACCGTGAAACGCAGGTAGTCGTCGATGCGGTCACGCATCCGGCGGCCGAGCGCGGTCAGTTTCCGGCCGGTCTTCGACTTCTCGTGCTGGTGGTCCTTGACCGCGATCAGAGCGGCCTGGTGGAACAGGCCGGTCTGCTCGGCCAGCAGGTCTGGGTTGATACCGGACGCCTTGTGGACGCGTGCGGTGTCCGCGGCGGTCTTGAGTCGTAGGATCGCGTCGGCTGCCTGCCCGGGCCATACCGCCCGCGGTGCCAGTTCGGCGGCGGCGGTCAGTTCCCGCAGCAGGTGGGCGCAGCACAGCTGGTGGGCGGCCGGGGTGTAGGTGTCGTATGGGGCCCACGCGTCGTGCACGGCGATCCCGGTGATCGAGGCCATCACCTGGCCGGCGTCGATCCCGGCCCGGCCGCGTTTCGGGTGCACCCAGACGAGGGTGTACTTGCCGGTGGTAGCCACATGCACCCAGTGCAGCTTGCCGGCGACCCGCAGCCCGGACTCGTCGACGTGCACCACGCCCGCGCTGGCCAGCGCGTCGCGGACCTGATCCACGAACTCCGAATCGGTCAGAGCATCCCCGGCGCGGGCGTGAGCGGCGGCGACCGCGCCCGCCGACATCGGCACGCCGAACAAATCACTCATGGCCTGCGCCGTCCGTGCCTGCGCCCCGAACAACGCCTGCTGCAGATACACCGCCGCGGCCTGAGCCCTCGGCCCGTACTGAACCGGGGCGTCCACCCCGTCCGGAGACCGGCCGGCGGTGACGTGCCCGCACCCGCACCGGCGGGACACGATCCGATGCTCGGTCACCCGCACACCAACCTCCGGCAGGTCGAACACCTGCCGCGCGACGACCCCGGCAACCCTGGCACCGGTCAGATCCCCACCACATTCGCCACAGCCAGCAGGTTCGTGCTCCACCCACTCGTGTGGGTCATCCACCTGCCGCAACGTGCGCCCCTGATGGCCCGGCTGACCGCCGGCACGCCGACCCGACCGGGTTCGCAACGACTTCGGCGCCGGCTTGGCCAACCCGTCTGACGACGGCGGCCGCGACGAGTTCGACGAGTCCTGCCCAAGCCGGGCCCGCAGATCCGCGTTCTCGGCCCGCAACACCGCGTTCTCCCGCCGCAACCCGGCGTTGTCCCGCTCAAGCTCAAGAACCCGGGCCTCCAGCCGGGCAAGCCGCTCAAGCAGCTCCACGATGGACGGCGTTCCGGACACCCGACCATGATCCACCCAGACCAGCCCAGGTCAAGCCAACCCGCCGACGAGCACCTGATCAGTCACTCGCCGCGCAGGCCGAGGCGCTGCACGATCGCCGCGGCGGCCGGTGTGCAATAGCCGGCCGGGTCCCAGCGGGCTTTCCGGGTGACGGCGGCAGGGACTTCGATGTCGGTCTGCACGAGCGCGTAGTCGTCGACCGTTTGGCTTGTCCATGCGCCCTGAAGGCCGGCAAGCAGGGCGAGCGGTGTTTTGAACTTCTGCCGTTTGCGGTGGGGTGGGAGTGCCTGGAGATGTTGATAGGCGGCGTTGGCGGCTACGTTGCCGCGCTCGCGGTCGATGCCGGCGATCACGCGGAGGGTGCGAGTCGGGCGCCAAGGTTCGTTGATCACGGCCGTGGGCGTTCCAGTCGCCTGGCCGAGCCATGCCCCGAGCTCGGACGGATTGGCGATCAGGGCGGACATCAGCAGCAGTCGCGCCTGCCGGCTGCGGTGCATGATCTCTGCGATAACCAGCTCGGCGATTACGCCGCGGCCGGTCCGGTCACCGAGAAGGTGCGCTTCGTCAAAGACACATAGCTTGATCTTTAACCTGTGCGACGTGGCCTCGGGTTATTCGAAGTCTTCGTTTTCTTCGTGCAGCCTTTCGGTTTTGTGCTGGTGGCGGCGGTGACGATGTGGACGTCGTGGCGGGTTGCCGGGTGGCGGTTGCGTAGTCCGGGTGGTCGGCCGGGTCCTGGTCGGGACGGTTTCGGCGCGCGGGCGGGGTTGCCGGCTTTGCCGCGCAGGTGCCGAAACCCTCGCCGGACGCGGGCGGGCGTGAGTCGCTCGGGCGACGCTGGGCGTTCCCAGGGCCGGCGCAGGTCGCCGACGGCGCCTCGGGCGAGGCGCAGCTGGGTGTAGGCGGCCAGCACGAGCCAGGTCCAACGGTCGGCGGCGTGCGGATCGCGCAATTTCGGGCTGGTCCAGCCAAGGGTTTGCTTGAGCATGCGGAAGGTGTGCTCGATGTCGAAGCGGCGCAGGAACGCCTGCCAGAGCAGGTCGACCTCGGCGTCAGTGGCGGCCGGTTGGGACCACCAGAGCCAGACCGGTTTCGCGTTGGCACCTGATGGCAGCCGGTCGACGGTCAGCAGGATCACGGTGCCCTCGATGATCGGCAGCGGGCCGTGCTGGGCGGTCCATGCGGTGCGGTGGGTCAGCCTGGGGTGCAGCCGGTGCCAGGCCCGGGCGGTCGCGGTGCCGTAGAGACGGGTGTCGGTGGTCGTGGCGACGTCCGGGTCGCCCCAGCTGGCCGGGTCACCGAAGATGAACTCGCCGCCATGCCTGCGTGGGCGGCCGGTGGTGCCCGGCAGTCGGGGTGGCGTGGGGCGGCGTAGCACCCGGTCGGAACGCATCCGCACCAGAACCTGCACCGGCAGGTCGGCCAGCAGGAACGCCAGCCGGGGTCCGTCGTATCCGGCGTCCGCGACGATCCACACGTCCGGATCACCGGGCTGCCACTGCCCGGCAGTGATCAGCCGTCGCACCACGTCCCGCAACTGGCCGGCGGTGACCGTGGCAGCGTCGTCGCCGGGTGCCAGCCTGCGGGCGTCCAACGGGGCGGTCCACGAGGTGCGCCCCGCCTCCAGGGCGGTGACGAACGAGTACGGCCAGCCCGGCACCCCGATGTGGGTGTCCTTGCCGCGCCCGTAGGTGTGGCACAGCACCCGCTCCGGGCAGGTGTGCGCCTCCGGCCGCAGCCAGCAGGTCACGTCCACCGCCAGAACGATCCGCCCGTCCGCGGCCCGCGGCAGCGGCACCGCCGCCACCGCGGTCCGCAGCCGCTCGATGTCGATCCGGCCGCGGTTCAACGCCGCGTACAGCGAGCCGTGACCGCGGCGGTGCTCACCCACCAGCGACAACTCGACCAGAGACCGCACCGGCGCGCCTGCGCACAACAGCGCGTCGGCCAGCTCGAACAACGCATCCCGGCGAGCGGTCAGACAGGCGTGGAACTCGCGCCGGAACGCCGCCAGCCGTCCGACCTCATCCTTCGTCCCGGCATCGTGCACACTGACCACCAGACAGCCCTTGGTTGCGATCTTCTTCCCTAGACAAGAGGAATGATCGATCAAGGGCTGTCACCATGATCAGCCGGGGTCGATGCCGCCGCCCCACAGGTTAAAGATCAAGATAGGGCCAGTTTCGCAAAGGCCTCCGGGTTCTGGCGCAGCGCTAGGGAGCACTTCTCTGGAGTCATGACGAGCACCTGTCGGTCGTCAATCTGTTCCAGGGATTCACCGCCCAGTTGCGTGTACTCGGCGCCGCCGAGGAACTCGCGTACCGTCGCCCGGCCGAAGACATCGGCGATCTGTCGGCGGATCTGACCGACGAGCGCGTTCGTCGGTGCTAGGTAGAGGACCCAGCCCCGGCAGAGAGCTTGGCTGATCGCCAGTTCGGCGACGGACGACTTGCCTGAGTTGGTGGGTACCGCTACGACGGCGTGGGCCTCGGGACCCGGTAGTGCTGCGTGCGCGTATTCCTGCGCGGCGGGCCAGAGCAGCGGCCGACTCGGGGCACGGTCGCGCTGGTAGGCCGCGAAACGGTCCCCGGTGTCCTGCGGCGGAGGCGGTACCGTCCGCAGTGCCCGGGAGCCGGTCTCGTCGCAGGCGGTGCCCAGCAGGAGCAGCAGGTGGTAAAGGTCTGGGTGGGCGGCTGGCCGTGCGGGTACCTGGTCCCGGTTCTCGAGCCGCTCGGCGAGGGCTCGCAGCGCGCTGCCGGCGTTCGGGTCGGCCCCGGTGCGAAACATGAGCCAGTCGAGATGGTCGGCGACGTGGACGCCGATCCGGCGCCATACTTCGTGCCGGACCAGCAAGCGAGTTGGATATGCCTGCTGGTCGAGCGTTGGGGCAGCGACCTCGGCAGCCGGCGTCAAACGGCAGAGCCCCACGATCCGCTGCACTGCCCAGTTGGCGATCGGCCCTTCCAGGCTGGCGTCGCCGAGATCCTCTGCGACGATGCCGGAGACCGTCAGTGCCGCGTTGGCGTCGTACCCGGCGATCAGGTAGAGCAGGGCGGCCTCGACACGTTCGAAGGTGCGTTCCGGCCCGAACAACCAGAACTGGGAGCCGTTGCTCGTTTCGGTTTGTTCGTCCGGCCCGTCGGCGTCTGCCAAGTCGTGCGCGATGGTCAGGGCCTCTGCAGCGACGAAGGCGCATGCCCGGACCATGAGTTGTTCGGCTTGCAGGGGAAGGATCGCGTGTAGTTCCAGCGCCGTCGCCAGCCGGCGGAGCGTCTTCGACGACGCCGTCGGGGCCTGATCGGTGCCCAGCCGAGGGCCGGTTGTTTCGAGCCAAGCAGTGGAGAGCATCCGGCGAATCTGATCGACCGTCAGGTCGGCGATCGTGGGCAGTGCTGCCAGCAGGGCGTTGATTCCCCGGTTGAACACTAGACGATCACCTCATCGACCGCTGCTCGCATCGCGTCCGCGACGGAGTCGAAGAACGCATGGAAGTTCGGCAACTGCACGACGATGACCCGACGCCGGTCGCGCGGCGTCTTCATCCGGTCGAACTTGGGTCGAGCGGTCGCGAAGTCGTAGTCGTCCTGGTAGACAATGATCGGCAGGTAGGACGCGTTGTCGCTCCAGAGCGAGTCCTTGACCTGCTCCTTGAGACCTGGCTCCAGAACGTAGCGGAACGCAGAAAGCCGAGCGCGCAGGTCTGGGCCGTGGATGCCCTTCTCCACCTCGGCGAACAAGTTCAACGCCTCACCGAGGTTGGCGCCCGCGTTCGACTCGGTCGACTTGCTTTCGCCGATGGACACACCGAGCACGCCGTGCTGCACGTAGGTGCCCACCGAATCCAGGCCCTGCCGGGTCACCGTCTGATGCATCTCGGACAGGGTGCAGATTCGCCCGTCGACGCACGAAGTCTCCCGGCGCGCGCTAAGCGTCAGTAGGGCGTGCCCGACACCTTCGCCGATCCATGCGTTCCGGCGCGTGTCGCGGACCTGCCGCTGCGCGTCCGTCACGAAGACATTGTCGTTGCCGATCAGGGACGTGACGGTTCTGCGGATCTCCTCACGGCGGTCGACACCTCGCGCGAGCAGATCCTCCGACAGCTGCGCGTCGATGCTCACGGCGCCGGCTAGGGTGCCGATGAGGTACCGGCCCATGGCGACGGGAACCTCTACGGCGTCCAGTCCGGCGATGAGGACGACGGTGTGGCTCGACGCTGGGGCTTGTAGAGAGATCTGTGTAACGGATTGAGGGGAATATCCGTTATGGCCGGTAGGAGCCGGTCGGCACAGATAGGACAAGTGTGATGACTATGTCGATGATCAACCCGCGGAGTGAGGGCCTGGCGGTGGACGCCGAGGAGTTGGGGGGGTTGCGGGAACGGATCGCCGCTGACGGGCCGAGGCTGCCCCTGGCCGGCCCGGTACTCGATGAGGAAGCCGCGAAGCGGGCCGCGCGGAAGGCGGTCGCGGATCTGGTCGACGATCAGGCGATGGACGCGGTGTTGGCGCAGGTCAAGGGTGACGGACTGCGGCTGACCGGGCCGGGTGGGTTCCTGTCGGAGTTGGTCAAGGCCGTTCTCGAACGCGGGTTGCGGGCCGAGTTGACCGAGCATCTCGGCTACGGCAAGCATGATCCGGTCGGTAAGGGCTCCGGGAACTCGCGGAACGGGCACACGCCGAAGACGGTGCAGACCGAGGTCGGGCCGGTCGAGGTGCGGGTGCCGAGGGACCGGGCGGGCACGTTCACCCCGGTGCTGTTGCCGAAGAACACCCGCCGTCTGGGTGGCCTCTCGGATGTGGTCATCAGCTTGTACGCGGGTGGGATGACGGTGCGGGACATCTCGCATCATCTGCACCGGGTGTACGGCACCGAGGTCGGTCCGGACACCATCTCCACCATCACCGACGAAGTCCTGGAAGAGGTGAAGGCGTGGCAGACCCGGCCCCTCGATGAGGTGTACCCGATCGTCTACGTCGACGCGCTGATGGTGAAGGTCCGCGACGGCGGCACGGTGCGGAACAAGGCCTGCTACCTCGTGGTCGGCGTGGGTGTGGACGGGGTCAAGCACGTCCTCGGGATCTGGGTCCAGCAGGCCGAGGGGGCCAAATTTTGGATGCAGGTCTGCACCGAACTGCGTAACCGTGGCGTACGGGACGTGCTCATCGCCTGCTGTGACGGGCTGACCGGCCTACCCGAGGCGATCGAGGCCGTGTGGCCGCACACCACCGTGCAAACCTGCGTGGTACACCTGATCAGGGCGGCGATGAAGTTCGTGTCCTACAAGGACAGGCGGGCGATGGTCACCGCGCTCAAGGAGATCTACACCGCGCCGACGGTCGAAGCCGCGGAGACGGCCCTGCTCGGCTTCGCCGACAGCCCGCTCGGCAAGCGGTACCCCGCCGCCGTCGCCGTCTGGGAACGCGCCTGGGACCGCTTCACCCCGTTCCTGGCCTTCCCACCCGAGGTGAGGCGGATCATCTACACCACCAACGCGATCGAGTCGTTCAACTACCAGATCCGCAAGGTGATCAAGAACCGGGGACACTTCCCCACCGACGACGCCGTGGTCAAGCTGATCTGGCTGGCCATCGCCGACATCGAGGACAAACGAGCCCGGCAACGCGCTGCCGAGGCCGGCAAACCCCGCACCCAGGCCCGACAGGCACCGCCCCGTCTCGTCGAAGGGGCCGGCGTCCACGGCTGGAAGCAGGCCCTCAACTCGCTGGACATCTTCTTCCCAGACCGTATCCCCATCGATGTCCGATAGTTAGACAGGATAGGAAGTTACACAGACAATCGGACAGGCTCCGACGCTGTGGTACCTGGGTGGAAGACCACGCACCTCTCGATTTCGTCGAGCGCTGCGGTTAAGAGGTCGATTACGCTGCCCGCGCCAACGCCCAACCCTGCTTCCCTCCCCGCTTCGAGTTCATGTGTACACCCGTCACCCAGGTCGCCGGCCGTCGGCTTGCCGCGCACACCAGGCCCCGTGGTGCTGGCGGCGGCTGGCGTGCACAGCAAGACAACCGCCGAGGGTATCGGCCATCGGCAACCGGGCGACCGATCAGCGGTCTGCTGCGTTCGGCGCGATGGACCCTCGACACGGCGCCCAGGCGCAGCTTGAGCCGGTGCAGAGCTGCCGCAGGCCCTCAGCCGAGTCGGCGTACGGCAGGTCTGAATCTTCGGGTGGCAACCTCCGGCACGACACTATGTGCTATCGCTTGTTTGCTCAGCGTTGATAGGTTGCGCTTGTGAATCACGTTCGGGCGGCGCTCTACCTCGACTTCGACAATGTGTTCAGCGGCCTCTACAAGTTGGACCCGGACGTAGCGGTTCACTTCGCCGACAATCCGGCGGGATGGCTGCACCGGTTGGCGACGACGGCCACGACGGACGGCATGCGGCGCTGGCTGGTCCTGCGCTGCTACCTCAACCCCGCGGGCTGGGTGTACCGCACAGACCAGGGTGGGGAGCAGACGCGGTTGTACTTCTCGAAGTTCCGGCCCTCGTTCGTTCGCGCGGGCTTCGACGTGATCGACTGCCCTCGCTACGGCAGCACGAAGAACGCGGCTGACATCCGGATCGTCGTTGACGCGGTCGACGCGTTGTCCGCCGACACCCGGTACGACGAGTTCGTGATCGCCTCCGGCGACTCCGACATGACTCCGCTACTGCAACGCCTGCGCCGCTCCGACCGGCGAACCATGATCGTGTCACCCGATGCGGCCGACGCCTTCACCGCGATCGCCGACCAGGTTCTCGACAGTCAGCACCTGCTGGCACTGGTGCAGGGCGAGTCGGTCGACCTCGATGACGAAACCGCCAGCGAGGTGGAGACTGGGTTCGACGACCGTGTCCTCGCGGACGAGGGTGACGCCCCTGCCTCTGGCCAGAGCGAGGCGTACGAGGCATTACGGTCACTCGTGACCCAGGAGTACACCACAGCGACCGAGCCGTTGAACATGGCCTCGCTCTCTACTCGGCTGCGGACGCGGCTCGGTCCGTCGGTCAGCGACAGCAACTGGTTCGGCTTCGGTAGCTTCGCCCGCGCCGTGGCGAGCCTGGCGTTGCCGAACCTGCGGATGTCGCAGCACCTGCTCTGGGACACCAGCCGCCACCCGGCTCCGGCGGCCACCACCGCACCGCTACGCGTCACCCTGCCGGATCCAGTCGAGCGCCTGGGAAACCAGCTCGATCTGCCGCGAATACCCCAACCCTGGTGGCCGGAGATCTACCGGACACTCGCCGAGTACGCCCAGTCCCAGCGGTTCAACCTGACCCAGTGCACCAGCTGGGTCCGAGACCGGCTCCACGAGCAAGGGCTGCCGGTTAGCCGCAACGCCGTCGGGTTCGTCGCGCGAGGCACCTCGATCGGCGGCTGCCCATTGCACCGTCAACCGTCACCGACAGCCGACGAGATCGCAGCGGCGTTCGTCGGCAACGTTCTCGGCCGCGCTGACGCAGCGGACATCACGTTCTCCGACGATGAGACCGCGACGGTCCACGCCTGGCTGGGCGCACCACCTGACAACAGCACCGAGCAGGTAATTCGGACGGAGGGCCCTTCGTAACGGGTCCCACCTGGGCAACCGCTAGGAAGACGAGACCGACGCCGCAAAGCGCGTCTTCACCCCGCGCGAGTTGGACACCTTCTTCTCCTACTGCGACGACCAGGTGGCCCGCATCTGCGGCCTCGGTCGAAATGGCTGGCTGTCGGCGTTTCGGGACGCGACGCCGTTCAAGGTCGCGTACGCCTACCCGCCTGTACGCTACCCGAGCAGGACCGCGACCACGATGCTGATGAGTGCGACGAAGAACCCGGCGATGGTCCACAGCGTCTGCCGACGGGTCCATCTTAGGCTCGACCGGGCCACGTTCTCGCTATCCGGCGATTCGGGACTCGCACCGGCATTGCCGCGACCAGCCTGGTTGACCTGGATCTGGTTGTTAGAGCCGCTGACGTGGAGGGCGACAGCCTGGTCGGCAGCCGCCGACAGGGGAGCAGCGCCGTCTGCCTCCTGCTGCGCTTCACCCGCTTCCGTCCGCACCTCCATCACGATCGAGACGGCCGCGGTGCGCACACGGTCGAGCAGGCCTTCGTAGGCCGCAGCGGCGATGCTCCAGTAGATGCGGCTGTACACCGGACGGCCGGCGTTCTGCGCGATGGCGGCACGCAGCCTTGATTCGTCAGGCACGTCGAAGACGATGAGCCCGCGGCTGTGCTGGTGTGCTCTGGCAACGATCGCCACGATCTCGGCGACGCTGTCGCGGACCTCGCTGCGGCCGTCCATCTCGATGAGAATCTTCCGCACCTCGTCAGGGACCAGGTGCAACGCGATCCGCTCATGCTGGCCATGGGCCGGGCTGCGGTGGACGTCGCCGAGCAATGCCGCGCCGACCGTCCGGTATGCCGGCAGGGCGTCATCAGCACGGTAGCCGTTCAACTCGCGCTGAGCCCATTCACGTAGGCGCGCTGAGCGGACTTCCGCTCCGATAGCGAGGCACATGCGTAGGCAATCTGGGAGCGGGGTGTCGCCGAGCAGCGCACGCTCGATATCAGCGAGACGCTGCATAGTGGGATCGGGCACGCGCAACATGATGCCATCGACAGGTTCTGCTCACGGAGGTGGCGATCAGCCAGGTTCTGCCACTCGGTCACTCAGAGTCACCTCTGAGCTCGCGTCTGACCCAGGCGGCCGACTATTCCGGAACCAACGCCACACTTGGACAACTGCCGGTACTCGATATCACCAAACACCCAGACGGTGTTCGACACCTCCGCGAAGCCGCATGGATCACGACACATCGACCGACCGGAAGCGGCGTCGACCGCTACGTCGTAGTCGGTGTCGTCATCGGTAACCGAAGCACGTCGCGGTCGTACTCTCACTAACCATAGAGGGTCGTACGGAGGGCCCGGGGTCAACCGCCTGAACGTCGAACTGGCCCGCAACGGCTACCCGAATTCATGCCCGAGCCTTCTCTACCATGTTCCTGATGACGATGCGCCCATCGGCCGGTTCCGGATTCTGGTCTTCGCCTGAGGCATGGCAGTACCGATCGTCCGTACGCCGCCGGCGTGTCAGGCGAATCGACGTGGACGGAGAGCCGGAGGGTAAAGGTGAGCGGGGCCGCCGAGCGGTCTGGGAGTTCCAGCGGCAGGTGGCCGCACAACAGCGAGCGGCAGGACACCGAGCGATGACCGGGCCAGTCGCGTTGGAACTCCGGTTCGTCTCGACGCGGCCGACGCCGCCCGTGATTCACCGGATGGCGAAATGGGCACTCGACGTCCTTGAACAGCCCGGTCCTACCGCCGTGCTGAGCGCCGATCGACGGCCGCTCGTGTATCGCAACGACCGTCAGGTCAAGCTGCTGCACGTCTCTCTCGATCAGGCTTGGCCAGGAGGCGGGCAGCCGCCCGGGCCCGAGGGCCCCAAGACGATCATCCATGCGCAGCCGCTGCGAGACGCCGTGGAGGACCTGCGTGTGTCCCACGAGTTGTCGAGGGTTAGACAGCCGCACCGCAAGAACCGGGACGTGCCTGGGGAGGACGAGGAAGACGATTACCCGCGCATCGACCCGCGTGAGGAGTGGGACACGGAGGTACCTCGACCGACTGGTGATCCTGCACGCGACCGGTTCAACGCGTCCCTGCTGGCGTGGAGTACCTACCAGAACCTTGAGCTTGCCCAAAAGCGGTTGCTGATCGCGATGGACCGGCTGGTGGATGGCGCGATTTCGTCCGCGCCCTACCAGATCTCGCAGTCGGGCGCTCGCGACGGCAGCGGGGCCCGGCGTTGGCCCGAGCTGGTCGATTTGGTCGAGCAGCACGAAACCCAGCGGTGGCAGGACCTGCTGTCGTTCCCGTTGACGCTGCCGTTACCAGGTCTTCCGGAAAGGTAACTAATCAGGTCGGTCGGTTCGGGCCGGTTTGATCTTGGCGGGGTTGTTGGGCAGGATGTCCGGGTGCCGGAGATGCCGTCCATCGTGGAGTTGCTGGAGCGGCTCGTCGCGTTGGAGAAGGCCGTCGCGGAGCGGGATGCCCGGATCGCGGTCCTGGAAGCGGAGAATGCCGAGTTGCGGCGTCGTCTGGGTCAGTCTCCGCGGAACTCGAACATGCCGCCCTCGGCGCAGGGGTTGGACAAGCCCGCGCCGAAGTCGTTGCGGGGCCGGTCCGGGCGCCGCTCGGGTGGCCAGGACGGCCATCCGGGTCGTACGTTGCGGCAGGTCGAGAGCCCGGACGAGACCGTTGTTCATGAGCCGGTCGCGTGTGGCGGGTGCGGCGGCGGGCTGGCCGGCGCGCCGCTGGCCGCGGTGACCCGCCGTCAGGTGTTCGAGATTCCCTCGGTCGTAGCCCGGGTCACCGAGCACCGGCTGAACATTCGCCGGTGCGGGTGTGGTGCGGTGACCTGCGCGGACGGCCCGGCCGGGGTGGACGCGCCGGTGCAGTACGGGCCGAGGCTGGCCGCGATCGTGGTGTATCTGCTGGTCGCGCAGTTCGGGGCGCAGAAACGCGTCGCCCAGGCCGTCGGGGATCTGTTCGGGGTGCCGATCTCGCAGGGCAGCGTCGCGGCGTTGACCGCCCGCGCCGCCCGCCGGCTCGAGGGTGACTTTCTGGCCGCGATCCGCACCGCGCTGACGGCGGCACCGCTGGTGCATTTCGACGAGACCGGGTTCCGGGTCGCAGGCAAACTGCACTGGGTTCACTCCGCATCGACAGGTAAGTACAGCCTGCTCTACGTGCACCCGAAACGCGGCCGGGACGCCATCGACGCCGGCGGGGTCCTGCCCGCTTTCACCGGGATCGCCGTGCACGACGCCTGGGCACCTTATGACTGCTACCCACAGGCCACCCACGCCCTGTGCTGCGCCCATCTGCTGCGGGAACTGGTAGCCGCCGCCGAGCTCGACCCGTCGGCAACCTGGGCCGCGCAAGGCATCGACGCCCTGCTGGCCCTCAAGAAGGCCACGGACGATGCTGTGGCAGCCGGCCACGATCGCATCGATCCCGAGATTCTGGCCGCGGGGGTCGCCTCGTTCCGCCACGCCGCTCTGGTCGGGGTCAAGGACCACACCGGCCAAACCACAGCGATCGGCAAGAAACTGGCCGCGCTGGCCCGCCGGATGACCGAACGCATCGACGACTACCTCCGATTCGCGCACCAGCCAGGACACTGCCCGTTCGACAACAACGCCGCCGAACGGGAAGTCCGCATGGTCAAAATCCGGCAGAAAATCTCCGGCGCGATGCGCACCCTGACCGGCGCGGAGCAGTTCTGCCACCTGCGCTCATATCTCGCCACCGCCGCCAAACACGGCATCAATCTCTACGACGCCCTCGTCCAGCTAACATCGGGCCGACCCTGGATCCCCGCAATCAACTGATGACCTGAGTAGTCACCCGGAAAGCAGCGCTAATCGGCGGACCTTCCGCGATGCCTTGTACGTCAGTATGGAGGAGTTTCGGGGCAGACGGCCCATGCTGCAAACCCTAGTCGTCCCCATCAAGGTCACCATGTTGGTGGTGCCTCCGCAACAGGGAAAGGACCTCGACAACCTCGCCCTCGACGTGCTCCCGGCGGTCCACGAGGTGCTTCGTCCCCATGTCGAGCCATGGCACCTCACCCCCGGACTCCTTGACGAGGGCGCCCCGGCAGACACGCAGATGAAGCTGAAGCGCGATCAGGCCCTCAAGCGACTGAAGTCGCTCAACGCCCAGAGCGTCACCGCCTACCAGGTGGTCGAGCTGAAACGTTGTCCAGAACACCCGCCGCAGGGGCTTCTGAGGCTCACCCTCGGGCTCGGCGACGGGCACGACCATCGCACCCAAAGCCTGTGGCAACGCACCGACACACGGCTGTGGCGCAGGCTTCACGGGCGCTGACCAACGACCGATGCGGCGAGTACGGGCCCGGTGTCCACCACAGTGACGGATCGCCTCGGCGTCGGGTGTCCGCCCGTACGCAGCTCTGCACTTCAAGCCGTACCCCGACAACTGGCTTGACGAGCCTTTCCAAGTTTGTATCTCGCTTCGAGATGTCGGACCGATTGGCTACTCTGCTGGCGCTGCGGAGGCTATCGATCCGGTGCGGAAGTTCCCATGCAAAGTTACAGCTTTAAGTTGGACGTACGTCTCGGTGACCATTCCCTCGAAGGCTCCACCCTGACCTGCTGGAAGCAGTTTGGCGGGCAGGAGACCTGGTCTCTCGACCTCCCAACAGTGCTTTGGATCTTGGAAAGGGTCGCGGTCGGCGAGGGAGATGCGCGGGAGATCCGAGACGATCTTCTTCAGGCAACGAAGTGGGACAGCGCCTGCTGTAGCCCTTGCGATCTGGCGATGTCCCACTTCCCGGAGGCACGCCGCCGCCATGAGGAGGCTGTCCGGCGGTGGAGGGAAGAGCAGCAGCCGCTGGATCCTGATAGATACCCATACCTCCTGAACAAGGGCAAGATCCACAGGTCGAGTTTGTCGGCGCCCGCCCCGCCCGGCGCCGCCGCGGTTTCCCGAGGACTTGCACACCTTGCGGTGCTGTTCGAAGGACATAGTGGCGACCTGGAAGAAGTCCTCGACTTTCTTGCTGGGCAGGCATCGGGTGGAGCGTGTCAGATCGGCTCGTCGGAGGTGGTCGCGATGATGGCGCGGAACGGCGTCGCGGCGGTGAAGAGCCGACTCTGCGGTGCGTGTAAGCCTCGTCTACCTGACCTTGACCCGGCCACACCCGAAGGTCGACCGGCGTGCTGGGCGTGGGGCATGCCCTCAGACGTCGCTGTGGTGGCGGCCGGAGTTACCCCGGTGAGCGTCGACGCCAACGTACTGCCGCATCAGCGGACTGTCTACGCCGAGTTGGAGCGTTGGCACGAAGGCCGCTGCGCGGTTTGCGGGCAGGGTCATACTGTCGGCAGGTTGGTGAGGGACCATGATCATCCAAGCGGGCTGATTCGCGGCCTTCTCTGCTCATCGTGTAACACCGCCGAGGGCCGGACCGACTCGCTGTTATTCAACAACTACCGTCGCCGACCACCCTCGGTGATCCTGGGGATCGAAGTGCTCTACCTACCTGCCGGCTTCCAGCCGGGAACGCACCATCTCGGTGTCCCAGCCCGGTGAAAGAGGGCGAGACGGAGACCCCGGGCCGTGGAGTACAGGCAGCGCAGCCGTTACGGCGCTGCTGTCCGCAACCCCGACACGTACCGACGCCGCGTGGGTGAGGGCCTTGTCCGCCAAGCCTGTCAAGGAGACACGCTGTGCCGTGGCCGGCGGGGCGTGGGTCGGGTGGGGATGGGCCGACCCGGTGGTCGGCCTGGCCATCGCCGTCGCGATCGCCTTCGTGCTCAAGGACGCCGCCCGCGAGGTCTACCGGCGGTTGATGGACGCGGTGGACCCTGCCATCGTCGACCAGGCCGAGGCCGCGCTCCGCGCCGTGGACGGTGTCCGGGACGTGACCGCAGTGCGGATGCGGTGGATCGGGTCACCGGTTGCACGCTGAGGCCGACCTCGTCGTCGACGCCCGGCTGGTTTGGTCGCGGCCCACGCGATCGCCGCCGACGCGGAGCATCAGCTCAGCCATGCCGTGCCTCGACTGGCCGCCGCGACCATCCACGCCGACCCGGATACCCACCCGGGCGCGGACCACCACCCCGACCTGTCGCACCTGCACCGCCGTACCAACGGTTGACCGGGGGCCAGCCCGCCGTGACGGGACACCGCGAGGCGCTGCCGAGCTGGTTCAGGTCGCAAGTCGGGTCCGCGCTGACCTGGCGCGAGGTGTAGCAGGGTGGGACGTGCGGTCAGGCGCGGGTTGATGCTGAGCCACCGGATGTCTGTTAAGCCTCGATCCGATCGACGGTGTCAAGGGGTTGCCGGGGTCTCGTCCTCAGCGGTGGACGGTCTGTTGCCCTGTGGGCTAGGTGGCGGCACGTGGGTCACGTCGAGTCGGACGATGTGCCGGGACGAGATGACGGTCATCGCCGCTGGAAGCGCTTTGTCGGTGCCGTCCTTCATCCGCATTTTCGGTGCGACGAGGAGTAGGTCTCGATTCTCGGTTTCCTGCGGAATGGGACTGTGGGAGGCGACGTAGCCGGAGATGTAGCTGCCGTCGTCTAGTTGGGCACCCGCGTATGCGCTGTGGCCGTGCGGTACCGACTCGTGCATGGCTTTGTCCCAGGCCGAGGCGCTGCTGAGGGGAGCCCTGGTCGTGCGGTTGACCCACACGAAGCGGTTGCCTCTCCTTTGCAGCCGCCACCCTGACAGTTGTAAATGCGCGGTGGCAACGCCCACCGCCGTGGCCACCGTCAGGAACGCGAGGGACCACCAGGCGATCTGTACGTGGTGTTCCCTCGCGAACCTGGTCGGATCCTGCACCAACCCTCGAACGTCGAGCGTGTGTTCGGGCAGCACCGACCGGATCCCAGCGAACGCGATAGAGGTCACGATCAGGCAGCCGACGCTGACGAACACCACGCGAAGCGTCTCGCGGAACGCTGAGTGCGGCTGTGTGGGAACAACCCGTTCGTGACACAGGACGTACGCGAGCCCGGGGGCAAGGAGCAACACGAATACAACGAGTCCCAAGACGGATGAGGGGACCACTTCGTGTTCCTACTCGCCGGAATCTCCCGCCGACGGTGGCGGTGGAGGTGGTGGCGGCGGGGCTGACGCCGGAGGTGGGATCATCACGGTCGTCGAGGGACGCTGGCTCCGGTTCTCGTCTGTCGATTTGTCCCGCTGGTGCGTCCGGCGCTGCTCTGACATCGGGCCATCCTGTCATGTGCTGGCTCCGTCGCCCACCTTTGTCGATCCGGAGGCCACATCCTCGTGCCGGCTCGCGGACACACAACCACTCCACCAGGGTGGGGGCCGCGCGTTCCGGCCGCCGGGGCGACTCTGGCCGGCGGCCTCCGGCGAGGCAGCGGTAGCGATGAACGCGGAAAGCCGGCTGCCTGCCGGCAATCGACGTGGCGAATCTGCTTACCTGAACGCCCCCTGTCGGCGTACTGGCTGTGGTGCAGAGCCGCCTACGACTGATCTTGCGGGGCAAGCGCTGGGCAGACCAGTGAGGTTCCGCCCCTCCGGTCGGGGTGAGCGGGTCTCAAAAGGGATCGCCAGGGGCCACGTCGCTGGACGTGATCGTTGAGCTCACACCGCATCTGACCGCATGCGGCCTGTCGGTGGCATCCGGCCACGGAGCCTCTGCGGAACACGTTTGGCCGATCACGGCTGCCGCTGCTAGTTCCCGATGGCCGTGCGAGGGACCGAGGAGGTGGTACCCGTGAACGTCTCGACTTGGGTGCTCCCCTGCTGGGTCACGGTCGGTCGGTAGGTCGTCCGGGAGCGCCGTTCATGAGCACTCCCCGAAAGGTACGACCATGCGATTCACTACTGAGCGGCGCCTCGATGACGGCGTCCTCGAGCGCGAGTTCACCCTCGGCGAGATCCCCGCATCCTGTGAACGCCCGCATCCGCATCGGCGCCGGCCCCGCTGATCCTGCTCGGCCACCCTCCGCTCGGGATGCGCAGGATGTATCCCCGTCTGGTGGCGCGGGCCAGGCACGCCACGGCGGATGGCTTCGCCGCGGCCACCATCGAGCTTCCCGGCAGCGGTGACCGGCCCCGTTCCGCCTCCGCCGAGGCAGCCCGCGCTGACCTGCGCCGGACGCTGGAGGCCGGCGAGCCGCTAAGCGACGAGATCATCGACCCTCTTCCTCCCGCTCGTCGACAAGGCGGTCCCGGAATCGCAGACCGCCCTGGACGCCCTCCTGTCGCTGCCCGAGATCGGCGAGCGCCGAGATTCCCTCCGGCGACAACCACGGCAACGCCACGGCTGCTGCGGGTCCCGGCCAGAGCAAATAACGGGCCTGCAGGGGAACGCCTTCCCGCGACGAGCGGCCGGTAGGTCAGGATACAACGGTAATGAACTATCAGGCTCGATTCAGGCTCCTACTGTAGCTCCCTGTCAGGTCGCCTCGGCATCGCTATCGCCCGCGTCCGGATGGGCGGTAACGCCGTCCAAAAGGGCTTCGAGAGCAGCCATCGGTGTTCCGACGGGCGCGGTGGCGAATTTTGCGAGCGTCAAATTGCGCCGAGGGCGAGCGATGACTCGTTCGGTGAAAACACTCTCTTCGAGCCCCGTATATCCGTCACGCTGCACGTGTCTTAAGAAGTTGAGCGTTCCAATTGTACGGAACGCGACATTCGCGATGAGAAAAGTGCCTGCCTGAAACCGAGCATCGATGTCGTGCCCGTGTACGCGACCTTCCGCCCCGTCGTCCGCGTGCACGAGGTCGCCGTAGAGCCAGGCATAGGCCAGCTCCTTGTCCGTGACCAACTCGCCCAATGCTTCCGTAACCAATCCGGCTCTTGACTCGTAGCCGATCGTCCTCCGGTCGCCTGGGTCCAATGGCCACCAGCCCTCGCGGATCTTTTGATGATCTTGCCTGAGTGCGTCCGGCGCGTTCTGAATGAAGAACCCGAGGGCATTCGTCACTTTCGCGTGGTAGACCGGATCACCGTTTAGGAGAAAGGGGCGGCATCGAGCCGCCAGCGAGTCGAGTGCCTCTTCGTCGGGCAGATCCCAACTCATCGCCGCCTTGCCCGACTCAGCCTCGAACGTCACCTGGATCGTTCCCTGGGCCCACGCCATCAGCCTCTGCTTGTCAGCGGCGAGTGAGTGCGCCTCGACACGACGGGCACGGAGGGTGAATCGTTGCAACACCGCCCGGTGTCGTGCAGCGACAACCTCCGACCCATCGGCGGACCGCCGACCACCGGATGATTCGACCACGTTCTACCTCTCAACTCTGTCGGTCGCCACGCCGCAGAATCAACCGCTGTGACCCGATGCCACAACCCTCACGATTATCTCGACGCCGTCCGAAATCCTCGAACGGATTCTGGCCTCAGCGGGGCAGGGTAGCGCGGCGAGTAGAGGCGGCGCTGCCGCCGGGAGGACGCTC
Organism: Micromonospora sp. WMMD1102; assembly: GCF_029626265.1. Classification (NCBI taxonomy): domain Bacteria; kingdom Bacillati; phylum Actinomycetota; class Actinomycetes; order Micromonosporales; family Micromonosporaceae; genus Micromonospora; species Micromonospora sp. WMMD1102. Next base: position 3,859,583 of record NZ_JARUBN010000001.1, on the reverse strand, counting down.
CGCGCGAGCACCCCGAGATCCCAAGGCGTCCGACCCGCGTGAGAGCGGGTCAGACGCCTTCGTGTTTGCGTCCCGTCGGGATGGTTGGGCGACAATGTCCTGAGCTCGAAGCCACGGATGGGCCGGAGCGTCGGCGGGTGGGGCAGAGCCCGCCCCACTCTGTGGGCAGAGGCGTCTCCTGCTCGAAACCAGCAGGCGATCGAGCATGGACTACGCCTCGGTTACGGCTCGTTGGCCGAAGCGCAGTTGCGGTACGCCGTACAGGTTGGAGTTCGGCAGCCGGTACATCGTGGGCGAGTTGATCTCGATGATGAGCATTTCGGTGAGGAACTGGACGGTGGCGTCCAGCAGGTGACTGGTGTGGGCCGAAGCGCTGTGTTGTTTCAGGCCGACGGTGATGTGGATGTGAGGTTTGATCGTCTGGGTGTCGTCGTCCCAGGCGATCGTGCCGCCGCCGAGGGCCTCAACGTTGGTCAGGTCGACGTGTGACCAGACCGGCGCGTCGGGGTCGTCGAGCCGTTGGCAGGTGCCGACGATCTTCGCCGTGGACAGGCCAGCGATGAACATCGGAATGTAACCCTGCCTGATGCCGTGGGTGCGGCAGGCGTCGGTGACGGCGGCGTAGAAGTCGTCGCCGTGGTCGAAGACGACGCCGATCATGTGGCCTGGGGTGAGGTCGTGGCTATGCATCCGTCGTGCTCGTCTCCGGTTGATCATCGTTGTTGTGGCTGGCTGTGGGCCACGGCCAGGCGATGGGGTCGGTGAGCCCACCTGCGGTGGTAACTGCTGTGGCGATGTCCTGTGGTTTCGCTCCGGCGGCGAGGAGGGCGCGCAGCAGAACCCGGGCCTTGTAGGGGTGCAGCCAGCCGGCGGGGATGAGACCGCGGGTGAGGAGGTCCTGTTCGGAGCCGGGAAAGCCATAGGTGCGGACGAGGGTTGGCCCGGCAGGGGTACGGGAGGCGAGGACGACCGGGATCCGGCTGGCGAGGGTGGTGAGGGTGTCGACGAGGGGTTCGGGAACGTGGCCGACGCCGAAACCGGCGACGACGAGCCCGTCGACACGGGCACCGGTGGCGCTGAGGAGGGTGGGATCGTCGTCGAGGGTGACAGTGTAGAGGCCGACGCTGGCGTGCTTGCCGGAGCGGCAAGCGGGGATAGTGAGCCGGTACGGCATCCGGGTCAGCATCCGCACCCGACCCTCCAGGACGTAGCCGAGCGGGCCGCTGTCGAGGGAGCGGAAGGTGGCGCCGCTGGTGGAATGGGTCTTGGTGACCCACCGGGCGGCGTGGATCTCGTCGGCGAGGACGACAAGGCAACCCTGTTCGCGGGCGGCTGGGGCGGCGGCGGTGGCGATGGTGGCGAGGAGGTTGGCGGGTCCGTCGGCGCCGGCGAGGGTGGGGTTGCGCATCGCTCCGGTGACGACGATCGGTTCGGGCCGGTGGTGGAGCAGGTCGAGCAGGTAGGCGGTCTCCTCGATGGTGTCGGTGCCCTGGGTGACGACGACTCCGGTCGCGCCCGCGTCGAGTTCGTGTGCCGCTGCGGTAGTGAGTTCGGTGATGTCGGCGAAGGTCAGGGACGCGCCGGGACGGCGGCGGAAGTCTACGACCTCGATCTCGATGCCGGCCTCCGCGAGCCCGGGTACGGCATCGATGAGCTGCCGGGCGGACAGGGTGGGCCGTACCGCGCCGCCGTTGGTGCTGGTCATGGCGATGGTGCCGCCGAGGCCGAACACCACCACCCGGGGGAGGGGTGTTGTCGGGATCGGAGACACGAGAGTCCTTCCGACAAGCGCGGCGGGTGGTGGGTAGGAGCCTATTACGGGAGGGTGCCGACGAAGCGGCACGCCTGGTCGACACCGTCGAGGGAGAGTAGGCGGCTGCGGGGTTCGGCGAGGCCGGCGAAGCCGTACTGGCTGAGGTCGGCGCAGCGGCGTTGCAGCCACTGCCAGTCGAGGTTCAGGTAATCGGCGAGGTTGCGTAGCCGGCTGGCCGGCGTGTCGGCGGCGATGACGGAGTGGGCGCGGAGGTAGCCGAGCGCGTCGTGGTACTCGGCGAGGAGGCTGGGCTGATCGGTGACGTCGACATGCCAGATCCCGTCGGCGCGGATCCAGCTGGCTATGATCGCGTGCCGCTGGTCCAGGACGAGTCCCGGGAGAGTGCCGTACTCCGGTTCGTCCGTGACCGCGGTCTGGATGTCCAGGGACTCCATCAACGCCACGGCGAGTAGCAGCAGGATCCGCTCGGGGGTGGACGAGGTCGCCGCCGCTGGTGGGGGCACATAGAACATTCGGGTCATCGGTTGGAAAGCGTTTCGGAAACGTTCGGCGGTCTGGCGCAGGTAGTGCAGCCTGTGGCGGAACAACAGCCATGTGCTGGCTTCCTCGCCGCGTTGCTCCCGCGTCCAGCAGAGGGGCACATCGGACAGGATGGCGCTGTGGCGGCGGATGTGGTCAGCGCAAAATGTCGAGCCGAGCCATAGCCGTGACACCGGGTCGAGGTCGTCGGCGACGTCGCGGCTGGCTGCGGAGCGGGTCAGGCGCCGGTAGTCGAACGCGGCGGCTTGGGCGGCGTTCAATCTCGTGTCGTCGAGCAGCAGCGACAGGTCAAGGTTCGCGACCGCCCACAGCACTGCTGCGGAGATCGCGTCGAGTTGGTACGCGCGGGGGATCAGTAGCCGACTGTTCCGGGCGGTTCCCACCAGCCGCCGGTAGGCCTGCCGTGAGTCCAGCGCGAAGATGCCTTCACGGTCTGGTGTGTCGACGTGCCCGAGGACAAGCCGTCGCTGAACAGGCCGTCGCCACCGTAGTTCGGCGGTGGCGTTGGTGATGGCCGGCCAGGTCCGCGACCAACGCCGCCGAAACCGTGCTCTTGCCCACAGCCGGCGGACCGACCAGGGCCACGAACCCACGCTCGTACGACCGGTATGCCTCATTGATGGGCGGTGACCCGCCCGTCCAACGGACCATCTCAACCTCGTACGGGACGTTAGACATCGCGGCCTCCCGCCGGACATTGACTGCGCTGAGGAACTCAAGGCAACCCGAACGTGCCCCGTGTCGGATACCGCCGACACGAAAATCCGACATGGCAGGTGGCCGCGACGGCGAGGGGCAGCTGACCCCTTCCACACGGCTTGTCCGCGTGGCGCCTCAATCTGTCGACAATCCTTGACATACGGCGACCAGCCCTAACTGATTCGGCGTCACGAGTTGGTCAGCGCACCGCCGCTGGCCTGGCGCCCGGTGCACGACGTCAACGGAAGGTCGACGAGGCCGTGTCGAAACTCGGTGTCGAGGGTGTTCGACATCGGCGCGAGGGGCGTTGAGTGCAAGCGAGCAACGTGAACTACCAAAACAAACGGCGCCCGGAAAGGAGCCGAGCCGTGCCTCGTCCCGCCCACTATCGTGTGCCGCTCGCCAATGACTATTTCCTTCTCGCCCACCACGACGTGACGGGAAAGCCGCAGCTGTACCGGCGATCGATGGATCTCGGCTTGGCGGCGGCCCTGCTAGCGGAGCTGATGTGGGAGCGGAAGATCTGGCTCCGCGACGGAGGCTTTTCGGTCGTCGACGCAACTCCGCCGAGCGATTCCCTCGCACACACCGTGCTCGACCAGATGGTGCACAGCGAGGAACAGGGAATCCGAGGCTGGCTAGACATCCTCAGCGAAGAGGCATATGAGCAGGTCGCCGGACGGTTGCGGCGTGCGAGAGCTGTCTGGCCGAAACGATCGCGTGGGATTCTGCGGTCGACCACAGTCTGGGTTCCGACGGACATCAACGCCGCGCATTGGCCGATGGCGAGACTCGGTACGAGGCTTCTGCGCGGTGACACCTTGGATCCTCTCGATCATTGCCTGGCCGGTTTGACTCTGGCCACAGGCATGGATGAACTCCTCACCCGATACGCGCCGCCGGCCGCTCATCGGCGTTTGCGGGACCTCGTCGAGAACGCACCAGCGCAGCTTCGGGAACTTCTGACGCACACCGAGGCCGCGGTCGGCGAGTCGGTGCAGTCGTACCGGGTCTGAACCGTCATGCCGATTTCCAACCCTGATTTCCAACCTGAATGGAGGCGTCCTGATGACTCCGCTCGCGCTAACTGCCCGGCGCGATCCCGTCCGCACGACCCTGGCGGTCGACCGGCTTGGCGTACCGGCCGTCGTGTTCTTCGTGATGTCGGCGGCAACCCCGCTCACGGTGGTTGCCGGCGTGGTGACGACGGGTTACGCCGCAACGGGCCTTACCGGAATTCCCGTGGCGTTCATACTCGTCGGCCTACTTCTCGGCCTTTTCAGCGTTGGCTACGTCGCTATGGCACGGCACATGACGAACACCGGCGCGTTCTACGCCTACATCAGCCAGGGCCTCGGTCGGCCGATAGGAGTCGGGGCAGCCTGGGTCGCACTCGTGGCCTACAACGGCTTGCAGGTCGGCCTGTACGGCGCGATCGGCGCAGCAACGAGTCCACTGCTGGACCAGTGGTTCGGTCTCAACTTCCCCTGGTGGATCATCGCGCTATGCGCGTGGGCGCTCACGGCGATCCTCGGGGTGCTCCGGGTCGACCTCAACGGCAAGGTCCTGGCGGTCCTCCTGGTCGCCGAGATCGTCATCATCATGATCTACAACATCGGCAACCTGTCCCACCCCGCCGATGGCCAGGTCACCTTCGACACCCTCAACCCAGGCAATCTCATCGGGCCCGCCCTCGGTGCGCTCGTCATCCTGGCAGGCCTGGGCTTCATCGGCTTCGAGATCGGCGCGACCTTCGGCGAGGAAACGAGAGACCCACGACGGACCGTGCCGATCGCCACCTACCTGTCGGTGGGGCTGATCGGCGTCATCCTGGCCATCTCGGCCTGGGCCATGACGGTCGCGACCGGCCCGGACCGGATCGTGGAGGTGTCCCGCGCAGAGGGCACCGAGGTCATCTTCAACCTGGCAGGCGCCCACTTCGGCCAGGCCATGGTCGACATCGGGCACACCTTGTTCGTCACCTCGATCCTCGCGGCGACGTTCTCCTTCCATCACACGACCGCGCGCTACATGTTCGCCCTCGGCCGCGAGCACGTCCTGCCGGCCGCACTCGGACGCACGGCGCGGCGCAGCGGCGCTCCCCGCAACGCCTCCCTCTGGCAGAGCGCCATCGGCCTCACCGTGATCATCATGTACGCAACAAACGGCTGGGATCCGGTCGTCCAGCTGTTCTACTGGCTCGGCACCGGCGGCGGGCTCGGGGTGCTGTTCCTCATCACCACCACCTCCATCTCCGTCATCGCGTTCTTCGCTCGTGACCGGCACGGCGAGCCGGCCTGGCGGCGGGTCATCGCGCCCACCATCGCCACCCTCGTACTGCTGGGCGCCATCGGGCTCGCCATCGTCAACGTCGCGACGCTCCTCGGCGTGCCCGATGACCACCCGCTCGCCACCGGAATCCCTGCCGTGTACCTGGGCGCCGCGTTCCTCGGGATCGGCTGGGGGATGATCCTCAAGGCCACCCGCCCCGAGGTCTACGCCACGATCGGACTCGGCGCCCGCAGCGCCTCGGGCCGGCTCAGCGCCACCACACCGAGACCCCGGGCAGACGACGACCGGACCGCAGCAGACGTGCTGGCGGCCCACCCATGAGCGACCACCCACGAATCGTCGACGCCACCCGGGACGACCTCGACGGCATCGCCATGTTGATCGCCGCCACGTTCTATCACCTCGCCCCCACGGCCTATCTCGTGCCCAAACCCAGCGACCGCCGAGCGGTACTCGCCGCCCAGTTCAAGATCTGGGTCGGCCACGCGATGGCGGGAGCTGGCAGGGCGCGGGTCCTTGAGGACCGCTCCGCAGTCGCGGTTTGGTTTCACCGCGACCAGCCCATGCCTTTCGTGGAGGACTACGAACGCCGACTGGCTGCCGCGTGCGGTCCGTACACCGAACGGTTCGAAGTACTCGACGCCGTATTCGATGCGCACCACCCCAAGGAGCCACATCACCACCTGGCGTTCCTCTCCGTCGCGCCAGCAGTCCAGTGCACCGGCCGGGGCAGCGCGTTACTGCGTGACCATCACGACCTACTCGACCGGGACGGGCTCGCCGCCTACCTGGAGGCGAGCAGTACCGGCGCCCGCGACCTGTACCTGAGACACGGCTACACCCCACGGCGAGCGTTCCACCTGCCGGGCGGTGCCCCGTTCTGGCCGATGTGGAGGCCGCCTTCCCATCAGAGCTCCAGGTCCGATTCGACTCGTCATGCCCAACCGCACCACCAGGGCGCCGATAAGGCAGACGCCTGACCGCTCGAGTTGATCGATTGACGCCGAAGATCCTGGCCCCAATCGCGGCCCAAGCCCAGATGCGCGCGCAGTTCCGTGAAAGCCAGCCGCACGTCCTATGCCGGAGACCCCGATGGTGCACGCTCCCGCACTGCTGACAATCGCCTCGCTGAACACCCTCGATTACCGACGCACCGGCCAGAGTGAGGAAAAGCTGTACCGACAGATCGAGGAACTCATACATGAGATCGACCCGGACATCATCTGCCTGCAAGAACTGCCAGGAGATCGCGAACCAGGGACTACGGCACCTTGCCGGGGCCACCGGGATGCAATGTCACGTTCTTGGCGCCCGCCAGCAGGGGATTGCTGCGGTTGCACCGGGCGGTCACGACCGCCTCGCCCTCGGAATCATGTGGCGTCCCGGCATCGAACCGGTGCCCGGCACGCTACGCCGTATCGACGGCGGACCGATGTGGCACAACCTCATCTCCGTCGCCCTGGAGCTGGGCGGGCACCAGATCACCGTCGCCACCTACCACGCACCGCCAAAGGCTGGTCGCGGCACGCGGCGGGACGAGGCTCGTCTCATCGCCCACTGGCTCACACCCGCCAGCCACGGACGCGAGATCGTGCTGGCCGGCGACTGGAACAGCATCAGCGCTCGCCAACTCGACGGCGCCTATTACGACCCGGACCCGAACAACACTGTTACGGAAGCCGACCTGATCCGCTGGGGGGACGACCCTCCCGAGATCGTGTACCCCACGGACCGCCAACCAGACCAGATCCTGGCGGAGTCCGGCTACCTCGATCTCGCGGTGCAGACGCGAGCACCATGGTCGCCCACGACTGGCCACCATCCTCATGACCGCAACGGCCCTCGACGGATCGACCGCATACTCCACCGGCTGCCGGACGCGGAAGACGCGCTCGCGTGCTCGGTGATCGGGCACCGCGTCCATAACACGCCGCTCGCGTATGAAGCGTCAGACCACTTTCCAGTCGTGGCCACCGCCCGACTTCCGTAAGCCCTCGAACGTGACCCGGACCTCCCATGGAACGGGTCGAACTCAACCGACCCCCAAACACCCACCCCGTCTGGATATCCCCACGTGACTGCAACGCCGTCGATGGCGACCGATCCGGCCGCCGTCTCCACCCGCCGCAGCGAGCTGGCGGACTCCGCCCGGCTGGCGGCAGACTGCGCCCGCCGCGCCGTCCTACTACTCGACCCTGCGCAGCCCTGCACCGTTCGACTGCGCGACGCAGCTGCCTACCTCAACGGGGCGTACTGCCTATTGACCGACACACCGGAAGATGTTGAACCCTCCCAGCCACGACAATTCGCCGCCCCGATGGCCGGGGCCATTCACCACACCCGCTCGGCTGCAATCCTCGCGTCATGGCTCATCACCGTACCGGCAGATCCAAGCCATAGAACCGATCTCCGATACAACCACGCGCTTCCACTCACCGCGCTAGCCGTCGGCTGCCTCGACAGCGCGCTGCTAGCCCTGACCCGCGCGATGAGAACCAGCAGCGACGGAAGAGTCGCTGTGGCGCCGGCGGCTGACAACGCGACCACACCGCTACTCGAGCCCGTGCCCCAACAACGGCGACAGCGGCTGCGCGCAACAGTCGCCGTTGTCACCGCGGCGATCATCGTGGCCAGCCTGGCTACCGTCGCCCCGGGTCGACGCATCGATCAGCAACCAGTCCGAGGAGTCGGCCGGACTCAGGATCCCGCGGTGTCACCCGGGCCGACATCAACCCCCTCCGGGTCCGGCGTGCAGCTCCTCCAGATGGCGGACCGGATCAGCGCAGCGCCGGGAGACGCGCAGCGAGGTCCGTACGCCTATGTCGAGCTGCGGCAGTGGTCCCGCGACATCCGACGGGCACCCGACAGGAGCGGCAAGTTCCCACCGCTCGTCGTCACGGTGCAGAGCTGGGGTAGGAGCGACGGCGCCGGACGGGAGATGACGTTCCAGGTCGGCGACGGCGGCTGCCGTCGCGGCGAGGAGGCGAGGTGGGAAGCCGGCATGCCCGGCGCCACCGACGAGGATCTCCCCACCGACCCGGTGACGCTGCGTACCCACCTCCTCAAAGCGAAGACACCTGCAGAGCGTGGCCCGCGAGACATCGTCACCTCGGTAGCCGACCTGCACCGTACGCACTACGCCGACCGCCCCGTCCGCGCGGCGATCCTGCGCATCCTCGCCGAGCTCCCCGGGATCACGCTGCAACACGGCGTACGCGACCGGATGGGACGCATCGGCGTCAGCATCGCCCTCGTCGAGCCCGACGCCCAAGGCACGCGGATCCGCTACGTGCTGACCATCGCGCCGGACACCGCCGAACTCCTCGCGTACGAGGTGGTGCAGACCGGCCCGCCGGTCCTTGCGCAACCGGACTACCTGGCGGGCCTGGAGCTGTATCGCCTCTACCTCACCTCCGGCAGATCAACGACCACCACTGCTGCGGTGCCGTCCTGCATCTGACCGCCAAAGACTTCGCCGCAAGACCGCGGCGAGCCCCAGCGCATCCGCGCTGGCGGAACAGGAAAGGGACCCCTTGAAACTGTCCACCAAGAGGTTGAGCGCGACCGTTGCGGCGGTGCTGCTCAGCAGCCTCGTCGCCGCATCGGCTGCGGTCGCCGCGCCAGACGGTCAGTCGACACCGAAGACCGTCGCGCCGTTGATCGTCGGGGGCGGCGACGCCACCCAGGCGTACCCCGGGATCGCGTCGCTGCGGATCACCAAGAACGGCGACCCGCAGTACCACACCTGCACCGCATTCCTGGTGCACCCGTTCGCGGTCGTCGTCAACGCCCACTGCGTCACTCTCGCCGACGCCACACCGAAAGATCCGGGCCTGTACACGGTCCGGATCGGCTCGACAGACCGGCTGGACGGCGGTGTGGTCCGGAAGGTCCGGCAGATCCTCCCGCACCAGCGGTGGGACTGGGGCGCCGGCGGCGACGAGGTCGCCGACGTCGCCGTGCTGCGGCTGACCGCGCCCGTCTGGGGACGAACCTTCCCGGTCAGCCGGTCGACCGGCGCGGGCGGGATCCGGATCCTCGGCTGGGGGGCAACGAAACCCTCGGGCGAAGGACCGCTCCCCTCCACTTTGCAACAACTCAACACCCGGATCCTGCCGGCCGATCAGTGTGCGGCGGGCGGGATCAGCATCGGTGAGCTGTGCGTCGACAGCCCCGGGGGTATCAGCGGTGCCTGCTACGGCGACAGCGGCGGTCCTTCGCTGCGCCATCTGGCGGGCCGGCGGTGGGCGGTGGTCGGTAGCGGCAGCCGGGAGACGGACCTGGTCTGCGGGCGTGCTCCCGCGATCTACACCGACCTGACCCACTACCGGTTGTGGCTCGCCGAGGTCGTCCGGACCTGGACGGTGCCGCCGGCCGCGACCCGGGCCGATGACGCCACGTCATCGGCCGCTGGCCGCGCCTTCGCCTGGACCAGCGTCCGCTAGCCGGCCCGAGCAGCCGGCCCGTCTCGGCGTCACCCCCCGACGACGAGACGAGCCGGTGTCAGCCCCAGCCCTGCAGCCCGACATCACAGAAAGGCAGGCCGTGAGTCCGATACCCGTGGCGCTGTTCAACTTCGAAGGCGGCGGGTTGCAGCCCGACGGCACCTTCGACCTCGCCAACCTCTGCCGAGCGTTCGCGCACGTTGACCGGGTGCCGGCGCTAGTGGCTCTGTGCGAGGCGAAGGAATGGGGCCGCGACGGTAACCGCGGACTCCTCGCCGCCACCGCAGCCCTTGGCCGGCAACTCGACCGCCCGTACGTCGGACATCTGGGATGGCGGGAACGCGGCCCCATCGAACCCGCGCTGCTCTACGACCCGACCGTGCTCGCCCTCACCACCTGGTACAACGACAACGGGTATCCGACCCACGATGACAAACGCGGCCTGGTCGAGTTCCGCGTCCGTGCCACCGGCGTCCGCTTCGGCGTTCTCGTCGAGCACTGGGACCCCCGGTCCGGCGCGACCCGGCTACGGCAGGCCGAACGCATCGACCGGTACGGCCGCTGCCGGCTGCCGATGATCGTGCTGGGCGACCTCAACTCCACTGCATCCGGACCCTCCTACCCCGACCGGAACTGGGAATTGGCGGACTACCGAGCCCGGCACCAGAAGGCCCGCGAACGTGCCGACGGCAGCTGGGTCGACCAGACCGAAGCCGTTGACCATCTCATCGGCGCCTGGTCCGAGGAGCGTGGCGAGCGCGTCGGCGGCTGTGGCTTCCACGCCGCCCCTGACCTGGCCTGGCAGACCGGCACTGCACACCATCAGGCATACCGGCCCACGGTGAACCGAGGAATCGATGAGGGCGGCGGGCAGATCATCGATTTCATCCTGACTAACGTCGCCGGGTCCCTCGTGCCAATGACCTACCAGGTGCATGTGCCAGCAGGCACCAACCCGGCCGACTTCCCATCCGACCACCGCCTCGTCACGGCGAGTTTCGACTTCCATGCGCCCTCGACATGACCTCGACAGTCGACCTGCTGCCCGACCCGGCCGCCACCCACACCGGCGAACTCGCCTCTTGCCGTGTCGGGACCGCCCGGCGACACCTCGACATCCGTACGGGCCGGACGACTCAACGAGCACCTGGCCCACGCCAGGCTGCTGTGACCGAGCACCACGAGGAACTGCAGAGGAGCGCAACCAATGGCCACCAGCAGCCCAGACGCACGCGAGCGGCACCATGATCGGCGGCCGGCCGCCGCGCCGGCGTCCTGCGTCCGGTTTACGCCCACCGAGATCACCGACTTCATGGGGAGGGCGGAGGCAATTCTGACCAGCGGTCGACTCGTGCCAGGCGTGAACAACGACGAGCTGGAAGGACAGTTCGCCCGCCACCTCGGTGCGCCGCACGCGGTTGCCGTGTCCTCTGGGACAGCGGCCCTGGAGATCGGGCTGCGTTGCCTGGGCCTGGCGGACCGACCAGTCCTGGTGCCGGCGAACACCAACTACGCCACCGCCGAGGCCGTGCTGAGAGCCGGTGCTCGGCCCGTCCTGTACGACTCGGGCCTGTACCCGGACCTCCCATCGATCGACAAGGCGTGCCCTGCCGACGCGGCCGCCGTGATCGTCGTTCACATCCGCGGATATCTGACGCCGTCAATGCCGGACATTACTGGGTTCTGTGCGCAGCGCGGGCTCCACCTCGTGGAGGACGCCTCGCACGCGCACGGCGCGACGCTGCGGGGCCGGTCCGCAGGCACTTTCGGGCACGTCGCGGCGTTCTCGACGTCCGCGACGAAGGTGCTGACGACCGGGGAGGGCGGCCTCCTGGTCACCGGCGACCCGACGGTGGCAGGCGACGCTGTCCGGTACCGAGACCAGGGCAAAGCTGACGACGGACTGCGCAGCGTGCTGTTCGGCAGCGCGTGGGCGGATGTCGGAACTCCACGCCGGGCTCGGCGTCGCGCAGCTCGGATCGCTCGGCGCGGCGCTGCACCGGCACAACGAGATCATCGGCCGTTACGTCGCTGGGATCGACCACCCCGGCCTGCGAGTGCCATACGAACTCGAGGTCCGCTACAGCGGACACAAGATGATCGTCCTCGCCGACGACGCGGCTGCCCGTGACCGGCTGCGGACGCATCTGCTCGTCCGGGGAATCGGATCTGCGAAGGGCGTCTACGACGTGCCGCTACACCGGCAACCGACACTCCGCCTCGGCGCCGGTCAGCGGTTTCCGGCTGCGGACCGGTTCGCGGCAACGCACCGGTGCCTACCGCTGTCGAGGTGGCTGACCGACGACCAGGTGGATACCGTCATCGACGCGGTGAAGGGTTGGCCGCACGGTGGGTAGAACAACCGCGCCAGCGGACAGCACCTGATCGCCGCCCACCTCGCCCAGGTGGAGTGGGTTCGGGTCTTCGTCCTGGACACCTGCTACCTGGCCCGGTGCGGCGTCGACACGCTGCAGTGGCGGATACGCCGCGACCGGGTTCCAGCGCGCCGCACGACTATCGGTGGCAGCGACCTCGAAGCCGTCGTCGAACCCGGAGACGGTCACCTGGAGCGGCCGGGCGTCAACGGCGCGGGCCGGGGACGTGCTGACCCGTGTCGAGTCCGAACAGTGGTGGCAATCGAGCGACGCCTTCAGGACCGGGTCGGCCCGGCGATGCCGACGAGCGTTGTGAGCGGGACGTACCGCGCGGAGTGGTCGTAGGGAGCATGGCCACTCGCTAGTACCCCCGCCGAGGACTCCCCTAGGGGAGTGTCGGGTTTTGCTGTTCGCGGACATGACGGCGCCTAGCTGGGCTGTTGGGTGAATGGGGTCGGCCTGGCCCCGGCAGTCCAGCGCTGGGCCCCGGCCGGGCCGGTGGCCGATGCGAGGACCGGGTCTAGGCCGGGTCGGCAGAGCATGATCGGACCGGTGCCACCAGGAAGTCCGATCTGTGCTCGACCGGTAACAGGACGTACGCTGGCGACCTCCGTCACTGGCTTGCTCCGTGGCCACTGACGGGTATCGCTGTCCGCTGCTGAGGTCTATGGGCACCGCCTCTGACGGTCCCGGAGGCCGAACGACCCCTAACCCGAGCATTACCGAAAGAGCTTGTTGGATTACGCAGAGTATGTTGCGTGCCTGTTGAATCGCTCGGTCCCGAATCGTCGCCCATGCGAATCGGCAATGCCGGCGAGCTGGGTGATCGCCGACCCGGTTCTCGCCGCTTCGAGCCGGGGCGCGCTGATGTCCTGTCTGGCCGACGCGGCGGTGAGCGCGTGGGCTAGGCCGATGACGGTGGAACAGATCGGGACGTAGTTGCCGCGAACAGGCCGACGGCCAGGCGGGGGATCAGGTCGCCTGGCCGACCCGGGACTCGGCGGTGTCACGGCCCATCACCACGATGGCCGCCCGCAGGAATGCCGGATGTAGCAGAGGTTGGCTTTGCGCAGGGAATAAGGGTGAGAGCGGTGACCTGCGTAGGACGGTCATCCCGGGGCCGCCGAGCGCGGCGACCGACAGCAGTTCCAGTGTGTCCAACACGGCCATCACGGTATTGCGAACCACTGCAGGATGGGGCTTCTCAGTCCGATGTCTTGCCCACCAAGACCCACTGTTGGGTGGCCAACACGATGTCCGTGGTCGTCCCTGGACCCAACAGCGACCCAACAGTGTGTTGCTGTTGGGTCGCGGCTGTCCTCTGTTAGGTCGCTGTTGGGTCGCATCTGCGGCGGCGACTCGTTGTTGGGTCGCGGCCGTCCTCTGTTGGGTCGCTACGACCAACTGTTGAGTCGTGCCGACGGCAAGAGGGCTGTTCTTCGGTGCGGTGGTCATTCGTTGTTGGACCGCCGCACCTTCCGTTGGTTAGGGCGGCGCGTTGCTGAGTCGCGGCGACTCTCGCTGCCGGAACGCGCCACCGCTGCGGCGGTGCTGGCGACATCACAACGACACGAGCGCCAGGTCGCCCCGTGAATCGCATCCAGCGGCCTCTAGCCGCCATGACGAGACGAGGCCATGCTGGCGGTGATACCAAGGCGTTGCGCCGCCAGGGCGAGGCTGACGCCTTCCAACCGTGTGGTGGCGATGAGATTCGCCTCGTCCGCCTCGAGGCCATCGGCCACGCCCGCCCATGCCAGCACCAGGTCACGGTGGTCCCACGGCTCGGCGGGCGCGATCGGACCAGTCGCGTCGGCGCGGAAGAGTTGAGCATCGGAGTCCGTGTCACGGGCCTTACGGGCCCTGCGGCGAGCGGCTCCACATTGCTGCCCTGGTCTCGCTGTCTGGCCGCTCATTGTCCGCCGTTGGCTAGTCAACGGCGCGGAGGCTTTCGCTGTTGGCAACGAATAATACTGCTGGCCAACAGCCGCGGTGCTGGGCGACGCCGCCTGGCTGTTGGGCGTCTGCGTGATCTGTTGGGTGGGCAGGCAGCGCCCCAACAAACCCCGCAGTGTTGGGCGCTGTTGGGTCAGCGGCGACGTGAACAGGGGGTCTGTGCCGGGCTGGCAGGGCCATTCGTAGATGCGAACACGGCCAGTCAGGCGGGAGCCACCCGCACATGACTGCAAAACCCCGCTCCACGCCGAACGGCGTGGCCCGTCCGAACCCGTTTCACCACGAGGCACGACAGCACGACAACGCCATTCTCGTCGGTGTCGACGTCCCGATCGCCGTCTGGCGGCTCGAACGGGTCTGCCACATCGACCGCCCGCAGAGCCCCGGGAGGTCATCATGACCGACCGAGACTCACGACAGGTCGGGAGCGGCGGGTCACGGCGTGCCGTCCCCCGCTGCGGCCACGGCAGCGACCCAGCACAGATCCCGGGCCTCGGCCCTACCGCTCCGGCAAGAGACAGGACCACCGTTTGGCGCGATGTCGGGGACGTATCGTTCGAAGGCATCAGGCCGACCTCCCTGCGGCAGCCGGGCACGGGCCCGGGAATGCGGGCCATGCTGGGACTGCCGATCCCCGAGCCGCCAGGCGCCGCGGACAGCGCTGGAATCCGCTGCGTGGTCACGCCCGTCGACCGCGATGGGAGGCTGGCCGATCGATCAGCGCTCAGGTTTATGGGTTGGGCTGCCGGACATCCGGTCGAGTTGGCGATTGAGCCTGGCCCGAACGGCTCGATTGTGGTGGCCCGCACCGGTCGTACAGTCCGCATTAACCCGCGTGGCCATTTACGGCTTTCCCTGACGGTACGGCGCGCGTGTCGCATCGCCGCCAAAGATCGGGTGCTCCTATTCGCGAACCCGCGACGAGACGAGCTGCTGGTAGTTCCGATGGCCGCCGTGCACGACATGGTCGTCCGCTACCGCCAGCTAGACGACAGCCGGGCCAGCCGATGACCGGGCCAATGGAACTGCGCGCCGCGCTGAAGACGCTACGCAGCCTGCTGAAGCAGCTTGGTATCACCCCTGAACAACTGCTCGCCGAAACGACGGCAGCGCCCGTGGCGGTGCCGACGTTCGACGAGTACGTATGGCAGGTCGCCGAGGCGGTCTCGCCCGGTACCCGTCGGGTATACCACTCGTACTGGCAACGGATCTGTCAGCACTGGGGCGCCCGGCGGATTACCGAGCCGACGCCGTTGGAGATCAAGCGGCTCGCCGAGGAGATCCGCAGCGGGGTGGTCGTGCGCCGCAACGCCCGCGGTGGCCGTACCGCCGCCGAACACCTGATAGCCGCTATGCGCTGCCTCTACCGGCACGCGGTCATGGATGGACTGATCCGAGAGGTCGATAACCCTGCGGCCAAGGTCGCCAAGCCCCGCCGCCTGGCCAGCACCCGACGCGCCATCCCAGAGGCGCAACTGGCCGCGATCATCCACATCGCGGCAACCACCGGCAACGACCCACACCTGGACAGCCTGCTGATCCGGCTGCACCTGGAGACCGCCTGCCGCCGCGGTGGGGCGTTGGCGCTGCGTCCACGAGATCTGGATCCAGACCAATGCCTGATCTATCTACAGGAGAAGGGTGGTACTTCCCGCTGGCAGCCGGTCTCACCGACCCTGATGCGGCACCTGCGGGCCCACCACGCCGAGCGGGGCGACGGCGACCGCAACGGCAGCTTGCTGCGCTACCGCAACGGCCGGCCGCTGACCTCCCGCCGCTACGACCACCTGTGGCACCGCATCGGTACCCATCTGCCCTGGGTAGCGGCACAGCAGGTCAGCACCCACTGGCTGCGCCACACCACTCTGACCTGGGTCGAACGCGCCTGCAGCTACGCTGTGGCCCGCGCCTACGCCGGCCACAGCGGCAGGAACGATATCGGCACGACCATGACCTACGTGCGCGCCGAGGTCCAGGACATTGCCGCTGCTCTGGCCCAGCTCAGCGGCGAGCCGCATCCTCTGGCCGGATCCGAGGGCAGCGCACACGATCGTCGAGCCACGGACGGCTCCGCTTCCGTTTGACCATTCGCACGGCTCGCTGGCGGCTTGCAGCGGTGCCGGTTCCTCACGACGAGCGGGTGGCCTCCCTCGTGCGATCGAGGGAGGCCACCGGAGGATCTACGCTTCTGTGGCGAGCGGATGGTCCTCGCCGGTCAACCCAGCCAACGCGATCGCGACCTCCTGCAACGTCGCCCGTACATAAGTGGCCGTCGCGCCGCTTCCGCCGCCGTCGGTGTGGCCCGCGTAGGCGCGGGCCACGGCATGACCGTACGTGCGCTCCACCCACGTCAGCGTGGTGTGCCGCAGCCAGTGTGTACTGATTTGCTGGGTGTGCACCCACCGCAGATGCTGCCCGATCCGCGCCCAGAGAGAGTCGTACCGCCGGTAGGTCAGCGGCCGACCATCGCGGTAGCGCAGCAGGCTGCCGTCCCGGTTGCCGTCACCTCGTTCCGCGTGGTGCGCCAGCAGGTGCCGCGTCAGCGTCGGTGAGACCGGCTGCCACCGGGACGTGCCGCCCTTCTCCCGTAGGAAGATCAGACACTCGTCGGTGTCCAGGTCCCGTGGGCGCAGCGCCAGCGCCCCGGCGCGGCGGCAGGCGGTCTCGGTGTGCAGCCGGATCAGCAAACTGTCCAGCCCCGGGTCATCACCCGTGCGGATCGCCACCTCGTTGATTTCCGCCAGGCGGGCATCGCCGATCGCCCGCCGTGTACTGGGCAGGCGGCGCGGCTTGCTCACCTTCAACGCCGGGTTGTCGGCCGCGTCCAGATACCCGTCCGCCACCGCCCGCCGGTACAGGCAGCGCAGCGCGGCCACCACGTGCTCCGCCGCGGATCGCCCGCCCCGGTTGTTGCGTCGCGCCACCACGTTGGCCTGCACCTGGGCGCGTAATTGCTCGATCTCGGAAGGGAGAGGTTCGTCGATGCGGCGGTCACCCCATGCCTGCACCACCTTCTTCCAGTAGGTGCCGTACGCCCGGCGGGTGCCGGGCGACACCGCGGCGGCGACGACCGGCACGTACTCGGCGAACGTCGGAGCCGGCGGACGGGCCGGCCGTACCTCCAGCAGATCGGCGGGGGAGATGCCCATCCGCTCAAGCAGCAGCCGGGCGGCCTCCAACTCGGGCCGGCCGGCGATGCTCTGACTCACGCCCCCTCACCCCCTGCCACGGCTTCGTGTGCGCCCGCCAGCAGCCGGTCAAGCGTCGCCAGGGGATGCGCCGCCAACACACTGTTGATGGGGTCGGCGGCAAGCAGAACCCGGTCCCTGGCCGTGAGCCGGCACCACCGACGCACCGCCAACGGCAGGACCAGGTAGCCGCGAATGTCGATGCGGTGGACGCCGTCGAGGGCCGCGCGGACCATGATGATCCCGGCCCGTTCGCGAATGTCCAGGCGAGTTCCCGGCGCCCAACCAAGTACCTGGACGATGCTGCGATCACCGATCCGACCGCGCTTGTCGACCGCGCTCAAGGCGTAGACGGTGTCGGTCGCTCGTGTGAACTGGGCATCCGAGGCTGGCACGGGAAGTGGCTGTCGAGTGCGGCCCGGTGTCTCCGGGTCGGCAGTAGCACCTCGGGGAATCGATTTGGGAAGCACCGGCGGCACGGACGTGGTCATCGCGACCACCTTCGCCCCTGCGCGGCGGTTACCGACAGTGATGAAATGCAGTGAACTGGGTGTTCAAGGGGACTTGAACACCCACACGAGGATTGCGCACCGATGCGTAAAATCTGTGTCCGAGGGGGGACTTGAACCCCCACGCCCTATACGGGCACTAGCACCTCAAGCTAGCGCGTCTGCCATTCCGCCACCCGGACCTGCATTACGTCGCCACCTTCGGCCGAGGACGATTACTCGCCCGTCGGCCGCTCGTGGCGCCGCACGGGGGACAACTGTACACGGCCCCGCTAGATCACGCACAGCGGCCTACCCGGTGCCGATCGGGTCGCCTCGTCCGGAGAATCGGAGCCATGATGATCTCCCGCAGCAGTCCGGACGACCTGCATGTCACCCCGGGCTACCACCACGTCACGGTGGTCTCCGCCGGGCGGACGGCCTATATTGCCGGGCAGTGTCCGTTGGACGCCGAAGGTGTCCTGGTCGGCCCGGGGGACTTCGACGCGCAGGTGGACCGGGTTGCCGCGAACCCCGTGATCGCGCTCGGCTCGGTAGGCGCGGATCCCGAGCACGTGGTCCGGACGGTGATTTACGTCGTCAGCGCGGACCGGGGCGTGCTCGCCAGCGTGTGGCGGCGTTTCCTGGAGTCCCCGCTCGCCCCGGCGTTCACCACTGCCAGCACCCTGCTCGGAGTTGCCCAGCTCGGCTTCCCGGGCCAGTTGGTCGAACTCGACGTCACGGCAGCCCTGCCGGCGTGACCCGGCAACGGCGCCCAGCGTCGGTGTGAGCTGAGCGCCGTCGTTGCCGACGGGTCGTGGCTGCCAGCCGGGCGGAGGCGCCGCCCGCCGTCCGCCAGCCGGGGGAGGCAGCCACCCGCCGTTGGTGGTACCGAGCGTCGTCCCGGTGGCGGTGCCCGCGGGCGCATCGAGATTGTTGACAATGTTATTGGCAATCACATTGGTGCACACCTATGATCGGTCTGCCTTCGACGAGCATGGCGGCCTCCGCCGGGACGTACGGACGCACTCGCGGAACCGCCCGGAAAGGATTGTCGATGACAGCGTCTCCGGTCGGTCGTGGCCCGATCCTCGTGGTGAGCGCCCATGCCGCCGACTTCGTCTGGCGGGCCGGTGGCGCCATCGCCCTGGGTGCCTCCCGGGGCCAGCAGGTGCACGTGCTGTGCCTGACCTTCGGCGAGAAGGGCGAGTCGCAGGGGCTCTGGAAGCAGCCCGGGATGACCCTGGAACGGGTCAAGGAGGCCAGATGCGACGAGGCGGGCCGGGCGGCGAAGGTGCTCGGCGCCGAGATCGAGTTCCTCGACGCGGGGGACTATCCGCTGCGGGCCACCGACGAACTGCACGACCGGGTGGTCGCGACCATCCGCCGGATCGATCCGGCAGTGATCCTCACCCATCCGGCGAGGGACCCGTACAACCTGGACCACTCGCTGACCCACGAGATCGTGTTGCGGGCCCGAATGGTCGCCGAGGCCGCCGGGCACGATCCGCAGAACCCGCCGATCGGGGCGCCGAACGTGTTGCAGTTCGAGCCGCACCAGCCCGAGCAGTGCGGCTTCGTGCCGAACCTGCTGCTGGACGTCAGCCCGGTCTTCGACCGCAAGGTCGAGGCGATGCGGATCATGGGAGCCCAGGGGCACCTGGTCGGGTACTACACGGATCTCGGCGTACGGCGCGGGGTGCAGGCGGTGCGCAACGGCGGCGACCGGTCGATCACGCACGCCGAGGCGTACCAGCGGGTCTTTCCGGTGGTCGGCGGAGAGTTGCTGTGACCGGCCACGTCATCGTCCGGACCGACGTCGGGCCACCCGCCGACGCCGTGGCGCTGCTCGCCCGGCAGGGCGTGTCGACGGTGCACGAGGCACAGGGCCGGACCGGTCTGCTCGGGCACCTGCTCCGGCCGATCTACCCGGGCGCCCGGATCGCCGGCCGGGCGGTCACCGTCTCGGCCCAGCCCGGCGACAACCTGATGATCCACGCGGCGGTCGAGCAGACCCGGCCCGGCGACGTACTCGTGGTCGGTTTCACCTCGCCCAGCACGGACGGGGCCTTCGGTGAACTGCTGGCCACCTCGCTGCGGGCCCGTGGCGTCCTCGGCCTGGTCATCGACGCCGGCTGCCGCGACGTCGCCGCGCTGACCCGGATGGGGTTTCCGGTCTGGTCCCGGGCGGTCTGCGCGCAGGGCACGGTGAAGGCCAGCCCGGGATCGGTGAACGTGCCGGTCGTGCTCGGCGGCGCCTACCTGCGGCCCGGCGACGTGGTGGTGGCCGACGACGACGGGGTAGTGGTGGTGCCGCGCGAGCGGGCCCGGGAGGTCGCGGCGGCCGGGGTCGAACGCGAGGCCGCCGAGGAGGAGAAGCGCCGGCTGCTCGCCGACGGCGTACTCGGGCTGGACATGTACCAGCTCCGCCCGCTGCTGGCCCAGCTCGGCGTCCGGTACGTCGACGCGCCCGAAACGGCCAACCCGACCGACGCGCCGCCCAACCCGACCGCAACGGCCGAGACGCCCGAGACGCCCGACGGGACCGGAACGACCGGCGCGCCCGACCAGGGTGACGCCTCGACCCCCGAACGCTGAGTCATCGCAGCGAGAGCAGCAGTTGTTGCGGGCGGTGATCCGAGACGCCGTTCGTCGGGCCGCCGAACCGGTAGGAGTGCACCCGGACCCCGGCCGAGACGAAGGCCCAGTCCAGCCGCCACCAGCGCGGCCAGCCGGGCGCGTCCGACCAGGTTGCCGGATAGCGCGCCGAGGAGGCGTAGCCGGCGTCCCGCAGGCGCTCGGGCACCTTCGCCAGGTCGCCCATCGCCGGGCTGGTGTTCAGGTCACCGGCGACCAGGACCGGGTGCGGATTGGCCGCCACGTCCCGGTCCAGCGCCCGCCACTGCGGCTCACGCTGCGCGTGCTGCTCGCGGACGACCCGGTAGAACTCGCCGCCCAGCGGGCTGTGGTCCGGCACCAACTGGACCGGCAGGTGCAGGTTGTAGACCGACAGCACGCGTCCCGACCCGAGGTCGAGATCGGTACGCAGCACCTTGTACCGCCAGTGGTCCGGGCTGCCCCACCGGGGCGGCGGCATGTCCGGGGCGTCCAGCGGCAGGGCGCGCAGCACGGGATGGCGGGAGAGCGTCACCAGCTCGCCGGCCACCGCGACCTGGAAGCCCGGGAACTCGGCACGCAGTCGGGCCAGCTCCGCCTCGCCCGGCCCGGCCGAGTGCTCGTACCAGTATTCCTGGAGCAGGTAGACGTCCGCGTCCGCGGCCCGGAGGAGGGCGTACATCTGGTCGGTCTGGCCGCCCTCGTCCCAGTACCCGGTGTTCCAGCTGAAGACCCGGACGGCGTCGGCCGGCGGCGGGCCGTCGCCGCCGGCCAGGCCGCGCAGGTTCAGCCCCGCCAGCGGGCCGCCGAGGAGCAGCGCGGCGGCGGCCAGCAGCGCCACCGGCCGGCGCGACCGGCGGCACGGCGCGGCGGCGGCGGCCAGCAGCAGCGGTACGCCGAGGAAGGCCGGCGGCGGCACGGCGTCGACGGCCAGCCAGAACCACCACCGGCCGCTGACCACCAGATGCGCCACGGTGAAGGCCAGCCAGACCGCCGCCGCGCCGACCAGCCCGGTGTAGAGCCACCACCGCCACCCACGCCGCCCCCGAGCCCTCCGCGGACCGTCCGACGGCTCCGCGTCGGTGCCCGGCCGTGCAGCGGAAACGGCGACGGTCACGCCGGGCCTCGCAGCGGGGTCGGGTCGACCGGGAACGAGGCGTCGTAGAGCCGCCGGAAGGTGCCGGAGGCGAGCCACTGCACCGCACCGGTGGCCACCCCGGCGGTGATGGTCACGTTGACCAGGAAGTGCATGCCGGCGAAGAAGACCAGGAAGGGTACGCCGTGCCGGCGCCGGACGAAGCCGTACATGCCGGCGTCGCAGCCGAGCGAGGCGGCCAGCAGCCCGGCCGGGACCACCAGCCCCCACGGGCCGAGCAGCAGCGGCACCGCCAGCGCCGGCAGTACGCCGAACGCGGCCAGGCTGCCCCAGGCCCGGGCGGCGGTCTCGAAGCCCTGCCCGAAGCGGCGTGCCCGGGCGTAGAGCGGGATGCGTAGCCGGCCCCGGTGGAACAGCTTGCGGAGCAGCCCGCGCAGTTCGTGGTCGTGGTCGTGCCGGCCCCGGACCAGCGAGGTGAGCACCAGCCGGTAGCGGCGGCTCAACCGGTAGCCGTAGTCGACCTCCTCGGTGTGCCGCAGCCCGGGGTTGAACGGGCCGATCTCCTCGAAGACGTGCCGGCGCAGCACGCAGACGGCGGGGAAGAGGAACGACACGTCACCTTCCGAGCTGATCGACCAGTAGTGATATTGCAGGCCACGGTACCGGGCCACCGCCGTGTCGTGCAGCAGCGGCTCGGGGTCCTCGATCCCGCAGACCGCACCGATCCGGGGGTTGCCGAGGAGCAGCCGGACGGCGTTCGCGACCGCGTCCGGGGCCAGTACCAGGTCCGAGTCGACGTAGCAGATCAGCTCGCCGCTGCTGTGCGCGGCGCCGATGTTGCGGGCCCGGCCGCAGCCGCCGTTGCGCCCGGTGCTCACCACCCGGACGCCGAGTGCCTCGGCCACCGCCACCGAGTGGTCGGTCGAGCAGTCGTCGACGAGCAGGATCTCGATGTCCGGGTACGTCTGGTCCAGGATCGACCGCAGGCAGAGGTCCAGCGACTCGGCGTAGTTGTAGTTCGGCACGATCACCGAGACCAGCGGGCCGTCGCCCGGCGGCACACCGTGCACCGTCATCGGGTGGCCACCTCCGGCCGGTCGTAGAGGCCGCGGAACCGGCCCGAGACGAGCCAGGCGGTCGCGCCGGCCAGCGCCGCGACCGCGATCACCAGGTTCAGCAGGAAGTGCATCGCGACGAAGTAGCCGAGGAAGAGCGGGCCGCGTTCCCGGTGCACGAACCGGTACATCGGCAGGTCACCGGCGAGGCAGGCGGCGAGCGCGGCCAGCGGCACCGCCAGGAACGCCGGGCCGAGGAGGGCCGGCAGCGCGCACGTCAGCACGGTCAGCAGCGCGGCCACGCTCACCCAGGCGCGCGGGCCGCTGCTCAGCCCGCCGGGGAACTCCGGCTTGCGGGCGTACATCGGGATGTGCAGGGCGGTGCGGGTGAAGACCTTGCGGACCAGTACCCCCAGGTCGGCGTCGTGGTCGTGCACGCCGCGCACCCGGGGGGAGAGCCAGATCTGGTACCGCTGGGCGAGCCGCATCCCGTAGTCGGCGTTCTCGGTCTCCCGCAGCCGGGGGTTGAACGGCCCGATCTCGGCGAAGACCCGGGCCGGGATCGCCAGCAGCGCCGTGTAGAGGGTGAAGATCCGTCCCTCGTCGGCGATCAGCCAGTACGACTGCTGGAGGCAGCGGTACTCCTCCAGCAGGCTGTCCCGGACCAGCGGCACCGGGTCGTAGTTGCCGCAGATCGCCCCGATCTCCGGGTCGGCGGTGAGCAGTTCGACGGCGTTCGCCACCGCGTCCGGCTTGGCGGCCACGTCCGAGTCGACGAAGAACAGGATCTCGCCGTGCGCGTTCGCCGCGCCGAGGTTGCGGGCCGCCGCCGGTCCGGAGTTGACCGGGGTACGCAGCACGCGCGCCCCGTACGCCTGGGCGACCGCGACCGAGTCGTCGGTGGAGCAGTCGTCCACCACGATCAGTTCCAGGTTCGGATAGCTCTGCGCCCGCAGCGCCCCGAGGCAGAGCCCGAGTGCCCCGGCGTAGTTGTAGTTCGGCACGATGACCGAGACGAGCGGTGTGTTCATTGTTCCATCCAGTTCAGCAGGTTGGGATAGCGGGCACCGAGTTCCGCCAGGGTCAGCGTGGTGCCGATCAGGACGGCGCTGGCCACGATCATCCGGTCCCGCAGCAGGGCCCGGATCGGGTCCCCGCCGGACTGCCGGACCAGTACCGCCTGGAGGTAGCGGAACGCGGCGAGCAGGCCGAGCGGCACCACCACGGCGAGGGTGACCGGGCGCCACGGCCCGAGCGGGGCGTCGGTGTTCAGGTAGAGCAGGAAGGTGGTGGCGGCCAGCGCGGTGTTCAGCCCGAGCAGGTGGTCGGCGAGCAGCACGTTGTAGCCGGCCAGCGCCGGCCGGTGCGCCGGGCCGGCGGCGGCCAGTTCGTGCCGGCGCTTGCCGAGGATCAGCACCAGGCAGCCGGCGAAGACGGCGGTGAGCAGCAGCCCGGACGGTGCCGCCCCGGTGGCGGCGTACCCCTGGAGGACCCGCAGCACGAAGCCGGCGGCGACGACGCAGATGTCCAGCATCGGCAGGTGCTTGAGCCACCTGCTGTAGGCGACGCTGAGGCAGAGGTAGCCGGCCAGCGGCCACCACGGCAGGGCGGGGCCGGCGACGACCATCCCGAGCAGCAGCCCGGCCAGCCCGGCCGCGAGCAGCCAGGCCAGCGGCACCGGCACCAGGCCGGCGGCGACCGGGCGGTCCCGCTTGACCGGATGGGTACGGTCCAGCCGCCGGTCGACGATGTCGTTGACGACGTAGATGCTCGACGCGGCGACCGTGAAGACCAGCACCGCCCAGCCGGTACGCAGCAGCGCCGCCATGGTCCACAGTGGTGTGTCGAGCAGCGCCAGCGGTACGGCCAGCAGATTCTTGACCGCGTGGCCGGGCCGGGTCAGCACCAGCAGGTGCCGGGCGAGCCGGGGCACCCGGAGGCTGCCACGGCCCGGCACGGCGGCCGGTGCGGCCGGTACGGCGGCTTCGATGGCGGTCTCGACGGCGGTCACCGTCGACTCCGCTGGGGTGGGAACACGTCGACTCCGATCAGAACAAGATCTTCGCGAGGGAGAGCGCGCCCTGCCGCCACGGGTCGCGGCTGGTCCGCCCGTCCCGGGACGGGCGCGCCAGGTGGCGTTGCCCCCGCCACCACTCGTAGGTGCGCAGGATCGCGTCCTCGTTGGAGAGCTTGGGGCTGAAGCCGAGCCGCTCGACGGCCTTGTCGATGCTCACGTACGAGTCGTGCCGGAGTTTGTGCAGCAGCCGCCCGTACACCGGGGAGAGGCCGGTCCGTTCCAGCAGTTCCAGGGCGAACAGTGCGGGCCGGGCGGGGATCCCGACCACCCGCCTGCCGTGTCCGGCGGCGTCCAGCACCGCCTGGAAGTCCTCCCGCAGGGTGCGGAACCGCTCGGCGGCGAGGTTGTAGGTGTCGTTCGCCAGCTCGTCCGGCGCGGCAAGTACGGTGAGCACCGCCTCGACCAGGTCGTCCACGGCGAACATCTGGATCCGCACGTCGCCGGAGCCGAGCACCGGGAAGTTCCGGCCCTCCTCGGCCCACTCGAAGAGCATCGCGAACAGCCCCATCCGGCCCGGCCCGAGGAAGGTCTTCGGCCGCAGGATCGCCACCGGCAGGCCACCGGCCCGGTACCGTTCGGCGATCTCCTCGGCCGCCACCTTCGCCGCGCTGTACGTGTCGACCGGCTCCCGGGGGTGCTCCTCCGGCGTCGGCACCTGACGGGGCAGCCCGTACACGGCGGTCGACGAGACGTGCAGCACCCGGCGTACCCCGGCCTGTCGGGCGGCCCGGAGCACGTTCTCGGTGCCGTCGGCGATTATCGAGCGGATCTCGGCGGCCGGATAGCTGGGCAGCGCCGCCGCGCAGTGCAGCACCGCCGTCGCGCCGTCGGTGGCCCGGTCCATCACCCGCCGGTCCCGGACGTCACCGACCACCTCCACCCCGGGCCCGGCCCGCAGGTCCACCCCGCACACCTGGTGCCCGTCGGCGGCCAGCCGCTCGACCAGCCGGGAGCCGAGCATCCCGGCCGCGCCGGTCACCGTGATCACCACAGCGAACCGACCTTCTGCGCGACGAACCGGGTGACCAGCCTGGCCAGGCCCTGCTCCAGCACCTCGCCGAGCGCGTCGGCGGCCCGCTGCACGTCGGCCGGGTCGGTCACCAGGGACGGCCCGAGGATCAGCGGGTTGCGGCCGTTGAGGGTGTAGTAGGTGAAGATGTCGTGGTCCCGGTAGAGCGCCTGGATCACCGCGCAGGTCACGAGCTTCGCCTTGAACCTCGGGTCCCGGGCCATCCCGGCGGGGGCGAGCCGGGCCACCAGGTCGAGGATCTTCGGGCCGCCGTCGATCTGCACCCCCCAGAGCGCGCCCGCCCCGGCGACCCGGCCGACCGCCTCCGGGTACTCCTTAGCCAGCCGGTTCAGCGCCGGTTCGAGTACCCGTTCCAGCTCGCGGGCCCGGGCCGGATAGTCGTCCTCGACGACGATGTTGAGCGCCTCCAGCGCGGTGACGCACTCCTCGCCCATGCCGTAGTACGTGGTGCTGGTGCTCTGCAGCAGCGCGTCGGTGAGGTTGTCGTACGCCTTCCGGAACACCTTTTCCCGGGCGACGAATGCAGAAATCGATGACTTCCCCCCGCCGAATGACTTCGATGTGGTAAGGACGTCCGGCACCAGGCCCGGATACCGCATGAAGTAGAAGAGGCTGCCGGTCTTACCCCAGCCGGTGTAGATCTCGTCGAAGATGAGCACGATGTCGTGCCGGTCGCACAGCTCGCGAATCCCGCGGAGGAAGTCTTCGTCGCACCATGTCACGGTGGAGGCGCTGAACGGCTCCACGACAAGAGCGTAGACATCGCCGGGGTGCGCCTCGACGGCCTGCCGGACGGAATCCAGATTCCCATAGGTAAATGGAACTATGCCGGGAATGGTGGGAAAGCTGAACGACGGTTGTCCGGTCAGCCCGCCCGATCCGAGCAGCTTCCCGTGGAACCCGCAGTCGGCCCGCAGGATCGTCCCCCGCCGGCCACCGTGGTACTTGTAGGCCAGCTTCACCGCCCCCTCGACCGCCTCGGCACCCGAGTTGGGCAGGAAGGACATTCGCAGGTCACCGGGGAGGAGTTGGGCCAGGTTGTGTCCCAGCGCCGCCAGGTACGGCGAGAAGTACGTCTTGTGCACCTCCATCCGCCGCTCGGACGCGAACCGTTGCCGGGCGGCCAGGATGCGCGGATGGTTGTGCCCGTGGTTGAGTACGCCCACGCCTCCGGTGAGGTCGAGGACGCGGCGGCCGTCGCGGAGCACCAGGTGTGCGCCTTCGGCGTGGTCGACCAATTCCCGGCCGAACCCGAACGAGGTCATCAGGTTGACCTGGCTCGCGTTGACGTAACGGCGATAGAGGTCGTGCACCTCGCGAACGGTGAGCCGCTCGCAATCGGACAGGCTGACCAGATTGGGCATGTCGGAACGCTATCGATTGGTACGGGATCTTCTCTGGATCGGTGCTGTACGCAACCTTGACTACGTAAGGCAACGCTTGCCAGTCGACAAGCGACTGGATAGCTTGGTCGCGACGGAGTAGATCTCGGAATGTCAATGTCCCGCACGTTGATCCCGCTGAGGTGGGTGAACATGTCGCCGACGGTGTCGGTCATCATCCCCGTACACAACGGGTCGAAGACCCTCCGCGCGTGCCTGACGGCCGTCTACGCGCAGCGACGCCCGGTCACCGAGGTGATCGTCGTCGACGACGCCAGCACCGACGACACCCGCCGGATCGCCGCCGAGTTCCCGTGCCGGCTGCTTGTCACCGACCGCAACACCGGGCCGGCCGCCGCCCGGAACCGGGGCATCCGGGCCAGCAGCGGCGAGCTGCTCCTCTTCGTCGACTCCGACTGCGCGCCCGAGCCGGACGCTCTCGGCAACGCCCTGGCGATCCTCGCCGCGCAGCCGGACGTCGCCTGCGTGCACGGGATCTACGCGCTCCGACCGCTCTTCGACGACGGGCCGGTCGAGGCGTACCGGCTGCTGCACGGGCACTGGTGGCGGCTGCGCCACGTCGGTCGGGTCCGCACCACCCTCTTCGCGGTCTGCCTGATCCGCCGGTCGGTCTTCGCCGACGTCGGCGGATTCGACGAGCGGCTGCGCGCCTCCGAGGACGTCGAACTCGGTGACCGGATGGGGGACCGGTACGGCATCGTGCTCACCGACACCGTGGTCTGCCGGCACGACGACGACGACCACCTGGGCCGGCTGCTGCGCAAGCAGTTCAGCCGTTCCCAGCTGCTCGTCCCGGTCGCCAGGACCGAACGCGGACCGGCCGGCATCCGGGCCAACACCCCGGCCGGGCTGCTCGGCGCCGCCCTGGTGCCGCTGACCCTGCCGCTCGCCCTGTACACACCCGGGCTGCTGACCGTCCCACTCGCCGCACTCGTGCTCTTCGTCGCCGCCGACCCCGGACTGCTGCGCTTCGTACTGCGTCGGCGCGGCCCCGGCTTCACCGCCTTCTTCTACGCGGTCCACCTGCTCGTCCAGCTGACCGTCGTGGCCGGTGCCGTCGTCGGCGGACTGCGGCACCTGGTGGACCGGAACTTCGGGCCGGCCGGGCCGGCCACCGCGAAATCGCCGCGATGACCGGCCCGGTCCCTCCGCGAGTCCGGTACTCCGGGCGGATCCGGCTGCCGTACCTGTCAGCCCAGGCGCTGCACTACCTGCTGTTCGCACTCCGCGCCCAGCAGTTCCGGGCCCGCCGGCCGATGCTCGGCGACGGGCACCGGCCGGTCTTCGGGGTGGCCGGGCACAGCGTGGCGCTGACCATCGATGACGGCCCGCACCCCGAGTGGACGCCCCGGATGCTCGACCTGCTGGACCGGCACCGGGTGCGGGCCACGTTCTTCCTGATCGGCGCCCGGGTCGCCGAGCATCCCGAGCTGGCCCGTCGGATCCGCGACGCCGGACACCTGATCGGCAACCACTCGATGTCGCATCCACAGCCGTTCGCGGCGTTGCCGGCCGCGCGGCTGCGTACCGAGATCGAGGCGGCGCAGCGGCGGATCTCCGACGCCGTCGGCTGCGCACCCCGGCTGTTCCGGGCGCCCGGCGGCAACTGGTCGCCGACGGTGCTGCGGACCACCGCCGACCTCGGCCTGCTGCCGGTGGACTGGACGGTCAACCCGAGCGACTGGCGTCGCCCGGGAGTGGACCGGATCGTCCGGCGGCTCTCCCGGAGCCGGGCCGGGCACGTCCTGCTCTGCCACGACGGCGGCGGCGACCGGTCGCAGACCGTGGCTGCCCTGGAAACCGTACTTCCCCGGTTGCTCGACCGGGGGCTGCGGTTCGTCGTACCCGGTGCCGACCGGTAGGTGACGACGTGCCGTGTTGTCGTACGACGACGCCGGGCAGTGCCGCCCGGCCGTGCGGGGGGAAGCTGCGATGCCTGTCTAGGGGGAAGCGAAGATGTCGGAAGACGAGCTGAAAATCCTGCTGCTCGGCCCGATCCGGGCCGAGCGGGGCGACACCAACCTCTACCTGGGTACTCCCCGGCAGCGGGAGGTGCTCGCCGTACTGGCGCTGCGCTGCGGGATGGTGATGTCGGTACCGCAGATCGTCGACGCGATCTGGAACGGGCGCCGGCCCGACTCGGTGGAGAACATGGTGCACACCTACATCGGCCGGCTGCGCCGGGTGCTGGAACATCCGGGCCGGCCGCCGGCGCTGGCCCGGGTGCTCCGCTCCACCCGGCCGGGGTACACCCTCGACATCCCGCCGGTCGCGGTCGACGTCACCCTGTTCGAGCACGACGTCAGGGTGGCCCGGTCGGCGCGGGCGCAGGGCGAACTCTCCCGGGCGCTCGGCCTCTTCCAGCAGGCGCTGGCCCGCTGGTCCGGGCTGGCGCTCCAGGAGGCGGCCGGACCGCTCGCCGAGGCGGAACGGATCCGCCTCACCGAGCTGCGTCAGGACGCGGTGGAGGAGGCCACCGGGGTACGGCTGCTCCTCGGCGACGTGGAGAACCTCGTCTCCGAGCTGCGCTGCATGCTCGCCGAGCAGCCGATGCGGGAACGTCTCTGGGAGTTGCTGCTTGTCGTCCTCGGCCAGACCTCGCGGCGGGCCGAGGCGCTCACCGCCTTCGAGGACGCCCGGATAACCCTGGCCGACCGGCTCGGGGTGGAGCCGGGGCACCGGCTCCAGGACCTGCACCGGCGGTTGCTGCGCAGCGAACCGGTCAGCGTGCGGCCGTGGTGGGAGCGGCGGGTCCCGGTCTGACCCCGGCGCCCGGTTCGACGCGACCCGGCGGGACAGCCGGCGTGGTGTGAACCGGCCCGGTCCCTGGCGCGACACGGCCCTGGGCCTGCTCGGTGGGATCCATCCCGGCGGATCCGCCGCGCACCCGGCTCTCGGCGCCACCGGTCGTCCCGGTCGTCGACCGGCCCGAGCGGCTCCCGGCCCGCCCGGTCCCCGGCCGGCCGGTGAGGACGAAGAAGGCGCCACCGGCAACACCGTCCCCGAGGCGCGCGGGGGCCTCCTCGGCGACGGAGAGTCCACAGTCGCGGACCACCCTGGCGAACTCCTCGGCCGGGGTCTCGGCGTAGATCTGCACCACGATCCGGCCCCGCGGTGTCAGCATCGCCGGCAGCCGACGGAGCAGGTCGGCGGCCTCGGCCGGGCTCAGGTAGTAGACCACCTCGCGGAGCAGGATCGCGTCGTACCGCCGGTCGGTGTGGAAGCCGCGGATGTCGGCCACCTCGAACGACGTGTCCGGCCTGCCGAGCGCGCGGGCCGCCTCGATCGCCCGGGAACTCAGGTCCACCCCGTGGTAGTGGCGGTAGCGGCCCGGCACCAGCGGCAGGTTGGCACTCGTGCCGCAGCCCAGGTCCAGGATCGTCGGCCGGGGCGCCCAGGTCTCGATCAACGACAGCGGCAGCTCCCCGTCGGACATGTCGTCGAGATAGCGCCAGAACCCCAACGCGTACTGCGCGTTCCACCAGGCCGTGTTGATCCGCCTGTTGGACCGGACCAGCACCCGGACGGGAAATCGGATCAGCCGTGCCACCGAGGTACGGACGAACGAACTCGACATGCTGTCACCGACATTCTTCGACTAGGGACAGGATCGGAGCTGTGCGGCGCCGTTCCGGCGCTGTGTGGCGATCGGGCCCGGGTCAGCCGGTCAGCGCGGGGTCGGCGTTCCGGTGGGGGCCGGGCCGCCGTCGGTGCAGGTACTGGGCGAGCAGCAGGCCGCCGGCACCGACCGCCACCTCGCTCAGTGCGCAGACCAGCCGGCTGGTCAGCACCACCGGAGCGGCGACCGGGACCGGTAGCACGGTGGCCAGCCCGACCATCAGCACGGCTTCCCGGACACCGAGCCCGTCCGGCACGACCATCACCAGCAGGCCGGCCACGGTCGCGGCGGCGAAGCCGGCCACACAGACCAGGTAGGAGCGGGCCGGCGGGGCACCGGCGGTCACCGCGAGCAGCCAGAGGTGGTGGCCGGACACCACCCAGGACAGCGACTGGGCGGTGATCGCCCGGCGTACCCCGGCCCGGGAGGCGGCGACCTGTGGCGGTGGCCGACGCAGCAGACGCGCCGTAACGGCGAGCCCCCGGTTGAGCAGGTCCGGACGGACGAAGAGCGCCACCAGCGGCAGTACGGCGAGCAGCATCCACCCGGTCGCGCCACCGAGCACCGCCGGGCCGGCCGCGAGACCGACGGTCATCCCGGTCAGCGCCACCACCACCCAGCTGAGCAGGAAGACACCGGCCAGCCGGACGGCCCCGACGTCGATCTCCCGGCCCATCCGCAGCAGCACTGGCAGCGCCACGAACCGGCCCGGCACGAACTTGGCGAGGAACCCGACGAAGAAGAGCCGGGCGGCGGTCCACCGGTTCACCGCCGCGCCGAGGTCGATGAAGAGCGCCTGCCAGGAGTGGTATCCGAGCAGCAGCCCGACCGAGTTGACCAGCAGCGCACCGCCGACCACCAGCCCGACCTGGACCGGGTCGAGCCGTCGGGCCAGTTCGCGGACCGGCGCCCAGTCCTGGTCCCGCAGGAACAGCGTCAGGCCGACGGCCAGTGCCGCCACGAAGACCACCACGAGCAGTTGGTTGGCCCGCCGCCACCAGCCGGGCCGCCGCCGCACCGCCGCCCGCACCGCCTCGACCGCCGCGCCGGCCCACCGCGGCATCACCACCGGGTCGATCCCGGGGTCAGCGGGGCGACCCGGCCGGGCCGGGGGCGCCGGAGCAGCGCCCGGGTCAGCCCGAGCGCCAGCCCGGCGAACTCGCTCAGGTGGGTCAGGAACCGCATCCCGACGGCGAAGAGCAGGAAGCCCGGCCCGCGTTGCCGGAACGCGAACCCGAGCAGCGCCCGGTCCGCCCCGAGGAAGCCGACCAGCCCAGCCAGCGGCACCGCCAGCAGCCACGGCGACCGGGCGGTCAGCGGCAGCCCGGCGACCGCGACCGCGCTGCCCAGCAGCCCGACCACCGAACCGACGTCGATCCGGTGCGGCGCCCGCCGACCGCTGTTGGCGCGGCCCGGGGCGCCGACCGTCGACCCCGGGGTGCCGGCCGACGGTCCCGGGACCCAGCGCGCCGCGACGACCGCCCCGGCGTACGTGCGGGCCCGGCGGAAGTGCTCCGACAGGTACGGCCCCAACCGGTCCACGTCGTCGTGCCGGCCCAGCACCCGGTCGCTGGTACGGATCTCGTACGCCGTCGGCAGCCGGGTGCCGAACTCGATGTCCTCGGCGTCGCGCAGCCCTTCGTCGAAGCCCCCGACCAGCTCGAACACGGGGCGGGGGAGTGCGGTCAGCGCGAACATCGTGGTCGCGGTGACCCCGACGTCACGGCGCCGCCAGAAGTGCTCGAAGAGCGTCTTGTAGGACTCCACCGGCCCGTCGGCGAAGAGCGGGGTCATCTCGTAGATCCCCTGCACCACGCCGCATTCCGGATGGGCCCGCAGTTCCGCGAGGGCTTCGGCCAGTGCGTCGGGGGCGAGCGCGATGTCCGAGTCGACGAAGAAGAGCACGTCCCCGCCGGCCCGGGCCGCTCCGGCGTTCCGGGCCGCCGAGACGCCCCGGTTCACCGGGAACGCCAGCAGGGTGCAGGGGAACTCGGCGGCGATCCGCGGCGAACGGTCGGTGCTCGCGTCGTCGACGACGATCACCTCGGCCGGCGGGAAGCTCTGCGCGTAGATCGCGGCGAGACAGGCCCGGAGGGTCTTCTCCTTGTTGTAGTTCGGGACGATTACCGACACCCGCGCCGGTCGCGGGTCGACGGTGTGGTCGAGTGGAGACAATGTGCCTGGTCACCCCCCTTTTCCACGGGCCGGTAAACGGTAGCAACCGGCGTACCGCGGTTTCTGGAACCGGCCTGGATTACCGAGTGCGACGGCGTTGCCGCACCGGTCGGCGCTGTCCTGGACGGCTCCTCGGGCGGCACTGTGGAACCCTCGCCACGAGCCCGGCGGTGGCTCCTCGGAGAATGGTGCGGCAGTGCGGAGCCGGGGAAGGTGGAGATGAGCTATCAGGTGGAACCCGTGGCCCGGGTGGTCGGCGGCCGGGGCGAGGCGTTCGAGGACAACTGGCAGGACGTCCGGTCCGTGATCCGGATCGGCGGGCACCTGCCCGCCGACGCGGCGCTCGGGCTGGCCGACTTCTCCCACCTGGAGGTGGTGTTCCTGTTCGACCGGATCGCTCCCGAGCGGGTGAACCCGGCGGCCCGGCACCCGCGCGCCGACTCCCGGTTCCCGGTGCTGGGCATCTTCGCCTCCCGAGGCCCGAACCGGCCGAACCGGCTCGCCGTCTCCCGCTGCCGGCTGATCCGGGTCGACGGGCGGGATCTGCACGTCGCCGACCTGGACGCCCTGGACGGCACACCGGTGCTCGACATCAAGCCCTACCTGCGGGAGTTCGCCCCCCGTACCCCGGTGGTGCAGCCGAGCTGGGCGGACGAGCTGATGCGCGACTACTACTGACCGACGTTCGTCTCCGCCTGTGCGGAGGCGCTGCCGCAGCTGTCGGGACCCGACGACCGACGGGTTCTCTACAGCGGCGGCCAGGCGTTCTGCAGCAACTGCCGGAAGTGCGGCGGGAACCACTCGCCGAACATCGGGGCGTTCGGCATCGCCCCGCTGGTCACCGTGGGGAACGGGGCCGGGCGGTAGGTCGGGTCGCACATCGGCTCGTACCGGCGGTCGGGGTTGAGTACGCTGCTGCCCCCGTCGGACTCGCCCGGCGGCTTGATCCAGGCGTACGCGTGGACACCGGGCGCCGGTGCCGCGACCGGGCGCTCGCCGAGCCCGGCGCCCACCTGGTTGCACCAGTTGCCGAGGTAGCCGCGCCGGTCGGTCCGGCCCGCCTCGACGTACTCCTCGGCGGTTGTCGACGGTCCGGGGCCGGTGGGCCGGTCCGGGCCGCCCCAGCCGTTGCGGGAGGTGTCGACGACCATGCCGACCCGGGAGGAGAAGCCGGCGGCGACCAGCAGCTGCCGCAACCGCTGGGCGTACGGCAGCTCGTCGACGTAGCCGTTGCCGGCGATCCAGGAGGTGTCCCGGACCGGCTGGCCGTCGACCACGTCGTCGACGTCGAGGTAGGGCTCGCGCAGCACGGAGTAGTTGGCGACGTTGACGGTGAAGCCCTGTACGGCCCACTGGGTGCTGCCGGCGGTGTTTGCCGCCTGGTGGAGCAGCGAGGCGGCGGCGGCGCCGTCAGTGGACCAGCCGAGCTGGCCGTGGTGGCTGGCGTCCAGGTAGGCGTAGACGTTCGGCACGGTGGCCAGCCGGGCCAGCGCGTACCCGATGGCGGTGAGGTAGCTGCCCCGGGCCTTGGCCTGGTCGCAGCCAGCGGTCGCGGCGGGTCGGGGCGAGGTGTGGGTGACCAGGTTAGGCAGCGAGTTCGGCTCCACGACGACGACGATCCGCAGGTTCTGGTAGCGCGGGTCGGCGAGGATCTCGACGATCGGGTCGACGAACTCGGTCCGGTACCGGTCGACCTCGTCGACGGCCAGTTCGCCGAAGCTCACCCGGCGTTCGCAGTCCCGTCCCGGCAGGTTGTAGAGGGTCAGCTGCACCAGGCCGGCGCCCTGGTCCAGGGCCGCGCCCAGGTGGGCGTCCAGCCCCATCCGGTCCGGCGTGCCGGCGATGGCGGCGATCTGGTCCAGCCACACCGCGGTCGGCTGGTTGGCGACGGCCGCCCCGCCCGGTTCGGCGGCAGCTCGGGCGGACCACTCCGGATTCACGTACGCCCGGGTGCCGAGGTAGGGGTTGGCGACCCGGATCGACTGCCGGGTGCCGTCCGCGTCCCGGCCCGCCGCCGGTGCGCCGGTCGGGTCGCTTCCGGCGGCGGCCCGGCCCGGCGCGACGACCGGCCCGGCCAGCAGGGCGAGCAGGGTCAGCGCGGTCGTCGTGGTCCGGGCACGACGTGCTCCCGCCGACCCGGGCACGGGTAGCCGTAACGTCATTCCACTCACCCCGCGAGATCCGGCCGTCCAGGGACAGTAATCGATGAACGTGAATAGATAGTACCTCTCCGGAGCCGCCTCGCGCGGCGCTCCGTCAGCCCGGTCGGCGAGGGCGCCGGGGGTCGTCCGGTCGGGGCGGCCGGCGGGTCGACGGCGGATGCCCGGGCCGCCGGCGAGTCCATACCGGACGGTCGGGCTCGGGGCACGCCGGACGGCCGGTGAGCAGGCCGCTCGATCGGCTCCGGCCCGCGCACGGAAGACGCGCAGGACGATCCGAGCGTACGACGAGCCGGCTGCCGTACCCGGGAATGATGGCGGCAAGAGCCGGCGGACCCCAGGGTGGCGACGATGACGAAGCAGTGGGAAGGCACTACCCAGCCGCCCCGGGCCGCCGCGGTGGCCCGGTTCCTCGGCGTGCTCAGCGCGGTCGGGGTGTTCGTCATCTACCTGGCCGGCCTGGCCGTCTCCTACCGGGCCGCGGGCGGGTTGAACGTCGAGGTCTCCGACTCGCCGGCCTGGCTCTATCCGGTGGTGGTGGTCGGCCTGGTGATCGTCGGCAGTCTCGGACTCGTCGCGGCCACCATCGACCCGAGGCGGACGTCCCGGGTCTACCCCTGGATCCTGGTCGGCATCGGCACGATCACCCAGATCGTCTTCGGCCTGGTACTGACCGAGCAGGCGCTCGACCCCCGCAACATCGCGGTGATCGTGCTGCCGCCGTTCACCGCCGCACTCTCCATCGCGGAGTTCGCCCGGGAACTGCGCAACCTGCTCCGCCAGCAGAACTGAGCCCAGGCGCAGGCGCCCGCTCAGCGGTCGTGCTGCCCGGGGCCGGGTTCGCGGTCCCGGCGTACCGTCGCCTTGCGGCCCTTGATGGTGCTCTGCCGCAGCCGGGTGATCACCTCGTTCGCCGCGGACCTCGGCACCTCCACCAGGGAGAACCGGTCGGCGATCTCGATCGAGCCGATCTCCCGACCGCTGACCTGGGTCTCGCCGGTGATCGCGCCGACCAGGTCCTGCGGGCGGATGCCGGCCCGCCGGCCGACCCCGATGAAGAGGCAGGCCATGTCGCCGGAGCGGGGCCGGGCGCCGCGCCGGTCGTCCCGACCGCCGTCCCGTCCGCCGTCGCGCCGGGTACGGCCGTCCCGGTCGGCCCGGAACGCCAGCTGCGGGATGTCCTCCTCCTCGTCGACCGGGCCACCCGCCGACTCGTGGGCCAGCTTCACCGCCGCGAGCGCCACCTCCATCACGTCGAACTCGTCGGTGAGCGTCTCCACGATCACCCGGTACGGGTCGAGGTCGTCCTCCAGCAGGCTCTCGTGCAGCGCCGCCCGGGTCATCTCCAGTCGCCGGGCCCGCAGGTCGGCCACGGTCGGGATCCGGCCGATCGAGATCCGCTGCCCGGTGGTCCGCTCGATCGTCTTGAGCATCCGGTGCTCACGGGGCTCGGCCAGGGTGATCGCCACCCCCTGCCGGCCGGCCCGGCCGACCCGCCCGATCCGGTGCACGTACGACTCCGGAGCCGACGGCACGTCGTAGTTCACCACGTGGGTGAGCTGCTCGATGTCCAGTCCCCGGGCGGCCACGTCGGTGGCCACCAGCAGGTCGGCGGTGCCGGCCCGCAGCCGCCCCATCACCCGGTCCCGCTGTTCCTGGGTCATCCCGCCGTGCAGCGCCTCGGCCCGGTAGCCGCGCCCGTTCATCGTCTCGGTGAGCCGGTCGACCTCCTCCCGGCTCCGGCAGAAGACGATCGCCGCGGTCGGCGCCTCGACGTCGAGGATCCGGCCCAGCGCGGCCGGCTTGTGCGCGCGGGCGACGACGTAACCGGTCTGCCGGACCAGCGGGGCGGTGCCGGTGGGCGACGGCTGCCGGCCGATCTCGATCCGGGCCGGGTCCCGCAGGTACTGCCGGGCCATCCCGTCGATCCGGGCCGGCATCGTGGCGGAGAAGAGCACCGTCTGCCGCTGCTCGGGTACGTGTTGCAGGATCGCCTCGATGTCCTCGGCGAATCCCATGTCGAGCATCTCGTCGGCCTCGTCCAGCACCACCGTGCCGAGGCCGTCCAGCCGCAGGGTGTCCCGGGCGATGTGGTCCAGCGCCCGCCCCGGGGTGGCCACCACCACGTCGACCCCGCCGTCCAGCGCCCGCAACTGCCGGGCGATCGGCTGGCCCCCGTAGATCGGCAGCACCCGTACCCCGAGGTCGCGGCCGTACCGGTGGATCGCCTCGGAGACCTGCACGGCCAGCTCCCGGGTCGGCACCAGGATCAGCGCCGCCGGTGCCCCGGAGCGCCGGTCGGCCGGCAGCCGGTGCAGCAGCGGCAGTGCGAAGGCGGCGGTCTTGCCGGTCCCGGTCGCGGCCTGGCCGAGCAGGTCCTGGCCGGCCAGCAGGGGCGGGATGGCGGCCCGCTGGATGGCGGTCGGCTCCTCGTAGCCCAGCGTGCCGAGCGCGTCCAGGAGTTCGGTCCGCAGCCCGAGGTCGGCGAAGGTGCCGGAGTCCTCGTCGGGGTCGTTCGGGCTCGTGCTGACCGGCGGAGCGGGCGGTGCGCTGTCGGAACTCATGCCCAACAGCTTTTCACCACGCCCGACCGGGCGTTGCGGCGACCGGCGATCCGGGCCCCGGGCCCCGCCCGCCGACCGGGTCCGGCTGGGCCACTGTGGCCGTGGTCACCTGCGTCGTGGTGGTTCCGGCCAGCGAGGCCGCGAGGTCGACGGACACCCCCGGCACGTTAGCCCGCACCCCGGGCGCCGTGCCGCGCGATTCAGCCGGCCTGCTGCCCACCCCGGCCCGGTCGGGTGCGGGCGGCGCTACCCGGCAGGGCGGGTTCGGCGATACCGTCTGCGTCGTGCCTGCGGAAAACTCGGGACTCGCCCTGCCCGGCGCGGCCGTGGTGGTGACCGGGGCCGGGTCCGGCATCGGTGCGGCGCTGGCCACCCGGTTCGCCACCGAGGGCGCCCGGGTGCTTGTCAACGACCTCGACGCGGACGCGGCCCGGTCGGTCGCGGCCCGGATCGGCGGCGAGGTCTTCCCGGCCGACGCGGCGGACCCGGCGGCAGTGGCCGCGCTGGTCCGGTACGCCCGGCAGCGGTTCGGCCGGATCGACCTGTTCTGCGCCAACGCGGGGGTGCCGGGCACCGGCGGGCTGGACGCCGCCGACCAGACCTGGGAACACGCCTGGCGGGTCAACGCGATGTCCCCGGTGTACGCCGCCCGCGAGCTGCTGCCCGACTGGCTGGCCGCCGGGCGCGGCCGGCTCCTCGTCACCGCCTCGGCGGCCGGTCTGCTCACCCTGCTCGGCGCCGCCCCGTACTCGGTGACCAAGCACGCGGCGGTGGCGTTCGCCGAGTGGCTGCGGGCGAGCTACGCCCATCGGGGCGTCGTGGTGCAGGCGCTCTGTCCACAGGGGGTTCGCACCCCGATGCTGGAGCGGGGCGAGGGACCCGGGGCGGCCCTGCTCGCCGCCGGGGCGGTCGACCCGGAGCAGGTCGCCGAGGCGGTGCTGGCGGCGCTGGCCGACGACCGCTTCCTGGTGCTGCCGCACCCGGAGGTGGCGACGTACTACCGCCGCCGGGCCGCCGACCCGGACCGCTGGCTGCGAGGCATGAACCAGGTGCAGCGCGACCTCGAACGGCCCGCCGGAGACTGAACCGCCGGGTTGCCGCTACTCGCCGACCTGGCCGTCGATCGCCTCCCTGATCAGGTCGGCGTGCCCGTTGTGCCGGGCGTACTCGTCGATCATGTGGTTGAGCACCCAGCGGAGCGAGAGGGACTGTCCGGTGATCACGTGGGTGCTGAGCGCCTCCAGCGGACGCTCGGCGGTGATCCGGCGGGACGTCTCGACCTCGGCTCGCCAGATCGCGAAGGACGCCTCGCCGGTGGCGGAGTCGAGGTCGTCGAAGTCCTCCCCAAGCTTGCCGGTGGCCGTGTAGAGGCTGCCGGGATAGTTCTCGGCGATCCCGCCCTGGAAATACCACCGCTCGACGCCGGCCAGGTGCCGCACCAGGCCGAGCAGGGTGAGGTTGGAGGTGGGGACCGCCCGTCGACGGAGTTGCTCGTCGGGAAGTCCGGCGCAGGTGCGGACCAGCGCCTTCCGGTGCCAGTCGAGGAAGCAGGTCAGCAGGGTCCGCTCGTCGGCGTCGGCCGGGAGCTGGAAACGGTCGTCATGCACGGCCCGGATGGTAGGCGGCGGGTGTGTCATTGACTCCCCACCCGACACGAACGGACATCGTTGTCGGTTTGGGTCTGGCTCGGTGACGAGCCGCAGGCTCACCGTGTTCGGCGAGGGTGCACCTCTTCACCTGGTCGTATTGCACCGGATCATGCCCAACTGCGTCGTCGGGATGACCAGACTGTTACGTCTGGATGTTGACTCACCACAGCAACGGGCGTAAACAGAAGAGAATCAAAAGCAATCGGGCGGGAGATTTTCCGGATGTACGCCGAGGAACGTCAGCAGGAGATCCTGCGCCTGGCCCGCGAGGCAGGCCGGGTCGACGTGGTGACGCTGGCCGAGGGCCTGAACGTGACCGCGGAGACGATCCGTCGCGACCTGACCGTGCTGGAGCGGGCCGGGGTGCTCCGCCGGGTGCACGGCGGGGCGATCCCGGTCGAGCGGATCGGCTTCGAGCCCGCCCTCGCCGCCCGGGACGCCGTGCTCATCAGCGAGAAGGAGCGGATCGCCAAGGCGGCACTCGCCGAACTTCCCGACGAGGGTGCGGTCATCCTGGACGCCGGCACCACCACCGCCCGGCTGGCGCACCTGCTGCCCCTCGACCGCGAGCTGACCGTGGTGGTCAACTCGCCGGTGCTGGCCTCCGCGCTCGGCCTGAAGCCCAACCTGACGGTGCTGCTGCTCGGCGGCCGGTTGCGCGGCAAGACACTGGCCACAGTGGACGACTGGGCACTGCGACCGCTGGCCGAGCTCTATGTCGACGTCGCCTTCATGGGCACCAACGGCTGCTCGGTCGAGCGCGGGATGACCACCCCGGACCCGGCCGAGGCGGCGGTGAAGCGGGCGATGATCGGTGCCGCCCGCCGGGTGGTACTGCTCGCCGACCACACCAAGATCGGGAACGACTACCTGGCCCGGTTCGGCACCCTGGCCGACCTCGACCTGCTGATCACCGACAACGGGCTCGACCAGGAACTCGCCGACGAGGTGGAGGCGGCCGGCGTACGGGTGGTCCGGGCATGATCCTCACCGTCACGCTCAACCCCAGTCTGGACCGGGCGATGGAGATCGACCGGCTGGAGCGGGGTGCGG
The DNA here is from genome assembly GCF_029626265.1 of Micromonospora sp. WMMD1102. Lineage (NCBI taxonomy): Bacteria > Bacillati > Actinomycetota > Actinomycetes > Micromonosporales > Micromonosporaceae > Micromonospora > Micromonospora sp. WMMD1102. The sequence continues at coordinate 3,819,333 of NZ_JARUBN010000001.1, read as the reverse complement.
TGATCCGGGCCGCCTCCACCCGGCTGGACCCGGGCGGCAAGGGCGTCAACGTCTCCCGGGCGCTGCTGGCCAACGGGATGCCCTCCCGGGCCGTGCTCCCGGTCGGCGGCGAGGAGGGCGCCCAGCTCGTCCGGCTGCTGGAGAGCGAGGGCGTCGAGCCGCTGGTGGTGCCGATCGCCGGGCGTACCCGGTCGAACATCACCCTCGCCGAGCCGGACGGCACGGTAACGAAGATCAACGAGTCCGGCCCGGTCCTGGCCGGACCGGAGTTCGCCGAGATCACCAGGGCGGTGCTGGCGGCGGCCGACTCGGCCGACTGGGTGGTGGCCTGCGGCAGCGTGCCGCCGGGACTGCCGGTGGCGGCCTTCGGCGACCTCTGCGCCCGGCTGGTCGACGCCGGGGTCCGGCTCGCGGTCGACACCAGCGGGCCGGCGCTGCGGGCCGCCGCGGAAGCCGGGGTGGCGCTGGTCAAGCCGAACCGCGAGGAACTGGCCGAGGCGGTCGGCGCCCCGCTCCGGTCCCTCGGTGACGTGGTCGACGCCGCCGCCCGGCTCCGGAGTTGGGGTGCCGGCAGCGTACTGGCCAGCCTCGGCGCCGACGGCGCGGTGCTGGTCGACCCGACCGGCGTGCTGACCGGCGAGTCGCCGGTGGCACAGCCGAGGAGCACGGTCGGGGCCGGGGACGCGCTGCTGGCCGGCTTCCTGGCCGCCGGAGCCGACGGCCCGGACGCCCTCGCCGAGGGGCTCGCCTGGGGGGCGGCGGCGGTCAGCCTGCCCGGCAGCCGGATGCCCGGCCCCGCCGACCTGGTCCGGAACGCCGTCCGACTCCATCCCCGGCCGGACCTGGTCCGGCCGCTGCTGCCGCAGGGGTGAACCGGTGAGCCCAGCGACGCAACCAGGAAACCGCCGGTCCCGGCCGATCCGGGCCGGCGGCACGACATCCGAACCCGGCCGCGTTCGGTAACGCGGGCCATACCTCTGCGAAGGAGTCCCCCAATGGCCATGTCGTACACCCCGGAGGTCCAGGGCACCGGCTTCAAAGCCCGGGTCCAGCGGATCGGCGGGCACCTGGCCGGGATGGTGATGCCCAACATCGGGGCATTCATCGCCTGGGGCCTGATCACCGCGCTCTTCATCCCGACCGGCTGGCTGCCCAACGAGGACCTGGCCAAGCTGGTCGACCCGATGATCTTCAGCCTGCTGCCGATCCTGATCGGCTACACCGGCGGCCGGATCGTGCACGGCCAGCGCGGTGCGGTGGTCGGCGCGGTCGCCACGGTAGGCATGATCGTCGGGGCGGACATCCCGATGTTCCTCGGCGCGATGATCATGGGTCCCGCCGCCGCGTACCTGGTCAAGCTCTTCGACGGGCTGGTCCGGAACCGGATCCGCCCCGGCTTCGAGATGCTCGTCGACAACTTCTCCGCCGGCATCGTCGGCGGCGGGATGGCGCTGCTCGGGGTCTGGCTGATCGGCCCGGTGGTGGCCCGGCTCAGCGACTGGGCCGGTGCCGGGGTGGACTGGCTGATCGGACAGAACCTGCTGCCGGTCGCCTCCGTACTCGTCGAACCGGCCAAGGTGCTCTTCCTGAACAACGCGATCAACCACGGCGTACTCTCGCCGCTGGCCGTGGCGCAGGCGCAGGAGACCGGCAAGTCGATCCTGTTCATGATCGAGTCGAACCCCGGCCCGGGCCTCGGCCTGCTGCTCGCGTTCTTCCTCTTCGGGCCGCGTTCGCTGCGCCCGAGCGTGCCGGCGGCCGGCATCATCCACTTCCTCGGCGGCATCCACGAGATCTACTTCCCGTACGTGCTGATGAAGCCGCGGCTGATCCTCGCCACCATCGCCGGTGGCGCCGCCGGGGTCGCCACCTTCATGGCCACCGGTGCCGGGCTGGTCGCCACCCCCTCGCCGGGCAGCATCTTCGCCTACGCGGCGGTCACCCCGCGCGGCGGCTGGTTCGGCATGGTGCTCGGCGTCCTGATCGCCACCGCCGTCTCCTTCGTGGTCGCCTCGGCGCTGCTCGGCTTCGGCCGGCTCAACGGCGAACCGGAGACCGCCGACGCCGACGGGACCGGCCGGGCTGCCGACGCCGACGAGGCCACCGCAGACGGGACCGTCCGGGCCGGTGCGCCGGCCTCCGCCGGCACCGCGGCCGGGGACCGCGAGAGCAGCCCGGCGGTGGCGCGCTCGGCCACCGCCGAGAGCTGAACCGGAAGGTGAGCGCCGCGACCGGCCGGAAGCCGACCGGACCAGCGTACGAACGGAAGGGGTAACGCCATGGGCAGCATCAACGGTAGGGACATCCACAAGGTCGTCGTCGCCTGCGACGCCGGGATGGGCAGCAGCGTCATGCTCGCCAGCCAGCTCCGCAAGCAGCTGAAGAAGTACTCGGTCGCGGTGGAGCACACCCCGGTCAACTCGATCCCGGGTGACGCCGACGTGGTGATCACACACAACGGGCTGGCCGCCCGCGCCCGGGCCGCCGCCCCGGGCAAGATCGTCGTGCCGTTCCAGGTCTTCCTCGGCGACCCGGCGGTGACCGCGGTGGTCAAGGCGATCGAGTCCGGCGGTGAGGTCAGTGGCTGAGCTGACCGGCGACCTGCTCGACCGGCGGGCGATCCTGCTGACCGAGACCGCCGCCGACCGCGACGACGCGATCCGGCGCTGCGGCGAGGCCCTGGTCGAGATCGACGCGGTGCATCCGGAGTACGTGCGGAGCATGCTCGACCGGGAACGCTCGGTCTCGACGTACGTCGGCGAGGGGGTGGCGATCCCGCACGGCACGCTCGCCGGCAAGGACCTGGTGCACCGGGACGCGCTGGCGGTGCTCCGGTTTCCGGCTCGCGTGGACTGGGGCGGCCAGCCGGTCACCGTCTGCGTGGCGATAGCCGCCCGCGGCGACGGCCACGTCGAGCTGCTGGCCAGCCTCGCCGAGATCCTGCTCGACACCGACCGGGCCCGCGCGCTGCGCGAGGCCACCGATCCCGAAGACGTGCTGGCCCTGCTCACGCCGGCACCGGAGGACAGCAACCGATGAAGGCCGTTCGATTCCACGCCCCCGGCGACGTACGCATCGAGGACGTCCCCGAGCCCACCCCGGGCCCCGGCGACGTGAAGATCCGGGTACGCAACTGCTCGACCTGCGGCACCGACGTGAAGATCTCGAAGTTCGGGCACCACCACATCCACCCGCCCCGGGTGATGGGGCACGAGATCGCCGGCGAGGTGGTGCAGACCGGTGCCGGGGTGACCGGCTGGGCGGCCGGCGACCGGGTGCAGGTGATCGCGGCGATCCCGTGCGGCACCTGCGCCGAGTGCCGCGGCGGCCGGCTGACCGTCTGCCCGAACCAGGAGTCGATGGGCTACCACTACGAGGGCGGCTTCGCGCAGTACCTGGTGGTCCCGGCGAAGGTGCTGGCGGTCGACGGGCTGAACCGGATCCCGGACGGGGTCGGGTACGCCGAGGCGTCGGTGGCCGAGCCGCTGGCCTGCGTACTCAACGGGCAGGAGTTGGCCGGGGTCGGCGCCGGTGACGACGTAGTGGTGGTCGGCTCCGGGCCGATCGGCTGCCTGCACGTCCGGCTGGCCCGGGCCCGGGGCGCCGGTCGGGTCTTCCTGGTCGACCTGAACCGGGAACGGCTGGAGCTGGCGGCCGGACTGGTCCGGCCGGACGCGGCGATCTGCGGCGCCGAGGTGGACCCGGTCGACGAGGTGCTGAAGCTGACCGACGGGCGCGGCGCGGACGTGATCATCACGGCGGCGGCCTCCGGCGCGGCCCAGGAGCAGGCGGTGCAGATGGCCGCCCGGCAGGGCCGGATCAGCTTCTTCGGCGGCCTGCCAAAGGACGACCCGGTGATCTCGCTCGACTCGAACCTGGTGCACTACCGCGAGCTGACGATCGTCGGCGCCAACGGTTCCAGCCCGGCGCAGAACGCCGAGGCGCTGCGGCTGATCGCCACCGGCGCGGTCCCGGTGGCCGATCTGATCACCCACCGGCTTCCGCTGGAGCAGGCCATCGACGCCTTCGGCGTGGTCGCCCGGGGCGAGGCCATCAAGGTCACCATCGAACCCTGACAGATCGAACCTGCGAGAGAGGGAGGCCAGCATGGCTACCCGTACGGTGACTGTCGGTTCCGCCAGCGGTCTGCACGCCCGCCCGGCGGCGCTCTTCGTCGCGGCGGCCGGCGCGGCACCGGTGCCGGTGACCATCCGGACCGGTGAGCGGCGCCCGGTACCCGCGAACAGCATGCTCTCGGTGCTCGCCCTCGGAGCCAAGCAGGGTACCGAGGTGGTGCTGGAGGCCGACGGCGAGGGCGCCGAGGCGGCCCTGCACGGTCTCGCCGAGCTGCTGGCCCGGGACCTGGACGCCGAGGAGCCGGCCGATGCCTGAGCCCGCCGCCCCGGCGGAGCTGCGCGGCATCGGGGTCAGCCCGGGGCTGGCCGGTGGACCGGTGCTGCGGGTCGCCGGGGTGCCGGCGCTGCCCGCGCCTGTGCCGGTGACCGATCCGGCGGCCGAGGCGGACCGGGCGGTGGCGGCACTGCGTGAGGTGGTCGCCGAGTTGACCCGCCGAGCCGACCGCTCGGGGGAGAAGACCCTTGTCGACGTACTCCGGGCCCAGGCGATGATGGCCGAGGACCCGGTGCTGCTCGACGCCGTACGCGAGAAGGTGCTGGCCGGTTCCGACGGGCCGCACGCCATCGACGCGGCCTTCGCCACCCACCGGGCGGCGTTCGAGGCGGCCGGCGGATACCTCGCCGAGCGGGTCGCCGACCTGGACGACCTGCGCGACCGGGCGGTGGCGGTCTGCCTCGGCCGGCCGATGCCCGGAGTGCCCGCCCCGGGGCACCGGTACGTGCTCGCCGCCTGGGACCTGGCCCCGGCCGACACCGTCGACCTGGACCCGGAGCAGGTGGTCGCGCTGGTCACCGAGTCCGGCGGCCCGACCAGCCACACCGCGATCCTGGCCCGCGCGCTCGGGCTGCCCGCCGTGGTCGCCTGCCCCGGGATCCGCGACCTCGCCGACGGCACGACGGTACTCGTCGACGGCGCCAGCGGAGTGGTCCGGCTCGATGTCGACCCCGCCGAGGTGACCGCCGCCGAGCACGCCGACCGGGAACGGCGGGCGGCGGTGGCCGCGGTCTCCGGCCCGGGGCGGACCGCCGACGGGCACCCGGTGGCGCTGCTCGGCAACGTCGGCTCGGTCCGGGATGTGGCGGCGGCCGACGGTGCCGAGGGGGTCGGGCTGTTCCGCACCGAACTGCTCTTCCTGGACCGTGCCCGGGAGCCGTCGGTGGACGAGCAGGCCGAGGCGTACCGGGAGGTCTTCGCGGCGCTCGACGGGCGCCGGGTGGTGATCCGCACCCTGGACGCGGGCGCGGACAAGCCACTGCCGTTCCTCGGCCAGGCAGACGAGCCGAACCCGGCCCTCGGGGTACGCGGCCTGCGGCTGGCCCGGCAGCGTCCCGAGCTGCTGCACCGCCAGTTGGCGGCGATCGCCCGCGCGGCCGGGCAGACCGGGGCGGAGGTCTGGGTGATGGCGCCGATGGTCGCCACCCGGGCCGAGGCGGCCGGCTTCGCCGACGCGGTGCACGCCGCGGGGCTGCCGAAGGCCGGGGTGATGGTCGAGGTGCCGGCGGCGGCACTGCGCGCCGCCCAGTTGCTGGAGGTCGTCGACTTCCTCAGCATCGGCACCAACGACCTCAGCCAGTACGCCTTCGCCGCCGACCGGCAGTCCGGACTGCTGGCCGAGCTGCTGGACCCGTGGCAGCCGGCCCTGCTGCGGCTGGTCGCCGAGGTCGGCGCGGCCGGACGGGCCGCCGGCAAGCCGGTCGGGGTATGCGGCGAGGCGGCGGCCGATCCGCTGCTCGCCCCGGTCCTGGTCGGCCTCGGCATGGCCAGCCTCTCGATGTCCGGCCGGTCGCTGGGCCCGGTACGGGCGGCGCTGGCGCAGCGCACGTACGCCGACTGCGTACGGCTGGCCCGGCTCGCCCTGGACGCCGACGACCCCGAGCAGGCCCGCAAGGCGGTCACCTGACCGGCACCGGGTCGGCCGCCGCGCCCGGTCGGCCGGGTCCGTCCGACCGTCACCCGCGCCGTCGGGTGAACCGCCCAGAACCCGGCTAGCGCGGTACCGGCGGCCTCGGGCCGCGTTGCCGCCTGCCCGCCTGCGTGCTCACCCTGCCTGCGTGCTGACCCTGCCTGCCCGCCTGCGTGCACGCCTGCCCGCCTGCGTGCACGCGTGCCTGCTTGCCCGCCTGCCGGGCCATACCTCGCGTGCGCGACTGTCGAGCTGGGTGCACAGGCGGGGCGCGACATTCCGGGCATGGTCGCGGACCTGTTGGGCGCGCAGGCGGGGCAGCTCGACAGTCCCCGTCCGGGGACCCCTGGCCGGTCGCTGATCGCGATGAGAGCCCCGGATCCACGCGATGAACGGTCCGGAACTACCGGGACCGCGGGACCGGGGCGTCCGTCCGGCGGGACCCGGGGGGTCCGTCCTGCGAGACCGGGGCGCCCGTCCGGCAGGGAACCGGGGGCCGCCGGGCGAGGCCGGGGCACGGATCGGCCCACGCCTGCGGATGCTGGCGTGGGCCGCTGTGCGGGGGAGGAGAGCACCGGGTGCCGGTGCCTCCGGCGGCTGCTCTCAGCCTGCGGGCGGGAACGGGTCGTCGCGGTAGGTGTACTCGGTCTCGACCTGGCCGTCCTGCTTGTGCACGACGAGCTGGCTCGGCGGGTCCGCCTTGGCCGCCTCGCGACCGGCGCCGAGCGCGCTCTCCTTGGTGTCGTAGTGACCGTCCACCGTGGAGCCGTGCTCCACCTTCCAGCCGTTGCCCTCGGGCACGACGTGGTACTGCGTCCGCGCGGTCATCTGTCCCTCCTGTCCGAGTCGCTTATGGCTGGAAGTGCTACCCGGAAGCCCGAATCGGAAACCCACGATCCCGGGGGACAAGCTTTGTGATCTTCGATCGAGTTGACATGCAGCCGGCTGGCTGCATATGCTTCAGGCAACCAGATGGCTGCATGTTTCTCGTGGGGTGACGGGGATGGATGAGGTGTTCAGGGCGCTGGCCGACAGCAGTCGCCGCCGGCTGCTGGACAGCCTCAACGTCCGCAACGGGCAGAGCCTGCGGGAACTCTGGGCGGGGCTGGCGATGACCCGGCAGTCCGTCAGCAAGCACCTCGCGGTGCTGGTGGCGGCGAACCTCGTCAGCACGCTGTGGCGGGGCCGGGAGAAGCTGCACTACCTCAACGCCGAGCCGATCAACGCCATCGCGGACCGCTGGATCCAGCAGTACGACCGGGGGCGGGTGCGAGCGCTCGCCGAGCTCAAGAGCGCGTTGGAGCAGGAACCCATGAGCGAGCGCGAGTTCGTCTACACCAGCTACATCAACACCACTCCGGAACGCCTCTGGCAGGCGCTCACCGATCCCGCCTTCACCAGTCGCTACTGGGGGGTCACCTTCGAGACGGACTGGCAGGTCGGCTCGGAGATGGTCTGGGTGCACAACGGCGTACGGGTCGCCGGGCCGGAGCAGGTCGTGCTGGCGGCGGAGCCCTACCGGCGGCTGTCGTACGCCTGGCACGACTTCGGGCCGGAGTTCGCCGAGGCGTACGAGATGGATCCGGCCGAGGTGGCGAAGTTCGCCGCCGAGCCGCGCAGCAGGGTGACTTTCGAGATCGAGCCTCGGGGTGCGGCGGTGCGGCTGACCGTCGTACACCAGGGTTTCGCGCCCGGCGGCGCCCTGCTGGAGAGCGTGAGCGAGGGCTGGGCGGAACTGCTCTCCAGCCTCAAGACGCTGCTGGAGACCGGCGAGCCGCTGCCGCAGGCCGAACCGGAACCGGCCGCCCCGGTCGCCGGCTGACCCGGCCGCCGGCTGGTCGGGTTGGCGGCGCCGGTCCGATAGGTACCCTTTAGCCAGCTCGACCACCAGACCAGACCTGCCCGGCGTCGACGACCCGGGGACCGGCTGGTGCACCCGCTGCTAGGAGATCCACTGTCGTGTCCGGCACCCCCGAGTCCGCAGCCCCGCCGAACGCCACGACCGACCTGCAGGCGGCGCCGGCTGGACGGCGGCGGGAGCTGCGGGCCGACTGCGCACGCTGCTTCGGGCTCTGCTGCGTGGTGCCGGCCTTCGCCGCCTCCTCGGACTTCGCCATCGACAAGCCCGCCGGCCGGGCCTGCCCCAACCTGCGCTCCGACCACCGCTGCGGCATCCACCGTGACCTGCGACAGCGCGGCTTCGCCGGATGTACGGTCTTCGACTGCTTCGGCGCCGGCCAGCAGGTCGCCCAGGTCACCTACCGGGGGCGTGACTGGCGGACCGACCCGGAGGTCGCGGCCGGGATGTTCGAGGTGTTCCCGGTCATGCGACAGCTCCACGAACTGCTCTGGTATCTGACCGAGGCGCTGGCGCTGCGTCCGGCCGAGCCGCTGCACGCCGAGCTGGCCGCCGCCCGCGTCGCGACCGAGCTGCTCGCCGACGGCGATCCGGCCTCGCTCGTCGTACTCGACGTGGCAACCCACCGGCGGGCCGTCAACGAGCTGCTGCGGCGGGCCAGCGAGCAGATCCGCGCCCGGGCCGACCGTGCCGGGCGGGGCGTCGATCGGCGGGGGGCCGAGTTGATCGGGGCCGACCTGCGCCGGAGCGGTCTGGTCGGGGCGAACCTGCGCGGGGCGCTTCTGATCGGGGCCGACCTGCGCGGCGTCGACCTGACCCTGGCCGACCTGACCGGTGCGGACCTGCGCGGAGCCGACCTGCGCGGCGCTGACCTGCGCCGGAGCATCTTCCTCACCCAGGCGCAGCTCGACGCGGCAAAGGGAGACCCGCGAACGGCCCTGCCGCGAGCGCTACGCCGCCCCGCACACTGGCCCGCTCCACCCACCGCCGCCCGCCGCCCCCACCCCCGCCGAACCAAGTGATCAGGGAGCGTCCGGCCGGTCAGGACGAGCCGGACGCTCCCTGATCATGAAAGCTGCTCAGTGCGCGGTGGCGGGGGCGACGTCGGGGGTGGCGGTGGTGAGCTGGGCGGGGCGGACCACCAGGAAGAGCACGGCCAGCGCGGCGAGCATCCCGGCGGCGATCACCAGGCCCATCCCGACACTGCCGTTGCCGAGTACGCCGACCAGGGGCGCCAGCAGCGCGCCGATGCCGAACTGCACCGCACCGAGCAGCGCCGCCGCCGTGCCGGCCGCCTCGCCGTGCCGGCTCAACGCCAGCGCCGGGGCGTTCGGCATGGCCAAACCCGCGGCGGCGAGCACCACCCAGAGCGAGACGAGTACGGCGGGCAGCCCGCCGAGCCCGGTCGAGGCGAAGGCGAGCAACGTGAACCCGGCCAGCGTGCCGACGGCCAACGCGGAGACCAGGATCCGCTGCGGGGCGTACCGGCGCAGCAGCCGGACGTTGAACTGGGAGGCGCCGATCAGCCCCACCGCACCAGCCCCGAAGACGATCCCGAACTGCTGCTCGTCGAGGCCGTACTGCTCCTGGAAGACGAAGGACGACCCGGAGACGTACGCGAACAGTGCCGCCATCGACAGCCCGGCGACCGCGACGAGGCCGACGAACGTACGGTCCCGCAGCAGCGAGCGGTAGACTCGGGCGGTGCCGCGTACGCCGCCACTGCGCCGACGGTGCACCGGCAGTGTCTCGGGGAGCTTGACCGCGGCGAGGGTGACCAGCACGATCCCGAAGACGCCGAGCGCGACGAAGACGCCCCGCCAGTCCGTCCAGCGCAGCACCGCGCTGCCCAGCGTGGGTGCCAGCACCGGTGCGGCGCCCATCACCAGCATCAGCCGGGAGAAGATCCGGGCGAACGCGGTTCCGCTGAACAGGTCCCGGACCACGGCCATCGCCACCACCGCGGCGGCGGCGGTGCCGAGCCCCTGCAACACCCGCAGTACGCCGAGCACCCCGACGTTCGGGGCGACGACGCAGAGCGCGGAGGCGACCACGTGCAGCACCAGCCCGGCGAGCAGCGGGACCCGCCGGCCGACCGCGTCGGAGAACGGGCCGATCACGAGCTGGCCGAGGGCCAGGCCGGCCAGGGTACCGGTGAGGGTCAGCTGGACCGCGGCCTCGGCGGTGGCGAGGTCGGCGGTGATCGCCGGCAGCGCCGGCAGGTACATGTCGATGGTCAGCGGCCCGATCGCGATCAGCGAACCGAGCACCAGGACGAGCCGCAGCCGTTCCCGCCCGGTCATCAGGTCGCCGGGCGTGGCGGGCGGCGGCACGGGCGCCTCGACCGGCGCGGCGGTGGTGGTCATGAGGTCTTTCCCGGCTGCTCGACGTACGTCTGGACGCGGACTGCGAAGATCACACCTGCCTCCAACCACTGGCGCTCTCGGGCATTCCCGCCTGATCAACAGGTGCTCCAGTTCACAGCCGCCGGACCGGCGCCGCCCGATACTGGTACGACGTCCCGGCCCGACGGCGACCCAGCGTCGGGGACCACAGGCGGGACCAGGGACGGGGGGACATGGCGGCGGGGCGGGAGATCGACCAACTGGCGGGGCATTTCGCCGCCGCACCGGCGACCTTCACCACCTCCCCGCTCTACCGGGCGCTCTGCCCGGTGGTGGCGGAAGACCGGCCGACCCTCGAACTGCTGACCGGCCGGCGGCCGGGGCAGCAGGCGTCGTACCTGTTCTTCGGGGCGGCACACTACCTGCTGCTGGCCGGGGTACGGCATCCGCTGCGCGACTTCTACCCGTCGCTGGTCGGCCCGGCCGCCGCCCGGCCGGCGGATGCCGGACCGGTACTGCTGGACTTCTGCCGCCGCTACCGGGCCGACCTCGGTGAGCTGATCCGCACCCGGCTGGTGCAGACCAACGTGGTACGCCGGGCGGTCGCGCTGCGCTACGCGCTCCGGATCGTCGGGCAGCACTGCGCCGGGCCGGTGCACCTGGTGGAGGTCGGGTCGAGCGCGGGTGTGCACCTGCACGTGGACCGCTACCGCTATCTGGTCGGCGGTCGGGCGTTCGGTCCCGCCGATGCCGTGGTCAGTCTGGACAGCCGGTGGCTGGGCCGGACGCCGCCGCCGGACCTGGACGACGTACCGCCGATCGCCAGCCGTACCGGGGTCGACCTGAATCCGGTGGACGTCACCGACGAGACCGCGCGACGCTGGCTGCGGGCGCTGGTCTGGCCGGAGAACCGGGACGCGGCGACGCTGCTCGAGGCGGCCCTCGACGTGGTCGCGGCCGACCCGCCGGCCGTCGTCGCGGGTGACGCGGTGGAGGTCTGCCCGGAGGTGGGCCGGGCGCTGCCGCCCGGTGAGCCGAGGGTGGTGTTCCACGCGGCGACCCGGATGCACGTACCGGCCGAGCAGCGGTCCGCCTTCGACCGGGCCATCGACTCGATCGGCGACGGCGGCCCGCTCTACCACGTCTGGCAGGAGCCGCCGTCGGCGCCGCACGGCGGGCAGCTCGCCGACGCGCGTGCCGAGTTGGCGATGCACGGCCCGGACGGCGTGGTCCTGCCGCTGCTCCGGGTCGACGGCCACCTGCGCTGGCTGGGCCCGCTGGAACCGCCGGGCCGACCCGTGGACGGGTCCGGGGTCGCGGCAGCAGACTAGTGCTCGTGTACGCACCCGACGAAGCGCCAGCTGCCGCCAACGAGCCGGAGTTGCCGACCGAGGCCCAGATCGAGACGGCGGTGACCGCGCTGCGGATGCTCGCCGAGCCGACCCGGCTCCGCCTGCTGTGGCTGCTGCGCGACGGGGAGTACGACGTCGGCAGCCTGGCGCTGGCCGTCGGTGCCGCCCGGCCGGCGGTCTCCCAGCACCTGGCGAAGCTGCTCCTCGCCGGCCTGGTCGGGGTCCGCCGGGACGGGCGGCGGGCCGTCTACCGGGCGCGCGGCGGCCACGTCCGGCGGCTGGTCGCCGAGGTGCTGTACGCCGCCGACCATCACCTCACCGGCGCCCCGGACCACGACTGAGTCCGGACCTGTCGGGAGGAGTACGCACAGGTTCCTGGCGATCATCCGGTGCTCCCGACCAGAGTCTGAGCAGGTACGTGAGCCTGACGAATGGTGTGGACGAACCGGCGAACCAACTGCCTACGACCGCGCCGTCCGGAGCAGGGTAGTGGTCGTTCCCTGACCCCGGACGCCGACGGGCCGGCCGGTGCGCCGACGGCGGCATTCGGCCGGGCCCGCCGACCTCGGCTCAGTGGGTCGGCCGGGAGACCACCTCCAGTGCCGGGACGCTGCTGGTCGCCTGCTGGGTCACCACGAACAGGTACCTCAGGTCGGCGGACCAGGCCAGGCCGCGGGTGGCCGCCACCTCGCCGCTGTCCAGGTCGACCTTCCTCTCCGGCAGGATGCCGCCCACCTCGTAGACCAGAACGTCCTCCCGGCCACTGGTGTTGCGGCCGACGGCGAGGTACCGGCTGTCCGCTGAGACGGTCACCGAGTTCGGCCGGAACCCGGTGGCGTACGCCCCGCGCCGGGCGAGATCGGCCGGGGCGAACGCCTCGGCGTGGTCCCGCGATCCGGAGGCGGTGAACAGGGTGGCCCCGTCCGGGCTCAGGGCCAGGTCGGCGAGGCTGCTGCCGACCACGTCGCCGGTCGCGCCCTCGGTAAGCTCGACGCCGGCCACCGAGAAGACCCGTACCGTCGACAGGCTCAGCGAGAGCTGCCCGGCGACCAGCGGTCCAGCGTCGGCGGACACCGCGCCGAGCAACGGCGCCCGCTGGAAGATGGCGCCGCCCTGCCGGTCGAGCGTGATGGCCGGCGGGGTCGCGGCGGTGTCCAGCGCGCCGATCTTTCCGGTCCAGTCGGTCTCGCAGCCGTACCCGAACCAGATCGTGGTGCCGGTCCGGGCCAGGTGCGTCGGGCAGGTCTGCGACCCGACCGGGTAGCGGGCCGTCTCGGCGTAGGTCGTGGTGTCAATCGCCGAGATGGCGTCGCCGCTGGCCAGCGCGGCGTAGAGGGTGGTGCTGTCGGCGCTCAGCGCCAGGCCGGTCGCCCCGGACTGGCCGGTGATGGTCTTCTTCACCCGCCCGGAGAAGTCGGTCACCACGATGCCGTTGGTGGTCGGGCCGCCGCTGACGAACACCCGGTCGTGGACGTCGTCGACCACGATGTCTCCGTAGTTCGGCAGCGGTAGCCGGTTGTCGTCGGCCTGGGCGGGTGCCCCGGTGGCGGCTATCACCATCGCCGCGACCGCCGACCCCGCTATGGCCCTGAGAGGGAATCTTCGCATCCCGTCACTCCTCTTTCCGTCATCGACAGATGTGCGTCGTGCTTCATGCAGCTCCCACGTCCCGCCATGTCGGAACCAGCGGGTCAACCGAAGAACTCAAACGAGGCTGGCGCGCGACGGGTTCAAATAGTCGAGACTGCGACTCTCAAACAGCGTTTCGAGAGCTTCGACGCCATTCTCCTTCTTGTAGTCCCGCTCGCCCGACGTGATAGGGATCAGCCAGGCAACGGTCGTGCTCCCATTGTCGCAGTCGAATGAATCGAACCCGACCGACTCCACGTAGGGGAACGAGAGGAAACCATGATCCAGACTCGACCCGTCCCAGAGCTCCTTGCCGAAGTTGACCGTGTGCCCGAGCTCCAAGCGCGCTCCGGTCAGGTGGAAGTGGGCCAGCGAATAGAGAAACTCCACTGCCCGCAGGTTCTGCTCCGGTGTGACTATGAAGGTTTCGATGCCGTCTGGGTCACCGCCGCTCATGCCGACAGTGGCGTAGCACCAGGTCCGTTTGCGCTGGAATTCCAGCACGCTGAACCAGGACGGCAGTTCGCGGAACCGCCCGGTGCTGAGTCGACGCGGCTGAGGCGTGGCCTTCCAGTGATCAACGAAATGCGCCTTCGCGCACTGCTCAAAACTCACAAACCTCACCTCCGAAGAACTCCTCGCGCATGTCCATCGAGTACTGTTGCATCTGGCGCCCCTGTCGATCCGATTCTGTGCGATTCTGGAGCGCCATTCTGGACCGGTCCTTCGCGCTCGCTCGGAGCTCGGCCTCCGTCATTTCAATCCCCGGCTTCTCCCCAATGCTCGGATCACCTTCGTAGTATCGCTGCACGAGCGGCGGATTATGGTCGACGACCTGCCCGGGTCCGGCCCCGAATGCCCGACGATCGGCTCTGGACGGGGTCCGGCCGTAATGTCCGCGCCTGCTGTACGGCCCGCCGCCATCCTCGTTGTGGACCAACACCGGGGTGTTGCCAGCGATCACATAGTACGTATGGATGTCGGACACGGTCAGGTTGTGCACCCGTTGCTGCTGGCTCCAGGCCCGTACGGAGAGGACCCGGACCAGTTCCCGGTCGTCCGCACGGAGCCAGTCGTCGGTCGCCAGGTCGTCGGCGTCCGCCCAGCGCTCCTCGGCTGCCAGCCAGAATGGGTGTTCGGCGGTGGCGATGACCGTGCCGGTGGCGTCGCCCCGGGCTCCGTCGGTGTCGACGGTGACCTCGACCAGGTCCTTTGCGCCCTCGCCGACGATCAGCGCGACAACTGGGCGGGACTCGGTCAGCCCGGTGACCGGGTCGGTCGCCAGTACCTGGTCGCCGACCCGGACGTCCTCGATCGGCTTGCTGGTGCCGTCGGCCAGCACCACGCCGGTTCCCGGCGCGAAGCTGTTGCGGCAGCCCGGCGGCTTCGGTGCGGCCGGCGGTGCCGGCGGCGCCTGGGGTGGCGGCGGGGGCTTGGCCGGTGCGGCTGGCGTGTTCCCACCGGCCGGCGCGTTGCCGGCGGGTGGCGTGTCGCCGCCGCCCTTGGCCGGGGGAGCGGGTGGTGCGTCGCCACCGGTCTTCGCCGTAGGTGTCCCCTTGGCGCCCGCGGCGACCTCGTCGGCGCCTTTGGAACCGGCCTGTACCGCGTCGACGCCGGCCTTGCCGTACTTGCCGGCCTTCACCGCCGTCGCCGCGTATCCCGCGAGCGGGATCGCCGAGGTGAACGAGAGCGCCGCGTCGACGTAATTGCCCTCGGCGGCGTACCAGATGCCGTTGGCGATGTCGGCGACCTCGCCGACCACCGGCACCAGCCCGACCACGTCGAGCGCGGCGTGGCCGATGTCGCTCCACGACGGCCAGTGCCCGGTCAGGTCGATCATGCTGATCGGGTTGCCGCCGCCGAACGAGTACCGGTTCATCGTGAACGGGTTCGTCGACAGTGACAGATCCGACAGTGCGCCGTTGTAGAGGTCGAGGGAGAGGAACCGGTTCTCCCCGGGGCTGTAGTCCCGCAGGCCCATGTCGTAGTTGCCGGAGGTCGAGTCCCAACGGGCGGTGTTGAACCGGTAGACATTCTCCGGCTCGGCGTCCGGGTTGCCGGCGTCGGGCTTGTCGGCACCGGTGAAGGAGTCGGTGTCGTCGCCGCCGTACGCGGTGTAGCCGTAGGTGGCCCGGTTGTTCCCGTCCTCGTCGGTCAGGCTCTCCACGTCGGCATGCGCGTTGTAACCGTGGAACGACTGCTCCCGCTCGCCGTCCTTCGGCACGCTGAGCTGCCCGAGCAGCTCCCCGAAGGGGGAGTATTGGTAGGACTTGCGCAGTTCGCCGCCAACCCGCTCGGTGAGCACCTGCTGGGTCAGCCCCAGGTAGTCCAGCGTGGTGGTCTTCGCGTCGTCGCCGCCTGCCTTCGCGGTCCGGCTCACCGTCCGGTCCAGCGGGTCGTACGCGTACCGGGTGCTGCTGGCGACCGCTCCGGTGCCCCGGCGGTATTCGACGGTGCGGTCGAAGCCGTCGTAGACGTAGCGCTCGGTCTGCGCGCCGCCGATGCTGATCCGGCTGAGCCGGCCGAAGGGGTCGTAGCCGTAGACGAAGGTGGTGGCGTCGACGGTGGACGAGGCCAGCCGGTTGCGGTCGTACCGGAAGGTGGTGGTGTCGTCCTTGATTTTCTGCTCGATGACGTTGTTGTTGGCGTCGTGCCGGTAGGTCTCGGTGGACTTCTCGGCGCCGTCGGTGCCGGACTTGGTCACCTTGCGGATCCGGTCACGCGGGTCGTACTCGTAGCTGAATACGTCGTTCAGGTACGCGCTGTGGTCGTCGGCGTTCTGCCGTCGGGCGGTGTCCTTGGTCTTGTGCGAGTTGGCGTTGTATTCGAGCGTGTGCTCGTTGACCACCGTCCCGCCGGACTTCTTCTCCACCTGGTGCCGCAGCAGCCCGTCGAGGTAGTACTCGAAGTCGACGGTGTTGCCGTTCGGCTTGACCTGCTGTCGCACGTGGGACCGGGCGGTGTAGCTGAACGTGGTGACCTTGTCCTCGGCGCCCTCGCCGGAGGCCCGGTTGGTGACCCGCGCCACCAGGTCCCGGGCGTCGTAGCCGAAGCTGGCGGTCTGGTCGTCGTGCCGCCACTGCTCGATGTTGCCGTTCGGGTCGTAGTCGTAGCGGGTGGTGTTGCGCAGCGCGCCGTCCTTGCGCTCCTCGATCGAGGCTGCCCGGTCCAGCGCGTCGTACCCGATGGTGTACTCGTCGGTCCGGGCTCCGGAACTGGCGTCGGTGATCTGGATGAGGTTGTCGTTGACGTCGTACCGGTGGTTGAAGGTCTTCCGCTCGGTGTCGACGTCGCCGCTGTTGTCCCGGACCAGCCGGACCGCGTCGGCCACCACGGGGTTGTCGGCGTCGCCGGAGAGGGCAGGGCTATTGCGTGTTTGGTCGAGTGGCCGTTGAACTGGGGATTCCCGGGGTGGGCGGACCCTTGCGGGGTTGAGGAAGGCGGGTGAGGCCTGTAGGTGATCATGGAGTTCTCGACGCTCCCGGACACCTTGAGGACCTCACCCGCGATGTCAGCATGCCCGATTCAGGTACTGTCCGCAGTTCGCACCCCCACCGACTCGCCACCGCGCCTTGTCACCGAGGGTGAAGAAGCTGGGCTCCAGCACTCGTTGGCCACCATCGCGGACCCCCGGTCCCCGCGTGGGGCGCGTTACCCGCTCGTCGGGCTACTGACCGTCGCGGTGTGCGCCGTGACCGCCGGCGCATCATCGTTCGCGGCCATCGCGGACTGGCTGCACGACCTCGATGACCTCGCCAGGGCCCGGCTCGGGTTCATCCGCGCCGTCCCGGCCGCGACCACGATCTGGCGGCTGCTGACCAGGTTGGACGCTGACCTGCTGGCCACCGTGCTCGCCGACTGGCTGCGTACCCGCGTCCCGCCTCCGGTCACGCCCCGACCTCGGCGGTACCGGATCGTCATCGCCATCGACGGCAAGACCATGCGCGGCGCCCGCCGCGCCGATGGCAGCCGGGTCCACCTGCTGTCCGCGCTGGACACCAGCACCGGCATCGTGCTCGCTCAGGTCACCGTGGCCGCGAAAAGCAACGAAATCCCCGCGTTCACCCCACTGCTGGACGCGGTCGAACAGGTTCTGGGTAGCCTGGACGGCCTCATCTTCGTGGCCGACGCCCTCCATACACAGACCAGCCACGCGACCGAGGTCGCCGCTCGCGGCGCCGACCTGCTCATCCCGGTCAAAGGTAACCAGCCGACCGTGTTTGCCCAGCTCAAGGCCTTGCCCTGGGCCCAGGTCCCGGTGGGTGACCGACGCCGCGAAACCGGTCACGGCCGGCGGGAGACCCGCACGGTCAAGGCGCTCACCGTAGCCACCCCCGGCGGTCTGCTGTTCCCTCACGCCGAGCAGGCCGTCCGGATCACCCGCACCCGCACCCTCAAGGGCAAGACCACCAGGGAAACCGCCTACTACACCATCTCCCTCCCCGCCGAGCACGCCCAACCCGCGGACCTGCAGTCCTGGGCCCGAAACGAGTGGCTGATCGAGAATCAGGTCCATCATGTCCGCGACGTCACGTTCCGTGAAGACCTCCACCAAGCCAGAACCGGCACCGGCCCCGCAATCATGGCGACGCTACGTAACACCGCGGCCAGTTACCACCGCACCAACGGCGATACCAACATCGCCCGCGCCACCAGACGCGCCGACCGTCGCCCGCACGACCTCATCACTGCAATGACCAGCAGCTACCCCAGAACGCAATGACCCTGCCGGAGAGGGTGATGTTGCGCAGGTTGTCCTCGGTGAAGGCGAAACGGCCGAGGCTGACCCACTCGCCGGCGTTCTGGGTCTGGTCGACGGTGCGGGTGGTGCTGCCGCCGTTGTGCTCGACGGTGTAGCGGGCGGCGGTCGCGGCGCCGCGCGGGAACCGGACGGCGACCTCGTAGGTGCCGCTGGCCGGGATGTCGGCCTTCCAGGTGAAACTGCCCTCGGTCGCGGTGGCGACCCGGTAGTCGTATCCCTCGTGGTCGGCGCCGTTGCCCTCGACCGCCTGCCAGCCGCCGGCCAGCTCGGTGTGGTTGGCGTCGGAGTTGTCCACCAGCACGACGTGTTGGCCGACCGGCACCCCGTCGTCGGAGCGGGACTTCAGCTTGCCGTTGAGGAAGTACTCCCAACTCATGGTGCGGCTGGAACCGCCACCCGCGCTGAGGAAGGTGCGGGAGGTCTGCGCCCCGACCGCGTTGTAGTCGTAGTTGGTGCGGATGCCGAACGGATCGATTGAGCTGCGCAGCCAGCCGTTGTCGTAGTAGGTCTGCCGGGTGACGTTGCGGACGCTCTGCCCCTCCGACGGCGGGGCGCTGACCTCGGTCAGCTGGCCGACCTGGTCGTACCCGTAGAAGATCTTGTCCGGCACGTTGACCGTCTCGTCGCCCGGGTCGAACGGAAGGCGCTTCTCCTTGATCCGGTTCAGCTCGTCGTATACGACGGTCTGCACGAAGTCGTTCGGGTCGGCGGTCTCCGTCCCGCGCGGCATCGTGGTCCGGGTCGGGTTACCGACCTGGTCGTACTCGTAGCGGCTGGTGAAGTAGCGGATGTCGGCGCCGTCGCGGGAGTGCGGCGTGCGGGTCTCGACGACCATGGCCCGCTCGTCCAGGCGGGTCAGGCTGGTGTTGCCCTCCTGGTCGGTGGTCTCGACCACGTTGCCGTCCCGGTCGTACCGGACGCTGGCCCGGTGCCCGGCCGCATCGATCACGGCGGTGACCCGGTGGTTCAGGTCGTACTCGTACTTCGTGGCGTAGTCGTCCGGGTCCGGGGTCTGGCTCTTCTTCGGGTCGACCTCGGTCACCAGGTTCCCGACCGTGTCGTACACCGCCGTGCTGCGCTGGCCGAGCGCGTCGGTGACGGTCAATCGCCGGTTCAGCTCGTCGTAGGTGTAGCGGGTGACGAAGTCGTCCGGGTCGTCGCGGGTCAGGGTCCCCTTGGGGCGGGTCTCCGCCAGCAGGTTCCCGACCGGGTCGTACCGCAGTGTGCTGGTCTTCTCCGGCTCCCCGGTCGACTCCCGGGGTGCGGTCAACGCCACCAACTGGTCGTTCTCGTCGTACGCCGCAGTGGTCACCGCCCGGTTGGCGGCGGTCAGCTGGATCATGTTGTCGTTCGCGTCGTACTTCGGGCCGGGCGTGACGATGAACTCGCCCGCCGCCGCGTCCTTCGGGATCCGCGTGGTCAGGGGGCGATTGAGGATGTCGTAGGTGAAGATGCGGGTCTTCTGCCTGGCGTCGACGGTCGACACCACGTTGCCGGTCGCGTCGTAGCTGAAGAAGCTGGAGCAGCCGAGCGCGTCGGTGATCCGCCGCGGGTAGCCGTTCGCGTCGTAGTCGGCGTACGTGGTCGGGTTGCCGTTCGCGTCCGTGGTGGTGATCAGGTGGCCGAACTCGTCGTAGACGTACCGGCTGGTGTAGTCGCCGTCGGCTTCGGTAGCCGTCCCCTTCGGGTCGGTGACCGCGACCAGGTTGCCCCGGTCGTCGTAGACGAACTGCCAGCGCCGGCCCTCCGGGGAGGTCTTCTCGGTCAGGTCGGCGACGTGCCCGTCCAGCGCGAACCGGTAGCCGAGCCGGGTCGGCGGGTGGTCGTGCGCGTTCGCCTCCGCGTCCCGGATCTCCAGCGGGTAACCGGTCTTCTGGTCGTAGACCCAGGTGCTCAGCGCATCGTTGTGCTCGCGCAGCCGGACCACGTTGTTGTCGGCGTCCCAGACGAGATGGGTGGCCTCGCCCTTGGCGTTGGTCAGCCGCTCCACCCGGCCGTAGCCGTCGAGCAGGAACTCGGTCGGGTGACCGTTGGCGTCCGTCACCGTGGCGGTCAGCTTCGAGCCGTTTGCGCCGTCGGCGTCGGCGTACCCGAAGTCGGTGCCGTGCCCCCGGCGGTCGGTGAGTTCGGCGACCCGACCCCGCAGCAGCGACCCGGCGCCGCTGTCGTGGTATCCGATGTCGGTGTGGTTGCCGTTCGGGTCGACCGCCCGGACCAGCCGGCCGTCGTCGTAGTGGAAGCCGAAGGCCCGCGCCTGCGGGGTGCCGACGCCGTCGACGATCTCCTGGAGGTCCCCGTCCTCGTTGTAGGTGAAGGTCAGCGTGCGGCCGGAGACGTCGGTGATCGAGCGGAGCTGGTGCACGATGTTGGCGTTGGCCAGGTTCCGCGCCAGCCGCTTGACCGTCCCGTCGAAGTAGGCGTAGTCGTCACCAGGCTGGTGGTAGTCGAGGGTGAGGGTGCGCCGCCCGGTGGCGTCGACCAGCCCGGTGAGCAAACCCGTGTGCCGGTTGCCGATACTGGCCTGCGCGTATTCGAAGATCAGCTCGTTGCCGTTGCGGTCGACCGTCGCGGTCTGGTAGCCGCGCTCGTCGAAGTACATCCGGGTCCGGTCCGGGCCGGTGATCGACCAGCGGCGCGCGTCGTCGTCATCCCCGGTCCGCTGCAACAGCAGGTGCACGCCGGCCGGGCTGTCGTAGGTCCACTTCGCCCGGTCGAGGCTGCGTGGCGGTTCAGATCGAAGTGGTGGCCGGTGCCGTCCCCGTCGACCAGCGTCACCCGCTCCGGGTCACCGAGCAGGCCACCCTGGAACTCCAGCGGCGAGCCGAGCCGGGTCAGCGTGGAAGTGGCCAGCGACCAGCCGGGGCCGAGCGAGGAGGTCGAGCCGTCCTGGCTGTTGTAGGCGAGCCGGACAAAGGTGACCGGCCCCCGACTGGGGTTGGCGATCGGGCTGTAGTCGAGGACGGCGTTGCCGGAAAAGGCGTTGACCGAGAGACCGGCGCCGGCCCCGATCGCGGTGCCGGCGTACTGGTAGAAGCTTTCCAGACCGAGTTGGTCGGAGGTGGGGTGCTCGACGGTGACGTCCTGGCGCAGCGGCGCCACGCCGGCGGTCTCGGAGAGCCAGCGGCGGCGATCCCGGTCCCGCAGGTCCCAGGCAAGGACGTACCGCTCGCGATCCTGCCCGAGCAGGCTCTCGCTCGGGGCCTTGACCTTCGCCTCCACCAGCACCGAAGCCCCGGGCGCCAGGTCCGCCGGTAGCACGGTCTCCAGCCGGTTCGACCCTGTGGTCCGGTCCCGGCCGTCCGCGCTGTACCAGCGGTACGACAGCGCATAGCTGCTCTTCGGCAGGGTGCCAGCGGTGGTGTTCCGCACGGTCACCTGGATCGGGTACTCGTCGGAGGGAATCATTCGGCGCGGCGCGTCAGGCGCCGAGTAAGCGCCCTCGATCTGGAGCGCGGTCGCGCGCAGCGGCCGGGGAGCCGGGGCCTGCCGGCTGGCGGTCGTCGCCGGTGAACGGGTCGGCGCCGGACACGACGCGACCGCCGGCCGGGGACCGTCAGAGCGGGGTTGACCGTCCGGCCGTGTCTCGGCGGGGGGTGCCGCCCTGGCGACCGGTGTCGCTGGGATGGCCGCCAGGGCCAGCACCAGGGTGGGCAACAATCCGAAGCTGATGAATCGTCTGAAACGCGCCACGCCACCCGTACCCTTCGTCAGAATGTCCTGGCCGTATCGACCGGCCAGATCGGTCACCAGGAAGCGATCAGGGCATGACAGGATCAGTGCCCGAAAACTCGGCACACTACGAATTCGAGACATGCCAGATCAGCGCATGGCGAAGAATGTGCGGTGAACAGCAGGCACTGCGGCCGAATGCTGCGGTCGGGAGAGCGAAATGATCGTCTTATCGGCGCCGAAGCGCCCGAATCCGCAGTGGTCGGAATTAGTGTCGCGATCATCGGCCCTCAGATCGACCGGGCCCCCGTGTCCCCTCCCATCGCCCCCGGACATCTGGGTGAAAGACTATCGATGGATACAACACTTTTCGACCCCGTCTACTGTCGGGTATTCGCACCTTCTGATGCGCCGTCGCGAGGGCGGGGTCGGTTCAGATGAACCTCTGGACCATGAAATCGACCTTTAACGCGACGCCTTCGCCGTCGCCGGAGTTGTCGTGGCCACCGGCCGCTACCTGGTCGACAACCCCGAGTCCGGCTACGACCGTGCCGAACGGCAAGTAGCTCGGCGGAGACTCACCCGGCCCACCCACCCCGGGGCCGGCCGTGCCGCGGGCTGGTCTAGGGTTGGGTTCCGGCAGGTGGTGCAGATATCGCGTTGTTGATGCAACATCTGCATCAGATTGGAGTGCGATGCCTCAGGTCGCTCCGCTCGACGGCCGCTCGACACCGCTCGACGCGGTCTGTGTCGGCGAGACGATGGCGATGGTGACGCCGACCCCGGGTGGGCGGCTGGACGCCGAGTCGACATTCGTGCTGCGGGCCGGCGGTGCCGAGTCCAACGTCGCGATGTTCCTCGCCGCGCTGGGCCACCGGGCCGGCTGGGCGAGCCGGGTCGGGGCCGACCCACTCGGTGAGCTGGTCGTCGGGCAGATCCGGGCGGCCGGGGTGGACACCTCGCTGGTCGAGGTCGATCCGGACCGGCCGACCGCCGTCTACCTCAAGGACCCCGGCCCGGACGGCACCAGGGTCTACTACTACCGGAACGGATCCGCCGCCGCCGGCATGGATTCCGGGTACGCGGCCAGGGTCGGGGCGGTCCCGGCGGCCGTACTGCACCTGAGCGGGGTGACGCCGGCGCTCTCGGAGAGCTGCCGGGCGCTGGTCGAGCACCTGATCACCACCCGACCGCCGGGACGGCGGCTGGTCTCCTTCGACGTCAACCACCGGCCCGCCCTCTGGCCCGACCGGTCCACCGCCGCCACCGAGCTGCTCCGGCTGGCCCAGGCCGCCGACGTGGTCTTCGTCGGGCTGGACGAGGCGGCGCGGCTCTGGAAGGTCGAGGAGCCGGAGCAGGTCCGGGCGCTCGTCGACCGGCCCGGCACCCTGGTGGTGAAGAACGGCTCGGTGGACGCGGTGGCCTTCTCCGCCGGTCGGGTCACCGTCGAGCCGGCCCGTCCGGTCGAGGTGGTGGAGCCGGTCGGTGCCGGTGACGCGTTCGCCGCCGGTTGGCTCTCCGGTGCGCTGCGCGGTCTCCATCCGGCCGCCCGGCTGCGGCTCGGGCACCTGGTTGCCGGTGCCGCGCTCGGCTCCGTCTCGGACTTCGCCGCACTGCCGCCGGTGCAGACGATCTGCGCGGCGCTCGGCATCACCCCGGACGACTGGCAGCAGACCGCAGAGGACCGGCAACAGATCCCGGACGAAACACACCGGTCACCCGTCGATCCGGTCCGGTCCGTCGATCCGGATCGGTCCGCCGGTCCGGCGGCACTGAGCGGGGAGGCCGGAGGATGTCCCAGACCGTAGAACGCGCGCTGCGCATCATCGAACTCTTCGCCGAGCGGCCCCGCTCGCTCGGCGAGATCGCCGACGACCTCGGGGTGCACAAGTCGACCGCCTCACGGCTGGTGCAGACCCTCGAACGCGCCGGGTTCGCCCGCCCGGTCGACGGCCGACACACCATCGGATTCCGGATGGTGGCGATCGCCCAGCACGCGGTCGAGCAGCTCGACCTGCATCCGGTCGCCCACCCGCACCTGGTCCAGCTCGGCGACCGGTACGGCCACACCGTGCACCTCGCCCAACTCGTCGACGACGAGATCGTCTACGTGGCCAAAGTGGACGGTCGCGGAGCGCTGCGGATGCGGTCCCGGGTCGGCCAGCCCGTCGACCCGCACACCTCGGGGGTCGGCAAGGTGATCCTGGCCCACCTCGACGAGCCGGCCCGGGAACGCTTCCTGGCCCGGCTGACGTACCCCCGGCACACCGACACCTCGATCACCGACCCGGCGCGGTTCCGGGCGGAGCTGGCCCGGATCGCCGAGCGCGGCTGGGCCGAGGACGACGGCGAGTTCGAGGACTTCGTCACCTGCGTCGCCGTGCCGGTCCGGGACGCCCGGGGTCGGGTGGCGGGCGCGGTGTCCGTCACCGCGCTGCGCGCGCTGGCCCCGCTGGAGCGGCTCCGCGAACACCTGCCGGAGCTGACCGCGACCTGTGCCGCGATATCCCGGGACCTCGGCTGGACCGGGGAACACCGACAATGAACGGAGCGACCGTGCCCAACCCGTCGACGAGCTACTTCGACACCCTCTTCGCCGACCAGCCGGTGATGGCGATCCTGCGCGGCTTCGCCCCGGACCGGACGGTCGAACTCTGCCGGCGGGCCTGGGACGCCGGCATCGACGTGGTCGAGGTGCCCGTGCAGAGCCTGGACGCGCTGCCCTCGCTGCATGCCGCCATCGCGGCCGGGCGGGAGCGGGACCGGCCGGTCGGCGCCGGCACGGTGACCACCCCGGAACAGGTCGCCACGGTGTACGAGGCCGGCGTCGCCTTCACCGTCGCCCCCGGCTACGACCCGGAGGTGGCCGCCGAGTGTGCCCGGCTCGGCCTGCCCCACCTGCCCGGGGTGGCCACCTCCTCGGAGGTCAACCAGGCGCTGCGCACCGGGCACGACTGGCTCAAGGCGTTCCCGGCCAGCGAACTAGGCACGGGCTGGCTGCGCGCCCAGCGCGGCCCGTTCCCGACGGTGAAGTTCGTGGCCACCGGCGGGGTGGACGCGGCGAACGCCGCCGACTTCCTCGCGGCCGGCGCCCGGGTGGTGGCGGTCGGCTCCGCGTTGCAGGACCCCCGCCAGCTCGACCTGCTCGGCCGCCTCCTCCGCAGCTGACCCGGCCACCACCGCCCACGGGCCGCCGCGTCACCGGGCCACCGCGACACCGCGACACTGTGGCGGTGCGGCGGGCGGCGCCAGCGGCGGATGGTTGCGTACCCTCGGCGAATGAAGCGCGGGGTGGTGCGGGCGTGGCGGGCGGCGTTGGCCGGGATCACGGCCGGGGCCGTGCTGCTCGGCTGCTCCGACCAACCGGGGGCCGAATCGCCGTCCCCGGAGTCCCCGGCCGGCGCGTCGACCCCGGCCACCCCGAGCGGCGCGCCGACGGCGTCCACCCCGGCCGCGCCGGTCGAACTGCGGCTGGCGTTCGCCGGGGACGTCCACTTCACCGGACGTACGCTGCGGCTGCTCGACGAGCCGGCGACGGCGTTCGGCCGGATCGCCCCGACGCTGCGGGACGCCGACCTGACCCTGTTGAACCTGGAGACGGCGGTGACCGACCGGGGCACCCCGCAGCCGAAGCGGTTCCACTTCCGGGCGCCGGAGAGCGCCTACGCCGCGCTGCGCGCCGCCGGGGTGGACGCTGCTTCGGTCGCCAACAACCACGTGCTCGACTACGGGCAGGTCGGGCTGCGGGACACCCTGGACGCGGCGGCGGAGGCGGAGTTCCCGGTCTTCGGCGCGGGGCGGAACGCCGATGCGGCGTACGCACCCTGGCTGGTCACGGTGCGCGGGGTGCGGATCGCCGTACTCGGCATGTCGCAGGTGCACGAGCTGGCCGCGCCGTGGAAGGCGACCGCCACCCGGCCCGGCGTGGCGATGGCCTTCGACACGGCGCGGGCCGACGCCGCCGTCCGGGCCGCCCGGCAGCGGGCCGACCTGGTGGTCGTCTTCCTGCACTGGGGGATCGAGGGGAACTCCTGCCCGAGTAGCGAGATGAAGAGCTTCGCCGCCCGGATGTCCCGGGGCGGCGCCGACATCGTGCTCGGTACGCACGCGCACACCCTGCTCGCCGACGGCTGGCTGGGCCGGACGTACGTGCACTACGGGCTCGGCAACTTCCTCTGGTACGGCGACTCGAAGAGCACCGACTCGGGAGTGCTCCGGCTGACCGTCCGGGGCCGTACGGTGGTCCGGAACGAGTTCCTGCCGGCCACCGTCTCCCGGACCGGTCAGCCGGTACCCGTCTCCGGAACGGCCCGGGAACGCATCGAGGACCGGATCGCGGCGGCGAGGCGCTGTTCCGGCCTCGCCGCCCGACGATCCTGAGCCCCCGGCTCCCGGCCCCGGCGGCCCGGGTGGGTCAGGAGACCCGGGTCTCCCGCTCCTGCCAAGCGGCCCGCAGCGAGGTCTTGCCGTTGGTGCGCAGCAGCGACCCCTCGTAGAGCCGCGCGGCGAGCGCGATGCAGAGCGCGGCGGCGGCGAGCAGGATCAGTAGGGCCAGCACCGGCTCCCAGGTGGCGGCGTCGCCGAAGAAGAGCCGCAGCGGCATCGCGGTCGGCGCGGAGAACGGCACGTAGGAGAGCGCCGTCATCGCCGTCGGGTTGCTGTTGAAGAAGATCACCAGGAAGAACGGCACCATGATCAGCAACTGGATCGGCCCGGACGCCCCGCTGATGTCCTCCTGCCGGCTGACCAGCGCCCCGGTGACCGCCCAGAGCGAGGCGAGCAGTACGAAACCGACGACGAAGAACGGGATGAACCAGGCGATCGCCGGGCCGAGCTGTCCCAGCAGCGCGGTGTCGCCGCCGACCGCCTGCATGGAGACCACCGCGACCAGCGCGATCAGCATCACCTGGCCGAACGCGAGCGCGCCGTTGCCGAGTACCTTGCCGGCGAGCAGGGCCCGGACCGGCACCGCCGTCACCAGGATCTCCACGATCCGGGTCTGCTTCTCCTCGGTGACGCTCTGTGCGATCTGCACGCCGAAGCTGATGGAGAGGAAGAAGAAGACCATCGAAAAGGACACCGGCACCAGGAAGGCCAGCATCGGGTCGACCGTGTCCGGGTCGAGCAGCTGCACCGGGGGAGCGCTGCTCAGCGCCCGGACCACCGAGTCCGGGGTACGGTCCATCGCCAGCACCCGGACCCCGCCGCCGTCGTCCGGCACCACCGCGGCGTCCACGTCGCCGTCCCGGATCAGCCGCTCGGCCGCCGCCACGTCGGTGGCGGACACCACCTCCATGCCGGCCCGGTCCAGTGTGCTGGCGGTGTCGCCGGAGCCGACCACCGCCACCGTCGAGCCGCTGTTGGCGAAGATCGCCGGCAGCACGGTGCTGGCCGCCGCGATCAGCAGGAAGAGGACGGTGCTGATCAGGAACGTCCGGTCGCGGATCTTGACCGCGATCTCCCGGCCGGCGACCAGCTTGGTCGCGGCCCACAACGAGGTGCCGCTTACCGGTCCGGCCTCGGTCCGGGCGGGCGGCGGGGCGAGCGTCGTCACTGGGTTACCTCCCGGAAGATCTCGGCGAGCGAGGGTACGACGGGACCGAAGGCGCGTACCGGGCCCCGGGCGAGGGCGGCCCGCAGCACCGTCTGGTCGTCGCCGGGGTCGGCGAGTTCGAGCACCACCCGGGCGCCGTCGAGGTCCACTATGGAGACGCCGGGCAGGTCACGGACCCAGCCGGCGTCGCCGTCGAGCACCAGCTGGTAGCGCGGGGTGGCGTACCGGGTGCGCAGGTCGGTGCGGCTGCCGGCGGCGCGTACCGCACCGGCGGCGATGATCACCAGGTCGTCGCAGAGCCGTTCCACCACGTCGAGCTGGTGGCTGGAGAAGAGCACCGGCGCGCCCGCGGCGGCCCGCTCCCGGAGTACCCCGGCGATCGCCTCCACGGCGATCGGGTCGAGCCCGGAGAAGGGCTCGTCCAGGATCAGCACCTCGGGATCGTGCACCAGCGCCGCCGCGATCTGAGCCCGCTGCTGGTTGCCGAGGGAGAGCTTCTCCACCGGGTCGTCGGCCCGCTCGGTCAGGCCGACCCGGTCGAGCAGGTCGTCGACGCTGCGCCGGGCGGCCGGCGCGGTCAACCCGTAGAGCCGGCCGAGGTAGACGAGCTGTTCGCGTACCTTCATCTTCGGGTAGAGGCCGCGCTCCTCGGGCATGTAGCCGAAGCGCTGCCGGACCGCCCGGGTGATCGGCCGACCGTTCCAGGTGACCGTGCCCGCGTCCGCGGCGAGCAGGCCGAGGATGATCCGCATCGAGGTGGTCTTGCCGGCACCGTTGGCACCGACGAAACCGGTCATCCGACCCGGGGTCACCACGAACGAGATGTCGTCGAGCACTCTCCGGCCGCCGAACGACCGGTCGACGGACGCCACGCGCAGCATCCGGCCTCCTTCGCCAGGATCTCCGCCGCTGCACCCCGCACCGGCGGAGCCGAGGCTAGTCCGGCCCGGCTGCGCCGGCGTCCGTCGCGCGGCGGAACCGCAGGGATGATCCACTTCCCGAGCGGGCGAGCCGGCTCCGCACCCGGCGGCCGGGCCGGTCAGCCGCCGGCACCGCCCGGGGTCACCACCCCGTGCTCGTACGCGAAGACGACCGCCTGGGTACGGTCGCGCAGTCCGAGCTTCATCAGTACCCGGGAGACGTGCGTCTTCACTGTCGCCTCGCCGAGCAGCAGCCGCTGGGCGATCTCGGCGTTGGAGGCGCCCCCGGCGAGCTGCACGAGTACCTCCCGTTCCCGCTCGGTCAGCTCGGCCAGCCGGCGCCGGTCCAGCTCGGCCGGCCCGCCGCCGCCCGGACCGGGCTGCCCCGGCGTCGGGGCAGCCGCGCCGGCCCGGGCGGCGAAGGTCGCGATCACCCGCCGGGTGATCTGCGGGGCGAGCAGCGCGTCGCCCCGGGCCAGGATCCGGACCGCCTCGATCAGCTCCTCCGGTGAGCCGTTCTTCAGCAGGAAGCCGCTCGCCCCGGCCTGGAGCGCGGCGAAGAGGTAGTCGTCCCGGTCGAAGGTGGTCAGGATCAGCACCGCCGGGCCATCCGCTCCGGTGGCCGCCACGATCTGCCGGGTCGCCGCCAGCCCGTCCAGGTGCGGCATCTCCACGTCCAGCAGCACGACGTCGGGCCGCTGGGCCAGGGCGAGCTCGACCGCCTGTCGGCCGTCCGCCGCCTCGCCGACCACCTCGAAGTCCTCCTCCGTCTCCAGGATGATCCGCAACCCGGCCCGGACCAGGTGCTGGTCGTCGGCGAGGAGCACCCGGACCGGCGGGTTCGGATCCGGCCCGGTCGGGTTCGGCACGGTCGGGTTCGGGTTCGGCACGGTCACGCCCTCACGCCCGGTCCCCGGCTGGCCGCAGGCCGTCGATCCCGGCCCCGGCGGCACCGCCCTCGGCGATCGGGAAGCGGGCCCGTACCCGGAAACCGCCGTCGGTCCGGGCACCCACCTCCAGGCTGCCGTCGTGCGCGGCCACCCGTTCCCGCATCCCGATCAGCCCGAGCCCGCCACCGCCGTCCCCGGACCGGGCTCGTGACGGGGCCGGTGCGGTACGCCCGTCGTCGGTCACCTCCACCTCGACCTCCCGGCGCAGATACCGGACCCGTACGTCGACCGCGTTCGCCCGGGCGTGCTTGATGGTGTTCGTCACCGCCTCCTGGACCACCCGGTACCCGGCCAGCGAGATCGACTCGGGCAGCGGTACCGGCGTGCCGTGCACGCTGTACTCCACGGCGAGCCCGGCGTCCCTGGCCCCCTGGAACAGGCTGTCGACCTGGTCCAGCCCGTAGCCGAGGGCGGCGTCGCCGGCACCCGCGTCGCGCAGTACGCCGAGCATCCGGCGCAACTCGTCCACGGCGGTACGCGCGCTCTGCTCCACCGCGGCCAACGCGATCTTGGCCTTCGCCGGGTCCTTGTCCATCACCCGCCGGCTCGCGCTGGCCTGCACGCCCATCACCGAGACGTGGTGCGCGACGACGTCGTGCAGTTCCCGGGCGATCCTGACCCGTTCCCTGGTGACGGCCCGCTCGGCGTTCTCGGCCCGGGACCGGCGCAACTCCTCGGCCTGCACCTCCAGCTCGTGCTGCCGCAACGCCGAGGTCCAGGTGCGGTTGCCGAGCAGGTAGGCGATAAGGAAGAAGGCGAGGTTGAACAGCACGGTGGTGATGGCGGCGGCGACCAGCGGGGAGATCGGGCCTGCCGCGCCCGGAAAGTTCGACTCCGCCGAGGCGATACTCAATCCGGCTGCGATCACCAGCCAGGTGAACATCGCGACGATGATCCCGATCCTGATCCTGGCCGAGAGCCGGCGGTCCCGCCCCCAGGCGCCGAGGGTGTAGACGGTGACGAAGAGCGACGCGGACGCGACGAACACATCGGGATTGTGTCGTACCTGGGCGGCGATGAAGACCGCGGCGATCACACTGGTGCTGATCTCCGGATGGCTGCGTCGCCAGATCAGCGGCAGGCTGCCCGCGACCGTCCAGCCGAGCTGCTCGGGCCAGGCCGGCGGGTCGCCGAGCGGGAAACTGCCCATGCTGTTCGCCAGCACCACGCCGAGCAGGCCGAGCGCCGCCATCGACAGGCCGAGGTAGAGGTCGCGCCGACGCTGCTGCGGGGTCGGCCCGGGGCGGACCCACTGGCCCGCCGCCGGCTCGGTGCGCGGTGCGCCGGTCGGTGCCGCCTCGTCCTGTCCTGCGCTGCCAGCCTTCACCCGACATGGATAACGTATCCGCCCGGTTCCGCGCACCCCCGAACCGCCGGCATGGCAGAGATCACGCAGGGTAGCCGACGTCTGTCAGGGAGCCGGATCGGCCGGCGCCGGGTGGCCCACGGAATAGTTGACGACGCAAGTATGTTGTGCGGGGCGACCCGGGGACTGGCGCCGGGACCGAGTGAGGAGCGGGCGATGCAGTTCGGGATCTTCAGCGTGGGGGACGTGACCCCGGATCCGACCAACGGACGGGAGCCGTCCGAGGCGGAGCGGATCAAGGCCATGGTCGCCATCGCGTTGAAGGCGGAAGAGGCCGGTCTCGACGTGTTCGCCACCGGCGAGCACCACAACCCGCCGTTCGTGCCGTCCTCACCCACCACCATGCTCGGGTACGTCGCGGCCCGGACCAGCCGGCTGCTGCTCTCCACCGCGACCACCCTGATCACCACCAACGACCCGGTGAAGATCGCCGAGGACTACGCCATGTTGCAGCACCTGGCCGACGGCCGGGTCGACCTGATGATGGGGCGCGGCAACACCGGACCGGTCTACCCGTGGTTCGGGCAGGACATCCGCAACGGCATCCCGCTGGCGATCAACAACTACGACCTGCTGCGCCGGCTCTGGCGCGAGGACGTCGTCGACTGGCAGGGAAAGTTCCGCACCCCGTTGCAGTCCTTCACCTCCACCCCCCGACCGCTGGACGGCATCCCGCCGTTCGTCTGGCACGGCTCCATCCGCAGTCCCGAGATCGCCGAGCAGGCCGCGTACTACGGCGACGGGTTCTTCGCCAACCACATCTTCTGGCCGAAGGAGCACACCCAGCGGATGGTGGGCCTCTACCGGCAGCGGTTCGCCCACTACGGCCACGGCGACCCCGACCGGGCCATCGTCGGCCTCGGCGGCCAGGTCTTCATGCGCCGCAACTCCCAGGACGCCGTACGCGAGTTCCGGCCGTACTTCGACAACGCCCCCGTCTACGGGCACGGCCCGTCGCTGGAGGAGTTCACCCGGGAGACCCCGCTGACCGTCGGCAGTCCGCAGCAGGTGATCGACCGCACCCTCACCTTCCGGGACTACGTCGGCGACTACCAGCGGCAGCTCTTCCTGGTCGACCACGCCGGACTGCCGCTGAAGACCGTACTGGAGCAGCTGGACATCCTCGGCGAGGAGGTCGTACCGGTGCTCCGGCGGGAGTTCGCCGCACTGCGTCCCGGGCACGTACCCGAGGCGCCGACGCACGCCTCGATGAAGGCCGCCCGGGACGCGGCGGCCGGGGCGCAGGCCGAGGCGGGGGCCCGATGACGACCCGGACCCTCGTGGTGGTCTCGGCCGGGCTGCGGGTGCCCTCCTCGACCCGGCTGCTCGCCGACCAGCTCGGCGCGGCCACCGTCGCCGAACTCGACCGCCGGGACGTGCCGATCCGTACCGAGGTGGTCGAGCTGCGCGACCACGGGCACGACATCGTGAACCACCTGCTCGCCGGATTTCCTCCGGCGGCGCTCAAGCGGGCGCTGGACACGGTCGCCGCCGCCGACGGGCTGATCGTGGTGTCGCCGATCTTCAACGCCTCGTACAGCGGGCTGTTCAAGGCGTTCTTCGACGTGCTCGGCGACGACGCCCTGGTCGACCGGCCGGTGCTGATCGGCGCGACCGGCGGCACCGCCCGGCACTCCCTCGCGCTCGAACACGCGCTCCGGCCGATGTTCAGCTATCTGCGCGCGGTGGTCGTACCGACCTCGGTTTTCGCCGCCCCCGAGGACTGGGCCGGCGGCAGCGCACAGGGCACCCTGCGCGGCCGGATCGACCGGGCCGCCCGGGAACTCGCCGACCAGGTCGCCCGGCACGAACCGGCGGAGGCCGCCGACCCGTTCCGGCTCACCACCAGCTTCGACCGACTCCTCACCGGGGACTGAGCCCCGGTCCGAAGTGCGGCGGGTCAGGGTCCGAAGCGCGGCGGGCCGGTCGGGGGTGCGGCAGACCGGTCGGGGTGCTGCGCCGGTCCGGGGTGCGGCCGGCCGGCCCGGGTACGTCCGGTTGAATGTCCGGATGACCACACCGGTGCCCCGGGCCATCTCGCAGGCCACCCTCCGTGCCGTGGCGGCGGTACGCGAACAGGACCGGGCCGCCCTCGACGAGGCCGCCGGCGAGCTGGCCCCGCTCCCCGCAGAACAGGTCGGGCTGGTGCTCGGCACCGTACTCCGGCTGCTGCTCGAACAGGCGCACCCGGACGGGCTGGCCGGCGAGGACGTGCAGGCCGTACTCGTCAGGTGCGCCCGGAGCAACGCCGGCTGGCTGGCGGAGCTGGACGTGGAGGTGCTGGCGTTGCTGCTGACCGGCGCGCTCGGCGTACACCAGCTGGCCGACGGGGTGCCCGCGGCCGAGCCGGCGGCGGTGGCCCGGCACGCGCCGCTGCTCGTCGCCGACCTGCTCGCCGTCACCGGTGGGACGGCCGGCGACCTCCTGGCCGCCGCCCTGTCCGAGATCGCGGTCGCGGAAACGATGGAACTGCCGTAGCCGCTGACTGCCCCTGCCTGCCCTGACTGCCGCTGCCGTAGCCGCTGACTGCCGCAGCCGCAGCCGCAGCCCAGGCTCGCCGCCGGGTCAGTGCCCGGTCGTGTCGGAGTCGGTGGCCGCCTCCTCGCCCCGGTCGAGCGCGGAGAGCGCGGCGACGTCCTCCGGGGAGAGGGTGAAGTCGAAGACGTCGATGTTGCTCTTCATCCGCTCCGCCGAGGCGGTCTTCGGGATCGGGACCAGCCCCAGTTCGAGGTGCCAACGGAGCACGACCTGCGCGGGCGTGCGGCCGTACCGGTCGGCCAGGCCGGTCACCGTGGGATGGGCGAGGAGTTCGCCGCCGTGCCCGATCGGCCCCCAGGACTCGGTGACGATGCCGTGCTCCCGGTGGTACGCCCGGGCGGCGTCCCGGGTCAGCGTCGGGTCCAACTGGATCTGGTTGACGTCCGGCGTCACGTCGGTGGCGGCGCGGATCCGGCCGATGTGCGCCGGTTTGAAGTTCGACAGCCCGACGGCCCGCACCCGGCCCTCCCGGAGCAGGTCGGCGAGGCCGAGGAAGGCGTCGACGTACCGGTCCCGCCAGGGCATCGGCCAGTGGATCAGGTAGAGGTCAAGGTAGTCGATGCCGAGCTTGCCGATGCTGTCCTCGAACGCCTCCCGCACCCTCTCCCGGCCGTGCCACTCGCCGTTGAGCTTGCTGGTGACGAAGAGTTCCTCCCGGGGCACGCCCGAGGCGCGCAGGCCACGGCCGACGCCGACCTCGTTGCCGTACTTGTAGGCGGTGTCGATCAGCCGGTAGCCGGCCCCGATCGCCTCGGCGACGGCCCGCTCGGCCTCGGCGTCGGACAGTGGCCAGGTGCCGAAGCCGATCTGCGGGATCTCGGCACCGTTGGCCAGCTGGCGGGTCGGCACTGTCGGCGCTGCGTTCATGTGGTTGATCTCTCCTGCGGTCCAGTCCGGCCCGGGTACCCGGGGCCGATGCGGTGCGCGTTGTTCCAGATCAACCTACCCGCGCCCGCCGGATCGGCCAGCCGGGCCGCCCCGATCGCAGCCCGGAGGGCCCGGCGGGGCCGGCAAGGCCGGAGAGGCCGGCTTCCTGCCCGGCGTACGCCCTGACGGAGCCGACCGCCTGGTCAGGCGGGTCCGTCGACCAGGTCCAACAGGGTCCGGATCAGGGTGTTGCGGCCCATCGGCACCTTGAAGGCGTTCCCCGGCAGCGGTCTGGCCTGCGCGAACTCCGCCTCGGCGGCCGTCCGGAAGATGTCCTCCCGCGCCGGGCCACCGCGCAGCAGCTCCTCGGCCCGGCTGGCCCGCCAGGGCTTGTGCGCCACCCCGCCGAGCGCGATCCGGACGTCCCGCACCGCACCGTCCGCCACGTCGACCGCCGCCGCCACCGAGACCAGCGCGAAGGCGTACGACGCGCGGTCGCGTACCTTCCGGTAGCGGGAGCGGGTGGCGAACGGCAGTGCCGGTACCTCGATCGCGGTGATCAGTTCACCGTGCTCCAAGACGGTGTCCCGGTTCGGTTCGGTCCCCGGCAGCCGGTGCAGGTCGCCGATCGGGATGTGCCGCCGGCCGCCCGGACCCTCGGTGTGCACGACGGCGTCCAGCGCGACCAGGGCGACCGCGAAGTCCGACGGATGGGTGGCGACGCACTCCGGCGAGGTGCCGAGGATCGCGAGTTCCCGGTGGTGTCCGTCCAGCGCCGAACAGCCGGTGCCGGGTCGGCGCTTGTTGCACGGCGTGGTGACGTCCTGGAAGTACCCGCAGCGGGTGCGTTGCAGCAGGTTGCCGCCGGCGGTGGCCAGGTTGCGCAACTGGCCGGAGGCGCCGGCGAGCAGGGCCTGGGAGAGCACCGGGTAGCGGCGCCGGACCAGCGGATGCGCCGCCAGGTCGCTGTTCGGGGTGGCGGCGCCGATCAGGATCCCGCCGTCGGGTAGCTCCTCCACCCGGTCCGAGGTCAGCCGCCGGACGTCCACCAGCAGGTCCGGCGTTGCCACGTGGAGCTTCATCAGGTCGACCAGGTTGGTTCCGCCGCCGAGGAAGGCGCCGTTCGGCGACTCGGCGAGCAGCGCCACGGCACCGGTGACGTCGTCGGCACGGGCGTACCGGAACGGTCTCATCGCCGGGCCAGTTCCAGGATCGCCGGCACCATGTTCGCGTACGCGGCGCAGCGGCAGAGGTTGCCGCTCATCCGCTCCCGGATCTCGTCGGCGTCCAGCCTGGCCCTGCCCCGACCCCCGTCGCCACCACCGGCACCGCCGCCCCCACCACCGGCCCCGTCGACAGCGGCACCGGCACCGTCCACGGTCACCGCGCTCGGCCAGCCCGCCTCGGCCTCGCGGAGCATCGCCACCGCCGAGACGATCTGCCCCGGCGTGCAGTACCCGCACTGGAAGGCGTCGTACTGGATGAAGCAGCGCTGCATCGGGTGCAGCTGGCCGTCCGGTGCAAGCCCGGCGGCGGTGACGATCTCGGCCCCGTCGTGCGCCACGGTGAGGGCGAGACAGCTGTTCGCCCGCCGCCCGTCCAGCAGGATCGTGCAGGCACCGCACTGCCCGTGGTCGCAACCCTTCTTCGGGCTGGTGTTGCCCAGCCGCTCCCGCAGCGTGTCCAGCAGGGTGGTCCGGGTGTCGACGGTGATCCGGTGATCGGTCCCGTCCACCCTGAGGTTGACCTCGGCATCCATCCCTGCGGCCTCCCAGCGGTCGAGTCACGGACGAACACTCCCAAAACTAGCTATACCAGCGCAGCAAAGGAGTCGAACACGCAAAGCCCTCGGAGCCCGCTTCCGCTGCCCCCGGCGGCGGTCGCCGACCGGTGGGCGACAATCGACGCCATGCGGTTCGGCATCCTGGGCGCGACCGAGGTGTACGCCGACGACGGCCGGCCACTCGTCGTCGGCGGCCCGCGCCTGCGCGCCCTGCTGGTGCTGCTGCTGCTCGACGCCGGCCGGATGGTCCCGACGGACCGGCTGCTCCACGGACTCTACGGCGCCGAGGCGCCGGGCCGGGCCGGCAACGCCCTCCAGTCCCAGGTCTCCCGGCTGCGCCAGCTGCTCTCCGGCGCCGACCGGCCGGAGCCACTCGTGGAGTTCCATCCGGCGGGCTACCGGATCGCGGTCGACCCGGAGGACGTCGACCTGCACCGGTTCACCCGGCTGGTGGCCGACGGCCAGCGCGCGTTGGCCGCCGGTGACCGGCGGCACGGGATCGAGCTGCTGCGCGCCGCGTCGGGGTTGTGGCGCGGGGAGGCGCTGGCCGACGTCCGGGAGGCGCCGTTCGCCCGGGCCCAGGCGGTCCGCCTCGACGAGCTGCGGCTGGCCGCCGTCGAGGACCGGGTGGCGGCGGAACTCGACCTCGCCGGGGCCGGGCCCTCGGTGGCCGAGCTGCGCGAGCTGGTGGCGGCGTACCCGCTGCGGGAGCGCCTGCGCGGCCAGCTGATGCGGGCCCTGCACGCCGGTGGCCGCCGGGCCGAGGCGCTGGCCGCCTACGAGGAGGGGCGCCGGCTGCTCGCGGAGGAACTCGGCACCGACCCGTCCGCGGAGCTGGCCGCGCTGCACGTGGCCGTGCTGCGGGACGACCCCGCACTGCTGCCTCCGCACCCCGGGCCGGTCGACCTCACACCAGCTCCGCCTCCCGGGATGGTCGACCTCACACCAGCTCCGCCTCCCGGGATGGTCGACCTCACACCAGCTCCGCCTCCCGGGATGGCCAACCTCACACCAGCTCCGCCCCTCGGCCCGGCCGACGACGTGCCGGCGTCGTCCGCCGGTCGAGCCGGTGCCGTGCCGCGCCCATCCGCCGGCCCGACCGATGCCGTGTCGCGCCCACCCGCCGGTCCGGTCGACGCCGAGGTGTCCGGGCCGGTCGGCGGGCTGCCGGGGCAGCTCAGCAGCTTCGTCGGCCGGGAGGAGGAGCTGGGCCGGGTCGGCAAGCTGCTCGGCGAGGCGCGGTTGGTCACCCTGCACGGACCGGGCGGCGCCGGCAAGACCCGGTTGGCGATCGAGGCCGCCGGCCGGCAGCCCGGCGAGGTCTTCCTGGTCGAGCTGGCGGCGGTGTCCGCGGGCGCCGACGTCGCCTCCGCGGTACTCGCCGCGCTGAACCTGCGGGACGCCGCGCTGCGCGCCCAGGGTGGGCCCCGGGACGCCGCCGACCGGCTGGTGAGCGCGCTCGCCGACCGCGACCTGCTGCTGGTATTCGACAACTGTGAACACCTGGTCGCCGACGCCGCCCGGCTCGTCGCCCGGCTGCTCGGGGTCTGCCCGAAGGTGCGGGTACTGGCCACCAGCCGCGAGCCGCTCGGGCTCACCGGCGAGGCACTCTGCCCCGTCTCCGGACTGCCCCTGCCACCGGCCGGCACGACCGCCGAGGCCGCCGGGGCGTACCCGGCGGTCCGGCTCTTCGCCGACCGGGCCGCCGACGTGTCACCGGGATTCACCGTCGGCCCCGACAACCTCCCGGCGGTACTGCGGATCTGCCGCACTCTCGACGGCCTGCCACTCGCCATCGAGCTGGCGGCGGCGCGGTTGCGGGCGCTGCCGGCCGCGGAGGTCGCGGCCCGGCTCGACGACCGGTTCCGGCTGTTGACCCGGGGCAGCCGGATCGCCCAGCCCCGGCACCAGACGCTGCGCGCGGTGGTGCAGTGGAGCTGGGACCTGCTGGACGAGGCCGAACAGACCCTGGCCCGCCGGCTGACCGTCTTCGCCGGCGGCGCCGGGCTGGACGCCGTCGAACGGGTCTGCGAGCCGCTCGGCGCGGACCTGCTCGACGTGCTCTCCAGCCTGGTGGACAAGTCCCTTGTGGAGGCGGGCGGCGGGCGCTTCCGGATGCTGGAGACGGTGCGGGCGTTCGGCGCCGAGCGGCTGGCCGAGGCGGGCGAGGCGGACCGGCTGCGCCGGGCGCACGCGGCGTACTTCCTCGACCTGGCCCGTACCGCCGACCAGCGGCTGCGCGGCGCGGAGCAGCTCGACTGGCTGCGCCGGCTGGACGCCGACCGCGACGACCTGCACGTCGCGCTGCGCCGGGCGATGAGCGCCGGAGACGACGCGACGGCGCTCCGGCTGGTCGCCGCGCTGTCGTTCTACTGGTGGCTGCGCGGCCTGCGCGGCGAGGGAGCGGCACTGGCCGCCCGGCTCGTCGAGCGGCTCGGCGGCGCCCCGCCGCCCGACCTCGCCGAGGAGTACGCGCTCTGCCTGTTGCACGCCTCACTCGGCGGGTACGGCTGCGGCCCGCAGGGCGCCGGACCGGCCGGGACGATCCTGTGGAGCCTGGGTCGGCCGCCCCGGCAGCCGTTCCTGCTCTACCTCTCCGGGATGGCCAACGGCCCGCCGCCGGAGCTGCTGGAGACAGTACTCGCCACCCCGGAGGGCTGGGCGGACCTGCTCGGCACCGACCCGTGGAGCCGGGCGCTCGGCGGGCTCGGCCTCGGCATGGTCTGGATGTTCGAAGGCCGGTACGAGGCGGCGGACGCCAAGCTCGGCGAGGCGCTTGCCGCCTTCCGTGCCCTCGGCGAGCGCTGGGGGACGATCCTGGTGCTGACCCTGCTGACCGAGCTGGCCTACCGGCGGCACGACCACCGGCACACGGAGCTGGTCGACGAGGCGCTGCGGCTGGCCGACGAACTCGGCTCGACACTGGACATGGCCGAGTTGATACGGACCCGGGGTGACGGCCGACTCGGCGTGGGTGACCTGGTCGGGGCCGAGGAGGACTACCAGCGGGTGCTGGAGCTGGCCCTGCCGGCCGGCGCGCCGGAGCTGCTCGCCGCCGCCCACCTGGGACTCGGCGAGATCGCCCGGATCCAGGGCGACCTGGACCGGGCCCGCCGGCTCTGCGAGCAGGCGCTGGCGGAGTGCCCGACAGGCTGGTTCGGAGCGGAGGGGGTCCGGCTCGCCGCGCTGGTCGCCGTGGGGCGGATCCTGGCGGCGACCGGTGACCGGGCCGGGGCGCGGAGGCGGTTCCGGCAGGTGCTCGGCGCCACGGTCGGGGTCTGGGAACTGGCCACCCTGACGACCGCCGTCGACGGCCTGGTCGGGCCGGTACTCCGGGACGGTGACGCCGAACGGGCCGGGCTGCTGCTCGGCGCGGTGGCGGTGCTGCGGGACGATCCGGGTGCCGAGGCCGCGATCGACGCCGCGCCGGTCGCCGAGGCAGTCCGGGCCCGGCTCGGCGACCCGGCGTACCAGCGCCTGCGCGAGCGGGGCGCGAGCCTCTCCAGCGAACAGGCGCTCGCACTGCTCGACGGCGCCTAACCGTACGGCGCGACCTGACCTTACGGCTCGACAGGGCGCCAGAGTGTGCGGGGTTCAGCGTGCAAGGCCGCGAGCGGCGCTCGGAACCACCCGGCGGTGCGCGGGAGTGTCCACACCGCGCGGGCCACGCCGTCCGGTCCCTCCGTAGAGATGCACACGGTGGTCGACGTCGCGGTCCGGCTCGCCGTGCAGGAAACCGTCGTGGTTGGCCTGGCCGTGGCTGACGTGCACCAGCCAGTCCTCGTAGTACCAGCTCGGGTTGCAGGCACAGCCGGTGAACCTGAAGTTGGCCCGGTAACGGCCAACCTGCCCCGGGGCCAGCGCGAACAAACGAGTCGAGGCGTACGGGCGCGGATAGGCCGCCGAACCGGGTAGCCGGTCGACGGTGAGTGTCGCACCGTCCCGGCCCAGCCAGAGGCCGATGTTCCTGGCCCGTGCAGTGCCTCCGGTCAACACCTCGGCGTGGCGTTCGTAGCCGACCGCCTCGTCGGACAGGACCTCGTGGATCACCACGTCGGCCGCCGGCAGTGGTTGGGGCAGGGCTACCGGCCGGTCGAGGCCGTGCCGGGCGGTCGCAGCAGGCGCACCGCGGGCCGCGGCAGTCCACCGCACCCGGACCCGCTGGATGACGATCATGTCCCCAGCTTCGCACGGTCCGTGTGCGCATGCGAGCCGATATCCGGCGCGATATCAGAGATTTCTGCTTGATATCCGAGGTATTCGATATCCGCAGTATGTGCCGAGGAAGATTTGTGGCACCAGAAGGAAGAATCTCCTTGCCGACTTCAATTTATAGCAGAGTGGGGGACTTGCGGCAAGACCCCGGTGATACCGCAGAATCGTCGCCCGAGTCCACAAGCTGCGGAAACGGGGGGCGGATATGTGTCGTTGGCGACGTGCGGGCGTGCTGGATTCCGGCGGATCGACAGCCGGTGCGGTGTGGCGGATTACGGGTGCCTCGGAGGTGTGGCAGTGATCGAGCAGTACGTGTTGGGTCTGGACGAGGTCGACGGGGCGCAGGTCGCGGTCGTCGGCGGCAAGGGCGCGCAGCTGGGCGGATTGTCGCGGATCGCGGGTGTCCGGGTGCCGGCCGGTTTCTGCGTGACGACCGCCGCGTTCCGGCGGATCATGCGGGAGGTGCCGTCGATCGACGACCGGCTCGACCGGCTGTCGCGACTGGACCCGGAGGACCGGGCGGGGATCGGCGCGCTCGGCGCGGAGCTTCGCCGGGACATCGAGCGGATCATCGTCCCGGACGACCTCGGCACGGCGATCGTCCGGGCTCTCGCCCGGCTCGGCGAGGACGCCGGCTACGCGGTGCGGTCCAGTGCGACGGCCGAGGACCTGCCGACGGCCTCGTTCGCCGGCCAGCAGGACACGTACCTGAACGTGCTTGGCCCCGACGCGGTCCTGCGGCACGTCGTACGCTGCTGGGCCTCGCTCTTCACCGACCGGGCCGTGACCTATCGCCAGCGCAACGGCATCGACCACCGGAAGGTCCTGATGGCCGTGGTCGTGCAGCGGATGGTCCTCCCGCAGGCGGCCGGGGTCCTGTTCACCGCCGACCCTGTCTCGGGCAACCGGAAGGTCGCCACCGTGGACGCCAGCTTCGGTCTGGGCGAGGCCCTCGTCTCCGGCCGGGTGAACCCGGACGTCTTCCGGGTGCGCGACGACGAGGTGGTGGCCAGGACGATCGCCAGCAAGCGGTTCGCCATCGAGGCGTTGCCGGAGGGCGGGACCCGGGACGTGCCGGTCGACCCGGAGCGGCGGGAGCGGCCCGCGCTGACGGATCCGCAGCTGCTCCGGCTGGTCCGGCTCGGCCGGCGGATAGCCGAGCACTTCGGGCGTCCCCAGGACATCGAGTGGTGCCTGGTCGACGACGACTTCCAGATCGTCCAGAGCCGGCCGATCACCACGCTCTTCCCGGTGCCGGCGGTCGACGACGGCGAGAACCACGTCTACGTCTCGGTCGGTCACCAGCAGATGATGACCGACCCGATGAAGCCGCTCGGGCTTTCCTTCTGGCAGATGACGACGCCCCGGCCGATGGCCGAGGCCGGTGGGCGCCTCTTCGTCGACGTCACCCGGGCGCTGGCCGCGCCGACGAGTCGGGCCAGCATCCTGGAGGCCATGGACAGGTCCGATCCGCTGATCCGGGACGCCCTACAGACCGTCCTGGAGCGTGCCGACTTCGTCCGGTCGGTTCCGGACGAGGGTCCCGGCTGGGCGCCGATGGGCAGCGGCGGATCCTCCCCGGTCGAGGCCGACCCGGCCGTCGTCACCGAGCTGATCGAGCGCGGCCGGGCCTCCGTCGCCGCCGCCAGGCGGGACATCCGGAGCAGGTCCGGCTCCGCTCTGTTCGACTTCGTCCGGGCGGACATCGAGGAGCTGAGGCGGCTCCTGTTCGACCAGCGGAGCCTCCAGGTGATCATGGCCGGGATGGAGGCCGCGTGGTGGCTCAACGACCGGTTGCAGGAGTGGCTGGGCGAGAAGAACGTCGCCGACACGCTCAGCCAGTCCGTACCGCACAACGTCACGGCCGAGATGGGGCTGGCGCTCCTCGACGTCGCCGACGTGATCCGGCCACATCCGGAGGTGGTGGCCTTCCTGCACGACGTCGAGGGCGACGGTTTCCTGGACGAGCTGGCCAAGCTCCAGGGCGGGCCCGAGGCGCGGGACGCCATCCTGTCCTTCCTCGACCGGTACGGGATGCGCTGCGTCGGCGAGATCGACATCACCCGGCCGAGGTGGAGCGAGCGCCCCGGCACCCTGGTGCCGCTGATCCTCGGCAACGTCCGGAACTTCGGCCCGGGGGCCGGCAGGCAGCGCTTCGAGCAGGGGCGGCAGGAGGCGGAGCAGAAGGAACGGGAGGTACTCGAACGCCTCCGGGCGCTGCCGGACGGGGCACGGAAGGCCGACGAGGCCAAGCGGATGATCGACCGGGTACGGACCTTCAGCGGGTACCGGGAGTACCCGAAGTACGGCATGGTCAGCCGCTACCTCGACTACAAGCAGGCACTGCTGGCGGAGGCCGACCGGCTGGTGCGCAGCGGTGTCCTCCGGAACCGGGAGGACATCTTCTACCTCAGGTTCGAGGAGCTGCACGAGGTCGTGCGCACCAACCGGGTGGACCACCGGCTTCTCGACGCCCGCCGGGAGGAGTTCGACTCCTACCGGGCGCTCACGCCGCCCCGGGTGCTCACCTCGGACGGCGAGGCCGTCGCCGGGGCGTACCGGCGTGACGACGTGCCGACCGGTGCGCTGACCGGCCTGCCGGTCTCGGCCGGCACCGTCGAGGGGCGGGCCCGGGTCGTCCTCGATCTCGCCGAGGCCGATCTCGAACCAGGCGACATCCTCGTCACC
This sequence comes from Micromonospora sp. WMMD1102, assembly GCF_029626265.1. Lineage (NCBI taxonomy): Bacteria > Bacillati > Actinomycetota > Actinomycetes > Micromonosporales > Micromonosporaceae > Micromonospora > Micromonospora sp. WMMD1102. The sequence continues at coordinate 3,776,797 of NZ_JARUBN010000001.1, read as the reverse complement.
ACCCACACCGATCCGAGCTGGACGCCGCTGTTCGTCGCCGTCAGCGGCCTGGTGACGGAGGTCGGCGGGCTGATGACGCACGGCGCGGTGATCGCCCGGGAATACGGCCTGCCGGCCGTCGTCGGCGTGCTGGACGCCACCCGGCAGATCAGCGACGGGCAGCGGATCCGGGTGCACGGCACCGACGGGTACGTCGAGATCCTGTCCTGACGGAGCCGGGGTCGGCGGGGTCTCGGTCACAGGCCCCGCCGGCCGCCGTCAGCGGACGCGGTGCGTGGCCGGTCAGGGGCTTCGCCGGCCGCCGTCAGCGGACGGTGCGTGGCCGGTCAGCGCGGTCGGCCACCGTCGGGGCATGACAACGCACACACCAGCGGTCGTCGCCGAGGGACTGCACAAGCGGTACGGCCCGACCCGGGCCCTCGACGGCTTCGACCTCGTCGTGCCGGCCGGTACCGTGCACGGGCTGCTCGGGCCGAACGGCGCGGGCAAGACGACAGCGGTCCGGATCCTCTCCACGCTGCTGCGCTTCGATGCCGGGCGGGCCTGGGTGGCCGGCCACGACGTGTCCCGGCAGCCCGACCGGGTCCGTGAGGTGATCGGGCTGACCGGGCAGTACGCGGCCGTCGACGAGGTTCTCAGCGGACGCCAGAACCTGATCCTCTTCGGTCGCCTGCACCACCTGTCGGTACGGGCCGCCCGGCGCCGCGCCGACGAGTTGCTGGAGCAGTTCGGGCTGACCGAGGCGGCGGGCCGGTCGGCGGCGGAGTACTCCGGCGGGATGCGGCGCCGGCTGGACCTGGCGGCCAGTCTGATCATGACGCCCCGGGTGCTCTTCCTCGACGAGCCGACCACCGGGCTTGACCCGCGCAGCCGCAACCAGCTCTGGTCCGCCGTACGCGGCCTGGTCGCCGACGGCACCACCGTGCTGCTCACCACGCAGTACCTGGAGGAGGCGGACCAGCTCGCCGACCGGATCCTGGTGGTCGACGCCGGACGGGTGGTCGCGGAGGGCACCTCGGCCGAGCTGAAGGCGCGGATCGGGGCGGACCGGATCGAGGTGGTGCTCCGGCAGGCGACGGAACTCGGCACCGCCGCCGGGATCGTGGAGCGGTCCGCCGCCGGCCCGGTCACCGTCGATGTGGAGATCCGGCAGCTCAGCGCCCCGGTGGTGGACCGGGTGGCGGCGCTCGGCGACGTGATGCGGGCGCTGCGGGACGCGGGGATCGCCGTCGAGGACATCGGGTTGCGCCGGCCGACTCTCGACGAGGCGTTCCTGCACCTGACCGGGCACCAGCCCGGCGCGGCCCGGCCGGGTGGGCCGGGGGCGGCGGCGACGAGAGGACGGGCGGCATGACGAGTACGGTGCAGACACGCCGACCGGCCCCGCGGCCGGCCACCGCCGGGCGGTCCGCCGGGGCACCGACCCGGCTCCGTCGGGCGATCGTGGACGGCTGGGTGATGACCGGCCGGAACATGGCGCACGTGATCCGGTCGCCCGAGGAGATCGTGATCTACTTCAGCCTGCCGATCATGTTCGTGCTGGTCTTCGGCTACGTCTTCGGCAGCGGCATGGCGACCGGCGCCGACAACTACCGGGAGTACCTCCTGCCGGGTGTCTTCGTGATGACCATGCTCTACGGCCTCGGTGCCACCGCCAGCGGCATCGCCATGGACGTCAGCCGGGGCGTCGTGGACCGGTTCCGCTCCATTCCGATGGCCCGGACCGCGCTGGTCACCGGGCGGACCGGTGCCGACCTGCTGCGCGCGCTGCTGGAGATGACCATCCTGGTGGTCTGCGGCCTGCTGGTCGGCTGGCAGTGGCGCAACGGCCTGCTCGACGCGGTTGCCGCGATCGGGCTGATCCTGCTGCTCCGGCTCGCGCTGACCTGGGTCGGCATCTTCCTCGGCCTGATGGTGCCGAACCCGGACACGGTCGGGGTGATCGTATTTCCGCTGGCCTTCCCGCTGACCGCGCTCTCCAACGTCTTCGTCGCACCGGACCTGATGCCGACCTGGCTCGGCGCGATCTCGTCCTGGAACCCGCTGTCGGCGACGGTGGCGGCCAGCCGCGAGTTGTTCGGCAATCCCGGCACCGGCGGGGACTCCTGGGCGGCCCAGCACCCGTTGTTGCTGGCGGTCGGCTGGCCGCTGCTGCTGATCGTCGTGTTCGCGCCGCTCGCCGTCCGCCGCTACCAACGACTGAGCCGCTGACGACGGATCGGATACCGCCGCCGCCCCGGTGGTGACCCGGCGGTCGCGAGATGTCCGGCCCGTACCCATGACGTCGTGGGTACGGGCCGGTTCTGTTCGACCTCAGTACCAGTGCCCCGCTGCTCGACCTTGCCGACGACGTGTACCGGGTGGCTGGGTGGCTAGGGCCATGCCCGCCATCCCGTGAAGGACACGTGTACTTGGCCATGCTGGATGAAGACGCTGACGCACAACGAATGTTGGTCGAGAATCCAGCCTGTTGGCCGGCAGGACTCGCCACCATGCCCGAGATCCCACCCGCGACCGGTCAGATGTTGTCGGATCTGTTCATGGACCTCGTTCACCGACTGCTCCGGATTGCCGGTCACGGTGATGGCAAGACCGCATGCACCTGACCCACATGCAGAACCTTCTGGCTCCTCGACTGTGGCGGTGAGACCTGCCGGCACCGGCAGCAGTTCATCGGCTGAGGGGAGGTATGGCTCGCCGTTGAACACGTAGAAGGAGAACGGCGCACAGACGCAGGCGACAAAAGAAGCCAGCACGATCGCGAGCCGGTAGGGCCACGAGCCTCGGTCTGGTTCGGCTCGACCGAGCCGCCGGACCTCGGCAGCTCGACCTGCGCCGACGATTGCCACTGCTACGGGAAGGTAGCCCACGAACACATCTGCCCGGGCACGTGGAAACGCGGTGTAGACGACGGTCGCTACGACAGCCCAGCCGAGCAGTGCCAGGCCGACAGTCCAGCCAATTCGACGGCTGCGAGCAACGAACCACCACACCACAGCAGACATTGCGGCGAGCACGACGATGGCGATCACGCGATCAGCGTGGCCGGCCGACCGTCCAAGCGGAACCCGGCACAAAACACCTGCAAGAAATCTCCACAACGCGTCCCCAGGCTTCGACTCGGCGGTTTCCGCCTCTGCCGGCCGACAGCCGGCGGCAGAACCGCTCGTGGGCGTCGGGCTCGCGCAGCCTCACATCCGCGATCTGAGTACGTCGAACTCGCAGCCCGGCATGGACGGGTCGAAGCCGTGCTCGACCAGCCAGCGGACCACCACCAGACTCCGCCACGACCACCAGCCACGGATCACGTCGCGATCGACATCGGTGCCGTAGCCGGCGAGCAGGTCGTCGAGGTGCTCCTCGTGTCCGAGCGTCAGGACGGCGAGGTCGTACAGGGCATCGCCCTGGGCGGCCTCGGACCAGTCGATCACGCCGGTGACCTGGTCGTCGTCGACGAACACGTGGGTGATCTGCAGGTCACCGTGCACGAACACCGGCTTCCACGGCCGAAGCGCGGCCTCGGCGACCCGGCGGTTCCGGGTGACCAGGTCGGTGGGAAGGACAGCGTTGGCGAGGAGCCATTCGCATTCGCCGTCGAGGCGGGATGCGAGCTCGTCGAGCTGCCGCCCCGACCATGGCGGCAGGGGCGCGTCGTGCAGGGTCCGTACGGCCGCGCCCGCCGCGGCCCACGCCAGCGAAGACGCGGGCGACGGCTCGCCGAGGCGGCCCAGCGCCATCCCCGGCAGGGCCGCGAGCGCGAGCACCGGTGGCTTGCGCCACAGGACCCGCGGGGTCGGGATCGGCGCCAGGGCCATCGCTTCGACCTCGACGTCGGTGCGCGTCGGGTCGGCGTCGATCTTCAGGAACACGTCACCGACGCGCAGCGTCGCGCGCTCGTTGTGGGCGACGACGACCTCGACCTCTTCCACGACGGTCATTATCACCAAACGATCGTCGACGCCGCCGCAGGTTTGTCGCCGGGTGCATCGACATGTCACGACGCCGGGGGAACCAACCTGACCGACTCGCACACCTCCGTCAGGTGGTGCCGAGCTGGGCGTCCAGCAGGGCCGAGGCGGTGAGCCTGGCCAGCCCGTCCAGCCCGGCACCCTGGGTGACCGCCCGACCCACCGAACCGTCGTAGACGACGGTGAGCTGCTTGGCCAGTGTCTCCGGGTCGCGGGCACCGGCGAGCCGGGCCTGTTCGGCGAAGAAGTCGCTGAGCCGCTGCTTGTGGTCCCGGGCGACCACGCTGGCCGGGTGGCCGGGGTCGCGGAGTTCCACCGCCGTGTTCAGGAACGGACAGCCGGGGAATCCCGGTGACCCGGACATCTCGTCCAGTCGGCTGAAGACGCCCAGGATCCGGTCCCGGGGGGCGAGCCCGGTGGTCTCGTCCGACAGGTGCATCGCCAGGATCGCCGGGCCGGACGTGGCGAGGCTCTCTGCCACCAGGGCGTCCTTGGTCTCGAAGAGCTGGTACATGGTCCGCTTGGAGACACCGGCGGCCTGGCAGAGCCGCTCGACTCCGGTGCTGGCGATGCCCTCCCGGTAGAACAGGTCGGCCGCAGCGCGCAGCAGCCGGTCGCGCGGGGTCTCCGGGGCCTTTACCGAGGTCATCTCCGTAGCGTACCCGCTGCTCTTGCGATTGGAAACCGATCGGTTTACGGTGGAGAAAACCGATCGGTTTCCGCTCCTCGGAGGTTACTGTCATGCAACTCGAAAACGCCGTCGTCCTGGTCACCGGTGGCAACCGGGGGCTCGGCCGGGCGATCGCCGCCGACGCCCTGGCCCGGGGTGCCCGCAAGGTCTACGCCACCGCCCGCGATCCCCGCACGATCACCGACCCGGGCGTGCTGCCGCTGGCGCTGGAGGTGACCGATCCGGAGTCGGTCGCCGAGGCCGCCCGGCAGGCGCCGGACGTCACCGTCCTGGTGAACAACGCGGCCGGCCTGGTCGGCGCGGGCTTCCTCGACTCGCCGGTCGAGGACGTACGCCGGGAGTTCGAGACGAACTTCTTCGGCCCGCTCGCGGTGACCCGGGCCTTCGTGCCGGGGATGGTCGCCGCCGGTGGTGGACACGTGCTCAATATCCACTCGGTGCTCTCCTGGATCGCGCTCTCCGGCTCGTACAGCGCGTCCAAGGCGGCGCTCTGGTCGATGAGCAACTCGCTACGTCTGGAGCTAGTGGCCAAGGGCGTCGGGGTGACCGGTTTGCACGTCGGGTACGTCGACACGGACATGGCGGCACACGTCGACGCGCCCAAGGTGGCGCCTGCGGAGGTGGCCAGGCTGGCGCTCGACGGCGTCGAGGCCGGTGCCTTCGAGGTGCTCGCCGACGAGGTCACCCGGCGGGTGAAGGCGGGACTCTCGGCCGATCCCGCCGCGCTCTACCCGCAACTCGCCCGCGCCTGACGGCTGCCGGCGGCGGACATCTTTTATCGGCGGCTTGACGCGAAATAGATCTTCCCTTTATCGTCCTCCTGACGAAAACAGGGAAGGGGGCGCGTCATGGCGGACGTGACCAGGCGGCTGTTCCTGCGACACCTGCGCGGGACGCCGACCACGTGGATCCGGCACTCGGTGCGGGGCAGGGTGCGGCACGAGGGAGTGGGCCAGTCCTTCTGGTACCGGCCGCTGGTCGGCGTACTGAGCGAGGTGCCGGTCGACGACCGCGAGCTGCCGCTGCTCTTCCACGCCCGCACCAGTGACTTCGCCGACGTGACGGTGCAGGCGACGGTGACGTACCGGATCGCCGACCCGGCGCTGGCGGCGGGCCGGCTGGACTTCTCGGTCGACCCGCACAAGGGGGTGGCCCGGGGGCGCCCGCTCGACCAGGTCGCCACGCTGCTGGCCGAGTTGGCCCAGCAGCCGGCGCTCGACCTGCTGGCCCGGGTGCCGCTGGCCGAGGCGCTCACCGACATCGCCACGGTCCGCGAGGCGGTCTCGGCGGCGCTGCGCGACGAGGGCCGGCTGACCGACATCGGCGTCTCGGTGGTCAGCGCCCGGGTGGTGGCGGTCCGACCCGAGCCGGAGATGGAGCGGGCGCTCCAGACCCCGACCCGGGAGACGGTGCAGGTCGAGGCCGACCGGGCCACCTATGCCCGCCGGGCGCAGGCGGTGGAGCAGGAGCGGGCGATCGCCGAGAACGAGTTGCAGAACAAGATCGAGTTGGCCCGCCGGGAGCAGCAGCTGGTCGAGCAGCACGGCGCCAACTCCCGGCGCAAGGTCGAGCTGGAGGCCGCCGCCGAGCTGGCGGTCGCCCAGGGCAAGGCCGAGCGGGAGAAGGTGGCGAACGCGGCGGCGGCCGAACGGGCCCGGGTACTGGCCGCCGCCGAGGCGGAGAAGGAGCGCACCCTCACCGCCGCCAAGGCGGAGGGAGTACGCGGGATAGGTCTCGCCGAGGCGGAGGCGGAGGCGGCCCGGCTGGCCGCGTACCGGGACCTGTCGCCCGAGGTGCTGCACGCGCTCGCGCTCCGGGAGGTCGCCGGGCAGCTCCCCGAGATCGGTCAGCTCACCGTCACTCCCGACGTGCTGACCGGCCTGCTCGGCCGGCTCTCGCGATGAGCGGAGAGGTCGGGCCGAGCCGCGGGTTGGTGTTCCCGAACCGCGGGGGGCGGCGCCGGTGAGCGCCACACTCGCCCCGAGGGTCGTCGTGGTGAGCCGGCGCAGCGAGCTGGACGAGCTGCTGGCCCACCACGGCACCCGGGCCGCCGCCGGCTACTACCTGCGGCAGCGGGGCCGTGACCTGGCCGAGGTGGTGGCCCGGCACGAGGCGTTGCAGGCGGCGCTGACCACCGTCGGCGCGGCCATCCCGGCGGACTGGCGACGGGGCCGGGCGGACCGGGACGACCTGGCCCGCTTCCCGTTCGCCCCCGAGGACATCGTGCTGGCGGTCGGCCAGGACGGGCTGGTCGCCAACGTCGCCAAGTACCTCGACGGGCAGCCGGTGGTGGGGGTGGACCCGGAGCCGGGTCAGAACGCCGGGGTACTCGTCCGGTTCGGACCCGAGGCGGTCGCCCGGCTGCTGCCGGCGGTGCTGGCCGGGCGGGCGCCGGTGCGGGAGCGGACCATGGTCCGGGCCCTCCTCGACGACGGCCAGGAGTTGATCGGGCTCAACGAGGTCTACGCCGGCCATCCCGGCCACCAGTCGGCGCGCTATCTGCTCTCCACCGCCGACGGCCGCCGGGAACGCCACTCCTCCTCCGGAATCGTGGTCGGCACCGGGACCGGCGCCACCGGCTGGTGCGCCTCGATCGCCCGGGAGCGTGCCGCCGCGCCGCCGCTGCCGGCACCGGACGAACCGGCCCTGTGCTGGTTCGTCCGGGAGGCGTGGCCCTCCCCGGTCACCGGCGCGTCGCTGACGGCCGGCCGGCTCGGCGCGGACGAGACGCTGGAGGTCGTCGCCGAACGGGAGCGGCTGGTGGTCTTCGCCGACGGTCTGGAGACCGACCACCTGACGATGGCCTGGGGACAGCGACTCACCGTCGGCCCGGCCAGCCGCCGGCTCCGCCTGGTCGAGCCGGTGTCCGCCCCGGCCGGCCCGGACGACCGCTCGGGACGGGTGGCGGCGCGCGGCCGTAGGCGTTGAGTCAGGCCGGCCTCCGGGCGTGCTGGTGCCGACCGGGGCGAACGGCGGACGACCGCTCGGGACGGGCGGCGGCGCGTCGCCGTAGGCGTCGGGTCAGGCGGGAGTCCGGGCGTGCTGGTGCCGACCGGGCCGACCGACTGGCGGCTCCCGGCGAGGTTCGCCCGGACGGTCGGCAGGCGCGGCCGGCTGGACCGGCAGGCTGCTCTCCGGCGGTGACGCCGTCCAGGGCAGGATGCCGTCGGCCACGCCGGCCACCCCGGTCTCGGCGAGCAGGGCCTGGCCGAGCCCGGCGACACCGGTCAGCAGTCCGGGGTTCTGCCCGGCCCACCGCGAGACACCGCCGCCGCCCCGGACGAGTCGGGCGGTCCGGCACAGCGCCCGGGTGGCGGCATCGACGGTGGGCGCGTGCCGGGCCGGCGTCGCGAAGCCCTGCCGCTCGACAGACCTGACGATCATCAGGTTGCCGGCCAGTCCGTGACACAGGACCATCCGGTCCAGTCCGTCCCCGGTCAGCCAGTCGAGCGACCGGACCGTCGTGTCGAGACCGTTGGTGATCTCCTCGCGCAGCTGGGGTGCGCCGAGCAGTCGCCAGGTCATCGATCGCCCCAGGGCGATTCCCGGGGCGCCGTGACACCAGGCGAACGCGTACCGACGGCCGCCGCCGAAGCCTCGGACGGTCGGCTGGAGCCGGAGGTCGGGCCAGTTGCGCTGGACGCGGGAGAACCGGTGCCGTTCGTAGCCGACAGCCTCCAGGGCCGCGCTCCGGTACCTGTCGTCGCCGGTCGCCACGGCGAGATCGGCCAGGGCGAGCGCGATGCCGGCGCAGCCGTGGGCGAGCCCGGTCAGCGGTACGTTGCTGCGCACCTGCGGCTCCCGCCAGGCGACGGTGTCGGCGACCCGGACCGCCCGGGTCAGCAGAACCCGGCCGACCTTCTCCGCCGCGTCGAGAACCGGACCGTCCACCTCCTCACGGGCGAGGGTCAGCAGCCCGGCGACGGTACCGGCGAGACCCGCCAGCCAGTCGTTGCCCGGGCAGCGCAGGTCGCGGTCGAGCCGGTCCCGGACGATCCGTTCGCCAAGTGCCCGAAGCTCGGGGCGGTCCAGCCGGTGAGCGGCCCGCAGCAGGCTCACGGCGACCCCGGACCAGCCGAGATAATAGCCGGCCTCGCCCGGTGACATCCGCTGCTCGACCTGTCGGGCGGCGCAGCGGAACGCGCCGACCGCCGCGTCGGCGAACCGGTCGTCGTCGACGGTCTCCGCCAGCGTTGCCAGGAAGGACGCCACGCCTGCGGTGCCGGAGTAGACGTCCGCGCCGATCGCCGTCCAGCTCTCCCCACCGTTCGATCCCCACCAGGTGCACGCGTCGTCCCACCAGATCGCCTCGGCCAGCAGCATCTCCCCGATGCCCACGGCGGCTTCGACCAGGTCGTCGGGACCAGGTCCGGCGGCGAGTGGCTCGGCCGCACCAGGACGAGGGCCAGGACCGGCATCAGCCGCGACACAGCCCGGCCCTGAGCCATCCCCAGGCCCAGGGACCATGGCGACAGAACCCGGGCCCGAGCCGGCGGTAGCGGTAGCGGTAGCGGCGAGCTGTCCGATCTCGCCGGAGCCGGGATTCCGGTACGGCGCGACGACGGAGACCCCGTTGGCGTCCAGCCAGCTGACCAGCTCCGCCGCGCGCCGCTCCGGCCCGCGCGCCCGGCGCGCGGCCGGGGTGCAGAGCGCCTCGGCGAGCAGCCGGCACCGGTGTTGGCCGAAGCTCTCGCCGCCGCCCGGATCCTGCGCCACCCCGACACCGCGCAGCAGTGCAGCGGTGAGCGGGGGGATCCGGTCCCCGAGCACCGGGTCCAGTTCCGGATGGCACCCGGCGACCACCTCGGCCACGGCCGGGAACAACGCACCGGCCACGTACAGCACGGCGGAGTCGCAGCGTTGGTGACCCTGCGGGGTGTTGGGCAGCTTGAGGGCGAACGGAATCGACCTGGCGTTCAGTTCGGTGCTCAGCAGCCGGGTGAGCGTGCTGGCGCCGTCGGCCACGATGTTCCAGTAGACGCGAATCGTGGTGTCCACTTCGGACGGCTGGGCGGAGCTGCCGAGTACGTAGCAGAAACCCGGCTGCGCGGCGCGGAGACAGGGCGACTGGCGCACGGTGAGGGCGTCTCCTGGCGAGGTGCCCGGATCCTGCTCGGCGACCGCCGCCCGGGGCACCAGGAAGGAGATCCCGTCGCGGATGGCGACCAGGCCCGCCGGGTGCGGGCGGACGAAGCACCAGTTCTCCTCCGGCGGACCCGCACCCACGATGCTGTCCCGGATCTGCTCGACGAAGGCGGCGTCCGGCGCGCTGCCGGCCGGCTGTCCCCGCAGACGCGTGGGGACGGGGATCCCGGTGACGAAGAAGTGCTGGTAGAGGTGTCTGGCCAGCGTCGACTGGATCGACGTCGGCGCTGCCCGGTCGGCGGTGCCGCTCGGCGGGGCGGCGGAGATCCGCTGCCCGAACCAGACGAAGCGTCGGTCGTCGAGGACGCGGACGTGCCTGGCGAGATCCGCCAACTGCTCCCGGTACGAGGTCACGGCAGGTTCCTCAGCTCAACGGGATACCGAGCAGGTGGCGTACACCCTCGTAGGGGCGTCGGGAGAGATTGTGCGCGAGTTGGAGCGCCAGAACGCACCGAGGATCGAGGGTCTCCGCTCCCACGCTGGCCTCGAAGATCGACCACAGCAGTCTGACGACGGCGAACCGGACGGCGCGGTCGAGCGCCGAGCGGGATTCGGCCGCCGAGAGTCGCCGCCCGGTGAGGTAGCCGCGCCAGAACGCGGCCAGCGCCTCCTGTAGCTCGGGTACCGACAGCGCCGACCGGGAGACCATCGTCTCCGCCGTCCCGGTGCTCGGATCCGGCATCGAGCCGAGCCACGAGCCGAGGTAGGCGGCGAGAACGCAGCCGAGGTCCCAGGACGCGTCGCCCAACCCGGCGGACTCGTAGTCGACGAGTACCGGTCGGGCGACTGTGCTGCCGGTCGCGGTCGGCAGGACGACGTGTGGCCATTTGACCTCGCCGTGGATCCAGGTCGTGCGGTGCCAGCTCTCCCGGCAGCCGGCCAGGGTGGCGCGGAGGGTCGCGTCCTGCTGTACGCATCGAAGCAGCCGTGTCGTGGCGGGGCCGAGATACTCACGAAGTGCGACAGGTGGTACGTCCAGCCGCAGTGCCGGCGGCAGCGGTGCCTGCGGATCGTTGGCGGCCGGCGGAAGCTCGTGCAACGCGGCGAGTACCCGGCCGAGCCGCCGGCCGAGTCGGGTGATCGTGCGCCGGGACGTGATCCGCACCGGGTCGGACGGACGGGACGGCTGGATCGCCGCCAGCACCAGCAGGGGCAGGTCAGGCTCGTGCCGGATCAGCCGTGGGCCGATGTCCCGGAACGCCGCGCGGTGCGACAGCGCCTGGTAGACCCGGGCCTCGTGCCGGATCGTCGCCTGCTGTTCGGGGCTGGTCGGATGCTTCAGGAAGTAGCAGTGGTCCGGGCCGGCCTCGACGATGTGGCTCGGACTGCGACTGCTTCGGCCGGTCACCACGATGTCGCCGGGGTCGACACCGCCCCGGGGCAGCAGGCCACGGTCGAGCAGATAGTTCAGCAGCCCGGCGGGCGACGACAGACCGGCGGGCGACGACAGACCCGCGGGCGACGACAGACCGGCGGTCGGCGACGGCACCGGGGCGGCGATGCCCTGCGCGGCCGGGCGCTCGGCGGTGGACGGTCCGGTCACACCGGGCAGAAGACCGTGCAGAAGCACGTCTGCTGTTCGATCGTTATCTGGGGGCGGCAGAAATAGGGGTAGGTCTGCGGATAGCGGAGTACGACCTCGGGCGTGAAGCGTCCGCGCCGCAGTCTGGGCCGCGACGCCGGGAGACAGTCGCCGGACGGCTCCGCCGCGAGCTCGACCGAGTACGGCCCGCGCAGGAAGTCCGCGTGCAGGTCGGCGGAGCTGGTGTGCACGTGTTCGATCGTGGCCGAGGCGCAGACGAAGACCACACTGGGTTCCAGGGAGCTGGCTTCGGCGTCGGCCTGGCGACTGGCGACGATGTCCGCCTCGGCGATCCGGAGATAGCTGTCCAGACCCGAGTTCAGGTAGAGCCGCCAGTATCCGTCCGTCCCGTCCCGGCCGAGAAAGCCGTGCAGTTCCACCACCTCGGGGGACGGATCCTGCGGCGCCGACCGAAGGTCGTCGACGAGACGGTCCTGCCGCAACGGCGGACGGCGGGCGGCCGATCCACCCTTCTCCTCCGACATGGCGGAACTCCTCTCCGGGTGTCTGGGTCGTTTCCACGGAACGTCAGAAGGTTGCTTTCGGGGCGCCCTGGCCGGGGCTGACCCGGGTCGGCCCGGCGGCCGAGGGACGTACGTCCACGTCGAAGATCGCCGTCGGCAGATAGACGGTCGCGCAGGAGTTCGGGATGTCCACCACCCCGGAGAAGCGCCCCTCGATCGGTGCGGCGCCGAGGATCAGGTACGCCTGCTCGGGGCTGTAGCCGAACCTCGTCAGGTAGTCGATCGCGTGCAGGCAGGCGCGCTGGAACGCGAGTTGCGAGTCGAGGTAGCGCTGCTCCCCGTCGGTGCTTACCGAGATGCCCGAGAAGGCCAGCCACTGGCTGTACTGCGGAGCCACGATCCCGGGCAGGAAGATCGCGTTCTCCGACACCCCGTACATGGTCATCCCGCCCTTGATCACGTCCACCTGCAGGTCGACGAAGCCGCCCATCTCGATCGCGCCGCAGAAGGTGATCTCGCCGTCGCCCTGCGAGAAGTGCAGGTCGCCGACGGAGAGGTTGGCGCCGGGGACGTACACCGGATAGAACACCCGGGTCCCCTTGGTCATGTTCTTGATGTCCTGGTTGCCGCCGTTCTCCCGGGGCGGCGCGGTCCGGGCCGCCTCCGCCGCGACCCGGTCGAAGTCGGCGCCGCCCAGCGAGCCGAGGATGGCACCCTCCGGCAGCGGCGGCAGCGACAGCGGCGGTACCCGGTCCGGGTCGGTGGCCCGCAGCGCGCCCTCCCGCTCGTTCCACTTGGCCAGCAACGGCGCCGACGGGGCGGTACCCATCAGCCCGGGGTGGATCATCCCGGTGAAGGTCACCCCGGGGACGTGCCGGGAGGTCGCCTGCTGCCCGCTGAAGTCCCAGATCGCCTTGTACGCGTCCGGGAAGTAGTCGGTCAGGAAGCCGCCGCCGTTCTGCTTGGGGAAGATCCCGGTGTAGCCCCAGCCCTGCCCGGCGATCGGTCCCGAGTCCTCCTGCGGGATCGGCCCCACGTCGAGGATGTCGACCACCAGCAGGTCGCCTGGTTCGGCGCCGCTGACCGCGAACGGGCCGCTGAGCGCGTGCACGATCGGCAGCGGCGCGTCCCGGACGTCGGCGGCGGAGTCGTCGTTGTGGATGGCGCCGTCGAACCACTCCCGGCAGTGCACCCGGAACGACTGGCCGGGGCGGACGGTGGCGACCGGTGGGATCTCCGGATGCCACCGGTTGTGTCCGGTCAACTCCTGCTCGGTGAACCTCTTCGTCGAGTCCAGCGGAAACAACAGCTCCGGCATCGCGGCTTCCCTTTCACCCGTCAGGGGCGTGGCAGCCGGGCGTGCCCGGGGTGGGCGGCCGGTCGGTACGGCGTACCGCGTCGGCCCGGGATCCGGTTCACCACCTCCGGTGCTTCGGCACTGCGGCCGGCCCGGTCGAGGGCCGCGACCAGGGGCCGCGGCATGGCGCGCAGCGACGGCGCGGAGAAGACCCGGACGGCCTCCGCCGCGCAGGTCGCGCAGCACAGCCGCGCCGGGGCCTGCCCGATCGGAAACCGGGCGGTCAGGACCCCGTCCCGGGGACACCGGTACTCGTACGTCGCCACGGCTTCCAGGATCGGACCCGGTACGCCGACTCCGCAGCAGAAAGCCGCAAGTAACCCCTTTCGGTGCCAAGACACCCGTGCCGGGCGGTTGCCGGCGAAGGGCTCAGTCGACGACGGTGACGTCCTTCCAGAATGCGACCCGGTCCCGGACCATCTCGGCGTCCGGCTTCGGCTCGGGGTAGTACCAGACGGCGTCTACGCTGCGCCGGCCCTCGTGTTCGAGGGTGTAGTACGACGCGGTGCCCTTCCAGGGGCAGACGGTGTGCGTCTCCGACTCCCGTACCAGGTCGTCGCGCAGGGCCGTACGCGGGAAGTAGTGGTTGCCCTCGACCACGACGGTGTCGGTGCTCTCCGCGATGACCAGGTCGTTCCAGATGGCTTTCGGCATCAGCCAAGACTATTCCGGCGGCGGGTTAACGGGGCGCCTCCGGCCGGTGAAGGAAACCGCCAACCTGAGAAAGCTCACCGAAAAATATTGACGTGTGATCGACAAGAGCCATTCTCGTCGATATTCACAACCCCCGCTCGGTATGGAGGACCCCTTGTTCAGACGTATCGTCAGAATCCTCGCGACGCTCACCATGGCCGCCGCCGCCACCCTGGTCGCGACCGTGGCCACCGCCGGCCCGGCCCAGGCCGACGGCTGCTACACCTGGGACCGGCCCCTCTCGGAGGGCATGTCCGGTGAGGACGTCCGGCAGTTGCAGATCCGCGTCGCCGGCTACCCCGGCTACAACGCGGTGCTCGTCATCGACGGCATCTTCGGGCCGGCGACCCGGGCCGAGGTGGTCCGCTTCCAGCAGGCGTACGGGCTCGGTGCCGACGGCATCGCCGGCGAGCAGACGTACAACCGGATCTACGCCCTCCAGGACAACGACTGCACCCCGGTCAACTTCAGCTACGCCGAGTTGAACAACTGCAACTCGGACTGGTCCGGCGGCGCGGTCTCGGCCGCCACCGCCCGGGCCAACGCCCTGGTCAACATGTGGAAGCTCCAGGCCATGCGGCACGCCCTGGGTGACCAGCCGATCCGGGTCACCAGCGCGTTCCGCAGCCGCGCCTGCAACAACGCCGTCGGCGGCTCAACCAGCAGCCGGCACCTCTACGGCGACGCGGTCGACCTCGGCGTCAGCCCGCACTCGCTGTGCCGGCTCGCCCAGCAGGCCCGCAACCACGGCTGGCGGGAGATCCTCGGCCCCGGCTACCCCGGCCACAGCGACCACACCCACGTGGCGCACAAGTCCAGCCGTACCTGGTCGGCGAGTTCCTGCGGCGTTTCCTGACGCGTCGACCGCCGAAGGCCCGTCGGCGGCGGGACGGGCAGCGGTGGCCCAACACCCCGGCGGGGCTCCTGCTGGAAGGAGCCCCGCCCGGTGTTTCGGAGTCTGCCCGGCCGCTTCGGGGGCGGACGGCGACCGAGGCGGATCGGTGGGGCCGAGGAGGGCCGGTTGGGTGCCGGGGCATCAGCGCGGTGGCGGCAACCAGCCGAGGAACCGAACGGCCAGCGAGACGGCATCGCCGTGCGGCTGGTCGGCCAGCGCGGTCAGCAACTTGCGGGCGAGGTGCATCCGTAGCCCCTGCCGGTCGCCCCGGAACATGGCGAGCAGCACGAGCCGGGCCGGCTGACAGGGCCAGTCCGCCCCGCAGGCCCGGCAACGGAACAGCGGCCGGCTGTGTAGGTGCGGCCGGCGTCGGGCGAGCATCGGCCAGGTCATGCCGCGTCGACGGATGTGCGCCGGCTCACCGAACTGCACGTTCGGTGCGGCGGCTGTCGAGGTGGTAGCGGCGCTCCGTCGGGGCCGGGGGCCTCCGGGACGGAAAACGGCTGTTCGCGGCCCAGGCCCAAGGCGGCGGAGGGGGCGGTTCCGACGGTCGGCCCGCCGCCGGCCCGCCGCTCGGTGGCGGTGGATCAGGGGGTACGACCACAGCCCGCCCGCTGCCCCCCGGTGCCGGCGGGGACGGCATCGGAACGAGTTCGACAGAGTCCGGGCAGCGCCAGCGCCACCCGCAGCGGCAGTAGCGCCAGAGTCGCCGCCAGTCCCGGCGGTGCCGGGGTTGCACCCGGTCGGTCCGCGCCAGCAGCACCCGAAGCAGGCGTGCCCGAGTCGTCATTGGTGCCTCCCTTCTTGGTATTTCCAGAATTGGATGCGGGGGCGCCGCCGGGAAATTGCCGTCCCTCCGACGTCGCCCCCGCGCAACCCCGGCCCGGCCTTGATAAATCTTGTTGGGATTGGTTTCGAGCCGGGGTGCATGCCTTCCACAGTGGCGTGTCGAGCCCTACCCTCGGAAGGCGTCGAACCGCATTGTGAGTGGTCAGGGCGGATTGTGTCCGGTGTGTGGCGCGCCGGTCGAACCTGTGAGGACGGTGTGGTCATGGATGATCAAATTCGTTATCTGCTCGACGAGTTGCGCCTTACCCGCGATGCGCGCGGATTGTCGCAGGAGGATCTTGCTCGCCATATTCCGTGGGCGGCATCCACCATTGGCATGATCGAAAGCGGGCGCCGCAAACCGCCGCCCGGCTTCTGGGTCGCCGCCGACGACGCGCTGGAGACCGGTGGTGCCCTGAGCCGTCTCGCCACCCGGCTCGGCTCACCACAGTGGTTCCTCGACTGGTCGACCGCCGAGCAGAACGCGGTGTCGCTGCGGTGGTACGAGGCGCTGGTCGTGCCGGGTCTGTTGCAGACCGAGGCGTACGCCCGTGCGGTGCTGACCGACGCCGGGCTGACCACCCTGGAGGAGATGGAGCGCCGGCTCGCCGCCCGGCTGGCCCGGCAGGCGGTGTTGACCCGGGACGACCCGGTGGACCTGACCGCGGTGCTCGACGAGGGGCTGCTGCACCGCCCGGTCGGCGGGCCGGCGGTGATGCGCGAGCAACTCGACGCGCTTGTCGTCGCCGCCGCCCTGCCGCACGTGCGGCTGCACGTCGTCCGCGGCACGGTCGGCGCGTACGCTGGGCTGAACGGATCCTTCGTGATCGCGACGGCAGCGGACCGCGCCGAGACCGGCTATCTCGACAACCAGTTGGCCGGTCAGGTGGTGGACGGTCCGGACGACCTGGCCGCATTGCAGCGGGCCTGGGAGGCCGTCCGGAGCGAAGCGCTTCCGCAGCAGCAGTCCACCGAATTGATACGGGAAGTGGCGGAGAAATGGATCTGACCGGCGCTGTGTGGGCCAAGAGTTCCCGGAGCAGTGGCAACGGCGGCGCCTGCGTGGAGGTGGCCCGCAACCTGCCCGGGATGGTGGGGGTGCGGGACAGCAAGGACCCTGCCGGCCCGGCGCTGGCCTTCGGCCCGGCGGCCTGGCGGCTCTTCGTCCGCGACCTCCCGACCCGCTAACGGCGAGCGTGCCCGTAGCCGACGGGCTGGCTACGGACACGTTTCGACGGTCTCGACATGAATCGTCGAGGTGAGGGGCACCAGGTGATATCGACCTGTCTCGCCGACTCGGATCACGCCGTCGCCCAGATGGAGGAGCCGGCCGCAGAGTTGACCGGCCGGTGTGTGGATCCGCACCAGCGGTGTCGGTGTGGTCCTCGCCGGCGCGAACCAGGCCGTGGCCGCACCGGCGAAGACCGCGCAGATTCCCATGATGGTCAGCACCCGGGCAACCCTGATCGCCCGGTGCACCTCGATGACTTCGATCTCGGTCCAGGCACGTAGTTCCTCGCCGTTGAGCATGATCTCGTCGCCCGGCGCTCCGGACGCGGCGCGGATGGCGGCGAGGGTGGCGAGGAGCAGTGCGACGACGCCGAGACCGAACAGCGCGAGGACCAGCAGGGGGTACGGTCGCGCCAGCGTGGTGAAGTTGTCGCGGCCCTTCACGATCAGCACCGCGCCGAGGAGGCTGGTGACCCCGACCAGCCCGGTCCGCCAGTTCTCGGCCTGTTTCCTGGCCGCTTCAAGCTGGGTGAACTTCAACTGCTGCGCCTTCTGCGCCCACCACCACCGGTCGGCGGTCACGGCAGCTCGACCAACCAGTGGGCGCCACACCCGTGGAACGGTGCCGCTTCTGGTCGGTTGCGGTGGGCGTGGCCGCATTCGCAGTTGATCATTCGGGTTCGATCCGACACTCGGGCGATGGACCTGGTGGACGATCCGCCGAAGATCCCCTTGTGGCTGTTGCCGCTGCCGCGTACCCAGACCGTCGCGGTGTAGCCGCCGCAGCCGGGACAGACACCCTCGATCCGCGTTTCGCGGCCGTCCGCTGAGGGGGTGATCCGGAACCGCCCGACCTGGTCGGGATAGAGCCGCACGCCGTATTCGACGCGGCGGTGGCGTTCGAGGTGTTCGGCCGCTCCGTTGGTCGAAGAGTCAGCCATCGTGGCACTCCGGACTTGGCCTGCCCGCGGCTGGTTCGAGATCGAAGCCGAACAGCTCGGCGTACCGGGTGAGGCGTTGCCGTACGTGGTCGACAGTTGCGCCCACTTCTTCGGCCGCGGCGTCGAGGTGGGCGGCGTCGACATGGCCCTGGATCACCGGTTCCTGACCGTCCAGATGGATGCTCAGCATCAGCAGGTCCTGCCAGTGCACGATCTCGTCCGGGCACGCCTCGGCCGGGCACGGAACGGTCAGCCCCAGGGGTTCGAAGCGCGCCATTCGGGCACGCGTGTCCGCGACCGTCCAGCCGAACCGCCCCGCCGTCTGGACGAGAATGAGCGGCGTCACCGTCTCCAGTGGCTCTTCCAGGCCGAGCTCGTCAACCGTCACCAACATTGCCGCGTCGTACTTGTCCACGATGTGCGATTCGAGAGAAGCCCGCTCCTGGGCATCGAGGATGGGGAGGGGAGCACCAAAAGCACGATACGGCTCCATCCGATCGAGGAGTGATGGGATGCTGAGCCGGGCGTTCGCAGCGGCTGCGGCGAAGTCCCCAGGTCGGAATGTCCAGGTCAGCTCGGCTTCCCTGTACTGAAGAAAGCGACCTAGCGAGACCAGCGCCCAGAAACCCGAGTGCTCGACGATCGTCAGATCGGATGCGGGCGCTGCCTTAGGCAGTTCCGTGATGTCTGCGGTCTGGGGAAGAAGAAGCTGGTAGAGGGCCACGGCCGCGCCCACGGAGCTATCGGTGATGTAAGCCAGGTCCAGCATCTCCGGCGCGGTGACGGGACGGCCTGGATCGGCGAAATTCAGGAGACGGCGGCACGCTTCCACCCGGGTCCGGACCCCGTCGGCATCTCTGCCGTGCACGTAACTGGCGAGTCGACGGAACGCCATCCATCCAACACTCAGCCGCTGCCCATTGATGTGAGGATCATAACCGAACAGCCGCTGCTGGATAATTTCGAGTTCGTCATCGGTGGGAGTGATCTCCTCGTCCTGGCATGCGGGTGGCAGCACCAGGAACTCCGCATCCGCCAGCCTCCCCAGGCTTTCCCGGACCTTCTGCATCGTCATCTCGTGGCGATTTGCCATCAGGAGGAGGTGAAGCGGACTCACTGGCGTTCGCATCTCGTCGACTAGAAGCAGTGCGTCGTGCTCCACCGGCTGCATGTCAGCAGGCAGGTGGTCCCGGCCGATCACCGAGTATCCCAGCTCCGCGAAGCGGTCGAACGCGGCCAGCACATCGGGCACCGACTTGCCGTGCTTGGCGCTGATCCGCATCACCTGCGACGGAGGCACGTCCGGCGCGATCCACGGCGAACCGATCGAGGTGTGCTGCGAGAACATCTCCACGTCGGTCGCAGTGAAGACGTCGTGGCCGAGTGCCGTGACGACCTCGGAACGCGGTGGCACCCAGTCGGCGGGCACCAAAGCTGAGGCGCGACGGATCACCTCGGCGAGCGGGGCGTGCAGATTCATGGACGCGAGCGCCAGCCATCCGCCGCTGCCTCGTCTCGGCGGCTCTCCCGGTCTCGCCCAGGCGGCCACCGCAGCAAGAAGGTCCTTGTTCTCCAACCCTCGCTCCGGCTGGGGGTCGTCCAGGTGGAAGCGGTGGCGCAGCGGTGGGATGTGGCGAACCGCGGAGAGGTCAAGTCCGATTACCGCGTACCGGCGGAGGCGGCGAAGGCGCTCGACGGGTGTCTCGTCCTCGTCGGCCGCCGCCTCGAACAAATCATCCACGGACGGTCGGCCAAAACGAGCACTACTGCCCCATCGATAGCTGTAGATCCTATCGATGACGGCCGCGTCGAGCGGGCGGACCACGGGGAAGCCGTCCAGACACTCCGGAGTGGCGACGTGGTCCATGAACTGGAACCGCGCGTAGCCCGCCCACACGGCGGTACGCCACCGCGACAACCACTCGAATCCGAAGCTCCAGCCGTTTAGCTCGCCACTGAACAGGTCTCGGTCCGCCGGTAGGCAACCGATGCGCGACACCGGTGGTGCGGTCCCGTGCGCCCAGGAACCCTCGACCGGAAGATCTTTGTCGTGCTCGACCAGCCAGTCGAAGATCTTTTCACTTACCTGCGGCGTGTTCCTGGTGACGTTCCAGAGCCAGTTGAGGGTGAGGCCCGGCCACTGTGCCAGGGTCGGCAGTGACTCGGTGACCTGCGTGTTGATCCAGTCCCGATCCCATCCGCGCAGCCGGTTGCGGTCGACGGTGAATCGGGGGCGCCTGCGGTTGCGCAGGTTGACGACGAGACCGAAGCGTTCCTCGTTGGTGCGGATGCCGTCGGCGACCAGGCCGCCCTCGTCGCTGACCCACCAGAAGTCGTCACCGTGCCGCAGTGGGGCCACTGCAGCGCCGGGATAGCGCAGCTCCTCGGGTGCCCAGGTCTCCACCGAACCACCGGCTTCGGTGACCGTGACCTCGAACTCGGCGACCCGCAGGAGCCGGCGCATGGTCCGCAGCACCGAGACCGACTCGTCACCGGTCAGGTACAGCCGGACGATCGTCCCACCGCCGGCCGGCCGGTCGGCGGGCGTGATCTGGAAGAGGCTACCGCTACTGGCGATGCGTACCCGGTAGGCGCCGGCCTCCGCGACGTCGTCCTCGCTGGTCGGCCACGTCCAGATGGCGATCTCTTCGGCAATCATGAAGTAGCTGAAGACGCCTACCCCGAACTGGCTGTTCGGGACGAGATCCAGTGGCGGTTCGAGGTCCTGCCAACGGGTGTGCTCGGCGCGAAAGGCCGGCCGGTAGATGAAGCGTTCACCGGCGTTGGCGAAGGTGTTCTCCAGGGTCTCCGGCCCCATGCCCACGCCGTTGTCGGCGCACTCGATGAAGGGTCGGCCGTTCTCCTCACCCTGCTTGATGGCGATCCGGCCGATCCAGGGCACGGTGTCGCCGCCGGTCCGTCGTCGGTACTCTCGACGGGTGCGGCGGTAGCGGCAGGCGTCGAGGGCGTTCTGGTATAGCTCGCGGATGGCGAGGTCCGGTTGGCCGTACAGTTGACGGCCCATCAGCAGTTCGCGGACCTTCTCGTCGGAAAGCCGGAACCTGAGGACCGGCGTGTCGAAGGCGAGAACCCCGTCGATCTTCTCCGGGCGCAGCCGGTCGGCTGTGACGGTGGCCGGCAGATGACGCGCGAGGTCGGGGTGTAGGTCGATGCCGCAGAGCGTCTTCCGGGCCCCGGCGGCCCGCTTCGCGATTCCCTCGAACACGGTGTAGAGCGCAGGATGGTCACAGGCCGCTTCGAGCGTCAGCTCGTCACCCGTACTGATCCACCTGATCTCCCGGGCCGCCTGGTGCACGCTGGCGAGCGACAGCTCATCGGTGACCCCGATGTGGTCGACGATCACGCTGGGCATCCGGCGTGGATCGGCGGCGAGTATGCCGGACAGCCAGAGCATCGCACCGAGCGCGCGAAACCGCGCGTCGATGACGTTCCGCTCGAGCTGGGCCACCAGCGTCCGGTCGTCGTAGTCACCGTCGACGCACCGCATCAGCACCCCCAGGTGCCCGGGGAGCTCTCGTGGGGTCAGCCCCGAGTGGCCGCTGAGAATGGGGCTGAGCCGCTCGACCAGGGCGGTGACAGCCGGATCCGTCCAGAGTGAGGAGCGTCCGGCCAGCCATCGGTGCACGAGCCACATCGCCAGCGTGTCCCGGGCTTCCAACCAGTTACGGCGGGCCAGGCCCTCCGCACGGCGCCAGACGTGTTCGTGCATGTCATGAGTGATTTCGAGGTCACTGCGGGCCCGCTCTCCGTGCAGCCTGGTGAAGTCACAGGGCTTGATACCAGCAGCGAGGATCAGGCCGGCACTCAATGCGACCTCCCGGAGGAACGGCGCCGCGATCAGCGACACCATCTCCGCCGGTCTCAGCCTGGTGTCGTCCCCGATCAGGCTCTCGAGCGACGCGAGGACCCGAACCGAATAGTCCTGAGTGGACCATGGGTCGGTCAGCTTGGCCGTTTCGACGAGGTGCGCCCGCGCGTTCAGCCAATGTCGCGCGCAGGCGTCGATCACGCCGAGCACTTCCCTGCGAATGGCGTCGGTCATCCGGTCGTCCACCGACGACCGACGCCACAGTCGGGAAGACTCGACGGCCTCCCGCCAGGACTCGACGACCTTGTCGCCGTGGCAGATGACCATCGACTCGACGGGCTCCGTGGTCAGACCGCTGTGCGCGACGACGAAAGTCGGTGTCTGGCGTACGTCGTCGCTCGTCGCACGGCGCCGGGCGAGCTGCTTGACGGTGACCGTGGTGACCTCGCCCAGGGTCCGGGCCGGCGACCGCCGGTCGAGCGCCTCGGCCACGGCCTGCGTGAAGTAGCTTCCGTCGTCTCCGTAGCCGCTCCACTCCCCGGGACCACAACTGTTGACCATGACGAACGCCCCGTTCGGCGGGCAGGGCAGTTCGTCGCAACGCGGCAGGTCCAGCGCCCCGGAGAGGTCGTTGCGGCAGGCGTCGACGAAGAAAACCACCAGCCTGGCCCGGCACTCGTCGAGGCCGCGCGGTACGAGCGGGACAAGGCTCTCGGGGTCAGGCCCTTTCGGACCGCCGTAGGCGTCTTTCGGAACGAGGTAGCTTCGGCCGCCGATGACAACCCCGTGACCGGAGTAGTAGACGACGAGTACCCCACCCTCGGGCGCCTCCCGGAAAGCCTTCTTCATAGCTCCGGTGATGCCGTTGAACGTCGCGGCGACGCTGCCCGGCTCGGTTCCACAGCGGGCGATGCTGTAGTCGGACTGCACGAGAGCCTCGGACATTCGCCGCATGTCGGCGGCGATCACGTGGGGCGTCGCCTCGAATAGATCGTTGTCGTAGGTCGGAACACCGATGAGGAGCGCCGTGCGATCTGCCACGTCTACCTTCCCAGGTCGACAGAGGGCACAACGCTATCGATTCGTGGCGGTCGGTGACAATGTCGTGGACCCGATAGTTGACGTGCTGACCCCTGAGGTTTTTCGGGGTCGGTAAGCCACCATCGACAGATGTGGCCGGGGCCGCCTCCGGGCCAGGCTGCCGGTATGCGAAAACCTTCTCGACGCTTGCTGCTCGCCGGACTCGCCGGGCTGCTGGCCGTGTCGGTCCCGGCCGCCGCGCCCGCCGCGTCAGCCCGGACCGAACCGCCGCCGACAGCACCGCTGCGGCTGAGCCTGCCCGCACCGACCGGCCCGTACCCGGTCGGCAGCACCGAACTGCACCTGGTCGACCAGGACCGCACCGACCCGTGGTCGGACGACGGCCGGCCGAGAGAGCTGATGGTGAGCCTCTGGTACCCGGCGTCGACCGCCCACGGCGGGCACCCGGCGCCGTACCTGCCGCCGCTGGCCGGCCGGCACTTCGCCGAGCGCACCGATTCGCAGTTCGGACTCGAACCCGGTCGGGTCGACTGGGCCGGAACCGTCACCCACGCCCGCACCGGAGTGCCGGTACGCCACCGGCGCGGCGGCCACCCCGTCATCCTCTTCTCGCCCGGCGGCGGGGTTCCCCGTGCCCTCGGCACGACGCTGGTGACCGAACTGGCCAGCCAGGGGTACGTGGTGGTGACCGTGGACCACACCTACGAGACGCCGGAGGTCGAGTTTCCCGGCGGGCGGGTCGAGGTGCAGCGGCTGCCCGACATCGATCCCACCGAGCTGAACCACCGGATGCTCGACACCCGGATCCGGGACACCCGGTTCGTCCTCGACCGGCTCGCCGTGCTCGCCCGGGGCGGCAACCCGGACGCCGGGCAGCGGCGGCTGCCGGCCGGACTCGGCGCCGGGCTGGACCTGTCCCGGACCGGCATGTTCGGCCACTCGGCCGGCGGCTTCACGGCGGCCGAGACGATGCTGTCGGACCGCCGGCTGGACGCCGGGGTGGACATGGACGGCAGCCTGGCGTTCAGCTTCTCCGCGGGGGACTTCGGCGACGTGGTGCACCGGGGACTCGACCGACCGTTCCTGCTGATGGGGGCGGGGGAGAGTCGTGGAGTGCCGCACACCCACCAGCACGCCGAGGACTGGGCGCAGTTCTGGGCCAACTCCACCGGCTGGAAACTGGATCTCCACGTGGCCGACGGTGAGCACTTCACCTTCACCGACTACCAGGTGCTGGTGCCGCCGCTCGCCGAGGCGTACCCGCTGCCACCCGGCCTGGTCCTCGACGCGCTCGGCACGGTGGACCCGGACCGGATCGTCGGGTCGATGCGGGCCTACCTGACCGCCTTCTTCGACCAGCACCTGAGCGGTCGGCCGCAGCCCCTGCTGCGGGACCCGTCGCCCCGACACCCGGACGTGACCTTCGTCCGTCCCTGACCTGGAACGCAGGGCCCGCCCGGCCGCGCCGGGCGGGCCCTGCGCCCGTCCCTGGGCTGGCAGGGACATGTCGCTCGGCCGTGATACCACCCTGTCATCACGATGACACCGTGGTATCACGGCCGGCGGGCATATTCCCCCCAGCCAGCCAGCCAGCCAGCCAGCCCGCCAGCCGGGCCGGCGCCGGGTCGCCGGTCGGCGACCGGTGGCGGCGGTGGGTCAATTAGTATGGCGCCGGCTATCCGGAGCGCATCACCGGAAACGATCACCGGCGGCGCTGGCGTTGTCGGGGGCAGTGGGCATTGTCGTGGAGGATCACATGAGCACCGGGACCGAGACTTTCGAGTTCCAGGCCGAGGCGCGTCAGCTACTCCAGCTGATGGTCCATTCGATCTATTCGAACAAGGACATCTTCCTGCGGGAACTCATCTCCAACGCCTCGGACGCGCTGGACAAACTGCGGCTGGCGGCGTTCGCCGACAAGGAGCTGGCGGTCGACACCTCCGACCTGCACATCACGATCGAGGTCGACCGCGAGGCGCGCACCCTCACCGTCCGGGACAACGGCATCGGGATGTCCCGGGACGAGGTCGTCATCCTGATCGGCACCATCGCCAAGTCCGGCACGGCGGAACTCCTCGAGAAGATCAAGGAATCCAAGGACGCGGCCGGTTCGCAGGATCTGATCGGACAGTTCGGGGTCGGTTTCTACTCCAGCTTCATGGTCGCCGACCGGGTCACCCTGCTGACCCGGCGGGCCGGCGAGTCCACCGCGACCCGTTGGGAGTCCGACGGCGGCGCCACCTACTCGGTCGAGACCGTCGACGACGCCCCGCAGGGCACCTCGGTCACCGTGCACCTCCGGCCGGAGGACTCCGAGGACCAGCTCTTCGACTACACCGCCGAGTGGAAGATCCGGGAGATCGTCAAGCGGTACTCGGACTTCATCGCCTGGCCGATCCGGATGGCTGTCGAGCGGACCGACAACGACGGCAAGACGACCACCGAGACCGAGACGCTCAACTCGATGAAGGCGCTCTGGGCCCGGTCGAAGGACGACGTCAAGGAAGACGAGTACAAGGAGTTCTACCGGCACCTCAGCCACGACTGGTCCGACCCGCTGGAGACCATCCACATGCGGGCCGAGGGGACCTTCGAGTACGAGAGCCTGCTCTTCATCCCGTCCCGCGCCCCGTTCGACCTGTACATGCGCGGTGCCAAGCGCGGCGTGCAGCTCTACGTCAAGCGGGTCTTCATCATGGACGACTGCCAGGAGCTGATGCCGGAGTACCTGCGTTTCGTCAAGGGTGTGGTGGACGCCCAGGACCTGTCGCTGAACATCTCCCGGGAGATCCTCCAGAAGGACCGGCACATCCAGTTGATGCGTCGCCGCCTGGTCAAGAAGGTCCTCTCCACGGTCAAGGAGATGCAGGCCGGCGACGCCGAGCGCTACCAGACCTTCTGGTCGGAGTTCGGCCGGGCGGTCAAGGAGGGCCTGCTCGACGACTTCGACAACCAGAAGACGATCCTGGAGATCTCCTCGTTCGCATCGACGAACGACCCGGAGCAGCTGACCACCCTCGCCGAGTACGCCGAGCGGATGAAGGACGGCCAGACCGACATCTACTACTCCACCGGCGAGTCCCGCACGATGATCGAGAACTCGCCGCACATGGAGGCGTTCCGGGCCAAGGGCTACGAGGTACTGCTGCTCACCGACCCGGTCGACGAGATGTGGGTCTCGGCGGTGCCGGAGTTCGACGGTAAGAAATTCCAGTCGATCGCCAAGGGGCAGGTCGATCTTGACACCGACGAGGAGAAGGAGACCGCCGGTGCCGAGCGCGAGCAGCAGGAGAAGGACTTCGCCGACCTGCTCGGCTGGCTGACCACCCAGCTCGCCGACCAGGTCAAGGAGGTACGCCTGTCGTCCCGGCTGACCACCTCCCCGGCCTGCATCGTCGGCGACGCCCAGGACATGACCCCGACGCTGGAGAAGATGTACCGGGCGATGGGGCAGGACATGCCGACGGTCAAGCGGATCCTGGAGCTGAACCCGACGCACCCACTGGTCAGCGGGCTGCGCGAGGCGCACGGGCAGCGCAGCGAGGACCCGGCCGTCGCCGAGACCGCCGAGCTGCTCTACGGGATGGCGCTGCTCGCCGAGGGCGGTGAACTCGGCGACCCGGCCCGGTTCACCCGACTGCTCGCCGAGCGCCTCGCGCGTACCCTCTGAGCTGCTGCTTGGTGGTCCGCGCCGCTGGGTAAGACACCGTCCATGACCAGCATGCTGACCGCCGAGCCCGCCGCCGAGCCCGCCGTCGCGACCCCGGCCCGGGTGGGCCGGGTCGCGGTCGTCGCGCACCGCAAGAAGTCCCTCGGCGGCGGGCTCGACGAACTCCGCTCCCGGCTGCGCGGCGCCGGGATCGACGACCTGCTCTGGTACGAGGTGCCCAAGAGCCGCAAGGCGCCCAAAAAGGTGCGCAAGGCGCTGGACAAGGGTGCCGAGCTGGTCTTCGTCTGGGGCGGGGACGGTATGGTGCAGCGCTGCTCCGACGCGCTCGCCGGCTCGGACGCGACCCTGGCGATCCTGCCCGCCGGCACGGCGAACCTGCTCGCCACGAACCTCGGCATCCCGGAGGACCTGGCCGAGGCGGTCCGGATCGGGTTGACCGGGCCGCGTCGGCGGCTCGACCTCGGGCGGGTCGGCGGCGAACACTTCGCGGTGATGGCCGGCGCCGGCTTCGACGGGGAGATGATCCAGGACGCCGACCGGGACCTGAAGGATCGCCTCGGCCGGCTGGCGTACATCTGGACCGGGCTGCGGCACGTCCGCAGCGAGACGACCCGGATGCGAATCCGGGTCGACGGCGCCGACTGGTTCGAGGGGGAGGCGAGCTGCGTACTCTTCGGCAATGTCGGCACGATCACCGGCGGCATCCCGGCCTTCGACGACGCCGAGCCCGACGACGGCTGCCTGGAGGTGGGGGTGGCGACCGCCAGCGGGGTGCTGGACTGGATGCGTACCCTCGGCCGGATGGCGGTCGGGCGGTCCGACTCGTCGCCGTTAGTCCGGATTACCCGGGGCCGGAAGATCAACGTCCGGTTCGCCGAACCGATGACCTACGAGCTGGACGGCGGCGCCCGCGACCAGGTCAGCCGGTTGAAGGCCCGGGTCGCACCGGGCGCGCTGACGGTTTGCGTACCCGAATCCGAGTCCTGATTCTCGGCAGCGGCAGCGGGAGCGGAGACCAGGGCGGGGCGGCGGCGGAGGCCGGATGCGGAGCCGGCGGCGGAGGTCGGGCAGCGGACGGCGGCGGCGCGGCCGGTCAGCGGGCGGTGCCGGCGAGCCGGTCGTCGTCGGCCCGCCGGGCGCGCAGCCGGCCGGGCAGCTCGAAGACCGAGTCGAGCCGGCACGGCTCCGGCACCGGGGTCCGGCGCTCCGGGTCGATCAGGTACGCCGGGATGCCGGCTCGCTCGGGTCCGACGTAATCAGGCCCGTAGCTGTCGCCGACGAAGACGGCCGAGTCGGCGTCGATGCCGAGGGCGTCCAGCGCGGCGGTGTAGATCAGCGGGTGTGGCTTGCGCCAGCCCAGCTCGACCGAGGTGATCACGGTATCGAAGTGTCCCGCCAGCCCCATCGCGTTGAGCTGGCCCGGCACCAGGCCCGGCTGGTGCGTGTTGCTGACCACCGCCAGCCGGTAGTCGCGGGACAGCCCGGTGAGCAGCTCGGCCATGCCGGTCAGGTAGCGCACCCGGGTGCTCCACTCGCGGACGTACTCCCGGACGAACGGGTCGACCTCCGCCGGGGCGGGTCGCCGGCCCAGGACGCTGCTCAGGAACGCCGTGCCGACCTCGGTCATCGAGAATTCGGACTCGTCGACGTCGCTGCGCCGGTCGAACTCGGCACAGCACTCCGACCAGGTGGCCAGGAAGCCGGGGTAGTCCAGGCCGGCGCCGAGCTGGCGGAGCAGCGCGTACGAGCCCGGATAACCCTGCTCGGTGCGGCTGGCGGAGTAGTCGACCAGGGTGCCGAAGAAGTCGAAGAGGACGTGCGTCGTCCGCGTCGTCCGTGTCGTGGGGGTCGTCCGCGTCGTGGGGGTCGTCTGCGTCGGGTCGGCGGCGGGCATCGACGCATTATCCCATCCGGATCCCGGCCGGCCGCGCCTGCCGAGCGCCGGGTACGGCCGGGAAAATTCTGTCGATCCGCCGCTGAGCTGTGCGTATAGTCTGGCTGCCCGCACGTCCGGGTGCCCCGGGAGCCGTGCCGGGGCAGAGGCTGGGGAGGTCGTCGCGTCCAGGGAAGTCGAGCGCAGGCTCATCGCCTCGAACAAGAAGGCGCGGCACGAGTACGCGGTGCTGAAGACGTACGAGGCGGGGATCGTGCTGCGCGGCACGGAGGTCAAGTCACTGCGGGCCGGGCAGGCGTCGCTGGTCGACGCGTTCGCCCAGGAGCGAGACGGCGAACTCTGGCTCTACGGGCTGCACATCGCCGAGTACGCCTACGGGACGTGGACGAACCACCAGCCGAGGCGGATGCGGAAGCTGCTGCTGCGGCGGGTCGAGATCGCCAGGATCCTGGACCGGATCCGTGATCCCGGGCTGACCCTGGTGCCGCTGGCGCTGTATTTCTCGAACGGCTGGGCCAAGGTCGAGATCGGGGTGGCCCGAGGCAAGCGGTCGTACGACAAGCGTCAGGCCCTGGCCGAACGTGACGCCAACCGGGAGATCGCCCGGGAGTTGGGGCGGCACCTCAAGGGCAGATCCCCAGCCTCCCGGACGGCCCGCAACCGCTGACCCGGGGCCGGCAGCCGCTGACCCGGCGGGCAACGGCTGACCCCGGTCGCGCGTTCTGATCTGACCCGGTCCGGCCGGCGTCCGGTCCGGCCGGCGACCAGGTCAGCTGCCGACCAGGTCAGCTGCCGACCAGGTCAGCTGGCGACCCTGGTCAGGAAGGCGGCGAGGTTGGCGCTGGTGCGTTCGATCTTCTCCGCCAGCGTGATGGTCTCGTCGAGCCGTCGCCCGGCGTCCTTCCGGCCCCGCAGATAGAGGGAGCAGGCCAGGTCGGTGCAGAGATAGGCGCCGACGGAGTTGCCCTGCCGGCCCTCCCGCCCTGCCTTGCGCGCGGTCATCAGCGAGACCCCGTCCCCGGTGTGGGTGGTCAGGCAGAGCGAGCACATGCTGCGCCGGGCCCGCCCTGACTGGGTGGCCACCCGCAACGCCACGCCGACGAGTTCGCCGCCGGATTCGGCGACCAGGTAGGCCCGTCCGTCGGCGGCGGGGTCCCGCCAGCCGAAGAAGTCGAGGTCGTGCCAGGGCTGTTGGTCGAGGTCCCTCGGCACGGCGAGGCGCTTCGTCTCGCCCTTGGTGCAGTTGACGAAGGAGGCGCGGATGGCGGACTCGGTCAGAGATAGCATAGGATCTAGCCTAATAGCCCTAGGTAAACGAATAACGATCCTAGGTATGAGGTGTGGCACATGGCACGAGCGGGGCTCACCGCCGAGCGGCTGACCGTGGCAGCGGCGGAGCTGGCCGACGAGATCGGCTTCGAGAACGTCACCGTCTCGGCACTCGCCCGCCGCTTCGGCGTCAAGGACGCCAGCCTCTACTCCCACCTCCGGAACGTCCGCGACCTGCGGGTCAGGGTCGCCACCCTGGCCCTGTCGGAACTCGCCGACTCCGTCGGCGCCGCGCTCGCCGGCCGGGCCGGGCGGGCCGCGCTGGCCGCCTTCGCCGACGCCTACCGGAGCTACGCGAAACAGCACCCCGGCCGGTACGCGGCGGCGCAGCTGGATCTCGACCCGGAGACAGAACCGGCGGCAGCCGACGCGGCCCGTCGGCACGCGGAGCTGACCCGGGCGATCCTGCGCGGCTACCGGCTGGCCGAACCCGACCAGACCGACGCGGTACGCATGCTGAACAGCACCTTCCACGGCTACGTCAGCCTGGAACGGGCCGGCGGTTTCCGGCACCATCCCCGCCCGATCGACGAATCCTGGGCCAGGACCGTGGACGCCGTGGACACCGTGCTGCGCAACTGGCCCCAGGGGTGACCTGCCGTACGCGGAGATGGTGACGCGAGCCGCCCCCTATATTTGTCGGCAGTCGAACCCGTACCCGTGGGTGTCCCGGCCAGGGGACCGGACGGCCCGACACGACCCGGAGGTGGCCGTTGCCCAGCCTGGTGACGTTGCGCGGCTGGGCGACGAGCTGGGCGTGCATGCCGCAGCTCACCGAACCGGACAACATGCCGCCGCCACCGTTCACCGGGCACGGCCGGGCGCTGGCCGACACCACGCTCCGGCAGACCGTCCGGATCTCGGTGGGCGGGACGCGGATCCGGCTGCGCCTCTCCAACGCGTTCGGCGGCGCACCGCTGCCGGTCACCGCCGCCACGGTGGCGCTGCCGGCGGGCGGCCGGGCCGGGACCGACGCGATCGTCCCGGACAGCGCGCGGCCGGTGACGTTCAGCGGTCGCGCCTCGGTGACCGTCCCGGTCGGCGCCCAGCTCGTCTCCGACCCGGTCGACATCGCGGTGCCGGCCCGCGCCAACGTCACCGTGACGCTCTATCTCGGCCCGGGGCAGGCGTCGCAGGAGATCACCTCGCATCCCGGCTCACGGACCACCTCCTACCTGCTGCGCGGCAACCATGTCGCGGCACCGGCGCTGCCCGACGCCACCCCGGTCGACCACTGGTATCTGCTCGGCGGCCTGGAGGTGCCGGCCGGCGCCGAATCCCGGGGCGCGGCACTGCTCGGTGACTCGCTGACCGACGGGCGCGGCTCCACCACCAACGGAAACGACCGCTGGCCCGACCAGCTCGTGGACCGACTGCACGGGTACGCCCCGACCGCAGACGTCGCGGTGCTCAACCAGGCGGCCGGCGGCAACCGGGTACTCGCCGACGGGCTCGGGCCGAACGCACTGTCCCGGCTCGACCGGGACGTACTCGCGCAGAGCGGAGTCGCCTGGCTGGTGGTCTTCGAGGGAGTCAACGACATCGGCACCGCCGAGCCCACCGGTGCCGCCCAGCGGGCGGTCGCCGAGGACCTGGTCACCGCGTACGACCAGATCGTCACCCGGGCGCACGCGCACGGCATCCGGGTGTACGGCGGCACGCTGACGCCGTTCGGCGGCCACGACGGGTACGACGACCCGGCCGGGCTCCGTGAGGACACCCGCCAGGCGGTGAACCGGTGGATCCGTACCGGTGACCGGTTCGACGCCGTGCCCGACTTCGACGCCGCCGTCCGGGACCCCGCGGACCCCCGCCGGCTGCTGCCGGTCGCCGACGGCGGCGACCACCTGCACCTCAACCCGGTCGGCTACCGGATGCTCGCCGACGCCGTCCCGGCCGACCTCTTCCGGTGAATCCCCAGCCGGGCGTCCGGGCCGACCCGGGGATCCCGGGCGGCTGCTCGGCCGGCGCGCCGGCAGTAGCCGCGATCGGCGCGACTAACCACGGAACGGTTCGGGTATGGATCGCGGCATGAGCGAAGAGCCGAGTGACCGGGTCGAGAATCGGGCCCACCTGCTGCCGGAGGAGGAGTCCGTGGGCAGCGACGACCCGCAGGCGCAGGCCGCGGCGGTGCTGGCGGAATCCGACGCCCGCGAGGCGGGGGCGGCGGCGCTGGCCGAGTCCGACCCCGGCACCACGGAGGCGGAGCGCCGGATCGCCGAGGCGGCGGCCGCCCCGGACTCGTTCCTGGAACGGCGTACCTCGGAGCAGACGGTGACCCCGGAACAGACGGCCACCCTGGAGCAGCCGGCGCCCACCGAGCAGCAGCCGGCCACCCCGGAGCCGCCGGACTGACATCCGAGAGCGCCGAACCCACAGCGGCACCTCGGCGACCGGTCAGCCGAGTGGATCCCACTGGCTCGCGTAGCGCAGCAGGGACTGGGCCAGGTCGGGGTGGCTCGCGGCCCACAGGTCGTCGAAGAGGAACCACTGCTGGTAGCCGAATACCTCGTCGACGTGCATGGCCAGTTGGGCGAGGTGCGCCGAGACGAGCAGCATCGAGCGCTCCGGGTGCCGGTCGTCGCGGACCGCCGGCAACGCCGCCCGGCGAGCCCGCACCAAGTCGCTGCCGCCGACGGTGCCGCTGTCGCTGCCGCTGTCGGTCCCGCTGCCGCCGCTGTGGCTGCTGCCGCTGCTGTCGGTGCGGTCGGGCAGGTCGGGCCAGGGCTCGCAGACTGACAGTTGGAAGCCCGGCCAGTCGTTGACCCGGCGCAGTCCCGGCTCGATCGACTCGTCGGCCGGCCCGACCAGCGCCGACAGCACCTTCAACTCCGGCGGCCAGTCCGGATCGGGCTCGCCCGAGGCGGCCAGCCCGTCCCGGAGCCGGGCGGCGAGCCCCGGCAGGCGTACCCCGGGGAACACCTGCGGCGGGGTGGTGGCGATCGACGCACCGTCGTAGAAGGTGAGCAGCACCGCGTAGCTGTCGCCGGGGCCACCGGCGGGTGGCAGCGCCGGTCGGGCGGGCACCGCCGGCACGAAGGTGGCACCGGGCCGGTCCGGCACGGTCACCTCGGCGGGCAGCGGCCAGGACTGGAACAGGTAGGCCAGTCGCTCCGGCTCGGCGGCCACCACCTCGTCGTCGAGCAGGAAGTACGCCAACTCGACCTCGTCGTCGTCGGTGTACGCCCGCACGGAGTGCTCGGTGACCCGCAGATGGGTCTCCGGCTCCCCCTCGAGATAGAGGTGCTCGGCCAGCAGCTCGTGCAGCTCCCGCCAGTCGCGGGGCGGGGGGAGCTGCCGCACCGCCGCCTCCTCGAAGACCGACTCCAGTCCGTAGACGTCGACGCCGAGCTGGTCCTCGACCCACTGTTCCGGGTCCTCGACGGTCCAGCCCTGGCGGAACCAGTCCAGCACCCGCACCCCGGGCAGGTGGC
Organism: Micromonospora sp. WMMD1102; assembly: GCF_029626265.1. NCBI lineage: Bacteria > Bacillati > Actinomycetota > Actinomycetes > Micromonosporales > Micromonosporaceae > Micromonospora > Micromonospora sp. WMMD1102. The sequence goes on along the minus strand of NZ_JARUBN010000001.1, from coordinate 3,743,806 downwards.
GGACGTGCTTGCTCAGCGGCCCGTCGTAATGCGAGCGGTAGCAGAAGTACACGCCCGGCATGGTGCACCACCCCACCGACACTTCCGCCGCCGGCACCGGCCGGGGTCAACGGCCGGACGAGTGCCGCCCCGGAGAGGCTCAGATGGCGGTGGCGCGGGCCACCTTCCACTCCCCGCCGACCCGGCGCAGTTCCAGGACCACCCGGTTCTGGTCGACCTTCTCGCCGTCGGTGTTGGCGTTGCGCCGGTACTGGTTCAGGTAGACCAGCAACTCCACCTCGGCGGCCTCGGCCCGGATCACGCCGCTGGCGGAGATTTCGGCGAGTACCACCGCCTGCTCGGCGACGGCTGTCGACTTCAGCGCCGAGGTCGTCTCGGCGTACTCGTCGGCGAAGGGGCCGGTCACGAAGGCCCGCCCGTTCGCCACGCTGGCGTCGAAGCTGCGGTAGTCGTAGGAGAAGATCGCCTTGGCGGCGGGGGCGGCGGTGGCCAGCGCCTGGCGTACCGCGGAATCGCGTTGTTCCGCCCGGTGCTGGGCGTACCAGGCGGTGCCGGCGGCCGTCGCGGCGAGCACGGTGGCGACCGCGAGCGCGAGGTGCAGCCGGGAGCCGGCATACCGTCGGCGCCGCGTCGAAGCGGCACCGTCGGCCTTGCGCCCCGCGCCATCGGCGTCGCGCCCCGCGCCATCGGCCTCGCGTTCGACAGCATCGGTGTCGCGTTCGACAGCGTCGGCGGCCGGCTTCTCGACGGTACGGCCCCGGGGGCGCAGCCGTCGGGCGAGCGTGGCGATCGATCGCATCGGGAACTCCTCTGCTCAGCCGACGAACTGGAGCCGGGAGACCAGCCAGGTGTCGGAGTCGCCGTCCCTGGTCAGGTCGACCTGGATCCGGTAGTGCGCGGGCCGTCCGTCCGGGGCGTTCACGTTCTTGACGGTCGCGTCCATCGCCACCAGCACCACCGCGTGCCGCCGGTCGCCGGAGAGCAGGCCGGCGCGCAGCACCGTACCCCTGGACTCGACCTTGTTCTCCAGCACCGCCTGCCGGACCTTGGCCTGGCCCCGGACGAACTCCTCCTTGAACTCACCGGTGGCTCCGGCGGTGATCCGTTGCAGGTCGCCGTCCACACTGGACGCGCTGACCGAGACGAAGTTGACAGTCGTCTGCCGCGCGGCGGCCAGCGCCTGCGCGTGGGCGTTGGTGACCGCCCGGTCCTGCCACCACTGGTTGCCGAAGAACCCGGCCAGGGCGAGGGTCACACAGAGCGCGGCGACCAGCCCGACCGTCGTCGCCCGCCACCGCCGACCCGGTCCGGTACCCGCACCCGCACCCGCACCCGCACCCGCACCCGCAGCCGCAGCCGCCTCCGGCGCCTCCGTCTCCTCCTCCGCCGGCCCGTGGACCGGTTCCTGGTCGAGCCGTTCCAGGATCTCCTCGACCGGGTCCTTGGCGGCCGGGACCCGGCGGGTCACCGTACGCCGGGGCGTCGTCCGCGCGCCCCGGGCCGGCTGCCGGGTCGCCTCGCCCGACCGGCGGGCCGCGCCGGTCGCGCCGCGTCCCTGCCCGTCGCCCCGCCCGGGTACGCCCGCCGTGCTCGACTCGTCCGTCACTGTTCCCCTGACCAGTTTCAACCTGCGTTCCTCACCGCTTCGCATCGGTCGGCTCCTCAGCGCTTCCCATCGGTCGGCTCCTCACCGCTTGCCATCGGTCGGCCTTCGGGTCGGTCATGGCGCGAGGCCGGCGAGTAGGAGTTGCTTCCAGGACTGATCGCCGGCGAGTCGGTACTGCCCGCCGGTGGAGCCGAAGGAGAGCGGGCCGCCGGCCGGGCCGAGCGCCAGCCCGGTCGCCGGGTCGTAGCCGGCTACCGTGGCCGGCGAGACCGGTGGGGTGTCGTCGCCGTCCGGCTCGTCCGGCGGTGCCAGGGCGGGCCCGCCGGGGCGCGGCGGCGGCGGGTCGGTGCCGCCGGGCCGGGGCGCCGCCGCGCTGCCCCGGACGCTGGAACCGCGCGCCGCCTCCGCCGAGGTGCATTCGGCCGAGCCGTCGTAGACGCAGGCGGGCGGGTCGGCGACGTTGAGTACCAGTCCGAAGTGGACGCTGCCGTCGCCGGGCGTGACCGTGAACGCGCCGTCCACCACCAGCGGATAGACCACCAGCAGTTGCTCGATGCCGGGCAGCCGCCGGGCGGCCACCCCGTTCACCGCGACCAGGTTGCCCAGCAGGGTGCCGATCGACGGGTCCAGGTCGCGCAGCAGCCCGACCAGTTCGGTGGCGGCGGGCGGCCCGTCGGCGAGGATCCGCCGCAGGTCGGGGTCGGCCGCCCGGACCGTCTCGGCGAGCCGGGCCAGCCCGTCCGCCCAGCGACGCAGCGCCTCGGCGGACTCCTGCTGGGTACGCAGCACCGTGCGCCCGTCCCGGATCAGCGCCACCGTCTCCGGCAGCCGTACCGTCGCCTCGGCCAGCAGCGCGCCGCTGGCGTCCAGGATCCGCCGCAGTGCCGCCTCGTTGCCCTCGAAGGCGACACCCAGCTCGTCGATCACCACCGCCAGGTCGTCCGGGTCGATGGAGCGGACCAGCGCGTCCAGGTTGGCCAGCAGGGTCTCCGGGGCGAGCGGGACGCCGGTCCGGTCCCGGCCGATCACCGCGCCGTCCCGCAGCCACGGCCCGGTGTCGCGTTCCGGCCGCAGGTCGACGTACTGCTCGCCGACGGCGGAACGTTGCGAGACCACCGCCCGCAGCGCGTCGGGTACCCGCACCCCCTCGTCCAGCCGCAGCGTGACCCGGACCGCCCCGTCGTGCAGGTCGACCGAGTCGACCCGGCCGACAGGTACGCCCCGGTAGCCGACCGACGCGTTCGGGAAGATGCCGCCCGCGTCGGCGAAGTCGGCGTGCACCAGGTAGCCGTGCCCGAGCAGCCGGTCGCCGAGCCCGACGTAGCGGATCGCGACATAGCTGATCCCGAGCACGCTGACCATCAGGAACGCGAGCACCTGGAGCCGGGCGGTACGTCCGATCATCTCAGCAACCCCCCGCCGAGTACGTCGAGCAGCCCGCCGGTCTGCCCCTGCGTCGCCCCGTCCGGCGGCGGCAGCAGGCAGCCGGGGGAGAGGATGGTGCCCAGCGGCAGTTTGGTGCCGGGCGGGAAGATCGTGCCGGGCGGCACCACGCCGCCCGGTGGCAGCAGCCCGCCCGGCGGCAGCAGCGAGCCGGGGCGGAGCAGCTCGCAGTCCTCCGGCAGCTCGCACTCGGGCAGCAGCGGCGGCAGCCAGTCGATCGGCAGCAGCCCGCCGACCGGCAGGCAGACCGGTGGCAGCACGCCGGGAAGCAGTGGACCGACCCCGCCGGGTCGCCCGTCGCCGCCGCCGGGCCGCTGCCCGCCGCCGGTCGCACCGCCCGGCCGGTTGCCGCCGGTGCTGCCGCCGGGGCGGGTCCTCGACGGCGGTTTCGCCACCGGCTTGGCCGAGAAGAGATTCGCCAGGATGGTCGCGGCGTCCAGGTCGGCGGTGACCGCCAGGTTGATGTAGTCGCCGACGATCGCTCCGGTGACGTTCGGCGGGAACGGGTACGACAGCATGAAGTCGAGTGACTTCGGCAGCGCGTCGCCGGCCCGGACGAGCTGTTCGAGCGTCGGTTGCAGCGCGCGTACGCTCGCCACCAGATCCTCCCGGCTCTCGGTGACCACCCGGGCACCTACCCGGCCCAGTTCGCCGAGGGCGGTCACCGCCGCGCTGAGCTGTTCCCGCTGCTCGGCCAGTACGGTGAGGCCGGGGTCGAGCGCGTCGAGCGCGTCGCCGATCACGGCACGCTGCCGGGCCAGCCGGCCGGTCAGCCGGTCCAGGGCCTCCACCGCGCGGACCAGGTCCGCCTTCTGCCGGTCCAGCCCGGCGACGAAGGTCTCCAACTGGCGCAATGCGTCCCGGGCGGCCGGTTCCCGGCCCTGCAAGGCGGCGGCGAGTTCCTGGTTGATCGTCTTGAGCTGGGCCAGCCCGCCGCCGTTGAGTAGCAGCCCGAGCGCGGCCAGCACCTCCTCGACCTCGGCCGACCGCTTGGTCCGGGCCAGCGGGATCACCGCGTCGTCGCCGAGCTGTCCGGCCGGCGGCTCGGTGACCGGGGCGGCGAGTGCGACGTACTTCTCGCCGAGCAGGCTGGTCTGCCGGACCGCGGCGGTGGCGTTGCCGGGCAACCGTACCGTCCGGTCGATGTCCAGCCGGACCAGTGCGGTCCAGCCGCGCAGCGAGATCTGCCGCACGCTGCCTACGGTGACGTCGTTGACTTTCACCGACGCCTGCGGCACCAGGTCGAGTACGTCGCCGAACTCGGCCGTGACCTGGTAGGACGGCTCGCTCGGCGCGCCGCCGGGCAGCGGCAGGTCGGCCAGGTCCGGCACGGTGCAGCCGGCCAACCCGGCCGCGGCCACCAGCACCGCCGCCGCGAGTGTGGCGACCGCCCGCCGTGCCGTCCGCCCGGCTCGCCCGGCCGAACGGCGCTGTGCGGAGGGTGGCCGGTTCATCGGACACCTCGCAGGATGCCGCCGAGGGTGCGGTCGAGCGACGCCTCCGGGCCGGGCACCCCGGGTACCGGTTTGCCGGTGCCGTCCTCGCCGGTCCCCGCCGGCTCCGGCGTGACCGGGGCGGGCTTGCCCGAGGGCGGCAGGTTGAGCAGCTTGCGCAGCTCCTCCGGCAGCGGCAGACGTTTCAGGTTGAGCGTCTCGGCCAGCTCGAAGCAGCGCTTCGGCACCTTCGGCGCCGGCAGTGCGTCGGCCAGGCTCGCGCAGACGTACGCGGCCGGGTCGTACGGGCCGAGCAGGTTGGCCCGGGTGTCCAGGGTGCCGGAGCGGGCGTTGTAGGCGAGGTTCAGGTTGGACAGCGTCAACGGTGCCACGTCCAGGATCCTGATCAGCGCCTTCTGCTGCCGGACCAGCACGTTCGTCACGTCCGCCAGCGCGTCCACGTTGGACTTCAGAATCGCCCGGTTGTCCCGGACGAACCGGGTCACCTCGGCGAGCGCGGCGGCCAGGTTGCGCAGCGCGGCGGCCAGGTCGTCCCGCTCGGCGGCGAGCTGGGTGGCCACGTCGGCGAGCCCGGAGTTGAACGCGCGCACCTGCTGGTCGCTGCGGGCCAGCGCGGTGGTGAACCGTTGCAGGTTCGCCACCGTGCCGAAGAGGTCCTGCCGGCCGACGGCGAGGGTGTCCAACGCCCGGGAGAGCCCCTCCAGGGTGTCGTGCAGGTTGTCGCCGTTGCCGGCCAGGTTGGCCCGGGCGGTGCCGAGCAGTTCGTCGAGCGCGCCGTCGGCGTTGGCGCCTTCCGGCCCGAGCGCCCGGTTGAACTCGTCGAGTGCCCGGTAGATGTCGTCGATCTCCATCGGCGCCATCGTCCGGTCCACCGGCAGCTCGGCCCCGTCAGCCAGCCGGGCACCGCCCGCGTAGGCGGGGGTGAGCTGCACGTACCGGTCGCTGACCAGGCTCGGCGGCACGATCACCGCCGACGCGTCGGCCGGTACGTCGTGCCGGGCGTCGTAGCGCAGCTCCAGCCGGACGGTACGCCCGCTCGGGGTGATCGAGACGACCTCGCCGATCCGCACCCCGAGCACCCGTACGTCGGAGCCGGGGTGGATGCCGACCGCCCGCGCGAAGTGCGCGACGAGGCGACGCTGCGGGCTGCCCTGGTGCAGCACCACGAACGCGGTCGCGGCGGCCAGCAGCACGGTCACCCCGGCGGCGAGCAGCGCCCGGCGGCGGCGGCTCGGCACATCCTCGCCGGCCCGGGGCAGGCGCGTGGAGAAGGGGCGCATCAGCGACCTCCCGTCGGCACGTACGGCTGGAGCAGCCCGCGCAGGTACGAGTCGAACCACCGGCCGTTGCCGAGCACGTTCGTGAAGGCGTCCAGGAACGGACCCATGGTCTGCAACGTCCGTTCCAGGTTGTCGCGGTTGCGTTGCAGGGTGGCGACCACCCCGCGCAGCCGGCGCAGTGTCGGCTCCAGGGTGGCCCGGTTGTCGGCGACCAGCCCGGAGAGCTGGCTCGACAGGTCGCGGGTGCCGACCAGCAGCTGGTGGATCGCGTCCCGCCGCCGGTGCACCTCGTCGAGCAGCAGCGTCCCGTCCGCGACCAGTTGCCGGAACTCCTCGTCCCGGTCGGCCAGTACGTCGGTGACGCCGCGGGCCCGTTCCAGCAGTTCGCGCAGCTCGGCGTCCCGGCTGGCGACGGTGCGGGAGAGCCGGGAGAGCCCGTCCAGCGAGGAGCGGACACTGCCGGGCGTGTCGGCGAAGGTCTCGGCCAGGGTGGTGAACGCGGTCGCCAACTGCGCGGTGTCGATCTCGTCGAAGGTGCCGGCCAGCCCGCTGACCGCCTGCATCACGTCGAACGGCGACGCCGTCCGGGAGAGCGGGATCTCCGCCTCCTCGGCGAGCCGGCCCGGCCCGGCCGGGGCCAGCGCCAGGTACTTCTGGCCGAGCACGGTCTTGATCCGGATGGTCGCACCGGTCTCCCGGCCGAGCCGCAGCTCGCCGTCGTCGACCCGGAACCGCACCCGGACGTACGGGGTGCTGCCGTCGCGGGCCAGTTCCACCTCGGTCACCTCGCCGACGCGTACCCCGGCGACCCGGACCTCGTTTCCCTCGGCCAGCCCGCTGGCGTCCCGGAACGCCGCCGCGTACGCCCGGTCGCCGAGCGTGCTGAGGTCGTCGAGCCGGAACGCCGTCAGCAGCAGGCCGGTCAGCACCACCAGGCCGACCACGCCGACGGCGACGGGATTGCGTTCCCGGAAGGGTTTCACCGGGCACCTCCTGGTCCGGCGCAGCGGGCGGCCTGGGAGCTGAACGTGGCCGGGTTGACGGACTGGCCGCCGAGGCTGAGCCGGCCGTCGAAGTCGCAGACGAAGAGGTTGAGCCAGGAGCCGTGCGAGGCGACCCGGGTCAGCGCCTCGTAACGGTCGGGCAGCCGGCCGAGGGTGCCGTCGATGACCGCCGAGTTCCGGTTCAGGGTGCCGGCGAGTTCGCCGAGTTCGGTCACGTCGGCGGCGAGCGCGGGCCGGGCGTCGGCGAGCAGCGCGGCGGTGCTGCCGGTGAGCTTGCCGAGGTTGACCAGGGCGGCACCGATCGCCTCGCGGTCGCCGGCCAGCCCGGAGACGAACTGTTGCAGCGACCGGATCGTCTGGTCGAGTTCGGCGTCCCTGGCGTCGAGCGTGGCCAGCACCGAGTTCAGGTTGGTGACCACCCGGCCGATCACCGCGTCCCGGTCGGCGAGGGTGTTGGTGAGCGAGGCGGTGTGCGCGAGCAGGCTGGAGACCGTACCGCCCTCGCCCTGCAACACCTGGATGATCTCGTACGCCAGCTTGTTGACGTCTTCCGGGCTCAGCGCGGTGAACAGCGGCCGGAACCCGTTGAACAGGGTGGTCAGGTCCAGCGCCGGGGTGGTCTGGGTGAGCGGGATCAGCCCGCCCGGCGGCAGCGGGGCGCCGCCGCCGGGTCCCTCGGCGAGCGCGACGTAGCGTTGGCCGATCAGGTTGCGGTAGCGGATCTTCGCCTGGACGGTGCTGCGCAGCGGCACCTCCTCGGTAAGCCTCAGGGTCACCTCGGCGACGCTGTCCCGCACCACCCGGATCCCGTCGACCTGGCCCACCTTCACTCCGGCGATCCGCACGTCGTCCCCGGGCAGCAGGCCGGTGACGTCGGTGAACCGGGCCCGGTAACCGGTGCCGCCGAACGAGAAGGAGCCGAGCGCCTGGCCGAGCAGCCCGGTGAGCAGCAGCGTCACCGCCGCGAAGGCGACCAGCTTGACCAGCGGGCCGACCGGCACCCGGCGCACCGCCACCCGGCTCATCGGACGTTCACCACCGCTCCGCGCAGCAGCGGACCCCAGAGCAGGACCGCGATGTCCGGCACCGCCGCCGGCAGCGTGTCGGTGGCCGCCCCGATGATCGGCTTGAGCAGGTTCTGCTCCTCCTCGGTGCCGGCGGAACCCATCGCGGGTGGGTCGCCGGCACCGGAAGCCCCGCCGGAAGCGCCGTCGGAAGCACCGCCCGGGCCGGTGCCGGCCGCCGGCTTGCCGACCGGGAGCTTCAGCGGGCCGGGGCGGGAGCCGCCGTGGTCGTAGCCGTCCTCGATCCGCACCTCGGGCGCGGGGGGCGTCGGGCGCGGCAGCTCCCGGCACTGCGGCCCGGTCGAGGCGCCGTAGACCGGGGCGTCCCGGCCGGGCTGGTATCCGCCGTTGTCCCGGGTCACTTCCAGGGTCACGTGCATCCGGCCGTTGCGGAACACCTCCTCGGCCAGCGGCTGCGCCCCGACCAGTCCCCGCATCAGGCACGGGTATTCCGGTGAGTAGGCGGCCAGCAGTTCGAGTACCGGCCGGCCCAGCTCACCGAGCCGGATCACCTGCTCGCCGTGCCGGTCCAGGAAGAGCCGGCCCACGTCGGCGGCGTCGGTCGACTCGGCGAGGAAGGCGGCGAGCTGGGTCCGCTGGTCGGCGACGGTCCGGGCGGTCGGGGTGACGTCCCGGAGGATCGCCAGCAGGTCCGGCAGAGCCGCGTCGTAGGAGTCGAGCACGGCGGCGAGCCGCCGGACGTCCTCGGTGAGCGCCGGCAACTCCCGGTTGAGTTCGGTGAGGTAGGCGTCGAGATTCTCCAGGGTCCGCCCGAGCTGCTCGCCCCGGCCCTCCAGCGCGGTGGCCAGCGCGGCGAGCGTGCTGGCCAGCTGGTCGGGCCGGATCGACTGGAGCAGCGGCAGCGCCTCGTCGAGTACCCGTTCCAGCTCGACGCCGTTGCGGCTGCGGTCCTGGCTGATCACCGCACCCGCCCGGAGCGCTCCGGCGGTGGAGCCGGGCGGGGCGACAAGCGCCACGTACCGCTCGCCGAAGAGGGTCTTCGGCAGCAGCCGGGCGGTGACGTCGGCGGGTACCTGCCCGATCCGGTCCGGGTCGAGCGCCAGCCGCAGCCGGGCCCGCCTCCCGTCGCTGTCGATCTCGCGTACGTCGCCGATCGGCACCCCGCGCAGCTTCACCTCGGCGCCGGGACTGAGCTGCATCCCGGTCTGCGCCGTGTGCAGGGTCACCCAGGCGACCGGGGTGAAGACCTTCCGGTACTGCAACACGGCCAGGCTCAGCGCGGCGCCGAGCACCGCCACGAAGACGATGCCGAGGAGGCGCCGGCCCAGCGGCGAGCCCCGGTGCTCCAGGCTCATCCTTGTCTCACCCCGCGATCCGGACGGTCGTGGTCGCGCCCCAGATGGCCAGCGACAGGAAGAAGTCGACGATGTTGATCGCCACGATGGCGGTACGCACGGCCCGGCCGACCGCGATGCCGACGCCGGCCGGCCCGCCGCTGGCGTGGTAGCCGTAGTGGCAGTGCACAAGTACGACGATCACGCTGAAGACGAGTACCTTGCCGAACGACCAGAGCACGTCCACCGGGGGCAGGAAGAGGTGGAAGTAGTAGTCGTAGGTGCCGGCGGACTGTCCGAAGTAGAAGACCGCGATGGCCCGGGTGGCGAGATAGCTGGAGAGCAGCCCGACGACGTAGAGCGGGATCACCGCGACGAAGCCGGCGATCATCCGGGTGGTGACCAGGAACGGCAGCGACGGCACGCCCATCACCTCCAGCGCGTCGACCTCCTCGGAGATCCGCATCGCGCCGAGCTGGGCGGTGAAACCGGAGCCGACCGTCGCCGACAGGGCCAGCCCGGCGACCAGCGGGGCGATTTCCCGGGTGTTGAAGTAGGCCGAGACGAACCCGGTGAAGGCGCTGCTGCCGAGCTGGTCGAGGGCCTGGTAGCCCTGTAGCCCGACCTCGGTGCCGGTGAAGAAGGTCAGGAAGCAGATCACCCCGACCGTGCCGCCGGCCACCGCCAGCCCGCCCCGGCCGAAACTGATCTCGGCGAGCAGGCGTACCACCTCGCGGCGGTAGCGGCGCAGTGCCCGCGGGGTCCAGGCGGAGGCCCGCAGGTAGAAGGCGAGTTGCCCGCCGAGGTCGTCCAGGGTGCGCAGTCCCGGCATCTCACATCCCCCGCTGTGGCACGAGCTGGAAGTAGACCGCGGTGATCACGAAGTTCAGCGCGAAGAGCAGCATGAAGGTGAGCACCACGCTCCGGTTGACCGCGTCGCCCACCCCCTTCGGCCCGCCCCGCGCCGTCATCCCGTGGTACGACGCCACGAGCGCCGCCACCGCGCCGAAGAGCACCGCCTTGACCTCGCCGACGACCAGGTCGGAGAGCTGCCCGAGCGCCTGGAAACTGGCCAGGTACGCCCCCGGGGTGCCGCCCTGCATCACCACGTTGAAGAAGTAGCCGCCTGCCACCCCGACGACGCTGACCAGGCCGTTGAGCAGTGCCGCCACAAGTGCGGCGGCGACGATCCGGGGCGCCACCAGCCGGTGCACCGGGTCGATCCCGAGCACCTGCATCGCGTCCAGCTCCTCGCGGATCTTCCGGGCGCCGAGGTCGGCACAGATCGCCGAGCCGCCCGCACCGGCGATGATCAGGGCGGTCACGATCGGGCTGGCCTCGCGCACCACGGCGAGTACGGAGGTGGCGCCGGTGAACGACTGGGCGCCGAGCTGGCGTACCAGCGAGCCGAGCTGGAGTGCGATCACCGCGCCGAACGGGATCGAGACCAGCGCGGCGGGCAGGATCGACACCGAGCTGATGAACCAGGCCTGCTGGACGAACTCGCGGACCTGGAACGGCCGCCGGGCCAGTCCGCGCAGCGCGTCGAGGCAGAACGCGAAGAACTGGCCGGAGCCGCCCAGCCCGGCGGCCAACCGGCTCGGCCGGCGGGTGCCGCTGCCCGGTGCCGGCGGCGCGCTCACCGCAACGCCTCCGTACGCCGCCACCCGCTGTCGCCCCGCTCGCCACTGCCCTGGACCCCGCTGCCCCGATCGCCGCTGTCCCGGACGCCCTGGAAGGAGCCGGGCGGCGGGACCACACCGTTCTCCTCGCACCAGCGGCCCGGCGGCTGCTCGGCCGCCCTCGGCCGCCCGTTCGAGGGGGCCAGTTGCGGCGGGATCGGCGGCAGTGGCGGCAACTGCGCGCCCGCCTCGGCCTCGGCCCGCAACTCGGCGGAGTCCTTCTCCTCGGCCATCCCGATCGGGCCGATCCGCTGCGCGTTGAGGAACTGCCGGACCACCGGCTCGGTGCTGGAGAGCAGCATCTCGCGCGGTCCGAACATGGCCAGCTGGCCGTGGTAGATCAGGCCGATGTTGTCCGGGACGGTCCGGGCGGTGTTGATGTCGTGCGTGACGATCAGGAAGGTCGCCCCGGTCTGCTGGTTGAGGTCGATGATGAGCTGGTTGAGATAGGCGGTGCGGACCGGGTCCAGCCCGCTGTCCGGCTCGTCGAAGAGGACGATCTCGGGGTCCAGCACCAGCGCGCGGGCCAGCCCGGCCCGCTTGCGCATGCCGCCGGAGATCTCGCCTGGCAGCCGCTGTTCGGCACCGAGCAGCCCGACCATCTCCAGCTTCTCGTGCACCACCGCCCTGATCTCCGACTCCGACTTGCGGGTGTGTTCGCGCAGCGGGAAGGCGACGTTGTCGTAGATGTCCATCGACCCGAAGAGCGCGCCGTCCTGGAACAGCACTCCGAAAAGCCTGCGGACCTGGTAGAGGGCGCGTTCGGAGAGCCGGGTCAGGTCCCGTCCCTCGATCCAGATCGACCCCCGGTCCGGCTTCAGCAGCCCGACGAGTGTCTTGAGGAAGACCGACTTCCCGGTGCCGGAGGGGCCGAGCAGCACCGAGATCTCGCCGGCGGGCAGGGTCAGGCTCACGTCGGACCAGACCCGTTGGCTGCCGAAGGACTTGGTCAGCCCTTCGACGCGTACCTCGACGCCCATCCGTACCCCGCCCGCCCGCAGTTCCCGGTGCACCGCTTCGTCCACCGCCGTCTCTGCTGGACATCGCGCCGGGCACGCTCCGCGCAACAGCGCGGGCCGGTAATTCTTCGATCACTTTCCGTGGGTACGCCGTTGAGCTGCCGAATCGTCACACCGGCAATCCGGCCCCGCCGGTGGTGCCGTCCGGCGGCGCCCGATACGGTGCGGTTAACCCGCCGGTAACACCAGGTGTGGTGCCGGAGTGTGGCCCCGACGAAGGTGCGACCCCACAGATGACCGCAGCACCCGAGACAGAGCTCGTCGCCCGGGCGGCTCGACGCGACCCCGAGGCGACGGCGACGCTGCTCGCCGAGGTGCGCCCCGGTCTGGTCCGGTACTGCCGGGCCAAGCTCGGCCGGATCGGCGGCGCGTACGCCACCGCCGACGACGTGGCCCAGGAGGTCTGCCTGGCGGTGCTCGGGGCGCTGCCCCGCTACCGGGACGAGGGGCGGCCCTTCGCCGCCTTCCTCTACACCATCGCCGCGCACAAGGTCGCCGACGCGCAGCGGGCCGCCATCCGCGACTCGGCGGTGACGGCGGACGGCCCGCCGCCGGACGAGCCGGACGCCGAGCCCGGCCCCGAGCAGCGGGCCGTCGCCACCGACCTGGCCCGACGGCTCTCCGCGCTGCTGGCCAGGCTGCCCGAGGTACACCGGGAGATCGTCCTGCTCCGGGTGGCGGTCGGTCTCACCGCCGACGAGGTCGGCGTCATCGTGGGCATGTCGGCCGCCGCCGTCCGGATGACCCAGTCCCGGGCGCTGGCCCGGCTGCGGGTCCTGGCCGGCACCGCCCTGGACGAGGTGGCAGCATGAGTACGCCGCGAGGCGGAGCAGGGCGAGACGACGGTACGGGCGCGAGAAGCGACGCCGTGCCGGGGCGGGACGGCACGTTGACCGGCCGGACGGACCCCGACCCTGGCCTCGGCCTCGGCTCCGAGGTGGCCCTCGGTCCGGTCGACGTCCCCGAGCCGGATGTCGAGGTCTCCGAGCCGGATGTCGTCGTCGCGGACGACCTGCTGCTCGACGCGCTGGGCCGGGGCGGCCCGAGCCCCGGGGACGATCCGCTGGCCGGCCTGCTCACCGCCTGGCGGGCGGAACTCGACGCCGACCTGCCCCCGTTCGACTTCGATCCCACTGCCGCGGTGCGGCTTCGCCGGCCGCGTCCGGCGGCTCCGCAGCGCCGACCCCGACCCGGTGCCGCCGTGCGCCGGCCACCGGGCGGGCGCCGTGCTGATGTCGGTCCGCGGGGCGCAGAACCCACCGTGGCGGAGCGCGGACGCCCCGGTGCCGTAGCGCTGCCGCGCAGCACCGCGGGGTGGAGCCGCCGCCGGACTGAGCGGCCCGGCGGGCTGGTCGGCCGGCTCGTGCTGTCCGGTGTGGTCGGTGTCGTGGTCACCGCCCTGCTCGGGCTCGGGGTCAACCACGCGGGACCGACCAGTCCGCTCTGGCCGGTCGCGGCGGCGGTCTATCCGGACCGGTCGGCGGTGCGGGCCGTCGAGCACACCGTCGGGCTGGCCCGGGAGGCGGTGGCGGAGCGCCGCTATCCGCAGGCGCGGGCGGAACTGGACCGGGCGACGGTGCAGGTGGGGGAGATCCGTGACCCGGCGGAGGCCGGCCGGCTGCGTTCCGAGATCGAGCGGATCCGGCTCGGGCTGCCCGGTGCGGCCGACCGGTCCGAGGCGCCCGGCGGTGAGCCGTCGACTCCGGCCCGACCGGTGCCGACGACACCCGCGTCCGAGCGACCGACCGCTCCGGGGCGTACCCCGGACAGGACCCCGCCGCCGGAGCGTTCCGGTCCGGCGCAGCCGTCACCGGCGGACCCGCCGGACGGGGGGTTGTTGCCGTTGCTGCCGACCCTGCTGCCATCCGGGCTGCCGTTGCTGCCCAGTGGCGGCTGCGTCCTGCTCTGCCCGCCCGACTGAACCGGCGGCGGTACGCTCACCGGCGGTGACGGGCCACCCGCCGCCGCACCCGACGGCCGGGGATGGCGTTGGACCGGGAGTTTCCGGAGCGCCCGCCGGCCCGGCCCGGCCCGGCCCGGCTTCCGGTGCTCGGCGGCCAGCCTGCCGCGCGGCCCGGACGGGGTGCGGCGACCTGCCGGGTGTGGCCCGGAACTGCCGGAACAGCAGTGTGGCGCGGCGGCCGAGGGCCGCCGCGCCACAGGGGCGATGTCTGATCACCGGGTCAGTCCGCGCCCCGGAGGACCGAGGACACCGCACCCCACCCCACACCCAGGGTCAGCCGGTGGAACAGCTCGCAGTGGGTGTGGTGTTGTTTCCGTTCTTGTAGAGCGTGATTCCGAAGTTGTTGCCGTTGCCGTTCGGCCGTGCGGTGATGGTGCCGCTGCTGCCGCTGACCGATGCGTTCCAGCTGCTCTGCAGGCTCTGGCCGCCGTTGGTGCGGATGCTGACGACCCAGTTGCTCGCGCCGCTGACCGAGAAGGTCGTGTTGAACCGGTCGTTCCACTCCTCGGCACGGGTCACGCTGACCGAGCAGTTGCCGTTGCCGGGCGGGTTGGTCGGGTTGGGGTTCGGGTTGGTCGGGTTGGGGTTCGGGTTGCCGCCGCCCTCCGACACGGTGATGTCCGAGCTGCCCTGGCTCTGGTAGCCCTCGGTGCCCATGACCTGGTAGGCCCAGCTGCTGCCGAGGTTCAGACCGGCGCGGGCCCAGGCGTCCATGTGGTTGCCGAAGGTGATCGTGCCGCTGCTGCGCTTCTGCTGCCGGACGCTCCAGAACTGGTAGAACGTGGCGGTGCCGTCGATCGACGGCTGGTTCACCCGCTGGCTGCGCAGGATGTCGTAGGTGCCACCGTCGGTGGTGACCGTACCCATCCGCTGGGCGCCGCTGCTCGGGTTGTAGCTGCCGAAGTTCTCGACGACGTAGTACTCGATGAGCGAGTTCCGCGTCCAGCCGTACAGGGCGAGGTAGGTGTTGTTGTTGCCCGGGTTGTAGTTGCCCGAGTAGGTGATCGTCCGGCGGCCACCGGTGGACCAGCCCTTGCCGCCGACCCAGTTGTTGGTGCTCCTACCCCAGGAGCTGGAGTACCGGCCGTTCTCGCGCAACACCATGCAGGCGTCGCCACTGTCCTTCCAGAACGAGAAGTAGTACCCGTTGTGCGATCCGGTGCTGTTGGAGCAGACCTGCCGGTCGGCCTCGGCGTGCGCGCTGGAGGCCAGCACGGTGCCGCTGACCGCCAGCGCCATGGCGCAGGCGGCACCGAAGAGCAGCCGGATACGGCGCCTTCTCGGTCTGGTGGGGGTGTCGTTCATCTAGCTGCTTCCTCCTCGTGGTCGCTGGCCGCAGGCCAGCGGCGCGGTACGACCCGGCAGGGTTGTCAGCCCCCGGCAACGGGCACCGGGCGCCAGCGTCGTACGGCGCGGTGGTGGTGGGCCGGTCGTCGCGCGGTCGACAACCGGAGGAGCGGTACGTGGTGGTAAGCCATCGACAGTGGTGGAGGTCTGTCGATGGCGACAGTATTGGTCCGGTTCCGTTCACATGTCAACGCTTCCCGGAAATATTGCGGAAATCTTATCTTGGTAGAGATTTCCGCCGGGGCTGTTTTCGCTGCTCATCGGCTTGTCCACATGATCCGGCGGGTGATCGGCCGGCTTCAGCCTGGGCCGGATGCCCGGCGTCCGAGCCGGGGCGGCCGAAACTTACGGAGAACTTCCGGACCACGCGTCCGAGCTGGACGATGCGCTGGTCCTCCGAAAATACCCCCGGTGCGTCGGGCTCGCGGGGGAGGGGTCGACAGTCACCCGCCGGTGCTGCTCCACCGCGGGCGGCGGCGGACCACAGACCCGGTCCGCCGCCGCCCGGGCCCTAGTTCAGCTTGACACCGACGCCGGCAGCGCTTGCTTCCTGCTGGAGCCGGTAGGTGGCCGCGTACCGGCCGTGCGCTTCCATCAGCGTCTGGTGATCGCCCTGCTCGACCACCTCGCCGTCGTGCAGCACGACGATGAGATCCGCCATCGCGATCGTGGAGAACCGGTGCGTGACGATCAGGGTGATGGTGCCACGGGCGGCGGCATGGGTCCGGGAGATCGCGTGTTGCGCCTGGAAGATCTCGTACTCGCTGGTGGCGTCGAGCGCCGCGGTCGGCTCGTCCAGCACCAGCAGGAGCGGGCGGTCCCGCATCGCGCCGCGGGCCACGCTGTGTGAGACGTACGGGCTGGGCAAAGCCGGCGCGCGGGAGGTGATGCGCACCGGACGGCGGGGCTATCACCCCCTGCTCGCGGTGATCGCCGGCACCGGCGACGTCGCGCACGCCCGACTGCGGCGGGGCCGGTCCAACGACGCCACCGCCGCGCCGGTGTTCATCAAGGAGACCATCGGCCGTGTGCGGGCCGCCGGCGCAGCCGGGAACCTCGTGTTCCGGATGGATTCCGGGTTCTACCTGCACGACGTGGTCGCCGCCTGCCGGGCCGCCGGAGTGCGGTTCTCCATCGGCGCCCGCATGATCGGCAACCTGAAACACGTCATCCCCGCCATCGACGACACCGCCTGGACTCCGATCGACTACTTCCTACCCGGCGCCGCCGTCACCGAGATCACCTGGACCCCGTTCACCCAGGACACCCACGGCCACGACCGGCCCGACCCGGCCCCGGTCCGGCTGATCGTGCGCCGCACCCCCTGCACCGACGCGTTGGCCCGCAACACCGGCCGCGCCGCCCAACAGGCTCTGTTCCCCGTCTACGACTACCACCCGTTCATCACCGACCGCGACGGGCCGATGCTCGACCTGGAAGCCGACCACCGCCGCCACGCCGAGGTCGAACTAGCCATCCGCGACCTCAAACACGGCATGGGCCTGGCCCACCTACCCACCAAAAGCTTCGGCGGCAACGCCGCCTGGCTGGTCCTGAACACCATCGCCCACAACCTGACCCGCTGGACCGCCCGCCTCGGCCTCAGCCTGCCCCGCGTCACAGCCAAGACCGTCCGCCGCAAGATCTACACCGTCGGCGCACGCCTCACCCGCACCGCCCGCCGCCTGCACCTACACCTACCCCGCGCCTGGCCCTGGGCCGACGCGCTCCTCACCGCCCTGCACCGCATCCGCGCCCTGCCCCCACCCGCCGGCTAACCACACCAACACCGACCACCACGACCAGGACCACGGAGCAAGCCGGACAGACCGGCAGACCCGACCTGCCCAGCACCCCCACCCATCAGCGGCGGTCAATCCCACACACCGGCACGCCCACCTCACCAACCACCGGTGGATCCAGGCTCAGACGACCAGGTTGACCAGTCGGGGAGCCCGGACGATCACCTTCTTGACGGTGCCGCCGTGCAGCGCCTGCCCAACGGCGGGGGAGTTGAGAGCCAGCTGCTCCAGGGCCGCGTCGTCCACCGCCGCCGGCACCTCGAGACGGGCCCGCACCTTCCCGTTGACCTGGACCACGCAGGTGACGGTCTCGGTGACCAGCAGTGCCGGCTCCGCCTCCGGCCAGCCGGCGTCGCTCACCGACGCGGGGCGGCCCAGCCGCTCCCAGCACTCCTCGGCGGTGAACGGGGCGAAACACGTCAACATCCGCACCAGTGCCTCGGCGCCTTCCCGCACCACCGGATCCTTCGGGCCGGGCGTACCGTCGACCGCCCGGCGCAGCGACGAGGTCAGTTTCATCAGGCGGGCGACGGCGACGTTGAGCCGCCGGCCCTCCATCAGCGTGGTGGTCTCGGCGACCACCTGGTGGATCTCCTTGCGCAGGTCCGAGTCGCCGGTCGCCGGCACCGCGTCGACCGGTGCGGCGCCCACGTCGCCGGCCAGCCGCCACACCCGGGCCAGCCACTTGACCGCACCGGTCGGCGACACGTCCGCCCAGTCGATGTCGTCCTCCGGGGGGCCGGCGAACAGCATCGTCACCCGCACCGCGTCGGGACCGTGCGCGGCGATCTGCTCCTGGAGGTTCACCAGGTTGCCCAGGCTCTTGCTCATCGCCTTGCCGTTCATCACGACCTGGCCCTGGTTGATCAGGCGCCGGAACGGCTCGACGAAGGGCAGGTACCCCATGTCGTGCAGGACCTTCGTCATGAACCGCGCGTACATCAGGTGGCCGGTGGTGTGCTCACGCCCGCCGACGTACTCGTCCACCGGCAGCCACCGTTCGATGCCGGCCGGGTCGAACGGGCCGTCCTCGTACCGGGCGTTCGGGTAGCGCAGGAAATACCACGACGAATCGACGAAGGTGTCCATCGTGTCGGTGTCCCGGCGGCCGTCCTGGTTTCCGCAGCGGGGACACGGGACAGTCACCCACGCTTCGGCGCTGGCCAGCGGGGACCTGCCGTCCTCCGGGCGCAGTTGGTATCCGGAGTCGGGCAGCACGACGGGCAGCTCGTCGTCCGGCACCGGGACCTCGCCGCAGTCCGGGCAGTGCACGATCGGGATCGGGGTGCCCCAGTAGCGCTGCCGCGACAGCAGCCAGTCCCGCAGCCGGTAGGTCACCGCCTTTTCGGCCACGCCCTGCTCGGCCAGCGCGGCGACGATCTTCTCGCCGCCGTCGGTGTTCGGCAGGCCGTCGTAGGCGCCGGACCGCACCAGGGTTCCCGGCCCGGTGGTGGCCACCCCGGTCGTCTCCGGGTCGGGTTCGCCGGTGTCCACGACCGTGCGCACCGGCAGGCCGAGCGCCTTCGCGAAGTCCAGGTCCCGCTGGTCGTGCGCGGGCACCGCCATGACCGCGCTCGTGCCGTACCCGGCGAGGACGTAGTCGGAGGCGTAGATCGGGATCCGCTCGCCGTTTGCCGGGTTCACGGCATGCCGGCCGAGGAAGATCCCCGTCTTCGGGCGGTCCTTGGCCAGCCGGTCGATCTCGGTGGCCGTGCGCACCTCGGTCCGGTACGACTCGAACTCCGCCCGCCGCTCGTCGGCGCACAGTTCGTCGGCGAGCGGGGAGTCGGCGGCCACGACGAAGAAGGTCGCCCCGAACAGGGTGTCCGGGCGGGTGGTGAAGACCCGGATCGGCTCCTTGCGGTCCTCCACGAGGAAGTCGATGTGCGCGCCCTCGGACCGGCCGATCCAGTTGCGCTGCATCGCGAGTACCTCGTTCGGCCACTTGCCTTCCAGCTGGGCCATGTCGTCAAGCAGGCGCTGGGCGTACGCCGTGGTGCGGAAGAACCACTGGGTCAGGTCGCGCTGCTGGACCACGGTGCCGCACCGCTCGCACCGGCCCCCGATCACCTGCTCGTTCGCCAGCACGGTGCAGTCGACCGGGCACCAGTTCACCGGGGCGGAGCGCCGGAACGCCAGGCCGCGCTCGAACATGCGCAGGAAAAGCCACTGGTTCCAGCGATAGTATTCCGGGTCCGACGTGTGGAAACGACTACGCCAGTCGAACGAGACCCCGAGCCGGCGGAATGACTCGGCCTGGACGTCGATATTGCGGTAGGTCCATTCCTTCGGATCCATGTCCCGTTTCAACGCGGCATTTTCGGCCGGCAGGCCGAACGAATCCCAGCCGATCGGGTTGAGCACGTTGTCCCCGCGCATGCGGATGAACCGTGCGATGCTGTCGCCGATCGAATAGACCTCCGCGTGCCCCATGTGAAGATCACCGGAGGGGTACGGGAACATGCTGACGACGTAGGAACGGGGTCGCCCGGTGGACCCACTCTCGGTCGGTCCCTCGGCCTCGAAGGTGCCCCGGTCGTCCCAGACCTCCAGCCATTTATCGATGATGGCCTGAGGGTTGTAACTGTCCTCCACCGTTTCACGACCCCTTAGTTCACGCGGAATACATGTGCTCCGGAAAGCACGCGGAGTGTCTGCCGTGTGTCACGCCTACCACTGCGAGTTTGAAAAGCTGCGGCGCCCGTACCGGCGGTCAATCATATCGGCTGCGCCCGGCGGTGCTCCCGGCCCCGGGGGACGTGGCGTTCCGGTCCGGCGGCAGCCCTGCCGCCGGACCGCCGCGTCACGCCGCCCCGACCTGGCGTTCCGGGTGTCCGGCCCGGGGCGAGGGCGGCAGCGCCGCAACGGAAGATCGTTACGTACGGTTGTAGCCGGTAACGGGCGGACAGCGCACGTACCGCTTCCGGGGGTTCCGGGCCCGGCGGTGCCCGTATCCGCCGGAGCCGCCGGGGCCGCCCCGGTGCCCGGGAAGGCGCCTGCCCGTAGAGCGAGGAGAGATCAGTGCAACTCGAGGTGTGGTCCGACATCGTCTGCCCGTGGTGCTACCTGGGAAAGCGGCGGCTGGAGCGGGCACTCGGACAGTTCGCGCACGCCGACGAGGTCGAGGTGGTCTGGCGCAGCTTCCAACTCGACCCGTCGTATCCGAAGGGGGAGCCCCGGCCGGTGCCGGAGGCGCTCCGGGAGAAGCTCGGCGCCTCGTCGGCCCAGGTCACCGCCATGCAGGGGCACGTGACGGCACTCGCCGCCGAGGAGGGCCTCGACTACCGGCTCGACAAGTCGATCATGGCGAACTCCGTCGACGGGCACCGGCTGACCCACCTGGCCCGGGAGTACGGGCTCGGCGCCGAGCTGCACGAGCGGCTGATGCGGGCCAACCTGGTCGAGGCGGAGAACGTGGACGACGCCGGCACCCTGGTCCGGCTCGCCACCGAGGTCGGGGTACCGGCCGACGCCGCCCGCCGGGTGCTCTCCGGCGACGAGTACGCCGCCGCGGTCGAGGCGGACATCGCCCAGGCCAGGGCGTTCGGCGCGAGCGGTGTGCCGTTCTTCGTGCTGGACCGCAGGTACGGCATCTCCGGAGCGCAGCCGGTCGAGGCGTTCCTGCGCGCGCTGGAGACCGCCTACCGGGACTCGGCACCCGACGCCGGCTGACCCACCCCGATTTCGTGCCAAGCACCCCGGTCCGGCGCGGGCCCGGGGCGCCCGGTTGGGGGTTGGCCGGTTCGGGGCTGGCCGGTTGGGGGGCTGGCCGGTTCGGGGTTCGGCGGCGACCGGGTGTGGGGCGGGTCAGCCCGGGGCGGGATGAACCACTAGGGTCACTGGCCATGGGCGCTCTCAAGCCGTGGCATCTGCTGGCTCTGCTCTGCTGCATCGCCTCGATCGCCGTCGTGGTGGGCGCCGCCGCGTGGTTCGCCATGCGCCGTCGTTGAGCACCTGCCACCCGTACCGCCAGCTGCCAAATCCGCCACCTAACTGAGGAGGACTCGTGGACTCGCGCCGCCGGCCGCCTGTCGACACCGGAAGGCTGGTGTTCGCCGAGATGACGGCGGACGACCTGGGCGACATGGCCGCGCTGCTCGGCGACCCGGTCGTGATGCGGTACTACCCCCGTCCGAAGGACCGTGCCGAGGCGCTGGACTGGATCAGGTGGAACGAGGGTCTGTACCGGCGGGAGGGCTTCGGACTGTGGGTGATCAGGTCCCGGGCGACCGGCGAGTTCGTCGGCGACTGCGGTCTGACGCCGCAGGAGGTCGACGGGGTGGTCGACGTCGAGGTGGGTTACCACGTCCGGGCCGACCTACAGGGCCGCGGCTACGCCACCGAGGCCGCCGCCGCCTGCCGTGACCACGCGCGCGACCGGCTGGGTGTCGACCGGCTGATCGCAATCGTCCATCCGGAGAACAGGCCGTCGCAGCGGGTCGCGGAGAAGATCGGCCTCCGTTTCGAGCGGGCGACCACGTCGCGCTCCGGTGATCCGGTACGTGTCTACGCGGCTCACCTGTCGTCCTGACCGGGTGTACGGCGGCCAGGTCGCCGGGCAGGCGCATGTCACCGGGCAGGCACTGTCGCCGGGCTGGCTTGTCGCCGCCGGCCGGGCCGGCGTCCGTCGAGTGGGTCGGGCCTGTCTCCGCCCCGGTGTGAACGCTAACCTACGGACACCGGCGCCGGTCTATGTCCTGCCGGTCGAAGGTCCACACAGGAGTGCGGAGGACGCGGCGCCCGCCCCGCCGGTGAACCCCACGCCGTGAGCCACCCCGAGGAGCAGTTGGTGCTTCGATCCCCCAGTCTCGTCGCCGCCGTCGTGGCCGTGACCGTCCTGTCCGGTGCGCCGGCCCAGGCCCACCCAGCACAGCCCGGCATCGGCCTCGACCGTGCCGAGCGGCACCAGAAGATCGACGGTTTCGGTTACTCGATCGCCTTCCAGCGCACCACCCTGATCCACAACCTGTCGGAACAGAACCGGGAACAGGTCCTCGACCTGCTCCTCGACCGCCGGACGGGTGCGGCCCCGAGCATCCTCCGGCTCGGCATCGGCTCGTCTTCGACTGACCCGTACGACTGGATGCTGTCGATCCAGCCGACCGACCCGGGCGGGCCGGACGCCACCCCGAACTACCAGTGGGACGGCTGGGACGGCGGCCAGGTCTGGTACGTCAAGGAGGCACGCGAGCGCGGCGTCGACCGGTTCTACGCGGACGCCTGGAGTGCGCCCGGCTACATGAAGGACAACGGAACCGATGCCAACGGCGGCGCGCTCTGCGGGCTCCAGGGTGTCACCTGCGCCAGCGGCGACTGGCGGGAGGCGTACGCGCGCTATCTCGTCCAGTACGCGAGGTTCTACCGGCAGGAGGGGATCAGGCTCGACGAGATCGGGTTCACCAACGAACCCGACTGGACCGCACCGTACGCCTCGATGCGGTTCACCCCGGCCCAGGCCGCCGAGTTCATGAAGGTGCTCGGCCCGATCGCCCGGCGGGCCGGGGTGGGCGTGGCCTGCTGTGACTCGTTCGGCTGGCAGCAGTCGGAGGCGTACGCCCAGGCGATCGAGGCGGATCCGGAAGCCCGGAAACACCTGAAAATCTTCACCGGGCACGGTTACGCCAGCCCGGCCGAGCACCCGTTGCCGACCACGGCGCCGACCTGGATGTCGGAGTGGGCGGCGTCGAGTGTCCAGGACGGCTGGAACGAGGCGTGGGACAGCGGCAAGGGCACCGACGGCATCAGGCTCGCCGAGCGGATCCACGACTCGCTCGCGCTGGCCGACGCCAGCGCGTTCCTCTTCTGGCTCGGCGGTTCCCGGGGCGCGACGGCGGCACTGGTCCAGATCGACGACGCCAACGACGCCTACCGGGTGTCGTCCCGGCTCTACGCCTTCGCGGCGTACAGCCGGTACATCCGCCCCGGCGCGGTCCGGATCGGCGTCGACAGCGGCGTGGCCGGGCTGAAGGTGTCGGCCTACCGGAACGCCGACGGCAGCGAGGTCGTGCAGATCATCAACACCGGCGAGGAGGCGGTCACCACCGAGGTCGACCTGAAGCGGGCCACCGGGTACGTCACCGACGCCACGCACAACCTGGAGAAGGTGCCGGGAGTCGTCGCGGGGAAGGGCCGCCACTCGACCGTCACGCTGGCGCCCCGGTCGCTGACCACCCTGGTCAGCGCCCGTCCCGGCCGGCACTGACCTCCGAGGCCCGGACCTGACCCGGGCGGTGCCGACCTGAGTGGACGGCATCGCCCGGGTCAGGGCGGCACCGCCCGCTCGACGGCATCGGCCGGAACGGCCACCGGAGGCGTCGGTCTCGACCCGGTTACGGTACGGCGCGCGTCAGCCGCCGCCACCGTCGGAGGAAGCGCCGGTGATGGCCTCCGTCTGCTTTCTGGTGATCTCCTGTAGCGGTATGTCGTCGTAGTTGCTGAGGACGACGCCGACCCACCCCGTGTTCGGGTAGATGTTCCAGTAGGTGGAGCTGCCGGGGTGGGGGCCGCCGCGCCCGATCTCCCACTGCCCCTCGACGATGTGGGCCGGTGGCCCGTAGGTGGTGAACCCCGGGGAGCCTCGGAAGTTGGGGGCCTTGACCGAGGTGTACACGTCGGCCCAGGGCGGGTCGAGCACGGTGCCGTCGTACAACGCTTCCGCGAACCGGACCATGTCCGGTGCGGTGACGAACCCGCCGTCCGGGACGAAGTTGCGGGCATTGTTCTGGCCCGGCATCCCCGGGCTCGGGCTGTCCCTGTCCAGGTTGCGGACGGCGTCCACCCGGCTGCCGTCGGCCTGCTTCATGTACGAGTGCGCGATGTGCTCGTCGGCCAGCCACTGCGGCCTGGTGTAGTACGCCGAGCCGGTCATGCCGCAGCGGGCGAAGACGTGCTCGTGCACGTAGTCCCAGAACGTCATGCCGGTAACCGCCTCGACGATCTGCACGACGACTTCCGAACCCCAACCGGGTTTGTTCGAACCCGCGCCGGGAGCGGTCGCCAGCTTCGCCTGCCGGGTGTACTGCTGGTAGTACTCCTGCTGCTCCTCCCTGCTGTGGAAGATGCGCTGG
Source organism: Micromonospora sp. WMMD1102 (assembly GCF_029626265.1). Taxonomy (NCBI): domain Bacteria; kingdom Bacillati; phylum Actinomycetota; class Actinomycetes; order Micromonosporales; family Micromonosporaceae; genus Micromonospora; species Micromonospora sp. WMMD1102. Next base: position 3,719,780 of record NZ_JARUBN010000001.1, on the reverse strand, counting down.
TGGTCGTGCTCCGGGAAGGACAATCCGGAGGTACCGAGGAGCAGGTGGTGGATGCGCACCTGCTCGGCGATCTCCGTGGCGAAACCGGTCAGGTAGCTGCCCACGGTGTCCCACAGTTTCACCTCGCCCCGCTGCGCCAGCTGCACGACGGACAGGCTGATGAACGGCCCGCCGTATTGGTTGAACGCGACACCTTCGTGGTTGCGGATCCCCTTCTCCCTGTCGGCCATGCCGTAGCTGCGCGACAGCACCGTCCGGCCGCGATGCGACAGCAACACCACTCCGGAGAACCTGTCCTCGGCGGCCAGCTTCGCGATGTACCGGTCGTAGGCGCCGCCAGGCCGGGTGGCCGGCGGGATGTCGGCGTTGGCGGGGGCGGCCCGGCCGAGCCCGGCGCCCACCAGCGGCCCGGCCGCCACGCCAGCGGCCGCCGTCCCGCCCCACCGGAGCAGCCGCCGCCGGCCTATACCTGGTACCGAATCCGAATCCATGATCACGTTCCCTTTCCCGATCGACGAACTGCCCGTGGCTGCGCCGCGGTCCATGCTGAACTGAACCGAGCAGACTGTTGCGGTGGCGTATGCGTTTTTCGATACGCTCGCGATACCGCCGATCTGCCGGCTGTTAGGGTGCCGGGATGCTCCCTCGGCACCCCCTTCTGCCGCGCTCGACGCCGGCTGCCTCGGGAATCTCGTCCCGCGCGGTTGCCGCGCTGCTGGACCGGCTCGAAGCGCAGTCCGTCGAGTGCCACTCCCTGATGATCGTGCGGCACGGCCACGTCGTCGCAGAAGGCTGGTGGGCGCCGTACTCGGCAGAGCGCCCGCACCTGCTCTACTCGGTGACCAAGTCGTTCACCTCGGTCGCCGTGGGCCTCGCGATCGCCGACGGGCTGCTCGCACTGGACGATCGGGTGGTGGACGTGTTGCCCGAGCACGTGCCGGCCGACATCTCCGAGCAGGGGCGCCGGGTCACCGTGCACCACCTGCTCTCCATGACGGCCGGTCATCGCACGGACAGCCTGGACGCGGCCTGGCGGCTGGAACCGGGCGACCTCGTGAAGGGCTTCCTACGGGTACCGTTCACCGAGGCGGAGGGCAGCTGGCACGCGTACGACAATCCGACGACCTTCATCCTGGCCCGGATGGTGGAACGGGTGACCGGCCGGAGCCTGCCGGAACTGCTCGACGACCGCCTGTTCGGGCCGATGGGCGTTGAGCACGCCGAATGGGACCGGGTGGCCAGCGGCGCCGTTCCCGGATTCACCGGACTGCACCTGCCGACCGAGGCCGTCGCCGCCTTCGGCCAGCTGCTGCTGCGGGACGGGCGCTGGGGCGACCGGCAACTCGTCCCGCGCGAGTGGGTGCGGCTCGCGACCAGCCGGCACGTCGGGACGACGCAGATCGAGGGCTGGTCGGAGAACCCCGACTCGCTCTGCGGGTACGGCTACCAGTTCTGGATGTCGCGGCACGGCTACCGCGCCGACGGCGCCTTCGGGCAGTTCTGCCTCGTCGTCCCGCCGCACGACCTCGTGGTCGTGGCGACCGGCGCCGTGACGCAGGGTGAGGCGGTGCTCGACCCCGTGTGGGAGTGCCTGCTGCCCGGTCTGGACGAGGTGGCGAGCAGCCGGGACGACGAGGTTCTCGCCGAGCGGCTACGGCGGCTGTCGCTCGCGCCGGTGCCGGGGTCGGCCATGCCTGAGCGTTCCGTCAAGGCGGAACTCGACGCCTCTGCCGAGGACTCGGCGCTACCCGACGGAACCACTGTGGTCGTCGATCCTGTCGACGGTGGCTGGCGCCTGCGACTCGGATCGTCGCTCACCGTCGAGGTCGGCCACGGCAGCTGGCGGGATAGCTCACCGCTCGGTCGCCCGGTCGTCGCGACCGGCGCCTGGCAGGGCAACACCTTCGTCGCCGACCTCTACGTCATCACCACCCCGCACCGGGTCCGGCTGGTGGTCGACGCCGTCGCGGGAAAGGCGGTCGCGAGGTGGCACATCGTGCCCCTGACCAGTCCCAGTCTGGAATCCCACCTGCGGTCGCCGCTGATGACCAGGACCGACGTCGCGTAGGAGGCGGCACCGGGCCGGCCGGCCCGGCGATTCCGCAGGCGACCGGATCAGGCGGGCGCGGTGAAGTCGAACTCGCCGTCCTTGGCGCCGGCCAGGAACGCGTCCCACTCCTCCCGGGTGTACACGATCACGGCTGCCTCCGGGGCCCTGCTGTGCCGTACGGCGACCCGGCCCGAGCCGTCCAGGAGCGGGCCGGCCTCGACACAGCTTCCGCCGTTGCTGTTGCTTCTCGTGCTGATGTGCCAGGCAACCGCCGGCAGGGATTCGCTCATCACAGCTCCTCCGCGATCGTCTCGATCAGCTTCGCCGACCCGGACGGGTCGAGTGCGATGTCTCGCAACCGAGCGTACGCCTCCGCGTACCGTTTGGATTTCGGCGCTTCCATGAAGAGCCGTCCACCGAGTGTCTCGGCGTAGGCGACCTCGGGGTAGGGCTTCGGCATCTGGAAGACGACGAACGAGCCGTCGAGGCCGGGGTGCAGGCCGATGGTGGCTGGCAGCACCCGGACCTGCACGTTGGGACGGCGGAGCAGTTCGCCGAGGTGTGCGAGCTGGCCGCGCATCAACGCCGGGCTGCCGACCGGGCGGCGCAGCACGCTCTCGTCGAGTACGGCCGAGACGGTGACGCCGAAGTCCGGGTCCAGCACCCGCTGCCGGTCCAGGCGCAACTGCATCCACTTCGCCACCGAGAACGGGGTGGCCCGGCTGCCCTCGGCGTTCCGGATCACCGCCTCGGCGTACTCCGGGGTCTGCATCAGGCCGGGCATCAGCATCGCGTCGAACGAGCAGATCTGCTCGGCCCGGGTCTCCAGCCAGGGGAAGTCGATGAACGAGGCGTCGACGATCTCGTCGTAGTCGTCGTCCCACCGGTCGGTTCGCCAGGCGTCCTCGGCGAGCTGGATGAAGTGCGCCCGGGTGCGCGGATCGTGCTCGCCGTAGAGGTCGAGCAGCGAGACGACCACGCCGCGCCGGAACGGCCACTCGGCCCGTTCCCAGCGGGCCACCGAGGAGAACTCGCGTTCCAGGAACTCGGCGACACGTTTCAGGGTGAAACCGCGTTGCTCGCGCAACTGGCGCATCTGCTGCCCGAGCCACTGGGCGCGCAGCGTCTGCACGAAGGATTCGTTTCTGGCCGGCATGATCCACCTTTCGGACGCGCGATTGGCCGCAGCAACGAGAAATTGGTGTCTCTTGCACCAATCCCGGAGCCGCTGGAAACCTGGTCTCCGGGTGAAGGGTGATCACCGACCCCCGGGAACTCCCGGTGCAAGCACGGCAACCGCGGCTGGGCCAACAGCCGAGAAGGTGACAAGGGCGGGCGTCGCGGGTGGCAGCCGCACTACCGGACCTCGTCGGGTCTCAACTGGAGCGTCGGGATCGGGTCACGATCCCGGCTCCGAACCGACTTGTCGAAATACCTATCACGGAAAGGCACCCTCGCGCGACCCCGAACAGCCCTGGTGCCGTACCCGCCGACGAAGGCTGCGGTGTCAGGGCGGGGCGATCCGGCCCGCTCGGCAATCGGGCCGGGTCGCCCCTTCCACACATCACCACGCGCCGAACCCCGTCAATTCCGTAGAGAGGAAACAGTCGTGAGTCCGGTACGCGCATTGCGATCGATCGGCGGCACGATTCCGGAGAAACGCCGGACACCGCCGAACCGGATCGCCGACCGGGTCTTCGAGGGACTGCCCCGGGACGGCGTACCGGCGTCTCCCGAGCCGCCCGCCCCGGCACCCCGGTACGTCATCCAGCTATCCGCGACCAGTGCCGACCTGGCCGGCGCGGTCGACCTGGCGTACGCGCTCGCCCGGTCGCTCGGCTTCCTGCCGCAGATCGACGCGGCGGAGGCCATGGTCTGCGCTGCGGACACGCCGCACGTACGCCATCGGGTCTGTTGTGGTCGACCGCTCCCGACCGGCGGCCCCCGCTGCCTCCTCCGCGCCGACCACGACGACCCCTGCGCTCCCGACCCCACCGCCTGACAGAGCAGCGGCCGCCCCGGATCGCCGCAGCGGCCGACCCGGGGCGTCCCGGCCGATGCTCACCTGGACACCAGAGGCGTTACCCCGGCCGGATAACGCCTCTGGTGTCCAGGTCGAGCTCGCCGACCTGCGTCGGGCGCTCAGGGGTGGGGAAGTGGAGGGGTGGGGGAGTGGCGGGGAGGGGGAGGGGGCGTGTGGGGAGGGGGCGAGTGGGGGAGGGGGGTGACGACTTGTTCGTAGGTTCGGGAGAGGCCGTCGACCAGCGCGTCCAGGCCGAGCGCGAAAGCGCCCTCGTCGACGCTGCGCTGGTGCTCGGCGAGTCGGTGCGCCTGGCTCAGGTGCGGATAGTGCGGGGCGTAGAGCTGCGGGTCCTCGACGAAGCCCCGGGCGAACGAGCCGAGCGCCGAGCCGGCGACGAAATAGCGCATCAGCGCACCGATGTGGGTGGCCCGAGCCGGCGGCCAGCCCGCCCTGACCAGCCCGCCGTAGACGGCGTCGGCCATGGCCAGTGCCGCCGGACGCCGCCCCGGCCCCTGGGCGAGGTACGGCACGATGTTGCTGTGCGCTACCAGCGCCCGCCGGTAGGAGTGCCCCCAGAGGCGCAGCGCGTCCCGCCAGTCGTGGGTGGCGAAGTAGGAGACGTCGACCTTCGCCGTGACGGCGTCCGCCACCGCGTCGAGGATTTCCCCCTTGTTGGCGAAGTGGTTGTAGAGCGACGGCCCGCGCACCCCGAGTGCGGTGGCCAGCCGGCGGGTGGAGAGCGCCGCCAGGCCCTCGGCGTCGATGAGCGCGGTGGCCGCGTCGACGATCCGCTGCCGGCTCAGCAGCGCCTGGCGGGGTCGCGGCATGTTCGCTCCACCCCCCTTCTCACTGCGGTCGGGACTGGCGCGGGAAAACTTCCAGCGATAGTTTAACGGGCAACGGTCGGCCACACGGCCTTCCGGGCTCAGCCCCAGGGGCATGGGCTGGGGCTCGAAGCTTGAGCCTCAGAGCTTGGGCCCCAGAGCGTGGGGTTCAGAGCTTTGGGTCCAGAGCTTGGGCCTCAGAGCTTGGGGTCAAGCGGCTCAGCCGGGTATCGCAGAGCGAGGAGTGCAGCGTGGGCGTGGGCAGATTCGCCGATCGGGTCGCCGTGGTCACCGGGGCGGCCCAGGGGATCGGTGCGGCCACCGCCCGGCGGCTGGCCGCCGAGGGGGCCACGGTAGCCGTCCTCGACCTGGTCGCCGAACGGGCACGGCAGACCGCCGACGAGATCAGCCAGGCCGACGAGACCGTCCGGGCCGGCGGGACCGCCGTCGGGTACGGCTGCGACGTGACCGACGGCGCGGCGGTCTCGGCCACCTTCGACGAGATCGCCCAGGCACACGGTCGGCTCGACGTGCTCGTGAACAACGCCGGGATCACCCGGGACAACCTGCTGTTCAAGATGCCGGCCGACGAGTGGGACGCGGTGATCACCACCAACCTGACCAGCATGTTCCACTGCTGCCAGGCGGCACAGCGGCACATGGTGCCGGCGAAGTACGGCAAGATCGTCAACTTGAGCAGCCGCTCCGCGCTCGGCAACCGGGGCCAGGTCAACTACGCGGCGGCCAAGGCCGGGGTGCAGGGGCTCACCGCCACCCTGGCGATCGAACTCGGCCCCTTCAACATCAACGTCAACGCGGTCGCGCCCGGCTACATCGCCACCGCGATGACCGCAGCCACCGCCGAGCGGGTCGGCGCGACCCCGGCCGAGCACCAGAAGTACGCCGCCGAGCAGACTCCGCTGCGCCGGGTCGGCCTGCCGGAGGAGGTCGCCGCGGTGATCACCTTCCTGGCCAGCGACGACGCCTCCTACGTCAGCGGCCAGACGCTCTATGTCAACGGCGGTGCCCGCTAGCGCGGTGCGGGAGCAACCAGGCAGCGTCAGGTAGGGGTGGCCGGCAGGGGAAGGACGGGACAGCACATGGACTTCTCGCTCGGCGACGAGGAACGGGCCATCCGGGACACCGCCCGCGCGTTCATCCGCAACGAGGTCCTGCCGCTGGAGTCGGAGGTGCTGCGCCGGGAACGGGCACACCAGCCCGGACTGAGCGGCGACGAGCTGCGGGAACTCCAGCTCAAGGCGAAGGCGTTCGGCTTCTGGGGCCTGGACACTCCCGAGGAGTACGGCGGGATGGCGCTGCCGGCCGTCACCCAGTCGCTGATCTGGACCGAGATCGGCCGCAGCTTCGTGCCCTTCCGGTTCGGCGGCGAGGCGGACAACATCCTCTTCGAGGCCGACGCCGCGCAGCGCGAGGAGTTCCTGCTCCCGACGATCGCCGGTGACCGCACCTCCTGCTTCGCCCTCACCGAGCCGGGCGCCGGGTCGGACGTGGCCAACATCCGGCTGCGGGCCCGGCGCGACGGCGACGACTGGGTGCTCAACGGCGAGAAGACGTTCATCACCAACGGCAACGAGGCGGACTTCGCCATCGTCGTCGCGGTGACCGACCCGGACCGCAAGGTGCACGACGGCGGCGCGACCGCGTTCCTGGTGGACCGGTCGATGGGCTGGACCTCCGCACCGATCCAGACCATGGGGGAGGGCGGGCCGGCGTCGCTGGTCTTCGAGGACGTACGCGTGCCGCACCGGAACATTCTCGGCGAGCTGGGGCAGGGCTTCACCCTCGGCATGCGGTGGATCGGCAAGGGGCGTTACCTGATCCCCTCGCACGCCCTCGGCATCGCCGAACGCGCCCTGGCGATGGCGATCGAGTACGCCAACACCCGGCAGACCTTCGGCCGGCCGATCGGCGCCAACCAGGCGATCCAGTGGATGATCGCCGACTCGGAGACCGAGCTGGAGGCGGCCCGCTGGCTGGTGCTCCGGGCCGCCTGGACCGTCGACACCGGGCAGGACGCCCGACACGCGGTCTCGATGGCGAAGCTCTACGGCGCGGGCATGGTCAACCGGGTGGTCGACCGGGTGATGCAGGTGCACGGCGGCATGGGCTACACCCGGGAGCTGCCGATCGAGCGCTGGTACCGGCAGGTCCGGCTGCTGCGCATCTTCGAGGGCACGGACGAGATGCAACGACTGATCATCTCGCGGGATCTGCTCCGCGGGTACACGAAACTCGGAGGGCACCTGGCATGAGGAAGTTCGCCTCGTTGACCGAACTCGCCGGGGCGGTCGGCGAGCAGCTCGGCCCCGGCCCGTGGCACCGGATCGAGCAGGACCGGGTGAACGCCTTCGCCGAGGCGACCGGCGACCACCAGTGGATCCACGTCGACCCGGAGCGCGCGGCCGGCGGCCCGTACGGCGGGACGGTGGCGCACGGCTTCCTCACCCTCTCCCTGTTGCCGGTCCTGGTCCAGGACCTCTACCAGGTCGAGGGGATCCGGATGGGGATCAACTACGGGCTGAACCGGGTGCGGTTCCCCGCACCGCTGCTGGTCGGCGAAGCCGTCCGGGTCAGTGCCGAACTGCTCCAGGTCGAGCCGGTGTCCGGCGGCGGGACGCAGGTGGTCACCCGGGTCACAGTGGAGCCGGAGCGGGGCGGCAAGCCGTGCTGCGTCGCCGAGACCGTCACCCGGCTCTACGCCGAGGAGTAGGCGCAGGACCTGCCCCCGGCCACCCGACCCGGGCCCGTCAGGACGTCGGTGGGCGGTCGCGTTTCGGCAGCTTGGCGACGACAGCCGAATAGGAGGCGTCGACCGCCTCCCACAACTCGTCGTCGGGGATCCCGGCACCGAGCCGCAGCGTGTTCCAGCCGGAGCGGCCGATGTAGGCCATCACCGAGGCGTCCTGCGGATAGCGGTGCAGCCACTCGTCGGCCACCTCCCGGTTCGGGCCGCACTTCACGCCGACGGTGGATCGCGACTCCTGGCCGAGGAAGGCGAAGATCTTCGGCCCGACCTTGACCACCACGTCGCCCTCCCACGGCTCGTCCTGCCAGGCGCCCGGCTTGGCCAGGCAGTAGGCGAGCATCTCCGTCCAGGTCACCGGCACCCTCCCCGTGGATCGGTCGGGTGTACATCCTGACAGACGCCTCGCCCCCGGCGGGGGTCGTCCGGACCGTTCCCCGGCCCGGCTCGGCCGGAGTCCAGCCCGTTTCCGAGGCCCGGCTCGGCCGGAATCAGTCGAGGAGCTTGTCCAGGGTGATCGGAAGTTCGCGGACGCGCCGCCCGGTGGCGTTGTAGACGGCGTTGCCGATCGCGGCGGCGACCCCGACCGTGCCGATCTCGCCGATGCCCCGGGCGCCCAGCGGATTGAACAGCAGGTCCGGGTGGTCCAGGAAGTGCACGTCGATCGGCGGGACGTCGGCGTTCACCGGCAGCAGGTAGTCGGCGAAGTTGCCGTTGGCGATCCGGCCGGTGTCCGGCTCGACGACGGCACCCTCCAGCAGCGCCTGGCCGATACCGAAGATCACCCCACCGATGATCTGGCTGCGGGCCGTCTTGGCATTGATGATCGCGCCGCCGTCGATCACCGAGGTGATCCGGCTCAGCCGGGGCTCGCCGGTCCAGCGGTTGACCCGTACCTCGCAGAAGTGGGCGCCGAACGAGGTGAAGGCGTACCGGCCGTGGTCCGGGCCGGGTGCCGCGCTGCCGGTCGCACCGACACCGGGGGAGTCGACCGTGCGCAGCAGCTCGGGGAAGCCGATCCGCAGGTCACCGGCGACGAGGTCACCCCGCTCGTAGCGGACCTCGGCGGCGGGCCGCCCGTGCAGGGGCGAGCGCTCGTCGGTCACCGCGAGGTCGATCAGTGCGGTCGTCGCGGCCTGCGCGGCAGCGGCCACCGCCGGGCCGGTACTCGCGGTCGAGGCCGAACCGAACGAGCCGATGTTCGCCGCCAGGGTGGAGTCGCCGAGATCGCTGCGGATCCGGGCGACGGGCAGGCCGAGCGCCTCGGCGCCGAGTACGGCCAGCACGGTCCACATCCCGGTGCCGAGGTCGGCGGTGGCGCTGGAGACCGAGACGTCCCCGTCCGGCCGGAAGCGTACGTTCACCGAGGCCGGGAAGCGTTCGCCGGGATAGTTCGCGGTGGCCGTACCCATTCCGACCAGCCACTCGCCCCGCAGCACCGCGCCCGGGGTCGGGTTGCGGCGGGCCCAGCCGAAGCGCTGCGCGCCGATTCGGTAGCACTCGTCCAGGTGCTTGCTGGACCACGGCACGTTCCGGCCCGGATAGACCGTGGCGTTGTTGCGCAGCCGCAGCTCGACCGGGTCGATGCGCAACTCGGCGGCGAGTTCGTCGAGCGCGGTCTCCAGGGCGAACGAGCCGGACTCCTGGCCGGGCGCCCGCATCCAGGTCGGCGGCGGCACGTCCAGCGGAACGATCTTCTGGTCCAGGTGCAGGTTCTCGGTCCGGTAGAGGTACCGCGAGGTGGTGTGCGCGGAACTCTCGAAGATGCCGCCCGAGCCGGACTGGCTGGCCCAGACCTGGTGCTTGACCGCGACCAGGGTGCCGTCCCGGCGGGCGCCGAGGCTGACCGTCTGGCGGACGGCGGACCGGTTTCCGGTGACGGTGAAGGTCTGCTCCCGGGTCAGCACCACCTTGACCGGCCGGCCCAGGGTACGCGCGGCGGCCGCGGCGAGCAGCGGATGTGCCCAGGTGGCGACCTTGTTGCCGAAGCCGCCGCCGACGTGCGGGCTGACCACCCGCACCTTCGCCGTCTCCACGCCGAGTGCCGCCGCCATCGCCCCGACGGTCAGCGAGGCGCTCTGGGTGCCGGTGTGCAGGGTGAGTGACCCGTCCTGCCAGACGGCCACGCAGGCGTGCGGTTCCATCGCGCTGTGGTGCTTGCCCGGCTGCTGGTAGGTGCCGGAGACGGTCACCTCGCTGGCCGCCAGCGCCGCGTCGATCGAGTCGACCCCGTCGGCGAGGTATTCCAGCCGGGCCGGCTCACCCATGATCGGGCCGGGGTCGGTGGCTGCCGGGATGCCGTCGGTGAAGGAGACCGCCGCCGGCCGTACGTCGTAGTCGGCCCGGACCAGCGCGGCGGCGTCCCGGGCCTGCTCGAACGTCTCCGCCACGACCAACCCGATCGCCTGGCCGTGGTAGTGCACCTCGGCGTCCTGCAACGGCAGCCAGCTGTGCCCGACGCTGAACGGGGTACCGCTGCCGAGCAGGGCCAGGGTGCGGAACGGGGTGTAGACCGCGAGTACTCCCGGGGAGGCTTCGGCGGCGGCCACGTCCATCGCCCGGACGGTGCCCCGGGCGACCGTGCTGAGCAGCAGAAAGCCGTGCGCCAGCCGCTCGGCGGGCTGGTCGGCGGCGTACCGGGCGCCGCCGGTGACCTTGAGCCGGCCGTCCACCCGGTTGACCGAGACCGTCCGTGCCGCGCCGCTCATCTCGACTCCGCCAGGTTCGTCAGGGCGCGCACGACGGTGCGCCGGAGCAGGGTGGTCTTGAACCGGTTGTGCGCCAGCGGGCGGGCACCCTCGACCGCCAGCGCGGCGGCCGACTCGAACAGCTCCGGCCGGGCGGCCCGGCCGCGCAGCGCCTCCTCGACCGCCGGCAGCCGCCAGGGCCGGGTGCCGACCCCGCCGACCGCCAGCCGGACGTCCCGGATCACGCCGCCGCGCAGGTCCAGCGCCACCGCCGCCGAGGCGAGGGCGAACTCGTACGACTGCCGGTCCCGGATCTTCAGGTACGCCGACCGGGCCGCCCAGGGCAGTGCCGGCACGGTGACCCGGGTGACCAGTTCGCCGGGACGCAGGTCGTGCTCCCGCTCCGGGGTGTCGCCGGGCAGCAGGTAGAAGTCGGCGAGCCAGACCTCCCGGCTCGTGCCGTTCCGGCCGGCCAGCCGGACCCGGGCGTCGAGGGCGACCAGGGCCACCGCCAAATCGCTGGGGTGGGTGGCGACGCAGGAGTCGCTGGTGCCGAGGATGGCGTGCCCCCGGTTCTCGCCGCCGACCGCCGGGCAGCCGGAGCCGGGCCGGCGCTTGTTGCAGCCGGTGCTGGTGTCCCGGAAGTAGCCGCAGCGGACGCGTTGCAGCAGGTTGCCGCCGATGCTCGCCATGTTGCGCAGCTGCGGCGAGGCGCTGCGTAGCAGGGCCTGGGCGAGCACCGGGTAGCCGTCGGCCACCAGCGGGTGTGCGGCGACGTCGCTCATCCGTTCCAGCGCCCCGAGGTGCAGCCCGGTGCGGTCGGCCGAGACGCCGCGCAGCGGCAGCCGGTTGATGTCCACCACCCTGCCCGGGGTCATCACCTCGAGCTTCATCAGGTCGACGAGCGTCGTCCCGCCGGCCAGGTACGCCGTGCCGGCGCCGCCGCCGGCCAGGGCCTGCGACACGGTCTGCGCGGCCGTGTAGTCGAACGGCTTCATCGGCCAGTCCCGTCGTGTCGGCCGGTCCCGTCGTGTCCGGCCGTCCGGACGGCGGCCACGATGTTCTCGTACGCGCCGCAGCGGCAGATGTTGCCGGACATGTGTTCGCGGATCTCGTCGTCGGAGCCGGTGTGACCCTCGGCCAGCAGGGCCACCGCCGACATGATCTGCCCCGAGGTGCAGAACCCGCACTGGAAAGCGTCGCAGTCGACGAACGCCTGCTGCACCGGGTGCAGCCGGTCGCCGTCGGCCAGCCCTTCCACCGTGCCGACCCGGCGGCCGGCGGTGGCCGCGACCAGGGTCAGGCAGGAGAGCACCCGGCGGCCGTCGACGTGCACCGTGCAGGCGCCGCACTGGCCCCGGTCACAGCCCTTCTTGGCGCCGGTCAGCCCGAGCCGTTCGCGCAGCGCGTCCAGCAGGGTGACCCGGGAATCGAGTCGGAGCCGCTCGGTGCGGCCGTTGACCGTGAGGGTGACCTCGGTGGTCGCCGCGCCGACCGGTTCGGGAGCCGGTGCCGCCAGCGCCGGGTCGACCGGTCCGACGCCGACCGCCGGACCGGCAGCCGCGCCGACGGCGAGTCCGGCCGAGGCGACCGCGGTCCCGCGCAGCACCCCGCGCCGGGAGACCCCGGAGGGTGGGACGTCGACAGGGGGCGAGTCCGATCCGGACCCACTGCTCATGGCACACCTCCGGCCGTGCCGCCGGCCGGTGCGGGGGCGCGTACGGGTACGCGCGGTGCGCGGTGGGGCACCGGAACGCGGCCGGGGCCTCCCAGTAAACCAAAGGTGATCGTCGATGTCGACGGTGTCGGGGTGGGTCGGTGTGCGGCTGGCGGTGCCCCGAGGGCTGCCAGGGGATTCCCCGGGTGGCGGCAAGCATCGACATCTGTCATGCTCTTGCGCCATGGCCCGGCTGACGAAACGCCTTCCCCTCGCCCTCCTCACCGCCGTCGCGGTACTCGCCAGCGGCGGCGCCGCACAGGCCGGCGGCGGCCCGTCCGGACATGGCGGCGGCCCGACGGGCCACGGCGGCGGAGCCGGCGGCTGCGGTCCGCGTACGCTGCTGTTCTGCGAGGACTTCGAACGGCTGCCCACCGGTGGTGCCGCCTCGCTGGCCTGGGGAATCGACACCAAGGACGGCATCCTGACCGTCGAGCGGCACCGGCGCGACAAGGTGCTGCGGGTGCACACCGAGGGCAACGGCCGGGCCTTCCTCAAGGTGGACGACTTCGCCGCACCGGGAAACAGCTTCTACGGCCGGATCCGGTTGAAGGTGGACGCCTTCCCGACCGCGCCCGACTGGGCACACTTCACCCTGGTCGAGGCGACCGGCACCGGAAGCGCCGAGGTGGTCCGGCCGATCGGCGGCCAGTGGGCACCACCGCTGGCCGCGTCGTTCTGGGGCGTCGGCGCCGACGGCGGCCCGACCGGCGACTGGACGAACTGGCGGGAGTCGGCCCCCACCGTCGAGGACCGCTGGCAGTGCTTCGAGTGGCAGTGGGACGCCACCGACAACCGGATCGCGGTCTGGATCGACGGCGTCGCCCAGCCGGAGATGACGACAAGCACCACCGAGCACGGTGGCAACCCGGTCGACTTCGTGCTGCCCCGGGCCGACACCGTGAAGATCGGCTGGCAGCTCTACCAGGGCAACCCCACCCCGGACCACTTCGACGTGTGGCTCGACGACATCGCCCTGGCCCCGCACCGGGTGGGCTGCGCCGGCTGACCGGGACACCCGTTCCGCCTCGACACCGCACCATGGAGGGTCGATGGACGGGCTACTCTGAGGCGTCCGTCCCTCGACCCGTACGGAGAGCTGACCCCTGTGACCGCCCCCAACGACGGAGGGTATCCCGCCTTCCCGATCGACGTGCCGACCTCGGCCCGGATGTACGACTACTCGCTCGGTGGCAAGGACAACTTCCCGGCGGACCGGGCAGCCGTACTCTTCGTCAACTCGCAGGCCCCGTCCAGCCTGGACGTGACCCGGGAGAACCGGCTCTTCCTCTACCGCGCCGTCCGGTTCCTCGCCCGCGACCTGGGCATCCGGCAGTTCCTCGACCTCGGCAGCGGGCTGCCGACCCAGCAGAACGTGCACGAGGTGGCCCAGCGGTTCCAACCCGGTGCCCGGGTGGTCTACGTCGACTCCGACCCGATCGTGCTGGCGCACGGGCGCGCGCTGCTGGCCGACGACGAGACGACCCGGGTGATCGCCGCCGACGTCACCGCGCCGGAGCACATCCTCGCCGACAGCGACGTCCGAAAGATGATCGACTTTACCGAGCCGGTCGCCGTGCTGCTCCTGTCGGTGGGGCACTCGATCGTGGACGACGACAAGATCCGGCACATGCTGGCGGTGCTGCGCGAGGCGATGACGTCGGAGAGCTACCTCGGCTACTCACAGTTGGCCGGCACCGACCAGGCCGGGGTGGACGCCGGCAACGAGATGGTGCGCAAGATGGGCATCACCTGGAAGAACCGCATGGTGCACGAGGTGGCCGACTTCCTGCGCGACTTCGAGCCGGTCGAGCCGGGACTGGTGAACGTCAAGCACTGGCGTCCGGACCCGACCCAGCCGCCGCTGGCGCCGGTCGACGAGGCACTCCGGCCCTACCTTGGCAGGGGCGCGGAGGAGACCCGGTTCTACGAGTACGGCGGAGTCCTGCGCCGACCCTGACCGGCCACCTGGCCGCAGCGGGCCCGCGACGTTCGGCCGCAGCGCTGGGACGGTGCCGGAGCACCGTCCCAGCGGGCGTCACGCCGGGTCCGGTCAGAGCCGGGCGCAGTCGCCGGAGCGCTGCCCCCGGACCTCGTTGCGGGCGCCGAAGTCGGCGACCCTGCCGTTTCCGGTGCAGGTGAGCGACCCGGTGATCCGGTTGCCGACCAGCGCCAGCCCGTGCTCACCGGCGGCGTTGCCGGTCAGCCGGACCGCGCCACTGAACGTGCTGCCGGCACTCGTCACCGAGCCGGTGGTCCCGTGCAACCGCACCGAGCCGCTGACCGTGGTGCCGAGGAACTGCACCACCGCCGCCCGGTCGGCGCTGATCCCACCGGCGACCGCCCCACCGGAGACCACCAGCGAGGCACCGGGACGTACGCTGATCCGGCCGGCCACCCGGGCGTTGTCCAGGCAGGTCACCCCGGCCTGCAGGGTCAGGTCGCCGGCCCGGCTGCCGGAGATCGTCCGGGTGCAGGCCGGCGCGGAGCCCGGCAGCACGGTGGCCCGGAACTCGGCCGCCGGGCCGATGTTGCCGGCCGCGTCGATCGCCCGGTGCTCGACGGTGTGCGTGCCGTAGCCCGGCTCGGTCCGCTCGAAGACCGCCCTGGAGAGTCCGCCCGAGCCGAGGTTGCCGTAGACAAGCGACTTCACCACCGTGCCGGTCGGGCTGAACAGGAACGGCGTACCCGCCGGGGCGTCCGGCCAGCCGAAGTAGTTGAACCAGCCGTCCCGGTCGAGCCGGAACTCGCCGACGGTGTAGCCCGGCCGGTCGTCGGTCGGGTCCAATCCCATGGTGAACCGTTCGAAGTAGACGTGGTGCCGGGTATCCCCGGCCAGCGTGGCGACCGGGGTGGAGAGCGTCGCGGTGGTGCCTCCGGCCACGTTGTCGACGGTCCAGGCGAGGGTCTGCGTGCCACCGTCCGGAGCAACCGGGTCGGTCACCGTGGCGGTCAGCCGGTAGCTGCCCGGGGCCAGCCGCAGCGTGCCCAGGTCGAGGTTGCGGCTGTTGTGCGGGTTCGGCAGCACCTTCCCGTCCAGCCGCCAGGTCACCGCCAGCACCCGGTCGACCGGGTGGGTCGGCTCGACGTACACCACGTCCTGACCGCCGACCGGGCGCTCGGTCGGGGTGGCGGCGGTGAAGCCGACCTGCACCGGCGTCGGCGGGGTCGGCTCGGCGCCGACGGTCCACTGCCGGCTCTGGGTCAGCGCCGGCCCGTTCCGGATCGCCGGGTCCCGGACGAATTCGGTCGGGTCGGAGACCGTCACCCGTACGACGGCGCCGGCTTGCACGTCGAGGTCGGCGAGCGCGAGGTTCCTGCTGTTGTGGGTGGCCGGCACCGGCACCCCGTCGACCGCCCAGCGCACGTCGAGTTCGTGGTGGACCGGGTGCTGCGTCTCCACCCAGAGCACGTCGGTGGGCCCGACCGGCCGGTCGGTGCGGGTCGAGGAGAGCGCCATCGCGTCGGTGTCCCGGCGGCCGGAGATCCGCTGCGCCATGATCTCCCGGCTCACCTGGTCGTAGTGGAAGCCGAGCCAGCGCATGATCGAGTGCTCGCTGGGCCGCCAGACGTCGGAGCTGGCGTACATGCCGCTCTCGTGGCGGCCGATCGTGCCGCCGGACTCGCTCTCCTCGCCGAGCCAGCGCCACCACTTCGCTTGCTGCGCGACCATCTGCTGCTCCGTGAGCCGGGTGTGGTGCCGGGAGCCGGGCTCGGCGCAGTCGTCGGTGCAGTACGGGCCGCCGGGGTCGGGCCGGTTGTAGTACGGGTACTCGTCCTGGAGCTGGCCAAGCGAGTGACCCAGCTCGTGCGGGCTGATCAGCGGACCCTGCGGGGCGCCGCCCGAGGTGGTCGCGTTGGTGCCGCCGATCCCGCCGTACGTGTCGGTGTTGGCGATCGCCAGGATCTGCCGGTTGCTGGCGGTCACCCCGAGCGGGGCGACGAGCTGCTGGAGATAGCGGTCCAGCGCACTCGTGCCGTACGGCTGGAAGGTGATCCCCCGGGCCAGCGGATTCGTGCAGCCGTCCGCGTAGTGCAGCCCGAGCGGGGTGATCCGGTCCGGGGCCGGCGGGTCGTCGTCCGGGTCACAGCGGATTCCGGACTCGCCGGAGACGATCTCGATCACGTAGACGTTGAAGTAGTTCCGGTAGCCGCGGTACGGCTCGATGCTCCACTGCACGTTCAGGTGCCGGTCCACGTCGGCGTGGAACTTCGGCAGCTCGGCCGCGGTGTAGCCGTCGCCGAGCAGGATCAGGTTGAGCCGCTCGCTGGCCGGGCCGGTGACCTGGAGCGGGACGAGCCGGGCGCTGCCCACCTCGGGATCGGCGGCGGCCGGACCGGGTTGGGCCAGGCCGAGCAGCCCGGCCAGCAGGGTCAGCGGGGCGAGGACGGCGAGCCTCCGCCGGCCCAGCGGTACGCGGGAACGACAACGATCGACATGGATCATCGGGGAAGGCTAACCCGGTGCCGGCCGGCCGGTCATCCGTCAACTGCCGCAACCCGACCCGCTCGATTTCCTCCGCCGGTTCCTCCGCGACTAGCATCTACCGGTCGCGAACGTCTGAGCTGCTGGAAGGGCCGATGAGCCGGTACGCCTTGTTGATCTCCCCGTCGTCGAACCGGGTCTACGCCGACGCCTCGGTGGCGCTGACCCGGACCGAGTTGGCGGTCTTCGACCGGGCCGTGCTCGGCGGCCGGCTCACCGACATCACCGAGACCGTGTTCGGCGGCGCCCGCTACGTCACCTTCACCGCCGACGGGCTGGACGACCGCGACCTCGGATACCTGGCCAACCTGTCGTCGATCTACGTGCTCTTCGAGGTCGCCGGCGAGCTGCTCCGGCCGGTCGAGCTGCGCCCGCTGGACCGGTTCGACGACGACCTGCTGACCATCCCGAAGTATCCCGGCAAGACCAACGAGCAGTTCACCAAGCTGCTGCTCAACGTGACCCTGCTCGCCTCGGACTTCGCCCCGGAGATGCTGGAGCGCAGGTTCCGGGTGCTCGACCCGCTCTGCGGGCGGGGCACCACGCTGAACCAGGCGCTGATGTACGGGTACGACGCCGCCGGGGTGGACCACGACCGGGCGGACTTCGAGGCGTACGCGACGTACATCCAGACCTGGTGCAAGCGCAAGCGGATCAAGCACCGCGCCGAGTCCGGGCCGGTACGCCGGAACCGGCAGGTGGTGGCCCGGCGGTTGCAGCTCGAACTCGCCCCCGACAAGGAGTCCTACCGGGCGGGCCGGACCCAGCGGCTGGACGTGGTGCAGGTGGACACCCTGCGCAGTGCCGAGTTCTTCCGCCCCGCCAGCCAGGACCTGCTGGTGGCGGACGCCCCGTACGGCGTACAGCACGGCAGCCGCAGTGCCGGGCGCGGGTTGGCGCGCAGCCCGTTGGCCCTGCTCGCCGAGGCGGTGCCGGTCTGGGCCGGGCTGCTCCGGCCGGGCGGTGCGCTCGGGATCGCCTGGAACACGAATGTGGCCCGCCGGGAGGAGGCGGCCGGAATCCTCGCCGACGCCGGCCTGGAGGTGCTGGCCGACGGCCCGTACCTGGATTTCGCGCACCGGGTCGACCAGGCGATCGTCCGGGACGTCCTGGTCGCCCGCCGGCCCTGACGCCTACGGCGGTAAGGAAGGGCCCCTTCTACAACAGAAAACGATAAGAAGGGGCCCTTCCTTACAGCTCAGTAGCTGCAACCGCTGGTGGGCAGGCTGCTGGCGGCGGGCGGGGTGGCGCCGTCGTAGAGGGCGAGCAGGAAGTTCTGCGGGCAGCGCCGGGTGCTGCCGGTCCGGATGCCGCAGTGCAGGTGCGGGCCGGTGGAGTTGCCGGTGTTGCCGGTCGAGCCGATCCGCTGCCCGGCCGTGACGGTGGCACCGGACGCCACCGACCAGGCGAAGAAGTGGCAGTAGGTGTAGATCGCCCCGTCGGTGCCGGTTAGGTTGATGCCCTGCCCGCAGCTGCTGTCGTCGATCCGGACCACGGTGCCGGCCCGGACGGCGTACGCGGCGGTGCCGGTCGGCACCGGCAGGTCGATCGCCGGGTAGTCGTGGTGCGGGTCGTCGTACTCGCTGCGCGGCAGCGCGGTCCGGGGCAGCGGCAGCGAGAAGCTGGTGCCGGCGGTGGCGGTGGTGATCCGGACCGCGTCCGCGACGACGTAGCCGGTGCCGCTGGTCCACCGGCTGACCCCGACCGCGTTGTAGTCGCCGGCCGCCAGCGGGAAGGTGCCGAGGGCGACCCACCGGCCGCCGTTGCCGCGCTGGTTGACCGGGACGCTCTGGTTGCCGCCGGTGGTGGCGACGACGAACGGGGTGGCGTTGTTGTAGCCGGAGTCGGCCGGATAGAAGACCTCCACCAGGTAGTTGCCGGCACTCGGCACGTCGACCTTGAACCAGGCCACGTCGCTGGCGGTGGTGTCCGGGGTGGCGAACCGGTAGTCGGGGCCCTGCCGGTCGGCGGACCAGGTGGACGTACCCCAGTTGGCGCTGGCGGTGAAGCGGCCGACGGTGGCGTTGTCGACGGTGACCGTCGCGGCGCTGGCGGGGGTGGCCGTGAGCAGGATCGGGGCGGCGAGCGCCGCCGCGGCGAGGATGGCCAGGCTGCGGGCGTGTCCGGTTCTCATTCGGGATCCTCCGACGCGGGCGGGGCCGGCGGGGGTGGGGGAGAGTTGAAGGTATTTGACCAATCGCCGGCCATCTTGGAAAGACTTCTACATCGACGTCCGACTGTGCCACACGGCGCAGCGGCGGCGGATCGAATATGGCGCCAAATCTGGCTATCTCGGCATCCGGTGCCAGCGCTCGGCTTACAGTGGCGGGGTGGTCGGGCCGGTCGCCGGCTCGACCGGTCGGCGTGCGGGCGGGGCCACGGGGGGCCGGATGAGCGACGAACTGACCAGCGAGCAGCCGGTCGGCCGGCTGGAGACCGTGCACACCTTCTCCGGCGCCATGCCCACCGGGGTCACCGTCTCCCGGCAGGGGCGGATCTTCGTCAACTTCCCGCGCTGGGGCGACCAGGTGCCGGCCACCGTCGCCGAGCTGCGGGACGGAGACTGCGTGCCCTATCCCGACCAGGACTGGAACACCCCGGACGGCGACGGCGACGCCGGCTCCTTCGTCTCGGTGCAGAGCGTCGTCGTCGACCCGACCGACCGGCTCTGGGTCCTCGACACCGGCAGCCCGATGTTCCGGCCGACCAGCCCCGGTGGCCCCAAACTGGTCTGCGTCGACCTCGACACCGACCTGGTCACCCGGACCATCGTCTTCCCCGCCGACGTGGCACTGCCCACCTCCTACCTCAACGACGTCCGGTTCGACCTGCGCCGCCGCTCGGCCGGGGTCGCCTTCATCACCGACTCGTCCAACTCCGGTCCGAACGGGATCGTGGTGGTGGACCTGGCCAACGGCACCGCCTGGCGCCGGCTGCACGACCACCCGTCCACCAAGGCCGAGACGCTGGCCACGTTCCGGCCACTGGTCGAGGGGCAGCCGTTCCTGATGTGCCCGCCGGACGGGCCGCCGAGCCCGGTGAGCATGGGCTCCGACGGGATCGCGATCTCCGCCGACGGCAGCCGGCTCTACTACTGCCCGCTCGCCTCCCGCCGGCTCTACAGCGTCTCGACCGACGCGCTCGTCGACCGGGCGGCCGACGACGCCGAGGTGGCGGCGACGGTCCGGGACGAGGGGGACAAGGGCTCCGCCTCCGACGGCCTGGAGAGCGACGACGCGGGCCGGATCTACCTCACCGCGTACGAGCAGAACGCGGTACTGCGCCGGCACCCCGACGGGCGCTTCGAGACCCTGGTACGCGACCCGCGGCTGCTCTGGCCGGACACCATGAGCGTCGCCGCCGACGGGTACCTCTACGTCACCGCCAACCAACTGCACCGACAGGCCGACTACTCCGGCGGGGTCGACCGGCGGCGCCGCCCGTACGCCCTGTTCCGGATCGGTCTCGACGCCGGCCCGGTGGCGCTGCTGCCCTGATCCACCGCGTCCCGATCATCCTGCAATGATCAACGACAATGTCCACACCGGAACCGCTCATCATCCGACACCCCGGGGTCGTCCGGTGGCGACATCGGATTATCCGTTCCGGAGCGACCTGATCGGATTGCGGTAACGACCTGTTCGGCCGGAGCGAACAAACTCTTCGGTCGCATCTCCGGTGATTCCCGCTTCGTTTCCTTCCTGGAAAACTTCACTGTGAGCCCACCCGCAAGTTCCACGAAACGTGGCCGGCGGTGATCGGGAAGGGAGCCGGACTTGGCACAGCGAGACAGCGTGTCGGCCGCCGTCCTGCGGGACCTGGCGGCGGAAATCTTCGAGGTCAACCCGGACGAGATCACCGAGGGGGCGGCCTTCTACGAGGACCTCGGGATCGACTCCGTGCAGAAGGTCGAATTCGTCGTCCGGATCGAGCGGCAGCTCGGCGTACGGCTGACCGACGAGGAAGCGGCCGGACTACAGGACTTCGGCGACACCCTCGCCGTACTCCGGGATCGGGGCATCTCCGTTGGACCGTGACCGGCACCGGGCCGGCCGCCCGGCCGTGGTGGTCTCCGGAGTCGGCGCGGTCTCCGCCGCCGGCCTCGGCGCGGACGCGCTCTGGACGGCGGTGACCGGACGGCAGGTGCTCACCGGCCCGGTCACCAGGTTCGACATGTCCCGCTACCCGGCCCGGTGCGGTGCGGAGGTGCCGGCCGGCGCGGTGGACGACCTCGACGGGACGGTGCCCGGGCACGAGTCGCTGGCCGCCCGGTTCCTCGCGGCGGCCACCCTGGAGGCGCTGCGGCACGCCGGGGTGCCGGAACGGGACCGGACGCGCCGGTTGGGCGTCTTCACCGGCACCGTGATGGCCACCCGGCCGATCCTGGACCGGGGCGTCGCGGCGGGTCGGCTGGGCGTGCCGGGCAGTGGCTGGGCGACACCCGACCGGCTGCTGGACACCCTCCGCGAGGTGGTCGCCGTCACCGGCCCGACGGTGCTCTTCGCACCCGGCTGCGCGGCCGGGAACAGCGCGGTCTCCGCCGGGGTCCGGGCGGTCGCGACCGGCGAGGTCGACCTCGCGGTCTGCGGCGGCGTCTCCGAACTGTCCCTGGAGATCCTCGCCATGTTCACCTCGCTGCGCGCCCTCGCGGTCGACACCGTCCGGCCGTTCGACGTGAACCGGCGCGGCACCATCCCCGGCGAGGGCGCCGGGGTGCTGGTGCTGGAACGCGCCGACCGGCTCGCGGCCCGGGGCGGACGGCCACTGGCCCGGGTCCTCGCCTGCGCCGCCGCCGCCGACGCGCACAACCCCACCCAGCCGCACCCGGACGGCAACGGCCTGGTCTCGACCATCCACGGCTGCCTGGACCGGGCCCGGCTGACCAGCGACGACGTGGACTGGGTCTGCGCGCACGGCACCGGCACCCGGGCCAGTGACGGGATCGAGGCACGGGCGGTGGCCAAGGCGCTGGCCGGCCGGCGCCGCCCGGTGGTCTCCTCGGTGAAGGGGCAGTTCGGGCACGCCGAGGGGGCCGCCGCCGCCCTGGAGGCGATCGTCGCCGTACAGGCGCTCGCCGCCGACGTGGTGCCGGGCAACGTCACGCTGATCGAACCCGACCCGGCCTGCGGCGGCATCGACCTGGTCGAGCCGGCCGGTCGGCGGGCGCCGGTCGGGGTGGTGCTCAGCCAGGCGTTCGGCTTCGGCGGCGGGGTGTCGACGGTACTGCTCGGAAAGGACTGACGTGTCCCCGGTTGACGACTGTCTCGCCGTACGTGGCCTGGGGCTGCGACTGCCCGGCGTGAACGGGCCGGCGGACCTGGCCCGGCTGGTGGCCGGGGCGGCCCTGCCAGCGGCCCCGGTACGCCGCTTCGAGGCACCGGAGACCGATCTCGCCCCGCTGGACCGGCGCACGCACGCCCCGGTCGCGCCCCGGATCCCGGCCTCGGTCGCCGGCCGGGGGCTGCGCGCCCTGCCGGCGGAGTCCCTGCTCGCCCTCGCGGCCGCCGCCGACGCCGACGCGAGGTCGCCGGCCGGTCCACCCGACCCGTGGCCCGGCACCTCCCCACCCGACCCCGCCCTGACCAATTCCGACGGGCCGGACCTCGTCGAGGCCGGTTCCGTCGCGCCCGACCCCGTCGCGCCCGACCCCGTCGCGCCCGACCCCGTCGCGCCCGACCCCGTCGCGCCCGACCCCGTCGCGCCCGACCCCGTCGCGCCCGACCCCGTCGGGCCCGACCCCGTCGAGGCCGACCCCGTCGAGGCCGGGCCGGCGGCGGTGCTCTGGGCCAGTTCGAGCGCGGGCCTGGCCGAGTACGCCACCATCTGCGTCCAGGCCGCCACCATGGAGCCGGGGCTGAGCAGCCCGATCATCGGTCCCGCCTCGGCGTTCAACGGCCCGGCCGCGACCGTCTCCATCCGGCTCGGCCTGGACGGCCCGAACGAGACCACCACCGGTGGCAGCGCCGCCGGGCTGACCGCCCTGGTCGAGGCGGCCCGGCTGGTCGCGGACGGCGAGGCCGGCCGGGCGCTGGTCGGCGGCTCGGCGACGGTCAGCCGGTGGAGCCTGGCCGGACTCGCCGAGGAGTTCGTCGCCGCCGAGGGCGCGGCCTGCCTCGCCGTGGCACCGTGCCGGGACGGCGAGCCCGGCATCCGGCTGGGCCGGTTCCGCCGGACCAGCCTGGACCGCTCCGACCTGGCGGCACAGTGCCGCGCCCTGGTCCGGGCCGCCCGCCCCGCGGGATCGGGCAGGACGGCCGGACCGGTCCCCGCGACACCGCCGGCCCGCCGCACGCCCGAACGTGCCGTCCCGGCCGGCGGTGTCGCGGGCGGACCCACCGACGTCGCTCCGGTCGTCGTCTCCACCGTGCACACCGAACTGGTCGAGGCGCTCGCCGGAGAGGCCGGCCGGCCGGTCTGGCACCTCGAACGGTCGCTCGGCGACTTCGGGGCGGCCGGTGGCCTGCTGGCCGCCGCCTGTGCCGTCGCGTACTGCGCCAGCGTCCCGGCACCGGCGAGCCTGCTCGTACTGGCGGTCGAACCATCCGGCAACGCAGCCATCCTGGAGGTCTTCTCATGGTCAGCGCCAACCTCGTCGAGCGGCTGGTGGGGCGAGCACTCGCCTCGGGTGGAGGCGAGCGGGTCGCGTACCTGACCGGGGCGGGAGAGCGGCTCGGGTACGCCGAGCTGTACCGCGCGGTCCGCAGCTATGCGGCCCGACTGGCCGAGGCCGGAATCGGCCCCGGGACCCGGGGACTGGTGGTGGCCGACGACGCCCCGGCGACCGTGGCGGCGATCCTGGCCCTGTGGTGGCGGGGCGCCGTGGCGGTGCCGGTGAGCCCGATGCTGACCGGGGCGGAGCTCGGCTTCATCGCCGAGGACTGCCGGGCCGGCTTCCTGCACGCCGACGAGGCCGGCTCGGCGCGGGCGGACCAGGCCGGCCTCGGGCTGCCCCGAGGCGGTCCGGAGTGGCTCTCACCCGGCCCGACACCGTCACCGCCGCCGGTCACCCAGCCGCCGTCGGAGGTACTGCTGATCCAGTACACCTCGGGGAGCACCGGCAAGCCGAAGGGAGTACTGCACACCGGGGCCGGAGTCGCCGGGGTGCTGGCCGGCTTCGGCCGGCTCCTCGACCTGCGCCCCGCCGACCTGGTGCTCTCCACCGCCAAGCTCTCCTTCGGGTACGGCTTCGGCAACTCGCTGCTCTTCCCGCTCGCCGCCGGAGCCGGGGTACTGCTCAACCAGGGACCGCCGGACGTCTACCGGCTGGCCGCGACGATCGCCCGGCACCGGCCGACAGTGCTCTGCGCGGTGCCTCGGATCTACGCCGCACTGCTGGACCGGGCCGGGCAGGGCG
This sequence comes from Micromonospora sp. WMMD1102, assembly GCF_029626265.1. Lineage (NCBI taxonomy): Bacteria > Bacillati > Actinomycetota > Actinomycetes > Micromonosporales > Micromonosporaceae > Micromonospora > Micromonospora sp. WMMD1102. The sequence goes on along the minus strand of NZ_JARUBN010000001.1, from coordinate 3,695,875 downwards.
ACCCGACGGACCCGTCCGGCGCCCCTGACCTCGGCTCGCTCCGGCTGGCCGTCTCGGCCGGCGAGCACCTGCCGGCCGGGCTCTGTGCCGACTTCACCAGCACCTTCGGGGTGCCGCTGGTGAACGGGCTCGGCGCGACCGAGGTGCTGCACATCGTGCTGGCCACCCGGGGCAGCCAGCCCGGCTCGACCGGCCGGCCGGTACCCGGGGCCACCGTGAGCGTCCGGGACGACGCCGGCCGGGCCGTGCCGGACGGTACCGAGGGCCGGTTGCACGTGGCGGGCCCGTCGGTGGCCGCCGGCTACCTGGACCGTCCCGAGTCGGCGGCGCGGACCTTCGCCGACGGCGGCGCCTACACCGGCGACATCGTCCGGCGGGAGCCGGACGGGGAGCTGCGGTACGTGTGCCGGCACGACGACCTGATCAACATCGGCGGCTACAAGGTCTCGCCGCTGGACGTCGAGGCGGCCGTCCGGGATCTCGCCGGGCTCGCCCAGTGCGCGGTGGTCGGTGCCCGGGACCGGGCCGGGCTGGAGCAGGCGGTCGCCTATCTGGTGCCGGCGCCGGGCGTTGACCCGGGTGCGCTGCGCCGGTCCGCCCGGGCGGCGTTCCGGGCCGGGCTGCCGCCGCACAAGCGCCCTGCCGTCGTCGAGGTGGTCGAGGCGCTGCCGACCACCTCGACCGGCAAGCTCGCCCGGTTCCAGCTGCGCAGCCGGGCGGGCGAGCCGGTGACGGTCCGGATGCGGGTACTGCGCGACGGTCCCGGCCGGACCCTGGTCTGCATCCCGTACGCGGGCGGCTCCCCCGGGGCGTTCACCCGGCTGGCCCGGCACCTGCCCGGCTCGTGGCGGGTGGTGGCCGGCGAGGCTACCTACTCGGACGGTGCCACCGTCGCCGACGCGGCCCGCGCCTGGTGGCAGGCGGGCACCCCGTACCTGTCGGACGGGGCGGTGCTGTTCGGGCACAGCCTCGGCGCGGTGCTGGCCGCCGCGGTGGCGGACACCGCCGGGGACGGACTGGGCGGAGCCGAGGTGGTGCTCTCCGCCCCGCCGATGCTGCCCAGCACGCAGCGCCCGGCGCTGGTCTCCGACGACGACGAAACCCTGCTGGCCGGGCTGCGCAGCACCGGGCTGCTGCCGACCAGCGCACTCACCTCGGAGGAGATCACCCGACTGCTGCTACCCCGGTTCCGCCGGGACATCGCGCTCGCCCCGGACGGCTTCCAGGGGGTGCGCTCCCGGGCCGTGCACCTGCTGCTCGGCACCGACGACGGGCTCTGCACCCGGGACGCGGTCACCGCCCGGATTCCCGTCGACCGGATTGCCAGCCTGCACATGGTGCCCGGCAACCACTACTTCGTCGCCACCAACCCGGCCCGGACCGCCGAGGTGCTCGTCGGGATGTTCCGGGACTGACCAAATCGGCGTCGGCGAGCGGGGGTGGTGGCGGGCGGTCGGCCGGGATGTCCGTCGGGCCTACTGGAGCGCTGGTGCATGGGCGGGGCGGGCGAGCAGCGTGCGCGACCGCGTGCGCGGACCGGTCGCTGCGGGCGCCGGTCCGTACGGTCGGTCATCGGATCCGGTGCACGCCTGCTCTCGCTGCGGCGAGCGCAGCGGCCGCCGCCCGTTCGGCCACAAGGTCGTCGACCGGCTCGTGGGTGACCAGCATCCGGTAGTAAAGCGGTGCCCCGAGGCATCGGATCACCTCGGCCGGATCGGTATTCGCGGGCAGGTCCCCACGTTTGATGGCCCGCCGCACGGAGTCCGCAGCCTGGTCATTGCGGGCGCGGAAGAAGTCACGCAACGCGTCCGCCGCTCGCGGACTCTGCACCGCGGCGGCGATCACTCCGAGGATCATGGAGCGCTGTACGGGATTCGCGTGGAGGTGGCTGATGCCGAACGCTAGCTCCCGGAGATCCACCTCTATCGACCCGGTGTCGGGCAGCGGTACCTCGGTTCTGGCGAGCTCCCGAAGCAGTTCGGTGAGCAGGCCGGTCGTGTCGCGCCAGCCCCGGTAAACCGTGCTCTTGGCGACACCCGCAGTCTCGGCGACCCGTTCCATGGTCAACTCGGCATACCCGTGAGCCTGAAGTTCGGCACGGGTGGCGGCGAGGACGGCGGTACGTACCCGCTCGGCCCGTCCTCGCGGTCGGAGCATGCCCGGCTGAGGATGATCCAAAGTCAAAGAAAACTTCAGTTGCATTAGTGGCCTAGGGCAGTCTAGCATCAGACTTAACGAAACCGAGGTTCCATTACTCGCCGTCGGTGCGGCGGGCCCAACGCGGCTCGACGCGACGGCGACCAACCCACACTCAGGTACCACACGCCATGACAGCCCGACGACTCACGAGGGAAGGTCAGATAGATGAACACCGCAACGGGTGAGATGTGGCTACAGCACACTCACCTTGACAAGCTCTACGGCTACCTGCCTGGATTGGCCGACGCACTGCCGACGATCTTCGGCATGAGCAGGGCGGCGTACTCCGAAACCATCGAACGGTTCGCTGCGCAGGCTCGCGCGGCCGCAGCGGAGTTGCTGGCTGACCCGGCCTTCGCCACCCGCGTCGACGGGCTGCCCTTCCAGCCCGGCCAGACTGTGCTCGCATTGGGCGACAGCATTACCGACGACCTGCAGTCCTGGGCCGAGATCCTGCGTCACGTGTTGGACCTCCATCGCCCCGGCCACGGCGTACGGGTGGTAAACGCCGGACTCTCCGCGCACACCACCGCCATGGTTCTACGGCGCTGGCCCGCCACTCTTACCGCCGCGCGCCCCGACTGGATCATCTGCGCGCTCGGCGGCAACGACGTCACACGGGTCGGACCCGAGCCCACCAAGCCGCAGGTCAGCCGCAGTGAAAGCACCGCAAATCTGCATGAGCTGCGGCGCATCGCCGCCCACAGCACCACGGCCTCGTGGATCTGGATGACACCGGTGCCGGTGCGCGAGGATCGCATCTCCGAATATGCCGCATTCCGGTACGGCCAGTCGACCTGGCGGAACGACGACATTCTCAGGCTCGCCGAGGAGATCCGGGGTTTCGCCGACCCGGTCGTCGACCTCACCGCAACCTTCAAGGTGCCCGCCGATCCGCTCCTGCAGGGAGCGGACGGCGTGCATCCGACGATCGCGGGCCAGTCCGCGATCCTTCGAGCACTCGTGACCCACCTGAACGCAGGGGCCGGCACGACCGATCGACACACCGAGGAGGCCTAGCATGATCGGACTGAGCACTGCGACCTGGGCGCTTATGGTGGCCACGCTCGGCATGACCGCCATCGCCAGTGTCGGCTGCTACCAGGCACTGTTCGTCTTTCCGGAGTACTTCTCCGCACCACCAGCATCATTGCGCAGATATCAGTCCGACACGTCCTGGAAATTCTGGCTGCCAGTGCACGTGGTCACGCTCGCCGCCCTGGTAACCACTCTGATCACCAACGGTTCCAGCAACCGGTTCGGGCTGATGCTCGTCGCTACCGCGTGCTACGCCGCCGCCTGGATCGCCACCGCTATCTGGTTCATTCCCGGCGTCATCGAATTCAACAAGGTCGACGTGGACGGTCCGGCATCGCCCGAACTCGCCGAGCGGGGCCGCCGTTGGCAGCGTCAGTCGGTGAGCCGCCTGGTGTTGCTGCTCGCGGCGGCGGTCCTGCTCACAATCTCCCTTGGCGGCTGAGGATTCGGAGGGGGCGCCAGGACCGCCAGAGCCGCACGAAACGTCGGTGAGCGGGGCTCGGGCTAGCGGGCCGTGAAGACAGTGGTCACGGCCCGCGAGCCCGGTGGTGCTGGGCGTCGACGGGACCTCAGTCGTTGTCCTCCCTGACCCGGGCGACCAGTTGGGTCGGATTGACGAACCGCAGTGCGATCACCAGCAGCACCAGCATCATCGCGGTGTACATGACCGCCATCGCGTCGATCGACTGCTGCGCCCGGATACCGGCCGCCGACATCGAGTAGTACAGCGCCACCACCAGGGTCTGGGAGTCCGGCCCGGCGGTGAGGAAGGTCAGCTCGAACATCCCGACCGTGCGCACCAGCACCAGGATCGAGGCGGCCAGGATGCCCGGGGTGAGCAGCGGGGCGAGGATCCGGACGAAGATCTGCCGGGTGCCCGCCCCGCACATCCGGGCCGCCCGCTCCACCGCCGGGTCGATCTGCTCGATGAACGGCGTCATGGTGAGGATCACGAACGGCACCGACGGCACCAGGTTGGCCAGTACCACCCCGGAGAGGTGGCCGGCGAAGCCGTACTTGTAGAGCACCGTCGCCAGCGGGATGCCGTAGGTGATCGGCGGCATCAGGATCGGCAGCAGGAACAGCAGGTAGAGCAGCCGCCGGCCGGGGAAGGAGCGGCGGGCCAGCACGTACGCGGCGGGCACCCCGAGCAGCACCGAGATGCCGACCACCAGCAGCGACACCTCCAGGGTCACCAGCAGCACCTGGAACAGCCCGAACTCCCGCCAGGCCTGGCCGTACCACCCGGTGGTGTAGCCCTGCGGCAGCCAGGTGTCGTACCAGCGCTCGCCGAACGAGCTGACCAGCACCGAGCCGATCACGCCGGCGAGGTTGACGAAGAAGAACGTCACCACGCCCCAGATCAGCCAGGCCGCCGGCCGGGCGACCAGACGTCGTCGACCCCGCGCCGGGTCCGGGCCGGCACCGGCCGCCGGAGTCGGACTTGGACTCGGGTTCGGGCTGAAGTTCGGGGCGGGTCCGGCAGCCATCAGCCCTTCCCTCCCGCCGTCGACCCGGTGTAGAGCAGCGCCCGCCAGCCGAGCACGGCCGCGATGACCAGCAGCTCGACCAACCCCATCAGCACCGCGATGGTGGCGGCCATCGGGTAGTCGTACCGGACGTACGCCGCGTCGTAGGCGGCGATCGAGATCACCCTCGTGGTGCCGGCCGGGTCGCCGACAAGCACCGCCGACGGGAAGACGCTGAACGCCAGCACGAAGGTGAGGCAGAACGTGGTGGCCAGGCCGGGCGCCAGCAGCGGCAGGGTGATCCGGCGGAACCGTTGCCACCAGCGGGCGCCGAGAGTGGCGGCGGCCCGCTCCAGCGACGGGTCGATCCCGGACAGGTACGACAGCACCAGCAGGAAGGCGAACGGAAAACCGGTGATGACCAGGGAGAAGAAGACGCCCCAGTAGTTGTTGGTGAGCCGGACCGGTTCGTCGGCCAGCCCCACGTCGAGCAGGATCCGGTTGAACCAGCCGGTCGGGCCGAGGAAATTGAGCAGCCCCTGCGCGGTGAGCACCGTGCCGAGGGTGATCGGCACCACCAGTACCGTGGTGAGCAGCCGTTTTCCGCGGAACCGGCCGCGCATCCGGTAGGCGATCGGCACCGACGCGGCGACGTTGAGCAGCGCCGCCGGCAGTGACAGCCGCAACGTCGTCCAGATGGTGTCCCGCTGGTACGGGTCGGCGAAGAACTCCTGATACGCCCCGAACGGCCCGCCCTCGGTCGGCTGGAACGACAACCCCACCCCGTACCCGAAGGGGTAGACGAACAGCACCAGGATGAAGAGCGCGGCCGGGGCGAGCAGCAGGAGTTGCCGGTCGATACCGCGCTCGGCCAGCCGGTGCCGCAACGCCACCCGGCCGGACGACCGCGCCCCGGCCGGCCGCTCGTCGGACCGGGGCGGGGTGGCGGTGGCGCTCACCGGTGGCCTCCGCCGGTGAGCGGGAAGACCAGCAGCCGGGCCGGATCCATCCCGATCCCGATCCGGTCGCCCAACCCGGGACGCCGGTCGGTACGCAGGTTGAACTGCACCCCCTCGGCGGTACGCGCCTCGACCGCCACGTCCCGGCCCTGGTACTCGACCACCTCCACGGTGGCCGGCACCCCCTCGTCCGGCCCGGTGATCCGCAGGTCCTCCGGACGCACCCCGGCGACCACCTCGGCACCGTCGGGCACCCGGCCGACCGGGGTGCCGACCAGCCGCATGCCCTGGCCGGTCACCACCACCTCGGACCCACCGCCCATCTCGGACCCACCGCCCACCTCGGCCCGCAGCCGCAGCAGGTTGCGGTAGCCCATGAAGTCGGCGACGTGCCAGTTCGCCGGCCGGGTGTGCAGCTCCTCCGGGGTGCCTACCTGCTGCACCCGCCCCTCGCGCAGCACGACCAGCCGGTCGGCCAGGGAGAGCGCCTCCTCCTGGTCGTGTGTGACGTAGACGGTGGTCAGCCCGAGCGACTGGTGCAGCCGTCGGATCTCGGTACGCATTTCCAGCCGCAGCTTGGCGTCCAGGTTGGACAGCGGCTCGTCCATAAGCACCAGCGCGGGCTCCAGCACCACCGCACGGGCGATGGCGACCCGCTGCTGCTGGCCGCCGGAGAGCTGTCCGGGCAGCTTGCCGGCGTGCTCCTCCAGCCGCACCAGCCGGATCGCCTCCTCGGTGCGGCGCCGGACCTCGGCCCGGGGCAGCCGACGCATCTGGAGGCCGAACGCGACGTTGCGGCGTACCGACATGTGTGGGAAGAGGGCGTAGTTCTGGAAGACCATCCCGAAGCCGCGCCGCTCGGCCGGCACCGTGTCGAGCCGGGTGTCGTCGGACCAGATGCTGCCCCGGGTCAGCGGAAGCAGGCCGGCGAGGCAGTTCAGCGCGGTGGACTTGCCGCAGCCGGACGGCCCGAGCAGGGCGATGAACTCGCCCCGCCGGACCGTCAGGTGCAGGTCGGTGAGCGCGTCGTGCCCGGCGAAGCTCCGGCCCACCCCGTCCAACCGCAACTCCGCGAAACTCATCTGGCAACCTTCGCGCCGCCGATTTCGCGGTCCCACCGGCTGAACGCCTCGACCAGGGCCTTGGCGTCCAGCGGTACCTCCAGCGGGTTGCCGGCGATCAGCTGCTCGTACTCCGGCCGGCCGTACCGCTCGATCGCCTCCCGGCTGGCCTGCGGTGCCATCGACAGCGGCACGTCCCTGATCGCCGGCCCGGGGTAGAAGTAGCCCTGGTCGTACGCCTTCGCCTGCTGCTCCGGGGTCAGCATGTGCTGCAACAGGGCCAGGATCGCGGCCTGCTTGTCCGTGGAGACGCCCTTCGGCACCACCGCGTAGTGCGCGTCGGTGACCCAGTGGAAGCCCTCCAGGGTGCCGATCTTCGCCTCCTCCGGCACGGTGCCGAGCACCCGCGGGTTGATGTCCCAGCCCGTCGTCGAGACGATGATCTTCGCTGACCCGTTGGCCAGGTTCTTCATCGTCTCTCCCGTGCCGGACGGATAGAGCCGGACGTACTTGTTCAGCTCGGCGAGGTACGCCCAGCTCTTTGTCCAGCCGTTGACCGGGTCCTTCGGGTTCGAGTCGCCGAGCAGGTACGGCAGTCCCATCAGGAAGGTGCGGCCGGGGCCGGAGTTGGACGGCCGGGCGTACTGCACCGCGCCGGGGTTGGCCTTGGCGTAGTCGAGCAGCCCCTGTGCCGTGGTCGGCGGGTTCGGTACCTTCGACGGCAGGTACTCGATCAGCGGGCCGGACGGGTAGTAGGTGACCGTCACCCCGTGGTCGCCGGCCAGCTTCTGCATCGCCGCCGCACCCGGCAGGTAGTTCGCCATTCCCGGCAGCCGGTCGGCGTGCGCGGGCAGCAGCGGAGTCCAGAGGTCCTGGTCGATGCCGGCGGCGAGCCCGTCCACTCCGGTCAGCACCAGGTCGATCTCGACCCGGTTCGCCTGCTGCTGGGCCTTGACCTTGCCGACCAGTTCCGGGGCGGGCGACTTGGAGTACGTCACCTTCGACACGGTGTCGGAGTTCTTCCCGACGAAGTCGTCGATCATCGACTGGGTGAGTTGCAGGTTGCCGGCGACGTCGAGGATGTTCAGTACGACAGGCGAGCCTGGCTTGTCCGGCACCGCGCCGCCGGTCGGTCCCGGTCCGGCGCTCTCCGGCGCACCGCAGCCGGTGGCGACCAGGCTCAGCGCGGTCAGGGCCGTGGCGGCGAACAGTCGGCGTTGGCTTCGACGCATGGGCATTCCTCTCTCTCGCTTTGGTGATCTTATGCCGGGGGCGGCGATATAAGAGGGCGTCCGATGAACCTTTTCAACGTCTCGCCGTAGCCCGTCGTGGCCGCAGGCGGAGGCCAGGCCCCGGCATCGGAGCGATCAAGACTGAATAGATTCAATGTCTGTCAGGGTGGTCCGCCCCGACCCCTCCGGGCCGGGACGGACCACCGATGCGACGGGTCTGACCGGACCGCCGCTCAGTGCCCGGTCCGCCGGCTGGCCGGCGGACCGAGATAGCTGTACGGCTGCTCGGCGGTCTCCACCACGAGCTGCTGCAGCACCGCGTAGCGCAGCCCCTCGGTCGGCAGCACGTTGTTGCGCGGCGACAGGTACGCCGAGACCCGCACCGGGCCGGGCGTCGGCGTCACTGTCGCCCGAAGCGGCGGCGGAGGCGGCGACGCCCGGCACCGTCATGAGGGCGAGGGCCAGTGACAGCAGTATCCGCCTGGCGAGCGGGCCGGCGGGACGGCGGGGGACGGGTGCCGGTGGACCGGCGGGGATGGACCTGCTCATTCAGCGCTTCGGGGCCGCCGTGTCGGGGGAGTATGACCGGACAATCGCGAGGGAGGTTCCGAGACTGTTCCGGAGCGGAATTTAGACATATATCGATGCCCGGTCAAGCGTGTGGCGTGCGGGGCGGCCGGCCCGCACGCACCCCGGTGACCGCTACCCGGACGGCCCGCTGTCGGCCCGTCGGCTCAGTCGCTGCTGTTCGCGATCGCCTCCTCGAACTCCCCGCGCACCTTGTCGCCGCCGGTGCTGCGCCACTGCTTCACGACCTCGTCCCAGGCCGAGACCGGCTTGCGTCCGCTGAGGATGTCCATCTGGGCGTCGTTGACGATCGTGCCGAGCTGCCCGGAGCGCCGGGACCAGGTGTCGGAGAAGAGCCCGAGGGTCGGGTCCTTCACCGCGGTTGGAATGATCGACTTCTGGTACTCGTAGGACCTGCGGGTCGCCTCCGGCTCACCCGGTATGAAGATCACGTCAGGGGCGTCCACGATGTAGCGGATCCCGAGTACCGTCTGGCTGACGCCGGCCTGGGTCAGCTGCGGTCCGCCGGCGGTCATCCGGTAGTGCACCCCGGCGACGCCGTACCGGCGCAGCAGCCACTCCTCGGTGCCGAACGGCGCGGCCAGCCAGTTGCAGACCTTCAACAGCGCCCGGATCCGGTTCTCGTCGGCCTTCTTGAAGGCGGTGAAGTTGTTCGTCGCCTGCGCCTGCCAGGTGGCCGCGAAGCCGCCTCCGCCGTGCCGGGGCGGGCGCATCCCGCCGATCTCGAAGTCCGGCCCGGCGATGTTCTCGGCGAAGAACTGCGGCCAGGCGGTGTACCGGTCGGTGATCATCAGCGCGCTGCCCGCGTTGAACCACTTCTTCGTCGGGGCGTTGTTGCTGAAGCTGTCCGGATGCACCACGCCGTCCTTGACCAGCCGGGCGGTGTCGGCGAGCGCCTGGTCGAACTCGTCGCTCTCGTACGCGCTGACCAGCCGGCCGCCCTCCAGCCGCCAGCGCCACGGGTTGCCGAGCATCTGCCGGACGAAGTCCAGCGGCGCCTGGGCCAGCGCCCAGCGGTTCGCCCCGGCGTCGGTGACCTCCCGGCAGACGTCCCGGAACTCGGCGTAGCTGCCCGGCTGGAGCTTGACGTCGAGTTCCTTGAACAGGTCGTCCCGGCGCATCATCATGGTGCCGCCGATGCCCCGGGGCACCGGCAGGCCGTAGATGCCGCCGTTGTACCGGCAGTCCCGCCAGGCTTCGGTGGGCAGGTTCGCCAGGAACGGGTAGTCCAGCACCGCGTCGCCGCCGAGGTACGGGGTGAGGTCCTGGCACTTCGCGGCGAGCCAGGCCGGCAGGTTCGCCGTACCGGCGGGCAGGCCGTTCGGGGTGAACAGCGCCGGCACGATGATGTCCGGCAGGTCGTCCCCGGCCACCAGGGTGGCGAACTTGGTCGGCATGTCGGGGTTGGGCACGATCGTCAGCCGCAGGTCGACGCCGAGCCGCCGGTTCATCTCCTGCCAGAACGGGTTCTGCCCGACCGCGGGCGGCACCGGCGAGTTGGTCAGCACGAAGGCGGAGAGTTCGCCGCCGTCGCCGGGCGGCCCGTCGGTGGCCCGCACCGGCGGGTCCGGGTACTTCAGGAAGGCGTCCAGCAGACCCTGCCGGTTGCCCTTCAGGTCCGCGGTGACCCCGGTGTACGGCAGGTAGCTCGGCAACGGGGCCGAGCCGCTGGCCCGGTTCTGGTCACCGTCGCCGGTGGTGTCGCCGTCGCCGCAGCCGGCGAGCAGCCCGGGGGTGGCGATCATGGCGGCGGTGCCGAGCGCACCGGTGAGGAATTGTCGGCGGCCGATCGCCGGATGGTTGGTCATCATGTGCTCCTTGGCATTCTGCCGGGGGGAATCGGGGGAGGAGGAGCGCTTTCAGCCCTTGACCGCGCCGACCAGTACGCCCTTGGTGAAGTGCCGCTGCACGAAGGGATAGACGACGAGGACAGGGACGATGGAGAGCACCAGGATGGCCATCTGGATCGCCTCCTGGGGCGGCAGTGCGGCGCCGGCCGCGCCGAGCTGGTCGACGCCGAGCTGGGTCTGGTTGACCACGTGGGTCCGCAGCACGAGCTGCAACGGCCACTTCGCGGTGTCGTTCAGATAGAGCAGGGCGCTGAAGAACGCGTTCCAGTACGCCACCGCGTAGAACAGCCCGATAACCGCGAGTACGGCCTTGCTCAGCGGCAGGACGATCCGGAACAGGATGGCGGCGTCACCGGCGCCGTCGATCCGGGCGCTGTCGACCACCTCCCGGGGCAGGTCCAGGAAGAACGCCCGCAGGATGATCACGTTGAACGCGTTGACCGCGACCGGCAGGATCAGTGCCCAGTAGCTGTCCAGCAGTCCGAGACTCTTCACCACCAGGTAACTCGGGATGATCCCCGGGGCGAAGAGCAGGGCCAGCAGCACCACCATCAGCAGCGGCCGGTGCGCCACCGACCGGGGTCGGCTGAGCCCGTACGCCAGCAGGATCGTGGTGGCCATGCTCAACGCCGTACCGGCGACGGTAATGAAGAGGCTGACCACGGTCGCCCGGGTCACCACACCGCCGGAGAGGATCGCGGTGTACGCGGCGAAGCTGACCTCGTCCGGCACCAGCACGAAGCCGCCGTCCCGGGTGATCTGGGCGTGCGTGGCGAGACTCGTCGAGACGATCCCGAGGAACGGTACGACCACCGCCGCGCAGCAGAGCGCCAGGACCACGCCCTTGAGTGCGCGTACCGGTCTCGACGGGGCGGCGACGCCCGCGATGGTGACCCGCCTGCTCATCGCTGGTAGACCCCCTGCTCTCCGAAGCGGTGGGCCAGCCGGTTGGCACCGAGCACCAGGAGCAGCCCGACCAACCCCTTGACCAGCCCGACGGCCGCGCTCACCCCCCAGTCACCGGCGAGGATCCCGTTGTTGTAGACGTACGTGTCGAGCACCTCGCTGGCGTCCGCTCCGACCGCCGGCTGCTGGAGCACGATCTGCTCGAAGCCGACGGTCAGCGCGTCGCCGAGCCGGAGGATCAGCAGCAGCACGATCAGGCCGCGCAGCCCGGGCAGGGTGATGTGCCACAGCTGCCGCCAGCGGGTGGCACCGTCCACGGCGGACGCCTCGTAGAGCGTGCCGTCGATCCGGGCGAGCGCGGCCAGGAAGAGGATCGTCGCCCAGCCGGCGTCCTTCCAGAGCACCTGGCCGGTGACCAAGGCGAAGAAGGCGTCCGGGTTGCTGACGATGCTCGCCGTGCCGAGGTCGTGGTCCCGGAGGAAGTTGTTGAGCAGCCCGCCGTCACCCAGCAACTGCATGAAGATCGCGACCACGATCACCCAGGAGAGGAAGTGTGGCAGGTAGAGGATGCTCTGCACGGTCCGTTTGAGCCGTTCGGACATCAGGCTGTCCAACAGCAGGGCCAGGGCGATCGGGGCGGGGAAGACGACGAGCACCTGGAGCAGGGTGATGACCAGCGTGTTCGTCAGCGCGTTGAGGAACGCCGGGTCGCCACTGACGATGATCCGGAAGTTGGCCAGGCCGGTCCACGGGCTGTCGACGATCCCGGCGTACGGCTGGTAGTCCTTGAACGCGATGACGTTGCCGAGCCACGGCAGATAGTGGAACGTCAGCAGGAGCGCGACGCCGGGTAGCGCGGCGAGCAGCAGGATCCGATCCCGCCGCACGCGGTCCCACCAGGACAAGCCGGCCCACCCCATTCAGTTCCGCCGGATTCGACACGTGGACACGATGGATCGCGACAGTGGCGGAAGTCGGCTGTTATATCCGGGTAAACCTAGGGTCGGCCCCGGTGGCCGTCAAGAAGTCGATCAATACAGAGCGCCGGTGCCTCCCGCGCCGCCCGACCGGCAGCCGACGACGCCGCGACCGAGCGAAGGAAGGGCCCCCGCATAGCGGATTTTGTAGATGCGGGGGCCCTTCCTAACACCAGATTCTCGACTCAGCCGGTCAGCACGGAGATCGCGGCGAGCAGGTAGAGGCAGCCGCCGAGGCTGACCGCGATCCCGGCGACCGCCGGCAGCCGGGCGGTCGCGGTGGCCGCCAGCGGCCAGCGTCGGGCCGTACCCGCCAGCAGGGCGAAGCCGCGGATGGTGACCACGCCGACCCCGGTCAGTGTGCCGGCCATCCCGACGCCGAAGGCGAGCACCAGGACCAGCGCGTCCAGGGCCCGCCCGGTCAACAGGCCGCTGACCAGCACCAGGAACGCCGACGGCGAGGGCAGCAGACCGCCGGACAGAGCCAGCACGGTCAGGCCGCGCTGCGACCACGGATCGGTCGGCGCCGGTACGCCGTGCGTGTGCCCGTGCTCGTGTTCCTGCGTGCGCTCGTGTCCGTGTCCGTGCCCGTGTTCGTGCTCGTGGGAGGGAGCGTCCGTGTGCGTGTCCGGGTGGCCGTGCCCGACGAGTACCCGGCGGTGCGCGTGCTCGTGCCCGTCGTCGTGCCCGTGGCTGTGGTCGTGGTGGTGGGCGGCGCGGCCCGTCAGGTGTCGCCAGCTCAGGTGTGCGCCGACGCCGATCACCAGCAGCCCGGCCAGCACCTGCATCCAGGCCGTCAGCGTCTTCGTGCCGAGGCTCGCGGCGCCGCTGAGGCCGACCCAGGCGAGCGCCAGCACCAGTACCGAGCAGGTGTGCATCGCCGCGACGATCACACCGAGCCGGATCGCGTCCCGGTATCGTCCCCGGGTGCCGACCAGGTACGCCGCCGTCACGCTCTTGCCGTGCCCGGGTGCGACCGCGTGCGCGACCCCGACCCCGAGCGCCACCACCAGGGCGAGCCAGAAGACTCCCTGGCCGTCGAAGAGCGCGACAAGCCGGCTCTCGAACCCGGTCACGACCGGCTCCGGGCGCTGTCGGATCGCGTCGGGCGGGTGCGGCCGGACCGGCGCAGCCGTACCGTGACCAGGGCCGCCACTCCGACCAGCAGGGCGGCGCCGACGCCGGCCAGGGCGCCCACGGTGCCGCGCGGCAGGCCGCCCGAGCCGGGGGTGAAACGTACCCGGTGGGTCTGCTCGGCGGCGGTGAAGAGCGCCCGTTCCGGGGCGGCCGGGGTACGGCTGGTCAGCATCGTCCGGTACGCCTCGTTCAGGTCGGTGAGCGCCCCGACGGTGACGTCGAGGTCGACCACCTCGGCCGGGCAGTCGAAGCGCAGCCGGGCGCCCTCGTCGAGCAGTCGGTCCAGGGTGTCGAGCCGACCCGGGCACCGGGCGCCGTCCTGCCGCACCGAGATGCGTTCCAGCAGGTAGTCGTGCACCCGGGGGGAACGCTGGAGCTTCTGCTCCCCGGTCAGGTCGGTGGCGACGGCTCCGGGTGCCGGGTCCTCGAAGGCGCCGAGCGACTGGCCGAGAGCCACCCAGTCGTCCTCGGCGGCGAGCCAGGCGAGGTCGACCCGGGAGCCGTGCACGCTTATTCGGGCGGTGGAGGGCGGGCCGAACGGGTGTGCGGCGGCCGGCGGCGCCGGGACGGCCAGCACGGCCAGGGCGGCCAGCACGGCGGATCCGGCGAACACCGCCAGCCGGATGGGCCCGGCGGGACGGGTCCGGGCGGGCCGGCCGGCCGGCGACGGGATGCGGGCGATCAAGAAAGTCTCCTGGGGTACGGACCGGGCCCGGACCACCGCCGACGGCGGTGGTCCGGGCCGACGGGCGGAACTACTTGGTCACCGTGATGACCGGAGAGGTGATCTGCTGGTTCTCGCTGTCCAGGTAGACCACGTGCGTGCTGTTCTTCCTGGCCGACGGCGGCAGCGCGAAGCTGTAGACGAGCCGGCCCAGCTCGTCGGCCTTCCGATAGCCGATGAAGACGCCCTTGCGGCCCGCGCCGTCCTTCGAGTCGCGCAGGTAGACGGTGACCTCCTCGCCCGGGTCGTAGCCGTAGGCGTTGACCTTCACCTTGCCCTTGGCCTCGACGATGGTCTTGTTGACCTTGACCTGCTCGCCGACGGTGTTCTCCGGGGTGCGCAGCTCGTTGACGGTACGCTCGCCGGCCGCGTTCTTCCGGATCACGACGCCGTCGTGGTGCTGGCCGTTGGCGTACCGGGCCTCGTACCGGATGCTGTCTCCGGTGACGTCGATGAGCTGGTAGAGCTGCTTGTCCTCGGCCTGGCTCATGATGTCGGCGGCGTTGTCGGTCCAGACCGAGCCGTCGACGTCGTACATCTTGCCGCCGGAGACGGAGACCGCGTACACGGTGCTGTCGTGCACCGTCACCGACCGGCGCGACGCGCTGACGCTGCCCCGGCCGTACGTGTGGTCGTGGCCCTGGAGCACCAGGTCCACGCCGTACTTCTCGAACAGCGGCCCCCACTGGGCCCGGACCACCGGGTTGTTGCGACCCTCCGCCGTGGAGTAGACCGGGTGGTGGAAGGTGACCACCGTCCACTTGTTCGGGTTGTCCTTGAGCAGCCCCTCCAACCAGGCGGTCTGCGCCGCCATCACGTCCGGGATGCCCTGCACGTTGGTGTTCAGCCCGATGAACCGGACACCCTGGTAGTCGACGGTGTAGGCGGTCTTCGCCAGCTCCGCCGGCCAGCCCGCCGGCCCGTTGTCCGGGTACGGGAACTGCGGCGTCCAGAACTGCGACAGCACGCCACCGCTGTACTCGTGGTTACCGGGGATCGAGATGTTGTTGATCTGGCTGTCGACGAAGCTGCCGGCCTGGTACCACTGCCCCCACTGCTCCTCGCTGTTGGCGGAGTCGATGAGGTCACCGGCGTTCACGATCACCTTGGCCTGCGGACGGTCCGCGAACGCCTGCCGGAACACCCGGGGCAGTGCCGAGTCGAGGTAGTTCTGCGCGTCGCCGTAGTAGATGAACGAGAACGGCCGCGCGTCCGAGGTGGCGGTGGTGAAGTCGGTCCAGGCGCTCCAGTTGGTGCCGTCGCCGACCCGGTAGGTGTACCGGGTGCCCGGCTTCAGGCCGAGGAACTCGACGGTGTGGTAGGTCGAGGCGTACCCGAGGGAGGTGTTCACCGACTTCGTCGACATCGCCTTGACCACCGAGACGGTGCCGGCGGCGGGCACCACCGCGCCGAGCGCGGCGGGTGCCTCCAGGATCTCGGCCTGGGCCCATTCTCCGGTGGCCTCGGCCCGCCAGGTCACCCGCTGCGAGGTGGCCGGGGTGGCGGTCGGGGTGAGGATGATGCGGTCGGGCATCGGGGACGGCCGGTGGATCTCGGCCGCCGGGTGCTTGCCCGGTGCGGCGTCACCGAACGCCACCGGGCTGACGGCGAAACCGCCGACGAGCATGGCGGCGGCGCCGATGGCGGTGAGCCTGGCCCGCCGGGAGCCGGGGATCCAGGGTCTCTTTACGTCACTCACAGGAGGAATCACCTTTCGGGTGAACGTGCGGACTGCCGCCGGCCTCAGCCGGTGGCCAAGCGCATTCACCCAGAGGCGGACGACGGGCGGTCGGCCGTCGACTGGCCGCCGGGTGAACGGGCCTGACCAGCGGATGAACTCATGATCAACAGGTCTCGGCCGGTGCCGGGCTTCATCCGGCGGAGACCGTCCGGCCACCCGCCGGGAACCGCCCGTTCACCGTGCCCCACCTACCATCCGACCAGCCGGAACCCCCCGACCCGTACGGAGTGCGATGAAACTGCCGTCCCGCCGCTGGGCGGTGGTCGCCACCGTCGGCACCCTGGCGGCACTCGCCGCGATCGAGCCGACCGTCTCGCCCCCGGTCGCCAAGGGGGACGCTTTCGTCACCGCCCAGACCGCCGGGCTGCTCGGCATCGAGGGCGGCGAGTGCTTCTCCGACCCGGCGTACTCCCGCCGGGCCGCCGAGGTGGTCGTCCGGTACGAGCCGTGCGAGTCCGGCGCCGACAACCAGTCGTACGGCTTCCTGCGCGCGGCCGACGGTCCGTGGGACCGGACCCGGCTGGCGGAGTTCGCCTGGCAGGGCTGCCGGGGATACTTCGACCGGCGCTGGCCGGACCGGGCCGGCGGCACCCTCGACTTCTATCCGGTGCTGCCGACCCGGCAGACCTGGGCGGACGGCGACCGCACCGTGATGTGCGTGGTCTACCGGCCGCGCGGCCGGCTCACCGACTCGGTGCTGCCACTGCGCTGATCGCGGCGCGACAGCCCGCTGTCGGGCGCGGAGGCCGCCGGGGACTCGGGCCGGAGGTGGCAGGAGTTGTTCAGGCGCGCAGGCCGCCGTCGACCGGCAGGCAGACGCCGGTGACGAAGGAGGCGCGGTCGCTGAGCAGCCAGGCGGCGGCCTCGGCGATCTCGTCCGGCTCGGCGGCCCGGCGCAGCGGGGTGAGCGCGTTCAGCCGGTCGACGGCGGCCGGCTCGTCGTCGGCCCACTGCTGGACCATCCCGGTCATCGTGGTGCCCGGTGCGATCGCGTTCACCCGGATCCCCTCCGGGCCGTACTCGGCGGCGGCGGTCTCGGTGAGGCTGTTCACGGCCCGCTTGGACGCCGCGTACGGGCCGAGTCCGGGTGCGCCGCGCAGGCTGCCGACACTGCTGATGTTGACGATCGCCCCCGAGCCGGCGGTGGCCCGGATCGCCCGGATCTCGGCGGTCATCGAGAGGAACAGGCCCCGGAAGTTGACCGTGCTGACCAGGTCGAAGTTCTGCTCCGTCGCGTTCACCATCGGGCTCTGCGGGATCGAGACGCCACCGTTGTTGAGCGCCACGTCCAGCCGGCCGTGCAACCGGATCACGCCCTCCACCGCCGACTGGATGCTCGCCCCGTCGGTCAGGTCGGCGAGCACGTAGTCGGCGGTCCCGCCGGCTTCGCGGATCTCCCCGACCACGTCGGCGAGTTCGGGCTCGGTCCGGGCGGCCAGCACGACGGCGGCGCCCTCCCGGGCGAAGAGCCGGGCGGCGGTCGCACCGATGCCCCGACCCGCGCCCATCAGGAACGCGACCTTGTCACCGAGCAGGCCGGCCTTGCCGTCCGGGGCGTTGGTTCCGGTCATGAGGTCACTCTCTCATCACGCAACGGTGATCCGCAGGTACGCTCCGCATCTGCTCGCTTCGGGTGCCGCGCCGCTGCCCAGCCCGGTGCCCCGCCGCTGCCCAACCCGGTGCCGCGCCGGTCACCCGGTTGTCAGCCGTACGTGGCCCTGGTTGCCGATCGCCTCCAGGTCCCAGCACTTGCCGAATGCCTGCAACCGGCTGAGCCTGATCCGCCCCAGGTCGGCCGGCAGGTGCGGGTCGAGCCGCACCTCACCGTTGCGGGCCTCCAGCCCGAGCAGGGTACGCACGAACAGCGCCGGAGCCGCGCTGGCCCAGGCCTGCGGGGTGCAGGCGGTCGGGTACGGCACCGGCTTGCGCCCGTACGAGCGGTCGTAGCCGGCGAACGCCTCCGGCAGCCGGTGCGCGGAGAAGTCCGCCGCCGCCAGCATCCCCAGGATGACCCGGTTCGCCTCCTCGCGGAAGCCGTACCGGGCCAGCCCGTACGCGATCAGCGAGTTGTCGTGCGGCCAGACCGTGCCGCTGTGGTAGCCGATCGGGTTGTAGCACCGGTCGGTGGTGGAGGTGGTCCGGATGCCCCAGCCGGAGAACATGTGCGGGGCGAGAAGCTGTCCGGCGACCACCCGGGCCCGGTCCGGCGGCACGATGCCGCTCCAGAGCAGCTGCCCCATGTTGGAGGTCATCGAGTCGATCGGCCGTTTGTCCCCGTCCAGGCCGACCGCGTAGTACCCGCCGCGCCCGTCGAGCCAGAAGTCCCGGTTGAACCGTTCCCGGAGCTGGTGCGCGTCGGCGCGCAGTCGTTCGGCCAGCTCCGGGTCGCGCAGCGGGCCGTCGGCGAGTTCGGCGACCCGGAGCTTCGCGTCGTAGGTGTAGCCCTGGATCTCGCAGGTCGCGATCGGCAGCACCGGGATGGTGCCGTCGGAGTAGGCGATCCCGTCGGCGGAGTCCCGCCAGCAGTGGTTGCCGAGCCCCTGCGGCGAACGGGTGGCGTACTCGACGTACCCGTCCTGGTCGAGGTCGCCGTAGTGGTCGATCCAACGCAGCGCGGCGTGCACGTTGTCCCGGCACCGGCGCACGAAGTCGTCGTCGAGCGTCCACCGCCAGTACTCGGAGAGCAGGATCAGCCAGAGCTGGGTGGCGTCGGAGGTGCCGTAGTACGGGTTGTGCGGCTTCTCGCCGGTCCGGGTCAGCTCGCCGCTGCGTACCTCGTGCAGGATCTTCCCGGGCTCCTCGTCCCGGAAGTCGTCCACCCGGCTGCCCTGGTAGTTCGCCAGCGACCGGAGGGCGCCCCGGGCCAGCCGGGGCCCCAACGACAGCGACTGGTACGCCGTGACCAGCGAGTCCCGGCCGAACACGGTGAGGAACCACGGCAGGCCGGCGGCCGGCAGCACGATCGTCTCGCCGCCGATGCGCTGCTCGATCCGCAGTGCCACCAGGTCCATCTTGGACTTGTGCAGCACCCGGTCGAGCAGGTCGGAGTCGAGTTCCTGGTCGGGGCAGTCGGCCTGCCAGCTGTGCGTCGGGTCCTCGCCGACCAGGTCGAAGCCCCGGCCGAACCGGCGGTGCAGGGACGCCAGCTCGGTCGGCCGGCGGGGCAGCGCCACGGCCAACTCGGCCTCCCAGCGCAGACCCGGCTCCAGCCGCAGGTCCCAGACCAGGTCGTTCTCCTCGATCCGGTCGGCCGGTGGCGACACCAGGATCTCGGTGATCGCGGTGAACTCCGCGTTGCGGTAGCTGAAGCAGAGCCGGGAGCCGTCGGCCGAGTGCTCGCGGACGATGCTCGCCGAGCGGTCCCGTACCCGCTGCTTGATCTCGAACAGGTCCGCGAAGTCGGTGCCGACCCGCAGCCGGAGCTGGACCGACGGCACCTCGTTGGCGAAGCACTCCAGCTCGATCCGCTCCCGCATCGCGTCGCTGACGAACCGCTGCCGGCGTACCCCGACGCTGTTCGTCGGCACCTGCGGCAGGTCCGAGTTGGTGAGGAAGAAGGCCGCCGAGTCGTCGTCGACAAGTCCCGAGCTGAGGATCAGCAGCGGCGCCCCGCCGAGGGTCAGCTCCCACTGGTTGAGCAGCCGGGTGTCGTCGTGCACCAGGCCGCCGATGGTGCCGACCGGTACGTCCCCGGCGGCGTCGCTCACCATGAACGACCGGCCCTCGACGACCGCGACCGCGTCGGGACCGAGTTCCGGCGGCTGGGTACGCATCACCGAACTCGGGACGTCCGCGCTGTTCGCCAGGTGCGGGGCCGGGTCGGCCGGGGTGGGACGCCGGACGACATTCGTCACGGCAGCCCCCTTCGCCTTCGACCGAGCGCGGCCATGCCTGTCGACGCCAGCCTAGGCACGGCCGGGCCGGCGGCGGTGCCGAACGCGGGAACCGACCCGCCGGGCTTGTCCGCTCGGGTACCGGCCGGGAGGATCCGGCCCGGACGTCCTGTTCGACCCCGTACGACGGCTGCCGTCCGTCGTTTGACCGGCTGTCCGTCCTATGACCGGCTGTCCTCGTACGACGGCTGTCTGACCGGTCGTGCGGGGCAGAGGTCGAAGGCGTCCCGGGCCGGATCGCTTGTGGACGGTCAATAGCATCGGCCCCATTCGACGGCGTGCCGGCCAGGAACGCCGGCACCGTCACGACGGAGAGGACGCCGATGCGAGATCCCGAGTTCGTCGACGAAGGTATCCCGAGGGGCGGCGGTGCGGCGCTGTCCCGTCGGAACATGTTGCGGGCCGGCGCGGTCGCCGCCGGCGGTACGGTGCTGGCCGCCAGCGCCGGGGACCCGGCGCAGGCTGCCCGGGCGGTGCCGGGCCGGGTGCGGACGCCGGTCCGGGCCAGGGCGTTGGTCCCCGGTGACCGGGTCCGGGTGGTGTCGCCGGGCGGCACCCCGAACCCCACCCTGATGGCCCGGGGCATCGAGATCCTGCGCGGCTGGGGCCTTGAGGTGGAGCTGGGCGAGCACGTCTACGCCCGGTACGGCTACCTCGCCGGCACCGACGAGCAGCGGCTGGCCGACCTGGACGACGCGCTGACCGACCCGGGGATCCGAGCCGTCTTCGCCGCCCGGGGTGGCTACGGCACCCAGCGGATCGTGGACCGGATCGACCTGTCCCGACTGCGGCGTGACCCGAAGGTGGTGGTCGGGTTCAGCGACATCACCAGCCTGCACGGCCGGCTGTGGCGGGAGGTCGGTCTGGTCGGCTTCTACGGTCCGATGGTCAACTGGAGCGACACCCGCACCGGGCCGGAGTCAGCCGAGGCGTGGCGCCGGGCGGTGATGACCACCGAGCCGGTGGTGGTCAACCGTGACCCGGCCGAGACGGCCGCCCCGGTCCTGGTGCCCGGCCGGGCCACCGGCCGACTGCTCGGCGGCTGCCTGACCCTGCTCTCCACCTCGCTCGGCGCGAAGGACTTCCCGGACCTCGACGGTGCGATCCTGTTCTTCGAGGACGTGGACGAGGCGCCGTACAGCTACGACCGGATGTTGACCGAGCTGCGCCGGGTCGGCGTGCTGGGTCGGGTCGCCGGGGTGGCGATCGGGCAGGTCACCAACAGCGTCGGCAACCCGGGGGAGTGGAGCGCGGCGGAGGTGCTCACGGACCGCCTCTCCGACCTCGGCGTACCGGTGCTGGGCGGGCTCTGCCTCGGGCACGGCAACGGGCAGCTCACCGTCCCGCTCGGTGCCCGGGCCACCATCGACGCGGTGGCCGGGACGTTGACAGTGGAGCCGGGCGTCCGGTAACGCTATGTAGGCGAGGGCCGCCGACAGCCGGTGGCGGTCGTCCTCGGGGAGCGCGGGAGTGTCCGAGGACGGTCGCCACCGGTGGCCGGTCGGCGCTCCGGGCCGCGCTCTGGCGCTCCGGGACCGGTCCCCAGAGCCGGGACCGGTTCGGGCGGGCCGCCGGGCTAGAGCCGGCCGTCCGGATAGCGGGTCAGGTAGCCGCCCATGGTCCGGAAGTAGTCGCCGGCGGCGTACTCCTGGCCGTCGTCGGTGCGTACCCGGGTGACCGCCAGGCCGGGTCGGTGGCCGCGCCGCGCGTCGGCGCCGGCCACGATCACCACGCCGTCGCCCTCCCGATAGAAGATCCGGCCGGGCGTGCCGCCGTAGCGGCCCTCGGAGACCCGGGCGGCCACGATCCGCAGTCGCGCACCGTCGTGGTGGGTGAAGGCGTTCGGGTACGGGTCGGACTGCGCCCGGACCAGCCGCTCGATCTCCTCGGCGGGCCAGCTCCAGTCGATCCGGCTCTCCTCGATCGAACGCTTGTGGAAGAAGCTCGCCCTGGAGCGGTCCTGCGGGGTCCAGTCGGTGCGGCCGGAGGCGATCAGCGCCAGCCCGTCCACGGTGATCGGGCCGAACAGCTCCAGGGTGCGGTGGAACAGGTCGGTGGTGGTGTCGGTGGGGCCGACCGGCACGGCGCGTTGCAGCACGATGTCGCCCGCGTCCAGGCTCTCGTCCATCAGGTGCGCGGTGACCCCGACCTCGCGCTCGCCGTTGAGCAGTGCCCAGATCAGCGGACTGAATCCGGCGTACGCGGGCAGCAGCGAGTCGTGCACGTTGAGCGTGCCGTACCGGGGCAGGTCGAAGATCTCCGGCGGGATCCAGGTACGCCAGTTCGTCGCCACGATCACGTCGGGCGCCGCCTGCCGGAGCCGCTCCATCAGCTCGGGGTCGCCGGGGCGCTTGCGCAGCAGCACCGGTACCTCGTGCTTGCCGGCCAGTTCGGCGACCGAGTCGTCCCAGATCTTCTCGTAGGCGTGCTCGCTGGGCGGATGCGTGACGACGAGGGTCACCTCGTGCTCGGAATCCAGCAGCGCCTGAAGGGTGCGGTGCCCCCAGGTCTGGTAGCCGAACATCACAACCCGCATCGACGGTCTCCTCTTCGCTGCACTGGCCAGGCGGTCCATATTGTTCTTGACCTTGGTGTAGGTTAGCCTAACCTAAATGCCACGGATGGTCGACCGTCCGCGCCAGCCGCACCGGGTCCGAAGCGGGATCCAGTCCTCCACCACGCCGCCGACCGGCCGGCAGACTGATGGGACAGGTATGTCACTAACCAATCGCAGCGACGATCGGCACGTCCACGACCTCCTCGGCATCGGCTTCGGTCCGTCGAACCTCGCCCTGGCCATCGCCATCCGGGAGGGCGCCGCCGGCCCCGGCGGAGTCGACAGCGCGGTCTTCCTGGAGCGCCAGCCCCGCTTCGGCTGGCACCGGGGGATGCTGCTCGACGACGCCACCATGCAGGTGTCGTTCCTCAAGGACCTGGTGACGCTGCGCAACCCGGCCAGCGGGTTCAGTTTCCTCTGCTACCTGCAGAGCCGGGGGCGGCTGATCGACTTCATCAACCACAAGAACCTCTTCCCGTCCCGGGTCGAGTTCCACGACTACCTCGAATGGGCGGCGGCCCAGGTCGACGACATGGTCCGGTACGGGCACGACGTGGTGGACGTACGCCCGGTCTGGCGCGACGGCGAACTCGACCACTTCGAGGTACTGGCCCAGGCCGGACCCTGCTCCGCCGCGCCGGTCAGCTACCGGGCCCGCAACCTGGTGCTCGGGGTGGGGCTGCGGCCGTACCTGCCGGCCGGGGTCACCGCCGACACCCGGGTCTGGCACAGCCGGGACCTGCTGTCCAACCTGCGCGGCCTGGTGCCGTCCGAGCCGACCCGGTTCGTCGTGGTCGGCGCCGGCCAGAGCGCCGCGGAGGCCGTCGACCACCTGCACCGCGAGTTCCCCGCCGCCGAGGTCTGCGCGGTCTTCTCCCGGTACGGCTACAGCCCGGCCGACGACAGCTCCTTCGCCAACCGGATCTTCGACCCGGCCGCCGTGCAGGAGTACTTCACCGCCCCGCCGGAGGTGAAGGAGATGATGCTCGCCTACCACGGCAACACCAACTACTCCGTCGTCGACGCCGAACTCATCGACGAGCTGTACCGGCGCGTCTACCAGGAGAAGGTACGCGGCGTCGAACGGCTCCGGATGCTCAACCTGACCCGCCCGGTCGAGACCGTCCGCACTCCGGACGGGGTGCGGATGGTGGTCGAGTCGCTGGTCAGCCGGGAGAGGACGGTGCTCGACGCCGACGTGGCGGTCTTCGCCACCGGATACCGGCCGGTCGACCCGTTCGACCTGCTCGGCGAGGTGGCCGAGGTGTGCCTGCGCGACGACGCCGGACGGGCCCTGGTGGACCGGGACTACCGGCTGCGGACCCGCCCCGAGGTCCGGGCCGGCATCTACCTCCAGGGCGGCACCGAGCACAGCCACGGCATCTCCTCGTCACTGCTCTCCAACACCGCCGTACGGGCCGCCGAGATCCTCGACTCGATCTCCACCCGCTCGGCCGTCCCCACCCCGCATCCCGAGTTCGTCTAGGCCGGGCGGGGCACCGCGCCGGTCGGGGCGGGTGGGAGCACCGCGCCGAGCCGCCTTCGCGGGACGTGCGGGCGTCGGCGGAAGTTCGCCCGAAGGTAGGCCGGGGCGGGGCGGACGTTCACCTGCCCGGGTGAGCCTGCCCGGATGCGCGAGCGCCTGTCACCGGCCCCGTCGCGGGGGAGGCTGTCGTCGGCCTGGCTGCGCGGGCGGCCGTCTTCGGCCCGGCTGCGCGGGGTCGGGCTGCTCGGCAGTGTGCTGATGGCGGCCAGCGCCCAGCTGGCCGGGCCGGGCGCCGGGCGGGGAGCCGGCTGGGCGGTCGGGATCGGACTGTGGCTGGCCGGTGCCGGTGGACTCGCCGCCGCCTGGTGGCGACTGCGGCAGGCCGACGTCACACCGGGCTGGCTGCTGGGCACCGGAGCGCTCTGGGCCGTACCGCTGCTGCTGGCGCCGCCGCTGGGCAGTACCGACGTCTACGCGTACGCCTGCCAGGGGGAGATCGTCCGGGCAGGGCTGGACCCGTACGCCGTGGGGCCGGCGGGGCTGCCCTGCCGGTGGCTGGAGTCGGTCTCGCCGATGTGGCGGGACGCACCCGCACCGTACGGCTCGCTCTGGCTGGCCGTCGAGGGTTTCGCCGCGAGCGTGGCGGACGGGGTCCTGCCGCTCGCCGTCACCCTGCTCCGGCTGGTGGCGGTCGCCGGCGTACTGCTGGCCACCGCCGCGGGTGCCCGACTGGCCCGGCACTGCGGCGGGAACCCGGCCCGGGTGGTCTGGCTCGGGGCGATCGGGCCGCTGCCGCTGGTGCACGTCGTCTCCGGAGCACACAACGACGCCTTCCTCGCCGGGCTGGTCGTACTCGGGCTGCTGGCCGCGGTCGAGCTGCGTACCGTCGTCGGCCGGATGGCCGTGGCCGGTGCCGCCTTCGGGGCCGCGGCCTCGGTCAAGGCCACCGCCCTGGTGGTGCTGCCGTTCGCGGTCGCCGTGGTCCCCTGGGCGCGGACCGGCCGGCGCCAGGTCGCGGCCGGCGCGGTCCTGGCCGGGGCGACCCTCGGCACCGTTCTGCTGCTGGCCGGCGTCACCGGGTACGGCCTCGGATTCGTCCGGAGCTGGCCGGCGACCGCCGGCAACGTCCAGTGGCCGTCCATCCCGACCGGGGTCGGGATGGCGGTCGGCTACGCCCTGCGGGCGGCGGGGCACCCCGAGGCGTTCGGCGGCGCTGTCGAGACCGCCCGGCTGGCGGGCCTGCTGGCGCTCGGCACCGTCCTGTTGCTCGCCTGGCGCCGGGCGATGCTCGGCGGCGTCGCTGCCGCCGTGCCCGGCGCCGGGGTGGCCCTGCTCGCCACCGCGTTGCTCGGTCCGGTCTGCTACCCCTGGTATGTCCTCGCCGGGATCGCCGTGCTCGCCGCCACCCGCACACCCCGGGGACGGCTGGGCACCGTGCTCGACGCCGGCTCCGCCGGGCTGGTCTTCCTCACTCTGCCGGACAGCCTCGGCCTGGCCACCAAGACCAAGGTCCCGGGCGCGCTGTTCGACCTGGCCCTGTCCGGCTGGCTGCTGACCCGCTGGGCCCGTTGGCTGCCGACCGGCCGGGCCCGTTGGCTGCCGACCGGCCGGGCACGCCAGCTGCCGACCGGCCCGGCCCGTTGGCCGCTGGTCGACCGGGTCCGCCGGCTGTTGGCCCGCCGGGCTCGGAGCGGTGGGCGACCGGTCAGCCGGTAGTGCTGGACGGGGACGCCTCCGTCGACGGGGACTCCCGCTCCGGGCTCCCCTCCCCGGCGCCGTTCTGCTCGGCTTCCGTGCGGACCGGCGCCGGTGCGGCGGCACGGTTCCACTCGAAGGTGACCTTCATGTGCGCCTCGCCGGTGGTCTCGGCGACCACGAAGCCGCCCTTCGCGGCGACCTTGAGACCGAATTCGATCGCCACCCGGTCCGCCCCGCCCGCGTCCCGGGCCTGCGCCGCCGCGCTCCTGGCCAGCCGGTGGAACCGGTCGAACGCCTCGCCGAAGGTTTCCGTCAGCCGGGTCACCACCTCCCGGGACCGGCCGGCCGGTGCGACCCCGGTGACCTGGTGGGTCACCTCGACCAGCACCGTGCTGTCGTCGTCGACCGGAATCTCCACGTAGTAGGTCATCGCCGTCCTCACCGGTCGCCCGACCACGGACGGCCCAGTCTAGTGGCGCCGCACCGACCACCGCCGGACGTGTCCACTCGGCTACCCGTCGGCCCGACCGTCGTCGACCCGGGCGAGTTGTCCGAGGTGGATACCCTCGAAGGTCCAGTTCGCCAACGGTGGAGTCCAGACCGGAAGGGACCGGATGCCGCGAGTACGGTCGTACACCCGCCGGGACGGCACGCGGGTACGGGGACACTACCGGTCCCGCACCCGACGCTTCCGCCCACGACGCCCGTACGCCCGCCGCCGCCGGGCCGCCGGCCGGGCGCCGGACCGCTCGGGCTGGTGGCTCGGCGGTACGGTCGGCGGGCTGGTGCTCGCCTGGCTGGTCGTCGACTTCGTCCAGCGTCAACCGGTCTGGTCGCTGGTCATCGCGGTGGCCGTGCTGGCGGCCGGGGCAACGATCGTCGTCCTGCTGGTCCGGGCACGGTTCCAGGTCGAGGCCGACGCGGCGCTACGCGCCCGCCGGGTCGAGGCGACCGACACGATGACCGGCGCGGAGTTCGAGGACTGGGTTGCCGCGCTGCTGCGCAGGTCGGGCTTCTCCCGGGTGGCGGTCTGCGGCGGCGCCGCCGACCGGGGCGCGGACATCACGGCGATCTCCCCGGACGGTCGCCGGATCGTGGTGCAGTGCAAGCGGCACAGCCCGGCGAACCGGGTGGGCAGCGCTGCGGTCCAGCGCTTCGCCGGTACCTGCCGCAGCATCCACCGGGGCGAGATCTGCGTGATCGTCACCAACGGGTTCTTCGCGGCCGGCGACGGGTTGCGGCTGGCCCGCGAGCTGGGGATCGGGCTGGTGGACCGCTCGGCGTTGGGGGAGTGGGCGTACACCGGGCGTCCGCCGGAGCCGCTGAGTCGGCCCCGGGCTCGGTGACCTGTCAAGGCCGGTCGGCGCCGCTGGGCCGGCAACGGGCAGGGTGAACTGTCAGGCCGGCCGACCGGGTGGCCAGCCGGCGAGGCAACCCTTCTCCTTCCGGACTCGGTCAGTCGGTGACCCAGTTCATGTGCTCGAGCCAGTGGTCGAGCAGTGCCCGATCGCCGTGGACCTCCAGCTCGGTGGCCGCCGCCAGCGGACGACGCCTGCTGAGCACGAGCAGTAGTTCGGTGGCCGGGCCGCGTACCGCGACGTCCGCCTTGCCGTGGGCGCGTTCCAGGACGACCATGTCCGCTTCCCGGCGTGCCAGCCACTCTCCGGGCGCGTCGGTCGGGTGGAAGTGCAGGGTCTGGCCGTTGCCGCGCATCGCGGCGGCGAACTCCGGCCTGTTCTCCCAGTAGCCGCGAGAGGTCATCGTGTCCAGCCAGTCCTCGATGGCCGCGACGGCGTTCTCCGGCGCCAGCTCGTACGGCAGGCCGAGCGCCGCAGCGGCGTCCGCGCGATGCACACAGGCCTCGCCGAACAGCCGACGTGACCAGAACGGCACGCCCGCGGCGGCACCGGACGGATCCCACACCGGCGTGTCGTCGGCCACCGATTCGAACGCCCGCTTCGCCTCTGCCGCGCCGTCGGTCAGCCACCCGCGCCACTGGGCCGAATCCGTCGGGGCCGGGTGTAGCCGGCGAATGCCCTGCTCGGCTCGGACATCCGCTCACCCACGAGCATCGCCACCATACGCTGCGTCGCACCGACGTGGTCGACAAGGTCGGCCAGCGTCCACTTCGGACACGTCGGTACCGGGGCCGTCGTGTCTCGGCCCTGAACCCAGTCGGCAAAGGTGTCCGTCTGTTCCACAACGGCGTTCAGAAGCGCTGATTTTTCCATGCCGCCGAGGCTAGGAGCCCGTTCGCCGCGCTCGCAAGTGCCGCGCCTGCCGGCGGGATTGCACTTCGGGCCACCCGGTGCGTCTTACGGCAAGACATTCAACAACACGCTTGTACAACGGACTGGTTGCGGATAGGTTTGAGGTGTGACAGTCGCCGACCACGCCGAGGACGAGGCCGATCTGGACGCCGTCTTCGCCGCCCTCAGTCACCGGACCCGGCGGGCGATCGTCGCCCGGCTCGCCCGGGGCGACGCGACCGTGGGCGAGCTCGCCGAGCCCTTCGACCTGACACACCAGGCCGTCTCCCGGCACGTCGGCATCCTCCGGCGCTCCGGGCTGGTCCGGCAGTGGGTCGACGGCCAGCGCCGGCCGTGCCGGCTGAACGTCGAGCGCATGCGGGAGCTGACCGGCTGGATCGACGAGCAGCAGCGGGAGTGGGAGTCCCGCCTCGACCGGCTGGAGGAGCACCTGGCATCGGTGGGGACGGGGCAGCGCCGATGACCGGCGAGGTGCGTCTCGACGGCGACCAGTTGATCGCCCGTCGATATCTCGACGCCGAGCCCGCGCTGGTGTGGGAGGTGTTCACCACCCCGGAGCACCTGGCGGCGTTCTGGGGCGGCCGGCACGCCACCGTCCCGCCCGCCTCGGTGGTCGTCGACCTCCGGGTCGGCGGCACGTTCGAGCTGGAGACCGAGGGCGCCGACGGGAGCAGGCGGGGGCTGTGCTTCCGGTACGAGATCGTCGAGCCGTCGAGCCGGCTGGTGCTCGCCGAGTCCCGCACCGGCATCACGACCGACCTCCGCCTGCACCCGACCGGACCGGGCACCACGCTGCTGGTCCACCAGCGGCGACTGCCCCCCGAACTGCGGACCGAGCAGGCCCGCAACGGCCTGGCCGGCATCCTCGAACGCCTCGACGCCGTACTCCGCGAACTGACCGGCTCGGCGAAGTGAGCGCGGTCCGTGAGTTGACCAGCACCACCGACAGGGAGCGCACACAGTGACCCGGCAGACACAGCTCGTGCACCGTTACATGGACGGCTTCCGGCGCAGCGACCACGGCGCCATCCTCGGTTGTCTGGCCGAGGACGTCGTCTGGACGATTCACGGGTTCCGCACCACGCACGGCAAGGCCGAGTTCGACGACGAGATCGAGAACCCCGCCTTCGAGGGAAGCCCGGAGCTGACCGTCGAGCGCACCGTCGAGGCCGGCGACGTGGTGGTGACCGGCACCGGCATCGGGCAGCACCGGGCGAACGGCCCATTCCGGTTCGCCTACAGCGACCTGTTCACCTTCCGGGAGGGCCTGATCGCAGAGGTCGACTCCTACGTGGTCCCGCTTCCCTGACCGCGCACCCCACCCGTCGACCCAGGTGCCGGCGCGGGCCGGTCGGCGCGGCGGAGCGGATGGGTCGGGTGCCGGCGGACGGTCAGGTGCCGGCCGGCACCATCGGCCGGGGATGGTGCCGGCTGGTCGGGATCACCAGAGGGGTACCGGTGAGCGGGTCGAGGCTCACCTCGCACCGTACGTCGAAGACCTCGTCGACCAGTTCGGCGGTGACCACCCGGGACGGCTCGCCCTGGGCGACGATCCGGCCACCCTTCATCGCGATCACGTGGTCGGCGTACCGGCACGCCTGGTTGAGGTCGTGCAGCACCATCACCACGGTCCGGCCGTCCCGCCGGTTCAGGTCCACCACCAGGTCGAGTACGTCGATCTGGTGGGACAGGTCGAGGAAGGTGGTCGGCTCGTCCAGCAGCAGTACCGGGGTCTGCTGGGCCACCGCCATGGCGATCCAGGCCCGCTGGCGCTGCCCACCGGAGAGCTCGTCGACCGGCCGGTCGGCCAGTTCGGTGACGCCGGTCGCGGCGAGCGCCTCGGTGACCGCCCGCTCGTCGTCGGCGGACCACTGCCGCCACCACGTCTGGTGCGGCGAGCGGCCCCGGCCGACCAGGTCGAGCACGGTCAGCCCGTCCGGTGCCACCGGTGCCTGCGGCAGGATCCCCACCTGCCGGGCCACCTGCCGGGTGGGCAGCGAGTGGATCGCCCGGCCGTCGAGCCGGACGCTGCCGGCCGTCGGGTTGAGCAGCCGGGCCAGCGCCCGGAGCAGGGTCGACTTGCCGCAGGCGTTGGCGCCGACGATCACACTGATCCGGCCGGCCGGAACGACCAGGTCGAGGTCGTCCACGACGATCCGCTCGCCGTACGCCAGGCGCAGCCGTTCGGCCCGCAGCTCGGGGTGGCCGGCCGCGCTCGGCGGCGGGGTGTCGAGCGCGGTGTCGACGACGGTCAGGTCCAGGGTCATTGTCAGCCTCCAGAACCGGCACGATTGGTTCGGACGAGCAGCCAGAGCAGGAACGCCGCGCCGAGCGCCCCGGTGACCACGCCGACCGGCAGGTCGACGCCCGGGATCAGCCAGCGGGCCACCAGGTCGCTGGCCGAGACCATCAACGCCCCGGTCAGCGCGGACGCCAGCAGCGGCGGCGCGGAGAGCCCCACCAGCCGCTGGGCGATCTGTGGTGCGGCCAGTGCCACGAAGAGCACCGGCCCGGTGGCGGCGGTGGCGAACGCGACCATCGCGACGCCGACGACCACCAGACAGAGCCGGGCCAGTTGCACCGGTGTACCGAGCCCCTGGGCCACCTCGTCGCCCAGGTGCAGGGTCCGGGTCCACCGCCCGAGCAGCATCCCGGCGGGCAGCAGGATCAGCACCGCGACGGAGAGCGGGCCGACCGCCTCCCAACCGCGCCCGCTGAGGTTGCCGACCAGCCAGCCGAGCGCCGCCTGGGCCTCGGCCAGCTGGGCCCGGGTCAGCAGGTAGTCGGTGGCGCTGGCGCACATCCAGGAGACGGCGATGCCGACGAGTACGATCCGGTAGCCGGTGGCGCCGCGC
The DNA here is from genome assembly GCF_029626265.1 of Micromonospora sp. WMMD1102. NCBI lineage: Bacteria > Bacillati > Actinomycetota > Actinomycetes > Micromonosporales > Micromonosporaceae > Micromonospora > Micromonospora sp. WMMD1102. The sequence continues at coordinate 3,665,235 of NZ_JARUBN010000001.1, read as the reverse complement.
CGCCAGGCGAGCAGGTAGATCAGGGCGGCGGTGCCCATCCCGCCGGCCAGGCCGAGCACCGACAGGCTCAGCCCGGCGCTGCCGAGCACGATCCCGGCGACCACGGCGGTGGTGGCACCGGCGTTGATGCCGATCATGTCCGGACTGGCCAGCGGGTTGCGGGTGATGGTCTGGAAGACCGCCCCGGAGACGGCGAACGCGGCACCGGCGAGGACGCCGGTCAGCGCCCGGGGCAGCCGCAGTTCCCGCACGATGAAGACCTGCGCCGGGTCGCCGGAACCCCAGAGCGCGGGCACCACCCGCAGCGGACTGACCGGGTAGTCGCCGGTGGCGATGCCGACGCAGAAGACCACGAACGTGGCGGCGACGAGCCCGAGGCAGCAGACCAGCAGCCGCCCCCGGAGTACGCCGGAGACGGGCGGCCGGCCGATCCGGAACGCGGTGCGGCCACCGGTGCGGCGCAGGTCGAGCAGAGCCAACCCGATCAGAGCTCCGCGAGCCGGCGGCGCCGGACCAGCATGATGAAGAACGGACCGCCGATGAACGCGGCGATGACGCCGACGCCGACCTCGCTGGGCCGGGCGACGACCCGGCCGACGATGTCGGCCAGCAGCAGCAGGCTCGGCGCGAGCACCATGGTGAACGGCAGCAGCCAGCGGTGGTTCGGGCCGGTGATCAGCCGGGCGACGTGCGGCACCACCAGACCGACGAAGACGATCGACCCGGCGACCGCGACCGCCGCCCCGGCGAGCAGGGTGACCGCCAGGGTGCCCTGTAGGCGCACCAGACCGACCCGGCGGCCGAGCGCGGCAGCGACGTCGTCGCCGAGGGCGAGGCTGTTCAGTGCCGGGGCGGTGGCCAGGGCGACTACGGCGCCTACCGCCAGGAACGGCAGCAGCTGGCCGATGGTGCCGAAGTCCGGTCCGGAGAGCGAACCGGCCGCCCAGAACCGGTAACGGTTCAGCGCGTCCGGGTCCCGCAGCACGATCGCGCTGGTCACCGAGTTGAGCAGGAAGGTGACCGCCACCCCGGCCAGCGCCACCTTGACCGGGGTGGAACCGCCCCGGCCGAGCCCGCCGAGCAGGTAGACCACCACGCTGGCCAGCAGTGCCCCGGCGAAAGCGAACCAGATGTAGCCGTAGAGCGTGGCGATGCCGAACGAACCGATCGCGACGACGATGCCGAGCGCGGCACCGGCGGTCACGCCGAGCAGGCCGGGATCGGCCAGCGGGTTGCGGGTCAGCCCCTGCATCAGCGCGCCGGAGAGCCCGAGGGCCATCCCGACCAGCAGGCCGAGCACGGTGCGCGGCAGGCGTACCCCCCAGACGATCGCGTCGATCTGCGGGTCGGTGTCACCGGCGGTCCGGTCGACGAGGATCCGGATCACCTGGTCCGGCGGGATCTGCCGGCTGCCCACCGCGACGGAGAGCAGGCAGAGGACGATCAGGACGGTGGTGGCGACGAGGAAGAGCCCCACCGGACGGGTGGGTCGGCGGCGACCCGTCGCCCGCACGGGTGTGGGTCGGCGCGCCGGTACGGCCTGCTCCGTTGTCACGCAATCCTCATGTCTGATCCGCCGTCGCCTCGTCCGTTGTCGCCTCGTCCACCGTGATGTCCGTCCGCCGTCTTTGCTGGCATGTCGTCACTGATATGCAGGGTATTCGCTTCTTAGGGTAGGTATACCTTAGTTTACGGCGTCGATGCACGGCAGGCCCCTGCCGGGCTTGCGGAGGTTCCGTTCGGGGGCTGACGGGAGGCCCGTTCCGGCGAGGCGGTTGAAGTTAGGTAAGGGTTACCTTACTATCACCGTCATCGGAACCGGCTGCCGGTTGCCGTACCCGACGTCCGGGCGCCGTGGCCCGACGTCGCGCGACCGCGGTCCGCACCGTCGCGGTCCGCACCGTCGCGTCGCGACCCGTCGCCGCGACGGGCGCACCGAACCGATCCGCCCACCGATCCGCCCGACCGCCGGTACCGCGCGACGGGACGCCGCGAGAACCCGAAGAGGAGCCGATGTCCACCACACCTGCCCGCACCACGCGTTTCCGGCCGCTCGGCCGACTGGCGGCGGCGCTGGCCGTCCTCGTACTCGGCCTGGCCGGCTGCGGCCGTGGTTACGACGATGCGGAGCCGACGACGTCGGCGAGCGCCGGCGGCACGTTCCCGGTCACGGTCGAGCACAAGTACGGCAGCACCGAGATCACCAAGGCGCCGACCCGGGTGGTGACGCTCGGCCTCAGCGACCAGGACCCGGTGCTCGCCCTCGGTGTCGTACCGGTCGGCGCGATCGACTGGTTCCTGGAGCGGCCGTACGGCAAGTGGCCCTGGGCGCAGCCGCTGTGGGGCAGCACCCCGCCGGAGATCGTCGGCGAGCGGGACGACTACAACCTGGAGAAGGTCGCCGCGCTGCGGCCGGACCTGATCATCGGGCTCTACTCCGGGATGACCCAGGAGCAGTACCAGAAGCTCTCCCAACTCGCCCCGACCGTCGCCCAGCCGAAGGGCTTCGCCGACTACGCCGCGCCCTGGCAGGAGATGACCCGGCAGGCCGGCCGTGCGCTGGGCAGGGCCGAGCAGGCGGAGAAGCTGATCGCCGACGTCGACGCCCGGTTCGCCAGGGCCCGGCAGGAACACCCCGGCTTCGCCGGAAAGAGCGTGGCGGTGGTCGACCCGTACGAGGCCGGCAAGTACGCGGTCTTCGCGCCGAGCGACCCGAAGGTGGTCTTCATGACCCAGCTCGGCTTCACCGTGCCGGAGACCATCGTGCAGGCGGCCGGCAAGGAGTACGCCGCCGAGATCGGTTCCGAGCGACTGGACCTGGTCGACGTCGACAAGCTGCTCTTCCTCACCTCGGACGCCAGCGCCGAGCCCCGGGTGAAGTCGGACAAGGTCTACGCCACTCTGGAGGTGGCCAAGCAGAACCGGGCGGTCTTCCTGCCCTACGAGGAGCCGCCGCTCGGTGCCGCGCTCTCGTTCAGCACCGTGCTCAGCGTCCCGTACGCCCTGGACCAGATCCTGCCGCTGCTCGGCGACGGCTGACCGCTCCCGCCGACCGGTTTCCCGGGCATCCGTCCGCCCGGTCCACCCCGCCCCGCCCTGTCCACCCCGCCCGCCCGCACCGTTCCGACCCGCTCGCGAGAGGCGGTACCTCGTCGTGCCCAGAAGTGACCTGAACCGCGCCGACGCGGCACCACGTGCGGATGGAGACGCGACCGCCGACGCGACCGCCGACCCGACGACCGTCGGGTCGACAGCGGCCGGACCGGCCGGGGCGGAGCGGCACCGGATCCTCGTGGAGTGGAACGAGACGGCCCGGCCGGCGCCCCCGGCCACCTGGCCGGAACTCTTCGCCGAGCAGGTACGCCGGGCACCCGACGCGACCGCGGTGGTCTGCGAGGACGTCGAGCTGACCTACGCCCAGCTCGACGTCCGGGCGAACCGGCTGGCGCACGCGCTGCTCGCCCGGGGGGTCGGGCCGGAACGGGTGGTGGCGCTCTGCCTGCCCCGCTCGGTGGACATGATCGTGGCCGAGGTGGCGGTGCTCAAGGCCGGCGGCGCCTACCTGCCGGTGGACCAGGACTACCCGGCCGAGCGGATCGGCTTCATGCTGGCCGACGCCCGGCCGGTCTGCCTGGTCAGCACGGCGCAACTGGCCGGCGAACTGCCGGCGACCCCGGACCTGCCCAGGCTGCTGCTCGACGAACTACTCACGGGCAACGGGACCGGTCCCGAATCGCTAACCGGCGACGGGGCCGGGCCGGCACTGCCGGAGAGCGACCCCACCGACGCCGACCGGGGTGGACCACTGACCCCGGCCGGCGCGGCCTACGTCATCTACACCTCGGGTTCGACCGGCCGGCCCAAGGGCGTCGTCGTCTCGCACGCCGGGGTGGCCAAGCTGGTCGCCACCCAGCGTGCCCGGCTCGGCGTCGGGCCGCACAGCCGGGTCCTCCAGTTCGCCTCGCCCAGCTTCGACGTGGCGTTCTGGGACCTCTGCCTCGGGCTGCTCTCCGGCGGCCGGCTGGTGGTGGTACCGGCCGAGCGCCGGGTGCCCGGACCGGCGCTGACCGAGTACGCGCACCGGCACGGCGTGACGTTCATGATCCTGCCGCCGGCCCTGCTCGCCGCGATGCCCCGGGAGCTGACCCTGCCGGCCGGGGCGACCCTGCTGGCCGGTACCGAACGGGTCTCCCCGGAACTGGTCGCCCGCTGGGCGCAGGGTCGGCCGATGTTCAACGCGTACGGGCCGACCGAGGCGACGGTCAACTCGACGCTGGGGGAGTGCGACCCGGACACCCCGCCCGGCGGGGTGGTGCCGATCGGCCGCCCCGACCCCGGCACCCGCTGCTATGTGCTGGACGCGGCTCTCCAGCCGGTGCCGGTCGGCGTCGCCGGCGAGCTGTACCTCGGCGGGACCGGGCTGGCCCGGGGATACCTCGGGCAGCCGGGGCTGACCGCCCAGCGCTTCGTCGCCGACCCGTACGGCCTGGCCGGCGGCCGGCTCTACCGCACCGGTGACCTGGTCCGCTGGCTGCCGGACGGGCGGCTGGAGTTCCTCGGCCGCGCCGACGACCAGCTGAAGATCCGGGGGTACCGGATCGAGCCGGGCGAGATCGAGTCGGTACTCGCCCAGCATCCGGCGGTCGGCCAGGTCGCCGTACTGGCCCGGCCGGGGCGGGACGGCCAGCAGCGGCTCGCCGCCTACGTCGTACCCGCGCTGGACCGGCCGAGGGACGTCGAGGTCGAGTCGGCTCGGGTGGACGACTGGCAGCGGCTGCACGAGCTGCTCTACACCGCCGGGCGTACCGAGCGGTTCGGGGATAACTTCACCGGCTGGAACAGCAGCTACGACGGGCTGCCGATCCCGCTTTCCGAGATGCGGGAGTGGCGGGACAGGACTGTCGAGCGGATCCTCGCGCTGCGTCCCCGCCGGGTGCTGGAGCTCGGTGTCGGCAGCGGCCTGCTGCTGGCGAAGGTGGCGCCGCAGGTGGAGTCGTACTGGGGTACCGACCTCTCCCCGGCGGCGATCGAGGCGCTGCGCGATCAGGTGGCGGCGGTGCCGGAGCTGGCCGGTCGGGTCGAGCTGCGTGCCCAGCCGGCAGACGTGGTCGACGGGCTGCCGGCGGGCTTCTTCGACACCGTCGTGCTGAACTCGGTCGTCCAGTACTTCCCGAGCGTCGACTACCTGGCCGACGTGCTGCGCCGGACAGTCGGGCTGCTGGCGCCGGGCGGCACGGTCTTCGTCGGCGACGTGCGCAACCTGCTGCTGCACCGCACGCTGCGTGGTGCGGTCGAGGCGGGCCGTCGCCGGCCGGGTGCCGACGGCCGGCTGTCCGCGCTGGCCGCCGTCGAGCAGAGCCTGCACTGGGAGGGCGAGCTGCTGCTCGATCCCGACCTCTTCCCGGCGCTGGCCGGCGAGTTGCCGGCGATCGCCGGGGTCGACCTGGCGGTGAAGCGCGGCCGGGCGCACAACGAACTCACCCGCTACCGGTACGACGTGGTGCTGCGCACCGCCACCGACGGCGTGGGACCGTCCACAGTGCAGGCGGCTGTCGAACTGTCCTGGGACGGCGACCTCGCCGGGCTGGCCGACCGACTCGACGCGCGACGGCCGGCCGCGCTCCGGGTGACCGGGGTACCGAACGTCCGGCTCGACGCCGACCTCGCCGCCTGCCGGCAACTCACTGACGGCCCGTCCTCGCCCGACGACCCGTCCTCGCCCGACGACCCGTCGTCGCCGAACGCCCCGTCGTCGCCCGACGACCAGTTCCGGCCCGACGACCCGTCCCCGCCCGGGGCGGCGGTGGAGGTGCCGGGCGTCGACCCCGAGGTCGTGTACGAGCTGGCCGCCCGGCAGGGCTACCGGGTCGAGGTGACCTGGTCCGCCGGTGCCGACGACGGCCGCCTCGACCTGCTCTTCACCCGCCCGGACGCGGCACCCGCCGGCCCGGCGTACCGGACGGACGCTGCCGACCCGGCCGACCTGGCCCGGTACGCCAACCGGCCGGCCCCGTTCCGGGACGTCACCGCGCTGCTGTCCGAGCTGCGCTCCTACGCCCGCAGTTGGTTGCCCGACCACATGGTGCCGGCCGCCTTCGTGCCGCTGCCCGAACTGCCGGTGCTGCCCAGCGGCAAGCTGGACCGGGCGGCGCTGCCGGCGCCGGACTTCGCGGCGCGCAGCACCGGCGCCCGGCCCCGGGACGCCCGCGAGGAGGTGCTCTGCGCCCTCTACGCCGAGGTGCTGGGGCTGCCCGAGGTGGGGGTGGAGGACGACTTCTTCGCCCTCGGCGGGGACAGCATCGTCTCGATCCAGCTCGTCATCCGGGCCCGGCAGGCGGGTCTGGTGGTCACTCCGCGCCAGGTCTTCCAGCGGCGTACCGTCGCCGAGCTGGCGCCGGTCGCGGAGTCGCTGTCCCGCGAGATCGTCGACGATCCCACCGCCGGGGTCGGCGAGTTCCCGCTCACCCCGATCATGCGCTGGCTGGACGGCTGCGGCGGGCCGATCGACGCGTTCGCGCAGTGGCTGGCGGTCCGGGTGCCGGCCGAGGTGACCGCCGAGCGGCTGGCCGCCGCGTTCCAGGCGGTGCTGGACCGGCACGACGTACTCCGGTCCCGGCTGGTCCGGGCCACCCCGCAGGCCCCGGGTCGGCTGGTGGTGCCGGCACCCGGCACGGTGCGGGCGGCGGACCGGCTGCACCGGGTCGACGCCGCCGGGCTTGCCGACGAGGCGCTGCGGGACCGGATCGGCACCGCCGCCGAGGAAGCCGGCGCGCGGCTGGATCCGCAGGCCGGCGTGATGGTGCAGGCGGTCTGGCTGGACGCCGGCCCGGACCGGCCCGGCCGGCTTCTCGTGCTGGTGCACCATGCGGTGGTCGACGGCGTCTCCTGGCGGATCCTGCTGCCCGACCTGGCCTCGGCCTGGTCCGACGTGCTGGCCGGCCGGACACGCCGGCTGGAACCGGTCGGCACCCCGCTGCGCCGCTGGGCCGAACTGGTGCACGCCGACGCCGAGTCGGCGGAGCGGACCGCCGAGCTTCCACTCTGGACGGAGCTGCTGCGCGGCGACGACCCGCCGCTGGCCGACCGCCCGCTGGACCCGGTCGGCGACCTGGCCAGCGTCCGCCGGCTCACCCTGCGGCTGCCCGCCGAGCAGACCGCGCCGCTGCTCACCAGCATCCCGGCGGCGTTCTCCGCCGGGGTCAACGACGTGCTGCTCACCGCGCTCGCGCTGGCGCTGGCCGACTGGCGCCGCCGCCGGGGGACCGGCACCCCCGGACCCGCGCTGGTGGCGCTGGAGGGGCACGGCCGGGAGGAGCAGGTCGGCGACGACGTCGACCTGTCCCGCACCCTCGGCTGGTTCACCAGCATCTTCCCGGTCCGGCTCGACCCCGGACCGATCGACCTGGACGAGGCGCTGGCCGGCGGCGACGACGCGGGCCGGGCACTGAAGCAGATCAAGGAGGGGCTGCGCGCCATCCCCGACCACGGACTCGGGTACGGGCTGCTGCGCCACCTCAACCCGGAAACCGCCGCCGTACTGGCCGGGCTGCCGCAGCCGCAGATCAGCTTCAACTACCTCGGCCGGTTCGGGGTGGACTCGTCACCGGACGGCTGCTGGACCGCGCTGCCCGGTCTCGGCCTGCTGGCCGGCGGCTTCGACGCGGCCATGCCGGTGGCCCCGTACACGCTGGAGGTGAACGCCTTCACCGAGGACCGGCCGGAGGGACCCGGGCTCGGCGTGACCTGGGCCTGGCCAGCGGCGCTGCTCTCCGAGGCGGACGTGGCGGAGCTGGCGCAGGGCTGGTTCGCCGCGTTGGAGGCACTGGTCCGGCACGCCGCCGGGCCGGGAGCCGGCGGGCCGAGCCCGTCGGACTTCCCGCTGCTGACGCTGCGGCAGTCCGACGTGGATGCTCTGGCCGGCACCGTGCCGGCGATCGGCGACGTGCTGCCGCTGACCCCGTTGCAGGAGGGGTTCTACTTCCACGCCGTCGCCGCCCGGGCGGAGCGGGACCCGTACCGGGTGCAGCAGGTGGTCGAGCTGCGCGGGCCGGTGGACTCCGCCGCACTGCGCCGGGCCGGGCAGGACGTGCTGGACCGGCACGCCCCGCTGCGGGCCGCGTTCCCGCAGCTCGCCGACGGGCGGCCGGTGCAGCTCGTCGCGGACGGGATCGCGCTGCCGTGGCGCGAGGTCGACCTGACCGGGTACCCCGAACCGGAGCGGGCGGCCGAGTTCGAGGCGCTGGCCGAGGCGGAACGGGCCGCCCCGCTCGACCTGACCCGGCCGCCGCTGCTGCGCTGCGTACTGGTCCGCTGGGCGGAGCGGCGGCACAGTTTGCTGCTCACCCACCACCACATCGTCACCGACGGCTGGTCTGCCGGGGTCACCCTGCGGGACCTGCTCGCCAGGTACGCCCCGGACGGCGAGCCGAACCGGTTGGCGCCGGTCACCCCGTACCGGCGCCATCTGGAGTGGCTGGCCGGGCGGGACCGGTCGGCGGCCGAAGGCGCCTGGCGGAACGCGCTGGCCGGGCTCGACGGCCCGACCCGGATCGCCACCGAGGCGGCGGAGGGCTTCGACGGGATGTTCCATCCGGAACGGGCCACGGTGGAACTGCCCGCCGAGGTGGCCGCCGGGCTGGTCGGTCGGGTCCGGGCGGCCGGGCTGACCGTCGGCAGCCTGCTGCACGCCGCCTGGGCGGTGGTGCTGGGCCGTCGACTCGGCCGCCGGGACGTGGTCTTCGGCAGTACCGTCTCCGGCCGGCCGGCCGAACTCGACGGCGTCGAGGCGATGGTCGGGCTCTTCATCAACACCGTGCCGGTCCGGCTGCGCTGGAATCCGGCCGAGCCGCTCGCCGAGCTGGCGGGCCGGCTCCAGCGGGAGCAGGCCGACCTGCTCGACGCGCAGCACCTCGGGCTGCCGGCGATCCAGCGACTGGCCGGCGGCGAGCGGCTGGCCGGCGGCGGAGAGCGGCCCGGTGGGCCCGGACGGCCCGATGACGGTGCCGGGCGGCTCGGTGGTGGCGGCGAGCTGTTCGACAGCCTGGTGGTGCTGGAGAACTACCCGGTCGACGCCGGTTCGGGCGGTCCGGGCGGGCTGGAGCTGGCCGGTGTCGAGTTCCGCGAGGCGACGCACTATCCGGTCACCCTGCTGGTCTCGCCGGCCGGTGGGACGGTGAGGCTGACCCTGGAGTACGACCCGGACCGGGTCGATCCCGCGACCGTGCGACTGCTGCGTACCGGGCTGGCCGAGGTGCTCGGCACCTTCGTCGCCGCCCCGGGCCGGCCGGTCGGGCGGATCGACCTGCTGCCGGCACTCGAACGCGGCACCGCGCTGACCCGGCTCACCGGTCCGGACGCGCCGGTGCCGCCGCAGACCCTGCACGGAATGGTCGCCGCGCAGGCGGCCCGGACACCGGAGGCCGTGGCGCTGCTCGACGGCGAGCGGCGGATCGGCTACGCCGAGCTGGACCGGCGGGCCGCCGGACTGGCCCGGCGACTGGCCGCCCGCGGGATCCGACCCGGTGACGTCGTCGCCGTGGCGGTGCCCCGGTCGGCCGAGCTGGTGGTGGCGCTGCTCGGCGTACTCAAGGCCGGCGCCGCCTGTCTGCCGCTGGACGTCGGGCATCCCCGGGAGCGGCTCTCCGCCGTACTCGCCGACTCCGGCGCCCGCGCCGTCGTCACCACTGTGGACGTACTGGCCCGGCTGCCCCGGCCGGCCGGGGTGGCGCAACTGCTGGTCTCGGCTCCGGCCTCGCCCGCAGCCGTCGCCGGGCCCGTCGAGCCCGCCGGGCAGGGGCACCGACCGGAGTCGACGGACGCGGTCGACCAGGACGCCGGCACCGGGCCGGACGGGCCGGCCTACCTGATCTACACCTCGGGCTCCACCGGCCAGCCCAAGGGGGTACTTGTCGGCCACCGCGCGATCGTCAGCCAGCTCGCCTGGTCGCAGCGGCGGTTCGGACTCGGCACCGAGGACCGGATGCTGCAACTCGCCCCGGCCAGCTTCGACACCTCGGTCTGGGAGATCTTCTGGCCGCTCACGGCCGGTGCCGCCGTGGTGCTGCCCGGCGAGGACACCGCCGGCGACCCGACCCGGCTCGCCGGGCTGGTCCGCCGGCACCGGGTCACCGCGGTCACCTTCGTACCCTCGCTGGTCGAGGCGTTCCTGCTGGCCGACGAGCTGACCGCCGACCCCGGCTGGGCGGCCAGCCTGCGCTGGGTCTCCTGCGGCGGCGAGGCACTGTCGCCGGAACTGGCCCGGCGCTGGCAGGCGGCCACCGGCACCGCGCTGGACAACTTCTACGGCCCGACCGAGACGGCGGTGCAGGTCACCTGGTGGGCCAACGACGGCGCTGCGGAGCGGACCGTGCCGATCGGCCGCCCGGTCGCCAACACCCGGCTGTACGTACTCGACGACTGCCTGCGGCCGGTCCCGCCCGGCGTACCCGGCGAACTGTACGTCGCCGGCACCCAACTCGGGTACGGCTACCACGCCCGGTTCGGGCTGACCGCGCAGCGTTTCGTCGCCGACCCGTACGGGCCGGCGGGGCAGCGCATGTACCGCACCGGCGACCTGGTCCGGTGGCGTACCGACGGGGTACTCGAATATGTCGGCCGGGGCGACGACCAGGTCAAGATCCGGGGGCACCGGATCGACCTCGGCGAGGTGGAGGCGGTGCTCCGGACGGCGCCGGGGGTGGCCCGGGCGGTCGCCGCCGCCCGCGCCGACGGCCGGGGGCGGACCGGGCTGGTCGGCTACCTGGTGCCGGTCGCCGGGGTCCGGCTCGATGTCGAGGCGGTCCGCGCGGCGGCCCGGGCGGGGCTGCCCGAGTCGATGGTGCCGGGCCGGTTCGTACTGCTGGACGCGCTGCCGCTGACCCCGAGCGGCAAGCTCGATCGGGCCGCCCTGCCGGCGCCACCGGTCACCGGCAGCACCGCCGCCAGGTCCGCACCATCTCCGTCCGGCGCGGAAGGTGCGGCCGATCGGACCAGTCCGTCCGAAGTGGATCTGGCTAGGCGGGACGACCGGGGTGGGGCGGCCGAGCGGTTGCTCCGGGGAGTTTTCGCCGAGGTGCTCGGCCTGCCCGAGGTCGGTGCCGACGGGGACTTCTTCGCCCTCGGCGGCGACAGCATCCTCTCCATCGCGGTCTCCAGCCGGGCCCGCCGGCACGGGCTGGCGCTCACCCCGCGTGACGTGTTCCGGCACCGCACCCCACGGGCGCTGGCCACGGCCGGCGGCGGTGACGCCGCCCTTTCCGACAACGATCCGCCGGCCACCCCCGCCCCGGCCGGGAGCGCGGCGCTCGCCGAACCGGTCGTCGGCCCGGGGGCCGAATCGCTCGTCGGCCCGGTCGATGGTTCGGTCGTCGGTCCGGACGGCGCCCCGGTCGTCAGTTCGGTCGTCGGTCCGGACGGCGCCCCGGTCGTCGGTGCGGTAGTCGAGCCGGTCGGCGATCCAGACGAGTTCGGTGAGGTGCCGCTGCTGCCGATCGTGCACTGGCTGCGCGAGACCGGGCTGCCGATCGACCGGTTCACCCTGAGCACCCTGCTGGTCGTACCCGCCGAACTCGACCTCGGGTCGCTGACCGCCGTCCTTGCGGCGGTGCTGGACCGGCACGCCGGGCTGCGGTTGCGGCTGCGCCGGATCGCGTCCGTGCTCTGGACGCTCGCGACGACTCCGGCCGGCACCGTCCAGGCGGCCGACCTCGTCCACCGGGTCGACGTGGCCGGACTGGACGACACCGGACTGCGCGCCGTGCTGGCCGCCGAGTCGGCCGCCGCCACCGGGCGGCTCAGCCCGGACGAGGGGCGGATGCTCCAGGCGGTCTGGTTCGATGCGGGCGACCAGCCCGGCCGGCTCCTGCTGGCCGCGCACCACCTGGCGGTCGACGGCGTCTCCTGGCGGATCCTGCTGGCCGACCTCGCCGCCGCCTGGTCGGCGGTACGGGCCGGGCAGCCACCCCGGCTCGCCCCGGTCGGCACCTCGCTGCGCCGCTACGCCCGAGCGCTCGGCGAGCACGCCCAGCGCCCCGAACGGCTGGCCGAACTGGCGCACTGGGCCGGGACACTCGCCCCGGGCGCCGAGCTGCTGCCGGCACAGTTCCGACCGGCGGCGGCCACGACGGCGGCCGGGCAGCCCGGCGTCACCGGCTCGCCCCGGCAGCACGTCGTACGCCTCGACCCGGCACGGACGCTGCCGCTGCTCACCGCCGTACGGTCGGCGGCCGGTGCCGAGGTCACCGCGGTACTGCTCACGGCACTGCGGCTCGCGGTGACCCGCTGGCAGGACCGGCACGGCCGCGACGGTGCCGCCCAACTGCTTGTCGACCTCGAACGGCACGGCCGGGAGGAACTCGAACCCGACCTCGACCTGTCCCGCACGGTCGGCTGGTTCACAAGCGTCCAGCCGGTACGCCTGCCGGCCGGCACCGACCCGCTCGCGTTGCTGCGTACCGTCGACGAGCGGCTGCGGGCGGTCCCGGACGGCGGCCTCGGGCACGGGCTGCTGCGGTACCTGAACGCACAGACCGTGCCGATCCTGGCCGGACTCTCCCGGGCCCAGGTGCTGTTCCACTACTACGGCCGGTTCCCCGGCGGCACCGGGCAGGACTGGACACCGGCCGCCGAGTCGGACGCGATCGCCGTGCCCAACGGCGGGCTGGGCCTGGCCCACCTGCTCCAGGTCGACGCGGTCGCCACCGAGACCCCGGCCGGTCCGGCGCTCACCGCGACCTTCAGCTGGCCGGACGGCGTCCTCGGCGAGCCCGAGGTGGCCGGGCTGGCCGCCGAGTGGCTCGACGCGCTGCACCAGCTCACCGCCGCCACCACCGCCGCCGCCACCACCGCCGCCACCGCCACCAGCACGGTCGTGCGTGACGGGGATGGTCCGGTGGTTGCCGGCGGGCTGTCGCTCGGTGCGGACGAGATCGAGCGGGTCGAGCGGACCAGCCCGGTGCCGGTGGCCGAGATCTGGCCGCTCTCGCCGTTGCAGGAAGGGCTCTATTTCCACGCCAGCTACGACACCTCGGCGCTGGACGTATACACCGCACAGGACGCCTTCGACCTCGGGTACCGGCTGGACCTCCGGCGGCTGCGCCGGGCCGGCGCAGCGCTGCTGGCCCGCAACCCCGGGATGCGGGCCGGGTTCGCCAGTGTCGGGCTGCCCCAGCCGGTGCAGTTCGTCGGGGTCGCCCCCGAGCTGCCGGTGACCGAGGTGGACCTGACCGGACTCGACCCGCAGGCGCGGGATGCCCGGGTGGCCGAGCTGGTGGCCGAGGACCGGCGTACCCGATTCGATCTGACCCGGCCGCCGCTCTGCCGGCTGCTGCTGCTCCGGCTCGGCGACGACCGGGACCGGCTGGTCGTCAGTCACCACCTGGTGCTCTGGGACGGCTGGTCGGAGGAACTCTTCGTCGAGCAGCTCTTCACGCTCTACGAGCGCGACGGCGACGACCGGGGCCTGCCGCCGGCCGGCTCCTACTCCGACCACCTGGAGTGGCTGGCCGGGCAGGACGCCGAGCGGGCCGGTGCGGCCTGGCGGGACGCCCTCGCCGGGCTGGCCGAGCCGACCCTGGTCGCCCCGGAGGCGACCCTGACCCCGGTGGTCCCGGACCGGGTACGCGCCGAACTGCCGGCCGCGCTCGGCGACCGGCTGCGCGCACTGGCCCGCCGGCACGGGCTGACCCTGAACACCGTGCTCACCGCCGCCTGGGGGCTGGTCCTCGGCGGTCACCTCGGCCGCACCGACGTGGTCTTCGGGATGACCGTCGCCGGCCGGCACGCCGACGTGCCGTACGTGGAGAACATCATCGGGCTCTTCCTGAACACCGTGCCGGTACGCGTCACCGCCGCACCCGCCGAACCCGTGCTCGGCCTGCTGCGCAGGCTGGGCGAGCAGCGGATCGAGCTGATGCCGCACGACCACCTCGGGCTCGGTGCGGTGCAGCGGGCGACCGGGCACGCCCGACTCTTCGACACGCTCTACGTGTTGCAGAACTTCGTCGACGAGGCGGAGTCGGCCCGGCTGCGGGACCGGCACGGGATCGCCGCCGTCGACGGGGTGGACGCCACGCACTACCCGCTGACCCTGGTGGTCACGCCGGCCCAGCGGCTCCGGGTGGCCCTGGACCACCGCCCGGACGTGGTACCCGGCACGGTGGCGCGCAGCCTGCTGGACCGGTTCGTGGCGGTGCTGGCCCGGCTGGTCGCCGAGCCCGACACCCCGGTCGGCCGGCTCGACCTGGTCACCTCGACGGAACGGGCCGAACTGGTCGGGGAGTGGGTGGCCACCCGGCACCCGATCGGCACCGAGTCGGTCGCCGACCTGCTGGCCGCGCAGGCTGCCCGGACCCCGGACGAGATCGCCCTGGTCTTCGCGGGGCACACCCTGACGTACGCGGAGTTCGACGCACGGATCAACCGGCTGGCCCGGTTGCTGGTGGCCCGGGGCGCCGGACCGGAGCAGGTGGTCGCGCTGGCCCTGCCCCGCTCCATCGAGATGGTGGTCGCGCTCTTCGCGGTGCTCCGCACCGGTGCCGCCTACCTGCCGCTGGAGCTGGACCATCCGGCCGAGCGGCTGGCCTTCGTGCTCGCCGACACCGCGCCGATGTGCCTGCTGACGGTCGCCGGGGTCCGGTCCGGGCTGCCGGCCACCGACATCCCGGCGATACTGCTCGACGACCCGGCGGTACAGGCCGAGCTGGCCGGTCTCGACGGCGCGGCGCTTACCGACGCCGAACTGCCGGCCGGATTCGCCCGGACCGATCCGGCCCGGCTGGAACACCCGGCGTACCTGATCTACACCTCCGGCTCCACGGGCCGCCCGAAGGGGGTGGTGACGCCGTACCGGGGGCTGACGAACATGCAGCTCAACCATCGGGAGGCGATCTTCGACCCGACCGTGGCGGCGGCCGGTGGCCGGCGGCTGCGGATCGCGCACACCGTCTCGTTCGCCTTCGACATGTCCTGGGAAGAGCTGCTCTGGCTGGTCGAGGGGCACGAGGTGCACGTCTGCGACGAGGAGCTGCGCCGGGACGCGCAGGCGCTGGTCGGCTACTGTGACCGGCACCGGATCGACGTCGTCAACGTCACCCCGAGCTACGCGCACCACCTGATCGAGGAGGGCCTGCTCGACCGGGACGGTGCCGGGGACGGGGGTCACCGGCATCGGCCGGTGCTGGTGCTGCTCGGGGGTGAGGCGGTCTCCGAGGCGGTCTGGAGCCGGCTGCGGGACACCGAGGGGACGATCGGTTACAACCTCTACGGGCCGACCGAGTACACGATCAACACCCTCGGCGGGGGCACACTGGACAGTGCCACCCCGACCGTGGGACGGGCGATCTGGAACACCCGGGCGTACGTGCTCGACGCGTACCTGCGGCTGGTGCCGCCCGGTGCCCCCGGTGAGCTGTACATCGGTGGGATCGGGCTGGCCCGGGGCTACCACCGGCGGCTCGGGCTGACCGCCGAGCGTTTCGTCGCCGACCCGTTCGGTGCGCCGGGGGAGCGGATGTACCGCACCGGTGACCTGGTCCGGCGCCGGCCGGACGGCAACCTGGACTTCCTCGGCCGCACCGACGACCAGGTGAAGATCCGGGGGTACCGGATCGAGCTGGGCGAGGTGGAGAGCGCACTCGCCGAGCACCCGATGGTGGCGCACGCCGCCGTGGTCGTCGACTCCTCGACCGACCCGACGGTACGCCGACTCGCCGGCTACGTCGTCCGGTCAGCACAGTGGACGGTGTCGGACGGCGGTGCCGGGGTGCCGGACGACGACGCCGTGCTCGCCGGGATCCGGGCCGACCTGAAGCGGCGGCTGCCCGACTACATGGTGCCGGCCGTGCTGGTGCCGCTGGACCGGCTGCCGCTGACCGTGAACGGCAAGCTCGACGTGGCGGCGTTGCCGGCTCCGACCGTCCGGTCCGGCGCGGCCGCCTCCCGCCCGCCGGCCACCCCCGTCGAGGAGGCGCTGCGCACCCTCTTCGCCGACCTGCTCGCTGTGCCGGAGATCGGCGTGGAGGACAACTTCTTCGACCTCGGCGGGCACTCCCTGCTGGCGATCCGCCTGGTCAGCCGGGCCAGGGTGGTACTCGGTGCCGAGCTGGCGATCCGCGACCTGTTCGAGGCGCCGACCGTCGCCGAGCTGGCCGCCCGCCTCGACGCCACCGGTTCCCTCGACGCCGCCAGCCCCGCCAGCGTCGCCGGTTCTCTCGGCGCCGCCGGTTCTTCCAGCACCACGGGCCGGTTGGACGCCGCCGGGCGCCTCGATGCGACCGCCCGGTCCGGTGCCGGCGGGACCGACGGTGCGTCCGGCGGCACCGGTCGGGCCGAGCTGGTCCGGGTCGAGCGTCCGGCCGAGCTGCCGCTCTCCTTCGCCCAGCAGCGGCTCTGGATGATCCAGCAGCTCGCACCGGAGTCGGCGGCGTACAACTTCCCGATCGCCGTACGGCTGCGCGGGAGGCTGGACGTGTCGGCGCTGCGTACCGCACTCGCCGATCTGGCCGGGCGGCACGAGACGCTGCGGACCGTGATCGGGGCGCGGGACGGCCGGCCGTACCAGCGGGTGCTGCCGGTGGACGGGGCCAGACCGGGGCTGGAGACCGTCACCGCCGCTCCGGACGAGGTGGCCGGAATCGTCCGGGACGCGGTGCGCAGGCCGTTCGACCTGACCGCCGAAGCACCGCTGCGGGCCACTCTCGTCGCCGTCGGCCCGGACGCGGGGCACACCGAGGAGCACGTCCTGGTGCTGGTACTGCACCACATCGCCACCGACGAGTGGTCGGACCGGCCGTTCCTGCGCGACCTCGGCACGGCGTACGCGGCCCGGCGGGCGGGACGGGCACCGGACTGGGCACCCCTGCCGGTGCAGTACGCCGACTACACGCTATGGCAGCGCCGGCTGCTCGGCGACCCGGCCGACCCGGGCAGCCTGGCGGCGCGGCAGCTCGACTACTGGCGTACCGCGCTGGGCGGGGCGCCCGAGGAACTGCTGTTGCCGACCGACCGGTCCCGTTCGGGGCGGCCGGACCCGGCCGGGGCGGAACTGTCGGTCGTGCTTCCCGCCGAGCTGGGCGCGGGGCTGCGCCGGCTCGCCTCGGCCACCGGTACCAGTCTCTTCATGGTGGTGCACGCGCTCGTCGCGGCGCTGCTGCACCGGCTCGGCGCCGGCACCGACATCCCGCTCGGCGCCCCGATCGCCGGGCGGGGCGACGAGGCCCTCGACGACCTGGTCGGGTTCTTCGTCAACACCCTGGTACTCCGCACCGACCTGGCCGGCGACCCGACCTTCACCGAGCTGCTCGCCCGGGTCCGGGAGACCGACCTGCACGCCTTCTCCAACCAGGAGGTGCCGTTCGAGGCGGTGGTCGAGGCGGTCAACCCGGCCCGATCGGTCTCCCGGAACCCGCTGTTCCAGGTGATGGTGGTGCACCGGAACCGGACCGCCGGCTGGAGCGGGCTGGCCGGGCTGACCGTCACCGACGAACCGGTCGACACCCCGGCCGCCAAGTTCGACCTGGTCTTCGACTTCGCCGAGGCTGACGAGCCGAATGCCACAGCCGGTGCAGCCGGTGCATCCGGCGGGGCCGGATCCGGTGGCGACGAGTTGAGCTGCCTGCTGAAGTACCGGACCGACCTGTTCGACTCCGAGACCGTGGTGCTGCTGGGGGAGCGGCTGCTCCGGCTGGCCGGGGCGGTGGTCGCCGACCCCGGGGCACCGCTCGGTCAGCTCGACGTCTTCGTCGGCGACGAGCGGGACCGGGTGCTGCACGACTTCAACGCCACCGGGCGGGCGGTGCCGGAGGAGACCCTGCCGGCGATGTTCGCCCGCCGGGTGGCGGAGACGCCGGAGGCGGTCGCCGTCGTCGACCGGGAGCGCGTCGTGTCGTACGCCCGGCTCGACGTCGAGGCGGCCCGGATCGCGGAACTGCTCGCCGGGCACGGCGTCGGGCCGGAGAGCGTGGTCGGGGTGGCGGTGCCGCGCTCGCTGGAGACCGTGGCGGTGGTCCTCGGGGTACTGCGGCTCGGTGCCGCCTTCCTGCCACTGGAGCTGAGCCATCCGGGCGACCGGTTGGCGTACATGGTGCAAGACTCCGGAGCCGGGACGGTGGTGACGACGCCGGAGGCCGCCGAGCGGCTGCCGGAGCTGCCCGGGGTGACCCGGCTGCTGGTCGAGCCGATCCGGCCGGAGTCACCACCGACCGGGCCGACCGCACCGACCGGGCCGACCGCACCGACCGGGCCGACCGAACCGGGCGGGCCGACCGAACCGGGCGGGCCCGCTGTCGGTCCCCGGTCTGCGGTGCCGGCCGGGCTCGACCATGCGGCGTACGTCATCTACACCTCCGGCAGCACCGGCCGGCCCAAGGGGGTCGTGGTGTCGCACGAGGGTATCGGCAGCCTGGTGGCGACCGCCGTGGACCGGATGGGGGTGGACGTCGACGCCCGGGTACTCCAGTTCGCCTCGACCGGCTTCGACGTCTTCGCCTTCGAGCTGTCGATGGCACTCTGCGCGGGTGGCCGGCTGGTGGTGGCCCCGGACGAGACCCGGGCACCCGGCCGGCCGCTGGTGGAGTTGCTGGAGCGGGAGCGGGTGAGCCACGCGATCCTGCCACCGTCACTGGTGTCCGCGTTGCCGCCGGACTGCCAACTGCCGGCCGGGCTGGTCGTGCTGGTCGGCACCGAGACGGTACCGCCGGACGTGATCGGACGGTGGGCGCGGCGGTTGCGGCTGCACGCCGCGTACGGGCTGACCGAGGCGACGGTCAACTCGACGCTATGGCGGGCCGAGCCGGACTGGTCCGGGCCGGTGCCGATCGGGGTGCCCGACCCGAACACCCGGGCGTACGTGCTGGACGAGCGACTCCGCCCGGTCCCGCCCGGGGTGGCCGGCGAGCTGTACGTGGGCGGGCGTGGCCTGGCCCGTGGCTACCTGGGCCGTCCGGGGCTGACCGCCGGGCGCTTCGTCGCCGACCCGTTCGGCCCGCCCGGGGCACGGATGTACCGTACCGGCGACCGGGCACGTTGGCGGTCGGACGGCATCCTGGACTTCCTCGGCCGGGTCGACGACCAGGTGAAGATCCGGGGCTTCCGGATCGAGCTGGGCGAGGTGGAGGCGGTGCTGGCCCGGCATCCGGGGGTACGCCAGGCTGCCGTGGTCGTGCACCGCACCGCCGACCTGACCCGACTGGCCGGGTACGTCGTGCCGGCCGCCGACCCGCTCGCCGGCCCGCTCGACCCCGCGGAGGTACGCGCACACGCCGCCGGACTGCTCCCCGACTACATGGTGCCGAGCGCCATCCTGGTACTGGACGGGCCGCTGCCGCTGACCCCTAACGGCAAACTGGACCGGCGTGCCCTGCCGGCGCCGGACTGGGCGGCGCTGACCGGCGACGACGCGCCGGTGACGGCGGCACAGCAGGTGCTCGCCGACCTGGTCGCCGGGGTGCTCCGGCTGCCGAGGGTCGGGATCTCGGACGACTTCTTCGCCCTCGGCGGGCACTCGATGGCGGCGATGCGGCTGCTCGGCCGGGTCCGGGCGACCCTCGGAGTCGACCTGGCGGTCCGGGACATCTTCGAGGCGCCGACGGTGGCCGGGCTGGCCGACCGGCTCGCCGGGGCGGTGGCGGAGCGCCCGCCGCTGCGCCCGGCGGAGGACACCGTCGCGCCGGTCGCGGCCCCGGTCCAGCGGATCTGGTGGGACCTGCACCGGGCCGCCGCCGGGCGGAACGCCGCCAACCGGACCGGCTGGGACCTCGCGCTCGTAATCCGCCCGGACACCGGCCCGGCCGACCGGACGGACCGGGGAAGGGTTGCGCAGACAGACGGTGGCCCGGTTGACCGGATGGACGGTGGGCCGGCCGGAACGCCGGAACTGGACGTACCGGCCCTGGCGGCGGCACTGGCCGACCTGGTGCGGCGGCACGAGCCGCTGCGTACCGCGCTGGCCGGCAATGTCGACGGCGAGCCGGTACCGGTGCCGGTCGCCGAGCGCACCCTGCTGGAGGTGCTGCCGGCGAGCCGGGTGCCGCTGGAGGACCTCGTCGCCGAGCTGGTCGGCAGCGGTGTGGACCCGACCCGGGAGCCGCCGCTGCGGGCCCGGCTGCTGACCGGTCCGGACAGCGATCGGGTGCTGCTGCTGACGATGCACTATCTCGGCGTGGACGAGTGGTCGGTGGTGCCGTTGGCCCGGGATCTCGGCATCGCGTACGCGGCCCGGGTCGCCGGTCGGACACCACAGTGGACGCCGCTGCCGGTCGGTTATCCGGACTACGCCCGCTGGGCGGGCACCCTGCTCGGCGATCCGGCCGACCCCGGCAGCCGGCACGCCCGGCAGTTGGACTGGTGGCGGGAGGCGCTGGCCGGCGTACCCGATCGGCTGGCGCTGCCGGCGGACCGGCCGGGACCGGCGGTGCTGTCCGGGCGCGGTGGCCGGGTCGAGTTCGTGCTCGACGAGGCGGCGCACCGGGCCGTCGACGAGTTGGCCCGGCAGACCGGTACCAGCATGTTCATGGTGTTCCAGGCCGCCCTCGCGGCGCTGCTGCACCGGATCGGGGCCGGACCGGACCTGCCGATCGGCACCCTGGTGGCGGGCCGGACCGAGGCGGCCCTCGGCGACCTGGTCGGCTGTTTCGTCAACCCGCTGGTGCTGCGTACCGACACCGCCGGGGACCCGACCTTCGCCGAGCTGCTCGGCCGGGTCCGGGAGGCGGACCTGTCCGCCTTCGACCGCCAGGACGTCCCGTTCGACGAGGTGCGCCGCCTCCTGCCGGCCGGCTGGACGCTGCCGCAGGTGATGCTGGTGCACCACGAGGAGGCCGGGCTGGACGGCGACGGCGCGGCGGGCCCGGACGGCGCGGCGGTGCTGCGGTTCGCGCCGGTGCCGACCGGGACGACCCGGGCGGAGCTGACCGTCAGCTTCTACGAGCCGCTCGGCGACGGCCCGGTGCACGGCGAACTGGAGTACGCGGTCGAACTCTTCGACCCGGCAACCGCGCGCCGGCTCACCGACGACCTGCTCGGACTGCTCGCCTCGGCGGTAGCCCGGCCCGACCTGCGCCTCTCGGCACTCGGACCGGACACCGCCGACCAGGCTTCTCTGTCGCCCACCAAACCCGGCGGCGCTACTGCCGTCGACCGTCCTGAAAGGATCGAGAAATGACCACCAACCCGTTCGAGGACCCGGACGGCCTGTACCTCGTGCTCGTCAACGACGAGGGGCAGCACTCGCTCTGGCCGTCCTTCGTGGACGTGCCGGCCGGCTGGACGGTGGCGTTCGGCGCGGACGGACCGCAGTCCCGGGACGCCTGCCTGGCGTACGTGGAGGAGAACTGGACCGACCTGCGACCCCGCAGCCTCCGGGAGCGGATGGCGTCCAGCACCGCCGAGCCGGGGCGTTGACCGGTCGGGTATGCCAGGGACGGCGTCGGTCCGCCAGCCCGGACAGTGCCGCTCAGCTTTGCGCTTCGGCAGCGGCGAGGACACAGAACTCGTGGCCGTCCGGGTCGGCCAGGCAGGTCCAGGGGACGTCGCCCTGGCCCACGTCGAGGTCGGTGGCGCCGAGGGCCCGCAGCCGGGCCACCTCCGCCGCCGTGCCGTCCCCGGAGGAGGGCAGCAGGTCGAGGTGGACCCGGTCCGGCACGGTCTTCCCGCCGGGCCTCCGAAGGAACTCGAGGTACGGCCCGACACCGCTGGCGGAGCGCAGCGCCGCATAATCGTCGGCCGCTTCGTGCAGAGTCCAGTCCAGCGCCTCGTCCCAGAACCGGGCCATCGCCCGGGGGTCCGTGCAGTCGACCACCACCGCGGCGATTGGCCCGGTGTCCCGGTAGACCTCCCGAGGCTCCAGTACGCAGAACTCGTTGCCCTCCGGGTCGGCGAGGACCGTCCACGGCACGTTCTCCTGGCCCACGTCGACGGGCGTCGCACCGAGCGCCTGGAGACGTGCGATCACGTCCGCCTGGTGCGACGCAGAGCTGGTGGCAAGATCGATGTGTACCCGGTTCTTGGTCGTCGTCCTCGGGTCGGGAACGGGAACGACGTTGACACCGACGGCGACCGGGTCCGGCCAGACGAGCCCGCCGCCCGGACCGACGTAGGTCGTCTCGCCGGAATAGGCGGTCCAGCCGAGCGCCTCGGCCCAGAACCGGCCGACCGCCGGGGGGTCGAGAGCCTTGATGTTCACCTGGACAGGTCGCAGCGGCATGCCGGCGATCCTAAAGCGGTACCGGAACGTCGACGATCCGCTCGACGGCGCCGACGTCGTGGTCATCGGGCTGTTCTCGACCAGGGAGGAGCATTACTGAGGGTGACGCCGCGGAGTTCATCCGGCCCGGGTCAGCCGGATCATGTTCCAGGAGAGCGCGGGCAGCACGACGCTCACCCGGCCGCCCTCGACCTTCGGGTCGGCCAGCCGGCTCGGGGTGACCCGCTCCGGCGCGTCCGCGCTGTTCGTCGCCTCCGGGTCCGGGTCGGTGAGCACGACGTGCTCGCCGCCGACCAGTTCGCCGCAGGCCCGCAGGTCAACGTCGAGGGCGAGCGGTTCGCGCTGGTCCCGGTTGACCGCGAACAGCGTGACCGCCCCGGACTCCTCGTCCCGGACTGCGGTGGCGGTGACCGTCGACACCTCGCCGTGCCGGCTGGTGTCGTGCCGCGGCCCGGTCGGCTCGACCCGGAGCACCGTGCCGCGCCCGTGCCGGGAGGTCAGCGCGAACGGGTGGTACGTCGGCTGCACCCAGGCCGCCCCGCCCGGCTCGCTGCGGATCGGCGCGATCACGTTGACGAGCTGGGCCAGGCAGGCGATCTTGACCCGGTCGGCGTGCCGGAGCAGCGAGATCAGCAGGTCGCCGACGACCACCGCGTCCACCACCGAGTAGGTGTCCTCGATCAGCCGGGGCGCCTCCGCCCAGTCGAGTTTCTCCTGGCCGACGAACCGACTCTGGTACCAGACGTTCCACTCGTCGACCGATAGGTTGATCCGCTTGCGGTGCTTGCCGACCGCGCGTACGTGGTCGCAGGTGGCGACCACCGACTCCACGAACTGGTCCAGGTCGACGGCGCTGGCCAGGAAGCTGTCCCGGTCGCCGTCGTGCTCCTGGTAGTAGCTGTGCACCGAGACGTAGTCGACCAGGTCGTACGCCTCCTCCAGGACGGTCGCCTCCCAGCTGCCGAAGGTGGGCATCCCACTGCCGGAGCTGCCGCAGGCGACGAGTTCGATCGAGGGGTCGACCTGGCGCATCGCCTGGGCGGTCTGCGCGGCCAGCCGGCCGTACTCCCGGGCGGTGGTGAACCCGGTCTGCCACGGGCCGTCCATCTCGTTGCCGAGGCACCAGAGCTTGATGTCGTAGGGGTCCGGGTTGCCGTGCTTGCGTCGCAGGTCCGACCAGTACGTCCCGGACGGGTGGTTGGTGTATTCCAGCAGGGTGCGGGCGGCGTCCACTCCTCGGGTGCCGAGATTTACCGCCATCATCGGCTCGCTGCCGACCCGGCGGGTCCAGCCGACGAACTCGTCGACGCCGATCTCGTTGGTCTCGATCGAGCGCCAGGCCAGGTCCAGCCGGCGGGGTCGGGACTCGCGCGGCCCGATCCCGTCCTCCCAGTTGTAACCGGAGACGAAGTTGCCGCCCGGATAGCGCAGCACCGGTACCCCGAGCTGCCGGACCAGCTCCGCGACGTCCCGGCGGAACCCGTGCTCGTCGGCGGTCGGATGGCCCGGCTGGTAGATCCCGGTGTAGACGCAGCGCCCGAGGTGCTCGACGAACGAGCCGTAGAGCCTCGGATCCACCTCGCCGATCCGGAACGCGGGATCGATGGTCAACGCGGCCTGGTGCACGAAACCTCCAACAACCTTCGGAGCGGGTGCATGTTAACGATCACACTGGCCCGATTGTGGCCGCTGGACCTGCGCACCGTCAATCGCTGTCCGACGGCCGTCCGACCGGCTCAGGACGCAGCGTCCGCTGGCGGCCGGGTGCCGGTCCAGGCCGCCCAGAGCGCCGCGTACCGGCCGCCGGCGGCGACCAGTTGGTCGTGCGTACCGGTCTCGGCCACCCGGCCGGCCTCCAGCAGGATGATCCGGTCCGCGGCGGCGGCCTGGGTCAGCCGGTGCGCCACCACCAGTCCGGTACGTCCGTCCAGCGCCCGGGCCGCCGCCGTCTCCAACTGGCGGGCGCCGGCACTGCCGGCCTCGGCGGTCGCCTCGTCCAGGATCGCCACCGGCGGCGCGGCCAGCACGAGCCGGGCCAGCGCGAGCTGCTGGGCCTGTGCCGCCGTCAGCCGGTGCCCGCCGTCGCCGACGACCGTGGCCAGCCCGTCCGGTAGGGCGCGCACCCAGCCCAGCGCGCCGACCCGGTCCAGCGCGGCGAGCAGTTCCTCGTCACCGGCGTCCGGCCCGGCCAGCCGCAGGTCCTCGGCGAGCGGACCGGCGAAGACGTGCACCTCCTGGCTGACCAGCGCGACCGTGCGGCCGGCGACGGCGGTGCCGAGGTCGGAGATCGGTACGCCGCCGAGCCGGATGCTGCCGCCACTCGGCCGGTGGATCCCGGCGATCAACTTCGCCAGCGTGGTCTTGCCGGCCCCACTCGCCCCGACCAGCGCGACCCGCTCCTCCGGCGCCACGCTGAACGTGACGTCGTGCAGTACGTCGTGCCCCGGCAGGTACGCGTGCCGCAACTCTTTCGCCTCGACGCCACCGTCCACCGGCACCGGCCGCTGCTCCGGCTGCCGGGGCGCCGGCAACCGGGTGACGCCGACCAGCCGGACCAGACTGGCGGCGGCCGACTGCGCGTCGTCGACCAGGCTCAGCGCGGCGTTGAGCGGACCGAAGAGGTTGTGGAAGTAGAGGGCGGCGGCCGAGGCCGTGCCGACGGTGACCGCGTCCGCGCGCACCAGCAGGAAGCCGGTCAGCAGCACGGCGGTCAGCCCGACGAACTCGGCCAGGTTGAGCCGCCCGAAGAACCCGGTCATCAGCCGGATCCCGCGCAGCGTCAGCTCGACAGCCGCCGTCGAGCTGCCGGAGACCCGGTCCAGGTGCGGCTCGGTGAGTCGGAACGCGCGTACCGTCCGGGCACCGCCGACGGTGTCCAGCAACTGCTGCTGCTGCGCGCCGTGTGCGATCCGCTGGCTGGCGTAGAGCGGCTGGGCCCGGCGGGCGTACCAGCGGGCGGTGTGCAACTGGATCGGCACCGCGAGCAGCGCGGCGAGCAGGAACCGCCAGTCGAGTACGGCCAGCCCGACCAGGGTCAGCCCGATGGTCAGGCCGGAGCGGGCGAGCTGCGGCAGCGCGGTCCGGACCGCCTCGGCGATGACTGTCACGTCCCCGGTCACCCGGGCGGTCAGGTCGCCGGAGCCGGCCCGCTCGACCTGGTCCAGCGGCAGGTCCAGGACCCGGTCGATGAACCGTTCCCGCAGGTCCGCCAGCATCCCCTCGCCGAGCCGGGCGACCTGGGAGAGCCCGAGCGCCAGCGTGATTCCCTGGACGACCGCGACCAGGCCGAGCAGTACCGTCGGGGTGGTGATCGCGCCCGGCGGCCGTCCGGTGACGACCAGGTCCACGATGTGCCCGAGCAGCGGCGCGGTGAGCAGCCCGACGGCGGTGGAGCCGACCAGCAGGCCGAGGGCGCGGACGGCGAGGAACCGGCGTGGCCGCAGCAGCTCCGCCAGGGTGACCCGGACCTGACGCCCGGTCGCCGCCGGCAGCAGCTTGCGGGCCGGTCGACCCGCTCCGGCGGCTTCGCTCATCGGTTGGGTCTCCCTGTCAGCCCGAACCGTGCCACGGCGCCGTGCACCGCAGCACCGATGTCCTCGATCCGTGCGCTGGCGCGGTGCACCGCAGCACCGGTGTCCTCGACCCGGGCGACGGCGGCGCTCACCCGAGCACCGATGCCCGGTAGCCGTCGTCCCGCCGGACCAGCTCCGGATGGCTGCCCTCGGCCCGCACGGCGCCACCGTCGAGCAGCACCACCCGGTCGGTGACCGCCAGCAGCGTCGGGCTGGTTGTCACCAGCACGGTGGTCCGGCCCTGCCGCAGCTCCCGCAGCCCGGCCGCGATCCGGGCCTCGGTGGCCGCGTCGACCGCCGTGGTCGGGTCGTGCAGCACCAGTACCGGTGCGTCGGCGGCCAGTGCGCGGGCCAGGGCGACCCGTTGGCGCTGCCCGCCGGAGAGCGAGCGTCCCCGCTCGGTGAGCAGGGTGTCCAGGCCGTCCGGCAGGGCGCGGGCCACCTCGTCCACGTCGGCGGCGCCGATCGCCCGGCGTACGCCCTCGGTCCGGGCGAGCGCCGGGGCGGCGACGTTCTCCCGCAGGGTGCCCTCGAACAGGTCGGCGTCGTGCGGCGCGACCAGGATCGCGGCGCGCAGCCGCTCGGGGTCCAGGGTGTGCAGCCCGACACCGTCCAGCTCGACGGTGCCGGCTGCCGGGTCGACGTCCCGGGCCAGGCAACGCAGCAGGTCGTCGGCGACGGCCGGATCGGTCGCCACCACGCCGAGCAGTTCGCCCGGAGCGGCGTGCAGGCTGACGCCGCGCAGTGTGCCGTGGCGGACGTCCCGCAGCGCGACGCGGCCGACCACCGGAGTGGCGGGGGAGCCGTCCCCGTCGGGCGTCGACGCTACCGCGCCGAGCACCGAGGCGATCCGGTCGGCGGAGGCGCGGCCCTGGGCGAACTCGGCGGTCACCCAGCCGAAGGTGGCCAGCGGGCCGAGCAGGAAGAGGGCCAGGCCGACCGCCGCGACGAGCTGCCCGACGGTGAGCTCGCCGGCTGCGGCCAGCCGGCCGCCGAGCAGGCCGACGGCGGCCACGAAGAATCCGGTGATGACGAGCAGGGTGCCGTCGTACCAGGCCTGGGCCTGGGCCGCCCGGACGGTGGCGGCCAGCGCCTCCCGGCTGGTCCGCCGGTAGCGCCGGGCCGCCGCCGGTGCCGCACCGAGACCCTTGAGTACGCGCAGCCCGGCCACCAGGTCCGCGGCCACCCCGGAGGCGTACGCCGCCTTCTCCTGCTCGGCGTGGCTGCGCCGCTCCAGTGGCCGGCCGAGTCGATGGGCGAGCCAGAGCAGCAGCGGCGCACCGACCAGCACCAGGAGCCCGAGCGGCACCGAGACCACCAGCAGGGCGACGCCGCCGACCAGCAGACCTGTCGACGCGCCGATCGCGGTGGCGAGCGCCCGGTTCACCGCACCGACCCGGTCGGCGTCCCCGGTGGCGGTGGCGACCAGCGCACCGGGCAGCCGCCCCGTCTCCGCTCCGCCCCGATGGTCGAGGATCCGTCGGGTGAGTGCGATCCGCAACCGGTGCGCGGCCTGCTCGACGGCGCGTTCGCCGGTACGGGCGCTGAACCGGAAGCTCGTCGACAGCACCGCGAACACCACACCGAGTACGCCGATCCAGCCGATCAGGTCGACCAGGCCGCCCCGCCCGACGGCCCGGTCGATCACGACACCGATCAGCACCGGTACGAGCGCCTCGCCGGCCTGGTGACTGGCGCTCAGCCCCGCACTGGCGAGTACGTGCCGGAGTTGGCCGGTGATGGCGCCCGTCAGCACGGTACGCGCCGTGGGACTGCCGGTCCGCACGCTCGGCTCCTTCGCTCGACGGGGGCTGAAGTAGTCAGGACGAGTTGAAGGTTAGGCTAACCTACCGCTGGTTCCGTCCCGACTTCCGTCGCCCGGCACCGCCGCCGGACCGTCGGGCGGCGACCCTCTCCCGGATCGTCGGGCCGCCACCGCTGCCGGATCGTCAGGCCAGGAAGATGATCGTGATCCCGATCACCACGTCGACGACCCCGCACCACTCGGAGAAGCCGCGCGGGACCACCCGGTTGGCCCGGTGGTGGGCGTAGTCCCACCCCGCGTGGACGAGCCAGCCGGCGCCGACCAGATAACGGCCCAACTCGTCCGGCGTCAGTAGCGCCGCACCCACCAGGAACAGGTAGAAGACCAGCCCGGCGAGTTGCAGCGCGAGGATCCGCCGGTCGCCGAACTGCCGACGTACCGTGCCGATCACCAGGTAGCCGACCGGGAGGACCAGCATCACCCAGGCGTCCAACACGGCGGGGTCGGCCCAGTTGTCGACGGTCATCAGCAGGGCCAACCAGGTGGGCCAGCGCCGCTTCAGCCACTCCACGACCCGTCCCGTGCGGCCGGGGGCCGCGTGACCGGCACTCGCGTGACCGGCACTCGCTCCACCGGCGGCGACGTGACCGGCGGCGGCGTGCGCGCCGGTGTACTCGGGCAGCCGGCGGAGCATCACGAGCAGCATGGCGGGCAGCATCAGCAGGTGACCGGCCATCGTCAGGAACCCACCGTCCACCGCCCCGACCCAGTACGGCGGCAGGAAGAGCAGGAACGGCAGGTACATCGCGGCGCCCATCTCGGCGACCGGAGCCCACCGGTGGCCCCGGTGACGCATCCAGACGGTCATCGCCAGCGTCATGTTCGTGGCCATCACCAGCGCGTCGACGTCGGGGCGGTCCAGCATCCGGGCCGCGTCGAATCCGGTGGTGGCGTCGACGGCGGTGGCCAACGCCTCCCACGCCGGACCGAGCAGCAGCATCCCGAGGAGCATCGCGACGACCATCTCGGCGAAGTGTCGGAGGAAACGGCCGGTGGCGCGCCAGCGGGGCGTCCCAGAGGTGCCGGCCGCCTCGTGAGGGGTGGCGGTGGATTCGGTTGTCCGGACCGTGCCGTCCGGGATCGTCGATCTCATGGATCCAGGCTGTCGGCGCCGCGGCTCGACCGGCAGGCGTGCGCCGCACGGTTCGACCATGCGGATCGCATGGTCCGACCGTGCGAGCGGTCGGTCGAAGGTCAGGGTTGCCGGGCGGTGGCGTACGCGGCCGCGCCGATCAGTTCCAGCGACACCTGTAGCCGGGACAGGCTGACGTTCTTCTCGATAGTGTCCTCCGGGCTGTGGTAGGGCGGCTCCAGCAGCGCCGGGGACTCCTCGCCCCGCCAGGAGAAGTTGGCGCTGGCGATGCCGACCTCCTGGAACGACTGGTGGTCGCTGGAGCCGCGCCGGGTCACCGCCGAGATCCTGGGTTGGTAGCCGAGCCGGGTCGCGGCGGCGGCCACCTCTTCGGTGGCCCGGTTCGGCACGCCGTCGAAGGAGAGCAGCCAGTACCGGGTCGCCGGATCCCAACTCGTCGCCACCATGTCGTTCTGGTAGACGGCCACTATCCGATCCCGCTCGGCCTGCGGAAGTTGCGCCACGTAGTAGCGGGAACCGAGCAGCCCCTGCTCCTCCGAGCCCCACAGTCCGAACCGGACGGTCGCGTCCACCGGCAGGCCGCGCAGGACCCGGGCCAGTTCGAGGCAGAGCACCGTACCCGAGCCGTCGTCGTTGGCGCCCGGTGCGCCGATCACGGTGTCGTAGTGCGCGCTCACCATGACCACCGGCCCGTCCTGCCCGCCCCACCGCGGCGCCCGCTCGGCGAGTACGTTGTGCGAGGTGAGCCCGCGGTGCGCCGAGGTGGCGACGGTCAGGGTCAGCGGGCGGGCGGCGAGCCGCTGGCGCAACCGGTGCTTCTGCGCCTGGGCGACGCCGACCACCGGGAGCGGCACCGGTGCGGTGGCCGAACCGGGCAGCGATGGTGCGAACGCCTGCGCCCGGCGCGGCTCCACCAGGTCTGCCGGCAGGAAGACGACCGCGGCGGCCTGCCTGGCCACGGCGGTGGCGACCAGCGCCGCGCGTTGCGTCGCGACGTAGTCGACGAGGACGACCTTGCCGGCGACGTCCGCCGGGTAGTCCTCCGGCGCCCCGGCGCCGACGTCCACCACCGGACCGGTGACCCGGGTGTCGAGGGCGGCCTGCGGTGACGCTCCGACCTGCCAGTCCAGGTCGTCGGGCAGGCCGGGACGGGAGCTGAGCTGGCCGAGGAACTTGTCGGCGACGGGGAAGGGCTGGAGGGTCGTCCGGTAGCCGAGTTCGTCGGCGAGGTACCGGGCGGCCGTCCGTTCGGCGGAGGTGCCGCCGATGCGCGGTCCGATCCGGCCGGAGAGATGCCGCAGGTGGTGCAGGGCCCGCCGGGCCGAGACCCGGCCGGCGACCAGCCGGTCGTGCGCGCCCAGGTTCGGTGGACGGACGGCGCCGGGGCGCTGGTCGGAGACGGCCCAGGTTGGGCTGGTGGTGGCGAGGGCGGCCGCACCGCCCAGGCCGAGTGCGAGTGCCCGACGGCGGCTGGCCGCGACCCTGGCCGGAAGCTGGGCGCCGGCGGCGGGAAACTCGGAGCGACTGTCCAATCTGGTCCTCCTGGTCGGCCGGTCCGGGATCCGAGATCATCGGCGCGGGCCGGCGGGGGCGGAGACAGGCGTCGAGACCGTGCTCACGGTGCGGGAATCCGGGGTTACGGTGCAGTGAATGTAGTCCCGACCGGGGACCGGACTCAAGATCGATCCAACGGCTGCGTCACCGGCCCGGCCCGTGCCGCCGGCTGTGGTTACCGGCCAGGCAGCCGCGGTCGGGCGGCGCGTCGGCGCTCTTGACCGCCAACTTACTGCTTTACTATGAAACTAGTGAAGCGGTAAGGAGCTGCCGTGTTCGTCTTCCGGCTCGACACCCACTCCGGCGTGCCGCCGTACCTGCAACTCGTCCAGCAGGTCCGCCAGGCGGTGCTGCTGGGCTTTCTCCAACCCGGTGACCGCCTCCCGCTCATCCGCGAGGTGGTCGAGGACCTGGCGATCAATCCGAACACCGTCGCCAAGGCGTACCGGCAGATGGAGCAGGAGAACCTGGTCACCGGCCGGCCCGGCCAGGGCACGTTCGTCAACGAACAGCAGTCGGCCGTGATGTCCGCATCGACGTACACGTCGCTGCGTCGCGGCCTGGCGACCTGGCTGCGCCGCGCCTACGCGGCCGGCCTCGACGAGCAGGCGGTCGACGCGCTTTTCACCTCCGTCCACCAGCAGACGAGGAACGAGGAAGTGGCGTGACAGCGACCGAGTTCGCACTGCGCACCGACGCTGTGGGTAAGCGGTACCGGAAGGGCTGGGCGCTGCGCGACTGCACCCTGGCCCTGCCGGCGGGCGGCGTGATCGCCCTGGTCGGGCCGAACGGCGCGGGCAAGACGACGCTGCTGCGTCTGGTCGTCGGGTTGCTGGCCCCGAGCGCCGGCACGGTGGAGGTCCTCGGCCACGACGTCACCGCCAGCACCTCGCAAACGCTGTCCCGGGTCGGGTTCCTCGCCCAGGACCACCCGCTGTACAAGGGCTTCACCGTCGCCGAGATGCTCCGCTTCGGCCGGGCCTGCAACCTGCGGTTCGACCAGGGGCTGGCCGAGCGCCGGCTGGCGAAGCTGGGCATCCCGCTCGACCGCAGGACCGGTACGCTCTCCGGCGGTCAGCAGGCCCAGGTCGCGCTGGCTCTGGCCCTGGCGAAGCGGCCGGACCTGCTCGTCCTCGACGAGCCGGTGGCCAGCCTCGACCCGCTGGCCCGGCACGAGTTCCTACAGGTCCTGATGGGCGCGGTGGCCGAAGGCGGGGTGACCGTCCTGTTCTCCTCCCACGTCGTGCACGAGCTGGAGCGCGTCTGCGACCACCTGGTCGTGCTCAACCACGGCCGGGTCACGCTCACCGGTGACATCGCCACCCTCCTCGCCGAGCACCGGCTGCTCGTCGGCCCGCGTACGGCCACCGACCTCGACCGGGCCGACACCGTCGTGCAGGCCGTGCACAGCGACCGGCACACGACCCTGCTGGTACGCGACGGCGCGATCCCGGCCGCGCCCGGATGGCAGGCCCAGCCGGTTGCGCTGGAGGACCTGGTGCTGGCCTACCTGCGCCGGCCGTCCGAGTCGAGCGCCGAGGTCACGTCGCGGGTGCCGGCATGACGTGGTTGATCTGGCGCCAGCACCGGACCGAGGTCTGCGTCCTGGGTCTGCTCCTCGGCATGTTCGGCGTCGCCCTGCTCGTGCTCGGGACGCAGGCCCACGACCTGTTCCCCGGCGGTCCCGCCCGGTGTGCCGGAGAGGCCGGTGTCGACGACGCCTGCGCGGCCTCCTTCCGCCGGCTCGACGAGGAGTACGGGTACGTCGAGAACCTCCTGGCGGGCTTCTACCTGGTCCCCGTTGCCATCGGTGCGTTCCTCGGTGCGCCGCTGCTCGCCCGCGAACTGGAGGGCGGCACCTGGCAGCTCGCCTGGACCCAGGCCGTGCCGCGGCTGCGCTGGCTGGCGGCCAAGCTCGTGGCACTGGCCGGCGTCACCGTCGTGCTCACCGGGATGTTCACCGCGGTACTCACCTGGTTCCGTCAGCCATTCGACGCGTGGGAAGGGCGGTTCCAGTACGACGCCTTCGACGTGGAGGGACTTGTTCCGGTGGCGTACGCGCTGTTCGCGTTCGGCGTCGCCACCGCCGCCGGGGCGATCCTGCGGCGCAGCCTGCCCGCGTTCGGCGTCGCGTTCGGGGCGTTCCTCGCCGCCCGGATGTCGGTGGCGCTGTTGGCCCGTCCCGCGTACGCCACCCCGCTCACCACCATGGAGCCGGTCTCCGTCGACGGCGCGAAGGACCAGGCGGGGCACCGGCCCGTGCCCGGCAACGCATCCTGGGTAATCGAACACGGCTATGCGGACGCCACCGGGCGCAGGCTGAGCCGGACCGAGTACTACGAGCTGGAGGGCGCCGCCAACCAGGCCGGCACCAACCTCAACCAGTTCTTGCACGCGCGGGGCATCCAGCAGTTCGAGGTCTACCACCCGGCCGACCGGTTCTGGACCTTCCAGCTCATCGAGGCGGCCCTGTTCGTCGCCGTCGCGGCGGTCCTGATCGGTGTGGTGGTGTGGCGGGTCCGGCGCCGTATGATCTAGCTTGCTCCTAACCGACGGTGGACGTGTGACTACCCTGGTCGGTCGTGCCGGCAGCCCCTGGTCGATCATCCCCTTCTCTTAGGGAAGAGGATCGATACCAGGGGCTGTCTCGTGGTGTTGTTCCGGTAGGCCCGCCTTAGCCGGGCTGGCCGGGCTCGCGGGCTGGGCCGGGTTCGTCGATCTCGGCCTCGCCGGGGCAGGCGACCGCGTCCAGGTAGCAGTTGACGAGCTCGGTCGGCGCGCCGGCCTCGAGCAGCAGGTCGACGGCGTTGATCGCGAACCAGTTGTCGGCGACGGCGTGCATGGCCGCGGCCTGGGCGAGCAGGTCGGCATCGGCGGCGAGGTCGGCGAGCTCGGCTAGGGCGGTGGCCCG
Source organism: Micromonospora sp. WMMD1102 (assembly GCF_029626265.1). NCBI lineage: Bacteria > Bacillati > Actinomycetota > Actinomycetes > Micromonosporales > Micromonosporaceae > Micromonospora > Micromonospora sp. WMMD1102. The sequence continues at coordinate 3,632,082 of NZ_JARUBN010000001.1, read as the reverse complement.
GACCAGGCCCTCCCGATAGCCACCGGCGTAGTCCGTGGCGATCCGGTGCACCCGGGCGAGGACGAGTCGGCGGTCGGTGGGCTGGTGGGCGGCGAGGCGGGCGGGGCCGCCGGCCTGGTCTCGGCTGTCGTACACCTCGATATTCTATCGTACATGTGTTCGAATCGGGTGCCCGGAAACGATGGCGGCGCACCGTGTCCACACTGGCCGGGAGGGCGTCGAGGCGCAGCTCAGAGCCGCTGTCGCAGCCGCTCGACAAGGCCGGCGAAGCGCTCCGGCGCGGCGCCGCCGTCCGGCGCGGCCACCTGTAGGGCCAGCACGTCCGGGCGGAGCCGGTCGAGCAGCAGTTGGCAGAAATCGAGGAGTTGCCGGGGCTCGCCGACGCGCCGATAGCTGGCCAGGATCGCATCCCGGCCCATCCGGTCGGCTCGCTGGCGAAGCTGCTCGGGGCTGGACGCCGACAGCCGGCCCGGAGTACGCAGCCCGCGCCAGGGGCGGAGTGCCCGGAGCGCGTCGTCGTCGCTGTCGGCGAGTACGACGAAGGTGCTCAGCACCACCCGCGGTGGCGTACGTCCCGCCGCGCCGGCCGCCGCCCGTGCCACGTCCACCACCTCCCGTCCGGTGCGTTCGGGGTCCTTGACCGAGCTGACCACCCCGTCGGCGAGCCGCCCGGCGGTCGCCGCCGAGCGGGGACCGGCCGCCGCCAGGTATACCGGCACCCCGGTCAGCGGCGGACTGTGCAGCCGGAACGACGGGACGGGATAATACGACGCGTCCGGCCGCCGGACGGTCTCGCCGGCCAGCAGCGGCCGGAGCAGTCCGATTGCCTCGGTCATCCGGGCCAGCCGCTCCGGGTACGCCGGGAACCGGCCGAGCGGCGCCTCGTTGATCCCCTCCCCGGTGCCGACCCCGAGGGCGAACCGGCCGCCGGAGAGCCGGTCGAGCGTGGCGGCGGCCTGGGCCACCAGCACCGGATGCTGACGGAACAGCGGGCAGGCGACCGCCGAGACCAGGGTGGCCCGCCGGGTCGCCGCGGCGATCGCGCCCAGGGTGGCCCAGCCGTGCCCGGCCGACCCGGCGTCGTCCACCCAGGGCTGGAGATGGTCGGAGACGAGCACGGCGTCGAAGCCCGCCTGTTCGGCCCGCCGGGCCTGGGTCACCAGCGACTCGGGCTGCCACTCCTCGTGGCCGAGAAACCAGCCGAACCGGGCCACCATGCTCCTTCGGTCGTGGTCGTGGTCGTGGTCGTGGTCGTGGTCGCGGTTATGCGCGATTACCGGCCGCGATCACGGCTGCGGTTACGGTCACGACCGCGATCAGGATCGCGACGGCACCGGTGATCTGGACCCCGCCGGAGGTGTCGCGGTGCCGCGAACGGCTTTGACGACCTCGGATCCCGACGGCATCGCCTCGGTGTCGCGCCGGTTTCCACCGTCCATGGTCAGATCGCTGCCGGAACGGGCCGGACGGCCGGGACCGAAAGCAGGATCGAAACCATATCATCATCGATGTAACAACCTCGGTGAGTGGCGTCGGCGCGGTGCATCGGCCGGGCACGGGTCGGTCCGGCAGCCGCCTACCCTGGCCCCACCTTGATCGATGCAACGTCCGGGAGCAGACCATGAGATCCCACAGCCGCGACCTAGGAAGGCCCACCCTGAGCGAGGTCGCGGCTCGCGCGGGCGTCGGGCGGGGCACCGCCTCCCGGGTGGTGAACAACTCCTCACAGGTCAGCCCGACGGTCCGGGCGGCGGTGTTGGCGGCGGTCCGCGAGCTGGGGTACGTGCCGAACCGTGCCGCCCGGGCTCTGGTCACCCAGCGGACCGACTCGGTCGCGCTCGTCATCTCCGAGTCCGGTGAGCGGGCCTTCGGCGAGCCGTTCTTCGCCGGTATCGCCCGGGGGGTCAGCGCCGGCCTGGCCGACACCCCGCTGCAACTCTGGCTCTCCTGGATCCAGTCGCCCGGCGGGCGGGAGAAGATGGAGGACCAGCTCACCGACCAGCACGTCGACGGGGTGATGCTGATCTCGCTGCACGACGCGGATCCGCTGCCCGGCCTGCTGATGCGACGCGGACTGCCGACCGTCCTGGGTGGACGTCCGGCCCGGATGCTCGCCGCGGACGCCCAACCGGCGTACTTCGTGGACGTCGACAACGCGGGCGGTGCCCGGCAGGCGGTCGAGTACCTGCTCGGGATCGGCCGGCGGGCGGTCGCCACGGTGGCCGGGCCGCAGGACATGGGCGCCGGGGTGACCCGGCTGGTCGGTTACCGGGAGGCGTTCGCCGCGCATGGCCGCCCGGTCCGCGAAGACCTCATCGAGTACGGCGACTTCAGCGCGAACAGCGGCCTCGCGGCGATGCGCCGACTGTTGGAGCGTCGGGCCGACCTGGACGCGGTCTTCGCCGCTTCCGACCTGATGGCGCTGGGGGTGATGAAGGCGCTGCACGAGGCCGGCCGGCGCATCCCGGAGGACGTGGCGGTGGTCGGCTACGAGGACTCCTCGCTGGCGCTGCACGCGAACCCGCCGCTGACCTCGGTGCACCAGCCCGTGATCACGATGGGCACGGAGATGGCGCGCCTGCTGGTGGCGCAGATCCGGGGCGACGAGATTCCCTCGCCGGCCGTCTTCCTGGACACCCATCTGGTCCGCCGGCAGTCGGCCTGACCCGGCCGTGCCGGGGGCGGACGGGCGGGCATCGGTTACCGTCGGGCGATGATGCCGGACGTGGACGCCTGGCAGCCCTGGCCTCCGGCCGTGGTCGCCGACCGGCTGGCCGGCCTGGACGTGCCCTGGTGCGTCGCGGCGGGTTGGGCAATCGACCTGTGCCGTGGTGAACCCTCCCGGCCGCACGACGACCTGGAGATCGCCATCCCGGCGGACCGGTTCGACGAGGTGCGGCAACGTTTCGCCGACTGTGACTTCGCCGTACCGCACGACGGCCGGCTGATCTCGCTGACTTCCGAGTCGATGCGGACCAGCCACCAGACCTGGGCCTACGAGCGGGCGATCGGGCGGTGGCGGGTGGACGTGTTCCGTGAGCCGCACGACGGGGAGGTCTGGATCTGCCGGCGCGACGAGCGGATCCGCCGCCCGTACGCCGAGATCGTCCGGCACGATCCGGCTGGCGTCCCGTACCTGGCGCCGGAGGTGGTGCTGCTGTTCAAGGCGAAGGCCGTCCGGACGAAGGACGAGGCGGACTTCGCCACCGCACTGCCGCTGCTGGACGATGCCGCCCGGCGCTGGCTCGACGACGCACTGACCCTGGTGCACCCGGTCCATCCGTGGCGGGCGAGACTCCGTACCGGCTGACTCCGTACCGGACAGCAGCACGGGACGGCAGCGGCGGGCGGGTGACCGCCGGCCCGTGCGGTGCGGGACCACCACACGGGCCGGCGGGACCGTCGGTCGTTACCCGGCGGTGCAGGATCGGATCTGCGGTCGGGCGCTGGAGTTGCCGTTCATCATCGTGGTGAAGCCGAACGTACTGCCGCTGCCGTTGGAACGCATCGTCAACACGGTGTTGTTGCTGCTCAGGCTGGCACTGCCGCTCCAGGTGGTGCTGATCGACTGCGGCGAGGTGACCGCCACCACCACGGTCCAGCTGCTGGCGCCGTTGACCGTGACCGAGGTGTTGTAGCGGTCGCCCCAGACGGTGCCGGCGGTTACCGAGGTGGTGCAGCCGCTGCCGCCCGGCGGAGTGGTCGGGTTGCCGGTGGGCGGGGTGGTGCCGTTGTTCAGCGCGGCGAGCACCGCGTCGTACGCCGCCTTCTTCTGGCCGCTGCCGTTGAACAGCAGCGGGCTCTCGCCGGACCGCCACGAGTCCGAGTCGCGGATGCCCCACACCGTGATGCCCTTGCAGCGGGAGACCGCGAGGCAGTCGTTCGTCACGTTCCGGTACGCGTCGGACGGCGCGTTGCGGATGTCCAGCTCGGTGATGTGCACGTCGACGCCGAGGGCGGCGAAGCTGGACAGCGTGGTGCGGTAGTTGCTCGGGTAGTTCGAGCCGCCGGTGAAGTGCGACTGGAGGCCGACGCAGTCGATCGGTACACCCCGGGACTTGAAGTCCTGGACCATCCGGTAGACGCCCTGGGTCTTGGCGTCGTTCCAGTTGTCGATGTTGTAGTCGTTGTAGCAGAGCTGCGCGTTCGGGTCGGCGGCGTCCGCGGCCCGGAAGGCGGCCTCGATCCAGTCGTTGCCGGTGCGCTGGAGGTTGGAGTCGCGGCGGCCACCGCTGCCGCCGTCGGCGAACGCCTCGTTCACCACGTCCCACCACGCGATCTGGCCGCGGAAGTGGGTGGCGACCTGGGTGATGTGGTTGACCATGGCCTGGCGCAGGGTGCTGCCGGACATGCTCTGCATCCAGCCCGGCTGCTGGGCGTGCCAGGCCAGGGTGTGGCCCCGTACCTGCCAGCCCCGGCTGCGGGCGTACTGGACCATCTGGTCCGCGGTCCCGTAGGAGAACCGGCCCTGCTGTGGTTGCAGGGCGTCGATCTTCATCTCGTTCTCGGCCGTGATCTGGTTGAACTCGCGGTTCAGGATGGTCGTGTACGCACTGTCGTTGAGCCTGCCCGCCGCCACGGCGGTGCCGAAGTACCGGCCGCCCCGCTCGGCGGCGGAGGCGCCCAGGGTGCTGGCGGCGCTGGCGGTGTTGGGCAGCACGATGGCACCGGCGGTGGCGAGCATGCCGACCATGCCGAGGACGAGCGCGAGTCGGGTCCGGTGGCGCCGTCTCGGGCTTTTGGCGCCGTCGGTGGAACTCCTGGTCATCTCTGCCCTTTCTGGCGAGTGGCCGGACGGGCACATGGTGATGGATCCGTCCGGGCGGCACGGTGTGCGAGGGTCGAAGTCACCTGTGTCCGCCGCGCGATCTCTGACGGGCGGTGTGGTGTCAAATCGACCTTAATGGATTTATAGTTTTACAGTAGTCATCTCGGAGGGTCAATGTTTCCGGAACGGTTCCGGAGTGTTACCGCGCAATCGGTGAGCGCGGAACACCGGCTTCCACCAGGTCATCCACAGTCGGTGCGAGAAGTGAGCGCTGACAGAGCGAGAGGATCGCAGGTCAGGACGGGGTGCCGGATCCCGAAATTTACGGCGCCGGCCGACCGTTCCCCGTCCCGGTCCCGGTCCCGGTCCCGGTATCCCGGGCGGTTCGCCGGGCGGCGAGCAGTGCGCTGCGGGCGACCGCCGTCGCGACCACCGCGGTCGCCACCGCGGAGAGCGCCAGCGGACTCAGCAGCGGTCCGAGCGGGCCGAGCGCGACCAGCACGACGACCGCGACGAGGAGGACGCGGGAGCGTATGCCGAGGATCGCCCTCTTGAACAGCAGGAAACCGGCCAGGAAGAGCACCGGGCCACCGAGTACGGTGCTGATCACCGCCACGTCGGCCGTCCCGGTCGGCTCGTGCAGGGTGAGATCGTCCCCGACCGCGGTGACGATGATGCCGGCCACCATCGGGATGTGCAGATAGGTGTACGCCGACCGGCCGAGCCGGCCCGGCTCCTCGGCCGCGACGATGACGGACCGGGCCGCCTCGGCGCTGCGGTCGAAGTAGATCCACCACAACGCCACGGTGCCGAGGAAGGCGCTGACCAGCGCGGCGAGAGGAGTCCAGCCGTGCCGCAGGGCGCCGAAGTCGGTGCCGGTGACCAGGATGGACTCGCCCAGCGCGATGATCACGAATAGCCGGGCCCGCTCGGCCAGGTGCGAACCGTGGATCGCCCACTCCGTCGGTCTGGACCGGCCCCACCCCGGCACGTAGAAGTCGCAGGCGGCCGCGCTGGTGTCCAGGACCACCGCGGCCACCCACAGGCCGAGCCGGAGCGGACCGGATGCGAAGCCGCCGGCCAGCCAGAGCGGCGCGGAAGAGATCCGCCAGACCAGCACCCGCTGGAAGTTGCGGTGCAGGTTGGAGCGTGGGGTCAGGGCCGACGCGACGAAGACCGTACGCCCCACCGCCAGCGCCACGTACGCCACGGCGAACCAGAGCCCCCGGTCTCCGTACGCCTCGGGCACCGCCGAGGACATCACCAGGCTGATCCCCATCAGCGCGATCAGGAGGACCCGTACCCGCGGCTGGTCCGGGTCGAACCAGTTGGTGATCCAGGCGGTGTCCACCCAGGCCCACCAGACGGCGAGCAGCAGCACGGCGGCCCCGGCGGCGCCGGCCGGGTGCAGCCGGTGCAGCAGCAGTTCGGTCAACTGGGTCACGGCGAGCACGTAGACCACGTCGAAGAAGAGTTCGATGGTGGTGACCCGGGAATCCTCCGGCCCGCGCAGGACGTCCGGCCGACCGGACGGGCTGGTCAACCTGCCTCCATCCGATGAATCGTCCGGCTCGCTGGACCTGGCTCCCTGGACCTGCCCGAGAGCGGAGGCCGGCGAGGACATCAGGATTCTATCCGTTTAAACGACGAAATGAGCGATTATGGAACGAGTCGCCACTGTTCCGACAGTCGGCACGGGGGCTCGTCGGACGCTGCTCCGGGCCGGGAGCGCGTGCGTCGTTTGGGGTCGGTCCGGACGGGGATGCGAGCACTCGATCGCCGGAGTACGCCAGCTCTCGTGACACCGGGGCTTCAAGTGGTCGTACGAGACGGGGGAGGCCCCAGCGGAGGAGACATGCCCGTACTTGCCAAGAAGGTCCTTACCTGGCTCTTCGTGGGTTTCCTGATTTTCTTCGTCGCGTTCCGGCCGGACGGTGCCGCCGAACTCGTCGAGACGATCGGGGCGATCCTGATGGCGATCGCACAGGGAATCGGCGACTTCCTGACCCGCCTGATGGCCTGAGCCGAGCGGCCCGAACGTCACGATCGAACGGGTCCGGAGGCGGACCGATCGGGTGGGTCCCGGGGCCGCCTCAGCCCAGCGTCGCCAGTGTCTCGGCGGCGACCTCCAGATCCTCCCGTGGTTGCACGACCAGCACCGGCACCAGGGCGCCGGGGTCCGAGACGATCGCGTCGGCGTCCGGGTTGCCGCCCCGCGGCGGCGTCACGCCGAGCAGGCCGAGCCCGGCGCAGACGTCGTGCCGCACCTCGGGCTGGTCCCAGCCGATCTCGCCGGTGAAGACCAGCGCGTCCAGCCGGTCCAGGCTGGTGGCGGCGGCGGCCAGTTCCCGGCGTACCCGGTGGGCGTAGACCGCCAGCGCCAGTGCCGCCGCCGGGTCGTCTCCGGCGGCGGCGACCAGGTCGCGGGTGTCGTCGGAGCGACCGCCGGAGAGGCCGAGCAACCCGGACCGGGAGTTCAGCCCCTCGGACAGCTCGGCCAGGCTGAGCCGGTCGTCCGCCAGCAGCCAGAGCAGCATCCCCGGGTCGACCGCCCCGGAACGCTTCGACATCGGGATGCCGTCCAGCGGGGTGAAGCCCATCGAGGTGTCGAGGCTGCGGCCGTCGCGTACCGCGCAGACCGAGGCGCCGCCGCCGAGGTGGGCCAGCAGGAGCTGGAGCCCGCCGACCGGCCGGTCGAGCAGCTCGGCGCTGCGACGGAGGGCGTACGAGTACGACAGGCCGTGGAAGCCGTACCGGCGCAGTCCCCAGCGCTCCCGCCACGGCGCCGGCAGCGGGTAGGTGGCGGCCGGGGTCGGCAGCTGGGCGTGGAAGGCGGTGTCCGGGCAGAGCACCTGCGGCACGCCGGGCAGTTGTTCCCGGATCCGGTCCAGCAGGTGCAGCGCGGGCGGCAGGTGCAGCGGGGCGAGCGTGCCCAGCTGGTCGAGCTGGGCGCGGAGCGTGTCGTCCACCCGGGTCGGGGTGCGGACCAGGTCACCGCCGTGCACCAGTCGGTGACCGACGGCGTGCGGCGGGACGTGGGCGGCGAGGAAGTCACGTACCGTCCGATCCCCCTCGGCCGAACCGGGTGGCTCGGCCCGGGCCAGGCCGTCGACGACCTCGCCCGCCCGGACGTAGTCGAGCCGGAGGCTTGACGAACCCGCGTTCACGGTCAGTACCACCGGCGGGCCGCCGCCCGGCCCGCTCGTTCCGGTAGGCATCCGTGCCTCCTTCCGCCGGTCCGCGTCTTCGGTGCCTACCGTTACCCGGCCCGCCGGAGTCCACGCCCGCGCAATTTGCCGATCGGCGGCTTCCTCCCGGTCGCGATCGACCGCTCGGGCCGGTACGACCGGTACTGCCAGGTGACTTCCCGGACGGCGTCGGCCGGCGCCGGGGCGGGTAGCCAGGGGGTACGGGTTGGCGGCCGTACCGCCCCGTGTGACCATTGCCGCCGGAGCAGGGGGAGGCGCACCAATGACCGAGCAGCCGAAGGCGCGGCCGGAGGCACGGTCGGACGTGCGGCCGGGGCCGGCGGTGGGCGGCGACGATCGGCAGCAGTCCTGTTCCGGCGAGCACGTCCCGGCCTGCACGGTGCGCGAGGTACTGGACCGGGTCGGCGGCAAGTGGAGCATCGGGATCATCATCCAGGCGAGCCGGGGCCCCGTCCGCTTCACCGAGCTGGAGCGCTCGGTCGAGGGGATCAGCCGGCGGATGCTCACCCTCACCCTGCGCAACCTCGAACGCGACGGGCTGCTGGTGCGGACCACCTACCCCACCGTCCCGCCCCGGGTCGAGTACGTCGCCACCGAGATGGCCCGGGAACTCTACGACTCGCTGCTGGTGCTGACCGGCTGGGCGGAACGGCACCGGCAGGCGATCGCCGCCGCCCGGGAGGCGTACGACCGGCGCACCGCCGGCACCGACTGAACCACCCGCCGTGCCTGGCCGGTGGTGCCTCAGCGCTCGTTCGGGTCGATCCGGGCGCGTACCTCGGCGTGCTCGGCCAGCAGGTGCAGCAGGTTGGAGCCGTCGATCAGCTCAAGCGGCTTGCCGGAGGCGAATTCGAACGAGTCCGGCCCGTAGCCGCTGGTGGTCACCAGGATGCCCTTGGTGGCCCCCTCGCCCAGCACCGTGCCGAAGAGGTCCCGCACCGCCGAGACGTCCATGGTGCCCCGGTGCCGCCGGGCCTGGATGACCACCTTGCCACCGAAGATCGGGCGCGGGTCGAAGGCGACGCAGTCGATGCCGCCGTCCGGCGCCGCCCGGGTCGTCCGGATCTCCAGGCCGAGCCGGCCGAAGAGGTTCCGGATCAGGTCCTCGAACTCGGTCCGGCTCAACTTGTGCAGGTTGGGCCGCTGGTCCAGGTCGGCCAGCACGTCCACCTCGTCGACGAAGCGCTTGTCGACCACGTCGAACTCCAGCACCGGGTGTACCGGGACCAGCTCTTCCGGTCGGGACGACAGGGTGGCCCGCAGGTGCCGCAGGCAGGCCGCCGGGTCGACCTTGGCCAGGTTGATCGCGGTGAAGGCGTCCCGGCTGGTTCGCAGGGTCACCAGGCACGGCCGGACCGCCTGTCCGGTGCCCGGGTGGGTGGTCTCGACGATGCCGTTGAAGACGATCGTCTCCACCAGCCGGGTACGGTCGGCCTCGAACAGCTCGTGCACGGTACGCAGCGCCACCTGGGTGATCACGTCGGCGTACCGCCGCTGGACCTCGTCGGCCGGGCGGGCCACGGTCTGCACCTCGTCACCCGCCTTGTCGTAGCGGTACTCCCGCACCTTCGGCACGACGGCGACGGTCGGCAGCAGGTACTCCACGACGATCAGCCGGGAGTCCGGGACGTAGGCGAGCCGGTAGCGCTGCGGGAAGTCCTCCGGGTACACCGAGTTGCCGAGCACCAGTCCGAAGTACTTCACCACGGCGTTCGGCTCGGCGGCGGCCAGTGCGGCGCCGAACCTGTCGATCTCGTCGTTGTGGCTGCTGACCTGGGCGTCGAGTTGCTGACAGTGCTGGTCGTACTTCCGCCGTGCCTGGGCCAGTCGCTGCTGCCGGGCCGCCTCGCCGGCGGCGTGCTTGGCCTTGGCCTTCTCGAACGCCTGCTCCGCCTCGGTCAGCAACTGCTGGTAGCGGCCCTCACCGCCGAACATCTTGCCGATCGCGTTCGGCTCGGGCGGGGCGAACCTGCGCCAGTCCGGCGCCCGCAGCGGCATGCCCAGCTCACCGGGGGTGAACTCCGGATAGTCGGCCTGCTTCTTCAGCCGTTGCAGGTCGATGTGGTCGTCGATGGCGAGGGTGGTCCGGAGCAGGTTGTCCAGCTCGTCCAGCTGGGACTGGAGGTTGGCGTTGGCGGCCCTGACCCGGGCCGTCCGGGCCTCGACGTAGAGCCGCCGGCGTTCCCGCTCGTCCGCCTCCGCCGCCCGCTCGGCGGCCCGCCGGGCGTGCTCGGCCTCCCAGAGCATCTGCTGGTGCTGCTGGTACGGGGTGGTGGATGCTCGTTGCCGCGCGTGCACCTGCTGTGCGTGCGCCCGCTGCATCTGCCCCATGATTCCCATGTACGTCCCCGATCAGCGTCCAGCACCGTTCACCATGGGTGATCGGTGGCGTCCCGTCCCCCGAGCTGACGCCCCCTGCTTCCTTCCCTGCCCGTCGACGGTCGTCGCTCGATGCACATTTTGGTCCCAACGCGACGGCCGCGTCCAGCGGGGAGCCCAGGGTAGCGTGCGGGGCGAAACGCCGGTCCGGGGCGGAAACGGGCCTGGTGGCGGCGGGGTGGTCGGACCCGGAGAGCCGGGTGGGCGGTGCTAGGGTGCCCCGGGTGACCGACGCAGATGTGCACCTCGTCGCCCAGCCACGCCTCGACACCGTCGTGACGGAGTTCGTCACCGACGCGCGGCGGCTGCGCAGCGACTACGCCGGGATGGCCTGGATCGGCGACCGGCCCGATCCGGAGAGCGGCCAGCTGGGACCCGACTACCGGCAGCGTGGCGTGGACTCGCAGCTCTTCCTGCCCGACACCCACTGGTACGACGTCGACGCGCTCGACGACGTCGAGGTGCAGGTCAGCGTAGGTCTGCTCCAGGTCGCGGGTACGGCGCTGCGGACGCAGGGCCTGGTCGGGGCGATCGCCGACCCGGTGGTGGAGTTCTTCGAGCACCCGGAGGGCCTGCCCGGGGTGGGACTCTGCCTCGGCCTGACCGGTCAGATCTTCTCCAACCTCGGCCTTGCCTACCGGGTGACCGTGCTCTGCGCGCCCGAAGCCGTGCTCCGACACGGCGGCACGGGACAGCCCGACGCGCAGGGCGACACGGGACAGCCCGACGCACAGCCCGACGACGAGTAGTCCGCGCTTCGACGGCGAGCGTTCACCTACGCACCGGGCTCCGGTCAAGACCCGTCGTTACGTTCCTCGGATCCCCACGAAGGAGCGTCACGATGGATCGACGGAACATGCTACGCAGCACGGTGCTCGGCGCTGGTGCGCTGGCGCTGCCGTTCACCACCTGGTCGGCGGCGTACGCGGCACCGGCGCAGAACGCCGCCGGCCCGTACGGTCCGCTCCAGCCGGCCAACGGGCACGGCATCCAGCTTCCGGCCGGCTTCACCAGCCAGATCGTCGCCCGGTCCGGTCAGGTCGTGGCCGGCACGTCGTACACCTGGCACAACGCGCCCGACGGTGGTGCGGTGTTCGCCAACGGCAGCGGCTGGATCTACGTGTCGAACTCCGAGACCAGCGCCGGCTCCGGCGGTGGTGCGTCCCGGATCGTGTTCAACTCGAGCGGAGCCGTCACCGGGGCGTCCCGGATCCTCTCCGGCACCAACAACAACTGCGCGGGCGGGAAGACGCCGTGGAACACCTGGTTGTCCTGCGAGGAGGTCAGCCTGGGCCGGGTCTGGGAGACCTACCCGCTCGGCGGCGCCGCCGTGGTCCGTCCAGCGATGGGCCGGTTCAAGCACGAGGCCGCCGCCGCCGACCCGGACCGGAAGGTCATCTACCTCACCGAGGACGAGAGCAACGGAAAGTTCTACCGCTTCGTCCGAACACCTGGGGCGACCTCTCGGCCGGCAGGCTACAGGTCCTGGTCGCCGGCAGCGGCACCTCAGGCTCGTTCAGCTGGGCCGCCGTCCCCGATCCGGACGGCTCGCCGACCGCGACCCGTGCACAGGTCTCCGGCGCCAAGTCGTTCAACGGTGGGGAGGGCTGCTACTACGCCAACGACACCGTGTGGTTCACCACCAAGGGTGACAACCGGGTCTGGCAGCTCAACCTCGTCGACAGCACCTACGAACTCGGCTACGACGACAGCCTGGTCAGCTCCGGCTCGGCGCAGCTGACCGGCGTCGACAACATCACCGGTTCGGCCTCCGGCGACCTGTACGTCGCCGAGGACGGCGGCAACATGGAGATCTGCCTGATCACGCCGGACGACAAGATCTCGGTGTTCCTGCGGGTCACCGGCCAGGGCTCCTCGGAGCTCTGCGGGCCCGCGTTCACCCCCGCAGGCAACCGGCTGTACTTCTCCTCGCAGCGCGGGACCTCGGGCTCCTCCTCCGGCGGCATCACGTACTGCGTCACCGGCCCGTTCCGCTGATCCCGGGGCGGGGCTACTCCCGCAGCCGCCAGGCCCGTCCACCGCCGGCCGTCCGTCCGCCGCTGGCGGCCCGGGTACCCGACCGGGTGTCCTGGGCCGCCGGCTCGGCCGGCCCACCGACCGCCGGCTGGCCGCTCCCACCGACCGACTCGCTCGACTCGTCCGACTCGTCCGACTCGTCCGGGCCGGTCGTCCCGGTCGGGCCGGTGGAGCCGGCGCTGTCCGACGGGGCGGGTCCGGCGCTGTCCGACGGGGCGGGTCCGGCGGTGCCGGTCCGGGGACGGCGCAGGTAGAGCCAGGCGGCGACGGCCAGGCCGAGGATCAGCCCGGCGACCAGGCCGGTGGTCAGCGAGCCGAAGCCGGAGTCGCCGTCGTCGTCCGCCGCCTCGCGCTGCGGTACCGCAGCGCCGGGCGGCGCCGGCTCGGCGGCCGGCGGGGCGAGGGTCAGCACCGGGGCCGCGAACTCCGGCCGCGGGACCTCGGAGGAGGGCGGTTGGTTCCAGTTCGTCACGTGACCGTCGGAGTACGTCTGGACCAGGTGGAACGTCATCTGGTCGGTCTGCGGCAGCGGGCCGAGCGAGACGACCAGTTCCGCCGGCCCGCCGCCCGGTGCGGGTGCGCCGGCCCGGGTCCAGACGATGCTGGCCACCACCTCGGTGACCTGCCCGTGGTGGATCCCGCCGAGCGACTGGTCGACCTTCCGCATCGTCATCCGGGGCGCCCACTGCGGGTCGGACATCGGGTACGTCTCCGCCACCGGCGCCGACTCCGGCATCAGCAGCTCGATCCTGGTGGTGTACGCCGGTACCCGGTCCTCGGTGACCCGGAAGGTCAACTTCGCCGCGCCACCCTGTACGGCCTCGCCCGGCGACATGGTCACGTCGGCGCTCGCCGCCTGGGCGCCGAGGGTGGCACCCGCGAGCGTGGCGGTGACCAGGGCGACGATCCAGCACACTGCCCGGTGACGCACAGTGAAGTCCCTTCGTTCGGCCGCTACTGGTGTAGTTCGGAGCCCAGGCGAGAAAGGTTCAACCAACGGGCCGGTATGTTACGCCGTCGGCCCGGAGCGCCCCGGCGGCCGGTCGGTGGTTATCCTGCAAAAGATCCGACTTCATCGGATAGTTGCCGGTCAGCCCGGATCCTGGGCGGAGGCCCGACGTTATGAAGAACGTGCATCGACGCGTACGCCTCTTCGGCATCGTGGCCGCCTCGCTGGCCGCGCTCCTCCTCGGCACCTCCTGCGGGGCCGATTCGGACACCGGCTCCATTCCGGCGCCGCAGACCTCGTCGGCCGGCCCGCACACCGGCGGGCACGGCACCGTCGACATTCCACCGGCCGCGCCGCCGCGCTCCGGCGAGCGGTTCGTCGACCTGGGCATGCCGCGGCCGTACCGCCCGTCGGCGCGTGACGGCGGCACCGACGAGTACCGCTGCTTCCTGGTCGACCCGGGCCTGACCGAGCCCGCGTTCCTCACCGGCAGCCAGTTCCTGCCGCAGAACGGCGCCATGGTGCACCACGCCATCTTCTTCCGGCTGGACGCGGCGGCGGTGGCCTCGGCCCGCGAACTCGACGTGGCGACCCCCGGCGACGGCTGGACCTGCTTCGGCGACGCCGGGATCGGCGACGCGGCCTGGGTGGCGCACTGGGCGCCCGGCGCGAACGAGACGCTGCTCGCCCCCGGCGTCGGCTATCCGATGCCGCCCGGCAGCCAGCTCGTGATGCAGGTGCACTACAACCTGATCGACGTGCGTCCCGGTGACGACACCGACCGGTCCGGCATCCGGCTGCGCCTCGTCGGCGGCGGCGAAGACGTGGACCCGCTGCACACCGAGCTGCTGCCGGCCCCGGTCGAGCTGCCCTGCGCGGCCGAGGAGCGTGGCGAACTCTGCCGGCGCGAGGCGGCGGTGCGGGACCTGGTGCGCCGGTTCGGCGCGGAGTCCGGCGGGCAGCCGGAGCGGCTCAACCGGTACTGCAACCGGGGTCGTGCGCCGGCTGCCGGGAGTACCCAGCACTGCGACCGCCCGGTCACCGGGGCCGGCCTGGTGCAGGCGGTCGCCGGTCACATGCACCTGCTCGGCAGGGCGATCCGGATCGAGCTGAACCCCGGCACCCCGAGGGCGCAGGTGTTGCTCGACATCCCGACGTACGACTTCGACCAGCAGGCCAACCGGGTGCTGCCGCGACCGGTCGCGGTCGGGCCCGGTGACGTCTACCGGGTCACCTGCACCCACGACGTGACGCTGCGCCAGCGGGTGCCCCAACTGCGCAACCTGCCGCCCCGGTACGTCGTCTGGGGCGAGGGCACCAGCGACGAGATGTGCCTCGGCATCGTCGTCCTGTCCCGACCGGACTGACCCACCCACTTGCGCCCCCCGCTGCGGGCGACGCCGGGGCCGTCGAACCTGGTCCGGCGAACGCCGTCCGGTGTGGCCGGTCCGGCGACGCGTGACCGGCGGCGGGTTCCTACCATGGTGGGGATCTGCCGCCGGACGGGCGGTGTCGGAGGCGGCGAGCGGATGTTACGGACCAGGGGACAGACGGCACCCAGCGGCGGCGACAGGCGCACGCCCGTGCGATCCACCCGGCTGCCCGCCGAGCCGGCGGCGGGCGACGGCGGGTTCGAGCGGGCCGGTCTGGTCGTCCGGCCCGGCCAGCGGCTCGGCCAGCTCGTGCCGCGCCGGCCGGAGGGCATCACCGGCAACCAGTGGAACGTGGCCAGCCGGCAGGCGTTCGACTTCGTGGTCTGCGATCCGGCCGGCCGGGCGGCGCCGTTCGCCGTCGAGCTGGTCGACGCAAGTGTGCGGACCGCGCAGACGCAGCGGGACGAACGGGCGAGGCACGCCGTCTGCGAGGCGGTCGGCCTGCAACTGCTCCGGATCTCCTCGGCGACGTTGCAGCCGGCCACCCACGGCCGGCGGATCGTCGAGTACGTCGTCGACGCCCGCGCCTTCCTGGCCGCCACCGGCGACCCGGCCGAGTACGCCGAACTCGCCCCGGACGCGCCGCGCGGTTACCGGGACATCGTCGGCCGGCTGCCGGACGGCAGTAGCGGGCACGTGAACGACCTCGGTGCGGTCGCCCGGACGATCGCGGTGGACGCCTACGTCAACCGGGAGCTTGTCGACCCGATCCTGCGCAGCCTGCGTCTGGACTGGCGGGACGGCTCGGCCGAGGGCTGGGCCTGGCTCCAGGTGCGCCCCGGGGCGTACCTCTTCGAGCGGGTGGTGATCTGGCAGCACCGCTTCTCCTGCGGCGTCGAGCCGGGCCGGCTTGCCGAGGATCTGGCCACGTTGGCGGTGGGGGAGCGGCTCCGGCTGCGCGAGAGCGTCGAGTTGCCGTCGACCGACCGGGATCGGCTGGCCGGTGAACTCGACGGGTTGCACCGCCGCCGGGACGAGCTGGTCAACCCGTACGCCTTCGCGCACGTCTCGTTCGACTGACCGGGCACCACCCGCCGGTCCGGGCCGGTCCGTCGCGTCCCACCGGATGCGCCCCGGGGCCGGGTCCGCGAGTGAACGGGCCCGGCCCGGTGCCTGGGCACTGCCGCCGGAGGTCAGGTGGCGGTGCAGGTCAGCGACGGTACGCCGTTGCTGCCGGTCTGCGACGCGAGGAACCCGAAGGTGGTGCTGCCGCCGGCGCCGAGGCTGCCGTTGTAGCCGGCGTCCCGGGCGGTGACGCTTGATCCGCTGCTGGTGATCGTCGCTCCCCAGGAGTTGCTCACCTGTTGTCCGTTGCCGAACGTCCAGCTCACCGTCCAGCCGGTGATCGCGGCGCTGCCGGCGGTGACCCGTACCTCGGCCTGGAAGCCGCCGGACCAGGTGCCGGTCACGGTGTACGCCGCCGAGCAGCTGCCCGTGCCACCCGCCGGCGGGGTACTGGTCGGCGGCGCGGTGGTGCGGGTCGGCGTCGGGGTGGGGGTACGGGTCGGGGTGGCGGTCGGTTGCGGGTTGCCGGTGCCGCCGACGTTGACGTCGCTGCACCAGTAGTAGTTCTGGTCCGAGTGGCTGGCCTTCCAGATCACGAAGACGATGTGCCGGCCGGAGCGTCCGGGCGCGCTCACCGGCATGGTGATGGAGACGCCGTTCAGCACCGGGTCGCCGGTCTCCCGGGTGCCCTCCCCGGGGGCGTACCGGCCGGTCTCCCGGACCAGTTCGAGGTCGCTCCAGCCGAGTCGCTGGGTCAGCGGGTTGAACCCCTGCCGGGTGACGTAGATCCGGAAGTAGTCCGCACCGTGCAGCGCCTGGTCGTGCACCGTGACGTTGAAGTTGGTGCCGACATTTGTGGCCTGCCAGTTGCCCGGGTTGTCCAGTGCGGCGTACCGGATGCCGCCGGTCTCGCCGGCACTGCACAGCTGGCCGCTCGGTACGGCGGCCTGGTGGTTGCCGTTCACGCCCTCCCGGAAGAGGCCGTTCCAGTTCCACATGGCGCTCGGGTCGGCCTGCCAGGCCTGCCAGCACATCGGGTCCTGGGTGGCCATCGCCGGGTTCTGGAAGTCGTTGCCCCAGCGCTTCCAGCAGCCGTAGTTGCGGGAGGCCGGGTTGATCGTGGAGCCGTGTGCGTCCGCGGCGTCCCGGGATACGGCGAGGGCGGTGGCGAGCAGGACGACGGCGGTTGCCGCGACCGCGAGGATCCGCAGGACCATCGGGGCGCGGCCGCGAGCCGGATTCGGAGGTTGGGCGAGTGATGACATGGGGATCCCCAGACGTCGGTTGCACGGGCGAGTACGCGGGAGGCTGCCCGGTGCTCCCGCACCAACCACCCGGCTCCGGCGGCGGTGTCCCTGCACAGAGATTCACATCGCTGGATGGTGCCTGTCAATAGTTTGGGATGCCAACTAAACCGGCCGCCGCCCACTGGCTGGCGGCCGGGCCGGCGTACCGGGGTTCAGGGGCGGGGACGGCCACGGTGTCGGCGGGTGCGCTCGCGTACCTCGCCGAGGTGTTCGTTCATCGCCTCGACCTGAGCCGCCAGGCCCGGATGGTCGGCCCGGAGATGCTGCTCGGCCTCGGCGAGCGGCCGGAGCAGGGCGTTCGGGTCGGCGCCGCCGAGGGCGTCGTGCAGCCGGTCCAGGCTGGGGCGTGCCGCCGTGCCGAGGTCGGTGAGCGCGGCGATCTGTCCGGCGAGCTGGCGCAGGTCGGCACCGTTGTCCCGGGCCCAGCTGGCCGCCGCGCGGTCGCCGGCCCGGCGGTCCCGCTCGGCGCGTACCCGGTCGTCCCGGGTCCGTGCGGCGGCATCCTTGTCGGCGGGGCGCAGCCGCAGGTAGCGGCGCTCGGCGGCCTGCCGGCTCGCCACCCCGAGTGCGGGCGCCAGCTCGGCCCAACTCGCCCCGCGCTGCCGGGCGGCGGCGATCAGGCGCGGCTCCCAGGACTCGAGTTCGGCACGGAGTTGCCGGAGCAGGACGAGGGCGGTGAGCACCTGGTCGACGGTCACCTCGGGACCGTCCGCCGGTCCGGTGCCGGCGCGCGGCCCGGGCCGGCGGGCGCCGCCCGGGGTGGGGGCGGTGGCGACGCCGACCTGGCTGGTGACCGCCTGGACGCGGTCGAACGCCGTGCCGGCCGGCGTCGACGTGGCGCCGGCCCCGGCCGGCCGGCCCGGTGGCCCGGACTGCTCCCGCTGGTCCATCCGTTCCCCATCTCCGACAGCCGTCGTCTGTGTGATGACCCATCTTCTTGTCATCATTGCGACGACATGATACAACCGAGGTGTCGCGCATTGACAACCTGTCGACCAGCACTAGGAGGTGGATTCCGATGTTGATGCGCACCGACACCTTCCGCGAGTTCGACCGCTTCGCACAGCAGGCCCTCGGCACGCTCGTCTCCGGCACCCGGTCCCGGCCGACGGCGATTCCGATGGACGCCTACCGCAACGACGAGGAGTTCGTCGTCGCGTTCGACCTTCCCGGGGTCGCCCCGGACGCGATCGAGCTGAACGTCGAGCGGAACCTGCTGACCGTCCGCGCCGAGCGCCGTCCGCCGCACCTCGGCGAGAACGCCCGGGCCCAGGTCTCGGAACGACCGCTCGGAGCCTTCTCCCGACAGATCTTCCTCGGCGACGGCCTGGACACCGACCGGATCGAGGCGAGCCACGAGAACGGTGTGCTGGCCGTGCGGATCCCGGTGCGGGAGCAGGCCAAGCCCCGCCGGGTGACGATCACCTCCGGCACGGCCGGATCCCAGCAGAAGGTCATCAACGCCTGACAGGCATCGCACCCGGCCCGGCGGTTCGCCGGCTTCCGGGGACAGTCGACGGCGGAGGGTGAGGCGGATGCCCAGCGGCGTACGGGACGAGGTCTCGACGACCCGGTCGGTCCACGAGGCGTTTGTCGAACTCCTCGTCCGGGACGACGAACTCGTGCGGGCGGAGTTCGAGGCGCTCGTCGACGCGTGCTGGAACCAGCCGCCGCTCCCGCCACCGGCTGGGCCACGGCCGGGGCGACGACCTCCGCACTGGCCCGTCGGGCCGCCCGACGGCGCACGGTTCGTCGCCGTCGAGGCGGCTGCCACGGGAAACCGATGGCGCCGGCAGCGCGGCCCTCCGGGCGAACCCGGTAGCTCCATCCGTGCCGGCCCGGCCCACCATCCGTGGGCCGGGCCGACACGCTGCGCCCGGTGTCGGACGGCCCCGCGGGAGGCCACCACCGCAGGTTCGGGAGCGTGCCGGTGCGGCGGAACCGATAGGGTGAAGGCGTGCGCCTGGTGCTGATGGCGGACACCCATGTGCCGAAGCGGGCCCGGGACCTGCCCCCGCAGCTCTGGGCGGCGGTCGACGAGGCGGACGTGGTCGTCCACGCCGGCGACTGGGTGCACGAGCCGCTGCTCGACGTCCTGGAGTCCCGGGCCGCCCGGCTGGTCGGGGTGCACGGCAACAACGACGGCCCGCGACTGCGGGCCCGGCTCCCCGAGGTCGCCCGGGTCGAGCTGGCCGGCCTGCGGGTCGCGGTGGTGCACGAGACCGGCCCGGCCGCCGGCCGGGAACGCCGATGCGCGGAGCGGTTCGGTGACGCCGACCTGTTGGTCTTCGGGCACTCGCACATCCCCTGGGACAGCGAGGCGCCGGGCGGGCTGCGGCTGCTCAATCCCGGCTCGCCGACCGACCGGCGCCGCCAGCCGTACGCCACCTACCTGACGGTCGAGATCTCCGGCGGTCGGCTGCACGACGTCGTACTGCACAGGCTGCCGCGCCGGTCCTGAACTTCCGAGGGAGGCACGCGCGGCGGCGACTCCGGGGAGGAAACATGCGCGACGACCTGGTCGGGTACGCGCGGCAGGTGCTCGGGCCGGTCCGGGTGGTCGCGGACCGGTCCTGGCCGCACGGGGTGGCCGGCGTGCTGGAGGTGCGCGACGGCGAGGGCGTCACCTGGTTCGTGAAGGGGCACGGCGACCCGGAGCGCTACCGGCGGGAACTCTCGGCGTACCGCCGCTGGGTGCCGGGGCTCGGCGGGCGCGCACCGAGGCTGCGGGCGTACGACGACGGCCGGTTCGCACTCGTGCTCTCGGCGGTGCCGGGTGGCCCCGGCCTGCCGTACGCCACCGACCCGGAGGTGCAGCACCGGGCCGGCGTACTGCTGCGTCGGCTGCACGACAGCGCAACGCTGCCGCCCTGGACCGACCTGGTCGCCGAGAAGCTCGACGAACTCGACCGGCTCGCCACCCCGGCGCGGGAACTGCTCGAACCCCGGGAACTCGACTTCGTCCGCGCCGGGCTGCGCGCCCTGGCCGGCGTCCCGGCACCGGTCCGGGTGCCGTGCCACCTCGACTACGGCCCGCGCAACTGGCTGGTGACCGGCGACAGGCAGGTGCACGTCGTCGACTTCGAGTGGGCCGGCCCGGAGATGTGGGTCAACGACCTGAACCGGCTCTACTTCGGCCCGTGGCGGGACCGGCCGGACCTCGCCGAGGCGTTCCTGGCCGGCTACCGGCGTACCCTCGGCGACGCCGACCGGGCGGTGCTGCACGCCTGCGGGGCGCTGACCTCGGTCTTCGTCGTGGTCTGGGCGCACGGTCGCGGCGAACCCGGTTTCGCGCAGGCGTGGCGGCAGAACCTGCACCGGTTGATGGACGGACGTCGGTGAGTTCCGGACCACCTGCGGTAACCGACCGATCGGCCCCGCGCGGTCCGATCTCCGGCCTGCCAGACTGGTGGGGTGCATGACTTCGACGTGCTCGTGATGGGTTCGGGGCCGGGTGGTCAGAAGGCGGCGATCGCGGCGGCCAAGCTCGGCCGCCGGGTGGCGGTGGCGGAACGGCAGCACATGGTCGGCGGGGTGTGCATCAACACCGGCACGGTGCCGTCCAAGACGCTGCGCGAGGCGGTGCTCTATCTGACCGGGTTGAGCCAGCGGGAGGTGTACGGCCAGAGTTACCGGCTCAAGGACGACATCACCGTCGCCGACCTGACGGCGCGGACCCAACACGTCATCGGCCGGGAGGTCGACGTGGTCCGCAGCCAGCTGGCCCGCAACCGGGTACGCCTGATCACCGGGACCGCCCGGTTCGCCGACCCGCACACGGTCGCGGTGACCGACCCGGCCGGCCGGGAGTCGAAGGTCACCGCCGAGAAGATCATCATCGCCGTCGGCACCCGGCCGGCCCGACCGGCGAGTGTGGACTTCGACGAGCGGACGATCATCGACTCGGACGGCATCATCAACCTGGACCGGGTGCCGAACTCGATGGTCGTGGTCGGCGCGGGGGTGATCGGCATCGAGTACGCCTCGATGTTCGCCGCGCTCGGCACCAAGGTCACCGTGGTCGAGCGGCGCGACCACATGCTCGAGTTCTGTGACCTGGAGATCGTGGAGGCACTGAAGTACCACCTCCGGGACCTCGCGGTGACCTTCCGGTTCAGCGAGGCGGTCGCGGCGGTGGAGCGGCACGCCCGGGGAGCCATCGCGGTACTGGAGAGCGGCAAACGGATCGCCGCCGACACCGTGATGTACTCCGCCGGCCGGCAGGGGCTGGGCAGCGAACTCGACCTGGAGAACGCCGGGCTGGCCGCCGACAAGCGGGGTCGGATCGAGGTCGACCCGGACTTCCGGACGGCGGTGCCGCACATCTACGCGGTCGGGGACGTGATCGGCTTTCCGGCGCTCGCCTCCACCTCGATGGAGCAGGGCCGGCTGGCGGCGCACCACGCCTGCGACGAACCCGCCCGGGCCCTGTCCGAGGCGCAGCCGATCGGCATCTACACCATCCCGGAGATCAGTTTCATCGGGCGTACCGAGGACGAGCTGACCCGGGAGAAGGTGCCGTTCGAGGTGGGCATCTCCCGGTACCGCGAGCTCGCCAGGGGTGCGATCAGCGGCGACTCGTACGGGATGTTGAAGTTGCTCGTCGCTCCGGAGAGCGGCCGGCTGCTCGGAGTGCACATCTTCGGCACCGGAGCCACCGAACTCGTGCACATCGGACAGGCGGTGATGGGCTGCCACGGCACCGTCGACTACCTGGTCGACGCGGTCTTCAACTATCCGACCCTGGCCGAGGCGTACAAGGTCGCCGCGTTGGACGCGATGAACAAGATGCGGCACCTCGCCCGGCTGCGGGACTGACACCTACCGGATCGTCCCAGCTGTCCACAACTACTCTCTGTCCACGATCCGTCAGCCGACTGTCGTGCCTCGGCTGGCGTACGCCCAGTTGAACCGGGTGACGGGCATCGGCCGGGGTGGGACCGGGGAGGCGCGACGATGATGATCCGACGATGGTACGGCGCGGTGGTCTCGGTGGTGGCCCTTCTCGTCGCCGGGGCGGGAACGGCCAGGATCGTGCTGGAGAACGCCGACCGCAACGAAGAGGAGCGGGACCGCTGGGGAGTCGCCCGGGAACGGCTCAGCGGCTACCAGGAGGACCCGCTGGCGGTCTCGACCACCGGCAACGGCGGCTTCAGCCTCGCCATCGACGAGGAGGACCAGGAAGTGACGTACCGGCTCAGCTACGACGCACTCTCCGGTGACGTCACCCAGGCACACATCCATTTCGGCGGCCGGGCCCAGAGCGGCGGGATAAGCGCCTTCCTCTGCACCAACCTCGGCAACGGGCCGGCCGGCACCCAGTCCTGCCCCGCCTCGCCGGCCATGCTCAGCGGGACCATCCGGCCGGCCGACGTGATCGGTCCGACCGCGCAGGGGATCGCGCCCGGTGAGTTCGACGAGCTGGTCGCGGCGGTACGGGCCGGTGCGGCGTACGTCAACGTGCACAGCTCGCGCTATCCCGGCGGCGAGATCCGCGGCCAGCTCGGCCGGCACTGGCACTGAAGCGCCGAGACGCCGCCCGCGGCGGCCTGCGGTGTGCGGGGCACGGTCGGGCTTGTGCGGCCCACGGTCGGGCTTGTGCGTGCCATGGTCGGGCTTGTGCGGGGCGCGGTCGGGCCGGGCCGATCGGTCCACAACCGACAGCCGTGAGTGCCTTCCACCTCCACCGATCCGGTGCGGACCGGCGGTCGCCAGCTCGATGCTCTTGACGGAACGTTGCGCCCTGGTTAATGTCCGGTAACTTTGTGAGCCGCGCCACAACCGGAAGCCGGGGGTTCCCGGATGCTGCAGGTGCGCAATCTCGAGGTCGTCTACGACGACGTGATGCTGGTGCTGCGCGGAGTGAGTCTCGCCGTACCGCCCGGCGGGATCGTCGCACTGCTCGGCGCGAACGGCGCCGGCAAGACCACCCTGCTGCGGGCGATAAGCGGCCTGCTCGACGTGCACGACGGCGCGGTCACCAAGGGCACCGTCACGCTCGACGGGGAACCGATCCACCGGCTGCGGCCGGCCGCCGTGGTCCGGCGGGGCGTCTGCCAGGTGATGGAGGGACGCCGGATCTTCGCCGAGCTGACCGTGGAGGAGAACCTGCGGCTCGGCGGCCACACGGCGTACCGGCAGATCCCCGCCCGGCTGGACCACGTGTTCGGGCTCTTCCCGGTGCTGGCCGGGCGCCGCCGGCTCGCCGCCGGATACCTCTCCGGCGGCGAGCAGCAGATGCTCGCGATGGGCCGGGCGCTGATGACACAGCCGCGCTACCTGCTGCTGGACGAGCCCAGCCTAGGTCTGGCACCCCGACTGGTCGACCAGGTCCGGGAGCTGATCGCGGCGATCAACGCGACAGGTGCCGGGGTGCTGCTGGTCGAGCAGAACGCCACGATGGCGCTCTCGCTGGCCACCCACGGCTACGTGCTGGAGACCGGGCAGGTGGTGCTGGACAAGCCTGCCGCCGACCTGCTGGCCGACGACGACATCCGGGAGTTCTATCTCGGTCTCGGTGCCGCCGCAGCGGACCGGCGGTCGTTTCGGGAGGTCAAGCACTACCGGCGGCGCAAGCGGTGGTTGTCGTGACGACGACGGCGCCGGCCGGGGCCGTGACCGGGCGGGACGGTGCGGACCCGATCCTGTGGTTCGAGGACGTCCGGCTGCACTTCGCGGGCGTACGGGCCATCGACGGGGTGAGCTTCACGGTCGGCCGGCACGAACTCTTCGCCATCATCGGACCGAACGGCTCGGGCAAGACCTCCATCTTCAACGTCCTCTCCGGGGTCTACCGGCCGCAGACCGGTCGGGTCGTCTTCGACGGCGTGGACCTGGTCGGGCGCCGGCCGCACGCCATCGCGGCGCTCGGGATGGCCCGGACCTTCCAGAACGTCGAGCTCTTCGGCAACCTCACCGTGCTGGACAACCTGCTGCTCGGCCGGCACCACCACATCGACTACGGACCGCTCGCCGCGATCGGCTGGCTCGGCCGGGCACGCCGGGCCGAGATCGCCAACCGGGCCGCGGTCGAGGAGATCGTGGACTTCCTCGAACTGGAACGCTGGCGGCGGATGCCGGTCGGTCTGCTGCCGTACGGGGTGCAGAAGCGGGTCGAGCTGGGTCGGGCCCTGGCGATGGAACCGAAACTGCTGCTGCTGGACGAACCGGTCGCCGGGATGAACCTGGAGGAGACCGAGGACATGGCCCGGTTCGTCCTCGACGTGCGTGACGAGCTGGACATCCCGATCGTGCTGGTCGAGCACGACATGGGACTGGTGATGGACCTCGCCGACCGGGTGCTGGTGGTCGACTTCGGCCAGGTGGTCGCGACCGGCACTCCGGCGGAGATCCCGCACCATCCGGACGTCGTGCGCGCCTACCTCGGCGCGAACCCACCAGTCCCGAAGGGCGAGCCGTCCGCCCGGCTGGGCGGCGAATTGCGGCCTGGCGGCGAAGCGCAATCGGGGGACGACGGGCAGCCGGGGGACCTGGCTCGACGGGAGGAGCCGCGATGACCGAATCGACCGCCGCCGGCGGCTCCGTGACCGCCGCCGGTGCGGGCTCGGCGGGCGTCGGCCCGGCCGGCCCGGCGGTGGAGGTGCCGGCAGGTGTGGAGCCGGTCCGCACCCTCGCGGTACGGGTCCGCGACCGGGCCCAGGACAGTCCGGACGCGGTGGCGATGCGGGAGAAGGACCGGGGCATCTGGCAGGAGGTCACCTGGGCCGGGTACTGGGACACCGTGCAGACCGTGGCGCACGGGCTGCTGGCGCTCGGCGTCCAACCGGGCGACCGGGTGGCGATCCACGCGGAGAACCGCCGGGAGTGGCTCTTCACCGACGTGGCGACCGTGGCGCTGCGGGCGGCGACGGTCGGGCTCTACCCGACCAACCCGGCTCCGGAGGTCGGCTACCTGCTCGCGCACTCCGGTGCCCGGGTGCTGGTAGCCGAGGACCAGGAGCAGGTCGACAAGGCGCTGGCGGTGCTCGACGACTGCCCGGACCTGGAGCGGATCGTCTATCTCGAACCGCGCGGCATCCGGCGCCGCTACCGGCATCCCGCCCTGCTCGGCTGGGACGAGCTGCTGGCGATCGGCGCCGAGCACCGGGCGGCCGAGCCGGCGACGGTCGAGGCCCGGATGGCGTCGGCGACCGCCGAGGACGTGGCCACGCTGATCTACACCTCCGGCACCACCGGCCCGCCGAAGGGCGCGATGCTGACCGTCGCCAACGTGGACTTCGCGATCCGGACGCTTGTCGACGGCGGCGGCTTCACCGATCCACCGCCGGGGCCGTACGACCTGCTGCTGTCGTACCTGCCGCTCTGCCATGTCGCGGAACGGATCTTCACCACCTGGTTCAACGCCGGTGCCGGGGTGCAGGTGGCGTTCGCCGAGTCGATCGACACCGTGCAGGCGAACCTGCGCGAGGTGCAGCCCACGATCCTGTTCGGCGTACCCCGGATCTGGGAGAAGATCCTGGCCGGCGTGACCATCCGGCTGGCCAACGCCTCGCCGGTCAAGGGGTGGAACGCCCGGCTGTGGCTGACGGTCGCAGACCGGATCGCCGGCACGCTGGTCCGGACCGGCGGACGGCACACCGCCGGCACCCTGCTCGCGTACGCGATCGGCTGGCTCTGCTGCTACCGGGCGTTGCGGGTGCGGATCGGGATGCGCCGGGTCCGGTACGCCGCCTCCGGTGCCGCCCCGATCGCCCCGGACGTGCTGCGCTTCTTCATGGGCATCGGCGTGCGGATGCACGAGGTGTACGGGATGACCGAGAACACCGCCGTCGCCACCGGGAACCGGCCGGGCCGGGTCCGGCTCGGCACGGTCGGCGAGCCGCACCCCGGCGTCGAGCTGCGGATCGACGAGTCGACCGGGGAGATCCTGACCCGGCATCCGGGCGTCTTCGCCGGCTACTACCGGGATCCGGCGGCGACGGCGGTGGCGCTCGACCCGGAGGGCTGGCTGCGCACCGGCGACATCGGCGAGTGGGTCGACGGCACCCACGTGCGGATCACCGACCGGGCCAGGGACATCATGATCACCGCGGGTGGCAAGAACGTCGCCCCCTCCGACATCGAGAACGCCCTCAAGACGTCGCCGTACGTCAAGGAGGCGGTCCTGGTCGGCGACCGCCGACCGTACCTGACGGCGCTGGTCGGGATCGAGCTGGAGACGGTGGGGGAGTGGGCACAGCGCCGGGGGCTGGCGTACACCACCTATCGGGACCTGGCCGGCAAGCCGGAGGTCCGGGCCCTGGTCGAGGGGCTGGTCGCGGCGGTGAACGCGGGACGGGCCCCGGTCGAGCAGGTCCGGAGGTTCACCCTGCTGCCCAAGGAACTCGACCACGACGACGGCGAGCTGACCGCCACCCAGAAGGTACGCCGGGCCGCCGTCGCCGACCGCTTCGCCGACCTGATCGACGAGATGTACACCGGCGCCGCGCGCCGGGCCGGCTCGGCGCAGGCGGGTTCGGCGCAGGCCGGCCCGGCGCAGGCCGGCCCGGGGTCGTCCCGAGCCGGGGAGGCGGCCCGATGACCGAGCTGGCCGAGAGCCTGCTGCGCGGGCTGGGCACCGGCAGCGTCTACGCCCTGCTGGCCCTCGGATTCGTCATCGTCTACAAGGCCACCAGGGTGATCAGTTTCGCCCAGCCGGCCTTCATGCTCGCCGGCGCGGTACTCGTCACCTACCTGGCCGGCCCGCTCGGCTTCTGGCTCGCGCTGCCGGTCGCCGCCGTCGGAACCGCCGGGCTGGCGCTCGGGGTGGAACGGGTGGCTGTCCGCCCGATGGTCGGCCGGCCGGCGTTCACGGTCGCCATCATCACCCTCGGGGTGGACGTCGCGGTCCGGGTGGTGGTCAACGGGTTCATCGGGCTGGACGTCCGACACGTCGGCGACCCGTGGGGGCTGCGTACCGTGCCACTGCCCGGCACCGGGATCGACCTGCAACAGCGGCACCTCGCGGCACTGCTCGCCACCGGCGTGCTGGTCGCCGGGCTCTTCGCCTTCTTCCGGTACACCCGGATGGGGCTGGCGATGCGGGCCGCCGCGTACGACCAGGAGGCGGCACTGGCCCAGGGCGTCTCGGTCGGTGCGGTCTTCGCACTGTCCTGGGCGCTGGCCGGCGGGCTGGCGGCGGTGGCCGGCACCTTCGCCGCCGCCGGAGCCAGCGTCGACGGTGCGCTCTGGCTGGTCGCACTGACCGCCCTGCCGGTGATCATCCTCGGTGGACTCGACTCGCTGCCGGGTGCGGTGGTCGGCGGGCTGGCGGTCGGGACGATCCAGGAACTCGCCGCCACCTACCAGCAGCACGCGCCGTGGCTCGGCGGCAACGTCTCGGTGATCAGCCCGTACGTGCTGATGCTGCTGGTCCTGCTGGTCCGCCCGTACGGGCTGTTCGGCACGAGGGAGGTGGAACGGGTGTGAAGACCACCGGCAGGCGTACCCGCCCGCCCGGACGACCCGGGCTGCACACCTCGTACGCCGACGAACTGGCCCTGTTCGACACCCGGGCGAAGCGGGTCGCGATGGCCGGGCTGCTCGCCATCGCTCTCGCCCTGCCGTTCCTGCTCACCGACGAGGTGCTGCAACTGCTGGCGCTGGGTTGCGTGGCGGCGATCGGGGCGATCGGACTGGGGCTGGTCACCGGCTACGCCGGGCAGGTCTCGCTGGGGCACGCGTTCTTCCTCGCCGTCGGCGCGTACACGGCGGCGGCGATCTCCGGCGACCCGGACGGCCGGGTGATCGGCTTCGGGGTCACCAACATCCTGGTCTGGTTGCCCGCCGCCGGGCTGGTCGCCGGGCTGGCCGGGGTGCTGGTCGCCCCGCTGGCCACCCGGCTGCGCGGGCTCTACCTGGCGATCGTCACCCTCGGCCTGGTCTTCATCGGACAGCACGTGTTCAGCGAGTGGTCGGCGCTGACCGGCGGCGCCGGGGTCGGCCGGCCGGCGGCCACCCTGGAGTTCTTCGGCCGGCCGATCGCCGCCACCGGCCCGCTCGGCACCCGCGACCAGAAGCTCTACTGGCTGATGCTGCTGCTCCTGGTCGGCTTCGCGCTGGCCGCCGCCAACCTGGCCCGCTCGAAGGTGGGGCGGGCGTTCACCGCGATCCGGGACCGGGACATCGCCGCCGGGGTGATCGGGGTGAACCTGGCCCGCTACAAGACGATCGCCTTCGCCGTCTCGTCGGCGTACGCCGGCTGCGCGGGGGCGCTGCTCTACACGATCACCGGGTTCTTCGACCCGGGTTCGTTCAGCCTGCTGCTGTCGGTGCAGTACATCGCGATGGTGCTGATCGGAGGTGCGGGCACCATCTCCGGCGCGATCGCCGGGGCGTTCTTCCTCACCCTGCTGCCCCGGTTCATCCGGGAACTACAGGCGTGGCTGCCGTTCCTGCACGCCCAGCCGAACGAGATGCCGAACGTCTTCCAGGTGGAGACGATCCTGTACGGCGTACTCCTGGTCGTCTTCCTCATCTTCGAGCCCCGGGGCCTGTTCGGCATCTGGACACGGGTCCGCAACTACTGGAAAACCTGGCCGTTCTCCTACTGACCGCCCTGCTCCTACTGACCGCCCTTCTCCTATTGACCGCCGTTCTCCCACCGACACGCCGTTTCCTGCTGTGCTGCTCCCACCGACCTGCGAGGTAGCCATGGGAAGGAACAGACCGTCCGGTTCCACACCGCGCCGGATCGCCGCCGCGACCGTCGCCCTGCTGCTCTGCGCCGCATCCGCCGCCTGTCGCGGCGGGGACACCGAGACCGACGCCTCCGGGGTGAAGTCCGACGTCGGGGTCACCGCGGAACCCTGCCCGGAGGCGGTGGACCGGAACAAGGGATGCATCTACCTCGGCATCATCTCCGACCTGACCGAGGGACCGTTCCGGGCGTTGGCAGTGCCGATCACCGACGCCCAGAAGGCGTTCTGGAAGCGGGTGAACACCGCCGGCGGGATCGGCGACTACGAGGTCGACGTGACCCGGTGGATCCGGGACAACAAGTACAACCCGCAGACGCACAACCAGGTGTACCAGGAGATGAAGCCGAACGTGCTGGCCCTGGCCCAGACCCTCGGCTCGCCGACCACCGCCGCGATCCTGGCCGACATGAAGGCGAGCAACGTGGTCGCGGCGCCGGCCGCCTGGACCTCGGCGTACGCCTTCGAGGACGTGATCGTCGAATCCGGTGCCAACTACTGCCTGGAGTCGATGAACGCGCTCGACTACGCGCGGGAGGCGCACGGGGTGAAGTCGGTGCTGGCGGTGCACCTGGCCGGTGACTACGGCGACGACGCGGCGGCCGGCGCCAAGCTCGCCGCGCAGAGCCTCGGGCTGAGCTTCACAGCGGTGAAGACCGACTCCGGCGCGGACAAGCAGGCCGGCGCGATCCAGGCGGTCCTCTCCGGCCGGCCCGACCTGGTGATGCTGACCATGGGACCGGCCGACGCGGCGGCGATCGTCGGCCAGGCCACCGCCCGGGGCTTCGCCGGCCGGTTCATCGGCACCAGCCCGACCTGGAATCCGGCCCTGTTGCAGAGTGCCGCCGCGCCCGCCCTGCTGGCCCGTTACGAGCAGACCGCACCCTGGGACGCGTGGGGCAGCGACACCCCCGGGCACCGGGCGCTGCGCGAGGCGCTCGGCCAGGTCACCCCGAACGACGGGTACACCGCCGGCTGGGTCTGGTCGTATCCGCTGAAGGCGGCGCTGACCAGGGCGGTGGCCGACGGCGACCTGACCCGGGCCGGGCTGCTGGCCGCCGTGAAGTCGCTGACCTCGGTCGACTACGAGGGCATGCTGCCGGCCGGTGCCGGCAACTACGCCGCCGGGCCGGCTGACGGCGCCGTGCGGGTCTCCGCGGTGTACCGGCCGGACCGGGCCGCCCCGACCGGGGTGGTCCAGGTGCGGCCGTTGACCGCCGGCCCGACCGCGCAGGCGTACAGCCTGGACCGGCCCTGCTACGAGAAGCTCTGACGGTCGCGGTCGCGGTCGCGGTCGGGATCGGGATCGCGGCCGGGCCGGGGCCGGCTCGCGTCCGCAGTCGGGGTTGCGATTTCAGTCGAGGTCGCGGTCGAGGTGGCGACCGTGGGACCGGCCGACCGACCGGGATTCCGGGGGTGGGCCGGGGAGGGGGTGAGCAGCCGCGGTCGGCCGGTCAACGGGCCAGCCGGTCGACCGCGGCCACCACCGCGCCGGCGCCGTCCTCGGCGGCCAGCCGGTCGGCGAAGCGGCGGGCCCGGCTCCGTAGGCCCGGCTCGGTCACCGCGGCCCGGATCGCGTCGGCCAGCCCGGCCTCGTCGAGCCGACGCAGCGGCAGCACCCCGGGTGCGGCGCCGAGGGCGGCCAGCCGGGCAGCCCAGAACGGCTGGTCGGCGAGGACCGGCACCGGCACCGCCGGCACCCCGGCCCGCAGACCCGCCCCGGTCGTTCCGCAGCCGGCGTGGTGGACCAGCGCGGCCATCCGGGGAAAGAGCCAGTCGTGCGGTACGTCCCCGACGGTGAGCACATCCCCCTCCCGGTACGGGTCCGCGCCGGCACCTGGGCGCCCCTGCAAGATCCCGCGTACCCCGGCCCGGCGCAGCGCGCCGACGACCAGGGCGTGCAGTCCGTCCCCGGTGTCGGTGAGGCTGCCGAAGCCGACGTAGACCGGCGGCGGGCCGGCGGCGAGGAAGTCGACCAGCTCGCCCGGCGGGCGCCAGCCGGCCCCGCCGGCCGGCCACCAGTAGCCGACCACCTCCAGCCCGGCCGGCCAGTCGGGTGGTCGGGGCAGCACGGCCGGGCTGAAGCCGTGCAGCACCGCCCAGCCGTCGGCGGTGGCCAGCCGCTCCAGCCGGCCGAGGCCGACCGGCGGCAGGCCGAGCCGGGCACGCAGCCGGCGAGAGGCGTCGGCGTAGACCCGGTCGGCCAGCCTGCGGCCGAGCCACCCGGCGAGCCGGTTCCCCCAGCCGCCCAGCGTGCGCACCCCGAGCACGACCGGCGGGAACGCCCGGGTGGGTGCGGTCGGCTGGAGGAAGACCCCGAGGCACGGGATGCCGTGGTACTGCGCCACCGAGTAGCCCAGCGGCGCGGTCGTGCTGGACAGCAGTAGCACGTCGGTCCCGGTCCCGGCCGCGGTCGCGATGCCGGTGCCGAGTTCACCGACGAACCGGCGGCCGAGCCGGACGAAGTCGAGCAGCCCGGGGGCGCCCGGAACGGACCATCCGGGACGGCGTTCGGCGGTGCCGGCCCGGAGCGCGGCCAGGTCCCCGCCGATCGGCCGGAACTCCAGGCCGGCCCCGGTGACCAGGCCGGCGTACGGCGCCGGGGCGGCGACCGTCACCCGGTGACCGGCAGCCCGCAGCCGGGCGCCGAGGCCGGTGTAGGGGGCGACGTCACCGAGCGAACCGGCGGTGACGATCAGGACCCGCATGGCGCCCTCCCCGCGGGCCGGGCTGTCGGTGCGGAGGCGGCGGGCCGGCCACGACCCGGCACCCGACCGGGCCGTGTGCCGCGCACCCGTCGACCGTCGACCCCGACCCGGCTCGGGAGCGGGTGTCGGCCGGCCGTCGCGGGGTACCCGGAGTCTACGTCCGTACCGGCGCCGGCCCGGGCCGGTTGTCCGGAAGCGGGCCCGGCGAAAGGGTCCGCTTCCCGTCGCGGGCGAAGCAGTACGGCGCTTCGAGGATTCTTCGCACCTCCTGCGGGTAGATGGCCGGATGACGTTCAGATCCGGGCGGTACGACGCGAACCGCGGGGAGGCGTCCGAGCCGTCTGCCAGCCGGCCCGGTGCGCGGCGTCCGCGCGTGGTGATCATCTACGCCAGCGCGGGAGCCGGGCACGACGGCGCGAGCCGGGAACTCGCCGGCCGGCTGCGCGACCGTGGCCTGCTGGCGGAGTGCGTGGACCTGGCCGACATCTTTCCCTGGGGACTGGGCCGGCTGCTGCGCGGCACCTACCACGGGATGCTGAGCCGGCTGCCGTGGATCTACGGGCTGCTCTTCGCGATCGGCGGCAACTTCAGCCGGGCCGCACCGATCACCCGGGCACTGCTGCGACCGGTGTGGCCCCGGGTACTCCGGATGTTGCCCCCGGACACCCGGGCGGTGGTCTCGACGTACCCGGTGGTCAGCCAGATCGTCGGGCCGCTGCGCCGGGACGGGCGGCTCGCCGTACCGGTGATCACCTATCTGACCGACTTCGCGGTGAACCCGATCTGGGTCTCGCCCGGTATCGACGTGCACTGCGCGGCGCACCGCACCACCCGGGCCGAGGCCAGGGCGCTGGGTGCGGGTGAGGTCCGGGTGGCCGGCCGGATGGTCTCGGCCGGCTTCCGTCCGGGCTCCGCGGCGGAGAAGCGGCGCGCCCGGGAACGCCTGGGGCTGCCCGTCGACGCCCGGCTCGCCCTGCTGGTCGCCGGCTCCTGGGGGGTGGGCGCGGTGGCCCGGACGGCGGCCGAGATCGCGCGTACCGGTGCGGCGGTGCCGGTGGTGGTCTGCGGGCGGAACGAGGCGCTGTTCCGCAGGTTGAGCCGGCGCGGCAGCGGGCACGTCTTCGGCTGGGTCGACGACATGCCGGAGCTGCTGCGCGCCGCCGACGTGCTGGTGGAGAACGCCGGTGGGCTCACCGCACTGGAGGCGATGGCCTGTGGCCTGCCGGTCGCCACCTACCGGCCGATCCCCGGGCACGGCCGGGCGAACGCGGCCACCATGGCCCGGGCCGGGGTGGCGAGCTGGGTGCGCCGGGCCGCCGACCTGGGGCCCACCCTGGTCGAGCTGGCCGAGGGTACGGCCGGCGAGCGGCAGCGGGCCGCCGGGCTGGCCCTGTTCGAGACCGATCCCGCGGCGGTGGTCGCCGACGTCGCCCTGGGCGGCGCGCCGACCGGACCGGCAGCGGTGACGTCTCAGGCCGGCTACGGTCCGCCGACGCCCGGCGATCCGGTCGGGCTTGCCGACCGGACGGTGCCGACCGGTCCGGAGCTGCCCGCCGAGGTCCCGGCGGGGGTGGCCGCCGTGCCGTCCCGCCGGACGCTGACCCGGTGGGTGGGGCTGCGGGCCGGCGTGGCGAGACTGCGGATCGGCGCGGACCAGCCCCGGGCCGACGGCAGCCGCCCGGCGAACCGTCCGGACCGGCAAGGCTGAGGTGCCGATCCGACCTCCTGCCGTCGATTCCGTCGTGGGGACGCCGCCCGGGTGGCTCGGCACCGGGGTGGCCCGGCGGGCCGATCCGAAAGGTACGACCCGGTGAACGGCATCGCCATCGCGCTCGGACTCGCCTCGGCCGCCTTCTTCGCGGTGAGTTCGGTGCTGGAACAGCAGGCGGCCAAACGTGAACGGCCGACCCGGACCATCGACCCGCGGTTGCTGATCCGGCTGCTGCACCGGCGGCTGTGGCTGTTCGGCTCGACCGCGGACGCGTTCGGCACCGTGCTCCAGGCGCTGGCGCTGCGGTTCGGCGCCCTCGCCCTGGTCGAACCGCTGCTGGTCAGCGGCCTCTTCATGGCGATACCGCTGGAGGCGGCGATCGAGCGGCGCCGGCCGCACCGCCGGGACCTCCTGGTGGTGCTGCTCGGGGTGGTCGGACTGACCGGGTTCCTGCTCGCCGCCAACCCCCGGGGCGGGGTGACGGAGCCGAAGACGTTGGCCTGGATCGGCGTCACGGTGGCGGTCGGCACGCTTGTCACCATCTGCCTGCTGGTGGCCTGGCGTACCCAGGACGCCACCCGGGGCCTGATGCTCGGCATCGCCACCGGCCTGCTCTATGCGATGGCAGCCGCCCTGGTCAAGACCGTGATCGAGAAGCTGCCGGAGCAGCCGGGCGAGATCTTCACCAACTGGCACGTCTACGCCCTCGTCCTGGTCGGCGGCACCGCGTTGACGCTGAACCAGAACGCGTTCCAGGGCGGGCCGATCGCCGCCCCGCTGACCGCGATCGCCCTGCTCGACCCGTTCGGCGGCGTGCTGATCGGAGTCTTCGCCTTCGAGGAGCGACTCTCCCTGGAGGGGCCCCGGCTCTTCTTCGGCCTGGTCGCGGTGGCGGCGATGGTGATCGGCATCTGGATGGCCCGGCGTACCCAGTCAAGATGACACGCCGACCGGTGACGGTCGATCCGCCGCCCTGGTCGGCCCGGTCCGGGCTACACCGACACGGGCCGTCGAACACGCCGAGAGGAATTCGGCAGGCCGCACCGCCCAGCGTGGGAATTTCGGTACTCTCGGTGAAGATTACTGAGCGCGAGTGGTGGGTTACGACCGATCCGGCGCGGCGGTCTGGCGCGGCCCCGCTGAGCCGACTGGACCTCGCGAGAGGCGGCAGCGTGCTTCATCTGACCGACGATGCCTCCGACCATCCGTCCGCGGACCGGCCGGGTGGGCGGCGGCAGCCGGACACCGTACTGGCCGGCGAGAACTTCCCGGTCGCGCTCCGCGTCCTGCCGGCCCGGATCCGCCGGCACCTGCTCGCCCTCTACGGGTACGCCCGGTACGTCGACGACCTCGGCGACGAGCCGGACATCTCCGGCCGGGACGAGTCGCCGGCCGCCCGGCTCGCCGGACTGGACCGGTTCGACCGCGAGGTACGCGCCCTCTACCACGGCCGGCTGCCCCGGCACCCGGTACTGGTCCGGCTGGCGCCCACCGTTGTCGACTGCCGGCTGCCGATCGACCCGCTGCTGCGGCTGATCGAGGCGAACCGCCGCGACCAGGTGGTGAACCGCTACCCGACCTTCGGCGCGCTCGTCGACTACTGCCATTTCTCCGCCGACCCGGTCGGCGAACTGGTGCTGCACGTCTTCGGTGCCGCCTCGCCGGACCGGATCCGGCTCTCCAACCGGATCTGCACCGCGTTGCAGGTGGTGGAGCACCTCCAGGACGTCGCCGAGGACCGCCGCCGGGGCCGGATCTACCTGCCGACCGAGGAGTTGGCGGCGGCCGGGGTGGCCGAGGAGGACCTGGATGCACCCCGGGCCGGCGACCGGCTCCGGACGGTGGTCCGGCGCCAGGCAAGGCGGGCCGCCGACCTGCTCGACGCGGGCGCGCCGCTCGTCGGTGACCTGCACGGCTGGGCCCGGCTGGCGGTCGGCGGTTACCTCGCCGGTGGCCGGGCCGCGCTGGCCGCCCTGGCCCGGGCCGACCACGACCCGCTGCCCGGACCGCCGAAGCCGACCCGGGCCGGCGTCGCCGCCGCGTGGCTGCGGTCGTACCGGCCGTTCCGGGTCGCGCTGCACCCGAGCGGGGCGCGCGGATGACCGCCGACGCCGGGCTGGAGCGCGCCTACCGGGAGTGCGCCCGGGTGACCCGCAGCCAGGCCCGCAACTTCTCGTACGGGATCCGGCTGCTCCGCCCCGACCGACGCGCCGCGCTCTGCGCGGTGTACGCGGTCGCCCGCCGCATCGACGACATCGGCGACGGGGACCTGCCCGCCGCCACCAAGCTGGCCCGGCTCGACCAGGTCCGGGCGGCCCTGCACCGGCTGCCGGAGACCGGCGGCGACCCGGTACTCGTCGCCCTGGCCGACGCCGCCGCCCGGCTGCCGATTCCGGTGGCCGCCTTCGACGAACTGGTCGACGGCTGCGTGGCCGACGTCCGGGGCGTCGGCTACGAGACCTTCGAGGAACTGGTCGGCTACTGCCGCTGCGTCGCCGGGTCGATCGGCCGGCTCTCGCTCGGCGTCTTCGCGCTGCGTCCCTCGGTGGACCGGGCGGCCGCCGCCGAACTCGCCGACACCCTGGGGATCGCGCTGCAACTGACGAACATCCTGCGGGACATCCTGGAGGACGGTGCCGCCGGCCGGACCTACCTGCCCCGCCGGGACCTGGAGCGGTTCGGCTGCACCCTGGAACTCGGCCCGGACGGCGGGCTGACCGACCCGCCGGACCGGCTCGCCGGACTGGTCCGCTGGCAGGCCCGCCGGGCCGAGCGGTACTACCAGACCGGCTTGCGCCTGCTGCCCCTGCTGGACCGGCGCAGCGCGGCCTGCGTGGCGGCGATGGCCGGCATCTACCACCGGCTGCTGGCCCGGATGGTGGCCGACCCGCTGGCGGCGACCCGGCAGCGGATCTCGCTGCCCGGCTGGGAGAAGGCGTACGTCGCGGCGCGGGCGATGACCCGGAGCGCGCCGTGACCGACGGGGGAGTCTGCGTGGTCGGGGGTGGACTGGCCGGTATCGCCGCCGCCGTGCGGCTGCTGGACGCCGGGCACCGGGTCACCCTGGTGGAGGCGCGTCCGGCACTCGGCGGCGCCACCTACTCGTTCCGGCGCGGCGAGCTGACCGTGGACACCGGCCAGCACGTCTTCCTCCGCTGCTACCAGCAGTACCGGGACCTGCTGGTCCGGCTCGGCAGCGCCGACCGGGCGGCCGTGCAGGACGGGTTCGCGGTGCCGATCGTCCGGGTCGGCGGGCCGCCGCACGTGCTGGCCCGCAACCGCCGGCTGCCGGCCCCGGCCCACCTGCTGCCGGCGCTGCTCGGCTATCGTCCGCTGCGGGTCGGTCAACGGCTGGCGGCGGTCCGGGCGGCGGCGGCGCTGCGCCGGATAGAGCCGGACGACCCGGCCGCCGACCGGGTCAGTTTCGGCGCCTGGCTGGCCGCGCACGGGCAGGACGCGCCGACCGTGGCCCGGCTCTGGGAACTGATCTGCACCGCCGCGCTGAACGCCCCGCCGGAGCGGGCCTCGCTGGCGCTGGCCGCCCGGGTGTTCCGGACCGGACTGCTCGACCGGGCGGACGCCGCCGACATCGGCCGGCCGACCGCGCCGCTGGCCGAACTGCACGGTGCGCCGGCCGCCGTACTGCTCCGGCGGCGCGGCGCGACGGTCCGCACCGGGGTACGCGTCCAGCAGATCCGCCCCGAGGGGAGCCGGTTCCAGGTCACCGGGGACGGCATCGAGCTGACCGCCGACGCGGTGGTACTCGCCGTGCCGCATCCGCAGGCCGCCCGGCTGGTGCCGGCCGAGGCTGCGCCGGACCGGGCGCGCTGGGCCCGCCTCGGTGCCGCACCGATCGTCAACGTGCACGTGCACTACGAGCAGCGGGTCACCGAGCTGGAGTTCGCGGCCGGGCTGGACACTCCGGTGCAGTGGGTCTTCGACCGGACCCCGCCCGGCGGCTCCGGGCAGTACCTGGTGGTCTCCATCTCCGCCGCCGAGCAGGTGCTCGCGGTCCGGGCGGGCGACCTGGTCCGGACCCACCTGACCGCGCTGGCGGAACTCTTCCCGGCGGCCCGGCGGGTCCGGGTCCGGGACGCGTTCGTGACCCGGGAACCCCGGGCGACGTTCCGGCAGGAGCCGGGGTCCCGCAGCGCCCGGCCGCCGGCCCGGACCCGGGCACCCGGGCTGGCCCTGGCCGGCGCGTGGACCGACACCGGCTGGCCGGACACGATGGAGGGCGCGGTACGCAGCGGGCACCGCGCCGCCGACGTGGTGCTCGGCCACCTCGGGTCGACATCACCGGCGGAGGCACCGGCATGACCGAGCGCAGCGAGGAGACGACATGACCGTGATGCTGCCCAGCGCCCTCGCCCAGGTGGACGAACTCGTCCAGCCCGAGATCCGGGCGGCGCTGGAACGGATCGACGAGCGTACCCGGCTGGTCGCCGGCTACCAGCTCGGCTACTGGGACGCGTCCGGTGAGCCCGCCGGCCGGGGCGGCAAGGGGCTGCGCCCGGCGCTGGCGCTGCTCTCCGCCCAGGCCGCCGGCCAGCCGGTACACCGGGGCCTGCCGGCGGCGGTCGCGGTCGAACTGGTGCACAACTTCTCGCTGCTGCACGACGACGTGATCGACGGTGACCGGGAGCGGCGGCACCGGCCGACGGCCTGGGCGGCGTTCGGGATCGGGCCGGCGATCCTGGCCGGGGACGCCATGCTGAGCCTCGCCGACGAGGTACTCGCCGACGACCCGGACCTGGACGTCCGGGCCGGACTGACCACGATGCACACGGCGGTACGCCGGCTGATCGCCGGCCAGGCGGCCGACGTGGCGTTCGAGTCCCGTTCCGACGTCACGCTCGACGAGTGCCTGGCGATGGCCCGGGACAAGACGGCCGCCCTGCTCTCCTGCTCCGCGACGCTGGGCGCGGTGCTCTGCGGCGCACCGGCGACGCTCGTCGACGGCCTGGCCCGGTACGGCGAACGGCTCGGCCTGGCCTTCCAGCTGGTCGACGACCTGCTCGGCATCTGGGGCGAGCCGGCGGTGACCGGCAAGCCGGTGCTGGCCGACCTGCGGGCCCGGAAGAAGTCGGTGCCGGTGGTCCGGGCCCTCACCTCGGGCGGTCCGGCCGGGGAGCAGCTCGCCGACCTGTACGTCCGGCCGGACGAGCTCTCCGACGCCGACCTGGGCCTGGCCGCCGCGTTGATCGAGGAGACCGGCGCCCGGGACTGGACCGAGAAGCAGGCCGACCGGCTGCTCACCGAGGCGCTGGCCGAGCTGGACCGGTTGGGCGAGCCCGGCACGGCCGGGGACCGCTCCGGCGTGCACGCCGACCTGGTGGCGGTCGCGCACTTCATGACGGGACGGGACCACTGATGGCCTCGACACTCTCCACCGACGACGGCAGCCCCACCCTCGCGCCCGAGGGGCCGGGCGGGGGCACCATCCGTCCGGCGGACGCCCGGCGGGGGACCCTCTCGTCCGTCGAAGCGGCCCTGGAGCGGGCCCGGGACCTGCTGCTGGCCCGCCAGCAGCCGGGCGGCTGGTGGCAGGGCGAGTTGGAGACGAACGTGACGATGGAGGCCGAGGACCTGCTGCTGCGGGAGTTCCTGGGCATCCGTACCGAGCTGGAGACCGCGCCGACGGCCCGGTGGATCCGGTCGAAGCAGGGCGCCGACGGCGCCTGGGCGACCTTCCACGGCGGGCCGGGCGACCTCTCCACCACCATCGAGGCGTACGCGGCGCTGCGGCTCGCCGGTGACCCGCCGGAGGCCGGACACATGTGCCGGGCCCGGGAGTTCGTCCTCGCGCACGGTGGTATCGAGCGGAGCCGGGTCTTCACCCGCCTCTGGCTGGCGCTGTTCGGGGAGTGGCCGTGGCACCGGCTGCCGGCGATCCCGCCCGAGGTCGTGCTGTTGCCGTCCTGGTTCCCGCTCAACGTCTACGACTTCGCCTGCTGGGCCCGGCAGACCATCGTGCCGCTGTCGGTGGTCCGCGCCCTGTGTCCGGTACGCCCGCTCGGCTTCTCGCTCGGCGAGCTGCGTACCGGACTGCCGGCGGAGCGGGAGACGGCGACCGGCAGGGCACGCTGGATGCACCGCCTCGACGGTGCACTGCGCGGCTACGAGCGCCACCCCGTCGGCCCGGTACGCCGCAACGCGCTGCGCCGGGCGGCCGAGTGGATCGTGGCCCGGCAGGAGGCGGACGGCTCCTGGGGCGGCATCCAGCCGCCCTGGGTCTACTCGCTCATCGCGCTGCACCTGCTCGGCTATCCGCTCTCCCATCCGGTGCTGCGCAGCGGACTGGCCGGGCTGGAGCGGTTCACCGTCCGGGAGGAGACCCCGGACGGCCCGGTACG
The DNA here is from genome assembly GCF_029626265.1 of Micromonospora sp. WMMD1102. Lineage (NCBI taxonomy): Bacteria > Bacillati > Actinomycetota > Actinomycetes > Micromonosporales > Micromonosporaceae > Micromonospora > Micromonospora sp. WMMD1102. The sequence goes on along the minus strand of NZ_JARUBN010000001.1, from coordinate 3,592,524 downwards.
CCGGCTGGAGGCGTGCCAGTCCCCGGTCTGGGACACCGCGCTGGCGGTGGTGGCACTCGCCGACGCCGGGCTGCCGGCCGAGCACCCGGCGCTGGGCACCGCCGCCGACTGGCTGCTCGCCGAGGAGGTTCGGGTGCCCGGCGACTGGTCGGTCCGCCGGCCCCGACTCGCGCCGGGCGGCTGGGCGTTCGAGTTCGACAACGACGGCTATCCGGACACCGACGACACCGCCGAGGTGTTGCTGGCGCTGCGCCGGGTCGGTGCCCCGCCGGCCATGCGACCGGCGATGGAGCGCGGTGTCCGCTGGTTGTGCGGGATGCAGTCCGCCGACGGCGGCTGGGCGGCGTTCGACGCCGACAACACCCGGAGGATCGCCCGTGACCTGCCGTTCTGTGACTTCGGCGAGGTGATCGACCCGCCGAGTGCGGACGTCACCGCGCACGTGGTGGAGGCGCTCTGCGCGGAGGGGCTGGCGGGGTCGGTCCCGGTCCGCCGGGGGGTGGCCTGGCTGCTGCGCCACCAGGAGGCGGACGGCTCCTGGTTCGGCCGGTGGGGGTCCAACCACGTCTACGGCACCGGCGCGGTCGTCCCGGCGCTGGTCGCCGCCGGAGTACGCCGGGACGACCCGAGGATCGTCCGGGCGGTCTGCTGGCTGCACCGGCGGCAGAACGCCGACGGCGGCTGGGGCGAGGACATGCGCTCCTACCGCGACCCGGCCTGGCGTGGGAAGGGCGACTCGACCGCCTCGCAGACCGCCTGGGCGCTGTTGGCCCTGCACGCCGCCCACTCCGGCGACTCGGCGTCGGTCCGGCGCGGGGTGGACTGGCTGGTGCGTACCCAGCGGCCGGACGGGGGCTGGGACGAGCCGCAGTACACCGGCACCGGCTTCCCCGGCGACTTCTACATCAACTACCACCTGTACCGGCTGGTGTTCCCGGTCAGCGCGCTCGGCCGGCTGCTGCACGATCCGGCCGACGTCGCCGGCCTTCGCGGGCCGGGCGAGGCGGCCCGGTCGGGTACCGAGCCCGGAGCGCCCAGTTGAGCGGGGAGAACTGGGTGCTCTTCGCACCGATGCGGGCGGAGGCGCACGCGCTGCGGCGCGGTCTGCCACCTGGCGCACCGCTGCGGCGTACCGGCAGGGGACCGGCCCGGGCCACCCGGGTGGCCGCCGGCCACCGCGACACGGCCGCGCTGGCGGTGGCCGGCATCGCCGGCGGCCTGGTGCCGACGCTGCGCACCGGGGACGTGGTGGTGGCCACCGAGGTACGCCGGGCCGGCGTGCTCGGCGGCGCCCCGGTAGCCTGCCCCGCCGCCCCGATGATCGCGGCGGCGCTGCGGCGGCGCGGCCTGACCGTCCACCTCGGACCGGTGGTGACCAGCCGGCGGATCGTGGCCGGCGCGGACCGGGCGCGGCTCGCCGGCACCGGCGCGATCGCGGTGGACACCGAGTCGGCGGCGCTGCTGGCCGGTGCCGCCGGCCGCCCCGTCGCCTGCGTACGGGTGATCGCCGACGTGCCGCCGCACCCGCTGTACCGGCCGGCGACGCTCGGCCGGGTGATCGCCGCGCTGCGGGTACTGCCCCGGCTCGGCCCGGCGCTTGTCGAGTGGGCGGCGGCGACCACCGCCCGGCAGGTCGTGCTGGCCGCGCCCCGGTCGTTCTGCGCCGGGGTGGAGCGGGCGATAAGCGTGGTGGAGCAGGCGCTCGACCGGCACGGCCCGCCGGTCTACGTCCGCAAGCAGATCGTGCACAACCTGCACGTCATCGCCGACCTGCAACGCCGGGGCGCGGTCTTCGTCGACGAGCTGGCCGAGATCCCGGACGGTGCGACCACGGTCTTCTCCGCGCACGGGGTGGCGCCGGCCGTCCGGCAGGCCGCCGCCGACCGGGGACTGCCGGTGATCGACGCGACCTGTCCACTCGTGACGAAGGTGCACAGCGAGGCCCGCCGGTTCGCCGGCCGGGGCAACACGGTGCTCTTCATCGGGCACGCCGGGCACGAGGAGACCGAGGGCACCCTCGGCGAGGCGCCCGGCCGGATCGCCCTGGTGGAGTCGGTCCGGGACGCCGAGCGGGTCGAGGTGGTCGACCCGGACCGGGTCTCCTACCTGGTGCAGACCACCCTGGCCGTCGACGAGGTGGCCGAGGTCCTCGACGTACTCCGGCGGCGGTTCCCCGCGCTGACCGGACCGGGCTCGGACGACATCTGCTACGCCACCACGAACCGGCAGGCGGCGTTGCGCGAGGTGGCCGCCGTCGCCGACGTCGTGCTGGTGCTCGGCTCGGCCAACTCCTCGAACTCGCGGCGCCTGGTCGAGGTGACCGAGCGCGGCGGCACCCCGGCCCACCTGGTCGACGACGTCGGGCAGGTCGACCTGCGCTGGCTCGCCGGGGTACGGACGGTCGGCGTCACCGCCGGAGCCTCGGCGCCGCCCTGGCTGGTCGACCAGACGGTGGCGGCGCTGGCCGGGCTCGGCGCCGACGCGGTACGGGAGCACACCACCCGGACCGAGGACGTGCACTTCACCCTTCCCAAGGAGATCCGAACGCCATGACGGGGACCAGTACGCGCAGCGTCGCGCGGGACCGCCGCGCGCCGATCGACAGGCCGACCGGGAAGGGGTGCTGAACATGGGCATGCCACTGCGCCAGAGCCTGCGGGTCGGCCGCTACCTGATGGAGCAGAAGCTGCGCCGGCGGACGCACTTCCCGCTGCTCGTCGAGCTGGAGCCGCTCTTCGCCTGCAACCTCGCCTGCGCCGGCTGCGGCAAGATCCAGCATCCGGCGGACGTGCTGAAGCGGCGGATGCCGGTGGAGCAGGCGCTTGCCGCGATCCAGGAGTGCGGGGCGCCGATGGTCTCGATCGCCGGCGGCGAGCCACTCATGCACCCGGAGATCGACCGGCTGGTCGACGAACTCGTCAAGCGCCGCAAGTACGTCTTCCTCTGCACCAACGCGGCGCTGCTGCGCAAGAAGCTGCACAAGTTCACCCCGTCCCGGTACTTCTCGTTCGCGGTGCACATCGACGGGCTGCGGGAGCGGCACGACGCCTCGGTCTGCAAGGAGGGCGTCTTCGACGAGGCGGTCGAGGCGGTGAAGGAGGCGAAGCGGCGCGGCTTCCGGGTCACCAGCAACACCACGTTCTTCTCCACCGACACCCCGCAGACCGTGATCGAGGTCCTCGACTATCTCAACGACGACCTGGGCGTGGACCAGATGATGCTCTCCCCGGCGTACGCCTACGACAAGGCGCCGGACCAGGAGCACTTCCTCGGGGTGGCGGAGACCCGGGCGATGTTCCGGAAGGCGTTCGGCGAGGGCCGTCGGAAGAAGTGGCGGCTGAACCACTCGCCGCTCTTCCTGGACTTCCTGGAGGGCCGGGTCGACTTCCCCTGCACCGCCTGGGCGATCCCGTCGTACTCGCTCTTCGGCTGGCAGCGCCCCTGCTATCTGCTCGGCGACGGCTACGCGCAGACGTACCAGGAGTTGGTCGAGACGACGGACTGGTCGTCGTACGGCCGGGGCCGGGACAGCCGCTGCGCCAACTGCATGGCGCACTGTGGGTACGAGCCGACCGCCGTACTCGCCACGATGTCCTCGCTGCGCGAGTCGATCCGAGCGATCCGCGCCAACTGAGGTGTAAGGAAGGGCCCCTTGTACAACAGAAAACGATAATAGGGGGCCCTTCCTTACACCTCAGCCGAACCGGTCGGCGAGCCGGCGGTAGGTGGCCGGCAGGGTGGCCCGGACCGCGATCGGCAGCACCATCCAGCGGGGCAGGCAGACCTCGTGCCGGCCGGTGAGCATGCCGGTGAGCAGGGCCTCGGCGGCCCGTTCCGCCGGTACCGGCCGGGGACGGCGGCGGGGGTACGGCCGGCCGCGCCGGTCGAAGAACGGGGTGTCCACCACGGCGGGGACGAGTTCGGTGACCACGATGCCCCGGCCGGTGGTCTCCTTGCGCAGACTGTCGGCGAAGACGCTCAGCCCGGCCTTGGTGCCGGCGTAGACCGCCTCCTCGCGTACGCCGAGCCGGCCGGCGATGGAGCCGACGAAGCCGAGCCGGCCGTTGCCCCGGGCCAGCATTCCGGGCAGCACCGCTCGGGCGAGCAGCATCGGGGCGGTCAGGTTCGCCGCGACCAGTGCCTGGATCTGGGCGTCGGTCATCCCGGTCAGCGGCCCGGCGAAGCCCTGGCCGGCGTTGTTGACCAGCAGGTCCACCCGACCGGCGGTGTCCAGCACCCGGGTGGCGAGTTCGGCCGTCCGGTCCGGGTCGGTGAGGTCGCACGGGATCGCCGTACCGCCGGACTCGGCGGCGACCGCCGCCAGCCGTTCGGGGTCGCGGCCGCTGAGGAAGACCCGTGCGCCGGCTCCGGCCAACCGGCGGGCTGCGGCGGCGCCGATTCCGGAGGACGCCCCGGTGACCAGGGCGACGGCGCCGGCCAGGCGACGGGAAGTCATACCGGTAGTGTCGCCCATCCGAGCCGGCCGAACCGGACGCAGCGCCGAACCGGGTGGACCGGCGGACCGGGTGGACCGGCGGACCGGGTGGACCGGCGGACCGGGTGGACCGGCGAGCCGTCGGAAGCGGGTCAGGGGGTGAGGTCGGCCAGGGTGGCGCGGAGGAAGGCCGGGGTCTCGGTCGGCGGCACGGCCTCGACACAGAGCCGTTCCATCGCCGCCGCGTAGTAGTCGACGTCGTCGCGCTTGTCCAGGTAGAGCGCGCTGGTGAGCTGTTCCATGTAGACGACGTCGGGGAGTTCCTGGTCGGGGAAGCGGAGCAGGCTGAACGCGCCACCGGCGGCGGCGTGTCCGCCGGCCCGGAACGGGATCACCTGGACGGTGACGTTGGGCAGCTTGCCGGCCTCGATCAGGTGCTCGATCTGGCCGCGCATCACCTCGGGCCCACCGATCGGCCGGCGCAGCGCCGCCTCGTCCACCACGGCCCAGAGCTGGGGCGCGCCGGGCCGGGTCAGCACCTTCTGCCGGTCCATCCGGAGCTCGACCCGGCGGTCGATCTCGTCCGGCGGCGCTCCGTCGTGGGCGAGCAGCACGACCGCCCGGGCGTAGTCCCGGGTCTGCAACAGCCCGGGGATGTACTGCACCTCGTACGCCCGGATCAGTGCCGCGGCGGCCTCCAGCCCCAGATAGGACTGGAACCAGTTGGGCAGCACGTCGCCGTACCGGTGCCACCAGCCGGGGTTGTTGGCCTGGCGAGCCAGCGAGAGCAGGGCGTTTCGCTCCGTCTCGTCGGTCACCTGGTAGAGGGTCAGCAGATCGGCGACGTCGCGTTCCTTGAATCCCACCCGGCCCAGCTCCATCCGGCTGATCTTGGACCCGGACGACCTGATCTCCCAGCCCGCGTCCTCGCGACTGACGCCCCTGGCCTCGCGCAGCTTGCGCAGCTGGCTGCCGAGCAGGATCCGCAGCACGGTGGGACCACCCGACATGCCGGGGTCGGCGGCTCCGCCCGCGAAGACCGGCCCACCGTCGACGAGAGGTTCGCCGTCGGCGACCTCGCCGTCCGGGACCGATCCCTGGCCGGATGGAGCCATCGTCACGTGTCGCCTCCACACATGCTCGACGCAGCCCACCGAAGGCTGGGCCAAATCCGTCGGTAAGCATGCCATGGCTGGACGGTGAGGAGGGTAGACCCAACGCGCTATTTTTCTCGACCCTTGTCCAGTCGGGATCATGGGAGCGTGTCGGAGCGGTGGCGAACGGTGGTGGTGGGGTGCCGGACGCCGGTGGCGGGGTACCAGACGTCCTAGGTACCGCCGGTTCAGCGGATGAGGTTGTCGAAATCGCCGTCCCGGGCACCGAGGATGAACGCGGTGATCTCGTCGGTGGTGTAGATCAGCGCCGGCCCGTCGGGGTCCCGGGAGTTGCGGACGGCGAAACCGGCGCCGCCGGGCAACTCGGCAACCTCGACGCAGTTCCCGCTGGGGTTGCTGCGGCGGCTCTTCTGCCAGGCGAGGGCGGGCAGTTGGCCGGTGGGCATGCCGTTGTACGTCTGAAACATCGCCAGTCTTTCTGGAGTTCCCGTAAGGGCTGGAGGCGGTGGGCGTCGCGTAGGCCCGAACTACGTTCCGAATTCCTCCCCGTGGACGCGTCCTCAGCCGTGCGGTGCGGAGCACCGCGTCCGGTCATCTCTGCATGACCATCTGCACGTGCATTCGCTCTTGCGTCTGCACCTGACAGCGAGCATGATAGCGCGGTAAGGGTGTGTCCGTTTGTTCACTTTTCGTAATGGAGGCGGAGGGCCGTTGCCAGCGCAACCGAAGCGTCGGGGACCAGGCAAGATCGCTGGCGTGCCCGCCTGCCTGGGCGGATGCGCGCCAACGCATCGCAACGGCTCGGTTCCGGCTCGTGCTGGCGTACGCAAAGATGGATCACAGACCGTAACCGTTTACTCCCCGCCACCGCCCTTCGGACAGGGATACGGTCCGGCCCACGACCCGTTCTCGAGCCGGGTCTCCTGAAGGGACACGGCACAGTGGATCCCTTCACCCTCGCCGCCGGGGCCGCCGCGGTCGCGGGACTCGGTGCGGCCTGGCAGATGCGTGGCCGGGTCCGGACCGTGCAGGCGGAGGTGGACCGGCTCCGCGAGGAGTTGCAGGCGGAACGGCACGCCGCCACCCACGACCCGCTGACCGGCCTGCTCAACCGGCGGGCCTTCTTCCAGATCGGTGCCGCGCTGGTCGCCGACCCCGGCCGGCCGCCGCTGGTCGCGGTGGTGCTGGACCTCGACGACTTCAAGCAGGTGAACGACCGGTTCGGCCACGCCGTCGGCGACCAGGTACTCGTCGCGGTCGCCTGGCGGTTCGCCGCGTACGCCGGCAACAACCTGGTGGCCCGGCTCGGCGGCGACGAGTTCGCCGGCCTGCTCGCCGGCACCCGCGCCGACGGACGCTGGCTGCACCAGTCCGCGCGACGGCTCGCGGAGTTGCTCGCGGCGCCGATCCAGGTCGCCGAGCGGGACCTGCGGGTCACCGCCTCGATCGGACTCGCCCCGGTGCACGGCTGCGCGCAACTGGCCGAGGTACTCGACCACGCCGACGCCGCGATGTACCGGGTGAAGACCAGACGGGCCCGGCTCGCCCCGGCCGACGTGGACGTCGCCGGTTGCACCAACCCGATCACGGGGTACGTGCAGAACCAGGCGCATCTCGGGCTGCCGAGCGGTACGCCCGGCGAGACCACCGGCACGCCCCGTGTGCCCCGCGAACTGATCGAGACGACGACACCCGGTGCCGAGTCAGGAGGGCAGTGACGACATGCCAGTACCCAACGTGGATCCGCACCGACGCGACCCGGCGGAGATCGACTCCACCGCCAGTTACCGGCCGACCGACCCGGTCTGGGTCTACCGGTCCGGCACCTGGCGCGCGGGGGTGGTCGAGGCCGCCTCGGCGCTGGCCGCCACGGTCACGTACCGGCCGAACAGTGCCCGGGGCACCGGGGTCGACACCCTCACCGCGCAGTACATGATCCGGCGGCAGGAGCCGGACCCGCTGCTCGACGGCGAACCGGTCGGGCTGCGTTGACGATGCCGGACCCGCTGCTCGACGCCGAACCGGTCGGGCAGCGTTGACGATGCTGACCAACCCCGGCCGAGGCGGCCGGTCGTCAGGCCCGGCGGTGTGTTGCGCTCAGCGGGAGCCCGACCGCCGGCCCGCGTAGGCGCCGAGCGCCGCGACCAGGCCGGCGCCGAGAGCCGAGCCGAGCGCCACCAGCACCGCACCGACCACCCAGAGCCCGTCGGCGTCCGGATCGGTGGCGGCGTCGACCGAGAAGGCCACGGTGAGCACCGCCGGTACGACGAGACCGGCCAGCCACGGCCGGCCCCGGCGCCCCGTCTCGAACACCAGCAGGGCCAGTACCAGCCCGAGGCCGAGCACCTGCCACGCCGAGTACGGCCCGGTCTGCGCCCCGGTGACCGGATCGGTCTCCTTCTGCTGGTCCCAGCCGAGGAACGCCCACCAGGCGAGCGCGGTGAGGGCGGCGAGCCCGACGATCCACAGCGGGGTCTGCCGGGTGTTCCCCGGCTGCCGTTCGGTCATACCAAGACTCTTCACCACCGGCCGGGCCCGGACCCGAGTACCCCTACTCAGCTACGCCGGGAACCGGAGTACAGCCTCGTACGCTGCGGGGGAGCAACCGCAGTAACGTGGATTTTTCGGGTTTACCGGGTGTTACGGTCAGAACCGGCAGCGTTTCTCGGGGGCACACCGACGCCGGAGAGGGACCGCGACCGACCTGCTGCGGTTCCGCTACCGGCGCCCGGACTTCCCTGACCGCACTGGGAGGTTGACTGGCATGTCCGGCATCGTCCTAACCCTCGGTTCCGGCGCCGATCGCCGCACCTTCCACCGGATGATGGCGGAGCTCACCCCGCGTGGCGACCTCGCCGAGACCCGGCTCGGTCCCGAACTGCTGGCCGGCGTGCAGCGGCTGCGGATCGTCGACCGGGAACGGGCGGTCCAGCCCTGGTGCTCCGCCGACGGCCGGTGGCTGCTCTGCTACAACGGCGAGGTCTACAACCATCGCGAACTCGCGGCCGAGCTGTCCAGGCTCGGCCGGCCGCCGCGCACCGACAGCGACACCGAGGTGGTGCTGGAGGCATTCCTGGCCTGGGGGCCGGAGGCGGTCACCCGGCTGCGCGGCGAGTTCGCCCTCGCCCTCGCCGACACCGCCACCGGACGGCTCTACCTGGCCCGCGACCCGCTCGGCGTGCGTCCGCTCTACTGGTCCCGGCACCTGCGCCGGCTGCACGTCGCCTCGGAGGTCAAGGCGCTGGCACCGGTCGGCGCACCGATCTCCGAACTGCCGCCAGGGCAGCACGGCTGGGCCGACGCGACCGGCGGACCCGATCTGGTGCCCTATCTGGACCTGGCCCGGCTCGGCACCGGGCAACCGCCGCTGCGGGACGTCGAGGAGGCGGCGGAACTGCTCCGCACCGCCGTCCGGGACAGCGTCCGGGCCCGTGTCGACACCGACCTCACCGTCGGGGTACTCCTCTCCGGCGGCCTGGCCAGCACCATCGCCCTGCTGCACGTCCAGCAACTGCACCACGACTGCGTGGCGTTCACCGTCGGCGCCGCGGACAGCCCGGACGTGCGGTACGCTCGCCGGCTGGCCGCCGAACTCGGCGTGCACCACGAGGTGATCGAGGTGCGGCCCCGGGACATCCAGCTCGACGACGTCCGGGCGGCCATCCGGATCTCCGAGCTGACCGAGTACGCCGACCTGATCGACGCGGTCGTCTCGGTGCCACTGTTCCGGCGGGTCCGGGACCTCGGCGTCCGGGTGGTGCTCACCGGCGACGGCGCCGACCACCTCTTCGGTGGACACCCGGGCTCGGACCCGGTGGGCCCGGAAGCCGCCGGCCAGCTCTTCCGGCACCGCATCCGCAACCTGTGCCGTACCGGGTTGCAGCGGGTGGACCGGACCGGGTTCGGGCACGGGGTGGAGGCCCGGCTGCCCTTCCTCGACCTGTCGCTCGTCGAGCTGGCGATGCGGCTGCCCGCCGGGGTGAAACTGCGGGACGGCCGGCGGAGCTGGATCCTCCGGCACGCGTTCGCCGACCTGCTGCCGGAGTACGTCCGGGACCGGCCGGCGGAGCAGCTCGCGTACGCCACGGGGTTGTACGAGGGAGTGCGGCCGTACCGGGCGATCTTCGCCCGCCAGTACCGGGCGTTCGGCTACGAGCTGTTGGAACCGGTGCGCCGGGACTTCGACACCGTACTGCGGCGCTGCGGCCACGACCTCGACCGCGCGGTGGCCACCGGCACGGCCCGGCCGGACGTCCTCGACCACGCCCGCGACCTGGCCGGGATGGCAAGGTGGAAGGTCGGCCCGGCCTGGCGTCGGCTGACCGGCTCCGGCCGGCACGGCTGAACCGCCGACGGCTGAATCCTCGACGGCGGGGCGGGGCGGGGCGGGGCGCAGCGGGGCGGGGCGGCGCCGCGAGGCTCAGCCCGGCAACGGAGTCGAGCGGGCCGGGAATCCGGCGTCCCGGTACGCCACGGCCAGCCGGCGCACCGCCTCGGCCAACGTCTCCGGATCACACATCGAGTAGGACAGTCGCAGGTGACGGTGCCCGGTGTCGGCCACGAAGAACTGCCGACCGGGCAGGTAGCCGACCCCGGCAGCCTCCGCGTACGGCAGCAGCGCGGTACCGGCGTTCGGATGCGGCAGCCGCAGCCAGAGGAACCAGCCGCCGCCGGGCACCACGAACTCGGCCTGCGGCAACTCCTCGCGTACGGCGGCCACCAGCGCGTCGCGCTGCCGGCGGTACCTGACCCGGATCGCCGCCACGTGCCGCCGGTAGGCGCCGCCGGCCGCGAACTCGGTCATGGCCAGCGCGCTGGCGTGGTTGACCCCGCCGCCACTGTCCACGTACCCGCGCTCGGTCACCGCCCCGACCATCGACCGGGCCCCGGTCAGCCAGCCGAGCCGCAGCCCCGGCGCGACGCTCTTGGCGAACGACCCGATCCGGACGACCGTCCCCGGCTCGGCGGCGCTGAACAGCGAGGGCGGCGCCGGCGCCGGGTAGGCGAGTTCCCGGTAGGTGTCGTCCTCCACCACCGTCACGCCGGTGCCCGCGGCCATCGCCAGCAGAGCGGCCCGGCGCTCCGCCGGCAGCGACCGCCCGGTCGGGTTGTTGAACGTCGGCACCAGGTAGAGCATCGCGACCCGGCGGCCCTGCCGGGTGATCGCCCGGATCAGGTCGCCGGTGGCGGCAGGATCGATCCCGTCCTGGTCGGCGGGGGCGGGTACCGTGTCGACCCGGTGGTCGGCGATGACCCGCAGCGCCAGATGATAGGTGGGCGAGTCGACCAGGACGACGTCGCCGGGGCGGCAGAGCACGGCGGCGACGAGGTCGAGCGCGTGCGATGCACCCGCGCTGACGAAGACCTGGCCAGGCTCGGGCGGTACGGCGTCCACCTCGCCCAGTCGCTCGCAGAGCCACTCGACAAGTGGCCCCGGCCCGGCCGCGTGGCCGTAGGTGAGCGCGGCGGCACCGTAGCGGCGCAGGGCGGACCGGGTCGCCTCGGCCCAGGCGTCCACCGGCAGCGCGGCCGGATGTGGGTGCCCCCAGCCGAGGTCGATGCTTCCGGCCCGGCTCCGGAACTGCACGACGGGCAGTACTGGTGGGCGGGGGGCCGTCATCCGCTCACCATAGTCAGCGACACCGGCCCGGCACGACGCTCTGCGGCGGCGGATCCGGCGACTCGACCTCCGGGCGGGACGAGGCGGTGGGTGAACGGGTACCTCCGAACGTGTGACGGGTGCCTCCGAACGTGTCGCGAGCCGACCCGGAGCACCGGGTGCGCCATGATAGACACTGCGTTACGCTACCGTTCCTGTCCGCCGAATCGAGGAGTGCCTTCGCGACATGGCCGTGGTCTCAGCAGTCCGGCGCGTGCCGGGTCCGGGCCGACCGGACCCGGGGCGGCGAGCCGTCCGACTGCTGACCAGAATCGCCCTGCTCGGCGGCGGTGCGCTGGCCGGATACGTCCTCCTGGCCGCGCTGGACGGGCCGGCGTTCGCCGGTGAAGGTGCCGCCTCGGCAGCCCGGAGGCAGCCGCTCGGCACGATCGTCGAGTCGGTCGCGCCGGGGCTGCCCGCCCTCCTCGACGATCACGTTCAGTTGACTCGAAAAGCGACACCCGAGACCGATCGCCACGCATCGCGCCCGGAGCGCACCGCTCGGGAGCATGCCGGTCTGGAGCGCGCGCGTGCTGAGGTCGGCGGTCCGGGGCGGGTCCGTCCGGAGCGGACCCGTCCGGAGCGAGTCGCTGTTGCCCGACCCGGCCCGGAACGCGTGCGCCCGGTGCCCCGGTCGGAGGGCCGGAGCGCCGCGCTGCGCCCCGGTCGGGCTCCGGTCGTGCCGGTGGCCGTCGGCGACCTGCCTGAGGTGGTCGAGGGCGTGCCGATGGCCGTCGGCGACCTGCCTGAGGTGGTCGAGGGCGTGCCGGTGGCCGTCGGCGACCTGCCTGAGGTGGTCGAGGTCGTGCCGGTGGCCGTCGGCGGCGTACCTGAGGTGGTCGAGGTCGTGCCGGTGGCCGTCAGCGGCGTACCTGAGGTGTCCAGGGTTCTACCGGAGGTCGTCGGCAGCGTGCCGAAGGTGCTCGGGGGAACTGCGCGGACGCTCGGCGGCCTGCCCGGGCTGGTCGGAGCGGTGCCCGAAGTGGTTGGCGCCGTGCCGGGGGTGGTGGCCGAGGTGCCCTACCACAGCTTCCGGGGGACACCCGCACCCCGGGTCGTGCCGGACCAGCCCGCCGGATGGGCACCCAGTCCCGGCCTGCCGCCGCCTCCGGTGCCGCTGCCGGTCCCGACCCAGCAGCACCCGCCGGTTCCGGTCGCGGCCCAGCCGCTCTGGACGCCCTCGCCGCTGTGGCAGTCGTTCGGCCCGGCCTCCGGGGGCATGCCGGACCCGAACCGTCCGGCGGTCCGGCGTGCCGTGCTCGGGACCGCCACCCCGGGCCTGCCGTCCACTCCCGACTCACCCGTCGAGACCGGCGCCCGTGGCCAGCAGGCCGGATCGGCGCAGTCCGGCGGGGGACAGTCCGCCGCGCTGCCGGCCACGATCGGCTGGCAGTCGCCGCCCAGATCTCTGTCGACTCTTCCGCACGCGGACACCGGTCCCACCGGCCGGTCGCCGGGCGTACCGGCGTTGCCTGGCTGACCCGCTCCGCGGCCGTACTCCGGTCGCTCTTCCTCTCCACCGTGGCCGCCGCTGACCTCTGCGCGCCCGGTGGAAATCTCCGTCGGTGCACCGGGCACCGCCGTACCCGTCCAGTGGGCGGGCCCGACCGACGGTGCCGTACTCGATCGTGCTCGTGATCGACGCCGGGTCGGGTGTTGACCCGCTCGGGCGTCGCCTTCTCGCTGAGTCTGTGTACGAGATCGGAGTGACCTCGTGATCCGCATTGTGATCGTGGAGGAGATGGGTTTGTTACGGGGGGCGTTGCGCGCGGTGTTGTCGAGTGAGGAGGACCTGGACGTGGTGGCGGACCTCCACGAGCCGGGTGAATTGGTCACAATCGCCCGCCGGAGGAGGCCGGACGTGGTCGTGGTCGACATGGAACTGCCGGGTGCCGACATGCTGGAGGTGGTGGCGCGGCTCGGAACGGAGGCGCCGGGCAGCGGGGTGCTGGCGTTGAGTACCCAGCTGACGCCGGAGGCGCTGCAACGGGCGATCCGGGCCGGCGCCCGGGGTTTCGTCGACAAGAACCTGCCGCCGGCGGAACTCGCCCGGCTGGTCCGGGCGGTCGCGTTCGGTGAGCGGGTCTTCGATCCGGTCGCCGCCGTCGCCGCGCTGAATCCACCGGAGAGCCCGCTGACCAAGCGGGAACTGGAGGTGCTGCGGGCGGCCGCCGAGGGTCTGCCGCTGAAGGAGATCGCCGGTCGGCTCTTCCTGGCCCACGGGACGGTGCGCAACCACCTGTCGGCGATCCTGCGCAAGACCGGTACGCGTAACCGGCTGGAAGCGGTCCGGCAGGCACAGCGTGCGGGCTGGATCTGACCATGACGGGCCGGCCGCTCCAACGGGCGCGGTCGGCCAGCTCGTGTTTGAATGTTCACGCGGGGTGATCTAGCGATGACAAAGTAGCAGGGGGGAACGTGATCCGAACGCTGCTCGCGCTGAACGGCGCTCTCGTCCGTGGCGCCCTGGCCTTCGTACTGACCACTCAGGACGACATCGAGGTGGTGGCGGAGGTCGATCGAGCCGAGGATATCGGCGTGGCGCTGCGGATGCAGCGTCCCGACGTGGCCGTCGCGGACCTCAAACTCTTCGGAGCGGGGGTACTCTCCGGTGCGGTCGCGCCGTCCGAACCGCCTCCGGTGCTGGTCCTGGTGGACCCGCGCCGGCCACGGGTGCTGGGGAACGCCTTGCGTGCCACCTGCCAGCGACTCGGCTTCCTCGGCAGCGACGTCGCCCCGGAACGGGTGATCGAGGCGGTCCGCCGGCTCGCCTGCGGGGGGTCCGTGGTGGACTCGGACCTGGTGGTCGCGGCGCTCAACCGCGACAACCCGCTCACCGCACGGGAGGTGGAGGTGCTGGAGATCGCTGCCGAAGGATGGCCGGTGGTGGAGATCGCCAGCAAGCTGTCTCTGTCCGCCGGTACTGTCCGTAACCATCTGTCCCGGATCGCCGGCAAGACGGGAGCGCGTACCCGGATCGAGGCGATCCGGATCGCCCGGGAGAAGGGCTGGATCTGACCCGGAGCCGGGTCGCCGGCTCCACTGCCGACCCGACCGGCCGCCATAGCTGACCGGTGGCGCCGTGGACCGGTGGCGGGTGGGACGTGCGCGTCCCACCCGCCACGCACGAGGTCTGCCGAGTCAGGTCTGCCGGTTCAGGTCTGCCGGGGTGACCGGGCCGGGGCGAACGCCTGCTGGATCCAGTTCGGATAAGCCGGCGGCAGGCTGCTCACCTCGTCGAGTTCGGCGAGGTCCCGGGCGTCCAGGGTCAGCTCGGTGGCGGCGATGTTGTCCGCCAGCTGGTCGACCCGGCGGGCACCGACGATGACGCTGGTGACCGCCGGTCGGTGCAGCAGCCAGCCGAGTGCGACCCGGGCCGGGCTCACCTCGTGCCGCGCGGCCACCGCTCGCAGCACATCGAGTACGTCGTGCCCGCGGGCCGGATCGATCAGCGGGAACTGGGAGTACTCCGGATGTGCCCGCCGGGAACCGCCGTCGTTCACCGTGCCGGTCCGGTCGGCCTTGCCGGTGAGGAAGCCGCCGGCCAGCGGGCTCCACACCGTCAGCCCCACGCCCTCCGCCTCGGCCATCGGCAGCAGATCCCGCTCGGCGTCCCGACCGACCAGCGAGTAGTGGGCCTGCACGGAGACGAAACCGGCCCAGTCGTGCCGGGCGGAGACGCCGAGTGCGCGGCTGACCTGCCAGGCGGCCAGGTTGGCGCAACCGATGTAGCGCACCTTGCCCTGGCGTACGGCGTCGTCGAGCGCGCGCAGCGTCTCCTCGAACGGGGTCAGGTGGTCGAAGTTGTGGAGCTGGTAAAGATCGATATGGTCGGTGCGCAGCCGGCGCAGACTGTCCTCCAGGGCCCGCATGACGTGCAGTCGGGACTGGCCGTGGTCGTTGGGGCCCGGACCCGTCGGGGCGTGCACCTTGGTGGCGAGTACGACGTCCCGGCGTCGACGCCCGAGTACCTCGCCGAGCAGTTCCTCCGATTCGCCGTCGCTGTAGACGTCTGCGGTGTCGACGAAGTTGATCCCGGCATCGAGGGCGGTGCCGACGACCGTGTCCACCTCGGCCCGGCCCAGGGCGCCCAACTGGCGGTAGATCGGGTGGTTCACCCCACCGAAGGTCATCGCCCCCAGCGAGATCTCGGAAACCCACACTCCGGTACGCCCCAACAGGCGGTATTTCACTCTCTGCCCCTTCGTGTCGTGGTCGACGGCTCGGCGTGCACCGGTAAACCACGTTCTCCTCGGCCCCCGGGTCCCCGGGTCCCCCGGTTCGTTCACCGACACCCTCGGCCTGCTGCTCGCGTCATCGTTATCGCCGCCAGGCCAGCGACAACACCATCGGCATCGACCTGCTCGACCAGGCCACCACCGTGCACCCCGCCCTGGCCAAACTTGGGGCGACGCCCCTCTCACGGGACCTGACCAGTTATGTGCCCGGAAGCTACCTGGTCGCGGTAGCTTGGTCTCGGACGCGTAAGGACTGGTCGATCTGAGCGGAAGCTGCTGCCTTCCGCAGTGATATCGACGCCTGGCGCGACATCACGATCGCCACCGATTTCGGCCAGCCCTGAGCGCTGGTCGCGAGCTCTGTTTGAACGTCAACATCTGAACTGGAAAGCGATCATGATCGCAACTCTGAAGGGTTTTACCCAGCAACTGGTGCCGGCGAATGGCATCAAGATCAATGCTGTCACGGGAGGCTCAGGCCCGCCGATCCTTCTGTTTCACGGCTGGCCGGGAACATGGTGGGGATGGCACAAGGTGATGCCACTGCTGGCCGAGCATTTCAGCGTGGTGGCCGTCGATCTGCGCGGCGCGGGCTTTTCCGACTGCCCGCTCGACGGCTATGACAAGGCGACGATGGCGCGCGACGCGCACGAAGTCATGGTTGCCCTTGGGTATGAACGCTACGCCGTGTGCGGACATGACATCGGCGGAATGGTCGCCCTGCCGCAGGCCGCCATCTATCGGGAGGCTGTTACCCACCTGGCCGTCCTCGACGTTCCGCTTCCCGGCTGGACCGGATGGGAGGCGACGACCGCAGGACTCTGGCACTTCAGCTTCCATATGAACCGGGATCTACCCGAGCGCCTGCTCCATGGCCGTGAATATGACTATATTTCGGCCTTCATGTCTGAGCGGTTCTATGATCACAGCACCCTCGACCCGGCGGACATCGAGATCTACGCGGAAGCGATGGCGCTTCCTGGCCGCACCCGCGGCGGCATGGAATGGTATCGGACCCTCGCCGCCGACCATGCGGCGGCGCTCGAGTACAAGAAGCAACCGCTCGAGATGCCGGTGCTAGGACTCGGCGGGGATCAGCGCTTCGGTGCGCAGATGGTGCCGATGCTCAAGGAGTTTGCCAGCAATGTGACGGGCGGCTCGATTGCGCGGTGCGGCCACTTCGTCGCGGACGAACGGCCGGATGAGGTCACGGCCGCTCTGATCGATCTCCTCGAGGCCAAGTGAAGCTCTGCGACCGTGCCGTCGTGGGCCGGGCGGATCGCGACACTGCGGGCAAGTTGCGCCCGCGCCTATCCCGATCGATCGATTGAATAAGAAAGGAGAACTGTCATGACCGCACCTGTCATTCGCGGCGTCAATCATATCGGTATCACGGTGCCCGACATCGAAGCCGCAAAATCGTTCCTGGTGGAAGCTTTCGGCGGCCAGGTGATCTATCAGTCCTTCGGACCGCAGGATCCGCCGCGGCAGGGACCCGAATTCGAGCGGGCCGTTGGCGCTTTCCCTGGAACGGCCGTGCGCGCGCAGGCGATGGTCAAGATCGGAACCGGACCCGATATCGAGCTCTTCGAGATGCACGGCCCCGAACAAGCCCAGCCGATCCGGGCGAGCGACTTCGGCATCACGCACTTCGCTCTCTACACTGACGACATCGACGCCTCGGTCGAGCGCTTCGAAAGGGCCGGAGGCACCCCACTCACGGCGCCTCGCACTATTCCCTATGCAACCGAGAATGGTCCTGGAAACAAGGTCTGCTACTGCCGCATGCCCTGGGGCACGACGATGGAATTCATCACCACGCCGGACCGCATGGCCTATCATGACCAGACGGATCTACGCAGGTGGCAGGACGAGGACTGAGCAGGGCGCGAAAGGGATCCGCAACAGTTGCGTCGCGGCGATGCTGACGCTGTCGGAGGTTTGACGAGTGCACAGCCGCGACGGCTGTCGTCGATTATCCGATTCGGACCTGACCGATGCCCAGTGGGCGCTGATCGAGCCGCTGTCGCCGGAGCCGAACACGGACGGCCGGAGGGAGAAGCATCCGCACCCTCACCTGCACCTGAACAACCCCCATCCCAAACACGCTTTAAGATTTCCGGCATGCCATCGATCACCCGGCGCCGTGCGCCCGATCCCGACCGCCGGGCCTCGGTGGAGGCTCAGGTCCTCGCCGCCACCGAGCGGCTGCTGGTCGAGGGGGCGAGCTTCACCGAGCTCGGGGTGCAGCGGATCGCGTCGGCGGCCGGAGTGGCCCGGTCGACCTTCTACACCCACTTCCGGGACAAGTCCGAACTGCTGATGCGGCTGGCCGGCACGATGCAGTCGGCCGGCTTCGATGTCGCCAGCTCGTGGCGGCCGGAGGACGGCGTGGACGCGCTGGCCGACGCCTTCCACCGGATAGTCGGGATCTACCGCAGGTACGCGGCCGTGATCAACGCAGTCAACGAGGTCGCCGCCTACGACCCGGCGGTACGCGAGTTCTGGGGCGCTGGCCTGGTCCGCTTCCTGGACAACACGGTACGGCTGCTCGCCGAGGAGCAGCGGGCCGGGCGGGCGCCGGCCGATGTCGACGTCCCCTCCGCCGGCCGGGTGATCGTGGCCGGCGGCCAGGCCGCGATCGTCGACCATGTCACCAGCTCCGGTGCCGGTCCCGACGGCGATGCCGCCTTCGCCCGCGAACTCGCGTCGATCTGGTGGTACGGGGTCTACCGGCGGCCACCGGCACCGCGCTGACCCGACCCACCGGCACCGCACCGACCCGCCCTACGACGCCCGAGTCCGGATCACAGCACGGGTACCCCGGTCCGGGTGCTGAACCGCCGGGCGTCCGACACGTCGTTGACCAGCGGTTCACCCTTCAGGTTCAGGCTCGTGTTCAGCAGGATCGGGCAGCCGGTCCGCCGTTCGTACTCGCCGAGCAGGTCGTAGAGGCCGGGGTGCTGGGCCCGGGTCACGGTCTGCACCCTGGACGTCCCGTCCACGTGCACGATGCCGGGAAAGGCCCGTGGATCCCGGCAGCGGGCGGTGAACTGCATGTACGGCGACGCGTCGACCGGCATCTCGAAGTACCGTCCGGCCAGCTCCTGCCGGACCACCGGGGCGAACGGGCGGAACGGCTCCCGCCCCTTCACCTGGTTCACCCGGTCCCGGCTGTCGGCGGCACGTGGATCGGCCAGCAGCGAGCGGTTGCCCAGCGCCCGGGGACCGAACTCGGCACGACCCCGCGCCACCCCGACCACCGCCCCGGCGGCCAGCGCCTCGGCCAGGGCGGCGACCGGATAGTCACCGCCGATCAGGGTGCCCAGGTACGGCCCGGCCCAGTTCAGCTGGTGCCGCAGCACCGCCGCCGCCGCGCCGAGGCTCGACCCGGCGTCCCCGGGGTTCGGCAACAGGGTGACCCGGTCGAAGCCGCTGTGCCGGGCGAGCAACTCGTTGGCGACGCAGTTGAGACCCAGTCCGCCCATCACGGTAAGCGTCCCGGCATCGACCCGGGCACGCAGCCAGCGCGCCGCCGTGAGCAGTACCTCCTCGGTCACCACCTGGATGCTCGCGGCCAGGTCCGCCAGATCGGCCCGGGGCTGCCAGTCGCCGATACCCCGGTGCACGTTGCGGCGCAGCCGGAAGGTGGGCGGGGTCAACTCGATCAGATCCGCCTTGAGCTGCCTGACGTACCGGGGCCGGCCGAGCGCCGCCAGCCCCATCACGATGAACTCCTCCTCGTTCGGGCTGAACCCGCAGCGCCGGGTGAAGGCGCTGTAGAGCAGGCCGAGGCTGTGCGGATAGCGGCAGCGGGCGAAGACCCGGTAGACGCCGTCCCGGAACTCGCCCAGGGTCAGCGTCTCGAACTCGCCGATCGCGTCGGCGGTGAGCACCGCCGTATGCCGCTCGCCGCTGGTGAAGTACCCGGCGGCGGCGTGCGAGTGGTGGTGCCCGACGTACCGGACCGGGACGCCGCGCAGCTCCGGCAGGCCGAGCCGGGCCAGGTGCCGGCGGGGCAGGTCGTCGACGGCGACGGCGTGCCGGAACTGCCCGGCGCGTACGTGTCGGAGCTTCTTGCGCAGCGGACGCTCGTACCAGGCGACCAGGTCGGGACGACCCCAGGAGAGCGCCTCGGCCAGCAGGCCGGGGGCGAGGTCCGGGTCGTTCTTGCGGCGCGAGTACCGCTCGGCGTGGCCGGCGAAGAGGATCTCGTCGCCCCGGACCACACACGCCGACGCGTCGTGCGACAGCGCGCTGAGACCGAGTACGTGGGTGGCTGCCATCGAGGCAACCCTATATAGCGGGCGCCTCGGCGGAAACCGGCCGGCCCTGCCAGTGCCCGACCAGCTCCCGGTAGGTCGCCGAGCGGGTCAGCAGCTCGTCGTGCCGGCCGTGCAACGGGCGACCGCCGTTCAGGATCAGCACGTGCCGGGCGCGCAGCGCGGAGCTGATCCGGTGGGCGACCACCACCAGCGCACCCGGTCGACTGCCGAACGCCTCCTCGACCGTCGCCTCGGCCACCGGGTCCAGGTGACAGGTCGCCTCGTCCAGGACCGCCAGCGGGGCGGGGGAGAGGTAGGCGCGTGCCGCCGCGACCAGTTGCCGTTCACCGGCGGAGAGCGTGCCGGGGTCCAGCGTCGCGGAGAGCCCGCCGAGGCGGCGTACCAGCGGCAGTAGGCCGAGCCGGTGCACCGCCTCGTCCACCCGGTCGTCCGGCGCGTCGGGATGGAGGTAGCGCAGGTTGTCCAGCAGGCTGCCGGTGAAGACGTACGCCTCCTGCGGGATGAGTACCCGGTGCCGGGCCAGGGTCGCGGGGTCGGCGGCACCGACCGGTGTCCCGCCGAGCAGCACCGTGCCGGCCTGCGGGTGGAGCAGCCCGGCGAGCAACCCGGCCAGGGTGGACTTGCCGGCACCGCTCGGCCCCACCACCGCCAGGTGCGCCCCGTCGGCGAGGGTGAGGTCGAAGCCGTCGAGGACCGGGCGGGCGCGCGGGCCGTATCGGAAGGTCACCCCGCGCAGTTCGGCCCGGACCGGGGCGGGACCCCGACAGGTGTCGATCCGGGCCGTCGCGGCGGGTCCGGTCGGAAGCGCCCTGCCGGATCCGGTCGGTAGCGCGGTGCTGGCGTACCCCGGGGGTGTGCCGCCGGGTGCGGCTGAGGGTGCGGGGGTCGGGGGTGCGGTGGCGGCGAGGATGCGGTGCAGGGTCACCGCGAACCGGAGTCCGCCGCCGGCGACCCCCTGCACCAGGGCGTGCAGGGCGGGCTGGAGACCGGTGGCGACGTACACCAGGGCGCCGAGCACCGCACCGGCGGTGAGGCCGCGCCGGACCAGCCAGGGTGCGGCCAGCAGCAGTACCGCCAGCGGCAGCCAGCCGCCGACCGCCAGACTGAGGCTGCGCAGCGCGGCCATCCGGGCCAGCGCGTGCTCGGCGTCGGCCTGCCGGTCCACCTGCCGGCCCACCCGCTCGGCGACGAACCGCTGCGCGCCGCAGGCCACCACGTCCCGGTGCCCGGTGAACGCCGCCCCGGCCGCCTCACCGAGTCGCTCGTCGGCGTGCACGTAGTCACGCTGCCGCGACACCATCGCCGGCAGGGCGGCGGCGAAGAGTGCCAGCCCGGCGACCAGCGGTACCGCCACCACGCCCGCGACCAGCGGGTCCAGCGAGTTCAGGCCGATCAGGGCCGCCCCGGCGCTGAACAGGAAACCCCGGACCACCATCACCAGTCCGGCGAAGGTGTCCCGGACGATCTCCACCTGATGGGTCAGCCGGGCCACCGCTGCGGTCTCCGGCCGGGCCCCGGTGGAGGTCGACCGGTACAGCGCCCCGGCGACCACCCGCTGCGCCAACTCGTCCCGGAACGGCTCGACCACGTCGCCGAGCCGGGCGTACGCCCGGTTGGTGCCGACCGCACCGATCAGCACCGCGACGGCCAGTACGCCCAGCCAGGCCAGCCCGGTGCCCGGCCGGCCGGCCAGGAACCCGTCGTCGACGGCCCGGGCGGTCAGGTAACCGGCGAGCAGGACCGGCAACGCCTCGGCGATCGACCAACCGGCGAGCCGGCCGAGCGGACCCGCCCGACGACGCAGCGCGGCGACGCTGAACCGGACCACCCCGTTCACCGGACCACCCCGTTCACCGGACCACCCTGACCGTGACCGCCGGTTCCGCCGTGGGCGCCGGTTCCGCCGGTTCCGTCGCGGGTGGGTCCGAGGCCGCGAAGACCGCCCGGTAGTCCGCGTCCCGCCACAGCTCCCGATGCGGGCCGAGGTCACGCAACCGGCCGCCGTCCAGCCAGGCGACCAGGTCGGCGGCGGCGGCGGTGGTCACCCGGTGGGTCACGACCAGTCGGGTACGTCGATCCGGGTGCGCGGCGACCGCCGCCGCGATCCGGTGCTCGGTCGCGGTGTCCAGGCTGGACGTCGCGTCGTCGAGGACCAGCAACCGATCGGCGTGCAGCGCCCGGGCCAGGCCGAGGCGCTGCGCCTCACCCCCGGACATCGGCGTCGCGTCGAGCCGGCTGTGGTAGCCGTCCGGCAGCCGCTGCACGAACTCCTCGATCGCGGCGGCCCGGACCACCCCGGCGACCTGCGCCGTCTCCGGCTGCCCATCCTCGGGCTGCCCGGTATTCGCCTGCCCACTCTCGGGTTGCCTGGTACTCGCCTGTCCGGTCCCGGGCTGCCCGGGTTCCGACCGCCCCAGCGTGACCGCCTCCGCGATCGTGTCGCCGATCAGCACCGGCCGCTCGAAGCCGTACCCGACCGCGTGGTGCAGGGCGGCGCGGCTCAGCCGGCGCAGCGGCGTCCCGTCCAGCAGCACCTCGCCGGCATCCGGGTCGCGGAGCCGGCCGGCGAGCGCGGCCAGGGTCGACTTGCCGGCCCCGGACGGGCCGACGACGGCGATCGTGGCGCCGGGCGGCACCCGCAGCTCGATCCCGTCCAGCACCGGCCGGCCGTCGTCGGCGTAGACGCTCACCCCGGCCAGGACCAGCCGACCGTTGCCCGGAGGCAGCGGCGCCGTCCCGTACGACCGGGGCGGTTCGGCCAGTACGGCGGCGACCCGGCGCGCTCCGGCCCGGGTCCGGACCAGCCGGTTGAGCGTGGCGACGATGCTGCCGAGGCCGGCGCCGAGCGCGGCGTACTGCATCGCGGCGAAGAGCTGGCCGGGAGTGAGCCGCCCGTCGGCCACCGACCAGCCGCCGACGGCGACGATCGCCAGTTGCAGCAGCGGGGCCACCGTGGCAGTCCGACCCGAGGCCCTGGCCAGTGCGGCCCAGGTGCCGGTACCGTGTGCGCGCAGCAGCGGCAGCGGTGCCAGTACCCGGTCGATCTCGGCCCGGACGGTCCCGGCGGCGGCGATCGTACGGGCACCGTGCAGCGCCTCGGCGAGCCGCCCGGCGATCCGGCCCTGCGCCCCGAGGTAGCCGGCGGCGGCCGTCGAGGCGTCGGCGACGAAGGCGCGCAGGCCGACGGCGAGCACCAGCAGCCCGGCGCCGAAGGTGACGGCGAGGCGCCAGTCGAGCAGCAGCAGCGCGACGACGCTGCCCAGCGGGGGAAGTGCGGCGGCCACTCCGGTCACGACCGTGGCGCCGGCCTGCCCGGTGTCGGCGGCCTGCCCGGCCAGCCGGCCGACCAGGTCGCCCACCGGATAGCGGGCGGCGCGGCGCGGGTCGAGCGCGAGCACGTGACCCAGCAGTCGGTGCCGCAGCCGGGCGGTGGTCCGGGCGGTACCGGCGCCGCCGGCCAGGTTGCCCAGCGTGTCGGTGGCGACGATCAGCAGGACCAGGCCGCAGGCGGCGAGCGGCCACCACCGGTCCGCCCCGCCGAGCGCGGCGTCCACGGCCAGCCCGAGGGCGGCCGGCAACAGCAGTTCGGCCGCCGCGCCGAGCAGCGCGGCGGCAGCGAGGGTGACGGTCCAACCGCCGCCGTACGCGACAGCCTGCCGGAACAGCCGGTTCCCGTCTGCTCCGGGCGGTCGGTTCCGGTCGGCGGCCACGCGTACCACCCTCCTTCGGACACGGGGTTGCCCTGGGTGGGGACGTCTGCCCACCCAGGGCCCCGATGCTGACCTGATCAGTCGCAGGTCGTCACGGACAGCGAGCTGTCGCCGCACAGCAGCAGGCTCGCGCGGCTACCGCCGCCACCGCCGCCACCACCGGTGCGGTCGGTCAGCTCCATCCCCTGAAGGTCCAGAAGCGCCATGTGTGTTCACCTCCTCCTAGATGTCGGTCCGATGTGCCCCTCGCCGCAGCGAAGGGTGTGCCCCTCGCGGCAGCGAAGGGAGTCTGGTCGCGCCGGTAAGCGGCGCGAGGAAGGGCAGTGTCACCGGCTCGTCGTGCCAGGCCGCCGCGGTGCCGAGCAGTACGCCCGCGCTCCCGGTGGCCAGGTCCGTCGACAGCCGGAGCAGTTGCTCGCCGGGGAAGGCGAGGAAGCCCCGGTACGGCAGCGCGTGCCAGGCCAGCCGCCGCACCTGGCGGTCCAGTTCGGCCCGGTCCTGCTCAGCGTGGTCCTGCTCAGCGTGGTGCTGCTCAGCGTGGTGCTGCTCAGCGCCGTCCAGTTCGGCATGATCTGGCCGGCTCTGCTGGGCCGTCCGTGCGGCGAGGTAGGCGATGATGCCGGCCCGCCCGGCGAAGAGTCCGGACTGTGCGTAGAACGGGGCGCGGGCGGCCCGCCGGATGGCGGCGGCGGATTCGGCGAGTTCCGGGTCCGGTCGGTGCCGGAGATACTGGTCGAGCACCGCTCCGATGCCGACACTACCGTGCGCCAGGTAGGGCATGGTCCGCCAGCCCTCGTTGACCTCCAGCGCACCGTCCGGGCGCAGTACGCAGCGGCGCAGGTCGGCCCGGAGTGCGTCGCCGGCCCGGTCCAGCAGTTCGGTGTCTCCGCCGCACTCGTAGAGCCGGAGGAACATCAGGGCCGGGCCGCTGCGTCCGCGGGTCAGTCCCGCGTACGGGTGCTGGCCGCCGCTGACCTGCGGCACTCCGGCGCCGGTGCTGCCGGCGGTGTCGCCTCCGGCCGGCGCACCGGCGCCGTCGGTCGACCGGTCGGCGACCAGTTCGGCGGCGCGCCAGGCAGCCTGCCGCAACGTCGGTTCGCCGGTCCGGCCGGCCATCTCGGCGAGGTTGAGCGCTATGCCGGAGAGCCCACTCACCAGGTCCTCGCCGAGTTCTTCCCAGGGCTCTCCGAGGCAGATGTCGAGTACGTCGAGCGCGTCCTGCCGCCGGCCGAGGTGCTCCAGGGCGTACGCCACCCCGTGCAGGCCGTCGTAGAAGCCGCAGCGGGTGCCGGAGGTCGGGTGCAGGGCCCGCTTCACCAGCCAGTCCTCGTGCTCCGGGTGCCGGCCGGCGCCGGCGGCGTGCAGGGCGTACAGCACTCCGGCCACGCCGTAACCGAGGTTCAGGCCGTCGGTGCGGAACTGCTCGATGTCGCCGGGGAAGAGCCGGTCGTCGCGCTCCGGTGTGGCACTGGCCAGGATCGCGCCGGCGATCCGGTCGCGCAGCCGTGGCCAGGCCGAACGGCCGGTGGCGAAGTCGTCGGCCCCGGGTACCTGGTGGCTCGTACCGGCCCGCGCCGGGTGCTCGGGTCGGGCTGCTGTCTCCGCGTCGGCGCGCTGGGCCGGTCGGTCGCCGGGGCGGGCGGTACTGCCGGTGATCTCGGCGACCGCCGCGTCCAGGAAGTCGCGTGGCACCGGGAAGTGCGCGGCGACGACGTCGGCGAGGTGCCCGGCCTTTGCCGGGGCCAGCCGGACCATCTGGGTCAGCGGCAGGAACAGGGCGAGGCGGAGGCAGGCCAGGGCGTACCGGTCGACGGCGAGCCCGGTCCGGTCGCGCGGGGCGGCGAACGCCTGGTTGCGCAGGGCGGGTCGGCCCGCCTCGGCGACCGGCGCGGCGACCTCGAAGTCGACGAGGGTGACCCGGTCGTCCGGCCCGACCATGATGTTGAACAGGTGCAGGTCGCCGTAGACGATGCCGTGTGCGGCGATCGCGCGTACGGTCCGCTCCACCTGGGCGTGGATCCGCAGCGCCCACTCCGTGTAGTCGGCCAGCTCGGCCGGGGTGGCGTCGGCGTCGACCAGCGGGTAGCGCTCGACGACCAGCTTGTTCAGCGCCCGTCCCTCGACGAACTCCAGGGCGAGGAAGTGGTGCTCGCCGAGGACGAACTCGTCGTGCACCCGGGCGATGCCTGGCACGTCGGCGAGCCGGCGCAGCATCTCCGCCTCGCGGTGCAGCCGGGTCATCGCGTCGGTGCCGTTGGCGTCCAGCCCGGCGTGCGGGCGGGCCTCCTTCAGCACCACCTGGGTGTCGGTGCGGGTGTCCCGGCCGACGTACAGGCCGCCGCCGTTGGAGAAGTGGATCACCCGTTCGATCCGGTACGGCAGGTCGCTTGTGGTGGTCGCGTTCCGGGCGGCGAGGTGCGGGCCGAGGAACTCCGGCAGGCTCACCCAGTCCGGTACGTGGAAGACCGGGTCGCGCCGGTCCGGTACCAGGGTGCCGGTGCCGTCCTCGACGGCGGGCACCACCTGGCCGTCGGCGCTGACGCAGTACCGGGCGGCGAATCCGCCGTACCGGACGTAGAGTGGGCCGGTGCCGTAGCGCAGGTCGCTGAGGATGTACGGGCCGGACTCGCCGTCGAGTCGCTCGGCGAGTTCCTTGCAGGCCAGTTCGAGTTCGGCCTCGTCCCGGGGATAGATGGTGACGAACTTGCCGCTGGAGCCGCGCCGGGCGTACTTCGAGTTGCGCATCAGCAGCATCCGCGGGCCACGGAGGAACTTGAACGACATTCCCCGGGGTACGCAGTAGTCGAAGACGTCGTCCAGGATCCGGTCGGCGTTGTCCAGGCAGGCCGAGACGTGAATTTTCCAGCCCTGCTGGGGCAGCTTGCCGTCGACCGGGCCGTAGACCAGCCAGTCGTCCTTGGGCTCGCGCTGCCAGCCGGCCGGCACGGGTCGGCCGGCAGCCGCGAACCCGCCGGAGGCGGTGGCGGAGGTCGTGCCGAGGGAGTCGTAGAACAGCGGATCGACCGCGCAGTACGCGTCGTACCTCTCGTCCATTGCGACTCCTCGGATGGTCTCTGGTCGACCGATGCTTCATCGACACATTCGAGTCTCCCGGTCGCATCCGAGGTGTTACTAGTGTGTTAAGTCATTCCTCGCGGTGCGTCATGCACGGGTACTCATGACAAATGTCAGTACCCGTGAGCGGATGGGAATCATCTATATTGCTAAATCCGGATATACGAATCAACGCGCGTTGGCGACGTCTGTTCCGGTACGTCCGCCAAGCCGCGGCTCGCCGCTGCCATCATGCGCGGAGGACCCGTCCCGGGGGACCGGCTGGACAGCGAGATCCGGCTGACCGATCGGCTCGGACTGTCCCGGCCCGAAGGCCCCGGAACGCGACGCGCCGGGCCGACTCGGGTCGGCCCGGCGCGGTGTCGCCGATCGGTTACTGCGACGGCTCGGGCACGTCGCACTCGATCTCGGGGTTCAGTCCGACGTAGTTCAGCGGTCCGGCGACCACCGTCACGAGGGTGGTGCCGACCTCGGCGCAGTTGTCGTTGCTGCGGTCGAAGTAGCCGCGCTGCCCGGCGGCGATCGCGCCGATGATCAGCCATAGCAGTACGATGACGCCGCCTATCGATCCGAAACGCATGAGAGCCTCCTCGGGGGTGGAATGCGGATCGACCCGGCGCGCGCGGCCGGCGATGTCGACCCGCCGGCCCCGGCGCGCCGGGGTGTTGGCGACCTGATACCCACCGCCCGAACCCGCGCAAACGCCACGGCCGCGCTCCCCCGCCGGGCACCCTCGGCCGGGTCGGCCCGGTGCGGGTCCGTGGTGCCGGTCGCTACCGGACGACCCGTCCGCGCAGCACCACCCTGCTGGGCCGGTCCAGCAGGTCGAGATCCTCGCGCGGGTCGTCCGGGTAGACGACGACGTCGGCGGGGGCGCCCGGCACCAGACCCGGCAGCCCGAGGTAGGCCCGGGCGGTCCAGGACGCGGCGCCGAGCGCCACGTGCGGGCGTACGCCGGCGGCCACCAGCGCGCGCACCTCGTCGGCGACCCGTCCGTGCGGCCGGGAGTCGGTGCCGGCCAGCAGCGTCACCCCGGCCTCGGCGGCGGCCGCCGCCAGCGGTCCGTGTGCGGCGGCACCGCCGAGGGCCCAGCGTCGGCGCGGGGCGTCGGTGTCGTCGCGCAGCCGCTGCGGTATGCCGGCGATCACCGCCAGTGTCGGTGTCAGCGCGATGCCCTGGTCGGCCATCCGGTGCAACAGGGCCGGGTCCAGGTGCATGCCGTGCTCTACGGAGTCGACACCGGCCGCCACCGCCGCCGCACCGCCCTGGGCGTGCTGGCTGTGCACCGCGACCCGGCCGCCGACGGCGTGCACCGCGGTCACCACCGCCCGGAGCACCTCCACCGGCAGCGGGTCGTCGCCCGGGAGCCAGTCGGCGATCACCTTGGCCCAGCCGGTCCGGGCGGCCTGCGCGGCGGCGACACCCGGCAGGTCGTCGTGCGACGCCCGCCGGCCCCAGTCCGCGAAGAACTGTCCGGGCTGGGCGATCCACGGTCCGGCGTGGAACGCACGCGGCAGCTCGGGGTCGATGCCGAACCAGGGCGGTGGCTCGGCGGCCAGACCCGGGGCGCGGATCAGGGTCACACCCTGCGCGGCGTGCAGACCCAGGTCGTGCCGGAGAAGTTCCTCGTCGAGCGCCTGGCCGGGCGCCTCGGCACCGGGGTGGGTGTGTGCGTCGACCAGGCCGGGCAGCAACCAGCCCTCGGCGACCAGGTCCGCGCCACCCACCGGATCGGTGGTCCAGCGGTCGCCGTCGGCGTACAGGTCGATCCACTCGCCGTCGGGGAGGGCCCGTCCACGGACCCGGAGTACGCTCACCGCGCCCGACCGGCACCCGGGCCGGTCACGCATCGCGCCGCCATGGCTCGGCACCCTACCCTCCCACTCTCGACCCTCCTAATTTCTCCGATCATCGGCCGACCCGGACGGATAGGCGTATAACGGGATCAAAAGGCGGATTCCGGCGCGACCGGTCATCGGATCGGACGCGTCCCGACGCGCGAAAGGTCTGGTCATGCGACCGCTTCGGGTGCTGCGGATCATCTCCCGAATGGCTGTGGGCGAGGCCGCGCCGCAGGTCGGTGCGCTCATGCGGGGGTTGGACCCGGACCGCTTCGAACAGCGGCTGTACACGGGCCCGGTCGAGCCGGGCACCAGCGACTACCGCCGGTTGCGGGCCACCGACGTACCCGTCCGGGTGCTGCCCGCGCTCCGGCGACCGGTCCGGCCGGCCGACAACCTCCGGGCGCTGGCCGCGCTGATCGCGGAGATCCGGCAGTTCCAGCCGGACCTGCTGCACAGCCACGATCTGCGGGCGGGTGCGCTGGGTCGGGTCGCCGCAGCCGCCTGCCGGGTGCCGATCCGGGTGCACAGCTTCCACACACACCCGCTGGCCGGCGCCGGCCGGGCGGTCGCGGCTGCCGAACGGACGCTGGCCCGGACCAGCCACGCCCTGGTCGCGGTCGGTGCCCGGGTACGCGACGAACTCCTGGCCGCCTCGATCGGCCGACCCGACCAGTACACGGTGATGCCACCGGCGGCGAGCCTGTCTCCGCTGCCCGAACCGGAGCACGCCCGGCAAATCCTCGGGCTGCCCGGTGACGGGCCGGTGGTGGCGTACGTCGGCCCGCTCAGCACGGTCAAACGGCCGGAACGGTTTCTCCGGGTGGCCCAGGCGGTCCGGCATACCCGCCCGGAGACCCGGATCGTGGTCTGCGGCGAGGGCGACCGGTTGGCCGAGACGGTCCGTACGGCCGCCGCCAGCCGGCTTCCGGTGACCTTCCTGCCCTGGCGGTCGGACCTGGAGACGGTCTATGCCGCAGCCGACCTGGTGGTGCAGACCTCGGATCACGAGGGTACGCCGCTGACGCTTGTCGAGGCCGGTCACGCCGGCCGGCCGGTGGTGGCCACCGACGTCGGCGGCACGGCCGAGGTGGTCCGGAACGGCCGCACCGGGCTGCTCTGCGAGCGGCGGGACGTCGACGGGCTGGTTCGCGCGGTGTTGCTCCTGCTGGCCGACGACGGGTTGCGGCGCCGGATGGGCCGGACCGCGCAGGCCGAGACCAGGGAGGCGTTCGGCACGCCCAGGCTGGTGGCCGCCACCCGGGACCTCTACCACCAGCTCGCGACGGCCCGGTGCTGCTGGCCGGCGGAACACGCCGAGCCCGTCGGCGCCGTGGCCCGGGCCCGTTGACGTCGGGTGGCCCGGGCCCGTTGACGCCGTGCAGCCCGTGGTCGTCGACGTCGGGTAGCCGGTCGCCGTCGACGACGCGCGGTGCGCGGTGCGCGCCCCGGGCGGGGCGTCAGAGGCGTTCGACCACCGGGCCACGGCAGCGGTCGCGGCTGTCGAAGACGTACCGGGCGGTTCTGATGATCATGTCGTAGTCGAGCCCGTCGTGGTCCGTGACCACCACCACCGCGTCGGCGGCCCGGACCTCGTACTCGGTCAACTCGACGACCGACAACTCGGTCGGTACGTGTCGCGGATCGGCGTGCGGCTCCACCGCCCTGATCCGGGCGCCGAGCGCGTGCAGCCGGGCGGCCAGGTCGATCGCCGGGGAGTCCCGCAGGTCACCGGTGTTCTTCTTGTACGCGAGCCCGATCATCAGCAACCTTGCCCCGCGCAGTGCCCGGCCCCGGCTGCTCAGCCCGGCCATCACCCGCTGAGCCACGTACTCCGGCATGGCGTGGTTGATGTCGCTGGCCAGCTCGACGAACCGGAACTGCCGGCCGAGCCGGCGTTTCACCTGCCAGGAGAGGTAGCACGGGTCGATCGGCAGGCAGTGCCCGCCGATGCCGGGGCCCGGCCGGAAGGACATGAACCCGAAGGGCTTGGTCGCCGCCGCGTCGATGGCCTGCCAGATGTCGATGTCGAGCTGGTGGCTGAAGGTCGCCAGTTCGTTGACGAGCGCCACGTTGACCTGGCGGAACGTGTTCTCGATCAGCTTGGTGAGCTCGGCGACCCGGGTCGAGTCGACGGGTACGGTCTGCCGCACGATCCGGCGGTAGAACGAGTCGACCCGGTCCAGGGCGGCCGGTCCCATCCCGGAGACCACCTTCGGGGTGTTCTCCAGCCTCCAGACGGGGTTGCCGGGGTCGATCCGTTCGGGGCTGTAGCCGAGGTGGAAGTCCTCCGGGCTGTGCAGTCCGCTGCCGGATTCCAGCAGTGGCCGGAGCAGTTCCTCGGTGGTGCCGGGATAGGTGGTCGACTCCAGGATCACGGTGCAGCCCGGCCTGACGTACGGGGCGAGCGCCGAACCGGCCTGCTCCACGTAGCTGAGGTCCGGTACGCCGTCCCGCAGTGGTGTCGGCACGCTGATCACGCAGACGTCGAAGTCCCGGGCGTCGGCGTAGTCACTTGTCGGCAGGTAACGGCCGGTGGCGAGCGCGGCACCGAGGCGCTGGTCGGAGATGTCCTCGACGAAGGACTCCCCGCTGCCGAGCCGCTTTATCCGGTCAGTGTCGAGGTCGAGCCCGACGACGTCCAGACCGGACTCCACCGCGGCCATCGCGAGCGGCAGGCCGACGTACCCCTGGCCGACCACAACTAGCTTTTCCCTGCTCATGCGGGCTCCCACCGTACTTTGACGACGGTGCACACCTTAGGAGCATTTATCGTTGATCACAGTCGAAACTGGATAAAGGAACGTATTTCGCGATCCGGTCGGACCGCTCGACCTTTCTCAGCCGTTTCCGGGCTCGACCGGGCCGCCACTGCCCGGCGGGTCGGCCGGGCCGGTCGGCGGGTTGCTCGGCGCCGGGTTGGTCGGCGCCGCCGACTGGGTCGGCTCACTGGTCGGCTCGCCGTCCGGGGTCGCGGTCGGTTTCGACGAGGCCGACGGGCGCGGCCGGGGATTGTCCCGGGGACGGGGCGAGTCCGGGTCCTGCCCGCTCGGCGCCGCCGCCGACGGCTGCTCCGGCACCTCGGCACCGAGGGTCGCGGTGCTGCTCGGGGTCGGGGAGGGCGGTGCGTTCTTCGCCGGGGCGTCGCCGGACATCTCAAGGGCGATCACGACGGTGACCACCGCCGCACCGACCCCGACGACAGCGGCCAGCCCGGCCAGGGTGAGCACGCCGAGCCCGGGCTCCCGGCCCCGGTCCCGGCCCCCGGAGCCGACCACCGGGTTGTCGGTCAGGGTGCCCGGCCCGTCGTCCCGGCCGGCACCACCGGCCCGGCCCGCACCGGCCGCGGCGGCGGCCCGGACGCCGAGACCGGTCACCGCGGTCGGCTCCGCCGGGGCGATGCCGCCACCGGAGACCTCGCCGGTGGCCTCCGCCGCCACCACCGCCGGGTGCATCGCGGCGGACCGGGCCGCCCTGGCCAGCGCGGCGGCGTCCGGATACCGGTCGGCCGGATCCTTGGCCAGGGCCCGCCCGATCAGCGCGGCCACCGGCCCGGGTACGTCGGCCGGCAGCGGATCCGGCTCCTCGTGCAGGTGCTTGACCGCGACCTGCAACGGGTTGTCCCCGGTGAACGGCGGCTGCCCGGCAACACACTGGTATGCCACCGCGCCGAGTGCGTAGATGTCGGTGGCTGCCGAGACGGGCTTCCCGGCGGCCTGCTCCGGCGCCATGTAGAGCGCCGTGCCCGGCACGGCGTTCGAGCTGGTGATGCTGGTGATGTCCACCGACCGGGCGACGCCGAAGTCGAGCAGCCGGACGGTGCCGTCGGCCTGCACCAGCAGGTTGCTCGGCTTGACGTCCCGGTGCACGATCCCGCCCTGGTGCGCGGCGTGCAGTGCCTGGGCGACCTGGGCCACCACGTGCATCGAGTCGACCACGCTGAGTCGCCCGCTGTCCTTGATCCGGGCCGACAGCGGCTCGCCGTCGACGTACTCCATCACCAGGTAGTCGGTGCGGCCGGAGGGGAGTTCGTCCTCGCCGTAGTCGAAGACCTGCACGATGCCCGGATGGTGCAGGGTGGCCAGCATCCGCGCCTCGGCCCGGAACCGGGCGATGAAGTCGGGGTCGGCCAGCAGCGAGGGAAGCAGCACCTTGACGGCGACCCGGCGGCCGAGCACCACGTCGGTACCGCACCACACGTCGCCCATTCCGCCCGTGGCGACACGCTCGTCCAGGCGGTAACGCCCGCTCAGCAGGACTCCCGATTCCAGCACGTGCACACCGTACCCAGCGGTGCGGCCGGACACGCAATCGCGGCGTAACGAGGTTGCGGCGGTCGGCGGGGGCGGCGCCGCACAGCGTACCCGCGAGGCGGCCCGACCGCTCCGGCAGGCCGTCGCCGCGCCCGCCCGCTCAGCCGGCGACGGTGATCGCGGTCGAGTCGGCCGGGTCGTAGCAGCGCATCCGGTCCGGGTCGACGGCGAGCCAGACCGGGCTGCCGGGGCCGATCCGGAACGTCGGCGGCGCCTGCACCTTGAGTTGCCGGCCGGCCAGCTCCACGGTCAGCAGGATGGCCGCCCCGGTCGGCTCCACCACCTCGACCCGGGCGGCCAACCGGCCCGGCCCGTCGGCGTCGAAGACCTCGATGTTCTCGGCCCGCACCCCGACCGTCACGTCGGTGCCCGGATGGTCGGCGAGCCCGGCCGGTGCGGCGGTGGACTGGTCGCCGATGCGCAGCCGGGGGACGCCGTCCGCGCGCTCCAGCCGGGCCGGCAGGAAGTTCATCGGCGGGGCGCCGAGGAAGCCGCCGACGAACTCGTCGGCCGGGCTGTCGTAGACGTCCAGCGGCGGACCGACCTGGGCGACCCGGCCGTCGCGGAGCACCGCGACCCGGTCGCCGAGGGAGAGTGCCTCGGCCTGGTCGTGCGTGACGTAGACGGTGGTGGTGCCGAGCTTGCCGACGATCCGCTTCAGCTCGGTGCGGAACTCCATCCGGAGCAGGGCGTCCAGATTGGACAGCGGCTCGTCCATCAGCAGCACGTCGGCGTCGGTGACGATCGCCCGGGCCACCGCGACGCGCTGCCGCTGCCCGCCGGAGAGCTGCGCCGGATAGCGGTCCAGGAACTCCGTCAGGTGCAGCAGCTCGGCCGCCTCGCCGACCCGCCGGTCGATCTCCGCCTTCGGGGTCTTCCGCATCGCCAGCCCGAACGCGATGTTCTGCCGCACCCGCATGTGCGGCCAGATGGCGTACGACTGGAAGACCATCGACAGGCCGCGCTGCCGGGCCGGCAGGTCCGTCACGTCCCGGTCGCCGATCCGCACGGTGCCGGAGTCCGGGGTCTCCAGTCCGGCGATCATCCGGAGCAGGGTGGTCTTGCCGCAGCCGCTCGGCCCGACCAGCACCAGGAACTCGCCGTCGCGAACCTCCAGGCTGATGTCGTCGGTGGCGGGGGTGCGGGTGCCCGGATACGTCTTCACCAGGTTCCGCAGCACGATCTCGGCCAACGCTCGTCCCTTTCAGCGGATCGTGGTTCCCCACATGTTCAACAGGTAGCGGCGCATGAACGCGATGAAGACCAGCGCCGGTACGACAAGCGCGAAGCCTCCGGCGAACCGGAACGCCAGCGGCGAGTCGGCGAGCGTCGAGAGCACCTGGGCCGGCAGCGTACGCCGGTTCAGGGTGAGCACGGCCGCGCCGAGCACCTCGTTCCAGGAGGTGACGAAGGCGAAGATGGCGGCGGCGGCGATCCCGGGCAGCGCCTGCGGGAGTACCACCCGGGCGAAGGCGCGCGGTGCGCTGGCCCCGAAGACCATCGCCGCCTCCTCGTGCTCCACCGGCACCGCCACGAAGATCGCCGACGTGATCAGCACGGTGGTCGGCAGGGTCAGCGCGGTGTGCAGCAGCGCGACCGCGTACGTGCTGTCGTAGAGGCCGGTGGCCAGGAAGACCCGGGCCAGCGGCACCGAGAGAACCACGATCGGCAGCGCCCGGGTGAGCAGCAGGAACAGCTGGTAGGGCTCCCGGCCCCGGAAGGCGTACCGGGCGACGGCGTAACCGGCCGGCACGCCGAGCAGCAGCGAGAGGGTCAGGCTGAGCAGCCCCACCTCGACCGAGTTCTGGAACCCGCCGACCACCCCGGTGCTGTCCAGGAAGACCCGCATCGTCTCGGTCGAGACGTCGGTGGGCAGCAGCGAGAGCGGGAACCGGTTCAGCGACTCCCGGCTGGAGAGCGCGGCCAGCGCGATCAGATAGATCGGCAGCCCCATGAAGAGGGTGACAAGCACGCAGGCGGCCTGGATCGCGACGGTGCGCCGCCGGGCCGCCCGGGACCGGCTCACCGGTGACCTCCCGCCGGATCACGCAGCACCCGCAGGTAGACCACCGCGGTGCCGAGCGACATCAGCAGGATCACCAGGGCGATCGCCGCCGAGACCCGCTCGTTCTGCAACGTCACGTACCACTGGTAGGTCTCGCCGACCAGCAGCGGGAAGCTCCGCCCGGTCAGCGCCTGGGCGACGGCGAAGGTCTGCAACCCGAGGATGGTCCGCAGGATCAGCGCCACCTGGAGGCTCGGCCGCAGCTGCGGCAGGATGACGTGCCGCAGCCGCTGCCAGTAGGTGGCGCCGAAGACCGCCGCCGCCTCGTCGTAGTCGCGGGGGATGTTCTGCAGCCCGGCCACCACGATCACCAGTACCAGCGAGGTGGCCCGCCACAGCTCGGCCAGCAGGATCGCCAGGAACATGGTGCCGGTGCTGTCGTACGACAGCCAGGCGTAGCCGTCGCCGAGCCCGAGCTGGGACAGCACCGAGTTGAGGTACCCCCGGTCGGCGAAGATGGACAGCCAGACCAGCCCGGCGGCCAGGTCGCTGATCGCCAGCGGCACGCACCAGACGTAGAAGTAGAACGACGACAGCCTCGGCCGCTCCCGCAGCAGCAGCGCCATGGCCAGCGCGAAGGCGAACTGCAACGGGATCAGCACCACGATCAGCAGCGCGGTGTTCCTGGTCGCCGTCCAGAAGTACGGGTCGTCCAGCATCCGGCGCAGGTGTGCCGTGGTGGGCCCGTCGGTGCCGGTGAACGCCTGCCCGACGCCGACCACGATCGGCCAGAGGAAGAGCGCGGCCAGGAACACCACCGAGGGGGCGACCAGGAGGGCAGCCGTCGGCACCCGGGGCCGCCGACGGGAGCGGCCCGGCGGCCGGCTCGGCGGCGCCGGTCCGGCAGGTGCCGGATCGGGCGCGGTGCTCACTGCACCCGGCACGTCTGCCCCGCCTCGACCGGGTCCGGGCGCCAGCACGGCACCTTCACCTCGGCCAGGATCGTGTCGAGCTGCTGCGCCTGCCGGTCCAGGACCTGCTGCACGGGCCGGCGGTCCAGGCAGATCTCCTTGAAGCAGTTCTTGAAGATCTGCGAGACCTCACCGTCCTTGGCACCCAGACCGACCGGCGGCAGCGCGACCACGGCACCCTCGGCGTCCTGCTGCCGGCGTACCGCCTCGGCCTCCAGCGCCACCGCCGGTGGCAGGTCGTCCGGGAGGGTGGCGGAGACCACCGGGAAGAAGGCGTTGCGGCGCAACACCTCGAGCTGTACGTCCGGCGTGGTCAACGCCTCGATCACCTGGCGCGCCCGGTCCGGCTCCGGTGCGCCCTCCGGGATCGCCAGGCCGGCCACCACCAGCATGTAGCCGAGCCCTTTCGGCCCGCGCGGCGCGGGTGCCATCACCCAGTCGTCGGGCTTGTCGGCCGGGGCGTTGACCAGCCGGGCGACGTGGTCCCAGGCGATCAGCACCTCACCGCGCTGCAACGGCTCCTGCATGTTGTCGTAGTTCGTCGACGCCGGTGCGGTCTGCGCCCACAGCTCGAGCATGTACTGCCAGGCCCGCACCGCGTCCGGGTTGCGGAAGGTGGTCATCTGGCCGCCGGTGAAGCTCGGCAGCAGGTAGCCCTGGAAGAACCGGTGGTAGAGCCCCTTCGGGCCGCAGGGCAGGCCGAGGACCGGCCTGTTGCCGTTGGCCCGCCGGGCGTCGCCGACCCAGGTCAGGAACTGGTCGTACGTCAGGTTCTGCACGTCGGTGCCGCTGGGCAGCCATTGCAACGCCCGCTTGTTCACGGCGAGCACGTAGGAGGCCTGCATCCACGGCAGGTAGGTGGTGGCGCCGCCGGCCAGCCTGCCCAGCTCGGCGAGTTCGGGCGGGAAGCCGCGGTCGGCCAGCTTGCCGGCCAGCTCGTCGAGGTTGGCGAACTTGTCGGCGTGCGGGGCGAAGTCGCCGTGCAGCCCGCCGGCCAGACTCACCTCGACCCGGCCGGCGGCCAGCTGCGACGTGATGGTCGAGGAGAAGATGTTCGGCTCCACGGTGTTGTACGCCACCGCGCCGCCGCCGACCCGGTCCCGGAGGATCTGCTCGAAGCGCTGCCGCTCCTCGACCGGGGTGAACTGCGTGGAGAGGAAGGTGATCGCCCCTTCGGCGTCGGACCCGGTGGTCGAGGCGCCGCCACAGGCGCCCAGTAACGGAGCGGCCCCGGCGGCGAGGCCGAGCCCGAGTAGCCGTCGCCGGTCGAGCCGTGGTTCCGGGCCGGGCGTGCCTGCGTGACGTGCCATCGTGCCTCCCCGTGACGGTGGTCACCGGCCCGGGTCGACTGCTGAGCGGGCACCGGTGCCGGCTGGAGCGGAGTGTCACAAGTGCACATATTCGCAAGCTTGGTGTCAAGTCGGGAGCGCGGCTACGGTCGCCGGTCGGCCTCCTCGGCCAGCTGCCGGGCGAGTGGTTCGATCCGGGCCCGCCAGGCGGTCAGCGCGGTCGCCCCGTCCCCGGCGGTGCCGGCCGGGCCGGTCTGTTCGAGTAGCAGCCGGGCGCCGTGTCCGGTGCCCTCGGCCAGTTGCCAGCGGATCCGGCCGGCGGGTGCTCCGGCGGCTTCCCAGGCGTACTCCAGCAGGCTCGGGGCGTCCAGCGCGGTGACCGGCCCGGCCGGGAACTCGGCGCTGGTGAAGCCCGCCGGCGGCGGCCCGCCCAGCGTGCCGGTCCCGTCCTGTGGCGTGGTCCCGCCGAGTGCCGCCCAGACCGCTTCGGCGGGCCGGGTCAGTTGGCGTTCGAAGCGCACCCGCCAGCCGTCGTCGGTGGTCTCGACGACGCCGTCGGCCAGCCCGAACCGCTCGACGTACGACTCGTGCAGCCGGGCCGACGGGCGTGGCGAGTGGTCGGTCGCCCGGCCGTCCAGCAGGCCGTCCAGGGTGTCCAGGCAGATCTGCCAACCGGAGGCGAAGCTCGCCGCGCCGGCCCGGTCGTCGAAGACGTGGCTGAACACCAGCAGGCATCCGGGACCGTCCGGATGCAACTCGATCCGGAAGAGTTCCTCCTCCCAGCTGAAGGCGAACAGCCGGGGCGGGTCGTACGCGTCGACCCGGCCGACCGACTCCGGCGCGTCCTCGGCGGCGGACCCGAAGCTGAAGGTCATCCGCCCGCCGACCCGGGGGTCCAGCCGCACCTCGGCGGGGAACCACTCGCGGAGGTGTCCGGGCTCGGTGACGGCCGGCCAGACCTTCTCCGGCGGATGCGGCAGCCGGCGCTCGATGCGCAGCACCTGGCGCCCGTCCGCGGTCTCCAGACTCTCGTTCACGTCAACTCCTCGGATTGCGGCTGCCCGGGGTGGGTGGAAGTGTCGGACCCCGATGGCATGGTGTTCAGATGCTGTTCAAGGGCATCGAGTCGACCGGACCACATCCAGCGGTACGGTGCGAGCCAGGCGTCCAGCTCGGCCAGCGGTTCGGGGCAGAGTTCATACCAGCGACGCTGCGCCTCGGGGCGGACCCGGACGAGCCCGGCGTCGCGCAGCACCCGGAGGTGTTTCGAGGTGCCCGGCTGGGTCAGCCCCAACTGCTCGGTCAGCTCGCCGACGGAGCGCGGGCGTTCCCGCAGCAGGTCCAGGATGTGTCGCCGGACGGGTTCGGCGAGCACTTCGAAGGGCGTGGCCATGACCGAGAACATACCGGCTCAGTAATATTCCTGTCAAGGCATATAGGCTCGTCATCGGCAGTACCCCGGAGATTGGGCTCCCGAGATCCGGGTAAGGGGAGTCGGTTCCACGAAGGGAGGGGTCCGCACTGATGCCATCCGACCTGGACAGCGGCACGATCCTGCGGGCGATGGAGGACGCCGAGGGTTACGTCGCCAAGATCTGCTTCAAGACCGGACCACCCGCCCTCACCGGCGTGGAACTGGAATGGACCGTGCACGACGCGGCCGTTCCGAGCCGGCCGCTCGACCCGGTCCGGCTGCGCACCGCACTCGGCCCGTACGCCCCGACCACCCTCGACCAGCACAGCCCCGCCCAACCGTTGCCCCGTTCGGGCACGGTGAGCGTGGAGCCCGGCGGCCAGGTGGAGATCTCCACCGCCCCGCGTCGCTCCCTCGGCGAGTTGCACGAGAGCGCCAGCTCCGACCTCGCCCACCTCACCGAACTGCTCGGCACCGCCGGCCTGGTCACCGGCGCCACCGGCATCGATCCGCACCGGCCGCCGACGCCGGTGGTCGACACCCCCCGGTACCGCGCGATGCGCTGTGCCTTCGACCGGCTCGGCGCCGCCGGCCGGACCATGATGTACAGCACCGCCGGCCTCCAGGTCTGCCTGGACGCCGGCACCGCCGCCGACTTCGCCGGGCGGTGGGCCGCCGCGCACGCGTTCGGTCCGCCGCTGCTCGCGGCCTTCGGCACCGCCCGCCGGCATGCCGGTCGGGACACCGGCTGGGCGTCGGCCCGGATGGCCGCCTGGCAGTTCATCGACCCGGCCCGGACCCGTCCGGCCTGGTCGCCCGCGTCGAGCTCGACGGACCCGGTCGGCGCCTGGGTCCGCTACGCGCTGGCCGCCCCGCTGCTCTGCGTACGCCGGGACGGCGCGGACTGGACCGTCCCGCCCGGGATCACCTTCCGGGACTGGTTGGCCGGCGCGCTGCCCCGACCGCCGACCACCGACGACCTCGACTACCACCTCAGCACCCTCTTCCCGCCGGTACGGCCCCGGGGCTACCTGGAGATCCGCTATCTCGACGCGCAGCCCGGCCCGGAGTGGATCGCCCCGGTCGGCGTGCTCGCCGCGCTGCTCGGCGACGACCGGACCCGGGACGCCGCCCAGGCCGCCTGCGAACCCGTCGCCGGTCGGTGGTGGAACGCGGCCCGGCACGGGCTGCGCGACCCGCTGTTGGCCGGAGCGGCCGACACCCTGCTCGACCTCGCCCTGCGGTCGCTGGACCGCACCGGTCTGCCTCCGGCGACCCGCGAGGAGATCACCCGGATCGTGGCGCGGCGGCTCGCCGCCGCGCGGAAGGGATCGACATGACCACCCGATCGGACAGCCCGCCGAGCGAGTCGCTGCGCGACCGGATCGCCGCCGAACTGACCCTGGCCCGGAAGCGCAGTGTCCGGCTCACCGAGGCGGTCGACGACGACGACCTGGTCCGGCAGCACTCGCCGATCATGTCCCCGCTGGTCTGGGACCTCGCCCACGTCGGCAACCAGGAGGAACTCTGGCTGGTCCGCGACGTCGGCGGCCGCGAGCCGGTACGGCGGGACATCGACGACCTCTACGACGCCTTCAAGCATCCCCGCCGGGACCGGCCGGCCCTGCCGCTGCTCGGCCCGGCCGAGGCCCGGCGGTACGTGTCGACCGTCCGGGACAAGGTCTTCGACCTGCTCGACGGCATCCGCTTCGACGGGAGCCGGCTGGTCGCCGACGGGTTCGCTTTCGGCATGATCGCCCAGCACGAGCAGCAGCACGACGAGACCATGCTCGCCACCCACCAGCTCCGGGCCGGCCCGCCGGTGCTCGCCGCACCCGCACCGCCGGCCGCGGCCGTGCAGGTCGCCGGAGAGGTGCTGATCCCGGCCGGCCGGTTCGACATGGGTACCTCCACCGACCCGTGGGCGCTGGACAACGAGCGACCCGGGCACCCGGTCGAACTGCCGGCGTACGCCATCGACGCGGCGCCGGTGACAAACGCGGCCTACCTCGCCTTCGTCGCCGACGGCGGTTACGCCGACCCGCGCTGGTGGAGCGAGCCGGGCTGGCAGCACCGCTGCTCGGCCGGGTTGACGGCACCGATGCACTGGCGGCCCGACGGCGCCGGTTGGGGCTACACCCGGTTCGGCCGGTTCGCCCCGCTGGTCCCGGACGAGCCGGTGGTGCACGTCAGCTTCTACGAGGCCGAGGCGTACGCCGCCTGGGCCGGCAGGCGGCTGCCGACCGAGGCCGAGTGGGAGAAGGCCGCCCGCTGGGATCCGGTCAGCGGCCGTTCCCGCCGCTATCCCTGGGGCGACGAGGACCCGACGCCGGAGCACGCCAACCTGGGGCAGCGGCACCTCGCCCCGGCACCGGTCGGGGCGTACCCGGCGGGTGCCTCGCCGCTCGGCGTGCACCAGCTGGTCGGGGACGTCTGGGAGTGGACCGCCAGTCCGTTCCTCGGCTATCCCGGGTTCGCGGCCTTCCCCTACCGGGAGTACTCCGAGGTCTTCTTCGGCTCCGGCTACCGGGTGTTGCGGGGCGGCTCCTTCGGCACCGACCCGGTCGCCTGCCGGGGCACGTTCCGCAACTGGGACCTGCCGATCCGCCGGCAGATCTTCAGCGGCTTCCGCTGTGCCCGCGACGTCCGGCCGGACGAGACCGCGTGACCGGTGCAGACCCCGCCGACGGGCGGGACCGGGGCGGCGCCGTACCCGCCCGGCGGGACCGGATCCGCTGATGTGCCGGCATCTCGCCTATCTCGGTCCGGCGCTGCCGCTGGCCGCGCTGCTGTTCGATCCGCCGCATTCGCTGGCCCGGCAGTCCTGGGCGCCCCGGGACATGCGCGGGGGCGGCACTGTCAACGCCGACGGCTTCGGCGTCGGCTGGTACCCCGGGGACGGCCCGCCGGTGCGCTACCGGCGGGCCACCCCGATCTGGTCCGACGCCACCCTGCCGGCGCTGGCCGCCGCGACCTCGGCCGGCGCGGTACTGGCGGCCGTGCGCTCGGCCACCGTCGGCATGCCGGTGGTGGAGACCGCCGCCGCCCCGTTCGGCGAGGGACGGTGGCTGTTCAGCCTGAACGGGGTGGTGGCCGGCTGGCCGGACTCGGTGGCGAGCCTGGCCGCCGGGCTGCCGACCCGGGACCTGCTCACCCTGGATGCCCCGACCGACGCGGCCCTGCTCTGGGCCCTGGTCCGGCACCGGTTGCGGGCCGGGGCCGACCCGGCCGAGGCGGTCGGACGGACCGTCCGGGAGGTGGCGGCCGCGGCTCCCGGTTCCCGGCTGAACCTGCTGCTCACCGACGGTCGGCTGGTGGTGGCGAGCGCCGGCGGGCACGCGCTGTCGGTCCGGGCCACCGGCGGGTCGGTGCTGGTCAGCTCCGAGCCGCTGGACGAGGAACCGGGTTGGCGACCCGTGCCGGACGGCCACCTCGCGGTGGCCACCGCCGGCCGGCTCGATTTCATCCCGACCGGCGGACGGCCGGCGGACGACGGGTGAGGCGGGAGCTGGAAGCGGGTGACTGGAAGGAAGACCGGCCGGACCCGGACAGCTGGGTCCCGCCCGGAGACAGGACCGCCGCCCGGGGCGGCGGTGTCGAACGAGGGAGTGCAGGGTGACCGCGGATCCGTTGGAGATATACCTGGAGGCGGGGGAGCTGGACCGGGCACTGCGGACGGACGTCCGCACCGGGCTCGGCGCCAGCCCCCGCTGGCTGCCACCGAAGTGGTTCTACGACGCCCGGGGCAGCGAGCTGTTCGAGGAGATCACCCGGTTGCCCGAGTACTACCCGACCAGGGCCGAGCGGGCGGTGCTGGCGGCCCGGGCCGGGGAGATCGCCCGGATCACCGACGCGAAGACCCTGATCGAGCTGGGCTCGGGTTCGTCGGAGAAGACCCGCCTGTTGCTCGACGCGCTGACCGCCCGGGGCAGCCTCGGCACCTTCGTACCGCTGGACGTCTCGGTCAGTGCGCTGGAGCAGTCGACCGCGGAGATCGCCGCCGCGTACCCGGGGCTGCGGGTGCGCGGCATCGTCGGTGACTTCACCCGGCACCTGGACCGGCTGCCCACCGGTGGGCGGCGGCTGGTGGCCTTCCTCGGCGGCACCATCGGCAACCTGCTGCCAACCGAGCGGGCCGGATTCCTGGCCGCACTCCGCGCGGCGCTGGAGCGGGGCGACTGGCTGCTGCTCGGCACCGACCTGGTCAAGGACCCCGGCGTGCTGGTACCGGCGTACGACGACGCGGCCGGGGTCACCGCCGAGTTCAACCGCAACGTGCTGCGGGTGCTCAACCGCGAGCTGGGT
Source organism: Micromonospora sp. WMMD1102 (assembly GCF_029626265.1). NCBI lineage: Bacteria > Bacillati > Actinomycetota > Actinomycetes > Micromonosporales > Micromonosporaceae > Micromonospora > Micromonospora sp. WMMD1102. Next base: position 3,549,868 of record NZ_JARUBN010000001.1, on the reverse strand, counting down.
GCGGATTTCGAGGTGGACGAGTTCGACCACGTCGCGCTCTGGGATCCGGACGAGCGCTGGATCGAGATGCGGCTGCGGGCCCGCCGCCCGATGCGGGTCCGGGTCCTCGACCTCGACCTGGCCTTCGCCGAGGGGGAGGAGCTGCGGACCGAAATCTCGGCGAAGTTCCGGCCGGCGGACGTCGACGCGGAGCTGGCTGCCGCGGGTTTCACCGGACCTGTCCGGTGGACCGACGACGACGGACTGTTCGCGGTGACGCTCGCCCAGGCCGGCTGAGCGTCAGGCGCAGGCACAGGCACACACGCACACCGTCAGCGCCACCGTCAGTGTCACCAGGGCGGGGCATTCGCCGCCGCCGAGCTGCTCGGGTAGGCTCGTCCGCAGCGAAGGGGAGTAGCTCCCAACGTCGTGGTCGACACACTGGTGCGCGCGTGTTCGTGCACCCGGCCACGCGGCCTCACCTCAGGTGGGGCGGGCGAGACCTTCGACTCAGGCAGAAATGCCGGGTCGAGGTCGCCCATACCCTCGCCCGGCGTCGACCGGGAAAGGGTGACATGGAGGATTTCAACACCGCCTTGGCGATCAGCTTCGGCGTCATCTTCGTGGCCGAGTTGGGCGACAAGTCGCAGTTGATGGCGCTCACCTTCGCCACCCGGTTCAAGGCGCTACCGGTGATCATCGGCATCACGGTGGCGACCTCGGTCGTCCACCTGGCCTCGGTCGCCCTCGGCGTCGGCCTCGGCTCCGCGCTGCCGACGGGGTGGATCGCCCTGGTCGCCGGGCTGGCCTTCCTGGGCTTCGGGATCTGGACGCTGCGCGGCGACTCGCTCACCGAGGAGGAGCGGCGCAAGGCGGAACGGACCCGCCGTTCCGCGATCATCGCGGTCTCGATCGCCTTCTTCCTGGCCGAACTCGGCGACAAGACCATGCTCGCGACGATCACCCTGGCCACCCGGTACGGCTGGTTCGGCACCTGGCTCGGCTCCACCGTCGGGATGGTCGCCGCCGACGCGCTGGCCATCATCCTCGGCCGGGTGCTCGGCCGCCGCCTGCCGGAGCGGACCATCCGGTACGGCGCCAGCGTGCTGTTCGGGATCTGCGGTGTCTGGCTGCTGGTGGACGCGGTCCACCAACTGACCTGAGGAGCGCCGGCGGGTGTGGGAGGGCCGGGATACGGGTAGCCGTCCCGGTGGCCGGCGGTCGGGCGGGTCGGCCGGCGGTCCGAACGGAGGATCACTGCATGACCAGGCACGATGAGCCGAACGAGTACGGGTTCGCCGGCGACGTGGCGCTGCCCCAGCCGGAACGTCCGCACAAGCGCGACGTGGTCGAGGAGGAGGCCGAGGAGGTGGCGGTCCCCGGCTCGGACCTGTCGCGCGAGTTCCGGGAGGCGCTCGCCGACTCGGACCAGGTGGACGACGCGGACGACGGCACGCCCGGGTCCTCGTCGCGGTAGTCACGGCACCGTCGACGGCGCCGGCCCCGCCAGGGGGTCGGCGCCGTCGGCGTTTCCGGATGCCGGCGGCTCTGCCCGGCAGGGGTGCTGCGGACCCGACGGCGGCGACTCCGGTGGTACTTGTCGACAGGATTGTGCGGGACTGACGCTACTCAGGGCGTTCGGTCATCTACATTCGGTGGGAACCGTCTGCGACAAGTGGGATCTTTTCACACTGTCGCACGTTTTTCGATCAAATGAAGGTCTTTGCACCCCGACCGGTTGGTGCTGAGACGGAAGGCCGGGGCTGATGGATCTGCAGACTTACCTGCGCGCACTGCGCCAACGCTGGTGGGTGGTGGTGGTGACCGTGATGGCGGCGCTGGGCGCAGCCGGGTTCGTCACGGTACGGGCGACCCCCCAGTACGCGTCGTCGGTGACGTTCTTCGTCACGGCCGGCTCCGGCACGGTCAACGCGTACCAGGGAAACTTCCTCCTCCAGCAGCGGGTCAAGTCCTACGTCGACCTGCTGACCAGCGACCGGCTGGCCCAGAGCGTCGTGGCGGAGGAGCGGATCGGGCTCACCGCGGACGGGGTACGTTCCCGGGTCAGCGCGCGGGTCGAGGCGGAGACGGTGCTGCTGGCAGCCACCGTCACCGACAGCGACCAGACCAGGGCCCTGCGGATCACCGAGGCGCTGGCGAAGCACTTCATCCGGTTGGTGCAGGCCATCGAGACGCCACCCGGGGTCAAGGACCCGGCGATCAAGATCGAGGTGGTCGGCGGTCCCCGGGTGGAGGCCCAGCCGGTCTCGCCACGCCCGGTCCGCAACCTCGTGCTGGCCGGCGCGCTCGGCCTGATGCTGGGCATCGCGCTCGCCCTGCTGCGCAGGCTCACCGACACCACCCTGCAGAACGGCGAGGCGCTGGAGAAGGTCACCTCGGCGCCGCTGCTCGGCTCCATCCCGTACGACGGGCAGGCCCGGTCGAACCCGCTGATCGTGGGTCCCGCCGCCCAGACGGCCCGGGCCGAGGCGATGCGGAAGCTCCGTACCAACCTGCGGTTCGTGGACGCCCAGGAACCCGCCCGGGTGATCGCGGTGACAAGTGCGGTGCAGGCCGAGGGAAAGTCCACCCTCGCCGCCAACCTGGCGATCACGCTGGCCGAGGCGGGCTGGCAGGTGCTGCTCGTCGACGCGGACCTGCGCCATCCTCGGGTCGCCGGCTACCTCGGGCTCGGCGCCGGCGCCGGCCTGACCGACGTGCTGATCGGCGAGGTCGCGGTCGAGGACGTCTTGCAACCGTGGGGTGACAAGTCCCTGCTCGTGCTGCCCGCCGGCTCGGTACCGCCGAACCCGAGCGAGCTGCTCGGTTCGAAGGCCATGGCCGACCTGCTGCTCTCGCTGCGTGAGTTGACCGACATCGTCATCATCGACACCCCGCCGCTGCTGGCCTTCACCGACGGTGTGGTGGTCGCGGTGCAGGCCGACGGCGCGCTGCTGGTGGCCCGGCAGGGCAGGACCCCGAGCGCGCAGACCGCCGCCGCCGCCCAGGCGCTGCACTCGGTCTCCGCCCGGGTGCTCGGCTGCGTGCTGAACATGTCCAAGGAGAACCGGATCGACGTCGAGCAGTACCGGGCGTACCGGCGCGGTGCCCCGGCGGAGACGGTCCGCACCGCCCGAGCCGAGGAACCGGCTGCCGCCGGGCCGGTCCGGGTCCCCCCGAACGGCACCGTGGCCGCCGCGTCCGCGGACAAGACGGAGGAGCTCGACCGGGTACCGCGATGACGCGGGCTCGCCCGGTCGCGGGGTGATCGGGGGATGAGAAATGAAGATCGGCGTTATCTCGTACTGGTTCCCGCCGGAGCCGGCGTTCATACCGGGCTGCCTGGCCGAGGAACTCGCCGCCCGTGGTCACGAGGTGCGGGTGCTCACCGGGTTCCCGAACTATCCGACCGGTCAGGTCTATCCCGGTTACCGGCAGGGATGGCGGCACCGCAGCGAGGAGGGCGGGATCACCATCCGGCGGGTGCCGGTGTACGCCAGCCACGACGGTACGGCGGCCCGGCGTGCGGCCCGGCAGCTCACGTACGCGCTGAGCAGCGCGTTGGCCGCGCCCGGCTTCCTCGCCGGAGTGGACGCCCTCTACGTCTACTTCCCCCCGGCCGGTGCCTACGCGGCGGCTGCCCTGCTCCGGACGCTGCGCCGGGTACCGGCGGTGGTGCACGTGCAGGACATCTGGCCGGAGGCGGTGACGCCGCCACCCGGGGAGTCGGGTCGGGACACCCCGGGCGGGTTCATCCGGGGATTGCTCGACCGGACGATGCGGACGATCTACCGGTCGGCGGCCGGGATCGCGGTCATCTCGCCCTCGATGCGGGACGTGGTGATCGAGCGGGGTGCCGATCCGGAGCGGGTGCGGGTGGTACTCAACTGGACCGACGAGCGGCTGTTCCGGCCGATGGGAACCACTCCGGCGGCTCGCCGGGCGATCGGGCACCGTGGACACACCACGGTGATGCACGCCGGCACGATGGGTCCGTTCCAGCGGGTCGACACTGCGGTCCGGGCCGCCGCGGCGGTCAACGGCAAGGTCGACCTCGACCTCGTACTCGTCGGGTCCGGCCCGGAGGAGGGGCAGACCCGGCAGTTGGCCGAGCAGCTCGGCGCGACGAACGTCCGGTTCCTCGGCTGGCGTCCACCGGCCGAGATGGCCGACCTCTACGCCGCCGCCGAATACCAACTGGTCATGTTGCGCGATCTTCCGGTGCTGCGCGGGTCGGTGCCGGCGAAGTTGCAGGCGGCGCTCTCGGCCGGGGCGCCGGTGGTGGCCTCCGCGAGCGGGGACACCGTCGACCTGGTGGAGCGGGCCCGAGCCGGCCTCTCCTGTCCGCCTGAGGACTGGCAGGCGCTGGCCGACCGGTTCGCCCTGGCGGCGCTCATCCCGAACACCGCTCGGGCGGAGATGGCCCAGCGGGCCCGGGACAGTTACCTGTCCCGGATGTCGTTGCGCGCCGGTGTCGACCAGATGGAGCAGATGCTGGCCGAGGCGGCCGGCCGACGTCGACGGCGTTGATCGGCCGGCTCTTTCTCAATGGATATCGGCCTTATTTGCGAGGCTTTCTCACTGTAAAAGGCTCGGCGCACCATAAGAGCCTGGAAAAGCGAACAGCGAACTCTCAGGCGTGCTATAGAGATATGAGACAGAAACACCGTTGTGTCCAGTTCATCCGACTTAATCGAAAGCGGTGGTGGCAGTGGGGGAGAAGTCCCCGGTGCGGCGGACGAGGAGTCGCCGAGCGGTTCGGCGTACCGTCCGCCGGATCCTGCTCACCACGCTCGTCGTGGGCTGCCTGCTGGCCCTGCTCGGCGGGTGGCTCGGGCTGCGCGGCTGGCAGACCCGGGGACACCTGGAGAACGCCGCCAGCCTCGCCCAGGACCTCAGCCAGCAGGTGCTGGACGGCGAGACCGCACAGGCACGCCGCACGCTGGAGGCGCTGCAACAGCAGACCGCCGCCGCCCGGTCCCGGACCGGTGACGTCGGATGGCGGGCCGCCAGCTCCGCGCCGTACGGCGGCCCGAGCATGTCGGCGGTCCGGGAGCTGGCGGCCGGGCTCGACGAACTCGCCCGGCGGGCGTTCCCGGCCCTGGTCGAGTTGAACCCCCGGACACTGCTGCCCAGCCAGGGGCGTCTCGACCTGGCCACCCTGCGCGGCGCGCTGCCGAGCCTGGTCGAGGCCGACACCGCGGTACGCGAGGTGCGCGACCGGATCGCCGGCCTGCCGAGCGGGGAACTGGTCCCCGCGGTCGAGCAGGCGGTGACCCGGCTGCGGGTCGAGCTGGACCGGTTGGCCGCGGCCACCGGCGTCGCCCGGCGCGCCGCGACCCTGCTGCCCACCCTGCTCGGCGCCGACCGCCCACGGACCTACCTGGTGCTCTTCCAGAACCTCGCCGAACCCCGGGCCACCGGAGGGATCTTCGGTGCCTTCGCGGTCGTCCGGGCCGAGAAGGGCGAGGTCAAGCTGGTCCGGCAGGGCGCCGCCACCGACCTGAACGCGTTCAAGCGACCGGTGGCACCGCTGAGCAGGCAGCAGCGGGCGCTCTACACCGACCTGCTCGGGATCTATCCGGCGGACGTGAACCTGACCCCGCACTTCCCGACCGCGGCCAGGCTCTTCCGGGAGATGTACCTCCGGGTCGTCGGCGGCACCGTCGACGGCGTACTGGCCACCGACCCGGTCGCCCTCTCCTACCTGCTCAAGGCGACCGGACCGGTGGCGGTGCCCGGCTACCCGAAACTCACCGGGCCGACGGTCGTCCGGGCCCTGCTCTCCGACACCTACCAGCGGATCGAAAAGCCGGCCCAGCAGGACCGGTACTTCGCCGCGTCCGCACGGGCGGTCTTCGACGCCCTGCTGAAGCGGACGCTGAATCCCCAGGCGGTGGCCCAGGCGGTCGACAAGGCCGTCACCGAACGCCGGCTGCTGTTCTGGAGCGCACACCCCGACGAACAGCGGGAATTCGTCGACACCCGGTTGGCCGGCGTACTGCCGGAGCAGGAGACGGTGAGCAACGTCGGTGTCTTCCTCAACGACGGCAGCGGCGCCAAGCTCGGCTACTACCTGCACCGCTCCGCCGAACTCGGCGTCGGCGACTGTCGGGACGACGGCAGCCGAGAACTCCGGCTCCGGCTCACCCTGCGCTCCTCCGCCCCGGCCTCCGGGCTCAGCGAGAGCGTCCGCGGGCTGGCGATGTCCGGCGACCCGTACACCATCCGGGTGCTGGTCTCGGTGTTCAGCCCGGTACGCGGCTCACCGTTGAACGCCCGGCTCGACGGTCGGCCGGTCCCGATGGGCGGTGGCGTCGAGCGGGGGCGCCAGGTCGGCGTGACATCCGTCGACATCGGACCGGGACGTACCCGCGTACTGGAGGTCAGCCTGCTCACCCCGCCCAAGACCAGCGGCGAGGTCGGGTTGTGGCTGACTCCCGGCGTCACACCATGGACCACCCGGGTCGGTTCCGCACCGGCGTGTGGCCGATAGGCACACGTCAAAGCGGGCCAGCCATTCGAAGTGAACACGACATGCGATTCGAAACGAACGTCATGCGATCAGTAGAGAGAGGTTCCGTCATGCGGCTATCCCGCATCATCGGCCCGGCCATGGCGATGCTCGCCATGGTGGGCACGTTCGCCGTCGCGGGCTCGCCCGCACAGGCACAACCACTGCCACAACCGCCGTACCCGCCGCAGCCGCCGACGCTGACCACCAGCTCCTCGACCGTGGTCGTGGGTGAGGTGTTCACCGTCTTCGGCACCGGATTCGGCGGGAACGAGCCCGTCCAGGTCACCTTCACGTTCGCTCCGCTCGCCGCGCCGGTGCTCGGCACGCAGCGCAACGCCGCACCGAACTCCGGCGGAGTCGGTGCCATGCTGCGCAAGGACGGCTGGACCGGCAAGGACGGGAAGGACGGCGAGGACGGCAAGGACGGCCGACACCCCGTCTGCCGCCGGGTGCCGAACGTGTACCGCGACCCTCAGGTCATCACGGTCCGGGCCAACGTGACCGGCAACTTCCAGTTCCGGGTCCAGTTCTGCCGCTCGGGTCAGCTGACCATCACGGCACGCGGGCTGATCACCGGTCGGACGGCGAGCACCACGGTCACCGTCCTGCGGCAGCACCACCCGCATCCGCTGCCGGTCACCGGCAGCAGCACGGGCTCGCAGATCACGCTCGGCGCGACGCTGCTGGCCGTCGGTGTACTGCTGGTTCTCGTGGCATTCGCATGGCGGGCCAAGTCCCGTAGGCGTGGCCGGTCCCGGGTGTTGAGCCCGGTCGGCTGAGACCGCGGCACCGCGGTCGACTGACGTACTGACGGGCGCCTGCCGGACGAACTGTTCGTCCGGCAGGCGCCCGCGTCCGTACCGGTGACGCTCCCGGCGCTCCGGTCCGGGGTGGTACCGGCCGTGCCGCTCCGGGGTGGCGGTGGCTATGCCGGTCCGGTAACGGTGGCTATGCCGGTCCGGAGTCGAGCCGGCAGCCAGGTCCCTGGGCCAGTCGTTGGAAGTCGGGGCACTGGAGGAAGTCCGCCACCGGGCAGTGCAGCGCATGGTCGATCAGGTCCCGGGAGGCGGTGGCGACGGCGATCCGGCGATCCAGTTCGTCGCGGTGCCGCCGGAGTACCGCCCGGCGGTCCGCGCCGTCCTCGGCGCCGAGCATCAGCCGGAGCTGGTCGAGGCCGATGCCGACCTCGCGACCGCGCATGATGATCGCCACCCGGGTGAGGTGCGCGGTGCTGTAGCGGCGTCGGCCGTTGACCCGCCGGCCCGGCGTGAGCAGTCCGACGGACTCCCAGTGCCGCAGCACGTGCGTGGCCAGCCCGAACCGGGCGGCCAACTCGCCGATGGTCAGCTCGGTGCGGTCGGCCCCGGCCGCTCCGACCGAATCAGGACTTGACTTCATGTTGACATTAACATGCAGAGTTGGCCCCATGGTCAAGCGAGAGAACGCCCGCCGGGCCTGGGACCGGCGGGCCGCGAGCTACGACAGGGCCGGCGACCGGATGGAGCGGCTGACGATCGGTGACAGCCGGGAGTGGATCTGCGCGCGGGCCCGGGGCCGGACGCTGGAGGTCGCGGTCGGCACCGGTCGCAACATCTCCCGGTACGACGACGACGTGGAACTGGTCGGCATCGACCTGAGCCCGAACATGCTGACGGCGGCCCGGCACCGGGCGGCGGTGCTCGGCCGGCGGGTCGAGTTCCGGGAGGGCGTGGCGGAGCGGCTGCCCTTCCCCGACACGACCTTCGACACGGTGGTCTGCACCCTGGGGGTCTGTGCGGTCGCCGACCGGCACGCGGCACTCGCCGAGATGCGCCGGGTACTCCGGCCGGGCGGCCGGTTGCTGCTGCTCGACCACGCGGAACGGCGCTGGCTGCGCGGGCGCCCCGCCGACCTCGCCCTGCGACTCGGCTTCGTGGCCGAAGCCCGGGACCGGCTCCGGCTCGGCCTGATCGAACGGCTTGCCGCACGTCGCACGGCCTGACCGGACGGCATACCGGGTGGTCCGACCGGGGCCGTCGGCGGTGGTCAGGTCGGAGCGGCGGTCAACCGACCTCCAACAGCGTCTTGCCCAGCGTCCGGCGGGACTGGATGGCCGCGTGCGCGTCGGCCGCCCGGTCCAGCGGGAACCGCTGCCCGATCACCGGACGCAGCCGCCCTGCCGCCGCCTCGGCCAGCGCACGGCGGGACAGCTCCCGCAACTGTTCCGGTGACCGGGCCGGCGACCGGACGACGACCGCCCCCCGTTCCTTCGCGACCTCGTCCGGAATCTCCGTCCAGCTACCGCTGGCCAGACCGAAAGTGACCATGCGTCCACCCCGTTCGAGCAGGTCGAACGCCGACCGGCCCAGCACGCCGCCCACGCCGTCGAAGACGACGTCGAGCCCGCCGACCCCGGCCCGGACCCGCTCCGCCCAGCCGGGTGCCGAGTAGTCGACCGCGAGGTCCGCGCCGAGATCCCGGGCCAACTTCACCTTCCGGTCGCCACCGGCGACGGCCGCCACGGTGGCACCCGCAGTACGGGCCAGTTGCACCAGCAGGCTGCCGACGCCGCCGGCCGCCGCCTCGACCAGTACCCGCTCCCCGGGGCGTACCTGGGCGGTCTCCAACAGCAGCAGTGCGGTACGCCCGTCCGCCAGCAACGCCACCGCGTGCTCCAGCGGCAGCCCGTCCGGCACGTCGAGCAGCCCGTCGGCGGGCACCGCCACGCGTTCGGCGTAACCGCCCGACCCGCCCGTACCGCTGACCACCCGCCGGCCACGCAGCGCCGGGTCGACGTCCGGGCCGACCTCGGCCACCACGCCGCCGACCCCGTTGCCGGGGACCGTCGGCAGCCGCATCGGGAACGGGCCGGTGCCGGCCCGCAACTGGGTCTCCACGAAGGTGATGTTGGCGAACTCGACGGCCACCACCACCTGTCCCGGCCCGGCGACCGGGTCGGGGGTCTCCGCCGCCACCAGCCGCTCCGGCCCGCCGAACTCCCGCAGCCACACCGCCCGCATCACAGCTCCCTCCGGCCCACCGGCACCCGTCGCGGCCAGTGAACAACCTCGACCGCGGTCGAGGTCAACCCGGCGGCCCCGCCGCGCGGCGTAGGCTCGACCGGTGAGCCTCACCGAGCCGATGCCGGGGGAGACGCTGCCGCCGGGCACGGGGGCGGGCGCCGACACCGAGCCGACCAACCTGCTGCTGCCCGGTCACGACGTGCCACTGGGCCGCTACACCACTGTGCGCCGGCTGTTGCCGCAGCGACAGCTGCGCACCGTCGGCGCCTGGTGCTTCGTCGACCACTTCGGTCCGGACGACGTGGCGAACCGCCCCGGCATGGGGATCGGCCCACACCCGCACACCGGGCTCCAGACGGTGACCTGGCTGGTCCACGGCGAGATCCGGCACCTGGACAGTCTCGGCAACGACCAGCTCATCCGGCCCGGCCAGCTCAACGTGATGACCTCCGGGCACGGCATAGCACACGCGGAGTACTCGCCGCCGGAGCATCCGCCGACCCTGCACGGTCTGCAACTGTGGGTGGCGCTGCCCGACGCCGCCCGCTCCGGCCCGCCCGGCTTCGCCCACCACGCCGACCTTCCGGTGCTGACCGAACCGGATTACTCGGTGACCGTACTCGTCGGGGAGCTGGCCGGGGTCCGCTCGCCAGCGGTGGTGCACTCGCCGCTGCTCGGCGCGCAGCTCTGGCTGCCCGAGGGCGGTCCGGCCCGGTTGCCACTGACCGCCGGTTTCGAGCACGGCCTGCTGGTGATGTCCGGGGCCGCCGAGGTCGACGGGGTCGCGCTGAGCCCGGGTTCACTGCTCTATCTCGGCTCCGGCCGTCGGGAACTGGCGCTGCGGGCGACCGGCCCGACCCGGCTGATGCTGCTCGGCGGCGAGCCGTTCGACGACGCGCTGGTGATGTGGTGGAACTTCGTCGGACGGTCGCACGAGGAGATCGCCGAGGCCCGCGCGGACTGGGCGGCCGGCAGCCTCCGGTTCGGCCGGGTACACGGCGACGACTCGGACCCGCTGCCGGCCCCGTCGATGCCGACCACCCGACTGAAGAGCCGCGACCGGCACGGACGTACGGTCGGCTGACCAGTGCTCTGCCCGGCGGTCCTGCCGCGCCGGTCCCGCCCGGAGGCGCGGGCGGCGGTGCTGCGCGAGCACGGCCGGGGCGAGGACAGATACCACGAAATCGCCCCTTGAGCAGCGAAAGAACGTGCCTTTCCGCACAGTTTCCCGGATTTCTGGCCGAACGGTCTATCCCGGATCGTAGGATGGGTGCGCGGCGTCAGCCAGCCCGGTTCGGGCCGGCTCCCGCGATCCGGTGAGCGAGTCCGGTTCGGACGTGTGGCCTCACCGGAGTACTGGCGGACGTGGCGCCCGGCAAACGCGCACAGCGCGTACGTGTCGGGCGCCCCGTCCGGTGCCTCGTCCCGGGCTCTGCTGTCTACTGCTCAGCGGGCCAACCCGGCCAGCAGGTTGATGGTCGCCGCGATGATGACCGCGCCGAACAGGTACGACAGCAGCGCGTGTCCGAGCGCCGTTGTCCGCATCGTCTTGCTGGTCAGGTCGGTGTCGGAGACCTGGAAGGTCATCCCGATGGTGAATGACAGGTACGCGAAGTCGGTGTACCTCGGCGGCTCGTCGTCGTGGAAGTCCACCCCGCCGTCGTCGCCGGTGTAGTAGAGCCGGGCGTACCGGGCGGTGAAGACGGTGTGCACGACGGTCCAGGAGAGCAGCACGCTGACGATGCCGAGTCCGATGTGCAGTTCCCGGTCGAGGCCCCGGACCTCGTGGTCGGTGGCGAGCAGGATGCCGATCGCCAGCAGGCTGGCCAGGCCGGCCCCGAGCAGCACCACGTCGCGTACCGGGCGGCTCGGGTCCTCCCGGACGGCCAACTCGGCGGTCTGCCCGGGGTCGCGGTACCACAGCACCGCCCAGGCCCACGCCAGGTAGGTCGCCGCCGCCGCGTCCCAGCCGATCACCGGCCCGAGCAGCGGCGACAGCACGAGTGTGCTCGGTATGCCGACACCGAGCCCGACCAGCGTGATCACGGCCATCTGGATCGAGGCCCGGGGCGGGTCGTACCAGGGTTTCCCCCGCATCTGTGGACCGGGCGGGTCAGATCTGGCGCATGTGCCGGGCGACCCGCTGGTGCGTCCGGTCGCGGGTCTTGGCGGCCAGCTCCGCCGGGCTGGCGTCCGGGGCCAGGTCGGTCCTGGCGGACCGGGCCACCTCCTCGGTGTTCTGGTAGTCGACCGGCGGCATCCCGCGCAGCGCCTGGAGCACCTCGCGGGGTGCGCCCGCGCGCTCGGCCTCCCGGACGATGTCCTCCTTGGGCGCGGGAAAGTCCATCGACTTCAGATACCGCAGCACGTCCGCGTTGGTCACCATGGGATCCCGCTCCTCGCCGGTCGTCCGGTTCACCGGCCGGATACCCGTTGTACGTGCCCGCACGCCTGGCGATGTCCACCACCCCGGCCCGCGCCGGGCCGTCTGTTGGCCGGCGCCGTTCGATCAGCCCGCCCGGTATCGTCGACCGAATGCGCGAAACACCCGTCCGGTACCGGTCCGGTGACGAGGACAGCGGCCGGTGGATCGACTTTCCGTTCCGCCCGGGTGACATCGTGATCAGCACCCGCTCGAAGAGCGGCACCACCTGGATGCAGATGATCTGCGCGCTGCTGGTCTTCCAACGCCCGGAACTGCCGGCGCCGCTGGCCGAGCTGTCACCCTGGTTCGACTGGCTGGGCGAGCCCCGGGACGAGGTCGTCGCCGCGCTCCAGGCACAGCCGCACCGCCGGTTCGTCAAGACACACACCCCGCTGGACGGCATTCCGCTCGACGAACGCGCCAGTTACGTCGTGGTGGCCCGGGAGCCGCTGGACATGGCGGTGTCGCTCTACCACCAGAGCGGCAACCTGGACCGGGAGCGGGTCGCGCGGCTAACCGGCCAGCCCGCGCCGACCGGCCCGCCCCGGGTACGCCCGCCGGTCCGGGAGTGGCTGCTCTCCTGGATCGACCACCAGGCGACTCCGGCCGACGAACTCGACTCCTTGCCGGGGGTGCTGTGGCACCTCACCGACGCCTGGGGCCGCCGGCACCGGCCCAACGTGCTGCTGGTGCACTACGCCGACCTGTCGGCGGACCTTTCCGGACAGATGCGCCGGATCGCCCGGTGGCTCGGCATCGAGGTCCCGGAGCAGCGCTGGCCCGTGCTGGTCGAGGCGGCCGGCTTCACCCGGATGCGGGACCGCGCCGCGGAGCTGGCGCCGGACCGGTCCGGGGTGCTCAGGAGCCCGGCGGCCTTCTTCCGGCGCGGCGGCACCGGGGCGGGCCGGGAACTGCTGCGCCCCGACGAACTGGCGCACTACCGGCGTCGGCTGGCCACGCTCGGCCCGCCGGACCTGGTCGCCTGGCTGCACCGCGCACACGCCGACCAGCCGTAGCGGCACCGATCCCGGCCGCGCGTCGCGTACAGCCGGGCGGCGGCGCATGGAACGGCAGCGCCCGGAACGGCAGCGCCCGGGGGACGGCCTTGGGGGGCGACGGCGTCGGGCGACGGCGTCAGGGGGAAGGTGTCGGGGCGACGGCGGCCGCCAGGTCGCCAGGTCGCCAGGTCGCCAGAAGAGTGTCTGGTGGCGAGACTGTCGAGCTGCCCCGCTTGTGCACCCGCTCGGAGGAAGCGCGAGCGGGGCCGAGTGTCCCATCCGTGCGCCCAGCTCGACAGTCGGCGCTCGAGACGTCTACTGGCAGCGGTCGTGGCCGGACTGAACGGCATGGCCGGCGCGGCCGGCACGGCCGGACCGACTAGCACGGCGACTGCCTCAGGCCACGGCGCCGGTCTCGCGGAGTTCGCTGATCTGGGCGGCGTCGAGCCCGAGTTCGGCGAGCAGCTCGTCGGTGTGTTCCCCGGGCTGCGGCGGCGGCCGGCGGATCGCCCCCGGCGTACGGCTGAACCGGGGCGCCGGGGCCGGCTGCTCGGCTCCGGCGTGGTCCACGAAGACCTCCCGGGCGGCGAGGTGCGGATGGCGGGGCGCCTCCCGCCAGTCGAGTACCGGCACCACGCAGGCGTCGGTGTGCTCCAGCAGCGCGGCCCACTCGTCCCGGGTGCGGGTGCGGAAGAGTCGGGCCCAGGCCCGGTGCAGCGCCGGCCAGTTCGTCGGATCGGTCCGGTCCAGCGCCTCGTCCGGCGGCAGCGGAAATCCGGTCAGCCGGACGAGTTCGGCATAGAACCGCGGCTCCACCGCCCCCACCGCCAGGTGCCTGCCGTCGGCACACTCGTAGGTGTCGTAGAACGGTGCGCCGCCGTCGAAGATGTTCCGGCCACGCTCGTCACCCCAGAGGCCCATCCCACGCAGTGAATGGATCATCGTGGCGAGCAGCGACACCCCGTCCACCATGGCCGCGTCGACCACCTGCCCGGTGCCGCCGCCCCGGACGGCGAAGAGCGCGCAGACCACCCCGAGGGCCAGCAGCATGCCCCCGCCGCCGAAGTCGCCGACCAGGTTCATCGGCGGTACCGGTCGCTCGCCGGGACGGCCGATCCCGTGCAGTACGCCGGTCAGGGCCAGGTAGTCGATGTCGTGCCCGGCGTTCCCGGCGTTCGGCCCGTCCTGTCCCCAGCCCGTCATCCGGCCGTAGACGAGTCGGGGGTTCAGCGCCAGGCAGTCGTCCGGACCCAGCCCGAGCCGCTCGGTGACTCCGGGCCGGAAACCCTCGATCAGTACGTCGGCGGAACGGACCAGGTCCAACACCACCTGCCGGCCCTCCGGCGTCTTCAGGTCGGCGGCGAGCGACCGGCGGCCCCGGTTCAGCAGGTCGGGGTGCGGGGTGCCGAAGCGTTCCGGCCGGACCTCGGTGACCCGGTCGACCCGGAGCACCTCGGCGCCCAGGTCGGCGAGGACCATCGCGGCGAACGGTCCGGGGCCGATCCCGGCCAGCTCGACGATCCGGACGCCGGCCAGCGGACCGGCGCCGGCAGGTGGAGGTGCGGTCATCCGTGCACGATAGGCCACGCCATCCCTCCCAGTCGCCGGGCCGACGCCGTAGCCGATCACGGGCCGGGCTGCCGCCGATCACATCCGGCTCGGCGCGGTTGCCGGCTGGCCTCAGCGGCAGGGCTTATCGTCACGGCGTGAAGGCGCTTGGTCACTGGCGGTTGGTCGGCGCACCGGCGCCCGGCCGGGCGGAGCGGCTCGGCCGGCTCGTCGGGCTGCGCGTGCTGCGCATCCCCGGCGTACCCAGGGTGCTGGTCGTCGCCGGCTCCACCGACCGGCTCCGGGACCTGCTGGCCCGTCCCGTCTCCGTGCTGCCGACCAGCGGCGCGATGGTCGTGCTGGCGTACTGGCGGGCGCCCCGGCGGGGCTGGTCGGGCGGGATCGGGGCACTGGAGCATTTGTGCCGGCACCGGGTGGCGCTGCCTCGTCGGGGCCGGGGGGTCGCCGTCGTCACCGTCCGGCTCGCCCGGCCGGTACAGCTGCGCGAGGTACTGCGGGCGGCGCTGGCCGCGCTGGCACCGTCCCGGCCGCTGCCGGCCCCGGCCGGGCCGGACGTGACCAGCCAGGCGACGCTGCCGGCGTACCTGGGGTCGGCTGGGACGGTGCTGCTCGGCGAGCTGGCCGGCAGACCCGAGATCCGGGCACACGACGTGCTGCTGCGGGCGCCGCTCGGCACGGGCGCGTCGTCCGGCCCGTCCGGGCATGCGGTCGGCTGGTCCAGCAGCCGGCACGGGAACGAGTTCAGCAGCCGGCACGGGAACGAGCCATCCGACCCGTCCGGTTACGCGGTCGGCTGGTCCACCGGCCGGCACGGGATCGGGCCGCCCGGGGCGGCCCCGGTGGTGCTTGTCGACGGCCTGCGGGTCAACCCGCGCGGCCGGCGGCCCGACTGCCACCACCCGGACGCACCCCGGGTACGCCTCGACTTCGTGCCTGCCGGGCGCCGCCCCGCCGGGTCGTACCCGCTGGCCGGACCCGGACTGACCGCGCCGGTGCTCGCCGCGCTGCGCCGGACCGGCGTGGTCGACTGCCCGGAGGTGCCGGACGCCGAGCCGGTGGCGGTGGCCGCGCTGCTGGTCCAGCTCGCGACGACCGGCGCGGTGCTCCGCGTACCGGCGCTGCCGCCGCGGGTCGCCGCGCTGATCGCCCCGGAGCTGCGGGCAGTGCTGGCCGCGCCGCTGCCGGAGAGCGGGACGTTGGCGCTGGAGGCGCGCAGCGTGCGGCAGCGGCGCGCGGCGCTGCGCGGGCACGCCACCGGCTTCGCCCTGCCCCGGCTCGCCTCGACGGTGTTTCCCGGGCTCGGCCCGGTGCCGTCGGTCAGCGCCGTACTGCCGACCCGGCGCCCCGAACGGCTGCCGGCGGCGGTCCGGATGCTGCTCGGGCAGACGTACCCGGAACTGGAGATCGTGCTCTGCCTGCACGGCGTGGAACTGCCGGAACCGGTCCGGGCCGCGCTCGCCGGCTCCGGCCGGCCGTACGAGATCGTTCGGGTGCCGGCCGGCGCCAGTTTCGGTACGGCGCTCGGCGTCGCCACCGGGCGGGCCCGGGGCACCCTCGTGAGCAAGTTCGACGACGACGACAGCTACGGTGCCGAGCACGTCTGGGACCTGGTGCTGGCCCGGCACTACTCCGGGGCGACGCTGGTCGGCAAGGGCTCCGAGTTCGTGCACCTGGAGAACCGGGGCGTGACGCTGCGCCGGCCGTCCGGCACCGCCGAGTCCGACTGTGTGGTGGTGGCCGGCGGCACGATGCTGATCGCCCGGGGCGACCTGGAGGCGGTCGGCGGCTGGCGACCGGTGCCCCGCTCCGTCGACTTCGGACTGTTGGACCGGGTACGGCGGGACGGCGGCGGGATCTACCGGACCCATCCGCTCGGCTACGTCTACCACCGGCGGGGCACCGGGCACACCTGGGACCCGGGCGAGGAGTACTTCCTCGACGACGCCGTCGCGTACTGGCCGGGGCTGCCCGCCGAGGTGCTGGACGGGGGCGATCCGACGCCCGGTGGCCGGCCCGATATCCCCGGTTGTAACCTGCGGTGCGGTCGGAGGTGGTAGGACTAGCGGGTGGGCATCGTGTCACCAGGCTTCCAGGGCCGACGTCGGCAGTCCGGGCCTAACCTGCCGCCGGGACAGTACCTGACCGAGGACTTTCCCGTGCTCTCCGCCGGCCCCACCCCCCGGGTGCCGCTGGCGGACTGGGAATTCGTGATCACCAACGAGACCGGTGCCGAGTTCCGGTGGAGCTGGGACGAGATCTGGGCGCTGCCCACCGAGACGCCGACGGTGGACATCCACTGCGTCACCCACTGGTCGAAGCTCGGCACCGACTGGGAGGGCGTCTCCCTGGACACCCTGCTGGAGAACGTCGACACCGCCGCCGACTACGCGCTTGTGCACTCGTACGGCGGCTACACCACGAACCTTCCGCTGGACGACCTGCGTGACGGGCAGGCCTGGGTCGTGCACCGCTACGACGGCGCCGACCTGCCGGCCGAGCACGGCGGCCCGGCCCGGCTGCTGGTGCCGCACCTCTATTTCTGGAAGTCCGCGAAGTGGGTGCGCGGCATCCGCCTCGGCCTGACCGACGAGCCCGGTTTCTGGGAGACCGCCGGCTATCACGATTACGGTGACCCATGGCGCGAACAGCGGTACCAGGGAGACTGATGAAGCGGACCGGCTGGTGGGTCGGCCGGCTGGTCGACCGCCGGGACGAGACCGTTACGGCCGGCACGCTGGTGCTGGAGGTGCCGGACTGGCCGGGACACCTGCCCGGCCAGCACGTCGACCTGCGGCTGACCGCCGAGGACGGTTACCAGGCGGCGCGCAGCTACTCGATCTCGGCACCGGCCGACGGGGACCGGATCGAGGTGACCGTCCAGCGGGTGACCGACGGAGAGGTCTCGCCGTACCTGCTCGACGGCCTCTCGGTAGGCGACCGGATCGAGGTCCGCGGCCCGGTCGGCGGGTACTTCGTCTGGCGGGCGACCGATCCCGCGCCGGTGCTGCTGGTCGGCGGTGGGTCCGGCATCGCACCGCTGATGGCGATGATCCGGGCCCGCCGGGAGGCGGACAGCCGGGTCCCGTTCCGGCTGGTCTACTCGGTCCGCTCCGATCAGGACATCTACTTCGCCGACGAGCTGCGCCGGCGGGTCCGGGACGACCGGGGCCTGGACGTCGCGTACGTCTACACCCGGAAGGTGCCGGAGGGGCTCTCCGCCCAGCCGCACCGGGTCGCCGTCGCCGACCTGAACAGCCACGGCTGGCCGGCACAGCTCGAACCGGTCAACTTCGTCTGCGGCCCGACCGGCTTCGTCGAGGCGGTCTCGGACATCCTGGTCGCGCTCGGGCACGAACCCCGACGGATCAAGACCGAACGTTTCGGTCCGACCGGCTGAGAATCGCCAAGAACAGTTGGAGGCGGGATGACCGAGCAGCTCGGACCCGATTCGGGCCGGATGGAGTACCTGGACGGCAACGTGCTGGCCGGGCCGATGCGGGACGTGTTCGCGGTGGACCTGACCACGGCGACCGGTCGGTGCGCCTCCTGTGGCCGGACCGGTCCGATGGCTTCGCTGCGGGTCTACGCCAACGCACCCGGGGTGATCGCCCGCTGTCCCGGCTGCGAGCAGGTGATGCTCCGGCTGGTGCGTACCCCGAGCGCCGCCTGGCTGGACATGCGCGGGACGACCTTCCTACAGCTCCCGATGCCGGCCGAACCGGCGATGATGCCCGGCCCAACGGCGATGTAACCCCACCCCACCTCACCAGCCCTGCGATCTTGATGACTTCTTGTCGTCCCGACGACAAGAAGTCATCAAGATCGGTCCCGGCGCCCCTGCGCACGCGGTGGGGACCCGGGGTGGAGCGGGGGTTGCAGGGGGCAGAGGGTGTCGGAGGGCGGGCCTAGACTGCGGCGCCATGACGGTGCGGGACGGCGTCGACGCGACGACCACGAGCGGCGGTCGATGAACGATGTCCGGTGCGGAACGGGAAACGAGGTTCTCGGTGCCGCTGTCGCCGTACGCGGCGGGGCTGCTGCGCCTGATGACCGACCCGAGGCGGGCGGGGCCCGTGGAGCCGGGGGCGGTGGAGCCGGGGGCCGGGCCGCAGCCGGTGGAGCTGTCCCGGGTAGACGACCGCGAGTTCGGGGTACTGCTGGCGGTGGCGTGCGGCCTGCCGCGCCGGGAGACGGGTGTCCGGCATCCCGGCTGGGCGGTGCGCTGTGAGGTCGAGCAGGCGCTCCGGCACCGGCAGCCGAGGTTCACCCCCGAGTCGTGCGCGGCGCTGCTGGCAGCACACGCGGGTCGGACCGGAGCCGAGGGATACGCCGTCAACCCGTTGCTGGCCACCGGCACTCTGCTCCGCTGCGACGGCCCCTGGCCGCCCTCGGCGGTACGCTCGGCCGGGGTCATCGCCAGGGCTGCGGTCGGCGCCGGCCAGGACGACCAGCCGTACGCGGTCGCCGCGCTCGCCGGGCTGGCCGGCGGGCTGACCCGACCGATCCTGTCCAGACTCTTCGCCTGGTCGCTGAACTCGTTCGCCCGGGACGAGTTCGACCTGCTGGCCAAGCTCGGCGTGACCGCGCAACTCCTGGCCGCCGAGGTCACCTCGAACCGGTCCTACCTCTCCCCGCCGCCGCTGCCCGACGCCTGGCAGCGACTCGCCGCCATCCCGGAGTACCTCTCCTTCGCCCGCCGGGCGCTCGAGGCCGCGCAGGCCCGGATCGCCGCGATCCACTCGGGGAAGTTGCCGTACGCGGCGGACAAGGCGTTCGACGGGGCCGAGGTGGAGGTGCTCGGGCGGGCGACCCGGATCGCGCTGCTCCGCGACGAGCCGTGGCTACCCGAGCTGCTGCGTCCGTTACTGCACGGCGTGGCGGTCGCGCCGACCAGCGCCAACACCCTGCCCTCGCAGGCACTGCTGTTCGAACTGGCCCGGGCGGCCGGCGAGTTTCCCACCCCGGAGGCGCTGGCCGCGTTGCTCGGCGCCCGGAAGGTGGTCCGGCACAGGGGCATGCCGAGGCAGCTCGACCGGATGCTCGCCCGGGTCGGGCGCGGGCTCGCCGAGCGGCCCGACGCGGTGCTCCGGCTGCCCGATCTCGGCTTCGACGCCGACGGTGAGTGCGTCGTCCCGGTCGGCGACCACCGGGCGGTGCTGACGGTGTCGGCGGAGGTGCTGCTGCGCTGGCGCCGCGCCGACGGGACGCTGTCGGCGACCGTGCCGGCGGCGGTGCGGCGGGACCATCCGGACACGCTGGCCGAGGTGCGTGCCCGGGGCAAGCAGGCCAGGGATCAGCTCACGGCGCTGGCCCGGACCCTTGAGGCGGGTTTTCCGGCGGCGTCGGCGCAGCCGTACCAGCGGTGGCGGGAGGGGTTGCCGGGCAACGGGCTCGGTTGGTCGGTGGCCCGCCGGTTGATCTGGGAGTTCCCGGACGCGTCCGGGCGTCTCCGGGCCGGGCTGCCGGACGACGGCTGGCGGCCGGGGGAGTCGGGCGGGTCCGCCGAGCTGTTCCGGGACATCGGGGGCGCGGCGCTGCCACCGCCCGACCCGGCGGCGCCGATCCGGTTGTGGCATCCGGTGCGGGCCGCGGTGGCCGAGGTCCGGGCCTGGCGAGACCTGATCACCGACCGGAGGTTGCGGCAACCGCTGCGGCAGGCGTTCCGCGAGGTGTACCTCCTGACGCCCGCCGAGGAGCAGACCGGCGACCACTCGCTGCGGTTCGCCGCGCACGTCGTGCGGTACCGGCAGCTCTACGCGCTGTTCAAGGGGCGGGGCTGGACCGCTGCCCGGATGCTCGGCCCGTGGGACGGCGGGGACAGTGCGCAGGCGTGGCGGGTGCTGGCCGGCGGGGCGTGGCGGGTCGGGCTGCATCACGACTACCTGGGCGAGGAGCAGGGGGTGGAGTGTGCCGGTACCGGCCGGGTGTGGTTCGAGCGGATGGCCGAGGGTGCCTGGCGACCGGCACCGTTGACCGAGGTGCCGGTGGAGCTGTTCAGCGAGGCGATGCGCGACGTGGACCTCTTCGTGGGGGTCACCTCGATCGCCGCCGACCCGCACTGGATCGACGGCGGGCGGAGGTACGCCGACTACTGGCAGGCCGAGAGCAGCCGGGAACTCGGCACCACCGCCCGGGTACGCCGGGAGGCGCTGGCCCGCGTCCTGCCCCGGACGAAGATCGCCGACCGGTGCACGCTCACCGACCGCTATCTGGTGGTCCGGGGCGAACTGCGGACGTACAAGATTCATCTGGGCAGCGCGAACATCCTGATGGAGCCGGACGACTCCTACCTCTGCATCGTGCCGGCCCGGCGGAAGGCGTCCGGCGACCTCTTCCTGCCCTTCGAGGAGGACCGGCTCGGCCTGATCCTCAGCAAGGCGTTCCTGCTCGCCGACGACGCCCGGATCACCGACCCGTCGATCGTGGCGCAGCTGCGCCCACGGGGGTGATCCGGGCGTCGCACGTCAGGTGGCGGGTGCGCTAGATCCGTGAGGTGAAGGTGGAGAGGTACTCGTGCGGTGCGGGACTGCCGGTGTTGTCGAAGCAGATCGTGTCGACCTCGGCGGCCGGTGCGGCGTTGAACTTCCACGACTGCGTCAGGTGGCAGTAGTGCGAGCCGGAGCCGTAGGCGGTGACCTGGGCGTGCGTCTCCTTCTCGGTGAGGAACGGATACGTGACCAGATAACGTCCGGCCGGGAGGAGCGGGGCGGCCGAGTTGAAGCCGAACCCGCCGGCCGGATAGTTCCAGTTGGTCTGGCCGGCCCCGGCCGAGAAGAAGTACCCGGTGTACTTCGGCGGCCCGAACGAGCCGTAGACCGCCCGCTCACGGTGGTACGACAGGGTGAACTCGCTGTTCACCTGGGCGCCGGCCTGGTCGAAGCAGATGACGTACGCGATGATGTCGGCTCCGCCGGCCCCCCAGCGGAGGATTTTGCAGCGGCGCGGTCCGGCGTTCGGCTGCACCGCAGTGACCTGGAGGTTGCCGGCGAGCGTGCCCGCCACCCCGACCCCGCCGAGCCGGACCTGGTAGACCCCGACGCCGGCCGGTACGACACTGACCCCGCCACCGACCGAGTTGTACGCCTGCACGACCGCCGCCGGCCCCCACTGGAGCCAGGCGTGGCTGCCCTCGACCGGTGGCACCAGCCCGGAGCTGTACGTCCAGAGCACCGTGAACCGGGTGTCGTCGCGATCCCCACCGGGCTTGTGGCACTGCACGTCGACGATCTCGTCCGCCCCCGACTGTCCCCAGCGGACGATCTCGCAGTAGTGCCCGGTCCGGTTCACCGGTGTGACGTGCACGTTGCCGCGTGAGCCGGTGCCGACCTGCGGAAACCTGACCAGGTAGCGGCCGGGTGCCAGCCGCATACCTTCGGCGGACAGGCCGGGGAAGGCGGTCTTCCAGCTACCCCACTGCCGGGTCGGGTCGAGCACGGTCCAGGCGGCCGGCAGGCTCGGGTCGTCCAGGTACGCGAAGCCGAACCGGTCGGCGGCGGCAGACCGGGCCGGCGCGGGTGGTCCGAGGACGGTGGCCGCCAGCGCCGCGACCAGGGCGGTGGCGAGAATGCGGGGACGGAGTCGCATCTGACCTCCAATCGGGGTGGTTCGATGTGTGCCCCGGAGTCTGCGATCCCGTCGACCCCTCCGCTGTCGGTTCCCCGGCAGTAGCGGCGCGGCAGCGCCAAAGCCCATGTGCGGGCGTAGCCGGAATATGCAGCGGTTTCCGGAACCTGGCGGGCGTTCGTCGATCTCGCCAGGCGTGTCGGCCCGACCGGCACGTGATCCGCGCGGTGGAGAGGGTCCGGCACGTCACCCGTTGGTGACCGGACCCGGGTCCATCTGCTCGGACCCGGCGTCTCCGGCGCGGGCCGGGTGGCGGCGCCGGAACGTCTCCTCCAGCGCGGCGAGCCCGCCCACCAGCAGGAGCAGCACCCCGAGCGCGGCCAGGGACGGGAGCGCGGCGGTCAGCGGCAGCACGACGAGGCAGCCGGCGGCGACCGCGAGCCGTCGCCAGGCTATCTCCCGGTGGATCCGCCAGTGCGTGTAGGCGAAGGTGCCGAGGAAGAGTGCGCAGCCGCCGACGAGCCTGGTCATCTCCCCGCCGCTGAGCGTTTCCAACGGCCCCACCGCCACGTCGGCCAGGCCGTCCGCGATCGCGATGATGGCGAAGCTGAACAGCAGGTGACCGTTGATCAGGACCGACCGCCGCAGCCGGGCCTGGTTCCCGGCCCGCTCCAACGCCAGACGGAATTCGTGTACGCCGTAGCCGAAGTAGGTCCACCAGAGCGCGGCGGCCAGGGCGTACCCGGCGGCCAGCGCCAGTAGCCGGACGGGCGTCAGCGGGTGGTCGACGGAGACGGTACCGACCTGGATCACCGACTCGCCGAGCACGATGATGATGAACAGGCCGTACCGGTGCGCGTAGTGTCGGGCCTGGACCCGGATCGTCGCCACCGTGCCACGTACCAGCAGGGGACTCGACACGTCGACGAGGACGGCGACCGCCCAGAGCACTATCCGGGTCGTACCCTCCGTCAGGGCACCCATCAGCAGCAGCGGGGCGGTCACCACGATCATCCCGTGCGGAGTGAGGAGGAAGCCCCGCCAGAGGGGGACGCCGCGCAGCGTGACGATGCCCAGCAGGATCCGAGCGGTCAGGGCGACGGATACGAACAACAGCCCACGGTCGCCGTACGCATCGGGGACGGTGATCCCCAGTAGCAGACCGGCGAAGCCGAGCGTCAGGATGACGATCCGGCCGGACGGCATGCCGACGCTCTGTCGGTCCGTGTAGAAACCGGTGCCGCCCCAGATCCAGTAGACGACGACGAAGAGGATCAGGACCTTGCCGCTGCCCGCCCAGCCGTGGTCGTCGTGCAGGAGGTGGGCGAGCCGGGTGAGCGCGAAGACGAACGCCAGGTCGAAGAAGAGTTCTTCCCAGGTCACCGCCCTGTCGTTCGGCTGCTGCGGCCGCACCGTCACACCATATCGAGACCCTGGCCGGGTTGAATTCCGTTCGCCGCAGCTGGCTGGGCACCCGGCCAGGACCGCCGGGCGGTGAACAGCAGCGGGCCGCGCACCCCGTGCCCGGCGCCGAGGTCGGCGAGCAACCCGGCCAGCCAGCCGAGCGCGGTTGCCGCAGTGCCCGCGCATTCGGGATGCTGCCACAGTCTGCCCCCTCGACGAGGAGTGCTCTGGTGTCCGCCCGGAAGATGCACGAGGACGAGATCGACGTCTCGGCGGAGCTGGTCACCCGGCTGGTCGCCGGGCAGTTCCCCGAGTGGGCGGAGCTGCCGGTTCGCCCGGTGACCCGGTCCGGCACCGTCAACGCGCTGTTCCGGCTGGGCCCCGAGCTGGTGGTACGGCTGTGCCGGGTGCCGTGGGCGGCGGGCGAGGAGGTCGAGGAGCACCGCTGGCTACGGAGGCTGGCGCCGTACCTGCCGGTTGCCGTGCCAGCGCCGGTGGCGGTGGGGCAGCCCGCCGAGGGGTACCCGTGGACCTGGTCGGTGCTGCGCTGGCTACCCGGCACCAATCCGGTACCCGGGCAGCTCGACGCGGCCGACGACCTCGCCCTCGACCTGGCCGGGTTCGTCCGCGCGTTCCGGTCCGTGCGACTGCCCGGCGGTCCGGCGGCGTACCGGGGTGGGCCGCTGGCAGCCCTGGACCTGCCCACCCGGAACGCCGTCGCCCGGCTGCGAGGGACCATCGACACGGGCGCGGCCATCGCCGTCTGGGAGGACGGTCTGCGCGCCCCGGCGTGGGCTGGACCGCCGACCTGGGTGCACGCCGACCTGATGCCGGGCAACCTGCTCACCGTGGACGGGCGGCTCAGCGCGGTCATCGACTTCGCCACCGTGGGCGTCGGCGATCCGGCCTGCGACCTGATCGTCGCCTGGAACCTGCTGCCGTCCGGTGCCCGGGACGTGTTCCGGGCCGCGGTCGACGTCGACGATGCCACCTGGCGGCGGGCCCGGGGCAGGGCGCTCTCGATCGCGCTCATCGCGCTTCCCTACTACCGGGACCGGGCCCCGGAGTACGCGGCCGAGGCCCGGCACACGATCGGCGCGGTCCTCGCCGACGCGGCCTCCGGGCCCACCACCGGCCCTACTCCCGGCCCTGACCCCGCCGTCGACGTTCGCCGCGAGCCGCCGGCGGGTTAGGACGAGTATCCGAAGCCCTCCGCCAGATGCGCCCTTGTGGGATGGTTGCGTCAGGACCTCAGCGTTAGCTTATATAAGCGATAACGTGTACGATCCCAGTTCGTACACGCGTTCGACATCCTCGGCGACCCTCGACGCCGGTGCTCGCCGGTGCCACACCGTCGGGGCCGCGGCGCAGGGCGAGGGAGCGGTACGACAGCAGTCTTCCCGCACCTGGAAGGGTATCCGCGCCGTGAAGTACACCAACTCGATCGAGATCGACCTGCCGCGAGAGAAAGTGGCCCAGCTGCTCGCCGACCCGGCACACCTACCGAAGTGGCTGCGAGGCATGGTGCTGCACGAGCCCGTGAGCGGGATACACGGACAGCTCGGCACCAGATCCCGGGTCGTGTTGCAGTCGGGAAAGCGGCAGATCGAGTGCACCGAGACGATCACCCGCCGGGACCCGGCAGACCTGCACGGGATTCCCGGAGAGGTCGTCGTGCACTTCGACCGCGAGCTCGTCGGCGCGGGCATGTGGAGCGTCGTGCGCGATCGGCTGACCGAAGCCGGTCCAGCGACGACGCTGTGGGTGAGCGAGAGCGAATACCGGTTCAGCGGCCTGCTGATGCGGCTGGTGGCGCTCCTGATGCCCAGCGCCTTTCACAGGCAGTCGCAACAGCACATGCGGGATTTCAAAGCGTTCGCCGAACAGGGGAAGGACGTCCGCGACGGCAAAGACTGACCTGCCGCAGTGAGCAACGGGATCCTCGACGGCGACCGGCCGCCGCTCGGCGTGATCGGGATCCGGCACCCGCGTTCCCAAGTGACACTCCCACGGCTGACCTGCCCCGGTGGCGGGATCCTGTCGTACCCGCCGGGCAGGATCGGAGCCGACCAGACGAGGGAGTACACGATGATCGGCAAGCTGGAGATGGTGGTGCTCGACGCACCCGACATAGCGGGTCTCTCCGCGTTCTACCGGGAGCTGGCCGGGTGGGTGGAGTCGGACGTCGACGACGACTGGATCACGCTCGGCACGCCCGACGGTTGGCAGATCGGTCTGCAACTGGCGCCGGACCACCAGCCGCCGCGGTGGCCCGGCCAGGCCCGACCGCAGCAGGCCCATCTCGACCTGCGGGTGCCCGACCTCGAAGCCGGGCTCGACCGGGCGCTCTCGCTCGGCGGGACGCTGCTGAACAAGGACGAGACCTGGTATACGGTGGCCGACCCCGCCGGGCATCCGTTCGACCTCTGCCTGACGGCCGAGGACCCGAACACCACCCTGATGGGGGTGACGCTGGACTGCCCGGACGCCAAGGCGCTGAGCGCCTTCTACGCCGAACTGCTCGGCAAGCCGGTGACGTACGATGCCGACGGCATGGCGATGATCGGCAACGACGGCGAGCAGCCGGTGCTCTTCCAGCAGGTCGCCGACTACGCCGCACCGCGCTGGCCGGACCCGGCGTATCCGCAGCAGTTCCACCTGGACGTGCTGGTCGACGACTTCGACGTCGCGGAGCCGGCCGTGCTCGCCCTGGGTGCGAGCCGGCAGCCGGGCGGCGGCCGGACCTTCCGGGTCTACACCGATCCGGCCGACAAGCCGTTCTGCCTCACCCGCCCCGAGTAACCGGCCGGAGTGTGATCGGGTGGGGCCGGATCGACAGATCCGGCCCCACCCGTCACTCGTGAGCGAGGACTGTCAGCTCCCGGTCAGCAGTACCTCTCTTCGTAGTGGCCGTCTCCGTCGTCGTCCAGCCAGGTGTCCTGGAGATGGAAACAGGCCCGGGCCGGGTCAGCCGTCCGGGGTGAAGAGGCCCTGTAGGCCGACGACGATCGCGATGATGCCGAAGATGGCGAGCAGCAGACCCACTCCGGTGGCCGTCGTACCCTCGTCGGTCCGCGCCGCCGGCCGCCCGGTCAGCCGGTCCCAGAGCAGGGCGAGGCCGACGGCGATGCCCACCACCTCGAAATGGAACACGCGCGGCCCGGAGACCAGGTGGACGATCAGGTAGTAGCCGCCCGCCACCAGCGCGACGATCCCGACCAGCCAGCCGAACGGTGCCACCCGGGCGGCGAAGCGCCCGAGGTCGTCACCGACCCGGGGCAGCCGGCGCAGCAGCGCGACGGCAAGCAGGAAACCGCCGACGATGTTGGCGAGGTCGAGCAGCAAGGCCATGATCATGGATCGCCGTCCTCCACTCCCGGGCGAAACGCGAGCTGGGTGCGTGTCGATCGAGAGCATAGTGAAGGTCGCCGTGGTGCGCAGGGTTCGCGCCAGCGCACCAGGCAGCCCGAACGCTGCGACCGGCAGCCGGTCAGGCCCACCGGGGCAGTCCGGCCCGCGCGGCCGGGTCGGCGGGTTCGCCGAACCGCAGGTGGTTGCCGAACGGGTCGGCGACGGTGAGCACCCTGCCGTCCCACTGGGCCCGCTCGACCTGGGGCGTCCAGACCGCCGGCCCCCAGACCGGCACCTCGGTACGCCGCTGGTTCAACCGCTCGCGCAGTTCGACGACGCCGTCGATCCAGCAGAACACCGTGCAGCCCTGCCCTGCGTCGTACGCCGTCTCGGCGAGGTGCAGGGTGGTGCCGAGCCGGGACACCTGACCGTAGTACGGCGTGCCGGGGCCCGCGTTCGGTCCGCCGAAGTCGACGGTGAAGCCGAGGAAGTCCACATAGAACTGGAGCGCGGGGTCGACCGCGAAGATCCGCAGTACCGGAATGGTGCTGTTGCGGGCGCCCCACGGATATGCGGCCCGCGGCTCGCCGGCCGCACCGGGTGCGATCACAGCCGAGCGCCGCGCCGCGAGGATGTTCCAGTTGTCGACACCGTGCTGCCGGGCGACGATCTCCAGACACTCGCTGTGTGTCACCGCCAGGTCGAAGCGACCGCGCAACTCGCCCCGCAGCGCCCGCGCCATCGTCTTCGGCTCCGGCGTCCCGGCGACCGGACGGGGCGGCGACGGCGCGGCCCCGGCTGCCGAACCGGCAGCCGAATCGGACGGCCCGACAGCGGGCGTTGCCTGAGCTGCCTGAGCAGCGGGCGCAGCGGGCGCTGCCTGAGCTGCCTGAGCAGCGGGCGTTGCCTGAGCAGCAGGATCGGGGGTCGACGTGCTCATCGAAACTCCAGACCGGCGGCCGTCGTGCCAGCGCTCGCGTTACCGACCGGGCCGCCGAAGGGGAGTCTCCGACGCGACAGGTCACGGATCGAACGATGCGTTCACCAAACCCCGACGGGCGCAAGCGGCCGGCCGCATCGCAGCCGGACACAGCTTAGCCGCCCGCCCCACCGTCCGCCGCCCCGCCGCCGCCCGCTCAGCTGCCGGGGCGCGGGAACGCCACCGGGCTGCGGTGCCCGGCGGTGTCGACCGCGCGTACGCCGAAGAAGACGTTGTCCTTCGACAGGTCGACGGTGGCCGTACTGACGTCGCCGATCGGGATCACATGGGTCCACTCCGGTGCGGTGGTCTCCCGCCACACGATCTCGTAACCGGCGAGGTCCGGTTCGCTGCCCCGGGTCCAGCGCAGTTCCGTGTCGTTCGTCAGGTTGGAGGTGACGATTGTGACGCCCTTCGGCGTACCGGGCGCCTGGGCCAGGGACCAGAGTGCCGCCGCGTTCACCTTCGCCACCCGGGCGATGTACTCGAAGTCGCAGAACTCCGGCAGGTCGCCGTACTGCTTGCCGTCGACGACCCGGACATCTTGGTGCTGGTGCGCGAAGTCCTCGTTCGGCTCGGTGAACCTGCCGGCCGGATAGCCCTGCTCCAGAAAGGAGATTTGGTCGCTGCCGCGCAGGTAGCGGTCCCGCCGGTAGACCACCCGGATCCGCATCCCGGTGCTGTCGTTGTCGGCCACGTCGGAGACGTACCGGGCGAGTTGCCGGCTCGGCGAGTCGTTCTCGCCGCCGACGGAACGCCGGGTGTTCGCCTCGGCCGGCGTCTCGGCCGTGGGTACGCCCTCGGCGAAGAGCCGCAGCGTACGCCGGTCCCGGGTGCCGTCGTCCGCCGTCGAACTGCCGACGATGTCGTCGCTGAACATGCCCTGTACGTCGGCGCCGGCCGCCCGGTACTGCCGGGCCAGGTACCCCGAGCCGTAGAGTCCCTGCTCCTCCCCGGCGACCGCGGCGAAGACGATCGTCGCCTCGCTGCGCCGGGTCGCCATCACCCGGGCCAGTTCCATCGCCACCGCCACCCCGGCAGCGTCGTCGTCGGCGCCCGGTGCGTCACTCGTGGCGTCCATGACGTCGGTGCACCGCGAGTCGTAGTGGCCGGTCACCACGTAGATCCGGTCCGGTGAGGTCTCGCCGCGCAGCGTGGCGAGCACGTTCGTGATCCGGGTCGGCACCGGAATCCGCGAGGCCGGCTCCTGGACGTACGACTGGAGTTCCACGGTCATCCGCCCGCCGGACCGGTCGGCGTAGCCCCGCAGCTGCTCGTGGATCCAGTCCCGGGCGGCGCCGATCCCCCGGACCGGGTCGTCCTGGCTGGAGAGGGTGTGCCGGGTGCCGAACGCGGCGAGCCGGCGGACGGTCGCCTCGATCCGGCGCTCGTCGATCTCGCGGAGCAGTTCCCGCAGTTCGCGGTCGGGGGACTGGGGCCGGATCGGCCGACCGGGTCCCTTCGCGGCCGCACCGGAGGCGGCGGCGGGCGAGGTGCCGGCCAGTGGGGCGGCCACGGTGGCGGCGGCCGCCCCGACGGTGGCGGCGGACAGGAACGTACGGCGGCTGGGCCTCGTGGGCCCGTCGCCTCGGGAGTCCCGGGATGTCATGCCAGGCATCGTCATCAATGCGAGCCGTGGCTGTCAACGGCCGTGATCACCTTTCTCGTCCGATCTGCCCGGGCCGCCCCGGCCGGTACGCCTCCTGGTGGGTTTGCCCGGCGCAAGTCCGGGAAGGGGCCTGGTCATGACGAAACCGCGCGTTGTGATCGTCGGGGCCGGGTTCGCCGGCTACCACGCGGCGAAGAGCCTGTCCCGGATCGCCAACGGCCGGGCCGAGATCGTGCTGCTGAACCCGACCGACTTCTTCCTCTACCTGCCGCTGCTGCCCGAGGTGGCGGCCGGGATCCTGGAGCCGAGCCGGGTCTCGGTGTCGCTCGCCGGCACCCTGGACGGGGTCCGGGTGGTGATCGGCGAGGCGAACCACGTCGACCTGCCCGCCAAGCGGGTCGACTACACCGGCGCCGAGGGCGCACCCGGACAGCTCGACTACGACCGCCTGATCATCTCGGTGGGCAGCGTCAACAAGCTGCTGCCGATCCCGGGCGTCACCGAGCACGCACACGGGTTCCGGGGCCTGCCGGAGGCGCTGTACCTGCACGACCACGTGGTCTGCCAGGTCGAGCTGGCCGAGGCGACCGACGACCAGGCCGAGCGGGACGCCCGGACCACCTTCGTGGTGGTCGGCGCCGGCTACACCGGTACCGAGGTGGCCGCGCACGGCCAGCTCTTCACCGACGCGCTCGCCGCCCAGCACCCCCGGCTCGGCGTACGGCCGCGCTGGCTGCTGCTCGACCTCGCCGAGCGGGTACTGCCGGAACTCGACCAGCGGATGTCGGAGACGGCACGCCGGGTGCTCGACTCCCGGGGCGTGGACGTGCGGATGGGCACCACGGTCAAGGAGGCGACGGCCGACGGGGTGAAGCTCAGCGACGGCGAGTACGTGCCGACCCGCTCGCTGATCTGGTGCGTCGGCGTACGCCCCGACCCGCTGGTGGCCGACCTGGGACTGCCGACCGAGCACGGGCGGCTGGTGGTCGACGAGTTCCTCAACGTGCCCGGCTTCCCCGACGTGTACGCCTGCGGGGACGCGGCAGCCGTACCCGACCTGACCCGGCCCGGACAGGCGACGGCGATGACCGCCCAGCACGCCCAGCGGCAGGGGAAACTGGCCGCGCACAACGTCGCCGCGTCGTACGGGCAGGGCAGGCGGCGGCCGTACCGGCACCACGACCTCGGGTTCGTGGTGGACCTCGGCGGCACCGACGCGGCCGCGAACCCGGTGCGGGTGCCGCTGTCCGGGCTGCCCGCCAAGGCGGTGACCCGGGGCTACCACCTGCTGGCGATGCCGGGGAACCGGGCCCGGGTCAGCGCCGACTGGCTGATCGACGCGGCGTTCACCCGGCAGGCCATCCAGCTCGGCCTGGTGCCGGCGCACGCCGTACCGCTGGAGAGCGCCTCCCCGGAGCTGCCGGTCCACCGGTAGCTCCTGACCGGCGGCGGGGCCTGTCGGTGGTGGGCCGGCGGGCCGCCTGTCGGTGGTGAGCCGGCGGGGCCCGTCGGTGGTGAGCCGGCGGGCCGCCTGTCAGTGGTGAGCCGGCGGACAACGCGTGACCCCGGCGGCCGGCGTCACGGGCCGAAGCGTGGTCCGGTCCGCCGCTCCGGCGGCGCGGCCATCCCGGCGCTGACCTCGTCGATCGCGTCGTCGATCTGATGCGCGAGCGCCACGTCCAGCGCGGTCACCGCGTCCAGCGAACGGGTCCGGACGGTGAGCACCGCCGTTCCCGGCGACTCGCGCCCGACCGTCGGGCCCCGGCCGGTCTCCGGGCGCAGCCGGGCCAGCCGGCCCAGTACCCGGTCCAGGCTCTCCGGCGGCAGTTCGATGCTGCGGGTCAGCTTGCGGCCGTCCCCGGACCAGTACGGGAGGGTCGCCAGCGCGTCGGCGAGTTCGTCGTCGGTGAGCGCGGCGGTGCCGCCGGTCGCGTCGACAAGTCCGCCGCCGGCCGGTGGCGGCCCGAGCAGGTCGCGCAACTCCGGCGGCAGGTTCAGCGAGTCGACCAGCCCGCCGTCCCGGGCGGCGAGCGCGCTGAGCGTCGCCTGTGCCTGGTACCTGGCCTGTTCCGGGCTGCGGTGGGTCAGCCGGGCCACCTCGTCGAGGAAGCCGGCGAGGTCCCGGTGCCGGTTGCCGGTGGCCAGCGCGCCGTCGTCGTGCAACTGGTTCGGTACGGCGTCCAGCAGCCGCTGCCGGTCGGCGCTGTCCAGCGCCCGGGCCAGCGTGGCGACGGTGGCTCCGGCGGCGGCCCGGGCCTGTTCGAAGTCGACCCCGGCCCGCCGCCCGACGTCGGAGACGAGATCCCGGTAGCCGATCACCGGAACCTCGGCGACGGTCGTGCCGACCAGCTCGTCAGGGCTTGGAACGGGCCGCTCGGCGGGTGCCGGCGGTGGGGTGGTCGGGCCGCCGCGCTCGGCGTTCGGCTTGCGGTTCCCGGCCTGGGCCGGGCCGTCCCGGCGACCCCGGTCGAGGCTGGTGAGCTGCTTGTCCGCGCCGAAGGTGGCGCCGACCTCACTTGGCCGCCGGCCTCGCTGACGGGCCTGCCGGGCCAGGGTTCGGCGCCGCTGGTTGTCGCCCTCCATCTGCTTCCCGCTCATGCCGTCTCCTCGCTGCGCTCGTCGTCGTGAGCCCCGAGTCGTACCGGCCGACGAGTCGTACCGGCCGATGAGGCCAGGGCCCACCTCGGCTCGCTTCGCGTGTCGCCACCACCGGGCCGTACCGGCTCCGGCCGCCGCGTCGCGCCGGTTGCCCGTACGCCTGCGGCGCGATGAACCGCCTTCCCGAGCCGCCATCGACGAAACGCCCCGGCACCGCGCCCCGGAATGCCGGGACAGTTCATCCCGGCCGGGTGAGGGCTGCTCACCCCGCCGGGGCCGACGATCGGATCGGCCGGAGCGTCGGGTACGGGCCGGTCGTGGCCGCGACGTACCGCCGGAGGAGGGTCACATGAAGCGGATCGTCGAGATCGTCCCCGCCCGACCCGGCTGGTACGCCCGCTGGCGGCTCGCCCCGGACAACACCCGCTGCTACCCGGTGTCGCTCTGGGCGCTGCTGGAGGAGACCGACGAGGGTGGCCGGGAGGTCATCGGGGTGGACGCCGTCGGCCAGTGGCCCGGTTCGGAGCAGAACGAGACCGGTGGTGAGTTCGTCCGCTACCTGTTCCAGCCGCCGGAGAACGGTGCCCCGGAGGACGCCGCCCGCCCCGACGAACTGGGCGTCGCCCCGGCCCGCCAGCCGGCCCGCCTGAAAGCCGTCTGAAGACTGTCCGCAAGACTGTCCGGACAAGTCCCGGCAGCTCAGAGTAGTTCGAGTGGTCGGGGGCCGTCGGGTGCCGGGAACGCCCGGTCGAGTTCGGCCAGGTCCTCCTCGGTGAGGACCAGTTCGAGGGCCGCCCGGTTCTCCCGGACGTGCTCCGGAGTACTCGCCTTGGTCACCGTGCAGACCCCGTCCTGGCGCAGCAGCCAGGCGAGTCCCACCTGCCCCGGGGTGGCACCGTGCCGCCCGGCGACCCGGGCCAGTGCCGGGTGCCCGAGCATCCGCCCCCGCTCCAGCGGCGAGTACGCCATCACCGGCAGGCCGGCGGCGCGGCAGCGGGGCAGCAGGTCCCACTCGATGCCACGTCGGGTGAGGTTGTAGGGGATCTGGTCGGTCTCCACGGCGGTACCGCCCGGGATGGCGGCCAGTTCGACCACCTCCGGTACGTCGAAGTTGCTCACCCCCCAGTGCCGGATGAGTCCCTGGGTGATCAGGCTGGTGAACGCCTCGACCGTCTCCGGCAGCGGTGCGTCGCCGCGCTGGTGCAGCAGGTACAGGTCGATCCGGTCGGTGCCGAGCCGTTCCAGGCTGCGGGCGCAGGCGTCGGCGGTGCCGGTGACGGTCGCGTGTGCGGAGGAGACCTTGGTGACCAGGAAGACCTCCTCGCGCCGGTCGCCGAGCGCCTCCCGGACCAGGTCCTCGGCGCCACCGTCGGCGTACACCTCGGCGGTGTCGATCAGGGTGAGGCCGGCGTCCACCCCGGCGCGGAGCGCGGCGATCTCGTCGTCCCGGCGTGCCGGGTCCTCCGCCATTCCCCAGGTGCCCTGACCGAGCGCCGGGATCGCCTCGCCGGACGGAAGTGTGACCGTGGGGACGATCCGCTGGGACATCGGTTTCTCCCTCCTGACCGGGTGCGTTTCCGGCTGTCCGGTCGTGCGCGCCTTCCCTGCGCCATGCCCGGCAAACCGGTCCGCCGGTCGGGGCGGCGGCACGCTCGCCGCACCGGTAACCTCGGGCCGCACGGGCCCGGTGTCCGTACGCCTGCCGGACGGCACGATGAGCCTGGCCGGCCTCGATGTCGATCTAGCTGATGCGTATACTTGCCTGACTGCAAGTATTGGCGACGGCTGACCGGACGGAGGCGGGTGTGCTCTTCTCCGTCAGGCATGTCGTGCACCCGAAACTGGTGCGCCTCCACCTCGGCGGTGAACTCGACATCACCACCGCGCCGAAGCTCAGCGCGGAGATCGACCAACTGGTCGACGACGGGCACCGGCGCCTGCTCGTCGACCTGGCCGAGCTGACCTTCTGCGACTCCAGCGGCCTGGCGGCCTTCGTCCGGGGCGACGACCGGGCGGGCTCGCGTGGCGGCTGGCTCCGGTTGACGGGTGCGACCGGGCGGGTCGAGCGGGTGTTGCAGATCAGCGGCCTGGACGACTTGCTCCGCTATGACCGGGAAGGGCATGACCCGGCCGCCCTGGGGTGACCGTTGATCGGCTAGAGTTCGCACGCCGCGTCGATGGTCGACGGCTCGCCGGAGACCACATCACCGGGCTGGTGACGCGGGTGGCCGCCGCACCATCCCGATTACCAGAGGTAGGTACGCCGTGCACGCAGCCGAGCCGACCCCCGTACGCATCCTGGTCGTCGACGACGACCCGGGCGACGTACTGATGATCGAAGAGGCGCTGGCCGACTCGGAGGTGCCCAAGTCGATCGACGTGGTCGGCGACGGGGAAGAGGCGATGGAGTTCCTGCTCCGCGAGGGGCGGCACCGGGAGGCGAGCCGGCCGGACATGATCCTGCTGGACCTGAACATGCCCCGGATGGACGGCCGGCAGGTGCTTGACAAGGTCAAGAGCGACGACAACCTGCGCACGATCCCGATCGTCGTACTCACCACGTCGAACGCCGACACGGACATCCTCGGCAGCTACAACCTGCGGGCCAACGCGTACGTCACGAAGCCGATCGACCTGGACGACTTCAACGACGTGATCCGGCGGATCGACGAGTTCTTCGGGCAGGTTGTGGTGCTGCCGAAGCCGCCCACCCCGGCCGGCTGATCGGTCGGGCCGACCCGACCGCGACTCGCCACCCACCCCGACCCGCCCGACCGCATGCTGACCCGACCGCATGCTGAACAGTTTTTCCGATCCGCCCCGGTGAGCCGCGCCGGTTGACCAGGATTCCAGGTGTAGGTGACATCGGCTTCCTGGGGGCGAAGCATGGAGTTCTCCGTCGTCGAGATCGGTTACGACCAGGACCAGGTCGACCGCTGCCTGGAGGATCTGGGTACGCGGCTGGCCCGGCTGGCGGCGCGGACGGACGCCGCCGCACGGACGGATCCGGAGCTGGCCCGGCTGCGGGCCGAACTCAGTCAGCTGGGCGAGTCGCTGAGTGCGCGGCCGGTCCCCGACGCCGGGCCGCCGTCGGAGCCGGTCGCCCGGCAGCTCGTGCTGACCGCCGAGCGGGAGGCGGCCCAGATCCTGGCCCGGGCCCGGGCCGACCTCGAGGCAGCCCGGGCGGAGGCTCGGCTGGTGCGGGACCAGGTCTACGCCGAGGCGGTGCAGGCCCGGCGGGACTTCGAGACGGCGCTGCACGCGCGGCGGATCCGCGCCGAACGGGCGGACGAGATCCTGCGCGGCACGGCCCGACCCGGCGACCAGCGGCCGGCCGCGCACCGGTCGGTGACGCCGGACGGGGCACTGCCGGCCCCGGCCCCCTGAGTCCCGGCCCCCTGAGTCCCCGCACCCGGAGCACCCGCCGGGAGCACCCGCCCGGGAGCACCGGCCCGCGAGCACCTGCCCGCGAGCACCGGCCCGCTCCGTCCTGGCTGGTCTGGGACCTCACGTCCGGAGCACCCGCGCCGGCCCGCCCTGGCCGCCTGATCGTCGGACCAGGCGGAGCCGGGCCCGACGGGCCGTTCCGGCGGTGATCAACCCGCCCATCGGCCCCATTTTCGATCACGCCCTGTCGGTGACGTGCGTGACCTTGTTACCGTCGGCGCCCAGCGGGATCGGAAGGAGCGCGGGGCTTGAACGGGGCGACGGCGTACCTGGTGGCGGCAGTGGGTCTGCTGATCGCGGCGGCAGGGGTAGCGGTGGCGGTGCTGGCGCTGCGCGCCGCCCGGAAGCGCACCGGCGGGCCGTCCGGCGGGCCGGTGGGCGATCCCTTCCGGACCGTGGACGACGACGCCGACGCGCTGCGCGGCGACCCGCGCACCCTCAAGCCCGGCGACCTGGTGGAGATCCGGCACACCTCCTACGGGGTGCGTGGCACGCTGCGGCTGCGCGAGGACGGCTGGAGCTGGGCGGAGCACCTGCTCGACGACGCCCGGGGCGGCAAGCTCTGGCTCTCCGTCGAGGAGGATCCCGACCTGGAGATGGTGCTCTGGACCGCGCTGCCGGAGGTGGGCGTCGACCCGGGGCCGGCCGAGCTGGAGGTCGGCGGCCGGCGGTACCGGCGCAAGGAGTCGGGACGGGCCACCTTCACCGCGCTGGGCAGCACCGGGCTGGACCCGACCGGCACGGTCCGCTACCACGACTACGCCGCCGCCGACGGCACCCCGCTCTCCTTCGAGGCGTACGGCGACAGCGGGCGCTGGGAGGTCGGCACGGGTGACCGGCTGCACCGGGCCGAGGTGCGGATCTATCCACAGCAGACGGACGGCGCCGACACCCCGACCGGGCGGGTCGGCTGAACGATGCTGGTCAACCTGGACACCGCGTACGAGGACACCACCGCCGCCGAACTCAGCCTGGCGCTCGACACCCCGGAACAGCCCGCGCTGCACCTGCTCGACCTCGGCCGGTTGACCCGGCTCGGCCGCCCCGGCACGCGGCTCCAGCTCCGGCTGCTCGGCGCCTCGCACCAGGTGGTGCTGGACGGTCCGGACGGCGGGCTGATCGAGACGGTGGCCTGCCTGCCCGGCCGGCGCCCCGAACTGCCGGCGACCCTGGCCGACCCGGCCACCGGCTACCGGTTCACCGCCCGGGTCCGGCAGTTGAGCCCGGCCCGGTTGTCGGAGTGTGCCGCCCGGCTGCGGCGGGACCTGGCCGGCGACCCGTACGCCCTGGTCGGGGTCTTTCCCGGCGGCCCGGACGCGATCACGGCGCTGCGGGTGGGCCGCCCCGGCGGGCGAGACGCTGCCGGGACCGGTCGGATCGGTTGGCGCACCTGGCACGCGTACCCGGGAAGTGGTGAAGTGGTCGAGACGGAGACGGTGGTGGCGGCGGTATGAGGTACCGCGGATGGTTCCTGGTCGGTGGCGCGTTCGCCCTGGTCGGCGTGTTGCTCGCCGGCTTCGCCATCTTCCACGGCAACTTCTCGCCGCGCGGGTACGTGCAGGACCGGTACGCTCGCGCGGCGGCCCAGGACATCGGCACGGACGCGAGGGCGTACCGGTCGGACTCCTCGCCGAGCGTGGTCGCCGAGGAGATCACCGAGACCTGGCGCCCGGCCGACGAGTACGTCGACGCCAGTGGCGTCTACCTGCGCTACGACGAGGACTCGGTGGTGATCCTGCCGCTGGCCGGCGGCTCGCTGATCCTGCTGGAACGCCTGGTCACCGCGTATCCCCGTTATTCGAGCACGGTCGGCAACGCCTGGGGCTGGGGGCGCGGCAGTTCGGTCCGTGGCGGCGGTCCCGGCGCCGGCAAGTAACCGCTCCACCACACACCCCCTTCTCCTCATCCCCCCCGGAGCCTGATGTGTTGACGACCCTCGCCACCGACCTGCTGGCCACCCTCGCCTACGGGGTGGTCGGGCTCGTGCTGATGGCCGTCGGCTACCTGCTCGTCGACGTGGCCACCCCGGGCCGGCTGCACGACCTGATCTGGGCCGACCGCAACCGCAACGCGGCCCTGCTGCTCGCCTCGAACCTGGTCGGTGTGGGCGTCATCGTCACCACCGCGATCGTGGTGAGCCACGACGACTTCGTCGACGGGATCGTGGGCAGCGCCGCGTACGGACTGCTCGGTCTGCTGCTGATGGCCGGCTCGTTCCTGCTGCTCGACCTGGTCACCCCGGGCCGGCTCGGCGAGATCCTGGTCGACCCGGAGCCGCATCCGGCGGTCTGGGTCTCGGCGGTCGTGCACCTGGCGACCGGCGCCGTCATCGCGGCCGCGATCAGCTGATGGCGGCTGGCGGAAGGGGGAGCGGCGGGCGGAGCGCGAACGCGCGCTGGGCCGCCGCCGGCCGGGCGAAGGTGGCCGAGCAGACCGCGAAGCGGCTCAAGGCCGGGCTGGGAGTGCTGGTGCTCCTGGCCATCGTGGGTTTCGTCGCGCTGGGTGCGTTCAGCCGGGACGACGGCAGCACGGTGGTGCCGCCGCCCGGGCCGGTGGAACGGACCGACACCGTCACGCTGCTCCAGCGGGCGTACGGCACGCAGCAGATCTGCTACGGCTGGCGGCTGCGCACCGGCGGAGCGGCGTTCGGCGCCCCGCCGGTCAGCGTCGGCTCCAACCTCGGCGACAACGTACCGGTGGACAGCGATCCGGCCCGCTGCCCGCGCTGGGCGGAGGTCGACGCGGCGATCTGGTACACCTCGGAGAGCAGCGAGTCGGAGGACAGCGCCGTCTACCGGGTGAGCAGCTCGCCCGACCTGGCGCACGTCGACTTCGACCGGGGACTCGCCCGGCTCGGCGTCGACGCGAAGCAGTTCGTCGACGACCCCGGCTGGGCGGTCTGCCGGGCCGCCGTCTTCCTGCCGCTGCTGGTCTCGGAGACCGGCTCCGCCCCGGCCTCCCCACCACCGACCGCACCGACCGCACCGATCTCGCCGACCGCGACACCCGCGCCCACCGCGTCGCCCGCGCCGTTGGCCGATGCCGGGAGCGACTTCTGGCGCGACCGCTGGGTCCTGCTGCTCGGTGCCGCCGGGATTCTGCTGCTCACCGCCATCTTCCTGGCCATCGGCGTCTTCGAGCGCCGGCGCCGATGACCGCTGTCCCGGCCGACCCGGCACCGGCGGGGCGGCCACGGCGCCGGGCGGCCCGGGCGGGGGTGCTGGCTGCCGTCTTCGTCTGTGCCGCCTGCGGCCTGGTCTACGAACTGGCCCTGGTCGCGCTCGGCAGCTATCTGGTCGGGGACACCGTCGGGCAGGCGTCGATAGTGCTCGGTGTGATGGTCTTCGCGATGGGGCTCGGGGCGCTGGCCGCCAAGCCGTTCCAGCACCGGGCCGCCGCCGCGTTCGCGGTCGTCGAACTCGCCCTGGCGCTCTTCGGCGGACTCTCCGTGCTCGGCCTCTACGCCGCCTTCGCCTGGCTCGACCTCTACGCCCCGGCCCTGGTCTGCACCGCCCTGCTGCTCGGGTTGCTGATCGGGGCGGAGATCCCGCTGCTGATGGTGCTGCTCCAGCGGATCCGGGCACAGTCCGCCGGCAGCGCCGTCGCCGACCTGTTCGCCGCCGACTACGTCGGCGCGCTGCTCGGCGGGCTCGCCTTCCCGTTCCTGCTGATGCCGTTCTTCGGCCAGTTGCGCGGGGTGCTCGTGGTCGGGGTGGTGAACGCGCTGGCCGGGCTGGCCCTGGTCGGCACGGTCTTCCGGCGGG
Organism: Micromonospora sp. WMMD1102; assembly: GCF_029626265.1. Taxonomy (NCBI): domain Bacteria; kingdom Bacillati; phylum Actinomycetota; class Actinomycetes; order Micromonosporales; family Micromonosporaceae; genus Micromonospora; species Micromonospora sp. WMMD1102. The sequence goes on along the minus strand of NZ_JARUBN010000001.1, from coordinate 3,510,663 downwards.
AGCTGACCGCCCGGGTCCGGGTCGGGCTGGCCGCCGGCACCGTCGCCGTCGGCCTCCTCCTCGGGTACGCGTACCTGTCCGCCGCCGACTTCGAGGTGACCGCCCGGCAGCAGCTCTTTCGGGACCCGGTGGTGCACGCCGAGCGGAGCGCGTACCAGGAGATCGTGCTGACCCGGTCGGTGCCGCTCGTCTCGCAGGGCGTCACCGACCTGCGGCTCTACCTCAACGGCGACCTCCAGTTCAGCTCGGTCGACGAATACCGCTACCACGAGGCGCTGGTGCACCCGGTGCTGGCCGGCACCCGGGGATCGGTACTGGTGCTCGGCGGCGGCGACGGGCTCGCCGTACGGGAACTGCTGCGCTATCCCGACGTCGGCACGGTCACCGTGGTGGAGCTGGATCCGGCGGTGGTACGGCTGGCCCGGACCGAGCCGCAACTTCGAGCCCTGAACCGGGACGCCTTCGCCGATCCCCGGGTCCGGATGGTCAACGCCGACGCCTTCGCCTGGCTGCGCGGCCAGCCGGCCCGGTTCGACGCGGTGGTGGTGGACCTGCCGGACCCGGACGAGACGGCTACCGCCAAGCTCTACTCGGTCGAGTTCTATTCGCTGGTCCGGGCGGCGGTCGCCGAGCGGGGACGGGTGGTGGTGCAGGCCGGCTCGCCGTACTTCGCGCCCCGCTCGTACTGGTGCGTGGCGGCGTCGCTGCGCTCGGCCGGGTTCGCCAGCGTGCCGTACCACGTCGACGTGCCCTCGTTCGGCGACTGGGGATTCCTGCTCGCCGCCCCCGGCCCGGTCGCGCCGGAGTTGGGGCTGCCGGCCGACGTGCCCGCGCTGCGTCATCTGGACGCGGGGACGCTGCGGGCCGCCGCGAACTTCCCGCCGGACCGGCCGCGGCTGGAGTTGCCGCCGTCGACCCTGCTGCACCCCCGGGTGCTGGAGTACGCCCGCGCGGAGTGGCGCCGCTACTGAGCGGGCCGGCGTGCGGTCAGCCGAGGGCCTCGACCACGGTGCTGGCCCGCTGTTCGTGCTGGGCGTACGCGTCGGGGAAGGCCGATATCTGCACCGACTGGGCGGCGGCGGCCACGCTCATCTGCTGCCAGCCGGGGATTTCCAGCAGGGCCGCGTAGAACTGCTCGGCCGCGTACGCCGGGCGCATCAGGTCGGCGACCGTGCCCCAGCCGGAGCTGGGCCGCTGCTGGAACAGCCCGACCGAGTCGTGGTCGTAGCCGACGCCCTGGTTCGGGTGGTCCAGCGACTCCGGCAGTGCGCCGCTGGCGAGGTTGTAGAGGTTGCTCTCCTGCATGGCGGTGGCGATCGCGACCACCAGGCCGCGGCGCGGGATGTCCATCTTCACGCCGACCTGGACGATTGTGTGTGCGTTGTCCATCTGTGTCTGGGTGAGTCCGGCGACCGGGGTCGGCCGGCTGGGCTTCCTGCTCGCCCGGGTCACCTTGGTCCGGGCCGTTGTCGGTCGGGCGGTCGGGGTGGCGGCGGGGGTACTGCTCGGCGTGGCGGTCGGGGTCGGCGCCGGAGCGCGTTCGGTGGCCCGGGAGGCGGGCTGGCGTTCGGCGCTGGCGGCGCGCTCGGCGAGCAGGTCGGCCGGCGCGGGTCCGGCCGGCGTGCTGGCCGTCCTCGACTCGACGAAGACCACAGTGCCGAGGCAGCAGGCCACCGCGGCGACCGCGCCGACCCGTACCGGGCGGGACGAGAGCAGTGCCCGGGTCCGACGCAGCCGTCGCGGCGCCGGCACCCGGTGTCGGCTGGTTACCTGGGCGGTGGAGCCGGTGTCGGCCGAACGGTCAGCCTGGGCTCCGGTGTCCTGTCCGGGATCATTCTGTTCCGTGTGATGCACCCGGCAGAGGTTAGGTAACGCCGAGCTGAATGGGGTCGGTCGGATCGGTGGCCTGCGCCACACTTTTGCCTGGTCAACCGGGCAGTCGTCGGCAGTGGTGACCGGGCGCGGCCGGAGCGGACGGATGCGGAATGTCCGTCTTATCCGGGTGGCTGGGTCAGCCGGGCAGGTTTCCCCGCCAATGGTGGGATCTTCGACGAAGATCGCCCGGGTCGGTCGTTCGGTCCAGCTCCGCTGGTCCGGTCGGACCGGGCCGGACCTGGTCCGAACGGTCGTCAGCCCTGGCCCGAGTGGTCGTCAGCCCTGGTCGACGGGTCGGTCCGCCCGCTGTGCCGGTCTCGACTCTGGACCGGACCGGCTCTTATACGATGCTTCTCGGTGGCGGAGAGCAAGATCAAGCCTGCGGATGGCGGGCCGGTCGGTCGGGGGCGGCGCCGGGACATGATGATCCTGGTCGCGGCCGCGCTGCTGACCGCGCTGATGGCCGGGCACCGCCTGATCCCCAACGTGCGCGGCCTGGGCAGCCTGGTGGACAGCGGCGCGCCCTTCCTCGGCCTCGGCGTGCCGCTGCTCGTCCTCGCCGCCGGGCTGCGCCGCTCCCGGACCGCGTTGGCGGCCGTGCTGGTCCCGGCCGTGCTCTGGGCGACCCTCTTCGGCACCGCCTGGCTGCCCGGCGGTGGTGGCGGCTCGGTGCGGTTGCGGGTGGCCAGCCAGAACCTGCGGGCCGGCAACCCCGATCCGGCCGGCACGGTGGCGAGCCTGGCCGACACCGACGCCGACGTGATCGGGTTGCAGGAGGTCTCCGGCCAGACCCGGGGCTCGGTGGCCGGGGCGATGGCCGAGCGGTACCCCTACCGGGCGGACGTCTCCACCGTCGCGCTGTGGAGCAGGTTCCCGATCCGCGAGGACGTCGGCGTGGACACCGGACTGGCCTGGACCCGGGCCCTGCGGGCGGTGGTGGCGGCGCCCGGCGGCGACGTGGTCGTCTACGTCGTCCACCTCGGCTCGGCCCGGGCCGGGGACACCGGCACCCGGGACCGCACGGTCACCGCGCTGGCCAGCCAGATCCGGCAGGACCCGGCCGAGCGGCTGATCGTGCTCGGCGACCTGAACACCGCCACCACCGACCGCATGATCGAGCCGCTGACCGAGCTGCTCAAGGATGCCCAGGCGGAGGCGGGTCGGGGCCCCGGCTTCACCTGGCCGGCCGCGTTGCCGGTCACCCGCCCCGACCACGTGCTCTACCGGGGGCTCACCGCGGCGTACGCCCGGGTGGTGCGTACCCCGGCCAGCGACCACCGGGCGGTGACCGCCGGCTTCCGGTAGCCGGCGCCGCGCCGACCGGCCCCACCGGCTCAGCGGTGGCCGGGATCGGCCGGGACGACGGTGAGGGTGTGCCGGCCACCGTCGCTGGAGAACGGCCAGAGCCGGTCGGCGTACCGGGCCAGGTCGGTCAGCTGGTCCCGGTTCAGGCCGACCGAGGCGATGCTGGCCCGTACGTCCGCCCGGTAGCGCCCGTCGGCGTCCCTGGCCAGTCGCGCCTGGGCGCGGACCTGCACGGTGTGCGCCTCGTCGGTGATCCCGGTGGCCGCCTCGACCGCCGCGTGGTGCAGGCAGGAGGCGAACGCCGCCGCGAGCAACTGCTCGGGGGCGAGCCCGGTGCAGTGCGGTGCCAGCGGCGAGGCCAGGGTGGTGGAGAGTTCCCCGTCGTCGGTACGCAACCGGCCCCCCTCGGCCGTCGCGGTGGCCTCGTGCACCCAGGCTTCCGATTCCGGCATCCCGCACCCCCCTGTGGTCCCCGGGCGGGCTACCCGACAGGGGCGCCGGGAAACCCGCCGCCGGACCCGACCCGGCCGTCAAGATCACGTCAAGATGCGCGGTGCCGGCGTAGCCGAACCGTCAGAACCGGCCACCCCGGGCCGACCTTCGGGTTTACCTGGATCGGGCGGCCGAGAACGGTCGCCCGGAACGCGCGCTGGAGAGGACGTTCGGTGATCGACGTCGTGTTCGTGCTGGTGACGCTGGGGCTTTTTGCGGCCCTGGCCCTGCTCGCCCGGGCGGTGGAGCGGCTGTGAGCGTGGTCAACCTCGTCGGCCTGGTGCTCGCGGCCGGGCTGGCCGCCTTCCTGTTGTTCGCACTGCTGTTCCCGGAGCGTTTCTAGATGAGTACGACGACCGCGGGCATCATCCTCGTCGCCTCGCTCGCCCTGGCGCTGGTGGCGGTCTACAAGCCCTTCGGCGACCACCTCTACCGGGTGGTCTCCGGCACCCGGCACTCCCGGATCGAGCGGGGCATCTACCGGCTGATCGGCGTCGACGCGAAGGCCGAGCAGTCCTGGGCCACGTACGCCCGCAGCGTGCTGGCCTTCTCCCTGGTCTCCCTGCTCTTCCTGTACGCCTTCCTGCGGCTCCAGGACAAGCTCTGGCTCTCGCTCGGCCTCGACGCCGTACCGGACCACGTCGCCTGGAACACCGCGGTCAGCTTCGTGACGAACACGAACTGGCAGGCGTACTCGGGTGAGTCGACCCTGGGCCACCTGGTGCAGATGGCCGGGCTGGCGGTGCAGAACTTCGTCTCCGCCTCGGTCGGCATCGCGGTGGCGGTGGCGCTGGTCCGCGGCTTCGCCCGGAGCCGGACCGACCAGCTCGGCAACTTCTGGGTCGACCTGGTCCGGATCACCCTGCGGGTGCTGCTGCCGATCGCGGTGCTCGGCGCGATCGTGCTGATGATCGGCGGGGTGGTGCAGAACCTCTCCGGCGGCACCGACGTGACCACGGTGGCCGGCGGCACCCAGACGATCACCGGCGGCCCGGTCGCCTCGCAGGAGGTGACCAAGGAACTCGGCACCAACGGCGGCGGCTTCTACAACGTCAACAGCGCCCACCCGTTCGAGAACCCGACCACCTGGACCAACTGGTTCCAGCTGTTCCTGATCCTGCTGATCCCGTTCAGCCTGCCCCGGGTCTACGGCCGGATGATCGGGCAGAACCGGCAGGGGTACGCGATCGTCGCGGTGATGGCGATCCTGGCGATCGTCAGCATCACCCTGACCAACGTCTTCGAGGTGACCGGCGGCGGTACGGTGCCGCAGGCGGTGGGTGCGGCGTTGGAGGGCAAGGAGGCCCGGTTCGGGGTCTCCAACTCGGCCTCGTTCGCCGCGATCACCACGCTCACCTCGACCGGTGCGGTGAACTCGTTCCACGACTCGTTCACCCCGCTCGGCGGGATGATGCCGCTGGTCAACATGATGCTCGGCGAGGTCGCTCCCGGCGGTGTCGGCGCCGGCCTGTACGGCATGCTGATCCTCGCCGTGATCACGGTCTTCGTGGCCGGGCTGATGGTGGGGCGCACCCCGGAGTACGTCGGCAAGAAGATCGGCGCCCGGGAGATCAAGTTCGCCTCGCTGTACTTCCTGGTCACCCCGATGCTGGTGCTGATCGGCACGGCGGCGGCCTTCGCCACCGGCAACAACTCGACGGCCCTGAACGTGGGCCCGCACGGCCTCTCCGAGGTGCTCTACGCCTTCACCTCGGCGAGCAACAACAACGGCTCGGCGTTCGCCGGCATCACGGTCAACACGCCCTGGTGGGACACGGCCCTCGGGCTCTGCATGCTGCTCGGCCGGTTCCTGCCGATCGTCTTCGTGCTCGGCCTGGCCGGCGCGCTGGCCCGGCAGCGGCCGGTACCCGCCTCGGCGGGCACGCTGCCGACGCACCGGCCGCTCTTCGTAGGGATGCTCACCGGCGTCACGGTGATCCTGGTGGCGCTGACCTTCCTGCCCGCGCTGGCCCTCGGCCCGCTGGCCGAGGGGTTGTGATCGCGGTGCGAGTCAACATGGGAAGGAAAGGGAAAATGACTGTCAGCCCGGTGGTGCCCGCCCCCGCTGGTGGGCTGCCGTCCGCCGGCCCCGCACAGGGCCGGGTCGGCGGTGGGCTGTTGGACCCCCGGCAACTGCTCCGTTCGCTGCCGGACGCGTTCCGCAAGCTCGACCCGCGCACCCTCTGGCGTAACCCGGTGATGTTGATCGTGGAGGTCGGCGCGGTCTTCACCACCGTGCTGGCCGTCGCCGAGCCGAGCGGCTTCGCCTGGGCGATCACGGTCTGGCTCTGGCTGACCGTGCTCTTCGCCAACCTGGCCGAGGCGGTCGCCGAGGGACGGGGCAAGGCGCAGGCGGCGACGCTGCGCCAGGCGAAGCGGGACACCGTGGCGACCCGGTTGACCGGCTGGTCGCCGGGGGCGAAGCCCGGTGTCTACCGCGACGAGGCGGTCGCCGCCACCGAGCTGCGGCACGGCGACATCGTGCTGGTCGAGGCGGGGCAGGTGATCCCCGGCGACGGCGACGTCGTCGAGGGCATCGCCAGCGTCGACGAGTCGGCCATCACCGGCGAGTCCGCCCCGGTGATCCGGGAGTCCGGCGGCGACCGCAGCGCGGTGACCGGCGGCACGAAGGTGCTCTCCGACCGGATCGTAGTGCGGATCACCCAGCAGCCTGGGCAGAGTTTCGTCGACCGGATGATCGCCCTGGTGGAGGGTGCCAACCGGCAGAAGACCCCGAACGAGATCGCCCTGAACATCCTGCTCGCGGCGCTGACCGTGATCTTCCTGATGGCGGTGGTGACGCTCCAGCCGCTGGCGATCTTCTCGAAGGGTTTCCAGGGCGCCGCACCGGACACCGCCGCGATCAACTCCGACGGGGTCACCGGGATCGTGCTGGTCTCGCTGCTGGTCTGCCTGATCCCGACCACCATCGGCGCGCTGCTCTCGGCGATCGGCATCGCCGGGATGGACCGGCTGGTCCAGCGCAACGTGCTGGCGATGAGCGGCCGGGCCGTCGAGGCCGCCGGCGACGTCAACACGCTGCTGCTGGACAAGACCGGCACCATCACTCTGGGCAACCGGCAGGCGGCGGAGTTCGTCGCGGTCGACGGGGTCGGCGCCGAGCAGGTGGCGGACGCGGCCCAGCTCGCCAGCCTGGCCGACGAGACGCCGGAGGGACGCTCGGTGGTGGTGCTGGCCAAGAACGCGTACGGGTTGCGCGAGCGGGAGCCGGGGCTGATCCCGCACGCCACCTTCGTCGAGTTCACCGCACAGACCCGGATGTCCGGCATCGACCTGACGCCGGATGCCACGGTGGACGGCGGAGCCGGCGGGCCGAGCAGGCGGATCCGCAAGGGCGCGGCGGCGGCCGTGCTGAAGTGGGTCCGGGAGAACGGCGGGCAGCCGACCGAGCAGGTCGGGGAGATCGTCGACGGGATCAGCGGCGGCGGGGGTACCCCGCTGGTGGTCGCCGAGCACGTCGACGGCGAGCCGGCCCGCACCCTCGGGGTGATCCACCTCAAGGACGTGGTCAAGTCGGGCATGCGGGAGCGGTTCGCCGAGATGCGCCGGATGGGCATCCGGACCGTCATGATCACCGGGGACAACCCGCGTACCGCGAAGGCGATCGCCGACGAGGCCGGGGTCGACGACTTCCTCGCCGAGGCCACCCCGGAGGACAAGCTCGCGCTGATCAGGCGGGAGCAGCAGGGCGGCCGGCTGGTCGCGATGACCGGTGACGGCACCAACGACGCCCCCGCGCTGGCCCAGGCCGACGTCGGGGTGGCGATGAACACCGGCACCACGGCGGCCAAAGAGGCCGGCAACATGGTCGACCTCGACTCCGACCCGACCAAGCTGATCGAGATCGTGGAGATCGGCAAGCAGCTGCTGATCACCCGGGGTGCGCTGACGACCTTCTCGATCGCCAACGACGTCGCCAAGTACTTCGCGATCATCCCGGCCATGTTCGCCGGCATCTACCCGAGCCTGGACACCCTCAACATCATGCGGCTGTCCAGCCCGGAATCGGCGATCCTCGCCGCGGTCATCTTCAATGCCCTGGTGATCATCGCGTTGATCCCGCTCGCCCTGCGAGGTGTCCGCTACCGGCCGAGCAGTGCCAGCAGGCTGCTCACCCGCAACCTCTGGGTCTACGGCCTCGGCGGCATCGTCGCCCCGTTCGTCGGCATCAAACTCCTCGACCTCCTCCTCTCGCTCATCCCAGGGATCTCGTGATGCGTCTACCCACCTGGCTCGCCCAACACCTGGCCGCGTTCCGGGCCCTACTGGTGCTCACCGCACTGCTCGGGCTGGCCTACCCACTGGTCCTGGTCGGTGTCGGGCAGCTGCCCGGCCTGCACGACCGGGCGGAGGGCTCGCTGGTGCGCGGAGTCGACGGCGCCGTCGCCGGCAGCGGCCTGATCGGCCAGTCCTTCACCGACGGCGCCGGGAACGCCGTCCCGCGCTACTTCCAGTCCCGCCCGTCGGCGGCCGGCGACGGCTACGACCCCACCGCCACCGCAGCCAGCAACCTCGGCCCGAACAGCGTCGAGGACACCCTGCCGGTGCCCGGCGCGGTCGACGAGGAGGGAAACCCGGACGAGGGTACCCAGAGCCTGCTCACCCAGGTCTGCACCCGCAGCCGGGCGGCCGGCGAACTCGACGGCGTGGACGGCCGGCGGCCGTTCTGCACCCCGGACGGGCTGGGCGCGGTGCTCCGGGTCTTCCACCGCGACGGCCTGACCGGTCCGGTGACCCGGGCGGTAAGCGTCAACCAGGCCTGCCCGGCCACCCCGTTCCTGGCCAGCTTCGGCGGGGTGCCGGTGGAGTGCGCCGTCCCCGGGCAGGTCTACTCCGGCGGGGTGCTCACCCCGGTCCGGGGCGACGCCCCGGCCGAGCCGGCGATACCGGCCGACGCGGTCACCGCCAGCGGCAGCGGCCTCGACCCGCACATCAGCCCGGCGTACGCGGCGATCCAGGTCGACCGGGTCGCCCGGGAGCGGCAGACCAACCCGGAGCAGGTACGGCGGCTGGTCGAGGAGCACACCGACGGGCGAGGGCTCGGCTTCCTCGGTGAGCCCCGGGTGAACGTCGTCGAACTCAACATCGCGCTGGACCGCGCGTTCCCAGCGGGCGGCTGAACGGCCCCGGGCGGCCCCGACGGATAAGGCAGGATCGGCAGCGTGGCACGCGGGCAACTGCGCATCTACCTCGGGGCCGCCCCGGGGGTCGGCAAGACGTACGCGATGCTGGAGGAGGCGCACCGGCGGGCGGCACGCGGCACCGACGTGCTTGTGGGTCTGGTCGAGACCCACGGCCGCCGGCACACCGCGGCGATGCTCGGCGACCTGCCGGTGGTGCCGCGCCGGACGGTGCGCTACCGGGACAGCGACCTCACCGAGCTGGACGTCGACGCGGTGCTGGCCCGCCGGCCCGAGGTGGCGGTGGTGGACGAACTGGCCCACACCAACGTGCCCGGGTCGCGCAACGGCAAGCGCTGGCAGGACGTCCAGGAGTTGCTGGACGCCGGCATCGACGTGCTCTCCACGGTGAACGTGCAGCACCTGGAGTCGCTGAACGACGTCGTGCAGCAGATCACCGGGATCGTACAGCGGGAGACCGTGCCGGACGGCGTGGTACGCGGCGCCGAGCAGGTCGAGCTGGTCGACATGACCCCGGAGGCGCTGCGCCGCCGGATGGCGCACGGCAACATCTACCACCCGGACAAGATCGACGCGGCTCTGGCCAACTACTTCCGGATCGGCAACCTCACCGCGCTGCGCGAACTCGCCCTGCTCTGGCTGGCTGACAAGGTCGAGGACCAGCTCGACCGGTACCGGGCCGACCAGGGCATCGCCGCCGTCTGGGAGACCCGGGAACGGGTGGTGGTCGGGCTGACCGGCGGGCCGGAGGGTGCCACGCTGATCCGGCGGGCCGCCCGGATCGCCTCCCGGAGCAAGGGCGCCGAGCTGATGGCGATCCACGTCGCCCGCAGCGACGGGTTGCGCGGTGCCGACCCGGGGGCGCTGGAACGGCAGCGGATGCTTGTGGAGCGGCTGGGCGGCAGCTACCACCAGGCGATCGGCGCCGACATCCCGACCGCGCTGCTCGACTTCGCCCGGGGGGTCAACGCCACCCAGATCGTGCTCGGGGCCAGCCGGCGGGGCAGGTTCGCCCAGATCCTCTCCCGGGGCGTCGGCGCCACCACCACGGCACTGTCCGGCCCGATCGACGTGCACCTGGTCACCCACGAGCAGGCCGGACGGGGCCGGCCGACGGCGCCACCCGCCGCGCTGTCCCGGCGGCGCCGGCTGGTCGGCCTCGGGCTGGCCGTGCTCGGCATCCCGCTGCTCACGTACCTGCTCCGGCTGCTCGCCGACGAGCTGTCGCTCAGCAGTGACCTGCTGCTCTTCCTCGCCGCCGTGGTCGGGGTCGCCCTGGTCGGCGGCTGGTGGCCGGCGCTGCTCGCCGCCCTGCTCAGCTCTCTGCTGATCAACTTCTTCTTCACCCCGCCGCTGCACCGGCTCACCATCGCCGAGACCGAGAACGTGCTGGCCCTCGTCGTCTTCCTGCTCGTCGCCGCCGCCGTCAGCGGGGTGGTGGACCTGGCCGCCCGGCGTACCCGGGAGGCGGCCCGGGCCAGTGCGGAGGCCCAGCTGCTCGGCGCGGTCGCCGGCAGCGTGGTCCGGGGCGCCCGGCCGCTGACGGCGCTGCTGGAACGGTTGCGCGAGACCTTCGGACTGGCCTCGGTCACCCTGCTCGAAGGCACCCCGGACGCGCCGGAGGGCCCGGACCGGCAACGGGACCCGCGCGCCTGGCGGATCGCCGCCAACGTCGGCGCCGAGCCGTGCGGCACACCCGCCGCCGGCGACGTCGAGGTGGGTGTCGCGGACGACCTCCGGCTGGTACTGCGCGGCCGGGTGCTACCGGCGGCCGACCGGCGCATCGTCGAGGCGTTCGCCGCGCAGGCCGGCGTGGCGCTCCGGCAGGAACGGCTGGCCGAGGAGGCGGCCGCCGCCCGGCCGATCGCCGAAGCGGACCGGCTGCGTACCGCGCTGCTGGCGGCGGTCAGCCACGACCTGCGTACCCCGCTCGCCTCGGCGAAGGCGGCGGTGAACAGCCTGCGCAGCGGCGACGTCGAGTTCGACCCCGACGACCGGGACGAACTGCTGGCCACCGCCGAGGAGTCACTGGACCGGCTGACCCGGCTGGTGGCCAACCTGCTGGACATGAGCCGCCTCCAGGCCGGGGTACTCGGGCTGCGCCCCGCCGTGCTCGGCCTGGAGGACGTGGTGCCGCCGGCCCTGGACGAACTGGGCGAGCCGGCCCGGCTGGTCCGGGTCAGCCTGCCCGGGGACCTGCCGGCGGTCCGTTCCGACCCCGGCCTGCTGGAACGGGTGCTCGTCAACCTGGTCGGCAACGCGCTGCGGTTCAGCACACCGGACCGGCCACCGGCGATCACCGCCAGCGAACACGGCGGCTTCGTGGAGCTGCGGGTGGTGGACCGGGGGCCGGGACTGCCCCCGGAGCAGTGGGACCGGGCCTTCCAGCCGTTCCAGCGGCAGGGCGACCGGGACAACCACGCCGGGCTCGGGCTCGGCCTGGCGCTGTCCCGGGGCCTGGCCGAGGCGATGGGTGGCAGCCTGGAGCCCGAGGAGACCCCGGGCGGCGGACTCACCATGGTGCTGCGGCTGCCGGTGGCGGACGAGGAGGGTGCCGGATGACCCGGGTGCTGGTGGTGGACGACGAGCCGCAGATCCTCCGCGCGCTGCGGATCAACCTGAAGGCCCGGCGGTACGACGTCGACGTCGCCGGGGACGGCTCGACCGCGCTCCGGCTGGCCGCCAGCCACCGCCCCGACATCGTGGTGCTCGACCTCGGCCTGCCGGACATGGACGGGGTAGAGGTGATCCGGGGACTGCGCGGCTGGACGAACGTACCGATCATCGTGTTGTCGGGCCGGGCCGGCAGCCAGGACAAGGTGGCGGCGCTGGACGCCGGGGCCGACGACTACGTCACCAAGCCGTTCGGGGTGGACGAGCTGCTGGCCCGGGTCCGCGCGGTGACCCGGCGGGCCGCCGGGGCGGGGGAGGAGGTGCCGGCGGTACGGATCGGCGGGTACACGGTCGACCTCGGCGCGCACACGGTGCGCGGCGAGGTCGACGGTGCCGAGGTGCGGCTCACGCCGACCGAGTGGCACCTGCTGGAGATCCTGGTACGCCACCCGGGCCGGCTGGTCAGCCAGCGTCAGCTGCTGCACGACGTCTGGGGGCCGCGGTACCAGTCGGAGACGAACTACCTGCGGCAGTACCTGGCCCAGTTGCGCCGCAAGCTGGAGGACGACCCGTCCCGCCCCCGGCATCTGCTCACCGAACCGGGGATGGGCTACCGCTTCCAGCCGTGACCGGTCGGGTTCCAGCCGTGACCGGTCGGGTTCCAGCCGTGACCGGTCGGGTTCCAGCGGTTGCCGGACGGGGCGGCGGGACGGGTCACGGCACCAGCAACGTCGACAGCAGCAGCCCGCCGACGAGGAGGACGACGAGGCCGCAGCCGGCCAGCACCGACCCCTTGCGTACGTTGTCGGCCTGGTAGGCGCCGAGCACGCTCAGGCAGAGGGTGAGGCCGTAGAACAGTCCGATCGCCCCGCAGATCACCAGCGTGACGGAGGCGGCGATGGCGTCCCACTGGGTCGCGAAGGTCTCCTTCAGGTGGCCGGGCCGGCGTTGGGCCAGCACCGCACCGACCGCCGTGACCAGCAGCGCCGGAATGGCGACGAAGCCGCAGATCCGTGCCCAGCGTTTCACTGTCGCTCCCCGTCCCCTCGTGCCCCGATGGGAAACGCCGAGAGCCGCCGCCGGACGGATCGGACCCGTACGTCGTCCCATCCCTCGCGTTCGGCGAAGTGGGCGTACACCTCGCGGAGCCGGCTCACGTCAGTGGCGATACGTCGCTCTTCGAGGGCGAGCCGCAGGCCGGCCGGGCGCAGGACGACCGTCCACAGCCCGAAGACCGCCACCGCGGCCACCGCCGAACCGGCGAGCCAGCCGCCGGGTGCCGACTCCGGGTCGCCCACGCCGGCCAGCACAGCGACCGGCGCCAGCAGGGCGACCAGGGCCAGTGCGGCCCAGAGCCCGCGCAGCCAGCGGAGTCTGGCCCGCAGTTCCCCGACCGAGGCGAGCCGGCGCTCGGTGGTCTCGAGCAGGCCGAAGAAGGCGGCCCCACTGTCCAGGGCGGTCACGTCCGCCCCTGCTCGCCCGAGTGGACGAACTCGTGCAGACCGTTGCTGAAATGGGCCCGTAGTACGCCGAGTTGCGCGTCGTCCAACTGCGACGTCCGGGCCGGCAGGCCGGGCAGGAACTGGTGACGGATCACCCGGGAGCCCATCGGCAGTACGGCCAGTCTCAGGGACGTCTCGACGGCCAGGTCCCGCAGGAGTTCGCCGAACTGCGAGTGCCGCCCCTGCTCGCCGGGAAGATAGTAGTCGCGGGCCTCGGCCAGCCGATCCCAGTAGATGTCGACTTTGGACACCGCGACGATCAGCCAGCGCAGTCGTTCCGCCACGCGGCCTTCGATGATGTCGTCGACCAGGGTACGGAAGTCCAGCAGTTCCTTGTTGAGATGCCAGCCGCGTACCGCGTCCTCGTCCACCACCCGGCCGCCCTCGCCGAGGCGCTCCAGCACCTCACGCTGGTCGCTGCGATACCAGATCCTGTTGTGCCCCCAGCAGGTGAAGTAGACGAGGCCGTGCGGCGAGGCGCCGTTGCGCATGGTGTCGTCCAGCGCCTTCTCCCGCTCGGTGGAGTCCTGACCGGGTATCACCGTGACCGCCGCGCGGTTACGCCACCGGTTGGCCGCGAGCTGGATCATGTGCTTCTCGATTTTCTGGCTCCGGGTACTGTCCGGAGCGCCACTCCGGAGTGTCTGGGCGAGCGCCTCGTAGAAGACCGTCTTGCCGGCGCCCGGGATGCCGGTGATCGTGATCGGGTTGGTCGCGAGGCCGGGCCCGGTCGCCTCGGTGATCGCCACGCCCTGGCGGACGCCGCCGTTGCCCGGCGTGCCGGCGTCGACGGCGTGCCGAATACTCTCCCACCGGGACCGCAGACCGTCCCAGAGATCAGACATCTGCCCTCCGCACGCCGGTAAGCCGAAAATGTAGGCGATCGATGGCTGTGCGGCAAAGAACCGAGCAGCCGGAGTACGGCGGACCCGGAGGCCGTCGATCGCACCAGTCGGAGTGGGTGAACCGGCCCGATCAGGTTTCCGCGGTGCCGATTGTCGGCCTCGGCGTGGCTTTCCCGTCGATGCGCGGTGCCCGTACGGTCCGCGGATCAGTGCGCGGCGTCCGGCGTCCGCCGGCCGAGCTGGCTACCGGTGTGGATCTATGGTGGCACTGTGACAACTTCGGTGATCGTGCTCAACGGTGGATCCAGCTCGGGCAAGTCCGGGATCGTCCGCTGTCTCCAGGCGGTCCTGCCCGACGCCTGGCTCGGCTACGGGGTCGACACGCTCGTCGACGCGATGCCGGCCGCCATGCGCTCCGGCGGGGCGGGGATCGAGTTCGGTGCGGACGGCGCGGTGAGCGTCGGTCCCGAGTTCGACCGGCTCCAGGCGGCCTGGATGACCGGGATCGCCGCGATGGCCCACGCCGGCGCCCGGGTCGTCGTCGACGACGTCTTCCTCGGCGGCGCCGGCTCACAGCGGTTGTGGCGCACGGCGCTGGCCGGGCTGGACGTGTTGTGGGTCGGGGTCAGGTGTGACCCGGCGGTCGCCGAGGGCCGGGAGATCGCCCGGGGAGACCGGGCCCGGGGGATGGCGGCGGCACAGGCCGAGCTGGTGCACCAGGGCGTCGAGTACGACGTGCAGGTGGACACCACGCACACCGAGTCGCTGGCCTGCGCCCGGATCATCGCCGCCCGGCTGGACTGATCGGTCGTACCGCCGCCGGCGACCTGTGTTACCGCCCGGGCACTGGAAGATCGACGACAGCAACTACCCCGGTGGTGGATGTTCGGGGCAGTCTTGATGGTCAATGTCTTTTGTGGCGGCGAGGCGGGTGTGGCCGGAGGCTGACGATGGAGTTGCGGGTCCTGGGGCAGGTCCAGATTCGAGTAGCTGATCGTGCGGTGCCGGTCGGGCCGCCGCAGCAGTGCGCGGTGCTGGCGGCCCTGGCGGTCGACGCGGGTCGGCCGATGTCCGTCGAGGTCCTGATGGACCGGGTGTGGGGCCCGGCCGCACCGCCGGGAGCACGCCGGACGCTGCACACCTACGTCACCCGGATCCGGCGCCTGTTGGAGCGCTCCGACGTCGCGGCCGACCGGTCCGAGCGGCTGGTACTCCGGACCGCCGCAGGATATGTCCTCGACATCGACCGTCTCCGGGTGGACCTGCACCGGTTTCATGACCTGGTGGCTCGGGCGCGTGACTCGCACTGCGCCGGAGACCGGCGGGCCGCGATGTTGCGCGAGGCGCTGGACCTCTGGCGGGGAGAACCGCTCACCGGCCTCAGCGGGCGGTGGGTGGAGCGGACGCGTGAGAGGTGTCGGCAGCAGCATCTCGATGCGGTCCTGGCGTGGGCCGAGGCCGAGCTGGACGTCGGCAACCCGGCCGTCGTCGTCGGACCGTTGACCGACCTGCTCGACGAGTACCCGCTCGTGGAGCCGTTGACCGCTGTCCTGATGCGGGCCCTGCACGCCTCGGGTCGCGACGCGGAGGCGTTGGACCGGTACGCCGCGACCCGCGAGCGGCTGGTCGACGACCTCGGCGTCGACCCCGGGTCCGCACTGCGGGGACTGCACCTGGCGATCCTGCGTGGTGAACTCCAGCGGGCCGCACCGGCGGCACTTCCGGTGGCGGCGCCGGCCCGGCATGTGCCGGCGCAACTGCCGCCCGACGTGTACGGGTTCGCGGGCCGCGCCGGTGAGCTGGACCAGCTCGACAGCATCCTGGAGTCGGCCGCCGAGCACCCGACCGCTGTGGTCATCTCGGCGTTGTCCGGCACGGCGGGAGTGGGCAAGACCGCCCTGGCGGTGCACTGGGCGCATCGAGTGGCCAACCGGTTCGGCGACGGACAGTTGTACGTGAACCTGCGCGGATTCGATCCGGGCGGCTCGGTGATGAAGCCGGTCGAGGCGGTGCGCGGGTTTCTGGACGCATTCGCGGTACCACCGCAGCAGGTCCCGGCCGGCCTGGATGCCCAGATCGGCCTCTACCGCAGCCTGCTGGCCGGTCGGCGGATGCTGGTCGTCCTCGACAATGCCAGGGACGTCGACCAGGTCCGCCCACTACTGCCCGGCGCGCCCGGCTGCCTGGTGGTGGCGACCAGCCGGAACCAGCTGCCCGGTCTGGTCGCCGCCGAGGGCGCCCGCCCCATCACGCTTGACCTGCTCTCGGTCGACGAGGCGCGACAACTGCTGACCCGCCGCCTCGGCGCGGCCCGGGTGGCGGTCGAGCTGCCGGCCGTCGACGAGATCATCACCCGGTGCGCGCGGCTGCCGCTGGCGCTGGCGATCGTGGCGGCCCGCGCGGCGATCGACCCGGGACTTCCGCTCGCGACGTTGGCCGGCGAACTGCACGACGCCCGGGGCAGCCTGGACGCGTTCGCCGGCGCCGACGCCGCGATCGACGCGCGGTCTGTGTTCTCCTGGTCGTACCGTGCGCTCAGCCCTGGTGCGGCGAGCCTGTTCCGGTTGCTCGGGGTGCACCCCGGCCCGGACATCAGCCTCCCCGCCGCCGCAAGCCTGCACGGAACCACACCCGCAGATGTGGGACCGCTGTTGGCCGAACTCACCCGCGCGCACCTCGTCGCCAAGCCGGCCCCGGACCGGTTCGCCTTCCACGACCTGCTACGCGCCTACGCCACCGAACTCGCCCACGCCCTCGACGACGAGGACGACCGGGACGCGGCAATCCGCCGGGTGCTCGACCACTACCTGCACACCGCGCACCGCGCCGCCCGGCTGCTGGACCCGCACCGCGACCTGATCACGTTGGCCGACGTCCAGCCCGGCACGACGGCCGAACAGCCTGTCGACGAAGCCCGGGCGACGGCGTGGCTCAACGCCGAGCACGCGGTGCTACTCGAGGTTGTCCGGCTGGCCGCCCAGGTCGGGTTCGGCAGCCACGCCTGGCAGCTGACCTGGACCCTCACCGACTTCTTCGACCGGGGCGGGCACTGGCAGGACCAGATCACCGCCCATACGGCCGCGCTGGCGGCCGCCCGGCGTCTGGCCGACGGCACCGGTCAGGCATACGCCCACCGGGGCCTCGCCCGTGCCTACGCCCGCCAGGGGCGGGAGGACGACGCGTACACCCATTATCGGCAGGCGCTGTCGTTGTTCCACGAGTTGGGCGATCACACCGGCCAGGCCTACACGCACCGTGGTCTGGCCTGGGTCTACGAGCAGAAGGGGCGGTGCGGGGAGGCGCTGCGTCACGCCCAACAGGCACTCGAGCTGTACCGGACCGCCGGCCACCGGGGCGGGCAGGCAAGGGCGCTGAACTCCGTCGGCTGGTTCTACACGCTGCTCGGCGACCACCAGCAGGCGCTGACCCACTGCCGGCAGGCCATCTCGCTGCATCGGGAGATCGGGGACCGTCCCGGCGAGGCCGACACCTGGGACAGCCTCGGCCACGCCCATCACGAACTCGGAGACCACCAGCAGGCCGCAGCCTGCTACCAGCACGCCCTCGAGCTGATCCGGGGCTTCGACGACCGCTACAGCGAGGCTGCCGTCCTCAACCATCTCGGCGACACCCGCCGGGCGGCGGGTGACGCCGACGAGTCCCGCCGGATCTGGCAGCGCGCCCTGGACATCCTCGACCAACTCGGACACCCCGAGGCCGAGCAGGTCCGGGCCAAGCTCACCGGCTGACGATCCTGCACGCTCGCGGCCGTCAACAATCCGTTGAGAACTCGCCCCACAGCCCTGCCTGATGCTGGGACGGCAACCGCAGAGGCCGCCAGTCACACCCCACCAGCGGGGGTGGCGGGTCAGTCGCAGCAGAGGAGAGACTGTGATGCCAGTGAAGAGACTGTCGAGTGTTCTGGTCGGTGTGATCGCCGCGGTCGCCCTGCTCCTCGGGGTGGCCACGGTGCCCGCCCAGGCATCCCCGAACGTGGGCAACATCGGGATGGGTTCGTCCAACACAGCCGGGGTGCGATGCGTACAGGCCGGCCTGAACTACGTCGGCGGAGCGGGCCTGACTGTCGACACCATCTTCGGGCAGGCGACCAAGCGCGCGGTCGAGAACTTCCAGCGCTTCTTCGGCCTGGCCGTCGACGGCATCGTCGGCAAGGCGACCGGCACCACGCTCATCGATATGGTCAACTACAAGGCCGGCTATCCCATGTGGCCGCACGGCGGGGGCTGCTGGTCGGTCATCCCGACCTACAGCTGACGACGAGCGACACCGAAGCCGTTCGGGACTGTGCACCGGGGTGAAGGGTGTCGAGGATCTGTTTCCGCGGACAGACCTCAACACCCTTCACCCACTCCGCGTGCCGCGGTCCGGTGTCGCGCAGATGGTGTCGCCAACGGTCGGGTGGCGGCCTTGGCCTCCGACCTGCCGGCGTCTCGTTGCGCCGGGGCCCGCACCACCAGGGCGAGTCCGACCAGTACGACAGCGCCGGCCGCCAGCTCGGTCCCGGTGATCGGCTCACCGAGCAGCAGCGCGGCGGCGGCCAGCCCGAAGATCGGCACCAGCAGGCTGAACGGTGCGACCCGGGACACCGAGTAGGTGCCGATCAGCCGGTTCCAGATGCCCCAGCCGACAATCGTGGAGAGGTAGCCGACGTAGCCGACCGCAAGTACGGCGGTCCAGGAGATCCCGGTGATTGCGTCGAGGACCACCCGGGGCCCGTCCACCACGCCGGCCAGGCCGAGCAGCGGAAGTGGCGGCACCAGGCTGGACCAGACCAGCAGGGACAGCGGCCTGGTCTCGCCGCTGGTGCGGATCAGCACGTTCGCGAGGGCCCAACTGCCGGCGGCGACCAGGGTGAGGGCGAAACCGATCGCGGTGGCGTGCCCGCCCGCACCGACCGCCAGCAGGGCGATCCCGGCCGAGCCGGTGAGTACCCCGGCGAGCTGGGTGCCGCTGGGTCGCTCGCCGAGGAAGGCGGTGGCCAGCAGCACCGAGACCAGGGCCTGGGTCTGCAACACCAGCGAGGCGAGGCCGGGCGGCATCCCGGCGTCGATGGCGACGAAGAGGACGCCGAACTTGAGGACACCGAGGACCAGGCCGTAGCCGAGGACGTAGCGCAGCCGGGCCGTCGGCCGGGGGACCAGGAAGACCAGCGGCAGCGCGGCGGCGACGAAGCGCAGCGCGGTCAGCACCAGCGGCGGCAGGTCGCGCAGGCCGACCTCGATGACGACGAAGTTGATCCCCCAGAGGGCGGCGACCAGGACGGCCTGCATACGGTGCGCGAATCTCATGGACCCTACGCTGCCGGCCAGCTCGTTTAAGGTCCAGTTCATGATTCTTAACCGAGGCTATAGCGTGGCTACATGGATCTGGACGTCCGGCGCCTGCGGGTGCTGCACGAGGTGGCGCTGCGCGGCGGGGTGACCGCCGCCGCCGCCGCGTTGCACGTCACCCCGTCGGCGGTCTCCCAGCAGCTCGCCCAGCTCGCCCGGGAGGCCGGCTATCCGCTGCTCGAACGCTCCGGCCGGGGCGTCGTGCTCACCTCGGCCGGCCAGGTGCTCGCCGGGCACGCCGAGCGGATCCTCGGCGCCGTCGAGCAGGCGGTCACCGGGCTGGCCGTGGCGCACCGGCGGGTCGCCGGGACCGTCCGGGTCGGCTCGTTCCCGTCCGCCGCCGGGGCCCTGGTCGCCCCGGCCGCCGCGCGGGCGATGGCCGCCCATCCCGGTCTGGACGTACGGGTCAGCGAGGCCGAGGACGGGCAGAGCCGGCTGGACCTGCGCTCCGCCGTACTCGACATCGCGGTCCTCCAGGAGTACGACCACGTTCCCGGGCCGGCCACCGCAGAGCTGGACCGGCACCCGATCGCCACCGACCCGATGCACCTGATCACCCCGGCCGGCTGGGGCCGGCGCACCGGGCGGCTCGCCGACCTGGCCGACGTGCCCTGGGTGGCCAGCGCCGTGTCCACCCCGTGCGGCGAGTCGACCCTGCACGCCTGCCACCTGGCCGGCTTCGAGCCCGACATCCGGCACCGGGCGATCGACTTCGCGCTCACCCTGGACCTGGTGGCGGCCGGGCTCGGCGCCGCGCTGGTGCCGGGGATGGCGCTGCGGAACGTGCCGGCCGGGGTACACGTCGAACCGCTGGTCCGGCCGGTCACCGGTCGCCGGATCTTCGCGGTGACGCGCCCGCGCGGCGACGGCCCCGTCCATCCGGCCATCGCCGCCGTCCTGGACGAACTGGCCCGGGTACGCCCACCAGCGCACTGACCGCCCCGCATGTGCCCCGATCGTGTGCGGCCGTCGACTGTGGATGGTGGAGTGGAGCACGCCCGTTCACCGAACAGGTTAGGGTGGCCGCCATGGTGAGCACCGACGCCGACCCGCCCGCGCCGCAGGCCGAGCCGCCACGGTTGTTCAAGCCGCTGCCGGGCCGCACCGAGGACGCCTCGACCAGTTACGAACGCTGCCTCGACGAGCTGATCGAGCTGCTCGGCGTGGCGCCTCCCGAGCCGGTGCAGCAGGGGCGGCGGTGGCAGCACGCGGTGCGTTGGTCGATCGGTCGGGCGGTCCGGCCACCGGTCTCCGAGGAGTGGTTCACGCCGCTGATCCGGGCGGCGGTCCTCGAGCCCGACCCGAGCTTCAACCGGCAACTCGTCGAGCCCACGCTGGCCGCCTTCGGTCGCCGGAGGGTGCAGCGGGCCCTGCTCGACCTGCTGCGCACCGGTTCCGACCCGGAACGGGCCGGTGCGGCCCGGGCCTGGTACTGGGCCCAGGCGCCGCTGAGCTACCCCGCCGGCTCCGACACGCCCACCCCGGAGAGCCTGGCCGAGTACGACGCCGTCGCGGATCTCCGGCGGGAGTGGCAGGACACCGCCCTGCGGGTCTTCGTCGACAACGAGAACCTCGACGTCCGGCGCTGCATCCTGCCGGGGCTCGACCTGGACCCGCGGAACTGGCCCGAGGAACTGCGCGAAACGGTGGCGACGGCGACCCGGATCGCCCGCACCTCCTCCGACGACTACCTCCGGCACCGCGTCGAGCACCAGGTCTGATCCGCCTGCGGGGCGTCGGCTACCGGCGGTCGGTTACCGACTTCGGCTACCGGCGGTCGGCTACCGACGGTCGGCGGTCGGCGCGGAGACCGACGCCGGCAGCAGCGTGCCGAGCGCCGCCCAGGTGTCGGTCACCGTCGCCCAGTCCGGCACACTCCCGGGTGGCGGCCGGTCGGCGTTGCCGCCCAGGAACAGGTAGCGGTGCTCGACCGTCGCCAGGTGCGCCAGCACGTCGAGGCGGTCGTCGACGAAGTGGGTGACCCCGAGCCGCTCGCAGACCGGTGCCTTGTCCCGGCGATCCCGGACGAAGTGCAGGTTGTCGGCCGGGATGCCGGTACGGTCGAAGAACTCGTGGTGCGCCAGCCAGGCCCGGGTGTTCGCGGCAACTCCGGGCCCGGCCTTGGAGACCACGTGCATCCGCCCGGCGAAGGGTTCGGCGGTCAGTGCGGCCAGCACCTCGAAGACCTCCGGCACGGCCGGGGTGCGCAGCGGCTGGCCGCCGAAGAACGAGGTGTCCTCGTCGCGCCCGGCGAGCATGACGATAACCCCACCCACGTCGACGCCGAGCGTGACCGGCCGGCTCCGGCCCGGTCCACGGTGCGGCGCGGGTGCCCCGCCCGGCCGGTGCTCTCCGACCCGCTGCCGTGCCACCTGGACCTCCAACGGCCGCAACGCGGCCCGCCCCCTACCGACCCGGAGCGGCACGCCGGCCGGACCGACCCGGAGCGGCACGCCGGCCGGTGCGGCACTCCGGAGGCCAAGGCTACCGATCCGGATCAACCGAGTCGTCCGCCGGCCCGGTTCAGCCGCTAACGCCGGCCGAGGAAGCGCTGGCCGGCGAGTTCGATCCGTTCGATCTCGGCCCGAAAGAAGGCGGCGATCTCGGCGCACCGGTCGAGGTTGCTCGGCCCGCCCTCCCGGCGCGGCAGGTCCGGGTAGGGGCTGCCGAGCACGAAGATGTTCTCGTCGTTGAACTGGTTGGCCGGCGCCGTGTAGTTGAACGAGCCGGCGACCACCACCGCCTCGTCGATCACCATCAGCTTGTGGTGCAGCTTGCCGAAGGCCGGTGACCGGATCGGGGCGTACAGCGCGATGTTGGCCCGGTCGAGGTCGTGGGTGGCGGCCCACTTCTGCACGCCCTGCCCGGGGTCCACCGCCCCGGTCACGGTACGCCCGGCGGCGGCCAGCGCGATCATCGCGTCATCGATCCCGGACGAGCCGGAGAAGGTGAAGATGGCGAAGTCGACCCGGTCGGTCGCCTTCAGCATCTGTTTCATGATCTCCAGTTCCGGGGTGTGGTCCGGGGCGAAGAGCACCTTCACCGGCACCCCGCCGACGTTGTACGCGTTCGGCACCCGGCCGTGCTCGCCGCGCCCGAACCGGCCCTGCCGGAGCCGGGCGAACTCGTCGGCGTACTCCTGGCAGACCCGGGTGTCGGAGAAGACCACCACGTGGTTGAGGTTGCGGTGGCAGTCGGTGCCGGTGAAGTTCGCCGAGCCGGAGAGCACCGCCGGCCGGGCGCCGGCCCGCTGCCGGTAGTCGCGGACGGCGAACTTCTGGTGGAAGATCGCCGGGTTGTAGTCGGCCTTCACGTCGACGTCGCAGCGCAGCAGTGCGGCGACGATCCGCCGGTTCGGCTCCAGGCTGCGGCTGCCAGGCTCCGGCTCCCACTGCGCCCGGTGCCGGGCGTCCACCTCCGGCTCGCCGGGCCGGGCACTGACCTTGGGCAGCTTCGCCGTCCGCAGGTAGTCCTGCTCCAGCACCATCCGCACGCTGACGCCCCGGAACCGGGCGTCCAGGATCGCCTGGGCGATCGGCTCCGAGTCGAGTTCCTGGACGGCGATGTCGAGGCTCTCCCGGGCACCGGCGATGAAGTCGACCACCACCGTCTCGAGGTCGTCGGCCGCGCCGAGCTCCCGAGGGCCGACGTACGCCTCGATTTTCCTGCCGGCGAAGGTCGCCATGTGCGACAGGCTCGCATTCCGTGCCCCGCTCCGATGTCGGGTCGGCTACAAACCCGGCCTGCGGCGGGCAGCCGTACCCGTTCGGGTGGCAGGCTGAGGGCCGTGTATCGGGAGCGGAGGTCCGAGCTGCCCGGCGCCGTCGTCTGGACGGTCACCCGGGCCGCCGCCGGACCCGGACGGGTCCTGCCGGACGGCTGCACCGACCTGATCTGGTCGAGTCGCAGCGGCCTGCTGGTGGCCGGCCCGGACACCGTCGCCCACGTCGCCGACGGCCCGGCCGGGGAGCGGTACGTCGGGTTGCGCTTCCCGCCGGGCACCGGCCCGGCGGTCTTCGGGCTGCCGGCACACGAACTGCGGGACCGGCGGGTGCCGTTGGCCGCGCTCTGGCCGGAGCCGGTGGTGGCCGGGCTGGCCGAGCGGGTGGCGTCGGCCGACCGGCCCGGCCAGGTGCTGGAGGCGGTCGCCGCCGCCCGGCTCGCCGCCGACGGCGGCCCGGACCCGCTCGCCGCACCGTTGACCGCCGGGCTCGCCGCCGGGCGGGACGTCGGCACCACCGCCGAGGCGCTCGGGCTCGGCCCCCGGCACCTGCACCGGCGCAGCCTGGCCCTGTTCGGGTACGGCCCGAAGACGCTGGCCCGGATCCTGCGGCTGCGCCGCGCCCTGGCCCTGGCCCGGGCCGGTACGCCAGCCGCCGAGGTCGCCGCCCGCACCGGGTACGCCGACCAGGCGCACTTGTCCCGCGAGGTGAGAAGCCTGGCCGGCGTACCGCTGCGGCAGCTGCTCGGTCCGGCAGGACGCTGAGCTTAGGAAGGGCCCCCGCATATCGTTTTCTGTTGTAGCGGGGGCCCTTCCTAACACGCGGTCAGTTGGGCGCCGGGGGGAGTGGGGCGTACAGGTCGACGCCGTTGCCGTCCGGGTCGAGCAGTACCGCGTATCGCTGGCCCCACGGGGCGTCCCACGACTTGAGATGGGCGGCGTGGCCGGCGCCGGTCATCGCAGCGAAGACGCTGTCCACCTCGGCCGGATCGGCACACCGGAAGGCCAGGCTGATCTGCGCCCCGTCCGGCGGTGACCAGTTCGGGTCGAACGAGCGGACCGTCTGCACGGTGTCCCACATCAGCCGCACCCCGCCGGGCAGGGTGTGTTCCGCGTGCGGTGCGCTGTCGGCCTCAACCGGGATCTCCAACCCCAGCCTCCGGTAAAACGCCAGAGATCGGGCCATGTCGGCCACCACCAGCCCGAATGCGTCTAGTCTCGGTGTCATTCGGCCAGCGTAGGAACGGGTCGCGTCCGCGTCTTGAACGAATCGGACCTGCCGGGCCTGGGCTCCGGGTGCCGGTGCGGTCGGCAGATCATCGGCGTACGGTGTGTTCAACGGCAACCGACGCTGCGCTTTCCGCCACCTGAACGGCGGGTTGCGTGACGTCGGCCGCGTTGTCCTTGAGCGCGGGTCGGGCCGTCGGGACCGGCGGCACCGACACGGCGCTCTTTTTCGGGTACGGGGGTAGACAGAAAGGGAGGTGGCCGGGAGATGACTGATCTGGCCTACCTGGATGCGGGATCGGGCAGCCTCATCGTGCAGGCCGTGGTCGGTGGCGTCGCCGGGGTGGCGGTGGCGGCCAAACTCTACTGGCGCAGACTGACCAGTCGATTCCGTAAGCAGCCGTCGAAGCAGGACTGAGGCGGTCCACAACCGATGGTCGCACCACCTCCCGTGCCGGCAACGTCCACCACCATCCCCGATTCCCCTCCGCGAGCCGATCCCGGCTCCTTCCGTGACCCGGCGAACCGGGTCCTGCACGCCGGCGGCCAGGTCCTGCGCGGGCTCGGCCCGCAGGCCGCGCAGGAGTGGCAGGCACTCGCCGGAGCCGAGTTCTTCGGCAGGCTGCTCGCCGACGGCAAGGTCTGCGGCACCGAGACTGCCGACCCGGAGACCCTGCCGGCGAGCCTCGCCGCGCAGTGGACCGCGGTACTCCGACACGAGCGCATCCCGTTCGTGTCGTACCCGTACGAGTGGTCGTTCGCGATGCTGCGGGACGCCGCGCTGCTGCACCTGGAGATTCTCCGTGCCGCCGTACCGGCCGGGTTCAGCACCAAGGACGGGTCGGCGTACAACCTCCAGTGGCGGGGCGCCGAGCCGGTCTTCATCGACATCGGTTCGTTCGAGCCGGCCCGGGACGGCGAGCCGTGGGCCGGCTACCGGCAGTTCTGCCAGACCCTGCTCTATCCGCTGCTGCTCCAGGCACACCTGGGGTTGGACTTCCAGCCGTGGCTGCGCGCCCGGATCGACGGGATCGAGGCGGGCGAGCTGCGCCGGCTCTTCGGCGGCACCCGGCGGTTCCGAGCCGGGGTGCTCAAGCACGTCCACCTGCACGACGCGATCCAGAGCCGGTCCGCCGCCGCCAGTACCGGCAGCGTGCGGAAGGAGTTGAAGGACGCCGGTTTCTCCCGGGAGCTGGTGCTGGCCACCCTGCGGGCGCTGGAGAAGCTGGTCGGCCGGCTCGACTGGCAGCCGCCGGAGAGCCACTGGTCCGGCTACCGGGAGACCTGCACCTACTCGGCGGACGACCGCCAGGCCAAGGAACGGTTCGTCGCCGAGGCGCTGGCCGAGAGGGACCGGTCCCGGCTGGTACTCGACCTCGGCGCGAACGACGGCACCTACTCCCGGCTCGCCGCCGGGTACGCCGACTACGTGGTGGCGGTGGAGAGCGACCCGGCCGTGGTCGACCGGCTCTACCGGGCGCTGCGTGCCGACGGCGAGCGTCGGGTGCTGCCGCTGGTGATGGACCTGGCCGACCCGTCCCCGGGCGGCGGCTGGCGCGGCGTGGAGCGGGCCTCGTTCGCCGCCCGCGCCGAGGCGGACGCGGTGCTCGCGCTGGCCGTGGTGCACCATCTGGCCATCGGGCGCAACGTCCCGCTGCCGGAGATCGTCGACTGGCTGGTCGGGTTGCTGGCGGCGGCCGAGGGTGGCGGCCGGCTGGTCGTCGAGTTCGTGCATCCCGACGACCCGATGGCGGTCCGGTTGCTGGCCAACAAGCCGGCCGGGCTCTTCCCGGACTACACCCGGGAGGAGTTCGAGCGGCTGCTCGGGCAGCGCTGCGAGATCGTCCGCCGGCTGGAGCTGCCGTCCGGCACCCGCACCCTCTATCTCGGGATCCCGCGTGGCTGAGCCCGGCACCTCGGCCGAGCGACCGCCCGAGCTGCCCGGTGGGGCCGAGCGACCGCCGGATCTGCCGGGTGGGGCCGAGCGACCACCCGAGGTGTCCGGTGGGGTGGACGAGCCGGCGGAGCGGTCCGATCCGGCCGATCGGCCGGAGCCGGTGCGGCGGTCGGCGGGACGGGTCGAGGTGCGGGCGCTGGTCGAGATCGTGGCGCTCTGCGGCCTGGTGATCACCCAGCCGCTGCTCGACGTGACCGGGAAGAGCCCGGACTTCTTCCTTTTCCACGGCGCCGGCCGGCGGGAGATCCTGCTGCTGGTGGCGGCGTACACGCTGCTGCCGCCGCTGGTGCTCTGGGGGGTCGGTGCGCTGCTCGGGCTGC
Source organism: Micromonospora sp. WMMD1102 (assembly GCF_029626265.1). NCBI lineage: Bacteria > Bacillati > Actinomycetota > Actinomycetes > Micromonosporales > Micromonosporaceae > Micromonospora > Micromonospora sp. WMMD1102. The sequence goes on along the minus strand of NZ_JARUBN010000001.1, from coordinate 3,484,293 downwards.
TGGCCCGCCGTCTCGCCGGTCCGGCCCGGGGTCGGGTGGTCCGGGCCGCCCTGCACACCGGGACCCTGGGCCTGCTGCTCGCCGCGCTGGCGATCCAGGTGGGCAAGCACCTCACCCCGGTACGCGGGGCGCCGCTGCTGCTCCTCGCCGTGCTGCTCGGTGCCGCCGGGGCGTACGCGTACCGGCGCTGGCAGGTGACCGGTCAGGTGCTCCGGGTCGCCGCCGCCGGGCCGCTGGTCTTCGTGCTGCTCTTCGTCTTCGCCTCGCCCGCCTCCGCCGTGGTGCTGCCGGGGCAGCGCTCCGGGTCGGGTGCGGGGGCGAGCGGGGGCGGCAGCCCGCATCCGCCGGTGGTGATGCTGATCCTGGACGAGTTCCCACTCACCTCGCTGCTGGACGCCACGGGTGCGGTCGACGCCCGCCGCTATCCGAACTTCGCCCGGCTGGCCGGCGAGTCGACCTGGTACCGCAACGCGACCGGGGTCAGCGGCTACACCCCGTACGCGCTGCCGGCGATGCTGACCGGCCGTTATCCGAGCGAGCAGCAGGCACCGCACCACTCGCGCTATCCGGACAACCTGTTCACGGCTTTCGCCGGCCCGTACCAGATCCAGGCGCAGGAGAGCATCACCCAGCTCTGCCCGTCCCGGATCTGCCCGGACCGGGCCGCGGGTTCGGCCCGGGGCGGCCTGCCGACGCTGCTGCGGGAGAGCGCCACCCTGCTGGAGCAGATCGTCTCGCCGAGCGAGACCGGGCAGCGCGATCCGGAGGCCTCCTACCGGGAGATCACCCGGCGGGAGGCCGGGGAGGCCGACGCCCCGCCGCCGCCTACCGATCCGCAGTTCCGCTGGGGGAAGCTGGACGAGAACCAGCCGGCCCGGTTCGCCGACTTCCTGGCCACGCTCCGCCCGACGGTCCGGCCCACGCTGCACTTCCTGCACCTGCTGCTGCCGCACTCGCCGTGGAACTACCTGCCCTCCGGGATCCGCTACGAGTCCCCGGACGGGATGCCGAACGACGGCGACGGCTGGGTGGAGTTGGCCCACCGGCGGCACCTGCTGCAACTGGAGTACACCGACCGGCTGCTCGGCGAGACGCTGCGCCGGCTGGACGAGACCGGTCTCTACGACGACGCGCTCGTGGTGCTCACCGCCGACCACGGGGTCAGCTTCACCCCCGGGGTGCAGGGGCGCGGCCTCGGCGCGGTGCGGCAGGCGCCGGGGGAGGTGCTCTGGGTGCCGCTCTTCGTGAAGCGGCCGGGGCAGCGCGACGGCGTGGTCGACGACCGGAACTGGGAACACGTCGACCTGCTGCCGACCGTCGCCGACCTGGCCGGGGTACGGGTGCCGTGGCAGACCGACGGCACCTCGGCGCTGCGTACCACCCGCCAGCCGGGGGACAAGCACTTCTACGACCAGCCGGGAAAGCCGCGTACGGTGCCGGCCGGCGTCTTCGCCGACGTGCTGGCCGGCCGGGCCCACCCGGTACTCCCGGCGCAGCCCCGACCGGAACTGATCGGCCGGTCGGTCGCCGAGCTGCCGCTCGGGCCGGAGGCAGGCACGGTGACTGTGCGGAACCGGGCCGACTTCGACCGGATCGACCAGACCGGCGGCCGGCTGCCGGCGCTGGTCTACGGCACGGTGCCCGACTCGGTGCGCAACGGCACCCTGCTGGCGGTGGCGGTCAACGGCCGGGTCGGCGCGGTGGCCCCGGTGGTGGCACCCGATCCGGGTGGGCAGCGGTTCGGCGCGCTGGTCCCGGACGAGTCGCTCTTCCTGCCCGGCCGCAACACCGTGGACGTGTTCGAGGTCACCGAGACCGGCACCCTGCGCCCGCTGCGCGGCTGACCGGCCGGTCTGCCCTGCGCTGTGCCGACCGACCTGCGGGTCTGCCGGCCGGCGGCCGGCGCGTCGCCGGCCGGGATGCCCTGCGTCGAAGCGGCCCGGGTTTGCCGGTCGCCGGAACGGCTAGCAGGTTTCGGTGCGGGCGCAAACGTGTGACTGGCGTGATGCATCACTCACCGGTCGACCACGAAAGGTTCTCCGCTACCCTGCACGTTTACCGTAAAAAGTGAAGGCAATTCAACGTAGATTCTGCCGGCGAAGCGAGGATCACATGACGGATGTCAAACTCGACCACCCGGGCGGCCAGCTGTCGATTCCGGTCAAGCCCGCGGTCGACGGCCCAGCCGGCATCGCCACGGGCAACCTGTTGAAGGAGACCGGGTACGTCACCTACGACCCGGGGTTCGTCAACACCGCGGCCTGCTCCTCCGAGATCACCTACATCGACGGTGACGCGGGCATCCTGCGTTACCGGGGCTACCCGATCGAGCAGCTGGCCGAGAAGTCCTCCTTCCTGGAGACGTCGTACCTGCTGATCTACGGCGAGTTGCCCACCACCGAGCAGCTCGGCGAGTTCGACGAGTGGATCCGGCGGCACTCCCTGCTGCACGAGGAGATGCGGCGCTTCTTCGACGGCTTCCCCCGGGACGCGCACCCGATGGCGGTGCTCTCGTCCGCGGTGAGTGCCATCTCCACCTTCTACCAGGACAGCCTCGACCCGTTCGACCGGGAGCACGTGGAGATCTCCACGGTCCGGCTGATGGCCAAGGTGCCGACGATCGCGTCGTACGCGTACAAGAAGTCGATCGGGCAGGCGATGCTCTACCCGGACAACTCGCTCGGGTACGTCGAGAACTTCCTGCGGATGACGTTCGGGGTGCCGGCGGAGCCGTACGAGGTCGATCCGGTGGTGGCCCGGGTGCTGGACATGCTGCTGGTGCTGCACGCCGACCACGAGCAGAACTGCTCCACATCCACGGTCCGGCTGGTCGGTTCGAGCCAGGCGAACCTCTTCGCCTCGGTCTCCGCCGGGGTGAACGCGCTGTTCGGCCCGCTGCACGGCGGTGCCAACCAGGCGGTGCTGGAGATGCTCGACGACATCCGGACCGGCGGCGGCGACGTGCCGGGCTTCGTCCGGCGGGTCAAGGACAAGGAGCCGGGCGTCAAGCTGATGGGCTTCGGGCACCGGGTCTACAAGAACTACGACCCTCGGGCCGCCATCGTGAAGAAGGCCGCCCAGGACGTACTGGCCCGGATGAACAAGCCGGACCCGCTGCTCGATCTCGCCATGCAGTTGGAGGAGATCGCGCTCGCCGACGACTACTTCGTCTCCCGGAAGCTCTACCCGAACGTCGACTTCTACACCGGCCTGATCTACAAGGCGATGGGCTTCCCGACCAAGATGTTCACGGTGCTCTTCGCGCTCGGCCGGCTGCCCGGCTGGATCGCGCAGTGGCGGGAGATGATCTCGGACCCGGAGACCAAGATCGGCCGTCCGCGGCAGCTCTACACCGGCGCCGCCGAGCGGGACTACGTACCGGTCGAGAAGCGCTGATCCCACCCAGGCCCGGCCAGGTCCGGTCGTTCCCGGCCGTCGACGCGTAACCCGCGTCGGCGGCCGGTTGGCGTCTGAGCGCGACCGCTGACGGACGAAGGCGACCTTCCGTGTAACGGCTCCCGCACCGGGTAGTCGGCGGTGGCCACGCGCCCGACCGCGTCGAAGCGGTGCGAACCGCTGCGTAGAAGGAGCCTGTGATGACCCAGATGTCACGTTCGGCACAGCCGAGTCACGATGGTCATGATGGTGAGTTCGAATTCTGGCGCAACCACGCCCAGATCTCCCTACAACCGGTGGCCGCGCCATCGATCCTGGGACTCTTCGGGTACGCGGCCGCCACCTTCGTCGTCGCCACGAACCTCGCCGGCTGGTACGGCAACACCGCCACGCCGACCTTCCTGTTCCCGTTCGCGGCGATGCTGGGCGGGCTGGCGCAGTTCCTCGCCGGCATGTGGGCGTACCGGGCGCGGGACGGCCTGGCCACCGCCATGCACGGGATCTGGGGCGCCTTCTGGCTCTCCTACGGCCTCCTCTACCTGTTGATCTCGATCGGCGTACTGGTCCAGCCGACCCCGTTCGTGGCGCTCGGCTTCTGGTTCGCCGCGCTCGCCGCGATCACCTGGTCCGGCGCGTTCGCCGCGCTGGCCGACAACATCGGCCTGACCCTGGTGCTGGCGACGCTGGCCGCCGGGGCCACCTGTCTGGCGGTCGGCCAGATCGCGGACATCTCGCCCTGGCGTACCGCCGGCGCCTACATCCTGATCGCCTCTTCGGTGATCGCCTGGTACACGGCGACGGCGATGATGCTGGAGGGCACCTTCCGCCGGGTGATCCTGCCGATCGGCAAGCTGCGCGGCCCGAACGTGCCGGGCCGGGAGCCCCGCCAGGTGATCCAGTTCATGGCCGGTGAGCCCGGCATCAAGGTCGGCCAGTAGCGGCGAACGGGGAGCAGCATGCGCGGAGCACGGCTGGACACGCCCTACGGGAGGTCCGAGCTGCCCGACGGGAGGTCCGAGTTGCCCGACGGAGAGCTGGAGATGCCGGACGTCGGCCGGCAACTCCTGCCCCGGGCGCTCGGCGTGCTGAGCCTCGGCCTCGGTGTCGCGGCGCTCGCCGTGCCGGCCCGGCTCGCCGGACTGACCGGGGTGGACGAACGCGTTCCGGCCGGCGTACTCCGGGCGATCGGTGCCCGGGAACTGGTGCCGGCCCCCGGGCTGCTGTTCGCGCCCCGACCGGCCGGCTGGGCCTGGGTCCGGGTCGCCGGGGACGCGCTGGACCTGCTGCTGCTCGCCCGAGCGCTGCCGCGACGGCGCGACGAGCGCCGCCGGCGGGTCACCGCCACCCTGGCAGCCGTGGCCGCGATCACCGCCGTCGACCTGCTGGCCGCGGTCCGCGCCGGGCGTTCCGCCGGGGCACGGCGCCGGGCGGTACGGGCCAGCGCCACGGTCACCGTCAACCGCCCGGCCGACGAGGTCTACCGGTTCTGGCGGGACTTCGAGAACCTGCCCCGGTTCATGTACCACCTGGAGTCGGTCCGCGCAGGCGACGGCGGACGGTCGCACTGGACGGCCAGGGCCCCCGGCGGGCGCCGGGTCGGCTGGGACGCCGAACTGGTCGAGGACACCCTCGGCGAGGCGATCGCCTGGCGGTCGGTGCGCGGCGCCCGGGTGCCGAACGCGGGGCGGGTGCGGTTGCGCCGGGCGGCCGGCGGCCGGGGCACCGAGGTCCGGGTCGACCTGGTCTACGCGCCGCCGGGCGGGGCGGTGGGCCGGATGGTCGCGAAGCTCTTCGGCGAGGAGCCCGGCCAGCAGGTCCGGGACGACCTGCGCCGGTTCAAGCAGGTCGTGGAGACCGGCGAGGTCGTCCGGTCGGACGGCAGCCCGGCCGGGCTGGCCACCCGGCAGCAGGTGCTCCAGCGGCCGGCACGTCCGCAGCCGGCGGATCCGCCCCGCTGACCGACCGCGCACCCGGAGGGATGTCCATGAAGGCGAACTGCTGGCAGGGTCGGCAGAAGGTCGGGGTGGAGGAGGTGCCGGACCCGCGCATCCTGAACGGCCGGGACGCCGTCGTCCGGATCACCAGTACCGCGATCTGCGGCTCCGACCTGCACCTCTTCCACGGGTACATCCCGACGATGAAGCAGGGCGACATCCTCGGGCACGAGTTCATGGGCGAGGTGGTCGAGGTCGGGCCGGAGGTGGGCAACCTGCGGGTCGGCGACCGGGTGGTGGTGCCGTTCCCCATCTCCTGCGGCAACTGCCTGGCCTGCCAGGCCGGCCTCTACTCGCTCTGCGAGAACTCCAACCCCAACGCCGGACTCGCCGAGAAGCTGCTCGGACACTCGCCGGGCGGCCTCTTCGGCTACTCGCACATGCTCGGCGGGTACGCCGGCGGCCAGGCCGAGTACGCCCGGGTGCCGTTCGCCGACGTCGGACCGATCAAGATTCCCGACGACCTGTCCGACGAGAAGGTCCTCTTCCTCTCCGACATCTTCCCGACCGGGTACATGGGCGCCGAGATGTGCGGGCTGACCGGCGGGGAGGTGGTCGCGGTCTGGGGTGCCGGCGCGGTGGGCCTGCTGGCGATGCGCAGCGCGTACCTGCTCGGGGCCGAGCGGGTGATCGCGATCGACAGGTACCCGTACCGGCTGCGGATGGCGCAGGAGCGGGTCGGTGCCGAGCCGCTGAACTACGAGGAGGTCGACGTCCTGGAGGCGCTGCGCGAGACGACCGGCGGCCGGGGGCCGGACGCCTGCATCGACGCGGTCGGCATGGAGGGGCACCACTCGTCGGCGCTGTTGTCGGGTTACGACCGCGCCAAGCAGTCGGCCCGGCTGGAGACCGACCGGCCGCACGCGCTACGCGAGGCGATCATGAGTTGCCGAAACGGCGGCACGGTCTCGGTGATCGGGGCGTACGCCGGCTTCGTGGACAAGTTCCCGATCGGCTCGCTGATGAACCGGTCGCTGACGCTGCGCAGCGGGCAGTGCCACGTGCAGCGCTACACCCGGATGCTGCTGGACCGGATCCGGCGCGGCGAGGTCGATCCGAGCTTCGTCATCACCCACCGGCTCCGGCTCGACGACGCGCCGATCGGCTTCGAGATGTTCCGGCAGAAGGCGGACGAGTGCGTCAAGGTGGTGCTCAGGACCTGAGACGCGGGGCGTGACGGACGGTGCGGAGGCGGGATGGACGGCGTCGGCAGGCAGTGGACGGCAGCCGTCCCGGACCCGCCGCGCCGGCAGTGGCTACGGATCTTCCTGACCGGTCTGGCGCTCTGGCTCGGCACGGTGGCGGTCATCCTGCTCACCGGAAACCCGACCCTGCTGCCCACCCTGGTGCTGCTGGGCAGTTTCCTGGTGCCGGTGACCTTCGTGGCCTGGGCGTTCCAGCGCCGGGACACCGGTGAGGTCACGGTCAGCGGGGTCTTCGGCACCTTCCTCGCCGGGGGCGTACTCGGGATCCTCGCCTCGGCCGTGCTCGAGTCGTACCTGTTGCGCCCGTCGGCGCTGCTCTTCCTCGGGGTCGGGCTGATCGAGGAGGCCGCCAAGCTGGCCGCGCTGGCGCTGCTGACCCGGCAGTTGGCCACCAAGACGACCCGGGACGGGATGGTCCTCGGCGCCGCGGTCGGCTTCGGCTTCTCCGCCCTGGAGTCCGCCGGGTACGCCTTCGTCGCGCTCTTCACCGTGCAGGGCCTCTCGGTGGTGCAGGTGGTGCAGACGGAGATCCTGCGCGGCCTGGTGGCACCGGTCGGGCACGGGCTCTGGACCGCCGTCCTCGGCGGCGTGCTCTTCGCGCCCAGTACCCGGGAGCACTTCGTGGTCGGCCTGCGGCTGCTCTACGCCTATCTGGGCGTGGCGATCCTGCACGCGCTCTGGGACGCGATGCACGTTCTCGCGTTCTACCTGACCCTGCTCTTCACCGGCGCACGCGGCCTGCTCACCCTGGACGGCTCGCTGGGCCGGCCGACTCCGGTGCAGGCGGCGCTGATGCCGGCGCTGGAAGGGCTGGGGCTGACGCTCGTCGGCGTGGTCGGGGTCGTCTGGCTGGTGGCGCTGTGGCGGTCCGCCCGGCCCGGACCGGAGCGACCGGCGAGCGGCTGGCGGGTGCCGACCGGTGCGGGCAGGGCGCCATCCCCCTGAGCCGTCCCGGTCCCCGGCGTCCGGGCCGAAACCCCCGGCGGGGCCGGGCGGTCGGTTCGGTCGAGGCGAGTCGCAGCACACCCCAGGCGGCCAGGCCGGCACCGGCCAGCGCGGCCAGTCCGCCCCAGTAGCCGCCGGCGGTCCGCTCCCCGAGCAGCAGCACGGCGATGGCGGCCGAGGCGATCGGGTTGGCCAGGGTCACGGTGGCCAGCGGCGCGCCCAGCCCGGCACCCCGGTAGGCGACCTGGGACAGCAGCAGCCCGGCCGCGGCCATTCCGGCCAGCGCCACCGCCAGGCTCGCGCTGGCGAGCACCGCGCCGCCGTCCCGGACGAGCCCGGTGACGAGCTGGGTGAGCGCGGAGGCGACCGCGAAGGCGATCCCGGCGGCGGTCGCGGTGAGCAGGCTGCGCGCCAGGGCCGAACCGCTGGCCCGGCCGGCCAGCACCAGCCCGGCGGCCAGTGCGGCGGCCACCCCGGTCAGCAGCCACCCCTGCCCCGGCCGCAGGTCATGCTCGCCCGCTCCGGGCATGGTCAGTGCGAGCAGCAGGACCAGGCCGGCCACCGTCGCGGCGGCCCCGGACCACTGCCGGGCCGACGGCCGGCGACCGATGGTGGCCGCCGCGATCGGCAGCGCGAGCACCAGGGTGAGTACGCCCAGCGGCTGCACCACCGAGAGCGGCCCGTACGCGAGCGCGGCGACGTGCAGGGCGGCGCCGGTTCCGTTCCCCGCCACCGACAGCCACCAGCCGGACCGGCGCAGGACGGTGCCGAGATAGCCCCGCCCTGCGTCCCCCGTCGGTCCGGCCTGGGTGGCGAGCCGTTCCTGTAGCACCGCCGCGGCGGCGTACGCCGCCGCTGAGGCCACCGACAGCACGATCGCCAGTACCAGTGCGATCACGGCCGGCCCCCCGAGACCATGGATCGTCATGACCTCATGATCCTCCGTGGCGGCTCTCCTGGCGTCACCCCGTGGGCGGCATCACCCCTACGCCGCTCGGTGTAGGCATGGTCCGTCCGGTTCACCCGGAAGGGTGAGAACGTCATCCCCACGGTTGGTACCGCGACGCCCGCGGACCCGTCCGCCCGGCCGGCCCGGCGGCGTCGCCTAAGCTGTCAGCCGGACCGGACCGGACCGGCGGCGACCGGCCGCGGCCGACCAGCGGGAGGAGACCTGATGCACCGTACGGTGGTGCGGCTGTTCGTGCTGGCGGCGGTCGCCGAGGCGTTCTCCTGGCTGGCCCTGCTGATCGGGATGGCCGTCAAGTACGGCCCGCCGCGCAACGAGATCGGCGTGCAGATCTTCGGCCCGGTGCACGGTGGACTCTTCGTCGCCTACGTCGGCCTGGTGCTGCTGGTGGCCCGGCTCGGCCGGTGGCGCTGGCTCACCGTCGCCGTCGCCCTGGTCTGCGCGGTGCCGCCGTTCGCCACCCTCGGCTTCGAGCGGTGGGCCCGCCGCCGTGGCCTGTTGACGGTCGCCTCCGCCGGCCCGGTCGCCGGTGCGCCGGCCACCGCCACCGACCGCCCCCTGGAGGGTTCCGCCCGGAGCTGACCGGCGGGCCGGAGGAGGATCCGGCGAGGCCGAGACGCTGCGCTCAGCGGAGGACCATCCAGGCGACGAACGCGCCGATCAGCAGCAGGCCGATGGCGGCCTGGAGCAGCAGGGCCGGCCCGAGGTGCGACCAGAGGGTCGGGGTACGCGGCGTGAGCAGTTGCCCGGTGGTGAGGTTGACGATCCGCTCCACCCGGGGCGCCAGCCCGACGGCCTGCTGCGAGCGTACGGTGACCTGCACGTGGTCGGCCGGTTCCAGGGCGCTCTGCGGCAGGTGCCCGTGGATCTCCATCTCGCACAGCACGCCGCTGCCGTCGCGCAGCCGTAGCGGGGTCACCAGGAACTCCGGCCCCTTGCGTAGTTCCTTCCATCTGCGTCGGGCGCCGCCGCCGGCACCCGCCCGCAGCACCGAGGCGAGCAGCAGCAGGACCACCCTGACCACCGCCGCCGTGCCGAGTACGGCGACCAGGACGGGTTGCTTGATCCGGACCTCCCGGGAGTAACCCTCCAACAGCCGTACGACGTGACCGGTGACGACCGGCCCGGGACGCCAGGCGACCCGCTCGGGAAACAGTTCGTCCATGCGTTCACCACCGAGAGTCCGCTCCCGAGCACGAATTGTATCGATCATGACGAATGAACGGGCAGTGAGTGAATCAGTTTCACGTTATGTGACAATCCGCTCACTCTTGGCTGCTGGCGCCCGGTCGGGCCGGTTCCGCCCCGGTCCAGGGCTCCCGGCCGGCCGGCCAGGTGACAAGCCGACCGGCGTGGGTAACCCCGCCGCGAGCTTGGAGAGGGGACGACCCATGCAGCTGTCCTTCCTGCGTCCGATCTGTGCCCATCCCGGCCCGTGGACGTCGGTCTACCTGGACGCCTCCCGGGACACCCACGACGCCCACCCCGCACTCGACCTGCGGTGGCGGGCCCTCCAGGAGCGGCTGGCGGAACAGCGGACCGACCCGCGCGACGTGGCGGCCCTGGACGCCGTGGTCCGGGGGCACGACCCGATGCCCGGCGACTACGGGCTGGCCGCGTTCGCCACCGGCGGCGAGGTGGTGCTCACCGAGTACCTCTCGGCCCCGCCACGCAAGGACATCGCCCTGCACGGGCCGGTCGCGCACACCATGCCGCTGGTCGCCCAACGCAACGCCCAGGTGCCCTGGGTCCGGGTGCTGGCCAGCCGCACCGGCGCGGACATCGACGCGGTGAGTGCCGGCGGGGTCCCCCGGCACGCGCACGTCGATGGCGGCAACCGGTGGCCGCTGCGCAAGGTGCAGCCGGGCGGCTGGTCGCAGCCGCACTTCCAGCACGCGGCGGAGCTGGTCTGGCAGCGCAACGCCGGTGACGCCGCGTCGGCCACCGCCGCGCTGGCCGAACGGGTCGGCGCCGAGGTGATCGTGGTGGCCGGGGAGACCCGGGCCCGGCAGCTGCTCGCCGGCCAGCTGCCGGCCTTCTGGCAGGACCGCGTCGTGCAGACCGACGCCGGCTTCCCGGCCGCCGGAGCCGACCAGACCGCCTTCGACGACGTCACCGTGCAGGCCATCGCCGAGGTCGCCGCCGCACACACCGACGTGGCGCTGGACAAGTTCGGCATGCAGCGCGACGTCGGCGCCGGCCTGGACGCGGTGGTCACCGCGCTGCAACGCGGCCAGGTGGACACCATGCTGATCGTGGACGACCCCTCCTCGACCGACGAACTCTGGATCGGCCCGGAACCGACCGACATCGCCGGCGATCCTGACGAACTCCGGGCGGTCTCGATCGCCGACCCGCGCCGGGTACGCGCCGACGCCGCCCTGGTCCGCGCGCTCGTCGGTACCGACGCCGGGCTCACGGTGCTCGGTCCGGAGCAGGCGCCGGACCTCACCGACGGGGTCGGCGCGATCCTGCGCTACGTCGACGCCAGCACCCCGGCCGGCCGTGATGGCTGACCCGGGGCGGTCCGCGGTGCGGACCAGCGCGGCGGTGACCGACCGGACCATCGCCGACCTGCTCGTCGAACGGCTGCGGGCCTGGCGGGTGCCCCGGGTGTTCGGGCAGCCCGGCGAGGGAGTGGCGCTGATAGTCGAGGCGCTGCGCCGGGCCGGCGGGGACCCGGGCTTCGTGCCGTCCCGGCAGCCGGAGGCGGCCGGGTTCATGGCGGCCGGGCACGCCAGGTACACCGGGACGGTCGGGGTCTGCCTGGCCACCCAGGGGCCGGGGGCGCTGCACCTGCTCGGCGGCCTATACGACGCCCGGCTGGACGGCAAGCCGGTGGTGGCGGTGATCGGGCAGCAGCCGTACCGGGCGCTGGGCAGCGGATACCAGGAGATCGAGCTGCCCCGGCTCTTCGGCGACGTCTGCGCCCAGTTCCTGCGTACCGCAGCGCTGCCGGAGCAGGTGCCCTACCTGCTTGACCAGGCGATCCGTACCGCCGTGTCGACCCGCAGCCCGACCTGCCTGGTGGTGCCGCACGACCTGCTCGGCGAACCGGTGCCCGCCGGGATGCCGCACCCGGACGGCGGCGGCGTGCTCGCCTCGGCGCCCGGCCTGCCACCGGCCCGGGTGCTGCCGCACGATGCCGACCTGGACGCCGCCGCCCAGCTGCTCGGCGCCGGGCGGCGGGTGGCGATCCTGGTCGGCCAGGGCGGCTACGGCGCCGCCGACGAGATCGTCGAGCTGGCCGACCGGCTCGACGCCGGGGTGGCCACCTCGCTGCTCGGCAAGCCGGTGCTGGACGAGCGGCTGCCGTACCACACGGGGGTGCTCGGCCAGGTCGGCACGGCGGCCAGCGCGCAGTTGATGGCCGGCTGCGACACCCTGCTGATGATCGGCACCAACGACCCGTGGACCGGCTACTACCCGATGCCGGGCCAGGCCACGGCGGTGCAGATCGACATCGACGGCAGCCGGCTGGCCAGCCGATACCCGATCGACGTGCCGCTGGTCGGTGACGCCCGGGAGACGCTGCGGGCGCTGCTGGCCCGGGTGCCGCAGCGGCGCAACCGGGACTGGCGCGACATGATCGAGGGCACCGTGGACCGGGCCCGGACCGAGTGCGCCGCCCGGGCCGAGGAGCGCACCGGCCGGCTGAACCCCCGACTGGTTGTCCGCGAGCTGTCACCCCGGCTGCCGGCCGACGCCTCGGTCGCGGTGGACGTCGGATCGGTCACCTACTGGTACGCCCGGCACCTGCAACTGCCGCCCGGCGTACCGGCACACCTCTGCGGCACGCTGGCCTCGGTCGGCTCCGCCCTGCCGTACGCCGTGGCGGCGAAGTTCGCCAGCCCGGACCGGCCGGTCTTCGTACTGCTCGGCGACGGCGCGATGCAGTCCGGCGGGCTGGCCGAGCTGATCACCGTGGCCCGGCACTGGCCGGAGTGGCCCGATCCCCGGCTGGTGGTGCTGGTGTTGAACAACTCCGACCGGGCGGGCCGGGGCGGCGAGCCGGAGCGGGGGCCGGACAGCGCACTTCCGGCCGACAGCGCACCCGTCCGGACACCTGCGGCGGAGCTGGACCGTCCCGCCGCACCGGGGATGCCGACCCCGGCGGCGGTACTCGACGGCGACGTCCCGTACGCCGGCTGGGCCCGGCTGCTCGGGCTGCACGGGATCGGGGTGGACCGGCCGGAGCAGGTCGGGCCGGCCTGGGAGGAGGCGCTCGCCGCCGACCGGCCGACCCTGATCGAGGCGGTGGTCGACCCGGCCGTCCCGCTGGACGCGCCGGAACAGCCCTTCGCCGACCTGCGCGGCCTGACCGCCGACGCCCTCGCCGAGGATGCCGGTACGGCGGTCCGGGGCCGGGCCCAGGCCCTGCGGGAGCGGGCCGCCAACGGCGCCGACCTGGTCTGATCCGCCCCGGAGCGGCGCCGGCGTCTGGTCTGCCGACCTGGTCTGTGGCTCCGGTCCGCCGCTTCGGTCTGCCGCTTCGGTCTGCCGCTTTCGAAGCGGCGGGAGTCGACCAGGTTTGTTCGGCAGCGGGCCGGGAGTCGATCAGGTGGGCTGCACGGCGGCCCGGAAATTTCTCAGCCGCGTTCGGCGGCGGGCCGGGCCGGCTCGACCTGGCGGCCGGACCACTGCTCGACCAGCCGGACCGCCTCGTCCGCCGGTACGTCGGCCCGGTCGACCGAACCGAGCCAGACCGGGGTGCGCGCCCCGACCGGCCAGGCCGCCAGCAGACGCTGGTCGTCGGCTCCGTCGTGCAGGCTCAGCCGGGCTATCCGGGGCCAGCCGAGCACGCTCTGCCGGCCGGTGCGGATCCCGTCCGGTCCCGCCGAGCGGCCGGCCCGACCGCGACGTTCCGCCAGCACCAGGCCGACCGCCACCAGCAGCCCGGTCAGGCTGGTCACCAGGGTCGCCAGGGCGAGCGGGCGCAGTCCCTCGCCGGACGCCACCTGCCAGCCGGCCACCCCCGCCACCACGAGCGCGAACGGGACGACGGCGATGGCGAAGTAGCTGGCGTAGCGGGGGCCGCCGGCAGCTCCGAAGTGCAACTGGGTCACAACCGTGGATCATCCGAGATCGTGCCCCTCCGGAGCAAACCCGGAGCCACCCCGGGCGTGGCGGACGGGGGTGGCACCGGCCCGGACATAACCGTCGGGCCTCCGGATTGCGCCCGGCAGGTTGCTGACCGCCTGTTTGAACGCGATCGGGACGGGAAGGCGCGGCGCACGCGGACGAGGGAGGTGAGCCGGGTGCGGGAGATGCAGGAGTGGCTGGCCGCGGACGGGCCCGGTCTCCCACCGGACCGCGTCGTGTCACCGGAGAGCGCCGGCCGGGTGCTGCTGGCCGTGGCGTCCCGGGCGGTCCGCGGGCGGGACTGTGCCGACCTCGGCTACCACCCGCTGCTGTCGCGCTTCCGGGGTGCGCCGGAGGCGGTACGCCGGTCCGCGCTGGCCCGGGCCGCGACCCGGGCCGCGCTCACCGCCGAGCAGGCCGGGGCGCTCGACGCCGACCGGGTCGCCCGGTGGATCGCCGAGCACTACCCGCCGCGCTGGTATCCCGGCGTCGTGCTGGGCTCGCCGCACGGCGGGGCGGTGCACCTGGCCACCGCGATGGGGGTGCCGTGGCTGCCGGCGGGTTTCGACGTGTCGGTGCAGTGGCCGGGCGGGCGGGTGGACAGACCGGTCGAGGCGGCCGGCTTCGGCGCCCGGATCGCGACCCGGCTGATCGGGAACAACCCGGGGGTACGGGTGCGGCAGGTGCACGATCCGGCCGGTCGGGGCGTACTGGCCGGCTCGACGGTGTCGCTGGTGGTCCGCTGGAGCCGGCTGCCGGAGGCGTACCGGGAGTTCCTCGGCAGCCGGCTGGCGCCGGGTGCTCCGGTGCTGCTGCTGCGCGACGTGCGCACCTGGCCGGTCTCCGACGCGGGGGAGGGGCACAGTTTCCAGCTCGGCGGGCCGGTCAGCGGGCTGGAGCCGGCCGATTTCCGGCCGGAGAGCGAGCTGCTCGGTCAGGTGCTGCGGGTGGCCGGCGGCGACGGGGCGAGCTGGGACGCGCCGCAGGGCGGTCGCCCGGAGTACGCCGAACAGGGCGTCGAGCCCGGTTTCGAGAGCAGTCTGCTGGACCGGGTACGCGAGGCCGGCAGCCCGCTGCACCGGGTGCTCTTCCCCGGCCCTGACGCGCTGAGTGCGGCGGTGGCGGACGTCTACCGGAGTTGGCTGCGCGGGGCCGGCAAGAGCGGGGACCGCTGTGTGGTGGAGTGCGGCCGGCTGATCGACCCGTGGCAGGTGCTCCGGGCCGGCCTGGTGCCGTACTGGTGCGAGAACGCCACCACCCGCAGCGTGGCCGGGGCGGAGTGGTGGCTGGCCGGCAGTACCCCGTTCAGCTCGCTGGACGTCCTGCCCGAGCCGCCGGGGCTGCGCTCGCCCGCGCTGGCCGGGCTGCCGCAGTGGCTGGCGGTGGCCTCGTTCGGGCGCCGGCGTCGGGCGGTGGACCGGGTCGCCGCCCGGGGCTATCCGGTGACCTCGGTGGCCACCCGGCACGCCACCGAGGTACTCCGGAACCAGCCGTACGACCTGCCGGCGCCGGCCCCGCTGCGGGTGGTGGAGGCACTGGCCGGGCTGCGGGCCAGCGGCACTCCGCAGGGGCTGCTGGTCTGCTGACCCCGCCCTGATCGCAAAACTCCTCGCAGAAGTCACCGCCCGTGATTGAGTACCTACAGGGCGGGAAGAACGCTGACTGCTAGCTGGTCAGCTGACTGCTAGCTGGTCAACCGTGCTGCGCAACGCGGTTCGCGGCGTCCGCCCGTTCAGTTCGGTTACTTGTTCGCTTCCGGCGCGGTGTCGTCCCGTACGTCGCCGATGACCGGATCGCATCCCGGGCGGGGGCCCTTCCTGAGGGAGGCGCGGATGTACGGACAGATCACCACCACACCACCGGCCGAGCGTGGCCTGGAGGACCTGGACGCGGCCGCCCTGGCGTACGCGGCGAGGATCGCCGGCCTGCCACCGGAACGCCGGCAGGAGGCCCGGGACGACCTCGTCCGGTTCGCCCTGCCGTTCGCCGGCCGGCTGGCCCGACGCTACCGGGGCCGGGGTGAGCCGCTGGAGGATCTGGAGCAGGTGGCCCGGTTGGGCCTGGTGAACGCAGTCGACCGGTACGACCCGGAACGCGGCTCGTTCACCGCGTACGCGGCGATCACGATCGTCGGCGAGATCAAGCGGCACTTCCGGGACCGGACCTGGGGGGTGCACGTTCCCCGGCGGCTGCGTGACCTGATCCTGGAGGTCGGCCAGGCGACGGCGGCGCTGACCAGCGAGCTGTCCCGCTCGCCGAGCGTGGCCGAGTTGGCCGCCCGGCTAGAGACGCCGGAGGAGGAGATCCTCGCCGCCCTGGAGTCGGCGGCCGGCTACAGCCCGGCGTCGCTGAACGCCCCGGTCGGTGGGGAGAGTTCGGCGGAGTTCGGCGACCTGGTCGGCGAGTCCGACACCGACCTGGAGTCGGTCGACGACCGGGTGACGGTCAGCGGGCTGCTCGGCCGGCTGCCGTGGCGGGAGCGGCGGATCCTCGCCATGCGCTTCTACGGCAACCAGACCCAGGCCGAGATCGCCGCCCGGTTCGGCATCTCGCAGATGCACGTCTCCCGGCTGCTCTCCCGGGCGCTCACCTGGCTGCGCCAGGCGATGCTCGCCGACTCGCCCGCACCGTGGCAGGTCGGCGGGGCCGAGGCGGGCGGCGGACCGGCCCGGCTCGAGGTGCGCCAGGTGGGCCAGCGGGTGGTGGTCGAGGTGACCGGGGAGATCGACCAGGAGACCGCCGAGCAGTTGCGGCAGGTGGTGGTCGAGGCGGTCGCCGACCAGCACCCGGCCGAGGTGGCGATCGACCTGACCGACGTGGCGAAGCTGGACGGTCCGGCGCTGGCCGCGCTGGTCGCCGGTCGCGACGCCGCGCATCGGGCCGGGGTCCGGTGGCGGCTGGCTCGGGCGCAACCCGTGGTCCGGCATTCGCTCAGCGCCGCCGGCCTGGTCGCGCTGCCGGCGGACTGACCGGCCGCGTCCCGGCGGCCCGTTCCTCCTTCGGTACGCCGCCTGTCGTAATCGGTGCTCCGCCGCCGGGCAGTGTATGTGGTTCGTCCGTCTTCACCGGCCGTCCTCCTCCGCTTCCGGCGGCTGGTCGGGTCATCGGCCGTCCTCCTCCGCTTCCGGCGGCTGGCCGTCGTCGGAGGAGGCGCGTCCGGTCCGCCACCGTGGGCTCTCCGGGCCGCCCCGGGCGGCGCTGTCGGCGTTCTCGTCGGGCTGGCTCGGCTCGAACGACGGCCGGCGTACCTCCTCGGGCTCCGGCACCTCGATCGGGCGGGCACCGGTACCGGGCCGGGGATGGTGTGCCTCGGCAGCCTCGGCACCGTGCGCCCCTTCCCGGGTGGCTGCCTCGGTCTCCGGATGGCGGGGCTCGTGGTGCAACTCCTCCCGGATCAGCTGTGGCGGTCGGGTCGACCGCTGCGGCAGGTCGCGGCCGAGGTCCGCGACGAGCGGGCCGTACTTCTCGTCGAAGGCGGGGCGTTCCGAGCGGATCCTGGGCAGCCGGTCGAAGTTGCGCAGCGGCGGCGGGCAGCTGGTCGACCACTCCAGCGAGTTGCCGAAGCCCCACGGGTCGTCGACGTCGACCATGCGCCCGAACCGCCACGACTTCCAGGCGTTGTAGAGGAAGAACAGGGTGGAGGCGCCGAGTACGAAGCTGCTGACCGTGGAGACGGTGTTGAGCACGGTGAAGCCGTCGGTGGGCAGGTAGTCGGCGTACCGGCGGGGCATGCCCTCGCTGCCGAGCCAGTGGTGCACCAGGAAGGTGCCGTGGAAGCCGAGGAACATCGTCCAGAAGTGCACCTTGCCGAGGCGTTCGTCGAGCAGTCGGCCGGTCATCTTGGGAAACCAGAAGTACACCCCGGCGAAGACGGCGAAGACGATGGTGCCGAAGAGGACGTAGTGGAAGTGCGCGACGACGAAGTAGGTGTCGGTGACGTGGAAGTCGACCGGCGGGCTGGCCAGCAGCACGCCGGTGAGCCCGCCGAAGAGGAAGGTGACCAGGAAGCCGACGGCGAAGAGCATCGGCGTCTCGAAGGTCAGCTGTCCCTTCCACATCGTGCCGATCCAGTTGAAGAACTTCACCCCGGTCGGTACGGCGATCAGATAGCTCAGCCAGGCGAAGAACGGCAGCAGCACCTGACCGGTGCCGAACATGTGGTGCGCCCAGACGGTCATCGAGAGGATCGTGATCGCCAGGGTGGCGACGACCAGCCCCTTGTAGCCGAAGATCGGCTTGCGGCTGAAGACCGGGATGACCTCGGTGATGATGCCGAAGAACGGCAGCGCCACGATGTAGACCTCAGGATGGCCGAAGAACCAGAACACGTGTTGCCAGAGCAGCGGTCCGCTGGTGGCCGGGTCGTAGACGTGCGCCCCGAGTCGCCGGTCGGCGTAGAGCGCCAGCAGCGCGGCGGCGAGCAGCGGGAAGACCAGGATCACCAGGACGGCGGTGAAGAGCATGTTCCAGGTGAAGATCGGCATCCGGAACATGGTCATCCCGGGCGCCCGCAGGGTCAGGATGGTGGTGATCAGGTTGACCGCGCCGAGGATGGTGCCGAGGCCGGAGAGGACCAGGCCGATCACCCACATGTCCGGGCCGATCCCGGGCGAGTGCTCGGACCGGCTCAGCGGGGTGTACGCGGTCCAGCCGAAGTCGGCCGAGCCGCCCGGGGTGAAGAAGCCGGCCAGCACCAGCGAGCCGCCCAGCAGGTAGAGCCAGTACGCCAGCGCGTTGAGCCGGGGGAACGACACGTCCGGGGCGCCGATCTGCAACGGCACCACGTAGTTGCCGAAGGCGAACGCCACCGGGGTGGCGAAGAGCAGCAGCATGATCGTGCCGTGCGCGGTGAAGAGCTGGTTGTACTGCTCGGGGGAGAGGAACTGGAGCCCCGGATGGCCCAGCTCGGCCCGGATCAGCATCGCCATCGCGCCGCCGACGACGAAGAACCCGAACGACGTGACGAGGTAGAGCAGGCCGATCTGCTTGGCGTCGGTGGTGCCGAGCAGCCGGATCAGGGTGCTGCCCCGGACCGCCCGGCGCACCGGGCCGGGGTAGCCGCCCGAGCGGGCGGGGGCGAGGACCAGCGGCCCACGCTCCTGTCCGGGTTCGGTGACCACGCGTTTCGGCATTTCCCGCTCACCCCGTACCTGATCGCGGCTAGGACGAGGGGCCGGCTACCCGGTATTCCACCGGCAAAACCCGGCACGACAGTAATTAACCGACTTCTTGCCCCTAACGGGTGAAAGAGGCTAACCGTCCGCCTGCGCGGTTACCGCGGCGCCGGGGTGGCCGGCGGGCCGGCGGCCGGAGCGGCGGCCGGGCCGGCGGCCGATTCGCGTACCCGCTCGTAGAGTTCGACGTAGCGCTCGGCCATGGTCGTCGGGGTGAACCGGCTGCCGGCCTCCCGGCGGCACTCCCGCTCGTCCAGGTCGCCGACCTGCCACACCAGATCGGCGAGGCCCTCCTCGTCGTCGGCGAGCAGCCCGGTCCGGCCGTGCTCGACCAGCTCCGGCAGGCAGCCGCGACCGATCGCCAGCACCGGGGTGCCGAGCGCCAGCGACTCGATCACCGCCGTGCCGCCCGGCTCCTCCCAGCAGAGCGGGAAGAGGCTGGCCCGGGCCGCCGCCACCAGGTCGTCCCGGGCGGCACCGGCCACCGTGCCGACCCAGCGCACCCGGTCGCCGTCCACCAGCGGCGCGACCTGCTCGCGCCAGTACCGCACGTCCGGGTTCTGGCCCGCCTCCGGTCCGGCGGCGGCCAGCTCCTCGGGCCGCCGGTACGGCCCGACCGGTCCGGCCAGCACCAGGTCGAAACCGGCCCGGTGGGCCAGCCGGGCCCCGATGTGCTGCCCCTTGCCCGGGGTGATCCGGCCGAGGATGACCTGGTGGCCGGACTTGCGCACCGGCGGCCGGCGCGCGGCGTGCACGGCCAGCGGGGTGGCCAGGTGTACGTGTCCGACCGAGTGGTCCCGCAACGCCCGCGGCGCCCGGGCGAGCTGCGCCGCCGACACGCCGTTGACCCGCACCCGGTCCCCGCCGTCGAGATAGCCGTAGAGGTCCGGATGCTTGCCGAGATCCCAGTGCAGAGTGTGCAGCGCCGGCCCGCTGTTCGGGCCCATCGCGGTAAGTACGGCCAGCCCGACCGCCTCGACGTGGTCGTGCACCAGGTCGATGTCGTCCCGCTCGCGCAGCGCCCGGACCACCCCGTTCAGGTGCGCCTGCGAGATCCCGCAGACCTGGTTGTACGGCCGTTGCAGCGCCCCGAACTGGCCGTCGGGGAAGACCGAGAGCAGCTCGTCGACCGGCAGTGTGGCGTCGCCGGTCGAGGCGAGCACCACCCGTACGCCGAGCCGGCGCAGCTCCGGTACCAGCGTGGCGACGACGTTCTCGATCCCGCCGTACCCGGGTGGCGGCACCGGCAGCCACGGGCCGGCGTTCATCAGCACGGTCAGCGCCATCCGTCCGCCCCGATCCCGCCCGCGCTCCCGGATCCGTCCGTACCGCCGCCCCCGGCGGTGCCCACGGTCATACCGGCGTACGCCCGGCGGAGGATCGCAGCTCCGCCAGCGGGGGGCGTTCCCGGACGGAGACGTCGCTGACCACCACCTCCCGGTTCAGGTTGGGCAGCGCGCTGCTGCCGTCCCGGCGGAACTGCACCAGCAGGTTCCCCGGCGGCGCAGTCTCCTCGACCAGGCCCCGCTGGCAGAGCCGCCGCCAGACGGTGTGCATGATCTGCCCGGACATCCGGCCGAGCGCCTCGGTGTCCTGGTGCCGGTGCAGCCGCTCGCCGAGGTCGACCTGGGCGAGGGCGTCGAGCCCGCAGAGTTCGAGCAGGTCGATCAGCATCGCCGTCTCGACGCCGTAGCCGGAGACGAAGGGCACCCGCTCCAGGACGTCCCGGCGGCCGGCGTACTCCCCGGCGAGCGGCTGGACGAATCCGGCCAGCTCCGGCCAGAAGAGGTTGAACAGCGGGCGGGCCACCAGCTCGGTCACCCGGCCGCCGCCCTCCGCCTCCACGCCGCCGCCGCCGACCAGCGGGCGGTGGTAGAAACCTTTCACGAACGCCACGGACGGGTCGCTGAGCAGCGGGCCGAGCAGGCCGGTGACGAAGTGCGGCTGGAACTCGCGCAGGTCGGCGTCGACGAAGGCGACCAGGTCTCCGGTGGAGGCGGCCAGCCCGGCCCAGAGGGCGTCGCCCTTGCCGTCCAGCCGGGGCAGTCCCCGGGTCATCTCGTCCTGGCTGACCACCCGGGCTCCGGCCGCCGCCGCCACCCGGGCGGTGCCGTCCCTTGATCGGGAGTCGACCACCACCAGCTCGTCAACCAGGTCGACCTGCTCGACCAGGCAGGCCCGGATCGCCGCCACGATGGCGCCGACGGTGGTCTCCTCGTCGCGGGCCGGGATGACCACGCTCACCGTGCGGTCACCCTTCAGGTACGCCAGCTGCCGCGCCGTCCACTGGTCGGCCACCCCGGTCCGTTGGGTGGACCACTGCTCCAGCGCCGGTGACACGGGTGAACGCGAGCGCGGCATGCGACGACCTCCCCCACTGCCTCGACCGGCGCCCGACCAGGCCCGGTGCAGCCCCACAGCCTTCCCCGCCGCCACCGGCTCAACCGTCCGCGGACCGGTCCGACCAGCGGCCCGGCGGCACCGCGCCGGAGGGGACGGCCCGCCGGGAGGGGAACCGCTCCGCTCACAATCCGCCCATCCGGGCACACTCGGGCGGTACGGACATCGGGCCAGCCGACCCGGCCGGGAGCGGGCGCGGCACGCCCGGCCGGGCCGCACATTGGCGGAGAGTTCGCGTACCGTTGCCCGTCATGGGTGTGTCGCAACGGTTGAAGACCAGGGTCCGGCGTTTCCTCCAGCGTCCGGGCACCACAGTTGATCTGGCGCCGCTGGAGAAGCTGCTGCCCACGATCGAGGCGCGCGAGGAGGAACTCACCGAGCTGGACGACGCCGAGCTGACCGAGGCGGCCGGCAGGGCCGAGGACTTCGTCGAGATCTGCGCGGTGGGCCGCGAGGCCGCCCGGCGCGGTCTCGACCAGCGGCCGTACGACGTCCAGCTGCTCGGCGTCATGTCGCTGCTGGCCGGCAAGGTCGCCGAGATGGCCACCGGTGAGGGCAAGACGCTGACCGCGGCGATCGCGGCGTACGGGCACGTCCGCCGGGGCAACGGGCCGGTGCACGTGCTCACCGTCAACGACTACCTGGCCCGCCGGGACGCCGAGTGGATGGAGCCGGTCTACCGGCTGCTCGGTCTCCGCGTCGGCTGGGTGACCGAGGCGTCCACCCGCGAGGAGCGCCAGACGGCGTACGCCTGCGACGTCACCTACGTCTCGGTCAGCGAGGCCGGCTTCGACTTCCTCCGCGACCAGCTCGTCACCGACATCGACGACCGGGTGCAGCCCCCGCTGACCACGGCGATCGTGGACGAGGCGGACTCCATCCTGATCGACGAGGCCCGGGTGCCGATGGTGCTGGCCGGTGCGGTGCCGGGCGAGCAGGACCCGGTGCACCAGGCCGCCTCGGTGGTCCGCGGGCTGCGCTCCGGACGGCACTACACGGTGGCCGACGACGGCCGCAGCGTCGCCTTCACCGACGCCGGCCTGGCCGAGGTCGAGTCCCGGCTCGGCGGCGTCGACCTCTACGACGACGAGCACGTCGAGCAGCTCTCCGCGGTCAACGTGGCCCTGCACGCGCACGCCCTGCTGCACCGGGACGTCGACTACATCGTCCGCAACGACGGGGTCGAGCTGATCGACGAGATGCGCGGCCGGGTCGCCCAGCGCCGCCGCTGGCCGGACGGGCTCCAGGCGGCCGTGGAGGCGAAGGAGGGGCTGGACGCCACCGCCGAGGGTGAGGTGCTGGGCACCATCACCGTGCAGGCGTACGTCGCCCTCTACCGGACCGTCTGCGGGATGACCGCCACGGCGGTGCTGGTCGGCGACCAGTTGCGGGAGTTCTTCTCGCTCGAGGTGGCGGTGATCCCGTCGAACACCCCCTGCATCCGGATCGACGACCCGGACCGGATCTACGCCACCCGGGGCGAGAAGGAAGAAGCCCTGATCGAGGAGATCCGGGAGCAGCACGAGAGCGGCCGTCCGGTGCTGGTCGGCACCCTGGACGTGAAGGAGTCGGAGCGGCTCGCCGAGGCGCTGCACGAGGCGGGGGTGCCGAACACGGTGCTGAACGCCAAGAACGACGCCGAGGAGGCGGCGATCATCGCCGAGGCCGGCAAGTTCGGCGCGGTGACCGTCTCCACTCAGATGGCCGGCCGGGGTGTGGACATCCGGCTGGGCGGCAGCGACCAGGCCGACCGGGACCGGGTGGCCGAACTCGGCGGCCTCTTCGTGATCGGCAGCGGCCGGCACGACAGTCGGCGGGTCGACGACCAGCTCCGGGGCCGGGCCGGCCGGCAGGGCGACCCCGGTCGCTCGGTCTTCTTCGTCAGCCTGGAGGACGACCTCGTCGTCCGGCACGCCCCGGACGCGATCCCGCCGTCGCCCCGGATGAACGCCGACGGTCTGGTCACCGACGAGCAGGTCGACTTCGCCATCGAGCATTCCCAGCGGATCGCCGAGGGCGTCAACCACGAGATCCACCGCAACACCTGGCGGTACAGCGTGGTGATCGAGCAGCAGCGCAAGGCGCTGGCCGAGCGCCGGGAGCGGCTGCTCACCAGCGAGGTGGCGGCGCAGATGCTCACCGAGCGCTTCCCCGACCGGGCCAAGGAGATGGACGAGGAGCTGCTCTCCCGGATCGCCCGGTCGATCGCCCTCTACCACCTCGACCGGCTCTGGGCACACCACCTGGCCGAACTCTCCGAGGTGCGCGAGGGCGTGCACCTGCGGGCGCTGGGCCGGCTCGACCCGCTCGACGAGTTCCACCGCTCCGCGGTGCCGGCGTTCAACGCGCTGGTGCCGGAGATCGAGACCCGCACGGTGGAGACCTTCGAGGAGAACGAGTTCGACGACGACTGGCAGCCGGATGAGGGCGAGCTGGCGCGGCCGAGTGCCACCTGGACATACCTGGTGCACGACAACCCGTTCGGCTCGGAACTCGACCGCCTGATCGCCGCCGTCGGACGCCGGCTGGGATCCGGCCCGCGCTGACGGCGTGACCGCACCGGATCCCGGGGTTGATCGTCGGAAGGCTGACGGCAACCCCGGGCCGGGCGGGATCGTTCTCTTCCTGGAACGGGTGGTTTGTCCGCCCGGCGGTCGGGTAGTAGCGCAGGTCCGTACCGGCGGGGGATCGGAAACGGCGGGGGAGAGGCGACGATGGCAGAGGCGATGGCGCGAACCGGACGCACCGCGGCGACCGCGGTGGTGGAGGTTTCGGAGCGGTGCTGAGGCTGAGGACGACGACGGAGCCGTCGACCGAGGCCCCGGGCGTGCTGGAGACCGCCGCCCTGCTCCGCGAAGTGACTGCCGGACTGATCACCAGCGACGACTTCGACGCCGCGCTGGACCGGCTGGTACGCACCGTCCGGGACGCGATCCCGGAGGTGACCTGGTGCGGGGTCACCGTACTGCGGGCCGGGGCGCCCGCCTCGGTCGCGGGTTCGGAGCCCCGGCTCGGCGACCTCGACGACCTGCGGCACGGCGACGACGCGCCGGCGATGACGGCGATCCGCTCCCGGGAACTGGTCTGGTCGGCGGACCTGCGCACCGAGACCCGCTGGCGGCCGTGGACCGTCCGGGCGCTGAACCTCGGCGTACGCGGGGTGCTGGCCGTACCGGTGGACGTCGACGAGCACGTGGTCGGCTCGATCAACCTCTACGCCCGGGAGCCCGGCGTGCTGAGCGCCAGTCAACAGCTCACCGCGATGCTGCTCGCCGAACACGCCGGGCTGCTGCTCGGCGCCGTCCGGGACCGTTCCCGGCAGGCGGGTGACGCGGACCCGACCGAGGTGCTCACGGCCGGGCAGGTCGTCGACCAGGCGGTCGGGGTTATCATGACCCAACGTGGCTGTCCGGCCACGGAGGCGCTGAAGGTGTTGCGCTCCGCCTCGGCCGCGCTCGGCATCCCGCTCCGGGACGTGGCCGAGCGGCTGGTCACCTCGGTGGCCCGGCGGCACGCCACCTGACCCTCCACCGTGGCCCGTGACCTGCGGTGCGCCGTTTCGGCGGGGCGGCCCGGGGGTAGCACGCTGGAGGCTGGTCGAGGAGCGAGACCGGGAGGCGTCACCATGCAGAGCCGCCTGCGGGTGCACGGGCATCCGGTCCAGCCGATGCTGGTGACCTTCCCGTTCGGGTTGTTCGTCTGCGCCACGGTCTTCGACCTGGCCGACGTACTCGGTGCTCCGGTCTTCCTGGGACTGGCCGGCTACTGGACGACGGTGGCGGCGCTGGTCGCGGCCGGCCTCGCCACGGCGGCCGGCATGGTGGACCTGTGGGACGTGCCGGGCGATCCGACCCGGCGTACCGCAGTGATCTTCAACCTGCTCAACGGCGCCGTGGCGGTGCTCTTCGTCTTCGCCTGCCTCATCCGCTCCGGGGTGCCGGATCACGGCGCGAGCGGCGGCCTGCTCGTGGTCGAGGTGCTCGGTCTGCTGTTCGGCGCGGCCGGGGTGCGGCTCGGGGCCAGTCTGGTCCGGCAGTTCGACCAGGGGCGCGGCGAACCGACCACGTTCGACGGTTTCGGCCCGCCCGCGACCTCGGTGGCCGGCGGGTTCGGCCGACGCCGTCGCGGCTGAGTTTCCGCTGCTCCGGTCGGTCAGGGGTGTCCGGCGGCCCGGTGTTCGGCGAGCAGGTCGGCGCCGAAGTCGCTGCGCGGGCGCCGGAGCACCGTGTGCGCGTGATTGCCCTCCTCGCTGGTGTTGTCGTACTCGACGAGCAGGTCCTCGCCCTGGATGCGGTAGTAGTGCCGTCCACCGGGCCTGGTCGAGCCCTCCCAGGCGAAGTAGAGGTCGCCCCGGGCCACCCGGGTGGACTCCTGTCTGGACAGTTCGGGCGGGAAGCGGTCCAGGTAGAGCGCGACGAGTTGGTCGAGCATCGCCCGGCCGGTCGGCCCGAGCGTGCCACGGCGCAACCCGAGCGGTTCGATCCGGCTGTCGAACCGGGCCCGGGTGCCGCTGCGGATGTCGGCGGGGGCCCGGTCGGCGACCACCGCCGTGCCCCTGCCGTCCGGACCGATGGCGTCGAGCAGGGCGCGGGCCAGGTCCTCCTCGGGGGCCAGCGGCCGGCTGACCGGCCGGCCCGCGTAGCTCACGGTCGCCGGATTGGCGCCCAGGAAGACCGGTGCCGGGGAGACGCGGTCGCCTGCGACGGTCATCGTCACCGACAGGTGGTGTCCCTCGAACCGCCAGGACCAGTGGTCGTCCCGGGCCGGATCGCCGAAGACCACCACCCGGTAGTCGTCGCTGTGCCGGCCCCGCCGCCACTCCTCCTGCCGGTCGAGTACCTCCTCCAGGGCCATGATGGTGGCCGCCTGCGCGTACGCGTGTGGGCTCAGCGCGGTGGCCAGCAGCCGGTGCGTCGCCTTCCGGCCGGTCGGGTCGAGGTCGGCCAGGCAGGCCCCGGGCCGGGGTAGCGGCCGGTACTCGATCCACCGCCGGTCGGCGGAGTCGCTGAACGGGCGGGCGGCCAGCGCCCGGGCCGGCCCCGGTAGCGCGTCCAGGAGCGCGGTGGCGGCGGCCCGCATCTGTCCGGCCAGCGTGGTGTTGCGCATCCTCTCTGTATACCGGTCGTCGGCCGGCGTCGTCGGCCGGTCCGCGTCGTCGCTGCCGATCCGGGTCGTCGGTCCAGCTTGGAGCCGTTCTCGGCGGGCTCGTCCAGGGCATTGCCGGCTCGTTAAGTGTCTTGTGGACCGGGTCCGGTCGGAAGATGATCGGAAGAAGTTCCTTGATCGTTAATGTTGTGACTCAAGTCACATCGACGTACACCCGTTCCAAGTAAGGTGTGCACAACCGTCAACCCCTTTCGAAGGGTGCCGCCAGATGTTCCGACTCTCCCCACAAGGGCCGCGGCGACTCCGGATCGTCGGGCTTGCCGCTCTCTCCCTCCTGGTGGCGAGCGTTGCCGTCGCTCCGGCAAGCAACGCCCAACCAGTAGCCGCGACGAGCCAGACCACATCGGACGTTGCCGCAACACCGGGCGTGGACGAGATCACCAGCAGCCCGAACCTCCGCCAGATCGCCAACATCCCGAAGCAGGGCACCTTCGCCGCCGAGAACGCGCTCGGCTCCGACCTCGCCTTCCAGGGCCGGTACGCCTTCGCCGGCAACTACGAGGGCTTCGTCATCTACGACGTGAAGAACCCGTCCCGGCCGTCGATCGTCTCCCAGGTGCAGTGCTCGGGATCGCAGAACGACATCTCCGTCTACGGTGACCTGCTGTTCCTCTCCACCGACTCGCCGCGCAGCGACGACTCGTGCGCCAGCACCGGCGTCTCCAGCAGCGCGACGGTGTGGGAGGGCATGAAGATCTTCGACATCAAGGACAAGCGCAACCCGCGCTACATCAAGTCGGTCCAGACCGCCTGCGGCTCGCACACCCACACCCTGGTGCCGAGCAAGGACAAGAAGTCGGTCTACATCTACGTGGCGTCGTACGGCCCGTCGAACACCTACGCCGGCTGCGCGCCGCCGCACGACTCGATCTCGATCATCAAGGTGCCGCTGAAGAAGCCGACCCAGGCCGCGATCGTGGCGGTGCCGAACCTCTTCCCGGACGGTGGCAACCCCGGCGGCAACGGCAGCTCGACCACCAGCGGCTGCCACGACATCACCGTCTACCCGAGCAAGGACCTGGCCGCCGGCGCCTGCATGGGTGACGGCATCCTGCTGAACATCGCCAACCGCGAGGCCCCCCGAGTGATCAACCGGGTACGCGACACGGTGAACTTCTCGTTCTGGCACTCGGCGACGTTCAACAACACCGGCAGCAAGGTGGTCTTCACCGACGAGCTGGGCGGCGGCTCCGGTGCGACCTGCCTCGAGACCATCGCCCCGACCCGGGGCGCGAACGCCATCTACGACATCGCCGGCCGGGGCGACGGCCGCAACCTGGTCTTCAAGAGCTACTACAAGATCCCCCGGCTGAACACCACCCTGGAGAACTGCGTCGCGCACAACGGGTCGCTGATCCCGGTGCTCGGGCGGGACATCATGGTCCAGGCGTGGTACCAGGGCGGCATCTCGGTGTTCGACTTCACCAACTCGGCCCGGCCGGTCGAGATCGCCTACTGGGAGCGCGGCCCGCTCTCGACCGACCGCCGGATCATCGGCGGCTCGTGGTCGGCGTACTGGTACAACGGCCACATCTACTCCAGCGACATCCAAAAGGGCCTGGACGTACTGGAGCTGCGCGACTGGCGGATCTGGTCGGCGCACCTGACCCGGTTCAAGGAGCTGAACGTGCAGAGCCAGCCCAGCTTCCTGGGCAGCAACTGGTAACCAGCCACCGCCGCGGCCCAGCGGCACCGGGCGGCCCGGTCTCCCAACTCGGGGGACCGGGCCGTTCCCGCTCCGGCCGCCCGTGATAGCTTGCCCGACCGGTGTGCGAGAGGGAGGGCCGGTGCGGGACGGCATCTACGTCGGGCAGGCGGGCGCCGACGGTGCGGACAACGGCGGCTGGCTGCTCGGCCACTTCATGCCGCCCGGTCTGGACGTCCGGCACAGCGCCGAGGTGGAGGTCAAGTGGGGCGTGCACCCGGCCGGCGACACCCGGGCCGAGTGGGTCACGGGGGAGCGGCGTACGGCCCTGCTGGTACTGGTCTCCGGCCGCTTCCACGTCGAGCTGCGGGACCGTACGGTCGTGCTGGCCGAACCCGGTGACTACGTGGTCTGGGGACCGGGTGTCGACCACTCCTGGCTGGCCCCGGAGCCGGCGGTGGTGCTCACCGTCCGCTGGCCGTCGGTAGCCGGCTACCGGGTGCCCGCCGGCCACCCCGGCAGCTGACCAGTCGAAGTCGCAGCGGCTGGTCGAGGCTGGATCGCGGCACGTGCCTCGGGGGAGCACGTGCCTTGGCGGAGCGCGCACGCCGGGGAAGCACGTGCTTCGGCGGAGCGCGCCCCCTTCGGAGGAACAACGTGCCTCGGGGAAACACGTGCCCTGGGTGGGACGACGGTGCAGGAGGGGTCGGATGCCGGACGAGGAATCCCGGGTCGAGGCGCTGCGTACGGCCGAGCGGCGGCTACAGGCCGCCCAGCTCGCCTCGGACGTGACCGAACTGGACCGCCTGATCGACGAGCGGCTCGTCTTCACCGGCCCGGACGGACGGCTCTACGGCAAGCAGGACGACCTGCGGGTGCACCGCAGCGGTGAGCAGACGCTGACCGAGGTCACCGAGGAGGAACTGGCCGTCCTGGTCGACGGGGAGACCGGGGTCAGCTGGTTCCTGGGCACCCTGGCCGGGACGCTGGCCGGCACGCCGTTCACCGCCCGGGTCCGGTACACCCGGACCTGGATCCACGTCGACGGTGCCGGGTGGCGGCTGCTGGCGGCGCACGTCAGCCCGGTCTGACCCAGCCCCGACGGGCGGAGTGTGCCGGGGGTCACCTGGCCGGCCCCGGGCCCACCGGTCACATCCGCGGCTCCCCGGGTGTCACCCCGGTAGACCCACGCGATCGGCGCTGGGCCTCCGGGAGCGGACTCCCGGCCGGACGGACCTGGAGAAGACGATGACCACCTCACCTGTTCTGGTTACCGGCGGCACCGGCACCCTCGGCCGGCTCGTCGTACCGCTGCTGCGGGGGAGCGGCCGTCAGGTGCGGGTGCTCAGCCGGCGGGCCCGGCCGGACGGTGACGGCGTCGAGTACCTGACCGGCGACCTGCTCAAGGGGGAGGGGATCGGGCCGGCCGTGGACGGTGTCGAGACCGTGCTGAACCTGGCGGGCGGGCCGAAGGGCGACGACGTGGCGACCGGGCACCTGGTCCGGGCGGCCTCCGAGGCCGGCGTCCGGCACCTGGTGCACATCTCGGTGGTGGGAGCGGACAGCGTCCCGCTGGGCTTCCTGCGTACCCAGTTGGCGGCCGAGCAGGCGGTCGCCGCCGGCGCGGTGCCGTGGACGGTGCTGCGGGCCGCACAGTTCCACGACTTCGTGCTGAACCTGGTGCGTACCCTGACCAAGCTGCCGGTGCTGCTGGCTCCCGGCGGGATGCGCCTCCAGCCGGTCGACGCCCGCGACGTGGCGGCCCGGCTGGTCGACCTGGCGCTCGCCGCGCCCGCCGGCCGGGTCCCCGACCTGGTCGGCCCGACCGTGTACGGCGTGGCCGAGCTGTCCCGGAGCTACCTGCGGGCCACCGGGAGTCGCCGGCCGATGCTGCCGGTCCGGATTCCGGGGCGGGCCGGCCGGGCCTACCGGGCCGGTGCCAACCTGAGCCTCGACGGGGCGACGATGGGCAAGCGCACCTGGGAGGAGTTCCTCGCCGAGCGCCTGGCACAGCGGGGCTGAGCCGCTTCGGGTCTGCCAGGTGCCGGCGCCTCGCCGAACCCGGCGGCGCCTCGCCGGCCTCGGCAGCGAATCGCCCGAACCGGGCGGGCGCCGGCTGCCACCGTACGCTTGGCGGTCGTGGAGCATTGCGACGAGTGCGGGTTCGACTATTCCTCGGTGCCGGCGGATGCGCTGCCGGACCGGCTCCGCGGCTTCGGGCCGCGCTATTCCGCCGGGCTCGGTGCGGTCCGGGACCCGCGACGGCGCCCGGCCGAGCGGGTCTGGTCGCCGCTGGAGTACACCTGCCACGTCCGGGACGTCTTCCGGGTGCAGCGGCAACGGCTGGCCCTGGCACTGGAGGTGGACGAACCGGAGTTCATCCCGATGGGCCGTGACGAGCGGGCGGTCACGGAGGCGTACAACGAGCAGGATCCGGCGGTGGTGCTCGACGAACTCGGCACCGCCGCCGGGGAGCTGGCCGACGCCTTCGACCGGCTCGGCCCGGCGGAGCTGAACCGAACCGGGAGTTATCCGTTTCCCGAGCCGCAGGTCCGGACGATGTTGTGGGTGGGCCGGCACACCGTGCACGAGGGCGAGCACCACCTGCTCGACGTCAGGCGCGGCGGGTAGGGCGTCGGCCGGGATCAGGCGTACAGGTAGTTCCTCGTCCAGTAGGAGGCGGCGAGGAACTCGCGTCCACAGCCGTGACAGGGCGCGGCGCGTCCCTCGTCGGCGAACTCGAAGACGTTGTGCACGCCCAGCACGGTGTCCCGGAGGAGTCGCTCGTCGTGCACCCGGTGCTCGACGGCGTACGCGACGATGTCCATCGCGGTCGGGGTGCGACCGCAGGCGCAGGTGGACCGGCCTGACGCGGGGATGACGGAGAAGTCGGTGACGGACCCGAGCGGCAACCGCAGCAGACCCTCGACGTACCGGAGTTCCTCGGCCGGTGTCCGCACGACCGGTTCCTGGTGCGGAAGGAGGGCCATCACCCGCCGCATCTCCTCGTCACTGAGCCTGATCCCCGTCCGGGCGCCGCTGCTGCGGTATTCGTCCTTCAGCGCCTGAACAGACGTCCCGTCCATCGGCTCATCCTTCCGAGGCGGCTCGTCAAGGCGCCGCGCGGCATCGACCTTCCGCCCGAGTCAAGCACAGTACCGGCTCGTCCTCTGACTTTTCGGTTACCAGCACAAGATCATCAGCTTAAAGCCCATCTGTCGTTGTTGCCAAAGCTTTGCAACTCTGCCACCGTGATCACCCGAGGCCGTCGACAACCTCCGGCACGGGTGAGTCGGCCAGACCGTCGCGTCCGCCGCCGACCTGCCTGGGAGAGTTCCGTGATCCGGTTCCGTCCGACCGTCCGACGACTGGTGGCGGTGGCCGCCGCCGGTGGCCTGCTCGCCGTCGCCGCCTGCTCGGCACCGACGACCCCCGGAGCACCGGCGGCCGGCGACACCTTCGTGCTGGCCACCGCGGGCGAGCCGGACACGCTGAACCCGGTGCTGAACTACGGCGTCGACGGCGCCTCGCTGATCTTCGACGGCCTGGTCGCCCGGGACGCGCAGAACCGGCTGGTGCCCGGCCTCGCGACGGAGGTGCCGACGGTCTCGACCGACGGCCGGACGGTGACCGCCAAGCTCCGCCCCGGGGTGCTGTTCCACGACGGTACGCCGCTCACCGCCGACGACGTCGTCTTCACCTACCGGGCCGTGCTGGACCCGAAGGTGGACTCGACGCTCCGCTCCGACCTGGAGATGCTGCGATCGGTCGAGGCGACCGACCCGGCCACGGTGGTGTTCCGGCTCCGCCACGCGTACGCGCCGTTCCTGCAACGGCTCACCCTCGGCATCGTGCCGGCGAAGGCGCTGAGCGGGCAGGACGTCAACAAGGTCGGGTTCAACCGGAAGCCGGTCGGCACCGGGCCCTACCGGATGGAGTCCTGGATTCCCGGTGACCGGCTGGTGCTCACCGCCAACGACGGCTACTTCGGCGGCCGGCCGACCAACCGGCGGCTGGTGGTGGCGTTCGTCGCCGACGACAACATCCGGGCCCAGCGGATGCGGGCCGGCGAGTTCGACGCCGCCGAACTGGCGCCGAAACTCGCCGCCGGATTCGACGGCAGCCCCGGTTACCGGGTCGAGCGGGTGCCGACCGCCGACTACCGGGGCGTGATGCTGCCGATGGGCAACCCGGTCACCGCCGACCCGGCGATCCGGCGGGCGCTCAACCTCGCCGTCGACCGGGCCGCGATGGTCTCCGGGGTACTCGCCGGTTCCGGTGAGTCGGCCTACGGCCCCGTCCCGCCCAGCTCGGAGTACGCCGAGCCGTCCGTCGCCGGGAAGCCGACCGCCGACCCGGCCGCCGCCACCGCCCTGCTCGACGCCGCCGGCTGGACGCCCGGCGCGGGCGGCATCCGGGCCCGGGACGGCCGCCCGGCCCGGTTCACCCTGATGTACCCGGCCAGCGACAGCCTGCGCAAGGAACTGGCGCTGGCGGTCACCGCCGATGCCAGGAAGGTCGGCATCGAGATCACCCCCGAGGGCCTCACCTGGGACGCGATCGACCCCCGGCTCAACTCCGACGCACTGATCATGGGGTACGGCACCCCGTACGACCCGGACTTCGTCTCCTACAAGCTCTTCGGCTCCCGGTTCGCCGGGCAGGGGTACTTCAACCCCGGGCACTACCGGTCGAGCGTCGTGGACCAGGCGTTGCAGCAGGGGCGCGACCAGTCCGACCCGGTCCGGCGCAGGGCGGCGTACGCGACGTTCCAGCAGCAGCTCGCCGCCGACGTGCCGTGGGTGTACCTGACCTATCTGAAGCACACCTACGTGCTGCGGGACTCGATCGACGGCGTGACGCCCCGGGTCGAGGCGCACGAGCACGACGTGGCGAACAGCCTCTGGTGGAACGTCAACACCTGGACCCGGCGGTGACCCGGACGACCCCGGGCCGGAGCCGCCGCCGGCACCGGCTGGCCGGGGCGGGTGCGGTGGTCCGGCGCAGGCTGCTGGTCGCGGTACCGGTGCTCGTCGCCACCAGCGTCGGCATGTTCGCCCTCGGCGCCGCCTCCCCGATCGACCCGGCCAAGCAGTACGCCGGAGCCGCCGCGTTCACCACCAGCGAAGAGAACCTGGCACAGCTCCGGGCCAACTGGGGAGTCGACGATCCGCTGCCGGTGCAGTACCTGCGCTGGGTCGGCAACCTGCTCCGTGGCGACCTGGGCTGGTCGACGAGTCGACACGAGGCGGTCGGCTCGGTTGTCGCGAGTCGGGCCGGCTGGACGCTGCTGCTGGTCGGGGCGGCGCTCGGCGTCGTACTCGTGGCGAGTCTGCTGCTCGGCTCGCTGGCCGCGTACCGCCGGGGTGGGCTCTTCGACCGTGCCCTGCGGGCGGCGGCCTACGCCGTGCAGTCGATGCCGGTCTTCTGGATCGGCCTGGCCGCCATCGCCCTCTTCGCGCTGGCCCTGGGCTGGCTGCCGGCCGGCGGGTTGACCGACGTGACCGCCACCGGCACGTCGTGGCGCGACGTCGCGCACCACCTGGTGCTGCCGGTCGGCGTGCTGGCGATCTCCCAGGCCCCGTGGTTCGTGCTCTTCGTCCGGGACGCGGTCGCGGAGAGTCTCCGCGACGACCACGTGCTCGCCGCCCGAGCCCGGGGCCTGCCCGGCCGCACGGTGCTGTTCGGGCACGCCCTGCGTACCGGGCTGCTGCCCTTCCTCACCCTGGTCGGCACCCACCTGCCGGAACTCGTCGGCGGCGCGGTGCTCGTCGAGACCGTCTTCTCGCTGCCCGGACTCGGCGCGGTCACCGTGCAGGCCGCGCTCGGCAGCGACTTCCCGCTGCTGGCCGCGATCACCCTGCTGACCACCGTCGTGGTGCTGGCCGCGAACCTCGCCGCCGACCTCGGCTACGCCGCCGCCGATCCCCGGGTAAGCCTCGATGCCTGAACTGACCCGCCCCAGCCCCGACAGCGCCCGCCCCGGCCCCGACAGCACCAGCTCTCGTCCCGACGGCGCCCGCCCCAGCCCCGACGGCAACCGTTCGGGTTCCCGTCCCCGCATCGCCGGCTGGCGGGCCCGGCTGCGGCTGAGCACCGGCCGGGCTGGTGTCGTCGTGGCCGGCACGGTGCTGCTGGCGGCGGTGGCCGCCTGCCTGCTCGCCCCGCTGCTCTGGCCGCTGGACCAGAGCGCCGTCGCGCTCGACCGGACCCGGCTGGCGCCGTCCTGGACCCATCCGGCCGGCACCGACGACCTCGGCCGGGACGTCGCGCACCGGGCCCTCTACGGGCTGCGGGTCTCGCTGCTCGTCGGTGCGGTCGCCGCACTCGTCGCCACCGTGATCGGCGGCGTCGTCGGCGGGATCGCCGGCACCGTCGGCGGCCGGGTCGACCGGGTACTGATGCGGATCGTGGACACCGTCGCCGCCCTGCCGCACCTGCTTCTCGGCATCTTCATCGTCGCGATGCTCCGGCCGAGCCTCGGCGCGGTGATCGCCTCGATCGGGCTCACCCACTGGCTCTCGACCGCCCGGATCGTCCGGTCCGAGCTGCTGAGCCTGCGGAACCGGCCGTTCGTCGACGCGGCAGTAAACGGCGGCGCCAGCCGGCTGCGGGTGCTGACCCGGCACCTGTTGCCGCACGTACTGCCCCGGTTGGCGCTGGCCGTCACGCTGATGATCCCGCACGCCGTCTGGCACGAGACCGCGCTCTCCTTCCTCGGCCTCGGTCTGCCGCCGCACCTCGCCTCGCTGGGCAACATGATCAACGACGGGCAGGGTTCGCTGCTCGCCGGTGCCTGGTGGGCAAGTCTCGCCCCGGGGGCGGCGATCGTGCTGGTCACCCTGGCCATCGCGGTGGTCGCCGCGCGCTGGCGGGACCGTCTCGATCCCCGCGTCCGAGCGGAGTTGCAACTGTGAGCACCGACGCGGCCACCACCGCCCCGACCGGCCGGCCCGGCGCCGCCCCCGTGCTAGACGTCGACGGGCTCACCGTCCGGTTCCGGCTCCGGGACGCGACCGTGCACGCCGTCACCGACCTGCACCTGCGCATCCGCCCCGGCGAGCTGCTGGCCGTGGTCGGCGAGTCCGGCTGCGGCAAGTCGGTGTTGGCGCACGCCCTGCTCGGCCTACTGCCCCGCAACGCCACCGTCACCGGCCAGGCCCGGCTGCACCCGCCCGGCGACCCGACGGCCGTGGGCGGGCCGGTCGAGTTGGTCGGCTGCGGCGAACGGACGCTCGCCACCCGGGTACGCGGCCGGCTCGTCGGGCTGGTGCCGCAGAGTCCGGCCACCGCACTCAACCCGGTGCGTACCGGCCGGCGACTGGTCGAGGAGACACTCCGGGCGCACGGGCACGGCCGGGCCGAGGCCGTGGCCGGGGCGGAACGCGTCGCCGCCGAGGTCGGACTCGACGCCGACGACCTGGACCGGTATCCGCACGAACTCTCCGGCGGCATGGCGCAACGCCTGGTCACCGCGCTCGCCATCGCCCCGGACCCGACTCTGCTGATCGCAGACGAACCCACCAGCGGACTGGACCGGCCGCTCGTGGCGCACACTCTCGACCTGCTGCGCCGCAGGTGCGACAGCGGAAAGTCCGTCATGCTGATCACCCACGACCTCGCCGCCGCCGAACGGGTCGCCGACACCGTGGCGGTGATGTACGCCAGCCGCGTCGTCGAGCACCGGCCCGGCGATCGGTTCTTCGCCGCGCCCGCCCACCCGTACGGTGCCGCACTGCTCGACGCGCTGCCGGATCGCGCCTTCCGGGCCGTAACCGGGCATCCGCCGATGCTCACCGCCCTGCCGGACGGCTGCGCCTTCGCCGCCCGCTGTGGGTACGCCACCGATGCCTGTGAGCGGCAACCCCCGCTGGCGGCGTACGGCGCGGCGCACGACGGCGGGATGGTCGCCTGCCACCACCCGGTCACCGTCGGGGGCGGATCGTGAGCGGTGCACCGGAGCAGCTCAGCGCCGAGCAGGTCACCGCCGGGTACCGCCGGCAGGTGGTCCTCGACGGGGTGGACCTGAGCGTCGGACGAGGTGAGACGGTCGGACTGCGTGGACCGTCCGGCGGTGGAAAGTCCACTCTGGTCCGGGTGCTCGCCCTGCTGCACCGGCCGGACCGGGGACGGGTGACGGTCGACGGTACCCCGGTCACCGGCACCAGGTACGCGGTACCGGCCGGCGTGCGTACCCGGATCGCTGTGCTCTTCCAGAGCCCCCGGGCCGCCGCCGACCCACGGCTGAGCCTGACCGACCTGATCGCCGAGCCGCTCCGGGCCACCCGGCACCCCGAGGACGGGATCCGGCCGCGGGTCGCCGAACTCGCCGACCTGGTCGGACTCACTCCCGACCTGCTCGACCGGCGACCGCACGCGGTGAGCGACGGCCAGCTCCAGCGGGCCTGCCTCGCCCGGGCCCTCACGCACCGTCCCGACTACCTGCTCTGCGACGAGGCCACCGCGATGCTCGACGCCTCCACCCAGGCACACGTCGCCACCGTGATCACCGACTACCAGCGGACCCACCGGGCCGGCGTCCTGCTCGTCACGCACGACCCGGCGTTGCTGACCCGTTGGGCGGACCGGGTCGTCGACCTGCCGGTCCACGGTCGAGGTTGACGTTCCGGCAGCGCCGGTTTCCGATCGACGAGCTGTCCGGTAGCGGCCGTCCACGGTCGACGGTGGCGTCCGGTAGTGCCCGTCCACGGTCGACGGTGGCGTCCTGGTCGCGCCGATCCGCCCGGTCCGGCTAATCTCCGATCGCATGGACCTGAACGGCAGGACGGCATTGGTCACCGGGGGCTCGCGGGGGATCGGCCGGGCGATCGTCCGACGGCTCGCCGAGGCCGGCGCCCGGGTGGTCTTCACCTACCGCGACGACCGGGCGGCGGCCGACGAAGTCGTCGGCCGATTCGAGGGTACGGTCGCGGTCCGCGCCGACCAGGCGGACCTGGCCAGCCTGGAGCCGATGTTCGCACCGGTCCGCGACGGACTGGACATCCTGGTCAACAACGCCGGGATCGGGCCGGCCACGCCGATCGCCGAGCTGACGGCCGAGGAGTTCGACCGGGTGATGACGGTCAACGCCAAGTTTCCGCTGCTGGCGATGCGGGAGGCGGCCACCCTGCTGCGCGAC
This sequence comes from Micromonospora sp. WMMD1102, assembly GCF_029626265.1. Classification (NCBI taxonomy): domain Bacteria; kingdom Bacillati; phylum Actinomycetota; class Actinomycetes; order Micromonosporales; family Micromonosporaceae; genus Micromonospora; species Micromonospora sp. WMMD1102. Next base: position 3,447,180 of record NZ_JARUBN010000001.1, on the reverse strand, counting down.
GGCGGCCGGATCGTCAACATCTCCACCCTGAACACCGTGCTGCCGGCTCCGGGTCTCGCCCTCTACTGCGGCAGCAAGGCCGCGCTCGAGCAGTTCACGGCGGTGGCCGCCCGGGAACTCGGCGCCCGGGGCATCACCGTCAATACCGTGACGCCCGGCGCCACCGACACCGACATGCTCCGGGGGGCGAACCCGGCCGAGACGCTGGCCCAGGCCACCACCCTGACCGCACTGGGGCGGCTCGGCCAGCCGGAGGACATCGCCGCCGTCGTGGCCTACCTGGTCGGGCCGGACGCGCAGTGGATCACCGGGCAGAACATCCGGGCGACCGGCGGCCTGCTGGTCTGAGCTGCGCGCCGACGGACTGGGCTCGCCCACGCGGGGTCAGACCCGGTCGCGGTCAGACCCGGTCGAGGGGGCGGTGCGGCTCGGGGGGCAACTCGACGGTGATCTCGTCGCCGGGCCGGATCTCGCCGCCCTCGCGCACCACGCCCATGATCCCGGCGAGCCGGTCGGGGCCGGTGTTGGGCTTCGCGCCGGTCGCCTGGCGGGCGTTCGTCAGCCGGCCACCGAACCGTCAGGGGGCGACGGGAAAGTAGCCGGGGGCGGCCCCGGACAGACAACCGAGTCGCAGGGGTGGCGCGGTCTTGCCATAAAACCTACTAAGCAGATAGGTTTTATGGGCTACCATCGCAGCTAGTGGCACGCCTCCCCTGAGGACCAGAGATGATCTCGATTTCTTCGCACCCGCGAACGAGCGGACCGGATCCGCTGGCGATCGCCCACCGGTACGCCTCGGACGCGGCCGGTCCCGCCGGCTGGCCGGTGCCGCTGCGCTTCGATCCGGCGCAGCGCTGGTACCACCGTCTGGCCAGCGCCGTCGACCACGAGGTGTGGCTGCTCACCTGGCTGCCCGGCCAGCACACCGACCTGCACGACCACGGCGGAGCCGCCGGTGCCTTCCTGGTCGTCTCCGGAACGCTTGTCGAGGAGACGGTGGCCAACGGCCGGCTGCGTCCCCGGCAACTCGGTGCCGGTGCCGGTCGCCGGTTCGGCGCCCGACACGTGCACCAGGTCAGCAATGCCGGTGACCGGCCCGCCGTCAGCGTGCACGTCTACCGTCCCGCACTGCGCAGCATGACCCGCTACCGGCTCGACGGTGGGCGGCTGCGGGTCGCGGAGGTGGCCGAGGCCGGAGTCGCCTGGTGACCGGGCGCGGCATCCGACACGAGTTCCGGATTCGAGACGAGTGCCGGACCCGACCCGACGGAAGGACAGCACGGTGAATCCGACCTACCTCCGGGAGCCGCTCGACGGCTGTCGTGGAGCGCAGGCCCCGGCCGGTTCGCGGAGCATCGACGAGATCCTCGCCGCCGCCCGGGTGCGGCTGCGCCGCCTGGACCCGGAAGCGGGGCACCTCGCCGCCCGCGCCGGTGCGGTACTCGTGGACATCCGCCCCGCCGCACAGCGGGCCGCCACCGGCGCGATCCCCGGCGCGCTGGTGGTGGAACGGAACGTCCTGGAGTGGCGCTTCGATCCTCGCAGTACCGCTCGGCTCCCGATCGCCGACCGGTACGACCTGCCGGTCGTCGTCTTCTGTCAGGAGGGGTACACCTCGTCGCTGGCCGCCGTCGCGCTCCAGGACCTCGGCCTGCACCGGGCCACCGACATCGTCGGCGGTTTCGTCGCCTGGCGCGGGCTCGGGCTGCCGGCCTTCGGGCCGACCGACGTCTTCGCCCAACCCGACCTCGTCCCGCCGGCGATCCCCCGGCGGGCGCTCACCTGACCCGCGCGCCACCGCACGCGGGCGGACCGGACCAACGTCCCACGAAGGAGTCTCCATGTCGGTCGTCGCCATCCACCCGCGTACGCCGTCGCCGGCCGGGCCGAACCGGGCGGGAGCACCCCGGCGCCGGTCACCGGCCGCCGAGACCGCACCGGTCGTCCGGGTCACCGTCGACCTGCCGCTGGTCGGCGGACGGTACTCCCCTGAGTTGACCATGCTGCTGGGGCTGGTTCGCCAACTGCGTGACCAGGGCGCCGACGTGCTGACCGAGACCCGCCTGCCGGACGGCACCGCCTCCGCCCTGCCCGATGGCGCCGTGTCCGCCGCCCTGCCGGACGGCGCGTCCATGCCCGCGGCGGACATTGGGACCGGACTGCTGCGGGTGCTTACCGCGCCCCGGGTGGTGCTCCGGAACGGGCGGCCGGTCCCGTTCACCCGGCTGGAGTTCGATCTGCTGGTCTTCCTGGCCCGCAACCCCCGGCGGGTGTTCACCCGGTTGCAGTTGCTCAGCAACGTCTGGGGCTACGAGCACGCCATCGCCCGCACCGTGGACGTGCACGTGCGCCGGCTGCGTGCCAAGGTGCCCCCGTCGATGCGGCTGGTGACCACTGTGCACGGCATCGGCTACCGGCTCGCCGACGACGCTCCGGTGCGGATTGACGACGCTGCCTGAGCCTCCCGGCCAGGGTTCAGCCGAGCAGGGCGGCGATCGCAGTGAGCGAGAGGGCGGCGACGACTGTGGAGAGCACCACGACGTCCCGGGCGTGCGACTGCGCCTGCCGGTAGTGGGTGGCGAAGACGAAGACGTTCTGTGCGGTCGGCAGGGCCGAGGTGACCACGGCGGCGAGCAGGGCCGGCCCGGTCAGCCCCAGCGCGTACCGGGCGATCAGGTACGCCACCGCCGGCTGCACGACGATCTTGAGGGTGACGGCGACGTACCGCTGGGCGGCCCCGGGACCGGGTGCCAGGGGGCGACTGCCCGGCAGTGACATGCCCAGGGCGAGCAGGGCCAGCGGGACGGCCGCCGAGCCGACCAGGTCGAACGGGCGCAGCAGTTCGGCCGGCGGCTGCCAGCCGGAGAGCGAGACCAGCACCCCGCCCGCCGAACCGAGCATGATCGGGTTGCGGGTCGGCAGCAGGGCCAGCCGGCGTACCGACAGCCCCCGGTCGGTGGTGGTCACGTCCAGCACCCCCAGGAACAGCGGGGCCGCCAGCAGCACCTGGAAGATCAGCACGGGGGCGACGAAGGAGACGTCGCCGAGCACGTACGCGGCGACCGGCAGCCCCAGGTTGGCCGCGTTGACGTACGACGCAGACATCGCCCCGACGGTCGTCTCGCCGGCCGGGCGGCGCCAGCCGAAGTGCGCCACGAGCAGATAGACCGCCGCCACGATCACGGTACTCAGCACGAACGCGGCGAGCGCCGGGGTGGCCAGATCGGCCACTGTGGACCGGGCCAGGGTGCCGAAGAGCAGTGCCGGCGTGGCGATCAGGAAGACCAGCCGGGCGATGACGGTGGTGCCGTGCGGACCGAGCAGGTTGTACCGCCCGACGAGGTAGCCGACCAGGGTCACCGACCAGATCACGCCGAATCCCGTCAGCACCCCCCGCATGTTGACCATCCTGCCGGGTGTGCGGAGCGCGAACGGATCTGGTACTAAGAGCGAGCAAGTGATTTCGTTGAGTTTGTCGATTGTCACATTCATGCATCGTCGTGTCCCCTTGACCCTCGCCCCGGTGCCCGGAAGCATCGAGTCAGCGGCGGTTCGGGCCGTGGGGGAACACCCGGAGCAGCCAAGGAGAACCATGTCGGTCAGCCCCGCCTCCTCGCGTACCGGGTGGCACAGCGCCCAGCCGGTCGGCCCCGGCCGACCGCCCGGGGCGTCCCGCCGGCCCGCCGGGTCGAGCGCGCCGACACTTACGGTGACACTGAGCATCCCGCTGGTCGGCAACGACGAGGTGCTGACGGCACCGGCCCGCCGGCTGCTGGAGGCGGCCCGCGAACTGGTCGAACGGGGCGAGGCGACGATCAGCGGTGGTTTCGTCGGCCAGCCGGAACGCCGCGCCGAGGCCGCCGCGCCGCGTACTCCGGCCCGGCCGGGCACCTCCACCGCGACCGGGGCCAACGAGATGCACATCCTCGCCGCCTCCCGGTCCGTGCTGCTCGGCGGCGAGCCGCTGCCACTCACCAGGCTGGAGTTCGACCTGCTGATGCACCTGGTGGCGCATCCCCGGCGGGTCTTCACCCGGCTCCAGCTCCTCACCGCGGTCTGGGGCTACGAGCACACCGGGGTACGCACCGTGGACGTGCACATCCGGCGGCTGCGCGGCAAGGTCGGCGACGTACCGTTGATCACCACCGTCTACGGGGTCGGCTACCGGCTGGCCGACGACGCCGTGGTGACAATCGACCGCAACGCCTGAGTCGGGGCCACCGCCGCGTCCTTCGGTGAGCGACAGCGTCAGGGGGTGGGGCCGGCGTCCCGGGCCAACAGGGCCGCCTGCACCCGGTTCGTGCAGTCGAGTTTGGCCAGGATCCGGCTCACGTAGGTTTTGATGGTCAGCTCGGTCATCCGCAGCCGCCGGCCCACCTCCGCGTTGGACAGACCCTCGGCTACCAGGCGCAGGATCTCCGACTCGCGGGCGGTAAGCGCCGCCAGCCGGTCCCGCGCCTGCCGTTGCCGTTGCCGCTGCGCCGGTTCCGGCGCCACCATGCCGAGCAGCAGCCGGGTGATCGCGGGGGAGAGGTAGGCGTCGCCGTCGTGCGCGGCCCGGACGGCCAGGATCAGCTCCTCCGGCGTGCAGTTCTTCAGCACGAACCCGGCGACCCGGGCCTGCACCGCGCGCAGCACGTTCGGCTCCGCGCCGAACGAGGTGAGCATCACCACCCGCAGTCCGGGCAGCCGCCGGCCAAGTTCGTCGACGACGTCGAGCCCGTCCAGCACCGGCATCCGGATGTCGAGCAGCGCCACGTCGACCCGGTGCCGCAACGCCGCGTCGACGGCCGCGCCGCCGTCGGAGGCCTCGGCGACCACCTCGACGTCGCCGGCCGACTCCAGCACCGCGCGGATGCCGGCCCTGATCAGCGGCTCGTCGTCGGCGAGCAACACCCTGATCATCTCAGCGCACCCCCAGCAGCATGCTCGCCGGCATCGCCACGAACATCAGGGCCGCGGTGACGAGCCCGAGGACGAGGGTACGGATTCCCGGCCGTCCGGGCGGTTCCACGCGCTCGTCGGCCGGCCCGGCGGCGGGCAGCATCGCGAGCAGCCGCCAGCACCGGGCGCCGCTGTCCGGGTGGGCGGAATCCCCGGCCTCGACGATCCGGTACGCGACGAAGCCGCCCGCCTGCTCCGCCCGTTCCCGCAGCCCCGTCAGCCCGTGCCCCGTCAGCCCGTGTGCCGTCAGTTCGTGCCCCGCCTGCCCGTGCGGGGCCGGTGCTCCGGCCTCGGGCAGCGGGTTGTCGACGGTGAGCAGCAGCGCGTCCGTCTCCCAGCGCAGTCCCACCGTCACCGGCCGCCCCGGTGCGTGCTTGAGCGCGTTCGTCAGCCCTTCCTCCACCACCCGGTACGCCGCCTGCCCGGCCGCCTCCCCCAGCGGCACCGCCTCGCCCTCCTCGCGCAGCTCGACCGGCATCCCGGCGGCCCGGAACTCCGCCACCAGCGGGCCGATCCGGTCCGTCCCCGTTGCCCGCCGGTCGGCACCGGACCCGCCGCGCAACGCACCCACCAGCTCGTAGAGCTCGTCCAGGGCGCCGCGTGCCGCCCCGGCGAGCTGCCGCACCGCCTGCCGCTGCACCGGCGGCAGTTCGGCCACCTCCAGTGCGGCGGCCTGCACCGAGACGAGGCTGAGCCGGTGGCCGAGCGAGTCGTGCATGTCCCGGGCGATCCGCAGCCGCTCCCGGAGCTGCTCCTGCTCGGCGAGCAGCTCCCGTTCCCGGCGCAGCTGCCGGTTGTGCCGGTCGAGGCTGGCGACCAGCCGTTCGTGCTGGGCCAGGTATCGCCCGACCAGCACCGGAAGCAGGGCGAAGACCAGGTACGTCGAGACCAGGTTCGGGATCGTCCGCGGATCGGCCGGCGCGGTCAGCAGCTCCACGGCGAGCGCGCCGCCCAACGCCCCGGCCAGCGTCACGGTGCCGGCCCGGGTCAGTGACTCCCGCCCAGCGTGGTAGGCGGCCCAGAGCAGCAGCACGTACCCGCCGTCGGAGAGCGCGAGGAGCAGCAGCGCGCCGATCAGCCCGGCGACCGCGGCCCGGTGCCGTACTCCGATGACCACCGCCACCAGCGTGGCGTGCCAGAGCACCGCCGAGGGTGCCGGTTCGCGGGCGCCGGCCAGCGCGAACCCGGTCTCGGCGAGCAGCACGACGACGGGGAGTACGACGACGGGCAGCAGGTGTCGGCGCATGCCAGCAGGTTACGTCCACCGCCAACCCCGCCGGAACGTCGAGCGACGCGTCGACGTTGGTGGACGGAGTGACCCACTTTCGAGGACTGTCCCGGCGACCGGCGCCGCCTAGCGTGACGGGCGTGATCGAGGTGTACGGGCTCAGCAAGCGCTACGGCAGGACCCTGGCGGTGGACGGGATCTCCTGCACGATCCGCCCCGGGCAGGTGACCGGCTTCCTCGGCCCGAACGGCGCGGGCAAGTCGACGACGATGCGGATGATCCTCGGCCTGGACCGCCCGAGCGCCGGCCGGGTACTCGTCGACGGCCGGAGCTATCCCGAGCACCCGGTGCCGCTGCGTGCGGTCGGGGCGCTCTTGGAGGCACGGTCGGCGCACCCGGGACGCCGCGCGTACCACCACCTGCTGTGGCTGGCGCAGAGCAACCGGATCCCGCGTTCCCGGGTCGCCGAGGTGCTCGCCCTGGTCGGCCTGGAGAGCGTGTCGAGGCGGCGGGTCGGTACCTTCTCGCTCGGCATGGTGCAGCGGCTCGGCATCGCCGCCGCACTCCTCGGCGACCCGCCGGTGCTGCTCTTCGACGAGCCGGTGAACGGGCTGGACCCGGAGGGCATCCGGTGGATCCGGGAGCTGATGCGCGGGCTCGCGGCCGAGGGGCGGACGGTCCTCGTCTCCAGCCACCTGATGAGCGAGATGGCGCTGACCGCGGAGCACCTGGTGGTGATCGGGCAGGGCCGGCTGCTCGCCGACACCGGGATGCGGGAGTTCGTGGCGGCGAACTCGGGTTCGGCGGTCCGGATCCTTACCCCGGAGCCGGAGCGGCTGCGCGACGTACTGGCGGCTGCCGGAATCCGGGTCGAGGCGGGGGAGGACGGTGCGCTGCTGGCGTACGACGTCGAGACCGCCCGGGTCGGCGACCTAATCGCGGCCAACCGGCTGACCGTGCACGAGGTGGGCGTGCGGCAGGCATCCCTGGAGGAGGCGTTCATGCGGCTGACCGCCACGGCGGTGCGGTACCGATCCGTCGGAGGCGAACGGTGAATACGGCGACCGGGACCCCCGGGATCGGCGCGGTGCTGCTGGCCGAGCTGACGAAGATCCGTACCCTCCGGTCGACCGTCTGGACACTGCTGCCGACGGTCGTCCTCGGCGTCGGCGTCAGCCTGCTGGCCGGGCTGAGCTTCGCCACCCAGAGCCCGGCGCAGCGGCTCGATTTCGACCCGCTGTTCCCCGCCTTCTACGGCCTGACGCTCGGACAGCTTCCACTGGTGGTCTTCGGGATCCTGGTGATGGCGGGGGAGTACAGCTCCGGCACCATCCGGGTCACCTTGCTCGCGGTGCCGCGCCGGGGCCACTGCTACCTCGGCAAGGTGCTCGGCACGGCGCTGCTCGCCGCCGCCGTCGCACTGCCCACCGTGCTGGTCTGCTTCTTCGCCGCGCAGGCCGCGCTCGGCCGGTACGGCGTCGGCCTCGGTGCCGAGGGTGCCCTGCCGGCGCTGGTCGGCGGTTTCCTGCACCTGGTGCTGCTCTGCCTCTTCGCGCTCGGCGTCGCGGCGATGCTGCGCAGTCCGGTACGCGCGCTGGCGGTGCTGCTGCCGATCTTCTTCCTCGGCTCGCAGGGGCTCGGCAACATCCCCGGGCTGCGTAAGGTCACCCAGTATCTGCCGGACCAGACGAGCTGGGTGATCCTGCACCTCGCCGGGTCGCAGGACGAGGCCCGCTGGGCCCGGGACTACGGTGCGTGGACCGGGATCGCCCTCCTCCTGCTCTGGACCGCCGCCTCCCTGCTCGGCGGCTACCTGGTACTACGCCGCCGCGACGCCTGAGCCGATCCGCTCGCCCGCCGCCGGCCCGCGCCGGTTCGGTCACCCGTGCCGGCCGGCAGGCTTCGCCTGTCCCGCCGCCCATCTCCGGCGCGCGTCGGCTGGGTCACCCTCCCGGCCGGGAGGCTTCGTCCGGTCCGGGTCGGGGCAGGATGGTCGGATGAGGGTCCGCCCGATCACGCCCGAGCTGCTGGTGCAGGAGCTTGCCGACCGGCTGGCCGCCGAGCGCGCCGACGGCTGGTTGCGGGTGGCCGTCGACGGGCCGCCGGCCGCCGAGCCGGACCGGCTCGCGGACGCGCTTGTCGACCCGCTGCGGGTCCGGGGCCGCCCGGCGGTACGGATCGACGCGGCGGACTTCCTCCGGCCGGCGTCACTCCGCTACGAGCAGGGGCGGACCAATCCGGACGCCTACTATCTCGGCTGGCTCGACGAGCCGGGACTGCGCCGTGAGGTACTCGATCCCGCCGGTCCGGCCGGCTCGGGGCGGATCCTGCCGTCGCTGTGGAACGCCGAGACCGACCGGGCCACCCGGGCCGGGTACCTGACCTTGCCGCCCGGCGGTGTGCTGCTGGTGAGCGGGCCGATCCTGCTCGGCGGCAGCCTCCCCTTCGACGTGGCGGTGCATCTCGTGCTCTCGCCCGGCGCGCTGGCCCGGCGTACTCCGCAGGCGCAGCGGTGGACCCTGCCGGCGTTCGCCCGGTATGCCGACGAGGTGGCCCCGACGACCTTCGCCGACGTCGTCGTCCGACTCGACGACCCCCGCCATCCCGCCCTCGTCGAGTGACGCCACCGCCGCGGCCGGTGGCGAACCCCAGCCCTTCCCGGCGGCGGGAAGTTGGCGGTTTGGCGGGCTGGAGGGTGGGGTAATCGCGCTGCTCAGAACGGAGCGACCCGGACAATACCGTTCAGGCGACGCATCCGATCCTTCGACGGAAAGGCAGGCAGCGCATGCTCGTCAACGAGGCAATCGGCACCCGCCGCTCGGCGGCCGACGGCGACCAGATCCGCCGCGCCCTGCAGGCCCGCTACGACGAGCTGACCGTCGAGTACGACGAGACGTTGGCGCAGAGCCAGGTGCTCCGGCTGGTCGAGGTCGGCGACACGGCCGGCGACGACCAGGCGGACAGCGGTACGAAGACGGCCGAGCGGGACACCGCACAGTCGCTGCTGCGCACCATCCTCGACCGGCGGGCCCAGTTCGAGCACGCGCTCAGTCGGCTGGCCGAGGGGACGTACGGCTGGTGTGAGGGCTGCGGTGACTCGATTCCGGTGGAGCGGCTGGAGATCTTCCCGTCCGCCACCACCTGTGTCACCTGCAAGCAGTCCCGGGAACGCCGGGCGGCCTGAGCGGACGCCGTCGACGACGACGCCAGGTGGACCGCCCGCCCGTTCCGCGGCGCCGCTCCCGGCTTGCCCGTCCTGCCCGGAGCAGGTGAACTGGGGTCATGGGTGAGATCAAGGTCGGCACGGCCTCGTGGACCGACCGGACCCTGCTGGAGTCGGGCTGGTATCCGGCGGGCGCGGACACTCCGGAGCGGCGGCTGGCCTACTATGCCGAGCGGTTTCCACTTGTCGAGGTCGACGCCACCTACTATTCGCCGCCCGCGCAGCGGACCGCCGAACTGTGGGTCGGGCGCACCCCGGCCGGGTTCACCTTCAACGTCAAGGCGTTCAGCCTGCTCACCGGGCACCCGACCCGGGTCTCCGCGCTCTACAAGGACCTGCGGCCGGAGACGGAGAAGCGCAACGTCTATCCCGGCGACCTGACGGCGCAGGCGTACGAGGAGGTGTGGACCCGGTTCCTCTCCGCGTTGGAGCCGCTGGCCGGGGCCGGGAAACTCGGTGCGCTGCTGTTCCAGTTCCCGCCCTGGTTCACCATCAAGCGGGACAACAAGCAGTATCTGCTGGAGGTTTCCCGGCGCTGCGGTCCGCTGCGGCCGGTTTTCGAGTTCCGGCACGCCTCCTGGTTCGCCGACGGCAACCGGGAGGAGACCCTGGGGTTCCTCCGCGAGCACGAGTTGGCGTACGTCTCGGTCGACATGCCGCAGGGACACCGCTCGTCGGTGCCGCCGGTGCTGGCCGCCACCGCCGACCTGGCGGTGGTCCGGTTCCACGGGCACAGTGACAAGTGGACCAGCAAGGACATCCACCAGAAGTTCGGCTACCACTACTCGGAGCGGGAGTTGGCGGACTGGGCGCCCAAGCTGCGCGAACTCGCCGACGAGACGACCGAGACACACGTGTTGTTCAACAACTGCTATCGCGACTACGCGCAGACGAACGCGGCGCGGCTCAACGACCTCCTCGCCGGTTGAGCGACGCCGCCGGCAACCATGGAAGCACCGGGGCGCGCAGTACGGAAGCTCGACCGGATCATTCGTTTATTCCTCGAACACGTCATGGTTACGCGGAAGGTCGAGCGTTCCGCGAGCGGGCTCTCCGTTGTCAACTCGTACCCATTCGCGGCCAGCGGAATCGAAGAAATTCACAGTCACAAATGCGGGTTGTAACTCGCTGCCGCTCCTGCGCGGCTCAGGCCCGTCCGGGAGCGGCCACTTTGCTGATGCGCGCAGCTCACTGTGTGGGCCAATAACCTCACCCACTCGCAGAATATAGCCCCGGGGCCGCTCTACCGACGAGAGCAGGGCCGAAACTCCACGAACCGGCTCGGCTCCGTAATTAGCCACGGTAACGGAGAATGTGAGCAGTCTTTTACCGTTTTCGGTTCTGGACACGGTCGCCTTCACACTCCGGTGCTGGACTGCCCGGGCTGCGGTCTTCTCCGCCTCGGCCCGCTCCTCCCGGAGTTGTTTCCGAGCCTCCCGCGCCTGCTGGCGCTCGTGCACCAGCAGCCAGGCGGCGGCGACCGCAGCGGCGGCACCGGCCAGCACCCCGGTGATGCTGCCCCAGCCCTGCATCCAGTCGGTTACCTTCGGCGCCTCGGTGCCGGCCGGCGGGTCGAACGCCATCGACACCACGAAGGCCAGGAACACGAACGCGGCCACGCCGGACAGGACGCAGCCGGTCAGCAGCCAGGGCAGCCAGCGGTCACGACGAGGAGTCACCCGAGGCACGGTAGCGAGCCGGTGCTACGGCGTTGCTCCGCTGCCCTCCCGGCCGGCGGTCGGCTGCGTGGTTCCGGTGCGGCGTTGCTGCTTCAGCCGAGCACACCGGTCAGGGCAGCCACGAGCACGGTGTCGAACGGGTCCGCCGGTCCGCCCTCGGCCGCGCCGTCGGCGAGCAGCGCGGCGATCCGGGGGTGCGCGCCCGAAGCGGCCACGTGGGCAAGGTAGCTGGCCTGGCGCCGGGTGCCGGGTGCGGTAGCGGCCAGCTCGTTCTGGACGAATAGCGCGGTCAGAGCGTTCAGCAGGGCGAAGGCCTCGAGTTTCCGCCCGGGTGCGGCGGGATGGTCGGCGAGCACGTCGAGCACGTGTTCGAGCAGGTCGATCCCGTGTGGTCCGAGGGTGGGGCGGCTGACGACCAGGGTCGGCAACCACGGATGCCGACGCATGATCTGGCGGGTCTGCCGGCCGACCGCGAGCAGGTCGGCCTGCCAGTCACCGGTGGGAGCGGAGAGGGCGTACTCGGCCGCGACGCTGTCGGTCATCAGGTCGAGCAGATCCTCCCGGTTGGCCACGTAGCGGTAGAGCGAGGCGGCACCGGTGCCCAGGGCGGCGGCGACGCGCCGCATGGAGACGGCTTCGAGGCCCTCCCGGTCGGCCACCGCCAGCGCGGCGGTGGTGATCTCCGTGCGGCTGCGCTCGGCGGGGCGTCCGACCGGTGCCTGCTCCCGGCGCATCCAGATCGTCGATTCGTGTTCCGGCACTGCTCCTCCTCGTCGACGCCAGCCTACCGCCTCGGGTACGCTGTTCGCGAACACCGTTTGCGAATGGAGGTCCCGATGCCGCGCTTTGCCGACAACGGCGGAATCCGCATCGCGTTCGAGGAGCTGGGCGGCGCGGGCGGTGAACCGCTGCTGCTGGTCATGGGACTGGGCGTCTCGCGGTTCTGGTGGCCCGCCGGGCTGGTCGGCGAGCTGGTGCGTCGCGGGTTTCACGTCGTGGCCTACGACCAGCGCGACGCGGGCGAGTCCACCCACCTGCCCGACCACCCCGCCGGCTCGCCGATCGGTGCCCTGCTCCGGCGCCCGGCCCCCGCCTACAGCGCCGAGGACCTGACCGACGACGCGGTCGCCGTGCTGGACGCCCTCGGCTGGCCGCGTGCGCACGTCTTCGGGCACTCCCTGGGCGGGCTGGTGGCGCAGCGCATCGCGATCCGCCACCCGGCGCGGGTACTGACCGTCAGCACCTCTGCGGCCGTGCCCAGCGACGCGAGGGGTCTGGGCGTACTCCGCTACCTGCGCCCGACGACCGTGGCGCGGTTCGCCCGGCTGCGCGCCCCGGACACCCCGGCGGGCCGGCTGGCCCTGGCGGTGGCCGTCGTCGACGTCCTGGCACCCGGCCGGCACGTCGACGAGCGCGACGTGCGCGAGTTCGTCGACAAGGACGCCGCGCACGGGGTCACCAGCCTCCGGGACGCCGGGGCGCAGAGCCGTCAGGTCGGCGCGAAGTGGCAGGGGGACCGGCTCGACCGGATCACCGCACCGACCCTGGTGTTGCACGGCGACCGCGACCCGTTGCTGCGGACGGCGGCGGCCCGGGACATCGCCGCCGCCGTACCCGGCGCCCGGCTGCGCATCCTGCCCGGCCTGGGGCACTTCGTCACCAGTGAGCACTGGACCAGCTACGCCGACGAGATCCGCCGGCTCGCCCGGCAGGGGCGCCCGACCGGCCCGGCACGCGACGGCAGCTAGCGGGATTCACCCGGCCGGGGTGAGCGGGCCTCACCCCGGGGAGGGCGAGCATGGCAAGGGTGGGCAGTAGCCGAGCCGGGACGGGGGAACAGTCGTGCCGAACAATTCGTACTCGGTCTTCGAGTCGTCGCTGGACAAGACCAACCTCATCCTCAAGGACATCGAGCAGGCGTACGGGTGGCCGAAGGAGCGCCGCAACCAGTCGTACGCGGCGCTGCGGACCGTACTGCACCTGCTCCGGGACCGGCTGCCGGTGCAGGAGAGCGTGCACTTCGCGGCCCAGTTGCCGGTGCTGGTGCGCGGGATCTACTTCGAGGGCTGGGAGCCGAGCGTCGTCCCGATCAAGCTGAACCGGGAGGAGTTCCTCTACGAGGTGCGGGCCGGGTTCCCGTTCGACGTCGAGGGCGGCCCGGCGACCGTGGTGAACACGGTGCTGAACGCGCTGCGTCGGCACGTCACCGAGGGCGAGTGGGACGACGTCAGGTCGAGCATGCCGAACGATTTCGCGACGATCATGCCGTAGCGGTCGTGCGGGTGGGTGTGCCCCCGGCCGGCGGGAGACGGTCAGCTGACCCGGAACGCCGCGGTGCCGGGCGAGCCCGGGCGACGGTCAGGGTGTCCGGGCGGCGGTCACGGTGTCCGACTGACCGGGACGCCGCGGTGCCGGGCGAGCGCGGCGAGTGCGCCCGCGTCGACGATCGCCGCGCCGCCCGGGTCGTTGTTGAAGTAGACGAAGACCGGCTCGGCACCGGGATAGGTCGTGCCGATCCGGTCCAGCCAGGAGCGCAGCGCCGTCCTGCCGTACCGGGGGCGGGGCTCGGCGCGGCCCTCGTGCAGCCGCAGGTAACCGAAGTCGGCGGTACGCCACAGCGGGGTCACCGGCCGGCCGCGCCGGTCCGCCCAGCAGAGCGCGGCGCCGTACCGTTCGAGTACCCGCCGGGTTGCCGCCGTCCACCAGGACGGATGCCTCGGCTCCACCGCGACCCGCACCCCGGCGGGGAACCGGGCCAGCACCTCGGCCAGCGCCGCGACGTCGGCGGGCAGGTTGGGCGGCAGTTGCACCAGTACCGGGCCGAGCCGGTCGCCGAGCGCGGTGGCCCGGTCGAGGAACCGGGCGACGGGTTCGGCCGGCTCCCGCAGCCGCTTGACGTGCGTCAGGTAGCGGCTCATCTTGACCGCCACACAGAAGTCGTCCGGGGTACGGGCGCGCCAGGCGGCGAAGACGTCCCGTTCGGGCAGCCGGTAGAAGGCGTTGTTCACCTCGACCGTGCTGAACCGTTCCGCGTAGTGCTCCAGCCAGCGCCGCTGCGGCAGGCCGGTGTAGAACCGGTCCCGCCAGTCGCGGTACTGCCACCCGGAGGTGCCGACGAGGATCATCTCCGGTCAGTATGCCGGCTCGGCCGCCCCGGCACATGTCGAGCGACCACCGCACCGGGTGGGCCCGGCGCCCCAACCGCCGACCATCGGGGCGCCGGGCGGGCGGGTCGGCGAGCCCTCTCAGTCTCCCGCCGGCGGAGAGCGCCGGAGGGGGAAGTCGAGGCGCGCACAGGCCGCGCCGTCACGGTGCGGCAGGGTCAGTGCAGGGTCACCTCGGCGACGAACTGCCGCCGGTGGTCCACCCGCCGCTCGGGCCCGGTCAGCCGGACCGGGACGGTGTGCCGGTGGTCGTCGCTGGAGGCGGAGAGCCGTAGCTCCAGGTCGCCGGGCTCGACCACCCGATAGCCGAGCCGGCCGGTGAACGAGGAGAGGTCGGCGTGCACCCGGAAGTCCACCTGCCGGGTCTGGCCCGCTTCGAGCGGCACCCGGGCGTAGCCGATCAGCCGGACCACCGGGCGGTTCACCTGGGCCACCGGGTCGTGCAGGTAGAGCTGCACGACCTCGACGCCGGCCCGGTCGCCGTCGTTGCGGACCGAGACCGAGACGCTGACCTCGCCGTCGGTCGGCACCTCCACCGGGCCGTCCGGCGCTGCACCCTCGACCGACACCTCCGGCCAGCTGAACCAGGTGTACGACAGGCCGTGGCCGAACGGGAAGAGCGGAGTCGGGTCGACGCTGCTTACCTCGGTCTTCTGGCCCAGCGTCGTGCTGAGGTAACTGGTCGGCTGGCCGCCCGGGTTGCGCGGCATGCTCACCGGCAGCCGGCCGGACGGGCTGACCGCACCGCTGAGCACCCGGGCCACCGCCGGCCCGCCCTCCTCGCCGGGGAAGAACGCCTGCACCACCGCGGCGAGCCGGTCGACGGTGTCGCCGAGCGCGTAGGGGCGGCCGGCGAGCAACACCAGCACCACCGGGGTTCCGGTGTCCAGCAGCGCCGCCAGCAGTTCGGCCTGGGCGCCGGGCAGGCGCAGGTCGTCGACGTCGCAGCCCTCGCCGGAGGTGCCGCGGCCGAAGAGTCCGGCCCGGTCGCCGAGTACCGCCACGCAGACGTCCGCTTCGGAGGCCACCGCGGCGGCCGTGCTGATCGCCTCGGCGTCGAGTTCGGCCGGGCCGTCCACGGTGCCGCCGGGCGCGTACTTGATCGGGGTTTCCGGCATCTCGGCCCGGAGCGCGGCCAGCAGGGTGCGGACCTCGACGCCCTCCGGCAGTTCCGGGTGCTGCGGGCCGACGTGACTGGGGAAGGTGTAGCAGCCGAGCATCCCGGCGACGTCGTCGGCGAGCGGGCCGACCATGGCGATCCGGCTCTGCGGGCGCAGCGGGAGTACGTCGGAGTTCGTCAGGAGTACCACGGACTCCTCGGCGATCTCCCGGGCCAGCGCCCGGTTGGCCGGCGGGTCGAGGTCGACGGAGCCCTCGAGGACGCCCGGCACTTCGCCGTTGCTCCGCTCGGCGCCGTCGGCGAGCACGGGCGGCACCGGTGACCAGTCCGGGTCGAGCAGGCCGAGTTCGCACTTCTGCCGGAGCACCCGGGTGACCGCCCGGTCGACAAGCGACTCCGGCACGGTGCCGGCCCGGACCGCCTCGAGCAGCGGGGTGCCGTAGGCGTGGCCGGCCGGCAGTTCGACGTCCACCCCGGCGGTCAGGGCGAGCACCGCCGCCTCGGACAGGTCGGCCGCGACGCTGTTCAGCCGGTGCAGGAAGCTGATCCCGAAGTAGTCGGCGACGACGGTGCCGGTGAAGCCCCAGCGATCCCGGAGCAGCACGGTGAGCAGCTCGGGGTCGGCGGCCGGCGGCACGCCGTCGACGTCGTTGTAGGCGTGCATCACCGACCTGGCGCCGCCGTCGCGCAGCGCCATCTCGAAGGGCGGCAGGAGCACGTCGGCCAGCTCCCGGGAACCGATGCTGACCGGACCGTGGTTGCGGCCCGCCCGGGAGGCGGAGTAGCCGACGAAGTGCTTCAGGGTGGCCACCACGCCGGTCGACTCCAGCCCCCGGACGTACGCGGTGCCGAGGGTGGCAACCAGGTAGGGATCCTCGCCGAGGGACTCCTCGCAGCGTCCCCAGCGCAGGTCGCGGATCACGTCGATCACGGGCGCCAGTCCCTGGTGCACGCCGACCATCCGCAACACCGAGCCGATCTGCCGGCCCATCCGCTCGATCAGCTCCGGGTGGAAGGTCGCACCCCAGGCCAGCGGCGTGGGATAGACGGTCGCCTTCCAGGTCATGAAGCCGGTCAGGCACTCCTCGTGCGCGATGGCCGGGATGCCGAAGCGGCTGGCGGCGACGATCTCCTGCTGCATCCGGGCCAGGGCGCGGGCGCCGAGGGCGGGGTCGATGGGTGCGGTGCCGAACGGGCGGGTGAGCTGGCCGAGGCCGGCGCTGATCATCGACCGCCAGTCGGGTGCCTCGCTGGTCATCTCCTGCTGGTGCGGCGCCAGGTCCTCGCCGGTGGAGTCGCCGCCGACCCAGACGCCGTACAGCTGGGCGACCTTCTCCTCCAGCGTGAGCCGGCCGACCAGGTCCTCGACCCGCCGGGCCACGGGCAGTCGCGGGTCCTGCCAGCGGGGCAGGTCGCCGGGAGCGGCGTCGCCGTCCGGTGCCGCGTCCTGGCCGGTCCGGGCAGCGGCGAGCTTTCCGTCGTGCGGATGCCCGTCGTGCACCCCCGTGACCTCAAGCCGCTCGACCTCGATCGTCGTCCGACCCGGGTCGGCGGCATTGCGGTTGCTGCTCACGAGCAGACTCCTGTCGCTTGTTGCTGAACTCTTCGGCGCCGCCGCACGCCGGACCGACGATCTGGACGCGGGCGCAGACGTACTTCCGACATGTTTCCGGAAAGTCCGGCCCGCGTCGAGAGGGTACCTCGCGGAAAGTAGCTTGGAGGTTTCCGGAGGGCGCAAGCCTTGACCGTAGGTTCACAGCGTCGTAGCGTGCGCCGCATCACACTGAATTATCGGGCGGGCAGCCGAAAGTTTGCGGATCGTCCGGCTCTCGCCCGGGTGCGGAACCTCCGGCTGCCACCGCGAGCGCGTCGGCGGCGACGCGTGCGAAGGGATGGCGGTGACTACTCCTCGAACCAGCAGAACCGTATCCCACCCTTTGGGTGCGGGTCCGGCGAGAGTGATGGTCATCTCCGCCGGGGCGGGTCCCGGCTGAACACTTCCCGGGGCGTCGGGGGCGCATCCGGGTGCGACGGGCGGGGCGACCCGCCGAGGACGCGGGCGAGCCGGCCGGGCGGGGACCGGCTCGTCCGCCCTCGGCGGAGCTGATCTAGACCGCGACCGGCGTCGGTGCTACATTGACAATCATCTTTGTCTCGTCGGGCGGTCGTGCTCACGCCAGAGCCTCGTCCGCCTGGAGGTGCGACATGCGGAGCAGTCGACTTCTCGTCACCGGTGCGGCACTGACCGTCGTACTCGGCGGGGCCGGGTTCGCCGTCGCCGACACGACGGCGGCACCGGGCGACGGGGTGGGGGTGCGGGCCGCCGGGGATTTCGACTTCAGCCGGCCGCAGACCGTCGCCACCAACCTCCAGGCCCCCTGGGGGATGGCCTTCCTGCCAGACGGCAGCGCGCTGGTCGCCGAACGGGACACCGCCCGGGTCGTGCAGATCCGTCCCGGGCAGAGCCCGCAGCAGGTCGCCACCATCTCCGGCGTCTCGCCCGGCGGCGAGGCCGGGTTGCTCGGCCTCGCGGTCTCGCCGACGTACGCCAGCGACCGCTACGTGTACGCCTACTTCACCTCGGCCAGCGACAACCGGATCGTCCGGTTCCGGCTCGACGCGCCGCAGACCCAGACGCCGATCCTCACCGGGCTGGCCCGGGCCAACTTCCACGACGGCGGGCGGATCGCCTTCGGCCCCGACGGCATGCTCTATGCCGGCGTCGGCGATGCCGGCCAGACCGCCAACGCGCAGAACCCGTCCAGCCGCAACGGCAAGATCCTGCGGATGCGCCCGGACGGCAGTGCCCCACCGGACAACCCGACCGCCGGCTCGCTCGTCTACAGTATGGGCCACCGCAACGTGCAGGGGCTCGCCTGGGACGCGCAGGGCCGGCTCTACGCCAGCGAGTTCGGGCAGAACAGCTGGGACGAGGTCAACTACATCGTGCCGGGCGGCAACTACGGCTGGCCGACGGTGGAGGGCCAGGGCAACGACCCCCGGTTCCGCAACCCGATCGTCACCTGGACGACCGCCGAAGCCTCACCGAGCGGTGCCACCATCGACGGCAACATGCTCTTCGTCGCGGCCCTGCGCGGCACCCGGCTCTGGCAGGTACCGCTCAACGGAAGCGGCGGGGTCTCCGGCAGCCCGATCGCCAGGCTGACCGGCCAGTACGGTCGGCTGCGTACCGTCGAACGCGCCCCGGACGGATCGCTCTGGGTGGCCACCAGCAACCGGGACGGCCGTGGCAGCCCGGCCGCCACCGACGACCGGATCCTGCGGTTCCTGCCGCTCGACGCGACGCCGCCGCCGACCACCAGGCCGCCCACCTCGTCGCCGACGCCGAGCCTGCCGCCGACGGTGCCGCCGACCACCACCCCGCCGCCGACCACCACCCCGCCGGCCACCAGCACCCCGCCGCCGGCCGGCGGTGCCTGCACCGCGACCTACCGGCAGACGAACCAGTGGCAGGGCGGCTTCCAGGCCGAGGTGACGGTCCGGAACACCAGCACCGGCACGCTGAACGGCTGGACCGTGCGGTGGACCTTCGGCAACGGGCAGACGATCACACAGCTCTGGAGCGGCACGCTGACCGCGAGCGGATCGTCGGTCACGGTCCGGAACGTCAGCTGGAACGGCACACTCAGTCCCAACGCGTCGGCCACCTTCGGCTTCACCGGCTCGTGGAACGGCACCAACAACCCGCCGGGCGAACTCACCTGCACCAGTCCCTGACCCCGGCCGGCGCTGGCCGGACGCCCCGGCCGAGGCTGCCCGGCCGAGTCAGCCGGTGCGGGGACCGGTCGCCCGGTCCGGAACCAGTTCCGGGCGGGGCGCGCGGATCGGGGTCGTGGTGGCGACGGCGGCGACGGTGAGGCAGGCGAGCCCGGCGGCGAGGCAGACCGGTGCGGTGCCGTACCGGGCGACCGCGCCGGTCAGCACGGTCGCGCCGAGCGGCCCGAGCGCGGAGTGCAGGGTCCAGAACGCCGAGGTAACCCGGCCGAGCAGATGTTCCGGGGTGACCTGCTGGCGTAACGACATCGAACAGATCCCGGCCAGGCCGGTCCCGAACGTGTAGGTGGCGACCGGCAGGGCGAGCACGGGTACCTGTCGGGTCAGTCCGACACCGGCGACGGCCAGGCCGCCCAGCGCGTACGCCCCGATCCAGCACGCGCCGAAGCCCAGTGCACGGCGGACCGGCGCGACAAGTAGGGCGGCCACGATCGTGCCGCCGGCCGCGGCGGCGAGGACGTGCCCGACGGAGCCGTCGGAGCGGCCGAGATCGTGCTTCACGTGATAGACGAAGACGTCGGTCAACCCGATGGTCAGGAAGGTCAGCACCGACAGCAGGAGCGTCAGCGTGCGCAGCACCGGATGCCGCCACAGGAACCGCACCCCGACCAGCAGGTCGGCCCAGCCGGAACGGTCCGCCCCGCCGCCCCGCCCGGTGCTGTCGGCAGGGGCGTCCCGGGCACGGCGTCCCGCCGGCACACGCAGCCGGACGAAGCAGAGGCCGAGGGCGGCCAGCGCGAAGCTGCCGGCGTCGATCGCGATCGCGGCGGTCGGACCGACGGCCGCGCAGAGCAGCCCGGCCAGCACCGGACCGACGACGCCGGCCGCCGCGTACGTCGCGTAGAGCTGGCCGTTGGCCCGGGTGATCCGGTCGGGGCCGACCAGCGCCGGTACGGCGGCCACGTAGCCGACCTGGAAGACCATGCCGGCGGCGGCGCAGGCCGGCGCGACCAGGAACACCAGCCAGAGTTGCGGCCCGAGGAGCCAGCCGAGCGGGATGCTGGCATAGCCGGCGGCCCGGCACAGGTCGCAGCCGAGCAGCAGGAGCCGGCGGTCCACCCGGTCGACCAGGTGACCGGCGACTGTCCCGGCTCCCACCGACGCGGCGCCGACCAGCCCGGTCAGCAGGCCCATCCGGGCCACCGAGCCGGTCGCCTCCAGCACCAGCAGCGGCACCGCGAGCAGCGAGAAGGCGTCGCCGAACGCGGAGAGGGCCTGCCCGGCCCAGAACAGCGGGAAGTCCCGGTCCCGCCGGGCCGCCCGGTCGCCCGAGGACCCGTGGTCGGAGGTCGTGGAGCCCGCCGGCGCGGTGGTCACCTGCCTGAGCTGGCCGAGCGGGACAGCTTTCGCAGGGTGTCGACGATCCACTCCTCGGCCCGGGGCCGGGTCACCCCGAGTTCGACCAGGATCCGCGCGCCCGGTTCGTCCTCGGTGGCGAGCAGGCCGAGCAGGATGTGCTCGGTGCCGACGTAGTTGTGGCCGAGCCGGAGCGCCTCGGCGAAGGTACGGTCCCGCACCTGTTTGGCTCCGGCGGAGAACGGCAGGTGGTCCGAGCCATCCGCCGACCGCACCGGCTCAGCGGTCGGGTGGGCGCCGGCTGCGGCGGGAGCGGGAGCGGGGCCGGTCCCGGGTACGCCGGCCCGGATCTGCTCGGCGGAGACGCCAAGTGCGGTGATCGCCCGGCCGGCCAGGCCCGCCGGCTCGTGCAGGATGCCGAGCAGCAGGTGTTCGGTGCCGACCTCGGCGCTGCCGGCGTACCTGGCCTCGGCCTGGGCCTGCGTCACCACGTTGCGGGCCCGGTCGGTGAACCGGGCGAGGACGCCGGCCGGAATGGCGTCGTCCTGCTCGGCCCGCCGGGTCACGAAGCGCTTCTGCACGGCCTGCTTGCTGACGCCCATGCTCTGCCCGATCTCGGTCCACGAGGCACCGGAACGGCGGGCCTGGTCGACGAAGTGTCCGATCAGGTGGTCGGCGAGGTCACCGAGGTACTCGCCGACGAGTACCGCGTCGGCGACCCGGTCGAGGGGGTCCCCGGCGGGATGCTGGCGGCGGACGTACTCGATGAGGTCGTCGAGACGAACCGGCAGGCGCTCCATGCGTCAACCGTAAGTTGACGCAGACGAATCGTCAACCTGCGGTTGACCGGCTGGATCGTCCGGATGGTGCCGAAGACCGGGACGCTCAGACCGGTACGCCCGGTCGGCGCCCCCGGTCGGCGACCGCCTCCCGCATGCCCCGGACCGCGAGCTGGTCCGCCCGCTCGTTCTCCGGATGCCCCGCGTGCCCCTTCACCCAGTGCCACCGCACCTGGTGGCGGGCGGCCGCGGTCTCCAGCCGCTGCCACAGGTCGGCGTTCTTGACCGGCTGCTTCGCGGCGGTCTGCCAGCCGTTGCGCTTCCAGTTCGGCAGCCACTTGGTGATGCCGTCCCGGACGTAGGTGCTGTCGACGTAGATCTGCACCGCCACCGGGCGGGTCAGGCTCTCCAGCGCCCGGATCGCCGCCATCAGCTCCATCCGGTTGTTGGTGGTCGGCACCGCCTCGCCGCCGTGGAGTTCCTTCTCCACCGTCCCGTACCGCAGCACGGCGCCCCAGCCGCCGGGACCGGGGTTACCGCTGCACGCGCCGTCGGTGAAGATCTGCACGACCTGCTCTGCCACCCGGGCAACATACCTGCCCGGTCAGCCGAACAGCGCGCTGACCGACTCCCCGTTGTGGATCCGGCGCATCGCCTCGGCCAGTGCCGGGGCCACGGAGAGCACGGTGAGCTTGTCGGTGTGATCGCCCGCCGGGATCGGCACCGTGTTGGTGCAGACGATCTCGGCGACGTCCGGCTCGGCCGAGAGCCGGCGCAGCGCCTGCGCGGCGAAGAGCCCGTGCGTGCAGGCCACCCGTACGCTGCGCACCTTCTGCTCGCGCAGCCGGTCGAGCAGCTCGAAGACCGTACTGCCCTTGGCGATCTCGTCGTCCAGCACGATGACGTCCCGGTCGACCACGTCGCCGATCACCGTGCTGATCACCACCTTGTCGTCGGAGAACCGCTGCTTGGCCCCGGCCGCCACCGGCACCTTCAGCAGCCGGGCGAACGCGGCGGCCTGCTTGGCGTTGCCGAGGTCCGGCGAGACCACCACCGTGTCGGTCAGGTCGTAGCCCCGGAAGTGCGTGGCCAGCTCGCGCAGCGCGTGCAGGTGGTCGACCGGGATACTGAAGAAGCCGTGCACCTGCGGCGAGTGCAGGGTGAGCGCCAGGATCCGGCCCGCTCCGGCCGTACTGAGCAGGTCGGCGACCAGCCGCCCGCCGATCGAGATGCGCGGGGCGTCCTTCTTGTCGCTGCGGGCGTACGCGTAGTGCGGCATCACCACCGTGATCCGGCCCGCCGAGGCGCCCCGGGCGGCGTCCAGCATCAGCAGCAGCTCGACCAGGTGCTCCTGCACCGGCGGCACCAGCGGCTGGATCAGGAAGACGTCCCGCTCCCGGCAGTTCGCCTGCAACTGCACCTCCAGGCAGTCGTTGGCGAACCGGGAGATCCGGATGGGCAGCAGGGGGACGCCGAGGTGGTGGCAGATCTCGGTGGCGAGTTCGGGGTGGGCACTGCCGGTGAAGACCGCGATGTCACGCACGGGGCCACTCTAGTGAAACGGCGGCCGGCCGCCCGGACCTGGACGTCGGCGGCGCCCCCGTGTCGCCGGCCGGCCGCCGTCGCCGGGTCGCCGATGGTGTGCCAGCACCGACGATGGAGTGGCGATTGACGGCGCTTGCCGGTGTTGTCGGTTTGCCCAGCGAACCCGATTGTCCGGCAGATCGCGTTCCGTCGAACGGTTCCGAGGGTATGGCGCGATCATTTCGCGCCGGCAACGAACCCCTCGCGGCCGGCGCCGACCATGTCCGAGCTGGAGGGGGAACGAGATGGCTCTCACCCGACGTGGCTTCCTCGAGGCGTCCGCCGCGACGGCCGTCGGCACACTGTGGACGACGGGGGAGCGGGCGGCACCGCCGGACTTTCCGGCCGGGGTACCGGTGCGGCGCGAGGCGTACCGGAACTGGGCCGGGGAGATCCAGGCCGAGGGT
Organism: Micromonospora sp. WMMD1102; assembly: GCF_029626265.1. Taxonomy (NCBI): domain Bacteria; kingdom Bacillati; phylum Actinomycetota; class Actinomycetes; order Micromonosporales; family Micromonosporaceae; genus Micromonospora; species Micromonospora sp. WMMD1102. The sequence continues at coordinate 3,423,961 of NZ_JARUBN010000001.1, read as the reverse complement.
GTCTGGACCTGCACCCCGCGCGACGCGGCCGACGTGCTGGCCGTGACCAACTGGGCCTACCGGAACGGCTACCGGGTGCGGGCCCGTGGCTACCGGCACACCTGGGCACCGCTGACCGTACCCGCCGACGGCGCCGCCGACCGGACCGTCCTGGTGGACACCACCCGGCACCTGACCTCGATGGCGGTGCTCGCCACCGCACCGGCGGCGGTACGCGTGCAGACCGGCGCCTCGATGGACGACCTCCTGGCGTTCCTGGAGGAGCACGGGCTCGGCGTCACCAACACCCCCGCCCCCGGCGACCTGAGCGTCGGCGGGGTGCTGGCGATCAACGGGCACGGCACCAGCGTGCCGGCCGACGGCGAGACCCGGGCACCCGGACACAGCTACGGGACGCTGAGCAACCTGATCCTCTCGCTCACTGCCGTGGTCTGGGACGCGGCGACCGACGGGTACGTGCTGCGCACCTTCGACCGCGCCGACCCGGAGTGCGCGGCGCTGCTCACCCACGTCGGCCGAACCTTCGTCACCGAGGTCACGCTGCGGGTCGGCGCCAACCAGAACCTCCGGTGCGTCAGCCGGGTCGACATCCCGGCCGCCGAGCTGTTCGCCGCACCGGGCACCGGCGGGCGTACCCTGACCAGCTTCGTGGCGGCGGCCGGCCGGGTCGAGGCGATCTGGTTCGCCTTCACCGACAACCCGTGGCTGAAGGTCTGGAGCGTCAGCCCGACCCGGCCGCTGACCTCCCGGCCGGTGCTCACGCCGTACAACTACGTCTTCTCCGACAACGTGCCCGAGCCGGTCTCCGAGCTGGCCGAGCAACTGCTGGGCGGGGCCTGGGAACTGACCCCGACGTTCGGGCAGGTGCAGTACACCACCGCCGCCGCCGGGCTGACCGGCACGCTCGCCACCGACCTCTGGGGTCCGTCGAAGAACCTGCTGCTCTACGTCAAGCCGACCACGCTGCGGGAGACCGCCAACGGGTACGCGGTGCACACCAGCCGGGGCTCGGTGCAGCGGGTGGTGCACGAGTTCGCCCGGTTCTACCAGCGGCAGTTGGCCGCGTACCAGTCCCGGGGGGAGTTCCCGGTCACCGGGCAGGTGGAGATCCGGGTCGCCGGAGTGGACCGGGCGGCCGATGTCGGCGTACCCGGGGCGCAGCCACCGGCACTGTCGGCGGCCCGGCCCCGGGCAGACCACCCGGAGTGGGACTGCGTGGTCTGGTTCGACGTGCTCACCTTCCCGACCGCGCCCCGGGCACACGCCTTCTACCGCGAGATGGAGAACTTCTTCTTCGGCACCTACACCGGCTCGTACGCCGGTTGCCGGGTCGAGTGGTCGAAGGGCTGGGGCTACACCGACGCCGCCGCCTGGGCCGACCCGACGATGCTGACCCGGACCGTCCCGGACTCCTACCGGCAGGCGCCCGACCCGACCTGGGACCGGGCGGTGGAGCAGCTGAACGGCCACGACCCGCACCGGGTGTTCAGCAACGCCTTCCTCGACGTGCTGCTGCCAACGACGTCCTGATCCCGGTCGGCGCCGACCGCCACCCCCCGGTCGTCCTGCGCCCTGGGCGAACAGGGTTGGTCCGCGTCGGGCCGGGATGCGGGAATGGGTACCGGCACCCGTCCGGCCGACCGGGGGAGGAAGCGATGCGGGATGGCGCGGCGTACGACGAGATCGCCGACTGGTACGAGGCGGAGTTCCTGCCCCAGCGGGCCCTCGCCGAGGACGAGTTGGAGGTCGCCCGGACCCTGCGGCTGCTGCTCGGCCCCGGCGACGGCCCCTGCCTGGAGATCGGCTGCGGCACCGGCGTCTACGCCGAGCAGGTCCGCGCTCTCGGCCGCAGTCCGATCGGGGTGGACCTCTCCGCCGGGATGCTCCGGTACGCCCGGGACCGCCTGCCGACCGTCTGGGCCGACGCCGGCCGGCTGCCGGTCTCCGACGGCACACTGCCGGCGGTCGTCGCGGTGATGGTGCACACCGACATGCCCGGATACGCCGCGGTGCTCCGGGAGGCGGCCCGGGTGCTCGCGCCTGGCGGGGTGTTCGTGCACGTCGGCGTGCACCCGTGCTTCTGCGGTGGCTTCGCCGACCGCACCGACCGGAACGCGGTGCTGATCCGCCCCGGCTACCGGGACAGCAACTGGACCAAGGAGTCCTGGACCGACCGGGGGATCCGGGACAAGGTCGGCGCGACCCACTGGCCGCTGTCCGAGCTGTTGCAGATGTTCCTGGACGCCGGGCTGACCTTCGAGCGGTTCGCCGAGGGGGGCAGCCCGACCCCGATCGTCCTCGCCGCCCGCGCCCGCCGGTCAGGCTGAGCCCGCTGTCGGGTGCGTCGCCGGTCCGGTGCGTCGCAGTCAGGTGTGCGGCTCAGGCGGCTGTTCCCGTCGGCGGCGGTTCGGGGCGGACGGTGCCGGCGAGGCGGCGTAGCGCGGCGTCGTGCAGCGCCGGGGTCCGGGCGAAGAGCGAAGGTCCGGCGGCCGGCCGGGACCGCCCGTCGAATCCGCTGTACCGGCCACCCGCCTCGGTCACGATCAGCGAGGTGGCGGCGAAGTCCCACACCTGCCCCCGGGTCTGCACCGCGAGGTCCAGCTCGCCCCGGGCCACCAGCAGTGCGGCGTGGGTGCGCCACGGAACCGTCGTGGTGACCGCCGAGAGCGCGGCGATCATCTCGCGTTCGGCCGGATAGACCTGTTCGTCCGGCGGCACCACCCCGAGTCGGCTGCCAGCCGGAAGGCCGGCCGGAAGATCGGCCGTCCCGGTGCCGCTGGTGGCCGCTGGGGTGCCGACGGTGCGGAGCAGGCGCTCACCGGTCACCGCCGTACCGGAGATCTCCGCCTGGTAGGCGCCACCGCCGCGCCGGGCCCACCAGATCGTCCGCTGTGCCGGCACCGCTGCCACCCCGACGACGATCTCGCCCGCCTCCTCCAGGGCGACCAGCACCAGCCAGCGGTCGTCCCCGGCGACGAACTGGGCCGTACCGTCGATCGGGTCGACGATCCAGCGCCGGCCGCCGCTGCCGATCTGCCCGACCTCCTCACCGAGGATCGCGTCGTCGGGCCGGGCCTCGGCGAGCACCTCCCGGATGGTCGCCTCGACGGCCCGGTCCGCCTCGGTCACCACGCTGCCGTCCGGCTTCCGCTCCCGGTCGAGCCGGCCAAGGTCGGCGAAGTACCCGAGTCCGACGGCGGCACCGGCCAGCGTGGCCCGCCGGGCAAGAAGAAGATCGTCGTCCACCGGCCCATCCTCCCGCCGCGACCACCGGGGGAGGCGGGCGGGGGCGGCTACCGGTCCGGGGGCGGTGCCTGGCGTCGGCTCAGTTGTTGACCGGGGTCATCCGCAGGGCCAGGGCCGGGCACATCCGGACCGCCTTGCGGACACCACCCTCCAGCCAGGTAGGCACCGGGGTGGACGGGAACGACGGGAAGCCGTTGGAGTCCAGCCGGACGAACTCCGGCGCCACGCTGGCGCAGAGCCCGTGCCCGTCGCAGCGGGACCAGTCCACCACCAGCTTGGAGGTGGGGGCGTCGGCCGCGTTCGGCAACCCGAGGACGCCCTTCACCTTCCTGCCGCAGGTGCCCCGGGCGGCGTGCGCCTCCAGGTCCTCGGTGAAGATCTCCAGGGCCGAGGTGGCGAACCGCGCCGTACCGTCCGGGTGGCTGCACGCGCCCCGGCCCTTCACCGCACCGGCCGCCGCCCGGACCACCTCGGCGGCGGCGCTGCCACCGACGATCAGGTCCAGGGACCGGGCCAGGTCCGGCAGGCCGAGCCGGCACGGCCCGCACTGCCCGGCCGACTCACCGGCCAGGTAGGTGACGACCTGGGCGGCCTCGCCGAGCGGGCACACCTCGGCACTGAGCGGCATGATGATGCCGGCGCCGAGCGCGCCGCCGACCTTGGCGAACCCGGCCCGGGACACCTCGGCGGTGGCGGCGCCCTCCGCGCTGATCCACTTGCCGTGGTAGCCGCCGGTGAGCACGCCCGGCCCCTCCGGCGTCTCGCAGAGTTCGAGTACGTCCTTCAACGGGATGCCGGTCGGGCACTCCACGACGGCCGGCCGGCCCGCCGCCCCGGTGACGGTGAGCAGCACGGTGCCGGGTTCGTCGGCGGTACCGACGGTGCCGTACTCGTACGGGCCGAGTCGGGCGGCGAGGGCGAGCTGGGCGTACGTCTCGGCGTTGGAGAGCAGCGTCGGCAGGCCGCCCACCCCGGTGTCGCTGGCCCGCACCTTGCGCCCCGGCGGGATGTGCGCCTCGCCGTTGATGCCGCGCACCAGTGCGCCACCCTCACCGGAGATGAACCGGTGCGGCACGGTGACGATTCCGGTGCGTACCGGCATCCGGCGCTCGGCCAGCGCGGCGGTCAGGGACGCCTGGCCGATCCCGTCGTCGGCGACCCCGATGACGATCTCGTCGGCGTCCAGCGCGTAGGCGGCGATCGCGGCCCCGTCGAGGATCAGGTGCGGCGCGCGGGTGAGCAGCGCCTTGTCCTTCCAGGCGCCGGGCTCGCCCTCGGTCGCGTTCACCACCACGACGGTCGGCAGATCCTGCCGGTCCGCCGACTCCAGCACGGCCCGGAACTTGCGGCCGAACGGGAAGCCGGCGCCGCCCTTGCCCTTGAGTTCGATCCCCTCGACCAGCCGGAGCAGGCCCTTGGGGGAGAGCGGGTTGACGGCACCGTGCACCATCTCGTGCGCGGTCAGGTCGAGCCGGCCGAACTCGTCGAATCCGGCGGTGAGCCGGGGCTCGCCGAAGCAGGCGACCGGGGGTACGGCGGTCAGGCTCACCGCGCTTCACCTTTCAGACTGGTCCAGTAGGCGCCATCGTCGGACGGGTCGTCGGAGTCGTCCCGCCGCCGGGAGGAGCGGCCGGACGGCTCGTCGGACCTGCGGGACCGGCGGGTGGCGAGGTCGATCAGGGCGGGCTTGCCGCCGTCGTCATCGTCGTCGTCGTCCGCTCCGGGGACGAGGTTGGGCTCGTACCGGGCGGCCCGGCCCCACTCCGCGATGCTCTCCTCGGCCTCGTCGGCGCCGCCGCCCCGGGCCCGGCTGTGCCGGCCGGAACGCTCGGTCGGTTCCTCGTCGGCGGCCCGCCGCCGGCCGGCCCGGGTGGTGCCGCCGGTCGAGGTCGGCTCGTCGGCGGGCTCCCGCCACGACCGCCGGCCCGACCCGTCCGTGCTGTCCCTGTCCCGTCGCGACCGCCGGCCCGTGCCCGGCTCGTCGCGGTCGGCGCCGCCGGACGTGTCGTCCCAGGCGCGCGGCCGGCCGTACGTCGAGTCGTCCGCGTCGCCGCGCCGACGATCCCACCGGTCCTCGTCGCCGTCGGCGCCCCAGCGCCGGGGGCTGTCCCAGGGCAGTTCGGCGTCCCTTGGCATGTCGTCGGGGTCCGCACCCCCGGACATGGTGCCGGGCGGCGGCACCTCGGGTACGGCGAACCGGTCGGACCGGCCGCGGGGCGCGTACGTGCTGTCGAGTTCGCCGGCCCGGGCCCAGGCGTCGATCGCCGCCTCCGAACCGCCGCGCAGGTCGGTGAGGCTCTCCTTGCGGCGCCGGCCACCGCCCTGGGTGTCGTCCATCCGGCCGCCGTACCCGTCCCGGTCGTCCCGGCTGGCCCGGGGCGACCTGGTCTCGCCGCGCCGCCCGCCGAGGGTGTCGGAGTCGTCCCACCGGTTGCCCCGGCCGCCACGTCGGCTGCCGCCGCCGAGGGTGTCGTCCTCCCACCGCCTGCGCCGGCTCCGGCCGGCGTCCCGGGCCGGGGAGTTGGCCCGGCTGGCCCGGATCTCGTCGGCGGTCCGGCGCTTGGCCGGCGCCATCGAGTTGGTCCGGCCGGCCGCGCCCGGCTTGCCCGAGCGGCCCGGCTTGCCGGGGCGGGTGCCGGGGGAGAGCGAGCCGCTGACGCCCTGCTCCGCCCGCTTGCGGTTCAGGGTGACCGAGAGCCGGATACCCAGCAGCGCCAGCACGATGGCCATGCAGAGCAGATAGCTGAGGGTGACCCAGGTGGCGGCGGCCCGGCCGGCCTGGAGCCCGTGCACCAGCGCGATCGGCCAGGCGGCGTACGAGATGCTGTGCAGGGTCCGCCACAGCCAGGGCTTGCCGACTCCGGCGAACCGGGCCCGGACCAGACCGGTCCAGAGCACCATCACCATCATCGCCCCGGCCACGGTGCCGAGCCCGACGTAGACGCTGGCGCCGCTGACGAAGGGCAGCAGCGCCTTGCCCGGGCTGATGTGCCCGGCCGAGATCTTCGTCAGCACGTGCAGCACCAGGCAGAAGACGGCGATGATGCCGAGCGACCGGTGGGCGGACTGGAGGAGTACCCGGTGCCGGATCAGCAGGACGATCCGGTCGGTCGCCACCAGCCCGATCATCACGGTCAGGCTCAGCGAGACCAGGGTGGCCGGCCCGGCGAAGAACGTCATGTAGACGAACATGTAGGCGTTGATCAGCCCGCCGATCGGGCTCAGCATCGCCGCCGCCCAGACCGCCGCCAGCACCGACACGACGATCACCGCGACCGCCCCGCCGGGCTTCGGTGTGCTGCCCCGGCTGGTGAAGCTCATGGGGACGCTGGCACGCTGAATCTGTCTCGTCCGGGCCATCTGCTCCTCGATCTTCCGCCTCGGCGCGCCCACCACCACGCCCCGCCTGCCACCCGTCTCGCGACGGGCACGGCCGCCTATTGTGCCCCGTCCCGAGAGCGCCACTTTGGGCGGAGTCGTACCGCCGCGCGTCGCTCGACGGCGGTCCGACCCCCATCAGGTACGGGAAAACGGGCCGGGGGGATGAGTCCCCTGCCGATTATGTTTCACGATCGGTGGAGTTGGCTGCCCCCGGGGGGCGGGCAATCCGGGTCAACCGGTGAAGAGTTTCGCCGCCGTGATTACAGTCTGTACAACCCCGTACCCGAGGAGTACGGCGACCAGCAGCCAGGAGATCCACAATCGGCCGGACCGGCCGTCCGGTTGCCCGCTCGTCGGGTGCCGGTCCTCCGGCGTACCGGTCGGCCCGGCCGCCGTACCGTGATCGGTCGTGGCGGTCCGGGCACCCTGCGTGGCGTCCGGGCTCGGGGTGGCCGGCGCTGCGGTCCGGACCGGCTCGTGGAAGTCCGTCGGCACCGGCCGGATCAGCAGGTTCGCCACGAATCCGACCGCCAGTACGCCGACCATGGTGAACAGGGCCGGCTGGTACGCGGAGGCGGTGAGGGTGCCCGGCTTGCCCTGTGCGTCCAGGAAGCCGTTGACGATCAGCGGGCCGGCGATCCCCGCCGCCGACCAGGCGGTCAGCAGCCGTCCGTGGATCGCCCCGACCTGGTAGGTGCCGAAGAGGTCCCGCAGGTACGCCGGCACGGTGGCGAAGCCGCCGCCGTAGAAGGAGAGGATGACGCAGGCCAGCAGGACGAACAGGGCGGTGGCGGTGGAGCCGACGACGGCGAGCAGGGCGTACAGCACCATGCCGACACCGAGGTAGACCAGGTAGATCGGCCGTCGCCCGATGACGTCCGAAGTGGACGACCAGACGAACCGGCCGGCCATGTTGAACAGCGACAGCAGCCCGACGAAGCCGCCGGCCGCCGCGATGGTGACGCTCGACGTGCCGCCGTCCCGGAAGAAGTCCTGGATCATCGGGCTGGCCTGTTCCAGGATGCCGATCCCGGCGGTGACGTTGCAGAACAGCACGATCCAGAGCAACCAGAACGAGCGGGTGCGGATCGCGTTCGACGCCGAGACGTTCGCCGTGGTCACCAGTGGCCTGGCGGCCACCGTACCCGGGTCGAAGCCGGCGGGACGCCAACCCGGCGCCGGCACCCGGACGTTGACCACCCCGAACATCATGATGGCGAAGTAGCCGAGACCGAGGGTGACGAAGAGCCCGACCAGGGCGCCGCCGGAGGCGACCGAGCCGGAGTTGCCCGGGTCGTAGTTCGGGTCGTAGAACGAGAGCAGTTGCCGGGAGAGCGGGCTGGCCAGCATCGCGCCGCCGCCGAAACCCATGATGGCCAGGCCGGTGGCCAGCCCGGGACGGTCCGGGAACCACTTGATCAGCGTGGAGACCGGCGAGATGTACCCGATGCCGAGACCGATGCCGCCGAGCACGCCGTAGCCGAGGTAGACCAGCCAGAGCTGCCCGGTCGCGATGCCCAGCGCGCCGACCAGGAAGCCGGTGGCCCAGAAGCAGGCCGAGACGAACATCGCCTAGCGCGGCCCGTTCGACTCGACCCAGGTGCCGCCGAGCGCGGCCGAGAGGCCGAGCATCACGATGGCGATGCTGAAGATGATCCCGATCGCGGTCTGGCTCGCGTCGAAGTGCGCGATCAGGGAGTTCTTGTAGACACTCGTCGCGTACGCCTGGCCGATGCACAGGTGCACGGAGAGTGCGGCGGGCGGTATCAGCCAGCGGCTGTAGCCGGGTGGTGCGACGGTGTGGCGGTGGTCGAGTGCGGAGAGCAGTGGCACGACGTACCTCGCTTGGGCGGGGGCGAGGCGTGGCGCGGTGTCACGGATCGGCGTCCCGCGTCGACGCCAGGCGTAGTGGCTTCGGATCTCGGACGGAACCTATGCCTGGGAAAGCGCCATCTTGATCAATGGCTGCTCGACGCAGCGCCGGACGGTCGACCACCTGAGCCGAGCGGTAGTTCGCATATCGTACGCAGTCGACGTATCGCCGCAGCATCGACGCGTGGCACGGCTGGGGTTGGGCGCGGGCGTGGGCATTTCGAATAGGCTGGCAGCCGTGGACACGCTGCTGGGGATGCTTATCGTCGGCGGCGGGCTCGGCGTGCTGCTGACCGGGTTCGCCTGGCTGGCCCGGCACGTTCGACGCAGCGGCGTCGGCGCGCAGGTGATGGGCCCGATCGACGAGGCGTGGAATCCCGGTGCGCATCGCTGGCGGCAGGAGATCGAGGTCCAGGAGCAGCGTGTACTTCCGTCGGCCAACGCCGACGACCACCCGCGCCTGGGCCCTCGGTTCCGATGATCCCGTAGCGTTCGGCCTGTTCGGGCAGGCCGGACGCTACCGGATCATGGCGACGCCGTCGCAGTGGTGGTGGTGCGGGGGAGACGTGCTATCCGGTGGGTCGACGTGCTGCGGCGACGAACGCGCACCACGCCGACGGCGCGAAGACCAGGGTCGCGCCGTCCCGGTCCTTGCTGTCCCGAACGGCCACCACTCCGACAAGATTGTCGGCGACCTCCACGCAGTTGCCGTCGGCGGTACTACGGCTGCTCTTGCGCCACAGCGGAGCGGGAAGATCGCTCATGACTCGTACTCCTCGGCAAGGGCAGTGATCAGTCGATGCGATTGTCCCGTGTCCAGAGCAGCCTCGTCCAGACCCGCCCAGATCCGCTCGTAGGTGGCGACTTCCGATGGCTTGTCGAGATAGATGGCGCCGGTGGCGCCCTCGCTGTAGACAGTGGAGGGTTCCGGGTGGGTCCTGCCTTGGTCGAAGTCGAAGATGAGGAACGCTCCGGCTCCGGCCGGATGCAACCCGGCGCTGAAGGGCAGGACCCGGACGCTTACGTTCGGCAGCTCCGTGGAGACGTTGACCAGGTGGTGGAGCTGGTGGGCCATCGCTTTGGCTTCGGCCAGTGGGCGGCGCAGTGCCGCCTCGTTCAGGATCACCCGTAGGTCGGGCGGTGGGGGAAGCCGGCGGCGCAGCAGATGCTGTCGTTCGAGCTTGATCGCAACCCGTTGCTCCCTCTCCTCCGCCGACCTGTGCGCCCCGAATACCCGGACGACCTCGCGGGTGTACTCCTCGGTCTGCAACAGGCCGGGGATCAGTTCGGCTTCGTAGCTGCGGATGCGTTCGGCGGCGCTCTCCAGGCCGACGTACAGCTCGAAGAAGGGTGCGATGGCGCCACCGTACGCGTGCCACCAGCCCTTGGCCTTCGTTTCCCGGGCGAGTGTCATCAGTTCCTCGGTCAGTTCGCGGCTCACCCTGTACAGCTCGCTCATGTTGCGGGCGTCGATCGCCCGTAACGACGTGGCGCCATTCTCGATCCGCCACAACTTCTGCACCGACCACTCGAGTTCCCGGGCGGCCGCCTCCCGGGTGATGCCGGCGTCCTCGCGGGCCCTGCGCAGATATCGCCAAGCTGTCGGCGGGGGACCGTCGACCCTTGCTCGCTCGTCATGATCGGATTCGTTCCTTCCCTGTCGGGCCTGCCGGACGGCACTTCTGGAATGGTTGTACCCGCCGCTTTGGAACCCTTATCGGTGCGGCGTTCGGAAAGCAAGATATGTGGCTGACTTTCTGCTCTGGAATATTGCACGCCGGTCAATACTCGTCCACTATGGCCTGCAAGCGCGCGCCGCCCCGTACCTTTTCGCGAGACGTCGGAGGGAAAGCATGCTCAACCTGCGCAGCATCGGGGGCAGGCCGGACAGGGACCGCAGGAAGATAGCCGAAGGCGATCAATTGTGGTGTCCGGAGGGACAGCACTACTGCCACCACGTGCAACCCCCGGTCGTCGGCGATCTCCGGTTACGGGTCACCGTCGTACCGCCGAAAATCGACGACGGCCGGGACTGGCTGCTACTGCGCGGCTACGTCCTGGACGCCGACGGGGTGGAAGCCGTCCGGGACACCTGGCACTACGTCCGGCCCGAACGGTGCCAGATCCGGCCCCGGAACGCCGACCATGGAGGCTGAGCGGCGCCCGCCGGCCCGCTGGCCCGTCGTCCGGGTCGGCGACGTGTTCACACTGCGCCAGGCGGACTACTGCTACGGTCGCGGCGACATCCGGATCAGGGTCACGGCCGTCCCGGCGAACGCCGACCTGCTGGCCCTGGAAGGGGTGCACCTGCGGGCGCGGGCACAGCGGCACGACGGCACCGAGGGGCCGGAGTACTTCTATCTGTGCCGGGTACGGGCACTTCGGGAGAGCCTGCCGGAACGGCCGGGGCCGGGTCGGGAATGAGGAACCGCCGTCTGCCGGGAACAGGGCCTCCGGGCGGGTCAACGGGTCGAAGGTCCCGGGCGGGACGGACCTCGTCCCGGTCACCCCGGGGCGCCACCGGTCATACCGTGGGGGAGGCGGCCGGAAACCGCTGCGGATCCGGTACCGGACCCGTGGGTGGCCCGCCCACCGACGACATACGCCTGCGGAAGGGTTGAGCGTGGCAACGGACACGAAGGACCAGATCGGGACGGCGGACGACGCCGCGATCCTGCACACCCTCGCGACTCCGGACGAGTCCGAACTCGCCCGGCTCGACGCATGGTGGCGGGCTAACAACTACCTGACGGTCGGGCAGATCTACCTGCGGGGCAACCCGCTGCTGCGGGAGCCGCTCACGCCGGAGCACATCAAGCCACGGCTGCTCGGGCACTGGGGGACCAGCCCCGGCCTGTCGCTCATCTACGCACACGTCTCCCGGCTGATCCGGCTCACCGGACAGCAGGCGATCTATCTGGCCGGGCCGGGGCACGGCGGGCCGGCGCTGGTCGCGGCGGGCTACCTGGAGGGCACCTACAGCGAGATCTATCCGGACGTCGGCCAGGACGAGGCCGGGATGCTCCGGCTCTTCCGGCAGTTCTCCAGCCCCGGCGGCATCCCGAGCCACGTCTCGGTGACCACCCCGGGCTCGATCCACGAGGGCGGCGAACTCGGGTACGTGCTGGTGCACGCCTTCGGCGCCGTGATGGACAACCCCGACCTGCTCGCCGTCGCCGTCGTCGGGGACGGCGAGGCGGAGACCGGCCCGCTGGAGGGCTCCTGGAAGGGCATCTCCTTCCTCAACCCGACCCGGGACGGCGCGGTGCTGCCGATCCTGCACCTCAACGGCGCCAAGATCGCCGGCCCGACCGTGCTGGCCCGGAAGGACCCGGCCGAGGTCCGGGCACTCTTCGAGGGGCACGGCTACGACGTGCTCGAGGTCGACTGCGCCGACCTGCCCGGCTCGCACCACCGGTTCGCGGCGACCCTCGCGCAGGCGTGGGGGCGGATTCGGGCCATCCAGCAGGCCGCCCGGGACGGCGACTGGGACGGCAGCCGGCCACGCTGGCCCCTGGTCATCCTGCGGTCACCGAAGGGCTGGACCGGCCCCGAGGAGGTCGACGGGGTGAAGGTCACCGGCAGCTGGCGGTCCCACCAGGTGCCGCTCTCCGGGGTACGGGACAACCCGGAGCACCTGGCGATCCTGGAGAGCTGGCTGCGGTCGTACCGGCCGGCGGAACTCTTCGACGGTGCCGGCGCCCCCGTCGAGACCGTGCGGGACCTGCCACCCCGGGGCGACCTGCGGATGAGCGCGTCGCCGCACGCCAACGGCGGGCTGCTCACCCGCGACCTGGACCTGCCGGATTACCGCGACTACGCGGTCGACGTGCCGACCCCGGCGAAGCTGCGGGTCGAGTCGACCCGCCGGCTCGGCGAACTCCTCCGGGACGTCTACCGGCGCAACCCCGACACGTTCCGGCTGTTCTGCCCGGACGAGACCAACAGCAACCGGCTCGGCGCCGTCTTCGAGGTCTCCGACCGGGCCTTCATGGAACAGGTCACCGACGCCGACGTGGCGATCGGCCGCGACGGCCGGGTGATGGAGGTACTCTCCGAGCACAACTGCCACGGCTGGCTGGAGGGATACACGCTGACCGGCCGGCACGGCATGTTCGCCACCTACGAGGCGTTCGCGATGGTCAGCGCGTCGCAGACCGTGCAGCACGGCAAGTGGTTGCAGGAGGCCCGGCACCTGCCGTGGCGGGCCAAGGTGCCCAGCCTGAACATCCTGCTCACCTCGACCGCCTGGCGCAACGACCACAACGGCTTCTCACACCAGGGTCCCGGGCTGATCCAGGTGGTGCTGACCCAGCGCGGCGACATCGCCCGGATCTACCTGCCGCCGGACGCCAACTGCCTGCTCTCGGTCGCCGACCACTGCCTGCGGTCCCGGTCGTACATCAACCTGCTCGTGATCGACAAGCAGCCGCAGTTGCAGTGGCTGTCGATGGCGGACGCGATGGCACACTGCGCCCAGGGCGCCGGCATCTGGGAGTGGGCCGGCACCGACGACGGCAGCACCGACCCGGACATCGTGCTCGCCTGTGCCGGCGACGTGGTCACCATGGAGACCGTCGCCGCCGCCCAGATCCTCCGGGAACGGCTGCCCGGGATGAAGGTCCGGGTGGTGAACGTCGTCGACCTGATGACCCTGGTCCGGCCGAAGGACCACCCGCACGGGATGAGCCCGACCCTCTTCACCGAACTGTTCACCGACACCGTCGACGTGGTCTTCGCCTTCCACGGCTATCCGGGCGCCATCCACCAGCTCGTGCACGGGCGGCCGGACGCCGACCGGTTCCGGGTACGCGGCTTCGTGGAACAGGGCACCACCACCACCCCGTTCGACATGACGGTACGGAACCGGACCTCCCGCTACCACCTGGTGCTGGACGCGATCAACAACGCCCGGCGACTGCCCCGGGGCGCCGCCGAACTGGCCCGCTGGTGCGAGCAGCAACTCGCCCGGCACGAGGCGTACGTGGTCGAGCACCTCGAGGACATGCCGGAGGTACGGGACTGGTCCCTCGGCGACTGGGCACCGCGCGGCTGAACCTCCCGAACGGGCCCGCCGACCTTTACAGGATCGGCGGGCCCGCTCAGTGTGCGAGGCGCAGCGCGGCGGCGGTCTCCTCGGCGATGCCGCGTTCCTCGTCGGTCGGTACGACGCAGACGGCGACCCGGCCACCCTCGGCCGAGACGACCCGGGCGGGCGGGCCGGCGGCGTTACGGGCCGGGTCGACGACGATGCCCAGCGGCTCCAGCCCGGCCAGCGCCCGGCCCCGGACCGCCGGACTGTGCTCACCGACACCGGCGGTGAAGACGACCGCGTCCAGCCGGCCGAGCACCGCGTGGTAGGCACCGACGTACTTGCGGATCCGGTGGCAGTACATCGCCAGGGCGTGCTCGGCGGCCTCGTCCCCGGCTCCGGCGCGGGTCAGGACACGACGCATGTCGTTGTCGCCGCAGAGCCCGAGCAGCCCGCCCCGGTGCTGGTAAAGCTCCTCGATCCGGTCGGTGGAAAGGCCGGCGCGGGCCAGGTGGAAGGCGACGGCCGGGTCGATGTCACCGGTCCGGGTCCCCATCACCAGCCCCTCCAGCGGGGTCATCCCCATCGAGGTGTCGACGCCACGCCCACCGGCCACCGCCGTCGCGCTGGCCCCGTTGCCGAGGTGCAGCACGATCAGGTGCAGTTCGGCCAGCGGGCGGTCGAGCAGGGTCGCGGCGGCGGCGGCGACGTACCGGACCGAGATGCCGTGGAAGCCGTACCGGCGGATGCCGTACCGGGTGGCCGTCTCGGTGTCCAGCGCGTAGCGGCTCGCCTCGGCCGGCATGTCGGCGTGGAACGCGGTGTCGAAGACGGCCACCTGGGGCACGCCGGGCAGCGCCCGCCGGGCGGCCCGGATCACGGCGACGCCCGGCGGGTTGTGCAGCGGCGCCAGCCCGGAGAGTTCCTCGATCCGCGCCACCACCGCGTCGTCGAGCACGGTCGGCCGGCGAAACCGGTCGCCGCCGTGCACGATCCGGTGGCCGACCGCGACCGGCGTCGGGTGGCGCCGGGCCAGCTCGTCGAGCACCCGGGCGACCGCGCCGCCGTGGTCGGCCTCCGGTGCGCCGGGTTCGCCGATCCGCGCCACCGTGCCGCCGGCCAGCCGACCGCCGTCCCGGAGCAGCGCGTACTTCAACGACGACGAGCCGGCGTTGAGCGCCAGGACCGGACCGGCACCGAGCGCCGGCACCTGTGCCGGTTCCGCTCGGGAGGGGCGGACCGTCACGCGATCATGCCGATCGTCACCTGCACGTCGTCGTAGGCGTACTCCAGCCGGTCGGTCACGTCGACCACACCCGGCACCGCGTACGCCAACCGGACCGCGATCTGCGCGGTGCTGCGCCGGTCCAGCCGGCCGTCCAGGGTGACCACGCCGTCCTGGACGGCGACCCGGATCACGCCCTCCTCGATGGCGAGCACCCGGCGCAGCACGTCGTCGACGACATCGGCCCGGATGTCGGCGTCCGGCCGCAGATAGACCCTGAGCAGGTCACCACGGCAGACGATGCCGACCAACCGGCCGAGTTCGTCCACCACCGGCAGTCGCTTCACCCGCTCCGCCTCCATCAGTTTCGCCGCCGTCGTGAGCGTGGTGGTGCCCACCACTGTGATCGGCGGCGCGGTCATCAACTGCTCGGCGACCGAGGCGGTCGCGTGCGTCCGGGCGGCCCGCTGCCGTCGGCCGACGAAGAGCCGTGGCTCCGGTTGCCCGGTAAGCTCCACCTTGGCCAGCAGGTCCGACTCGGAGACGACACCCTGGACCCGCCCGGACTCGTCCACCACCGGCACGCCGCTGACGCCCCGCTCGGCGAGCAGGCCGACGATCGCCCGGTACGGCGTCTCCACCCCGACGGTGACGACGTCCGTGGTCATCACGTCCTGCACCAGCCACTGTCTCATGACTTCTCCTTCCGCCCGGTCCGGACGTCGTCGTGACGCCCATCCGTCTCCGACGCTAGGACCGTCCTCCCCGACCGGGACAGGGCCGACCGGCCCTCCGGCGGCGGGCGCTCCGACCCTGTCCGCGCGGGGCACCTGCGGGTGTGCTGGTAGCTGGAGCAGGACCCGGCGGACCCGCCGGGGACCGGACCGACGCGAAATGGGGTACCCGAGGTGTTCGTCCAGGCCATACCCGGCGCCGACGCGCTCGCCATCGACGGCGGGATCGTCCGGATCCGCGCGGTCACCCCGCAGGACCGGGGCCGGCTGACCGAGCTGTACCGGCGCAGCTCGCCGGAGAGCCTGCGGATGCGGTTCTTCGCCGTACCCGGTGAGCGGACCATCGCCGCCGAGGTCGACCGGCTCTGCCGCCCCGCCGCACCCGCCGAACACGGCGCGGTACTCGCCGAGACCGCCGGCCAGCTCGCCGGGGTCGCCGCCTACGAGGTCGGCGAGGGCGGCTCCGCCGAGTTCGCCGTCTTCGTCGCCGACGGGCAGCGGCACCGGGGCATCGGCACGCTGCTGCTGGAACACCTGCGGGCGGTGGCCGGCGCGGCCGGCGTCACCGAACTGCGCGGCGACGTGCTGCCGGCGAACGCGGCGATGCTCCAGGTCGCGGCGGACCTGACCGGACGGGCCGGTTCCCGCACCGAGGACATGCTGCTCGCCGTCGGCCTGCCCACCGAACCCAGCGAGGCCGAACTCGGCGCCGCCGACGCGCGGGACCGGGTGGCGCAACGAGCCTCGCTGCGCCCGCTGCTGGCACCCCGCTCGGTGGCAGTGGTCGGCGCCGGCCGCACCCCGGGCGGCATCGGGCACGAGACGCTGCGCAGCCTGCTCCGGTACGGCTTCATCGGGCCGGTCCACCCGGTCAACCCGAACGCCAACGAGGTCTGCGGGCTGCCGGCGTACCCGAGCCTGTCCGCGCTGCCGGAACCGGTCGAGCTGGCGGTCGTCGCGGTGCCCGCCCCGGCGGTGGTCGAGACGATCCGGGACGCGGCCGCCGCCGGGGTACGCGCGGCAGTGGTGCTCAGTTCCGGCCTCGGCGAGAGCGGTGCCGCCGGCCGGGAGGCGCAACGCGAACTGGTCGAGGTGGCCCGCGCGCACGGGATCCGGCTGGTCGGCCCGAACTGTGTCGGGGTGGTGAACACCGACCCGGCGGTCCGGCTCGCCGCCGCGTTCGCCCCGGTACTGCCGCCGGCCGGTGGACTGGCCGTCGCGTCGCAGTCCGGTGCCGTCGGCATCGCCCTGCTGGAGCACGCCGAACGGGCCGGCTGCGGCCTGTCCAGCTTCGTCTCGCTCGGCAACAAGGCCGACGTCAGCGGCAACGACCTGATCGCGTACTGGTACGACGACCCGGCCACCCGGGCCGTCGCCCTCTACCTGGAGTCGTTCGGCAACCCCCGCCGGTTCGCCCGGCTGGTCCGCGGGCTCGCCAGGCGCAAGCCGGTACTGGCGGTCAAGAGCGGCCGGTCCCGGGCCGGGCAGCGGGCCGGGGCGTCCCACACCGCCGCCGCGGCGGCACCGGACAGCACCGTCGACGCGCTCTTCGCCCAGGCCGGGGTGATCCGGCTGGAGACCCTCGGCGACCTGATGGACACCGCCCGGCTGCTCACCGGCCAGCCACTGCCGGCCGGCGACCGGCTCGGGATCGTCGGCAACGCCGGCGGGGTCAACGTACTGGCCGCCGACGCCGCCGACGGGGCCGGACTGCGGGTCGGCTCGCTCGGCCCGGCACTGCGGGAGCGGCTGCGGGTGGTGCTGCCGCCGCTGGCCGGCGACGACAACCCGCTCGACCTCGGTGCCGGCGCCAGCCCGGCGGCGTTCGCCGACGCCGTCCGCACGGTCGCGGACAGCGGTGAGGTCGACGCGCTGCTGCTGGTGGTCGCGGCGACCCGGGCCAACGACGTGCCGGCCATGCTGCACGCGGTCGCCCCGGTGCTGGACGCGACGCCGGGACTGACCGCCGCGGTCGTGGTACTCGGCCTCGCCGAACCGCCGGCCACCGTCGGCGACCGTCGGGTCCCCGTCTTCGACCTGCCGGAACGCGCCGTCCGGGCGATCGGCCACGCTGCCTGGTACGCCGACTGGCTCCGGCAGCCGACCGGCAGCGTCCCGCCGAGGGCCAGCACCGCCGTACGTGGCCGGGAGCTGGTGCGCGAGACGCTCGCGACGGCTTCCGGCTGGCAGCCGTACGACCGGATCGCCGAGATCCTGGGCAGCTACGGCATCCCGGTGGTGCCGGCGCTGCGGGTGGAATCCGCGACGGACGCGGTCGCCGCCGCCGACGGGTTCGGCTACCCGGTCGCGCTGAAGTCGGCCGATCCGGACCTGGTGCACAAGAGCGATGTGGGCGGGGTGGCGTTGCACCTGACCGGCCCGGAGCAGGTGCGGGCGGCGTACCCGAGGGTGGCCGGCGCCGGCCGGCAGGCCGGAACCGCCGGTCCGGTCCTGGTGCAGCCGATGGCGCGCGGCCAGCTCGAACTGGTGGCCGGGGTGGTGCACGACCCGCAGTTCGGCTCGCTGGTGATGGTCGGGCTCGGCGGCGTGCACACCGACCTGCTCGGCGACCGGTCGCTGCGGCTGACCCCGGTGACCGACCTGGACGCCGCGCGGATGTGGCGCTCGCTGCGGGCCGCGCCCCTGCTCACCGGCTACCGTGGCGCCCCGCCGGTGCACACCGGCGCCGTCGAGGACCTGCTCTGCCGGCTCGGTCAGCTCGCCGCCGACCTGCCGGAGGTGGCCGAACTGGACCTGAATCCGGTGCTTGTCGGCCCGGACGGGGTGGCGGTGGTCGACGCCAAGCTCCGGCTCGCCCCGGTGGGCACCGAACCCGACCGGACCCTGCGGCAACTCCGGGCCGCCGGATGAGCGCCTCGGGCTGCCGGTCGCCGCACTCCAGGATCCCGGCGCCGAGTTGGCGACCCGAGCCAACGCCCGGCGGGTGGCGCGGCGGCCGGCCACGCCCGGCACCGTGTCCGCCGCCCGGCGGCAGGACCGAGGTGGCCGGCGAGGAGCCGGGCGGGCGGCGGTACCGGATCGTGGTCGGGCTGGACGGTTCGGCGGGTGCCCGGACGGCGCTGGGCTGGGCCGTCCGGGAGGCGGCGCGGCGGTCGGGCACGGTGCTGGTGGTGACCGCCTGGCCGGATCCGGCCCGCGAGGTCGCCCGGCGGCGGGGAACCCTGCCGGCCGACCGGCTCGCGCTGGTCGCGATGCAGCGGGCCCGGATCGCCGCGGCGACCGCCGTGCCGAGGCGCCCGCCGCAAGTACTGCGGATGCTGGTGCTCGCCGACCCGGTCAGCGCGCTGTGCCACGCGGCGGCCACCGCCGACCTGGTGGTCGTCGGTGCGGGGCCGCCCGGCCTCCAGCGGCGCACCGGCGTCGCCGCCCGGCTGCTGGCCCGGCTGGCCCGGCGTGCCGGACGCGGCCAGCCGGCCGCACCGGTGCTGTTGGTCCGGGCCGGACGGCCGACGCCGCACCGCCGGGCGCCCGGCGGGCCTGGCCTGGCCGTGGCGGGCCGGGCCGTGGCGGGCCGGGCCGTGGCGGGCCGGGGGCCGGGTCGTGGCGGGCCGGTTTCCGGCAGCGCCGGCAACCCGGTCCGCGGGTCTGCCGCGCGACCCGAGCACGGCGATAACATCGCCGGGTGACCGAATCGCGGCCCCTCGGATCGGGATTTCCACCGCCGTCGCTGGGCATCACACCACTGTCCCGGGTACGCCTCGACGAGCTGCTCCAGGAGATGCTGGACCGGGTCGGCGAGGTGGTCACCAGCCGGGAACGGCTGCGGGCGCTGCTGACCGCCGTGGTCGGGATCAGCACCGACCTCGATCTGCACAGCACCCTGGACCGGATCGTCGCGGCGGCCTGCCGGCTGGCCGACGCCCGGTACGCCGCCCTCGGCGTCGTCGGCCCCGACCGGCAGTTGACCGAGTTCATCACGCACGGCATCGACCCGGCGACCCAGGCGCGGATCGGTGACCTGCCGCACGGCCGGGGCGTACTCGGGCTGCTCATCGCCGACCCCCGGCCGGTACGGATGCCGGACATCACCCGGCACCCCCAGTCGTACGGCTTCCCGCCGAACCACCCGCCGATGCACAGTTTCCTCGGCGTGCCGATCCGGATCCGGGACCAGGTCTTCGGCAACCTCTACCTGGCCGAGAAGCAGGGGGCGGCGGAGTTCACCGACGACGACGAGGAGATCGTCGTCGCGCTCGCCGCCGCCGCCGGTGTGATCATCGAGAACGCCCGCCTCTTCGCCATGGCGCACCGGCGGGAACGCTGGCTGGCCGCCGCCGCCGAGATCACCGGCGTGCTGCTCGGCGAGGTGCGCCGGACCGACGCGCTGCGGCTGATCGCCCGGCGGGCCCGTGAGGTCGCCGAGGCGGACGTGGCACTGGTGCTGCTCTACGACGAGGACGCCGGACAGTTCACCGTCGAGGTCGCCGACGGTGGTCGGACGGCCGACGAGCTGGAGGGCGCCGTACTCGCCGCCGACGACACGGCCTTCGTCGAGCCGGTCACCCGGCGCCGGCAGGCGGTGGCGGAGAGCCTCGCCAAGGCGGCGCCCTGGCCGGTGGCGGTCGGCACCGGTCCAGGGCTGATCTCGCCGCTGATCGTCGGCGACGCGCTGCACGGCGTACTGGTGATCGGCTATCCGGCCGGCGAGCAGGCGGGCAGCGACGTCGAGGGGACCCTGCTGGCGACCTTCGCCGGGCAGGCGGCGCTGGCCCTGGAACGGGCGAGGGCGCAGGAGGAGCGGGAGCTGCTGGTGGTCCTGGAGGACCGCGAGCGGATCGCCCGGGACCTGCACGACGTGGTGATCCAGCGGCTCTTCGCGACGGGGCTCCAGTTGCAGACCGTCGCGCCGCTGGCCAACCGGCCGGACGTACGGCAGCGGCTGAACGCCACCGTCGACGACCTCGACTCCACCATCCGGGACATCCGGCGGGCGATCTTCGAACTGCGTACCCCGATGACGGCGGCGCTGCGTACCGAGATCCGGGACCTGGTCGCCGGCACCGCCGAGGCGCTCGGCTTCCGCCCCGGACTGGAGATGACCGGGCCGGTGGACAGCGCCGTCCCGGACCGGGTCCGCCCCGACCTGCTGGCGGTGCTCGGCGAGGCGCTCTCGAACGCCGTCCGGCACGCCCGGGCGACCCGGGTGACGGTCACCGTGGAGGTGACCGCCGGCCACCTCTGCGTGCGGGTCGTCGACGACGGGGTGGGCACCGATCCGGCGCGGGCCCGGGGCGGCCTGGTCAACCTCCGGGAACGCGCCGAGCACTGCGGTGGCAGCTTCGAGATCATCCCGACCGAGCCGAGCGGCACCACCCTGGTCTGGCGGGTGCCACTGCGCGACTGACCAGCCGGTCCCGGTGCTCGGCGCCCGCCCGGCGCCGGTGCGGCGTCGGCTCAGTGCCGGTGCGGCGTCGGCTCAGTGCCGGTCGCCGAGCAGCCGGGTGGCCAGCACCGCCGCCTGGGTACGCCGTTCCAGGCCGAGCTTGGCCAGCAGGCTGGAGACGTAGTTCTTCACGGTCTTCTCGGCCAGGAACATCTTGCCGGCGATCTCCCGGTTGGTGAGCCCCTCCGCCACGTACTCCAGGATCCGGCGCTCCTGTTCGGTCAGCGACTGGAACTCGCGGGGCTGCTCGACCCCGCTGCGGATCCGGTCCAGCACCCGGGCGGTGACCGCCGGGTCCAGCAGCGACTGGCCGGCGGCCACCCGGTGGACCGCGTCGACCAGGTCGGTGCCGCGGATCTGCTTCAGGACGTACCCGGCGGCGCCGGCCATGATCGCCGCGAAGAGCGCCTCGTCGTCCTCGTAGGAGGTGAGGATCAGGCCCTTGATCGTCGAGTCGACGGCCCGGACGTCCCGGCACACGTCGATGCCGTTGCCGTCCGGCAGCCGGGCGTCCAGGATCGCCACGTCGGGGCGGAGTGCCGGGATTCGCCGCGCCGCCTCCTGGGCGGAGCCGGACTCGCCGACCACCTCGATGTCGCCGTTGCTCTGCAACAGGTCGGCCAGGCCGCGCCGGACCACCTCGTGGTCGTCGAGCAGGAAAACTCTGATCACCGTTCCTTCCTACCCGCCCGACGCGCCGACCGACAGGGCCGAAGGTCCTACAACGGCGCGTGCCGAGTCCGGGGACTGCGGCCTGCCGGTTCGGGACCTGCGGCCCTGCCGGTCCGCCGGCGCGGCGGCGCACCGTGGTGGGGCAGACAGCGAACGAGGAGGAAAAGCGATGATCCCCAACCGGAGCACCGCGACGACGGTCGCCGACGACACCGCCGTGCCCGCCGCCGAGGCCCGCGCCGCGTTCGGTGCCGCCGCCGCGTACGCGCTGCTGGCGCCCTCGGTCTTCAACACCCAGCCGTGGCGGTGGCGGGTCGGCCCCGGCGCCGTACTGGAGTTGCGGGCGGACCGCTCCCGGCAGGTGCACACCGTCGACGCGACCCGACGGCTGCTGCTGGTCAGCTGTGGCGCGGCCCTGCACCACGCCCGACTGGCGCTCGCCGTGGCCGGCTACCGCACCGAGGTGACACGGTTCCCGGACCACGCCGATCCGGACCTGCTGGCCCGGCTCACGGTCACCGGACGGGCGGCGCCCGATCCGGAACAGTCCCGGCAGCAGGCGGCGGCCGCGCTGCGCCGTACCGACCGGCGGGCCTTCGGGGACCGCCGAGTCGACCCGCAGATCCTGCACCGGCTCCGTGCGGTGGTCGAGGCCGAGGGAGCACACCTGCACCTGGTCCGCGACGACCAGATGCCGATGCTGGCCGTGGCCACCGCCAACGCCGCGGGCGTCGAACTGGACGACCCGGCCTACCGGGTCGAGTTGCGGCGCTGGACCAACCGCCCGCCGGAAGCCCGGGACGGGGTACCGGCCGCCTCGGCGGTCCGGCCGGGGATCCGCCGGGTGCCGATCCGGGATCACGCGTTCGGCGGCACCCCGGGGCTGGAGGTCGGCGACGGGATGGACCGGGGAGCCACCTACGCGATCCTGTTCGGCGACGCCGACGGTCCGGCCGACCTGCTCACCGGTGGCGAGGCGCTCTCCGCCCTGCTGCTGGCCGCCGTCGCCGACGGGCTCGCCACGGCACCGCTGAGCGACCCGATCGAGCTGGACTGGCCGCGTTGGCTGATGCGCAACATGCTCGCCGACATCGGCGAGCCGTACGTGGTGGTCCGGCTGGGCTTCGTGGACGATCCGGATCCGCTGCCGCCGGTGCTGCGGCGGGAACCCGCCGACGTGATCGAGTACGCCGACTGACCGGCTCCGGCGCGGCGCGACGGCGAGCGGACCGGCTCGGACCGGTCGGGGTCGGCTGGACGGCGGGCCGCCTCCTGGGTCGGGCGGGGCGGCGAGGAGGAAGCAGATGAGTTCGACGGGATATACCCGGGCGGATCTGGACCGTGCGGTGGCCGCCGCCGCCCGAGCGCCCGGGGCGGAACAGAGCCGGCGGTGGCTGCGGCTGCGCGACGGTGCCATCGACGTGCTGGCGACTCCGTCCGGTGTGGACGGGTCCGCCGACCGCGCCGGCTGGGCCGCGCGGGTGGGTGGTGGTGCCGGCCTGTTCAACGTACGGCTGGCCCTGGCGGTCTGCGGTCGGCCGGCGCTGGTCCGGCTGCGCCCGAACCGCGACGAACCGGAACTGCTGGCCCGGCTGCATCCCGGTCCGGTGCAGTCGGCGGGTCCTGCCGAGCGGGAGCTGTGTGCGGCACTGCCGTACTGCGCCGTCGCCGCCGGGCCGGTCCTGCCGGCGTCGGTGCCGCCCGAGGTGCGGCGCCGGCTGATCGAGGCGGCCCGGATCGAGCACGGCTGGCTGGAGCTGATCGTCGGGCATCCCGCGGTGGCCGCGTTCGCCCAGATCGAGGCGAGTGCCCGGCGGGTGCTGGAGCGGGTTCCGGCGGAGGCGGCGGGCGCGATCCGCTGGCGTACCGCACCGCCGCCCGACAGTCCGGGCGCTGTCGCGTCGTTGCCCGGCGGTCCCGGTGCCGTCGCGTCGCTGGTCGACGGACCGGATGCCGTGCCGCCGCCGCTCGATGCGGGCGGCGAGCCGATGGTGGCGGTCCTGGGCAGCCCGTTGGACACTCCCGGTGACCAGTTGCGGGCCGGGCAGGCGGTGCAGCGGCTGCTGTTGACGGTCACGGCTGCCGGGCTGAAGGCGGGCCTGCACGCGCAGGTGGTCGCCGTTCCGGCGGCGCGCGAGCAGCTCCGCCTCGCCCTCGGGCGGTCCGGTCGGCCGCAGATGGTGCTGCGGATCGGTCAGGTAACCGCCGGGCGGCTGCGATCGGCCGGGACGGCGGCACCGCACCGGACGGCCCGGGAAGACGGGTCCAAAGTCCCGGGTACGGGCGGTCCGCCGGCCCTGCCGCGGGTGGTGGTCGGCGGCGTCGAATGGAGGTAGCCGCGAGGGACAGCGCGGACGACAGCAGAGAGGACGTGACGACGATGACGGCGACCAGCAACCAGCCCGTCGCCCGACAGACCGCGGACGCGGCCGACCGGGTGGGTGTGCAGACCGCCGCCCAGCGGGCCGCCCGGTACGTTTTCGCCGGCATCCGGCTCGCGCTGGGCTGGACCTTCCTGTGGGCGTTCCTGGACAAGACGTTCGGGCTCGGCCACGCGACCGAGAGCAAGGCCGCCTGGATCAACGGCGGCAGCCCCACCAAGGGCTTCCTGGGGTTCGGCGCGGAAGGGCCGTTCCAGGGGTTCTACCACGGTATCGCCGGTGCCGCCTGGGCGGACGTGCTGTTCATGGTCGGCCTGCTCGCCATCGGGGTCGCTTTGCTGGCCGGGATCGGCCTCCGGGTCGCGGCGGTGGCCGGCGGCCTGCTGTACGTGCTGATGTGGACCGTCGTGCTGCCTCCCGAGAACAACCCCTTCATGGACGAGCACCTGATCCACGCCGCGCTGCTCGCCGGCCTGGCCCTGGTCGGTGCCGGCGACACCTGGGGGCTCGGCCGGATCTGGGCCGGCCTGCCGATCGTGCGGCGGCAGCCCTGGCTCAAGTGACCCACACCTCGCCGACGCGGCGGGTACCACCGGCCGGTGGTACCCGCCGCGCCTTTCGTCGGGACCCCGCACTACGGTCGGTTCTGTACAGATTCGCGCCGGTCCTCCGAGACCGCTGAGATGTTCGGGGAGCCTCATGACCGTGCAGATCGACCTGACCGGCCGGACCGCGCTGGTGACCGGATCGACCCAGGGCATCGGCGCCGCCATCGCCACCGGGCTGGCCAGGGCCGGTGCCCGGGTCGCCGTCAACGGGCGTACCCCGGAGACCGTGGCGCGGGCCGCGACCGCGCTGCGGGCGGAGGTGCCGGCGGCGGAGGTGGTCGAGGTCGCGGCCGACGTCGCCAGCGACGACGGCTCGGCGCGGGCCCTCGAGATCCTGCCCAGCGTCGACATCCTGGTCAACAACCTCGGCATCTTCGGCGCCCGGCCGGCACTGGAGATCGACGATCAGGAGTGGCGGCGCTACCTCGAGGTGAACGTGCTGGCCGCGGTACGGCTGACCCGGAGCTACCTGCCCGGGATGATGGAGCGCGGCTGGGGGCGGGTGCAGTACATCGGCAGCGACTCGGCAATCGTCACCCCGGCCGAGATGATCCACTATGGCGTCTCCAAGACGGCGCTGCTCGGCGTGTCCCGTGGGTTCGCCAAGGCCGCCGCCGGCAGCGGGGTGACGGTCAACTCGGTGCTCGCCGGCCCGACACACACCGGTGGCGTGCAGGAGTTCGTCTATCAGCTCGTGGACCGGAGCCTGCCGTGGGAGCGGGCGCAGCGCGAGTTCATGCGGCTGCACCGGCCGCAGTCCCTGCTCCAGCGGCTGATCGAGCCCGTCGAGATCGCCAACATGGTCACCTATCTCGCCTCGCCGCTCGCCTCGGCCACCACCGGCGCGGCGATCCGGGTCGACGGCGGTTACGTCGACGCGATCGTTCCTTAGCCAACCGAGGCCGCCGGCCTCCTCCGCACTCTTCATCCGCCATCTCGGCGCCGCCCGCGACCGCGTCCGTCATCCATGGCAATGACCGACAATAAACTCAGTCTTGACTGGTGGAGTTGTCGGTGGAAGTGTGGCGGCAGCACGAGATCGCGACCCGACGGAGAGGACACCGGCATGCGGAAGCTGGTTGTGAGCACGTTCCTGACCCTCGACGGCGTCATGCAGGCCCCGGGCGGCCCCGGCGAAGACGACGACAACGGCTTCGCCCACGGCGGCTGGATGGTCAACTACTGGGACGACCAGGTGGGCGCCGCCATGGAGGACCTGATGGGCAAGCCGTTCGACCTGGTCCTCGGGCGCCGCACCTACGACATCTTCGCCGCGTACTGGCCGCACGCCTCGGCGGAGGAGGGCGCTGAGCCGCTCAACCGGGCCACTAAGTACGTCGCCTCCCGAGGGCGACCGACCCTGGGCTGGGACCGGTCCGAGCTGATCGAGGGCGACGTCGCCGAGGGCGTGGCGGCGCTGAAGAAGGCGGACGGACCGGAGTTGCAGGTGCACGGCAGCGGCAACCTGGTGCAGACACTGCTGCGGCACGACCTGGTCGACGAGTTCCGGCTGCTGGTCTTCCCGGTCGTGCTCGGCTCCGGCAAGCGGCTCTTCGCCGACGGCACCGTCCCGGCCGGACTCAGATTGGTGCACGGGACCGTCTCGCCGAACGGAGTGATCATCGGCAGGTACGAACCGGCTGGCCCGGTCGCGACCGGCTCGTTCGGGTAACACCTCCCGGCTCGTTCGGTTGGCACATCCCGTCTCGGTCGGCGCCGAGCCGGACGGAAGTCGCCCGGAAGATGCTGGATTGTCCTGCCGTCCGGACCGGTCGTGCCGCAGTCTTGGCAGGTGAGGGCGAGCGCCAGGGCGGGTCTGGAGCGCGATCCGGCGGGCTCCCGCCGGGCCACGCTGCTGGAACTCTTCTTCGACCTGGTCTTCGTCGTCGCGCTCGCCCAGATCTCCCGGAACCTCGGCCTGAACGTCAGTTGGCTCGGGATCGCCCAGGCGGTGCTCCTGCTCGCCGCCATCTGGTGGGTCTGGGCGATCACCGCGTTCGTGACCGACCTCTACGACCCGCAGCAGGTCTGGATCCAGTTCCTGATGATCGCGGTGATGCTGGGCGCCCTGGTGATGGCGGCGACCGTGCCGCACGCCTTCGGACACGGAGGACTGGTCTTCGCCGGTGCCTACGTCGGGATCCATCTGGGTCGTGGCCTGCTCCTGGTGCCGATCCTGCGCGGCCGGCGGGCCCAGGGGCGGGCCGTCCGGATCTTCTGCTGGTTCACCGTCTCGACGGTGCCGTGGATCGTCGGCGCGCTGCTGCCGGCCGACACGCTCCGGCTGGCGGTCTGGGCACTCGCCGCCGCGATCGACTACCTGGGCTTCTTCCTGGGCTATCCGGTCCCCGGGCGGAGGCGGCTGCCGCCCGAGCAGTTCAGTGTGACCGCGGCGCACCTTGCAGAGCGCTACCAGCAGTTCTTCATGATCGCGCTTGGCGACGCGATCCTGGTCGCCGGCCTGGTCTACAGCGAGGCGCCGGCCGGAATCGCCCCGGCCGGCGGACTGTTCGCCACGTTCCTCAGCACCGTGCTGCTGTGGCGGGTCTACACGCACCGGGCCGGCGAGGTACTGCCACAGGCGATCGAGTCGGCTCCGGCGGCCCGTCGGTTCATCGGAATGGCCCCGTACACCCACCTGCTGATGGTGGCCGGCGTCGTGTTCGCGGCGGCGGCCTTCAAGCAGGTCATCACCGAGCCGCTGGAGACGGTGGGGTGGCGGACGACCGCCCTGCTGCTGGGCGGGCCGGTGCTGTTCCTGCTCGGCCGGATCCGGTTCGACTACGAGGTCTTCGCCCGGGGTTCCGGCTCCCGGCTGGTGGCGCTCGGGCTGCTGGTGGCGATCGTCCCGCTGACCCGGCTGCTGCCGCTGGTGGGCATCGCCGGCTACGTCTGCCTGGTGCTGGCCGGGGTGGCCGCGGCGGACACCCTCCGTGATCGGGGCAGACGAGCGGAGCCCTCCGCATCCGCGACCTGACCGCCTCCGCGCGACCGGCTTCAGGGATGGTCGGCCTTCGAGATGGCCGGCTCCGTGCTACCGGCTTCCGCGCGACCGGCCTCTGGACGGCGCGGCTCGGCGGTGGTCGCGCCTGCGGCGGTGGTCTGGTCGCGCGTGCGGGGTCGTGTGTGCGGGCGGGCTATCGGGGTAGGCGTGCCCTGACAGCGGCACCGGCAGAGCGGAGCGAGCGATGAACGTGTCCCATCTTCCGCTGCGCGTCGCGATCGGGGCGTTCGTCCTGAACTCCGGCGTCTCCAAATGGAACCTCGAGGGCGACGGCGCGGCGAGCATGCACGGGATGGCGGTCGGGGCGATCCCGCCGCTGCGGCGGCTCCCGGCCGAACAGTTCGCCCGGCTGCTCGCCGGCACCGAAGTGGCGCTCGGCGCCGCCCTGCTGCTCCCGTTCGTCCCGTCCGGGCTGGCCGGGCTCGGCCTGCTCGGCTTCGGCGGCGGCCTGCTGCGGCTGTACTGGGCGACGCCCGGCATGCACGAGCCGGGCAGTCCCCGGCCGACCCAGCAGGGTGTGCCGATCGCCAAGGACAGCTGGTTGGTCGGCGCCGGCCTCACCCTGCTCCTCGACGACCTGCTCGGCCGGGCGGCCGGCAAGCGTCGCGGCCTGGGCCGGCAGATCTCCCGCCGGTGTGGCCGCCGGCGCGGCTGACCCCGCTCCGTCGCCGCCGGCGGCCGTTTCGGCGTGCCCACCACGGGTACGCCCGGCACGACCGGCCCACGGGTACGCCCGGCACGACCGGCCCACGGGTACGCCCGGCACGACCGGCCCAGGGGTACGCCCGGCACGAGCGCCCCAGGGCTGAGCCCGGCACGACCGGCCCGGGGGACGGACGGCTTGCCGGCAGGAACGCCCGGGCCCGAACGGCTCGGGGGAGAGGGGAGGCGAACGCGATGGCCGGGATACAGATGCGCAGCCGCGCCTTCAACGACCACGACCGGCTGCCGGACCGGTTCTCCCGGAACGGCGGCAACGTCTCGCCGCCGCTGGAGTGGTCCGACGTGCCGGAGGAGGCGACCGAACTGGTCCTGCTGGTCGAGGACCGGGACGCCGGGCGTACCCCGTTCCTGCACTGGCTGGTGACCGGGATCGAGGCGAGTTCCGGCGGGGTGGACGAGGGCGGAACCCCGCCCGGCGGCCGGGTCTGGACGAACGGCTTCGGCGCTCCGGGCTGGGCTGGCCCGCACCCGCCGATGAACGACGACCCGCACCGGTACTTCTTCCGGCTCTACGCGGTCAACCGGCCACTGGAACTGCCCAGCGCCCCGCAGGCGCCGGACGTGCACGCCGCGGTGCGGGACCTCGAACTCGCCAGCGGCAACATGGTCGCCACCTTCGCCCGCTGACCGCACCGCCGCGTCGACCGGGGCGCGGGGCCACGGCCGGGAAAATCGGCGGCGGGCGGCGGGCGGCCGGGGTTAGATGCTGGGCATGTCACTGCCCCCCGGCTGGTCGGTGCGCCGGCCCGCGCTCGACGACGTACCGGCGATCCTGGCCGTCGTACACGCCAGCGACATCGCGGCGCTCGGACATCCCGACTTCAGCGCCGACGACGTACGCGAGGTGCTCACCGCGCCCGACCTGGACCTGGACCGGGACACCTGGCTCGCCGTCGACCCGGCCGGCGAGGTGCGCGGCTGGTCCTATCTGGAGGACTCCCAGCGGGGACCCCGGGAGACCGTCGAGGTCTACGTGCACCCGGAGCACGGGGTGCCGGCCCAGGTGCCGCTGCTCGCCAGGCAACTCGCCCGCTCCGCGCAGCGCGCCGCCGAGTTCGGCCTGGCCGCGATGACGGTACGCGCGATCGCGCTGCCCGGCGAGGAGCGCTGGATCGGGGTACTGCGCGACGCCGGCTTCGAGTTCGTCAAGCGGTACGCCCGGATGCGCCGGCCGCTGGCCGGGGTGGCCGCCGAACCGCCGGCCCCGCCGCCCGGGGTGCGGATCCGACCGGTACGCCCCGACGACGAGGCCGAACTGCGCACCTTCCACCGGATCCTGGACACCGCCTTCCGGGACACCCCGGACTACCAGCCCGCCAGCTGCCAGCAGTGGTGGGAGCAGGTCCGCGCCCTGCCCAGCGTCGCCTGGGACGAGTGGTTCGTCGCCGAGTGCGATGGCGAGGCGGTCGGCATCCTCCAGTCCGCCGACCAGACCCTCGACCAGAACGAGGGCTGGGTGAAGCAGCTGGCGGTGCTCCGGGAACACCGGCGGCGCGGGGTGGGCGGGGCACTGCTGGCGTACGCCTTCGCCCGCTACGCCGCCAAGGGGCGGGAGTACGCCGGGCTCGGTGTGGACCTGAGCAACCCGATCGGGCCGGTCCGGCTCTACGAGTCCGTCGGGATGACCCCGCTCTACGAGGGGCTGGTCTTCGAACGCGGCGTCGACGCCGACCGGGGACAGCCGGGGCCCGAGGGTCAGGCGTCGACCAGGTCGTCGACCACCTCGGCCCGGTCCAGCGAGGCGAGGACCCGGTAGTCGTACCAGTCGACTCCGATGGCGTCGGCGGTGGCGTAGCAGCCGATCACCCGCCCGGTGAATCCGCCGGCGACCTCGGTGGAGAGGTAGCGCCCGTCGAGTTCGGCGAGGACCACGAACTCGCCGCCCGGCGTCTCGTAGCCCAGGCGTACCACGTCCGGCTCCTGCCGGGGATGGTCCATGCCGGGGCCGGAGGACCAGGTCTCGACGCGCAGCACCACCGGACCGCTCACCGGACGGGTGCCGATCCGCTGGCACAGCGGGCCGATCCGGGCCCGTACCCAGACCTCGCCGTCGCCCAGCTCGACGGCGTAGTGGTGTGCCTCGTCCAGGCGTACCGCCAGGCCGCCCCGACCGACGCCCGGGTCGACCAGGGCGCGTACCCGGACGTCGTGCCGGTCCTGGCGGCGGCCGACGAAGGTCACCGTCGGCTCGTCCAGCGAGCCGCCCCGGGCCCGCAGGGTCAGCCAGCCGGGACGCTCGGCCAACGAGACGTCCTCCGGCGGGCGGCTCCGGATCGAGATCCACCGGGGGTGCAGCTCGGTGCTGTCGAAGTCGTCCCGCGCCGGTGCGGCACCCACCGGCGCGGGGGCCTGGGCGGCGGCCGGCGGCAGCGCGCCGACCGGCCCGATCACCGGCCAGCCGTCGGTCCAGGTGACCGGGGCGAGGAAGGTCTCCCGGCCGAGTACGTGCCAGCCGGGCGTGCCCCCCTTGGCGCGTACCCCGAGGAAGACCAGCCACCACGAGCCGTCGGTGGCCCGCACCAGGTCGCCGTGTCCGGTGTTCTGGATCGGGTGGTCGGTGCTGCGGTGGCTGAGGATCGGGTTGGCCGGGCAGGGCTCGAACGGGCCGTCCGGTGCCGGTGCGCGGGCCACCGAGATGCCGTGTCCGCGCTCGGTGCCGCCCTCGGCGATCAGCAGATACCAGGTGCCGTCGACCTGGTAGAGGTGCGGTGCCTCGGGAGCCTGCGCGCCGGGCGTGCCGGACCAGAGCCGCTTCGGCCGGCTCAGCGCGGTCCCCCGGACCGGGTCGATCCGCAGCTGGTCGATGCCGGCGACGGTGCACCAGCAGTTGCCGTCGTCGTCCCAGGCCAGGTCGGGATCGATGCCGAGCACGTCGGGCAGGTGCACCGGATCCGACCAGGGGCCGGCCGGGTCGTCCGCGGTGACCAGCAGGGTGCCGCCGTGCGGGATGTTCGAGGTGATCAGCCAGAACCGGCCGTCGTGGTGCCGCAGCGTGGGTGCGTAGACCCCGCCGGAGGACGGGGTGCCGGCCGGCAGGGCGAGCTGGTCGGGCCGGTCGAGGACGTTGCCGATCTGGGTCCAGTTCACCAGGTCGCGGCTGTGGAAGACGGGCACGCCCGGGAAGTACTCGAAGCTCGAACAGGCCAGGTAGTAGTCGTCGCCGACCCGGCAGACGCTCGGGTCCGGATGGAAGCCGGGGATGACCGGGTCGCCGGGAGTCGCCATCAGCAGCCGATCACTGCCGGACCGCCGGCCACCCGAGCCGGCGGGATCGTGGCCACGACGGCGGGACGGGACATTGACGATCCTCTCCGGCGCAAACTTTCCGGAATTGTTCCGTAACTGGTTCGGAACGTTATGGCCCACCGTGCGGTCAGTCAACCCCGGAACCTGGGGCAAATACTGAAAGGCCGCTTGACCGATGCCGGTGCAGCCTCGAAAGTGTTTCGGTCGTAGGCTGGACCCTCGACGAAGGAGCTGCCTCGTGACGGTCGACGAAGGACGAAGGATCACGATCACCGCCATCGCCCAGGAGGCGGGCGTGTCGGTGCCGACGGTCTCCCGGGTGCTCAACGGCCGCAACGACGTGGCGCCGCAGACCCGGGAACGGGTGGAGGAACTCCTCCGCCGGCACGGCTACCGCCGTCGGGCCGCCCGGCCACGGGCCGGCGCCAGTCTGATCGACCTGATCTTCAACGACCTGGACAGCCCCTGGGCGGTCGAGATCATCCGCGGGGTGGAGGACGTCGCGCACGCCTCCGGGGTCGGCACGGTGGTCTCGGCGATCCACCGCCGCTCCACCTCGACCCGGCAGTGGTTGCAGAACCTGCGCACCCGGGCCACCGACGGGGTGATCCTGGTCGCCAGCGACCTCGCCCCGCCGGTGCACGCCGAGCTGCGCCGGCTGAACGTGCCGATGGTGCTGGTCGACCCCGCCGGGGTGCCGCACCTCGACATCCCGACCATCGGGGCGACGAACTGGGCCGGTGGGCTGCGCGCCACCGAGCACCTGCTCTCGCTCGGACACCGCCGGATCGGCTTCATCGCCGGGCCGCCGCGCCTGCTCTGCAGCCGGGCCCGGCTGGACGGCTACCGGGCCGCCCTGGACGCCGCCGGCATCCCGATGTGCGACCAGCTGATCGTGCCCGGCGACTTCTACCACGAGTCCGGCTACTCCGGCGGTGCCGCGCTGCTCGACCTCGACGAGCCGCCGACGGCGATCTTCGCCTCCAGCGACCAGATGGCGTTCGGGGCGTACGAGGCGGTCCGGCGGCGTGGGCTGCGGGTGCCCGACGACGTGAGCGTGGTCGGCTTCGACGACCTGCCGGAGGCGCGCTGGGCCTCGCCGCCGCTCACCACCGTGCGCCAGCCGCTGGCCGAGATGGGACTGCTGGCCGCCCGCACCGTGCTCCGGCTGGCCGGCGGCGAGCCGCTCGACACCCCCCGGGTCGAACTCTCCACCGACCTGGTCGTCCGGGACAGTTCGGCCCCGTACCCCCAGCGTTGACCCGCCGGCGCCACCCGCCGCCCTGTAGTGCTTTGCCACCGACTGCGCCAACTGCCGCGCGGGCTGATCACCAGCGGTCTGCTGGTCGCGTCTCGCCACGCTGCGCCGAGCGGGGTGGTTTGCCGGGTTAGAGGTGATCGGGTGCGGGGTACCACCACCCGCGTAACGACGCCCGGCCGCGCGGCCGGGCGCTGATGGCGAGGGAGCACCCGATGAGACTCGACGACGACGACATCCGGACCACGGGTGGCGGCGGTGGGGAGGGGTTGGCCGACGGCGGAGCCAACCCGATGGGCCATGACGGCGGCGCCGACGGTGCCGCCGAGGGGCCGGCCGACGCCGGAGCCACCCCCGGCCAGCACGACGGCGGGGCGGACGGTGCCGCCGAGGGCCCGGCCGACGGTGGTGCGACTCCGGGCCAGCACGACGGTGGGGCCGACGGCGCGGCCGAGGGGCCGGCCGACGCCGGAGCCAACCCCGACCAGCAGGACGGCGGCGCCGACAGCGCCGCCCGGTAGCGCCGAGCGGACGACGATGACCGAGTACGACGGCTCCACCGGCACGGTCGCACCGGAGTACCCGCCGGAGGTGTCCGGCGCGAACCGGGCGGACACCTCGGTGGCGGACCGGCCGGAGACCTCCGGGTCGGACGGCATGGGCGACCCGCCGCGGACCGGCCGGCGCGGCGGAGTACCCGCGGCGCCGGTACCGGCCGTCGGGACCTCGGATCCGGCGACCGGGGCGGGCGGCGAGCGTCGCCCGGCCCGGTCCGCCGACCCGGGTTCACGCGTTCCGGGCAGCCGCCCCGCCCTGGCCCGCTGCGTCGCGGTCGAACCCGCGAAGTTCGCCGCCGCCTACTGGGGGCGGGCGGCACTGCTGTCCCGCGCCGCCGAGCTCGGCAACCCGGACGGTTTCCGGGGCCTGCTCAGCCCGGCCGACGCCGACGAGCTGCTCAGCCGGCGTGGACTGCGTACCCCGTTCCTGCGGGTGGCGAAGAACGGGAAGGTGCTGCCGGCCGGCGAGTACACCGGGGGCGGCGGGAGCGGAGCCGAGATCGCCGACCAGGTCCTCGACGAGCGCGTCCTCGGGCTGTACGCCGACGGCGCGACCCTGGTCTTCCAGGGGCTGCACCGGATCTGGCCGCCACTTGTCGACTTCACCCGCGAGCTGAGCCGGCAGCTCGGTCAGCCGCTCCAGGTGAACGCCTACCTGACCCCGCCGGGAAGTCAGGGCTTCGCCACCCACTACGACACGCACGACGTCTTCGTGCTCCAGGTCGACGGGCACAAGCACTGGCAGGTCCACGAGCCGGTGCTGCCCGACCCGCTGGAGCGGCAGCCGTGGGGTGGCCGGGCCGACGAGGTGGCCGCCGTCGCAGACGGCCCGCCCGCGCTGGACGTGGTGCTGGGGCCGGGCGACGCGCTCTACCTGCCCAGGGGCTGGCTGCACAGCGCTCGGGCACAGGACGAGAGCAGCCTGCACCTGACCGTCGGGGTGCGGGCACTTACCCGGTACGCGATGGTCGAGGCGCTGCTGGAGCTGGCCGCCGAGGACCGGCGGCTGCGCGGCACGCTGCCGTTCGGGATGGACGTCGCCGAGGCGGACCAGGTCGAGCCGGAGTTGACCGAGACCGTCGAGGCGCTGCGGGACTGGCTCGGCGGGGTCGATCCGGCGGCGGTGGCCGCCCGGCTGCGGGCCCGGGCCTGGCCGGCGGCCCGACCGGCGCCGATCCGGCCGCTCGCCCAGGCGGCGGCGATCGCCGGGGTGGACGTGCAGACCCGGATCGCCCCCCGGGACGGGCTGCGCTGGCAGTTGACCGCCCAACCGGCCCCGGACGGTGCCGGGCCGGGCCGGGTGGTGCTGTCGCTCTTCGACCGTACGCTGAGCTTCCCGGCGCAGTGCGCGCTGGCCGTCCGGGCGTTCCTCGACGGCGGGGTGCACCGGGTCGGCGACCTGCCCGGGCTGGACGACGACGCCGACCGGATCGTGCTGGCCCGCCGCCTGCTCCGCGAGGCCGTCGCCGTCCCGGCCGAGGAGGAGTAGGCCCCCGTCTGCGAACCGGCCCCTCCTGGACCCTCGCGTCCTCCCCAGGGGCTGGTTTCGCGCACGCATCCGCGCCCGCACCGGGCACTCGCGAACCGCGCCCGCACACCGCGCCCGCGCACCGCGCACTTCAGCGGAGCAGGCCGAACAGCGCCCCGGTGGTGACCAGGCCGGCGACCACGACCACCAGCACGGCGCGGACGTCCAGGCCGGCGTGCCGGCGGTCGGCGAGCACCCGGGCCGGCGCCAACCCGACGACCGGACCGAGCAGCGTCACCAGCAGGCCGAGCACCGGCATCGCCACCGCCAGGTCCCCGCCGTACCGTTCGCCGACGACCCCAGCGGCCACCCCGAGGGCGTACGCGGCAGCCGCGCCGAGCACCCCGAAGAGGGCCAGCAGGGGCCGGGCGGCCGGCGGCAGCTCGCCCGGTTTGCGGGCCCTGTCCAGCAGCTCCCGCACCCCTTCGAGCAGCGCCGCCACGTCGGCCGGTGCGCCGACACCGTTGCGCGGCACCGGTGGCTCGCCGATCCGGCGGTCCGCCGCACCGAACTGCCCGCGCAGGATGCTCCACAGGTGGATCGACTCCGCCTCGGTGCGGTCCACCTCCTCCTGGGCCGCCGACACCTCCGCCTCGGCCCGGCGTACCGCCTGCTCGGCGTCGCGTACCGCGCGGTCGGCGGCGGCGCACTGGCGGGCGTACCAGGCGTCCGCCTCGGCGCGCTCCGCGTCGGCCCGGCCGCTCAGCTCGGCCAGCCGCCGCAGCGCTCGGGCGTAGTCGAGGTCCCGCTCCAGGTCGCCGCTCATCGGGACGGTCCATAGGGGATGATCACTTGCCCGGTCCGGTGCACCGAGCGGTCGAAGAAGAGTCCCCGCCACGGCCGGGGGTACCAGTCCGGCCCGCCGCCGGCTCCGGGGTAGAGCGCGGAGGTGAGTTCCCCGCCCTGTACGTCGAGCGCGACCCAGGCACCGATCTGGTCCGTACGCGACGCCGGGCCGCCGAGGTCGGCCCGCAGCCGGGCCACCCCGCGCCACCAGGCGAGGGTGTGGGTACGCCGTTCCGGGCCGTTGTGCAGCACGTGCCGCAGGTGGTCCAGTCCGGAGCGCCGCCCGATGGTGGTGCCGAGCTGCCCGGCCGCCGCGTCGACGGCGTAGAGCAGCAGGTAGTGCGGCTCGCCCGGGGAGCTGCCGGAGCCGAGTCCTTCGGCCGTCTCCGCCATCAGCTCGCCGACGTCCTCCTCGGAGTACCAGGCGGCGTCCGTGCCGAGGGCCTCGTAGAGCGACCTGGCGGCGCTGTCGGCGTCCGGGTCGAGACAGGCGATGGAGAACCGGGCGGTGCCGGGTGCGTGCTGGCGGCGCAGGGACCGGGCCGCCGCGTCCAGCACCGCGCACGCCTCGTCCACCCGGGTGCCGAGTACGGCCAGGTTCCGCCCGGGTGCTCGGGGCAGCCGCATCCCGGCCGACCGGGCCTGCACGTCGATGATCTCGCCGAGCAGCGCCACCGGTCCCCGGGCGCCGGTCCGGTCCGCCGCACCGGTCCGCTCCCCGCCGTCCCGGACAGCACCCTCCGAAGCAGCACCCGAGGTGTCACCGGCAGCACCGGCCGAGGTGGCCGCCCGCGCCGGTCCGACGCCCTCCGGCCAGATCGTCCCGCCGGCCACGCGCGGCGGGCTCCCGGCCGGCACCGGCTGGGCCGGCGGCCGGAGCGTGTCCGCCGGTTGGCCCGGCGGCCGGAGCGCGACGAAGTCCGGCGCCTCCGCCAGCCGGGGGATCGCGTCGCCGTCGAAGAGCCGGGCCGGGGCGGCGTCCGGCGGGCGCATCCGCCAGAGCCGGTGCTGGAGGTCGCTCCAGGTGCCCCAGTCGCTGGCGGCCGGGATCCGGGCCACCTGGTTGCCCTCGGACATCCCCGACTCGGCGTTGACGATCGCGTGGTGCCGGGGCAGCACCTGGGCGGCGTCGTTGCGTTCGGCCAGGATGCGCAGCGCCTTGGGCAGCGCGATCCGCAGGGTGAACTGGGCGACCAGCGCCGGCCGGCCCCAGAGCGCCTCGATGCCCCGGACGTCCTGTGAGGCCAGCACCAGGTGGATGCCCTGGGAGCGGCCCCGCCGGGCCAGGTCCTCCAGCAGGTCGGCCGCCTCCCGGGCCACCGCGTCCCGGCCGGCCAGCAGCATCTGGAACTCGTCGACCACCGCGACGATCCTCGGCCAGCGGCCGGTCGGGTCCACCGCGCGCAGCTCGGCGAGCTTCGTCACCTCGTGTCGCTTGGCGGCGTCCGCCCGGCGGCGCAGCTCCTCGGCGAGGAAGCGCAGCAGGGCCAGCCCGAACTCCCGGTCGGTGTTCACGTTGATCCCGACCAGCCGCATGTGCGGCAGCCAGCTCGGGTCGCGGCGGCCCTGGGCGAACCGGGCGAACGACACCCCCTCCTTGAAGTCGAGCAGATAGAACTCCAGCTCGGTGGGGGAGTACCGGGCGGCGAGCGAACCGATCCAGGCGAAGATCAGATTGGTCTTGCCGGTACCGGACGGGCCGCCGATCAGCGCGTGCGGCGGGTAGTCGCCGAGGGTCAGCGTCACCGGCCGGCCCTGCGGGCCGTCCCCGATCGGCGCGACCAGGCCGCCGGAGGAGTCCTCCCGCCACATCTGGTCGGCCGGCGGCAGCAGGTCGGTGAAGGGCGTCGGCGGCGGGCCGGCGTTGACCCGGGCGGCCACCTCCCGGCAGGTCTCGGTGACCAGGGTGGCCGGCGGGGCGGGGTCGGGGCGCACCGGCAGTTCGGGACAGCGGTCCAGCCGGGCGACGCCGTTCTCGACCACCACCCGGTGCACGTCCGGCCCGTCGGGCAGCGCGATGCCGCGTACCACCAGGTGCACGCCGCAGGCGGCGCCGGTCCGGGCCACCCGGTCGAGCTGGCCCCGCTCGTGCCGGGACAGCTCGTCGCCGCCGAGCAGCACCGCTGTCCGCCACGGCTCGGGACGCCGGCCGGTCGCCGCGGCCAGTTCGCGCAGCGAGGCGTACTCGCCGGCCAGCACCGTCTCGTTGATCCGGCGGATCTGGTCGACCAGGTCGTCCAGGAGGCGGGCCAGCCCGCCCGGCCCAACGAAGGTGAGCAGCCCGGCGGTGGAGAGCGGGGCGAAGCCGGCCAGCCCGCCGCCGAGGTGTTCCGGGTCGTAGCCGACCAGCCGGACCGCGCCCGGGTCGCCCCGGCCCACCGCCCGGAGCAGCAGCGCGGCCACCACCGCGTCGCAGCCGGCCCGGTCGGTCCCGGACAGGTGGACATGCCCCGCGTCGAGCAGCGGCACCAGTGCCGGTACGGGCACGCTGCCGGGCAGGTCCACGGTGCCGATCCGGAGCGGTCCCGGTGCCTCGCCCCGAACCACCGGGGTGGGCCGCCAGCCCGTCCACTCCGTACCGGCGGCACCGGGCGCCTCCCGTGCGGCGGCCTCGGCGGCCCGGGCGGCGAGCCGGCCGAGTTCGGTGCCGTACCGGTCGGAGAGTTCGGCGACCCGGCGGTCCCGTTCCGCGCCGACCCGTGCGGGCACCCGGTTGGCGGCGTCCCGGATCCGGCGCAGCCGCCCCTGCGCGCTGTCGAGTTCGGTCCGTGCCGCCGTCAGCCGGGCCCGGGAGGCGCCCAGGGCGTGCGACAGCATGGCGCGGACCCGGTCGACGAGCTGGGTCCGGAGGTCAGGCATGGGTGTCCCGGGGTGCGCGAGCGGTGACGGGGCGCTGGTCGAGGCCGAGCCGGCGCATCAGCAGTCCGGTGAGGACCCCGGCGGCGACGGCCGGGTCGGCCGGGTGCGGCTGCTCGACGGGTTCCTTCGGCGGCGGCATCCGGCAGACCCGGCTGAGCAGCGTGTCGAGCACTCCCGGCGGCAGGTTGGGGACCAGGTCCCGCACCTGGCCGGTGACCTCGCGGCGCAGCCTCGGCAGGTCCGCCGCCCGGGGCGGGTGGCCGAGCAGTTCGGTCGCCAGGTCGCGCAGCATCGGCGGGGCGACCGAGGCGAGTCCGAGCCCGACGTTCGCCTCCACCGCGCGCAACTCGGTGTGCAACCGGGTCCGATCGCCGGAGCGTACTCCGCTGGTGACCCGGCGGAGCAACTCCTCCGCGTCGGTGATCTGCTGGTCCGGCTTGGGAGCCGGGGTGTCCCGCCGGTCGAAGAGTTCGGCCACCCGGACCGACCACCAGCCGCCGGTGGCGGCCGGGGCGACCCGGCGGACCGGCCCGGAGGAGTCGTCCGAGCCCTTGCCGCCGGGCCGGGCGGCCGGTCGTTCCGGGCCGGCGGCGGGCGGGCCGTCCCGGCCCAGACCGATCGCGGCCAGGTAGGAGGCGAACTGGTCCTGGGCCAACCGCAGCGCGTGCCCGGCCGTCTCCAGGTGCTCGGTGGCCGCCGACAGTTCGGGTACGCCCATCGGGTCGGCGGACTCCTGACGGACCCAGCGCAACCGTTCGGAGGCGAGTTTCAGGTGGTCGAGTGCCTTGATCACCAACTCGACCGGCAGTTCGTCGGAGGCCGCCCGCACCTGGGCGCCGAGTTCCTCGATGATGGACATCCGCTGCTCTACAGCGTCGAGACGTAGAGCTGGGCGTGTTCGACGGCGGCGAGCGTCGCGGCGAGGCACTCCTCCAACTCCTGGGCGGCCTGGGACAGCGACGCCTGGGCGGCGTCGACGGTGGAGTGTCCACTGCCCTCCAGCGCCCCGGCCAGGGTCTGTTGCGCCTCCGCGAGCTTGTCGCTGGCGGCCTGCACCGCCGCCTGGCCGTCGCCGATCTGCTGTAGTGCGGCGTCGATGGCCGCTTTCAGCTCGGCGACACTGGCCACGGCGAAACCTCCAGGGGGCGGGGAGGGCTCTAATTAGAGCTTATCCCGATCGAGACGATACGGCGCCCTGGGCGTTTGCTGCCCGGCTGTCCGTTCCCTGCTGGTCCGGCCGGCGCCGGCCGGACCCCGCACTTCCTCCTACTTTGTGTCACCGCAAGACTACTCAGTCGGATCCCCGACAGTTGTCTGGCGACGACCGGGCAGACCGGGTTCGAACAGACAACTTCCAGCCCCGGTGGTCAGCTCTCCGTACCCGGGTCGCCGGGCGGGGTGAGCCAGCGCGGGCCGCGTACCTCGGCGCCGAGGGCGGTGACCCGGTCCCGCAGCGCCCGGTCGGCGGTGACCACCACGCACCTGCGGCCGGCGGCCTCGACCGCGACCAGGCCCACCACGGCGTCGTCGCCGGAGCCGGCGGCCGCGACCACCCGGACCTGCTCGGCCGGGGCCACCCGGCGGGCGGCGCCCTCCACCACCAGCACCACCTCGATCGGCGGGGCCAGGCCGGGCAGGCCGTCCCGGGCGATCGGCGCCAGCCGGTCCCGCAGCCGCGCGGTGGCCCCGGCCCGGTCCCGCCACCAGCCGTCCGGCCGGGAGCCCACCACGTTCGCGGCGTCCACCACGAGGAGAGGATCTGCCATCCGCCCAGCCTGCCATCCGCGACGCCCAGGCTGCGGTTACGCCGGGCATCGCCCCAGCCCACCGGCCGCGACGCCCGGGCTGCGGTTACGCCGGGTTTGTCTGGCCTTCCGCCGGGTAGCCGAGGTGACGCCAGCGCCCGCGCCCGGACGCCAGCGCCCGCGCCCGTGAGGGGGATCAGAGATGACGCAGGGACCCGGCGACGGCCCCGATCCGTGGGACGAGTTTCTCGCCCGCTACTTCGGCCGGGGAGAGAGCCGTCGGCAGGGGCAGCGGGTTGACATCACCAGGCTGATGACCGCGGACGCCCGGGAGATGCTCGCCGACGCCGCACGCCGGGCGGCCCAGGCGAACAGCAGCGACCTGGACACCGACCACCTGCTCTGGGCGGCCCTGCAACGGGAACCGCTGCGGGACCTGCTCAGCCGGGCCGGCGCAGACCCGGAGACACTGCTCGGCGCGCTCGGCGGCGAGCAACGGGTGGAACGGCCGGCCAAGCACGGCCAGGTGCCGTCCAACATGGCGCTCACCCCGGCGGCCAAGCGGGCACTGCTGGACGCGCACCAGCTCTCCCGCGCGATGGGCGCCTCCTACATCGGGCCGGAACACATCCTGATGGCCCTGCCGCTCAATCCCGAGTCGCCGGCCGGCCGGATGCTGGCGGCCGGCCGGATCCAGCCGCAGTCGTTGCAGGCGGCCAGCGCCAGCGGCGGCGGCGGGAACGGCGGCGCCAAGCCGGACCGTGGCACCCCGACCCTCGACCAGTACGGCCAGGACCTCACCGACCTGGCCCGGGCCGACGAGATCGACCCGGTGATCGGCCGGTACGACGAGATCGAACAGGCGGTGGAGATCCTGTCCCGGCGTACCAAGAACAACCCGGTGCTGATCGGCGAGGCCGGGGTGGGCAAGACCGCGATCGTCGAGGGACTCGCCGAACGGATCTGCGACGGCGACGTGCCGCAGACGCTCATCGGCAAGCGGGTGGTGCAGCTCGACCTGGCCGGCCTGGTCGCCGGCACCCGCTACCGGGGCGACTTCGAGGAGCGGCTGAAGAAGGTACTCGACGAGATCCGGGCGCACGGCGACGAGTTGATCATCTTCCTGGACGAGCTGCACACCCTGGTCGGCGCGGGCGGTGCCGGTGCCGAGGGCGGGATGGACGCCAGCAACATGCTCAAGCCGGCGCTGGCCCGCGGCGACATGCGGGTGATCGGTGCGACCACGCTGAACGAGTACCGCCGGCACATCGAGAAGGACGCCGCGCTGGCCCGGCGGTTCCAGCCGGTGCTGGTGCCCGAGCCGAGCGTGGACGACACCGTCGCGATCCTGCGCGGGCTGCGCGACCGCTACGAGGCACACCACCAGGTCCGGTTCACCGACGAGGCACTCGTCGCCGCCGCCGAACTCTCCGACCGGTACGTCACCGACCGCTTCCTGCCGGACAAGGCGATCGACCTGCTCGACCAGGCCGGCGCCCGGGTGCGGCTGCGGACCCGGACGCCCGCCGGGGACGTGCGGGAGCTGGAGCAGGAACTGGAGGAGGTACGCCGGGACAAGGACCAGGCGGTCGCCGACGAGCAGTACGAGCGCGCTTCCGAGCTGCGCGACCGGCTGCACGAACTGCGCGAGCGGCTGCACGTGGCGAACGGCAACGGCGACCAGCCGGCGGTGCCCGAGGTGGGCACCCAGGAGATCGCCGAGGTGGTCTCCCGGGCCACCGGCATCCCGGTCAGCCAGCTCACCGAGGAGGAACGGGACCGGCTGCTCCGGCTGGAGGGGCACCTGCACGAGCGGGTGGTCGGCCAGGACGACGCGGTGAGCGCGGTCGCCGAGGCGGTGCGCCGGTCGCGTACCGGGCTGGCCGACCCGAACCGGCCGATGGGCAGCTTCCTCTTCCTCGGCCCGACCGGGGTGGGCAAGACCGAACTCGCCCGGGCACTGGCCGAGGCGCTCTTCGGGGAACAGGACCGGATGGTCCGGCTGGACATGAGCGAGTTCCAGGAGCGGCACACGGTGAGCCGGCTGGTCGGCGCGCCGCCCGGCTACGTCGGGTACGAGGAGGCCGGCCAGCTCACCGAGGCGGTACGCCGCCGCCCGTACGCGGTGGTGCTGCTGGACGAGATCGAGAAGGCGCACCCGGACGTCTTCAACATCCTGTTGCAGGTACTCGACGACGGGCGGCTCACCGACAGCCAGGGCCGGACGGTGAACTTCCGGAACAGCGTAATGATCATGACCAGCAACCTCGGTTCGGAGCTGATCACCGGCAGCCAGCGCAGCGTCGGCTTCGGCGGCGGCGCGGACGCCGCCGAGGAGGAGAACACCGAACTGCGGGACCGGCTGATGCGCCGGTTGCAGGAGCAGTTCCGCCCCGAGTTCCTGAACCGGATCGACGAGGTGATCATCTTCCGCCGGCTGGAGACGGCGCAGCTCCGGCAGATCACCGAGCTGCTGCTGAACGAGACCCGGCGCCGGCTGCACGCCCAGGACATCGAGGTCGAGTTCGACACCGGGGGGATCGACTGGATCGCCGAGCACGGCTACGAGCCGCAGTTCGGCGCCCGGCCGCTGCGCCGGACCATCCAGCGGGAGATCGACAACCGGCTCTCCCGGATGCTGCTGGACGGGACCGTGGAACCGGGACAGCGGATCACCGTCGGCACCCGGGACGGCGAGCTGACCTTCGACGTCGGGGCCGGGTCGAGGCCCGGCGGGCGGAGCCCGGCCACCGCCACGCACGGCCGCTGAGCACACACCGCGACCACCGGCCCGGAAACCGGCCCGGCCCGGGTTTCCGCGCCGACCTGGCCGGCCCGGTCTCCGTCGACGTGGTCGGGGCTGGTCGGTCCGGTCGCCGTCGACGTGGTCGGGGCGGGTCCGATGTCCGCCAGCCCGGTCGGGGCCGGTCCGGTGTCCGCCGGCCGGGACGAGGAAGGAGAACCGGGTGAGCCAGCCCGAGGAGAACCGCGAGAAGAGCGCCAAGACCGACGCCGTACTGCGGCCACCGGCCGCCACCGGCGGGCCGGCCCGTCCCCGGACACCCGAGGACGGCCGGAACCGTACCGAAGCAGAGCCGGACCGGTCCGCGCCGCGGCCGGAGGAGGAGGCGTGATGGCCCGGCAGCAGCGGGTGGAGCCGGAGGTGGAGCAGTTGTGGCAGGACTTCCACAGCCGGGTCAACGTCAGCTCGGAGCAGTTGCGCAGCTGGCTGCTCACCCAGGGGTCCGGTGAGGAGGCGTTCGGCGCCGACCCGGACCTCGGGGTGCCGGAACGCGGCCGGCGGATCCTCGCCGTGCTCGGCAAGCGCAAGGTGGACCTGACCGGTGGCGACATCGAGGTGATGCGGGAGACGGTCGCCGAGATCGAGGACCTGCTCGACACCCGGCCGGCGGCCGGGGTGACCGACGAGGGGTGGCGGCGGGCCCTGCTCGACCTCGGCCACGACCCGCTGCTCGAACGGTAACCGCGACCGCCGGTGCCGGGCCGGTGCTCGGCCGGCCCAGTGCTCGGACCGTGCCGGGCTCCGGCGTCGGGACGGGAACGGCCAAGCCCCGCCGGTGGACCCCGTCCGGTTCCGGCGTCGCCGACTCGCTCCGGTTCCGGTCGGCCGCCGACGGTCCGGTTCAGGCGCCGCCGATGCTCGGGACGTTCAGCCCGGCCGCCTCGGCGGCGTCGGTCCGCTCGACGCGCAGCGCCTCCTCCCGGGCCAGCAGCGCCGCGTACTCGGCGACGTCCTCGGGGGTCGGCAGCGCCGACAGCCGGCGCAGGAACGCCTCCACGTCGCGGGAGGCGGCGGTGTGCGCGGCGGCGGCCCGGCGTACCGTCTCGCGGTCGTCCTCTGGCGGGATCATGTCGGTCATGCCGGTACCGGTACCCGCTGCGGCCCGCTTCGCACCGGTCCGGCCCGAACAGCCTGGACGGCCACCCCGGCCGGCTTCCGACGGCGTCGCCGCTCCGCTTTCCGGCCGCTCCGCGTCGCCGGGCTCCCCGCGTGGCGCACGCGGGGAGCCCGGGACGGTCGAGCCGGCCGGTGGCCCGGTGGGGCGGCACCGGACCACCGGTCAGGGCGCCGTGGCGCCCAGGGTGTAGCTGCCCGACCCGCTGTACGCGTCGACGGCGTACCGGTAGTAGCCGGCGGCGCCGGTGTAGGACACCGTCTCGTCCGGCCCGGAGGAGGTGCCCTGGGCCACGATCACCCAGGAGCTGCCGCTCCACCGTTGCAGGTAGAGGTCGAAGTCCACTCCGGACGGCCCGTCGAGGCAGCCGCGGTGGGTGCCGGACCGGGTCGTCTGGTAGTAGCTGCCGTTCGGCTGGTACTGCACCCCGCCGGCGGCCAGCGAACCGGTGAACGTGCTGGCGTACCCGGTGCAGGTGCCGCTGGGCGGCGGCTCGCCCGGGTCACCACCGCTGGTACGCAGCGTCAGCCCGTACACCGAGAGGATCTCGTTGACCGGCTGGAAGTACGTCGTGCCGCCGGAGGAGCAGTTGCCCGAGCCGCCGGAGGTGACGCCCTGGGCCTGCTGGCCGGAGAGCCACGAGCCGCCCGAGTCACCCGGCTCGGCGCAGGCGTTGGTCCGGGTCAGGCCGCCGACCGAGCCCTCCGCGTAGTTGACCGTCTGGT
The DNA here is from genome assembly GCF_029626265.1 of Micromonospora sp. WMMD1102. Lineage (NCBI taxonomy): Bacteria > Bacillati > Actinomycetota > Actinomycetes > Micromonosporales > Micromonosporaceae > Micromonospora > Micromonospora sp. WMMD1102. The sequence goes on along the minus strand of NZ_JARUBN010000001.1, from coordinate 3,379,058 downwards.
TCTTGGCCTGCACGGTGCCGCACCGCCAGCCGGTGGTGGAGCCGGACCGGCAGATCGCCGCGCCGACCGCGGACTCGGTGGAACCGGCCACCGTCACGTTGCCGCCCGCGTAGTTGTTCACCCACGGCTGCGGGGTCCAGTTGCTGTTGGTCTGCACCCAGCCGTAGTCGTTGCCGGGGAAGGAGGAGCCCCGGAAGGTGCCCTGGGCGACCTGGTTGTAGCCCTGGGTGGCGGTACCGGTCCGGCCGCAGTGCCCGGCCGTTACGAAACCGCCGGTGACGGAGAAGCCGACCGAGCAGCGGCCGCCCATGTAGTAGGCGTCGCCGCCGCGCACGTCGTAGTAGAGCCGGGGCGCCTCGGCGGTGGCGACGACCCGTACCGCCGACGCGTCCACGCCGCTGGCCGAGACGAAGGCGGTGGCGGCGGACGTACCGCCGTTCGCCAGTACCACGACGCTGTTGGTGGGCACGTCGACGTACCAGCCGGGGACTGCCCGGGCGGGTGCCTCCGCGGCAGCCCGGTCCAGTGTGGACTTGATCGCGTCGAGCTGGGCGGCACTGCGGGCGACCAGCTTCGGCTGCGCACCGGCCGCGGTCACCCGGGCCGCCTGGGCGCGGTCGGTGACCGCCACCACGAGGTCGCCGGCCGGCGAGATCCAGCCGCCCGCGTACGCCCGGCCGAGCGACTTGCGCAGTCCGGCGTCGGTCCGACTGGCCCGGTCGTCCCGGCCGATCCGGGTCCTGGCCTGTGCGGCGGTGAGCCCGAGGTCGCGCTGCATCGCGGCGAGCATGTCCGGGCTGGCGGCCTCGGCGGTGGCCGGAGCCGGCTCCGCCGTGCCGTTGTCCGGCGCCGCGGCGGCGGGTGGCGCCACGGTGCCGAGGATCCCCACCGGCAGCAGGGTCACCGCTGCCAGTGTGGCGAGTCTTCGCTTCATCCGGAGTCTCCTTAGCGGAAGTTCGGGGGCGGGGGATTCGGGGTGCGGGAACCGGAGCCGGCCAGCTGCGTCGGCGGCGTCGCCGTGCTGGGCGGGGACGCCGGTGAGCGGCAGGCGGGCGGTCGGCGGCGGGTGGCGGTACGACGGCCCGCCGGCCGCAGGGGTGGCCCGCAGAGCGGCCGGGCCGTGCGCCGTCCGCCCGTGCGCCGTCCGCCCGTGCGCCGCCGGCCCGGAACCAGGCGGCGCACGGTGGCCGGGGCCCCGCCGACCGGGGGTCAGTCCCGCCGGTGGCGGCGATGTCGACGTCGCCGGTACCAGCGGTTCTGGGTCGGGTAGGGCATGGTTAAGGTAGCCCGGCCAGGATCGACCCAGGTATATCCCGCCTAGCTCATACCGCCCCGCCCCGGCAGCGGGCGGGGGCGCGACACCCGGCCGGCGGGACCTCGTAATCTTGGGCGCCGGGTCGATCCCGCCCGTTCGTCACCGGCCCAGACAGCCCCGTCGCGCCGTCGAGGAGCGTCCGTGCCACCCACCCGTACCGCCCGGCCGCCGGTGGTCGTGCTGGCCTATTCCGCGTTCGTCCTGGTCAGTCTGAGCGCCGGGGTCGCCGGGGTGCTGCTGCCGGCCCAGATCGACGACTACGGGGTGGACAAGGCCACCATCGGGATCACCTTCTTCACCTTCTCCGCCGGCTTCCTGCTGGCCGGGATCAGCACCGGCGGCCTGATCGACCGCCTCGGCACCCGGGCCGCGCTGGCGGTCGGTGGTGGCGCCTTCGTCGTCGCCGCCCTCTACACGGCGGTCCGCCCGCCCTTCCTGGCGTTCGTCGCGGTGCAGGTGGTGGCCGGCTACGGCATCGGGGTACTGGAGTCGGTGCTCAACGCCCACCTCAGCGAACTGCCCGGGGCGACGACACTGCTGAACCGGCTGCACGCCTTCTTCGGCGTCGGGGCACTGCTCGCTCCGGCCCTGGCCGCCTGGATGCTGCGCGCGCTGCCGTGGACGGCCGTGTGGCTGGTACTCGGCCTGGTCGGCCTGCCGCTGGTGGCCGGCTTCCTGCTGGCGTACCCGAAGCGGCACGTCCCCGACCGCGACCCGGAGCCCGGACCGGACAGCTCGATTCCCGGCGGCGGCCCGGCCCTCGGCGACCCAGCGCCGGCCGGCGGCACCGGCGGCCGGACCGGCAGCGGCGGTCTACTGGTCGCGGCACTGCGGCAGCCGGCGGTGCTGCTGGCGGCGGTCTTCCTCGCCTGCTACGTCGGACTCGAGATCAGCGTCGGCAACTGGGCCTTCACCCTGCTGGTCGACGGCTACCGGCAGTCCGAGGTACTCGCCGGCTACGCGGTCAGCGGCTACTGGCTGGGTCTGACCGCCGGCCGTTTCCTGATCAGCCCGCTCGCCACCCGGGCCGGGCTGACCCCGGGCGCCACCAGCGCCGGCTGCCTGGTCGGCGTCGTGGTCTGCGCGGTACTCGCCTGGGCGGTACCGGTCGCGGCGGGGCGCTCTTCCCCTGGTTGGCCGGCGTCGTCGCGCAGGGGATCGGGGTGTGGACCCTGTTGCCCTTCGCCGTCGTGCTGGCACTCGGCCAGTTCGCGATCTGGTGCCGGCTCACCCGCCGGCTCACCGCCGCCTGACAAAGCTGTCAGCTGCTCACCCGCCGGCCCACCGCCGCCTGACGGAGGTGTCAGCGGCTGACCGGGCGGCTTCGGTCAGGCGGCGGCCAGGTCCTGCGGGCCGAAGTTGGGGTTCCGGGCCAGCCAGGCGAGGTAGTTCGGGTTCCGGGAGAGCGAGTCCGTGTACGCCGCGATGGCGTGCCCGAGCACCCGGTCGGCGATGCCGGCCGCCGGAGCCTCCGGGTGCCAGCCGAGCAGCAGCCGCCAGCGCAGCGGAGTGTGCGCCAGCGGCCGGGTGACCAGGCCGGAGACCGGCCGGAAGGTGGCCTGGGCGAGCGCGATCGCCTCGCCGGCCTCGACCAGGTCGATGCAGCTGCGGATGTCGGTCTCGTAGATCTTCGCCGGGGTGAAGCCGGCCCGGGCACAGGCCGCCACGAAGCAGTCCGCGAAACAGCCGTCCCCGGGCGCCGCCGCCCAGCGCTCTCCGGCCAGCGCCGCCAGGTGCACCTCGTCGTGCGCGGCCAGCGGATGCGCCTCCGGCAGGAGTACGAAGACGGCGTCCACCGCCACCGCCCGCCAGGTCAGCCCGAACTCCGCCGACGGTACGGCGTCGCCGCAGACCCCGGAGAGCACGAAGTCGAGCCGGCCGCTGAGCACCATCTGGGCCAGCTCGTCCACCGACCAGGAGGCGTGCGTGCTGATCTGCGCGTGCGGCTGGTCGGCGGCGAGCCGGTGTACCAGTCCACCGAGGATCGGGCTGTTCACCCCGCCGAACCGGAAGCGGGTCATCGTGGTGCCGGTACCGGCCAGCCGGGCCGCCTCGTCCTGCAACCCCTTCATCGCGGGCAGCAGTACCCGGGCCCGGGCCAGTACCAGTTCGCCCAGCGCGGTCGGTCGGGCGCCGCGTCGGTCCCGCTCGAACAGCGGGCCGCCGAGAGTCCGCTCGATGCGCTGGAGCTGTGCGGTGAGCGCGGGCTGTGCCAGGCCGAGGGTGGAGGCCGCCTTCGTCACGCTGCCCGTCTCCGCGATCGCGCAGACCACCTTGAGGTGCCGCAGCTCCAGGTTCATAGCGTGACGGTAGGACCCGAAAGGGATTCACGGCTAGACCTTCGACCAGTGAAAGATCCCCCAAAGGAAACCCAAACTGCGACCGAACGGACACCTAAATCTGTCGGGCGGCCCAGAGCAGGCCCCGTTCGGTGATCCGGCGGATCGGCGGCAGGGTCAGGTCGTCGAGTTTGTGCCCGACCGTGGAGACGAAGACCCGACCCGCGCCCCAGCTCCGGGTCCAGACCGCGGGCAGGGTGACCGAACGGTCCCACGGCGTGCCCTGGGCCGGTGGGCCGTCGTCCGCCGCCGCGTCCCGGTCCGCCGGCTCGGGGTCGAAGGTCACCGTCGCGAGTACGTCGTTGAGCGGGTCGGCCAGCACCCAGTACTTCTCGGTGTGCAGGCGTACCGTGCCGACGCCCCGGACGATCGGATGGTCGGCCCGCTCCGGCAGCACCGTCAGCTCGTGGTCGGAGAAGCCCGGCGGATGGTGCACGAACACCCCACCGGTCAGCTGGTGGTAGGCGTTGTGGTGGAAGGCGCCCACGATTCCGCCGTGCCAGCCGGCGAACCCGGTGCCGGCCCGGACCGCCGCGACCAGTCCGGCCGCCTGCTCGTCGGTGATGGTCCCGATCGACCAGCACTGCACCACCAGGTCGGCGGCGGCCATCCGGTCCGGGTCGGCGTAGACGGCGAGGTCGTCGTGCACCTCGACGCTGAAGCCCGCGTTTCGGAGGAACGGGACGAACAACTCCGTCGCGGCCACCGGGACGTGTCCCTCCCAGCCGCCCCGGACCACCAGCGCGTCGCGCACCGCCAAACCTCCGTCCATCGGCATCTCGGCCCGGCGCGGAGATCCGCACCGGGCCGAGCACGATCATGTCATCCCCGTCGAGGGTCAGGCTCCCGTCGTCGGGGTCGCGGTGCTGGCCGGCGGGTTCAGGTCCTCGACGTACGTCGGCCGGCCGCTCACCGCGTCGCGTACCTTGTCGACCACGCCGAGCGCGGGCTCGACCACCCGGTTCCACGGCGGTGTCGTCGGGGCGTCCGGATGCGGCCGGGTCGGTGCGGCCTCCTCGGCGATCTCCACCCGGTTGCCGAGCCGGATCAGGTCGGCGTCGCTGGCCGCCGCCCGCAACGCGGGGAAGATCTCCGCCGACGCGGTCGAGGCGTGCCGGCGCAGCTGCCCGGTGACCTCGTCGGCGAGTTCGGCGAACCGCGGCTCGGTCGGCGTTACCTGCGCGAGTTCCCGCAGCGTACGCAGCACGTCGGTGTCCGCCGCGATCTCCCGGTCGGCCAGCGTGGCACCGTCGGGCAGGGTGCTACGGATCGTCGGATAGAGGTACTGCTCCTCGCCGGAGAGATGCCGGGCGACGGTCGCGGTCAGCACCTCGGCGACCTGGCTGCGCCGCTCCGCGCCGATGTCCTCGGTCAGCTCGCCGCAGAGCGCGACGATCTGGTCGTGTTCCTCGGCGAGCAGGTCCACCATGCTGCGCCCGCCCGGCCGGTACTCCTCGTCGTCACCGGTCGGGGGCAGTGGCGGCAGTGGCACGCTCACGATTGGCCTCCTCACTGCGGTCCGCCGGTCCGCCGGTGTCCATCGACCGGCGCTGCTCCGCGGACACCCGCAGGTACCCTCCGGTAAGGACGGCGAAACCCCGACACCGGGTGGGGGCGGGACGCGCGGGGCCGCCCGGCTGGTATGAAGAACCGCATGAGTAGCCAGCCCGGGTCCTCCGCCTTCCCGAGCGCCGCCGACGAGGTCGTCGAGCTGTGCCGGGACCTGCTCCGGATCGACAGCAGCAACACCGGTGACCCCGAGACGACCGTCGGCGAACGCCGCGCCGCGGAGTACGTGGCGGAGAAGCTCGCCGAGGTCGGCGTCGAGTCGCAGCTACGCGAGTCGGCACCCGGCCGGACCAGCCTGGTGGCCCGGATCCCCGGCACCGACCCGGGCCGGGGCGCCCTGCTGGTGCACGGGCACCTGGACGTCGTACCGGCCGACGCCAGCGAGTGGTCGGTGCACCCGTTCTCCGGCGAGGTCGCCGACGGCTACCTCTGGGGCCGGGGCGCGATCGACATGAAGGACTTCGACGCGATGGTGCTGGCGGTGCTCCGCGACTGGCAGCGCACCGGGGTACGCCCGCCCCGCGACCTGGTGCTCGCCTTCACCGCCGACGAGGAGGCCGGCGGCGAGTACGGCGCGCACTTCCTGGTCGAGCGGCATCCCGAGCTGCTGGAGGGCTGCACGGAGGCGATCGGCGAGGTCGGCGGCTTCTCCTATACGGTCAGTCCCGACCTGCGGCTCTATCTGATCGAAACCGCCGAGAAGGGCCTGGAGTGGCTGCGGCTGCACGCCCGGGGCCGCCCCGGGCACGGCTCCATGGTGCACGACGACAACGCCGTCACCGCGCTGGCCGAGGCGGTGGCCCGGGTCGGCCGGCACCGGTTCCCGATCGTGGTCACCCCGACCGTGCGGGCCTTCCTGGAGCAGGTCTCCGAGGCGCTCGGCATCGAACTCGACCCCGACGATCCGGAGTTGGCGATCGCCAAGCTCGGGCCGATCGCCAACCTGATCGGGGCGACGGTCCGGAACACCGCCAACCCGACCCGGCTGGCGGCCGGCTACAAGGACAACGTGATCCCGAGCCGGGCCAGCGCCACCATCGACTGCCGGAGCCTGCCCGGCCAGTCCGAGCTGTTGATGGAGCAGCTGCGCGAGGTGATCGGGCCGGACATCGAGATCGAGCACGTGCAGCGGCAGCCGGCGCTGGAGACCAGCTTCGACGGCGACCTGGTCGACGCGATGGCGGCGGCGCTGCGGGCCGAGGACCCGGGCGCCCGGCCGGTGCCGTACATGCTCTCCGGCGGCACCGACGCGAAGGCGTTCGCCAAGCTCGGCATCCGCTGCTTCGGCTTCGCGCCGCTGCGGCTGCCGGCCGACCTGAACTTCTCCGCGCTGTTCCACGGCATCGACGAGCGGGTGCCGGTCGACGGACTACAGTTCGGCGTACGGGTGCTCGACCGGTTCCTCCGGCAGAGCTGACCATCCGTCCACCTGGCGGATCCGGCGGCACTCGTCTACGGTTCCCCGGTTGATCCATCCACTTCCGGTTCCACCCAATCCCGGTCCGTCGGTTCCCGGCCCGTGTCGGCGGATCGACTGCCCGCCCGGCACCACGGTCGCCCCGGCGGGCCGGTGACATCGCAGCGAAGGGACAGGCCACACCATGACCGACCAGCACGCCGAGCTGGACGCCGCCCTGGAACGGGTCGTCGAGACCGCCCGGGCGCACCTGGCAGCGGTCCGGGCCGCCGACGGCCGGATCGACGACGATGCCGTCTGGCAGGCGTACGTCGAGCTCAACAACGCGTCGTACGCGTACGATGAGCAACTGCTCGACGCCTTCGGCGAGGTCACGCCGTGGGACGTGGAGGCGATCGACCCGGACGAGGCGGACGAGCGCTTCGGGGTGGGGCTGGGCGGTGCCGACGGCTCGGAGCCGAACGACCCGCACCCGCTGGTCCTCTCCGTACGCCACCGGCGCGACTACCGGGTGCCGAGCGTCGCCGCCCTACTCCGCGTGGCCCAGGCAGCCCGCCGGGCCGCCGTGCCGGACGAGGAGGAGTCGCCGGTGGTGGAGGGTGTCGGCGAGGCCGTGCTGGAGCTGTTGCAGACCGGGGACGGGTCGCTCGGCGCCCTGGACATCCCGGAGCTGGAGCCGCTGGACGGCGTCGTGATGGTCAGCGAGGTCTCGGTGCCGCTGGATCTGGAGTCCTTCGACGACGAGGACAGCAGCGGGCCGTTCACGCCGGGGGCCGACGACCGGCTCGTCGGCCGGCTGGACGAGCACCCGTTCCTGTCCGAGGCCGACGAGGAGGCCGAGCAGGCCCGGTAGGGCGGCTCGGCGGCACCCCCGGGGCGGAAGTGGGCTGGCAGCCCGGGGAGCTAGTAGGAGAGGCCCGGTTGCGACTGGTTGACCACGCGGCGGCGCAGCACCACCTGCCGCGTACCGTCACGGAACAGTCGCACCCGGGCCAGCTCCCAGCCGGAGAACTCGGCCTGGATCGCCAGTTGCGCCATCGCGGTCATCCGGTCGACATTCGGCGGTAACCGCAATGGCGCGTATTCGTAGTCCATGTCCTCTATCCTGCCCACCGTCGCGGGGTGGCACCAGTCCTTCCCCGCCGTGAGCTGCCGTGGTGTCCGACCGGCGACCGGACGTCCCGTTCCGGTCGCGGCGATGTCGCGTTCCGGGTCGCGGCGATGTCGCGTTCTGGTGGCCGGGCTCGGCGATCCTGTCCTGCCCTCGGCGATCCTGTCCTGCCCTCGGCGCTCTCGTCCTGTCCCCGGCGCTCCCGTCCTGCCCCGGGCTCAGCTGTCCCGTTCCGGGTAGCCGACCGGGACGGCCGAGACGTCGTCGAGTGCCCGGGTGATCTCCAGCGGCAGCGTCATCCGCTCCACCTGGAGGGCCCCGAGCAGCTGGCCGACGGTGCGGGCGCCGAGGATCGGGGCGACCACTCCGGGCCGGTCCCGGATCCAGGCCAGCGCCACCTCCAGCGGCGACACCCCGAGACCGCCGGCCGCGGTGGCCACCGCCTCCACGATGCTGGAGCAGCGCGGCTCCAGGTAGCGGGCGACGAACGGCTCGAAGTGCGCCGAGGCGGCCCGGGAGTCGGTCGGGCGGCCGTGCCGGTACTTGCCGGTCAACACCCCGCGACCCAGCGGCGACCAGGGCAGCACACCCAGCCCCAGACTCTCGCAGGCGGGCAGCAGCTCCCGCTCGACGCCGCGCTCCAGCAGCGAGTACTCCACCTGGGCGGCGACCACCGGGGCCCGGCCGGGGAACGCGGCCTGCCAGGTGGCCGCCTGGGCGGTCTGCCAGCCGGAGAAGTTGGAGACGCCGACGTACCGGACCCGGCCGCTGTTCACCGCGTGGTCCAGGGCGGCCAGCGTCTCCTCCAGCGGGGTGGCGGGGTCGTAGCCGTGCACCTGCCACAGGTCGACGTGGTCGGTGCCGAGCCGGCGCAGCGAGGCGTCCAGGGTGCGCAGCAGGTGACCCCGGGAGGTGTCCCGGCGGCGGTCGGCACCGGGCCGCAGCCCCGCCTTGGTGGCGATCAGCAGGTCGTCGCGGGGCACCAGGGTGCCGAGCAGGGAGCCGATCACCGCCTCCGCGTCGCCGTCGCCGTAGACGTCGGCGGTGTCGACGAGATTGCCGCCGGCATCGAGATAACTCTTCAGTTGGGCGGCGGCGTCGTCCGCATCGGTGTCCCGACCCCAGGTCATGGTGCCGAGCGCGAGCCGGGAAACCGCCAGCCCGCTTCGGCCGAGCGGTCGTTGTCGCATGGTTGAACCTTATTCAGAACATCGCTCCGCCGATATCCTCGCTCCCACCATCCCGGCCAGGCTTCCCGGACCGGTCCACGGCGTCGGTCAGCGCGGACCGCCACAAAACCGACTTCCGGGCATGGGTCCGGCATCGGCGGGTCAGCGGAGGGCGGTCGGGGGTCATTGCGTACCCTGATGCGACTTGCGAACGGATGGGGGAGAGGGACCAGTGCGACTCGGGCTCAGCCTCGGATACCAGACGGCGTGGAGCACTCTGGCGGACCATCTGGCCCTGGCCCGGGAGGCGGACCGGCTCGGCTACTCGGTGGTCTGGGCGGCCGAGGCGTACGGCTCGGACTCGCCGAGCATGCTGGCCTGGCTCGCCGGCCAGACCGAGCGGATCGACGTCGGCTCGGCGGTGATGCAGATCCCGGCGCGCAGTCCGGCCGCAACCGCGATGACCGCCGCGACCATCGACGCGATCTCCGGCGGCCGGTTCCGGCTCGGCCTCGGCGTCTCCGGCCCACAGGTTTCAGAGGGCTGGCACGGGGTGCGGTTCGCCAAGCCGCTGGCCCGGACCCGGGAGTACGTCGACATCGTCAAGCTGGCCATCGCCCGCAAGCCGGTGGAGTACGACGGCGCGCACTACCGGCTGCCGCTGCCGGACGGCCCCGGCAAGGCGCTGCGGCTCGGCTTCCACCCGCCCCGCGAGGAGATCCCGATCTACCTGGCGGCGGTCGGCCCGAAGAACCTCGAACTCGCCGGTGAGATCGCCGACGGCTGGCTGGCGATCTTCTTCGCCCCGGACTTCGCCGCCGACCAGCTGCGCACCGTCGCCGCCGGCCGGGCGAAGGCCGGCAGGGAGCTCGCCGGGTTCGGCATCGTGCCAAGCGTGCCGGTGGTGGTCGGTGACGACGTCGCCAACTGCGCCGAGCTGGTCCGCTGGTACGCCGCGCTCTACCTCGGCGGGATGGGCAGCCGGGAGCAGAACTTCTACAACCAGCTCGCCACCCGGATGGGCTACGGCGACGCCGCCCGTGAGGTGCAGGACCTCTACCTGGCCAAGCGGCAGCGGGACGCGGCGGCGGCCGTACCGCTGGAGTTCATCGACCGGACCTCGCTGCTCGGGCCGAAGGAGCGGATCGCCGACAAGATGCGCGAGTACGCCGCCTCCGGCGTGACGACCCTCTCGGTGAGCCTCTTCGTCGCCGACGCGGAAAGCGGCATCCAGACCCTGCGCACCTGCGCCGAGGCGCTGGACCTCGCCGGGGTCGGCGAGTGAACGGGCCCGGCCAGCGGGGACCGGCGGACGGCGGGCGGAGTACGGCGGGGAGCGGAGTGCGCGGGTGAGCTGGATCGAGACAATCGTCCTGGGGATCGTCCAGGGCCTCACCGAGTTCCTGCCGATCAGTTCCTCCGGCCACCTGCGGATCACCTCGGCGATCTTCTTCGACCAGGACGCCGGTGCGTCGTTCACCGCGGTCACCCAGCTCGGCACGGAAGCCGCCGTGCTGCTCTACTTCGCCAAGGACATCTGGCGGATCACCCGGGTCTGGGTGATCGGCATCTGGGACCCCTCCGTCCGGTCCAGCCTCGACTACCGGATGGGCTGGTACGTGATCATCGGGTCGATCCCGATCGGCGTGTTCGGCCTCCTGTTCAAGGACCAGATCCGTACCGCCGCCCGGAACCTCTGGCTGGTCGCCACCACGCTCATCGTCTTCGCCTTCGTGCTGGCCTTCGCCGAGTACTGGGGTCGGCAGACCCGCCGGCTGGAGAACTTCACCCTGCGGGACGGCATCGTGATGGGTCTCGCCCAGGCGATGGCGCTGATTCCCGGGGTGTCCCGCTCCGGCGGCACGCTCACCGCCGGGCTCTTCCTCAACCTCACCCGCGAGGCGGCGGCCCGGTACTCGTTCCTGCTGGCCATCCCGGCGGTGGTGATGTCCGGGGTCTTCAGCCTCCCGGACGTCTTCGACACCAGCGGCGGCGGCGCGATCCCCACCCCGGCGCAGATGGTGGTGGCCACGATCATCGCCTTCGGTGTCGGCTACGCCGCCATCGCCTGGCTGCTGCGTTATGTCGCGCACCACACCCTCTACGTCTTCGTCCTCTACCGGGTGGCGCTGGGCAGCCTGGTACTGGCCCTGCTGCTCACCGGCACGATCTCGGCCACCTGAGGCCGACCCCGCCCCTGACCAACCCGCTTCCCCCACCTGTGCCTGCCCCTGCCCCTGCCCCTGACCCGCCCGTTCGGCCGCGACGCACCCGCTCGGCCGCTCGACCTCCCGGCACCGGTCCGTGGCGGCGCGGGCGCGATTCGGGCGGCTCGCGCGGGCGGGCCGGGACCGGAACGTAGGGTGTGAGCGTGGCGACCCTCTTGCTCCTGCGGCACGGCCGGACCACGGCGAACGCCGACGGCGGCCTGGCCGGACGGCAACCCGTCGAGCTGGACGAGACCGGCCGGGCCCAGGCGACCGCGGTCGGCGGCCGGCTCCGGGCGATCCCGCTGGCGGCGGTGGTGACAAGTCCGCTGATCCGCTGCCGGCAGACCCTGGAGCTGGCGCTGCCGGACGCCGTACCGGTGGTCGAGGAGGGGCTTGTCGAGTGCGACTACGGGGCCTGGCAGGGCCAGCCGCTGAAGAAGCTCGCCAAGGATCCACTGTGGAAGGTGGTGCAGCAGCACCCGAGTGCAGCCGTCTTCCCGGACGGGGAGTCGATGGCCGGGATGGCCACCCGGGCGGTCGAGGCGGTACGCCGGTGGGACGCCCAGGTCACCGCCGAGCACGGGCCGGAGGCGATCTGGCTGGCGTGCAGCCACGGTGACGTGATCAAGGCCATCGTGGCGGACGCGATGGGCGTACACCTGGACCAGTTCCAGCGGATCGTGGCCGACCCGGGCTCCGTGACCGGCATCCGCTACACCCCGGTCCGCCCCTTCGTACTTCGGCTCAACGACACCGGCGGCGACCTGACCGGCCTGGTTCCGCCGCGTACCGGTCGCCGTCGCCGCCCCCGGGCGGTCTCCTCGGACGCGGCGGTCGGCGGCGGCGTCGGCGCCGCCGGTGCCGGATCGGGCGCCGGTGCGGACGGGCGGCAGCGGTGACCCGCCGCCCCGGCGAGGGCAGCCCCGCCCCGGCGTCCGTCGCCCAGTCGACCGCCCCGGCGTTCGTCGCCCGGTGGACCGGTGCGCCGGGTGACGAACGGTGGACCGGTGCACCGGGAAGCGCCTCGTGGACCGGCGCCGTCGCCGCACCGGAGCCGGGCGTACGGTGATTCGCGTCGGTGGGCTGCGCGCTGTGGTAGCCGGGCGGATAGGGTCGTGGGTATGACCCACCAGGTGCACGCATTCGAGCCGCCCGAGCGGTTCGTCGCCGGAACTGTGGGTCCGCCGGGTGAGCGGACGTTCTTCCTCCAGGCCCGCGGTGGCGGCCGGCTGGTCAGCGTGGCGCTGGAGAAGGTCCAGGTCTCCCTGCTGGCCGAGAAGTTGGAGGAACTGCTGACCGAGGCGCACCGGCGGTTCGGCGTCGAGCTGCCGGAGCCGCCTCCGGTCACCTCGGACAACGAGCCGCTGGACACGCCGGTCGACGAGGAGTTCCGGGTCGGCACCCTCGGGCTGGCCTTCGACGTCGACACCGCCACGGTGGTGATCGAGGCGATCGCCGCCGGTGAGGCCGAGGCTGAGGTCGAACTCGGCGGCGAGGAGGAGGAGGTCGACTCCGACGACGAGGAGCCGGACGACGACCTCGACCGGCTCCGGGTCCGGTTGACCCCGCAGGCGGTCCGCGAGTTCATCGAGCGGGCCCGCCGGGTGGTGGCGGCGGGACGGCCGCCGTGCCCGCTCTGCGGCCAGCCGCTCGACCCGGCCGGGCACCTCTGTCCGCGACACAACGGATACCACCGGTGACCGTCGCCGTCCCGGCACCGGGTCCGGCCCGGTGACCTCCTCCGAACTGCGACCCGTGCTGGAGGAGAGTGACGCCCTGCGTCTGCTGTGCGGCGGCGAGTTCGAGCTGGAGGGCCGGCTGGTCGACGCCTCCAACACCACGCTGCGGGGATTCCTGACCCTGGACGGGGTCACCGCCCGCTGCGTCTACAAGCCGATCCGGGGCGAGCGGCCGCTCTGGGACTTCCCGGACGGCACGCTGGCCGGTCGGGAGGTCTCCGCGTACCTGCTCTCCCGGGCCACCGGCTGGGATCTGGTCCCGCCGACGGTGCTCCGGGACGGTCCGCTCGGCCCCGGCGCCTGCCAGCTCTGGATCGACGAGCCGGAGCAGGCCGAGCCGCTGGTCGGGTTCGTGCCCGCGCGCAGCCTGCCGGCCCGCTGGTTCCGGGTGGCGGCGGCCCGGGACGACGACGGCGCCCCGTACGCCCTCGCGCACGCCGACGATCCCCGGCTGGCCCGGCTCGCAGTGCTCGACGCGGTGATCAACAACGCCGACCGCAAGGGCGGGCACGTGCTCGTCGGTCCGGACGACCGGATCTACGGCGTCGACCACGGCGTCTGCTTCCACGTCGAGGAGAAGCTGCGTACGGTGCTCTGGGGCTGGTCCCGCCGGGACCTGCCGCCGGACGCGCTGGAGATGCTGACCGAGCTGACCCGCCAGCTCGCCGGCACGCTGGGGGAGAGCCTGGCCGAGCACCTGACAGTCGGCGAGGTCGCCGCGCTGGCCCGCCGGGTCGACCGGCTGTTGGCCAGCGCACGGTTTCCGGAGCCCTCCGAGGAGTGGCCGGCCATCCCCTGGCCGCCGATCTGAACGCCGGGTGGTCCGGGCGGATCCCTGTCGCTCTGCGGTTCCCTGTCGTTCCCGGGTTCCGGGTGGCCGGGCGGCTCCTGTCGATCTGATCACCCCTGCCGGCGGGCCGGGGTCCGGGCCCGGCCGGCTGACTAATCTGGTGACCATGGAAACCTGGATGGGTCACGAGATTCCCCGGTTGCCGGGCCGGGGACCGCAGCTCGCTCTCTACGACTCGGCGCGCCGTGGCGTGCACCCGACCCGCCCCTCCGGCCCGGCGACGATGTACGTCTGCGGGATCACGCCGTACGACGCGACCCATCTGGGACACGCCGCGACGATGATCGCCTTCGACGTCGTACAGCGGGTCTGGCGGGACGGTGGCCACCAGGTCGACTACGTGCAGAACGTCACCGACATCGACGACCCGCTGCTGGAGCGGGCCGAGCGGGACGGCGAGGACTGGGTGGTCCTGGCGATGCGGGAGACCGCGCTGTTCCGGGAGGACATGGAGGCGCTGCGGATGATCCCGCCCGCCCACTACGTCGGTGCCGTCGAGTCGGTCCCGGCGATCGCCGAGAAGGTCCGGGCGCTGGTCGACGACGGTGCGGGGTACCGGCTCGACGACGGCACCGGGGACGTCTACTTCGACATCTCCGCCGCACCCCGGTTCGGCTACGAGTCCAACCTCTCCCGGGAGCAGATGCTCGGCTACTTCGCCGAGCGGGGTGGGGACCCGGACCGGGCCGGCAAGCGGGACCGGCTCGACCCGCTGCTCTGGCGCGGCGCCCGCGACGGCGAGCCGGCCTGGGAGGGCGGTTCGCTCGGCCCCGGCCGGCCGGGCTGGCACATCGAGTGCGCGGTGATCGCCATGGCGCTGCTCGGGGACACCATCGACGTCCAGGGCGGCGGCAACGACCTGCTCTTCCCGCACCACGAGTGCTCGGCGGCGCACGCCGAGCGGCTGACCGGGGCGGAGCCGTTCGCCCGGCACTACGTACACGCCGGCATGATCGGTCTGGACGGCGAGAAGATGTCGAAGTCCAAGGGGAACCTGGTCTTCGTCTCCCGGCTGCGGGCCGACCACGTGGACCCGATGGCGGTGCGGCTGGCGCTGCTGGCCAGCCACTACCGCAGTGACCGGGAGTGGACCGACGACCTGCTCAAGGAGAGCACGTCGCGGCTGGCCCGGTGGCGGGAGGCCGCCGCGGCGCCGTCCGGGCCCGCCGGCCCGGAACTGCTGGCCGGGGTACGCGAGCGGCTCGCCGACGACCTCGACACGCCGGGCGCGCTGGCCCTGGTGGACCGCTGGGTGGACGCCGCGCTGGCCGGCTCCGGCACGGACCCGGCCGCCCCGGACCTGATGGCCGCCACCATCGACGCCCTGCTCGGCGTCAATCTGTAGCGCGGCGGCCGGGCGCTCGTGCAGCGCGCGGCGGCCGGGCGCTCCGACGGCGCGTCAGCCGAGTACCAGGCCCGGGTCCGGGTCGGCTTCCGGCACCGGGCCGGGGACCTGGTACTGCTCGGTCAGCGTGGTCATCGGGCCGGGCCAGGTCGCCTGGGCCACCTCGATCGGCCTGTGGTTGGCGTCGTAGGCGACGTGCAGCAGGTGCAGCACGGGAGTGTCCGGGCGGATCTGGAGGATCTCCGCCTCCTCCCGGCTCGGCTGCCGGGCGCTGATCTGGTCGGTGGCGGAGACGTAGCGCCGGCCGATCGCCTCCTCGGCCTCCTGGTAGAGCGGCCGGCCGTACGCCTCCATGCGCTCCAGGCTGGTGCCGGCGGCGTCGGCGGTACGGAACCAGGAGGCGCCGACCTCGACCGGCACCTCCTCGGTGCGTACCAGGTGCCGCCGGACTATCAGTTCGGTGCCGTCGGGCACCCCGAACGCGTCGGCCACCTCGGGCGGGGCCGGTGCCCGGCCGACCTGCACCAACTGCTGCCGGTACCGGGCGGCCAGGTCGGCGTGGTAGCCCCGGTGACCGCCGTACCGGCCCCGGGAGAGCCGGTTGAGCCGGCGCCGGGTGCCCCGGACGTACGTGCCGGAGCCCGGTTTGGTGATCAGCACGCCCTCGACCCGGAGCTGGTCGATGGCACGTTGCACAGTCTGCTTGGCCACCCCGAACATCTCGGCGATGGCCGGGATGGAGGGCAGCCGTTCACCGGCCGCCCAGTCGCCCGCGCGGATTCTGGCCCGCAACTGTCCGGCGATCTGTCGGTGCGGAAACTCGGCCGCTCCCGGGTTGATCTGCAACTTCCACCCCGCCTACCGTCCAGCAACAACACTAGTGTCCTAGGATGCCGTACGAAGCGTGCCCCACGCAACCCGAACCAACCAAGGACACATGGGCATTTGCCGACCTGGACACCAGAGGCGCTATCCAGCGGTGGTAGCGCCTCTGGTGGTCCAGGTGTAGGTGGAAGCCACCCGGCAGCGCCGGGAAAGTGGCGCCGACGCCACCCGGCCGCGCCGCACAAGGCGTCGGCGGCCGGGTGCCGGGTGCGTGGCGGGGGTGGCAGCGGGTGTAGGTCGTGCGGAACTACGGCTACCAGGAGCCGGCGGTCGGGCCGGCCGAGCCGCCGCGCCGACGCAGGTACTTCTCGAACTCCTGGGCGATCTCGTCACCGGTCAGCGGCTGGATGCCGGCGTCGCCGACCCGTTCCTCCAACTCCCGGACGTACTCGCCGAGTTCGGCGTCCTGCTCGGCGGCGGTACGGACCCGCTGCTCCCACTCGGCGGCCTCCTCGGCCAGCTCCGACATCGGCACGGGCAGGTCCAGCACCTCCTCGACCCGGTGCAGCAGGGCCAGGGTCGCCTTCGGGCAGGGCGGGTTGTTGGCGTAGTGCGGCACGTGCACCCAGAACGACACGGCGTCGACCTCGGCCCGGGTGGCGGCGTCGTGCAGTACCCCGACGATGCCGGTCGGGCCGTCGTAGCGGGTCGGGGTGAGCTGGTAGCGCTCGGCGGCGTCCTTGTCCGAGGCGCTGCCGCTGATCGGCAGCGGCCGGGTGTACGGCACGTCGGCGAGCAGCGCGCCGAGCAGCACGATCCGGTTGATCTCCAGACTGTGGCAGACCTCCAGCACCTGCTCACAGAAGGTGCGCCAGCGCATGCTCGGTTCGATGCCCCGGATCAGCACCACGTCCCGTTCCGTACCGTCCGGGCTGGCCCGCATGAACCGGGTGGTCGGCCACTCGACCCGGCGGGTCTCGCCGTCGGCCATCGTGATCGTCGGCCGGCTCACCTGGAAGTCGTAGAAGTCCTCGGGATCCAGCTCGGTGATCTGCTGCGCCTGCCAGACCTGTTCCAGGTGTTCGACAGCTGCGGTGGAGGCGTCGGCCGCGTCGTTCCAGCCCTCGAAGGCCGCGATCGCGACCGGCGAGCGCAGCATGGGCAGCCCGTCGAACTCGGTCACGCCCTACCCCCAGCGTGCGTGCCGCGGCTGGACCGGACGGTCCGGAGCCGTCTGGTGGTGCCAGCGATGTGCCTGGTGCTGCCGTCCCTGTTGTCCCTCACGTCCGCCAGCCTACGTCCCTGACCCAGATGCGGCCCGCCGGCCGCGCCGGCTCGGCCCGGCAGGGGAGCCGGGCGGGCGGTCCCCGCCATCCGGTCGTCGGCGGACATCGCGGACGGAAGGGATGATTGACCGACTGACCGTACGTCTGCGGACGGTACGCCTACCCCCGGTCGCGGCACCGGCGGCCGGACTAGCCTCAAGGCGTGTCGACTCCGCTGCGTGACGCGCTCGGCCGGCGGGTGCTGGTCGCCGACGGCGCGATGGGGACGATGTTGCAGGCAGCCGGGTTGACCCTGGACGACTTCGAGGGCCACGAGGGGTGCAACGAGATACTCAACGTGACCCGGCCCGACGTGGTCCGCTCGGTGCACGAGGCGTACCTAACCGCCGGGGCGGACTGTGTCGAGACGAACACCTTCGGCACCAACCTTTCCGCGCTGCGCGAGTACGGCATCGAGGACCGGATCGTCGAGCTGGCCGAGGCCGGCGCCCGGCTGGCGAGGCAGGCCGCCGACGCGGCGGGTACCCCGGACCGGCCCCGCTACGTGCTCGGCGCGATGGGGCCGGGGACCAAGCTGCCGACCCTGGGGCACCTCGGCTACCCGGAGCTGCGCGACGCCTACCAGCGCAACGCGGCCGGGTTGCTCGCCGGTGGCGTGGACGGGCTGGTCGTGGAAACCTGCCAGGACCTGCTCCAGGCCAAGGCGGCGGTGGTGGGTGCCCGGCGGGCGTTCGCCGAGGCGGGCCGGGAGCTGCCGGTGGTCTGCCAGGTCACCGTCGAGACCACCGGCACCATGCTGCTGGGCAGCGAGATCGGGGCGGCACTGACCGCCCTGGAACCGCTCGGCATCGACCTGATCGGGCTGAACTGTGCCACCGGGCCGGCCGAGATGACCGAACACCTGCGCTACCTGTCCCGGCACGCCCGGATCCCGCTGTCGGTGATGCCGAACGCCGGGCTGCCGGAGTTGACCGCCGACGGTGCCCGCTATCCGCTCACCCCGGACGAGTTGGCCGAGGCACTGGCCGGCTTCGTCGACGGGTACGGCCTGACCCTGGTCGGCGGCTGCTGCGGCACCACCCCGGAGCACATCCGGGCGGTGGTGCGCCGGCTCGGGGCCGGGCCGGTGGCGCCGCCCCGGACGCCGCAGCCGGAGCCGGGGGTGGCCAGCCTCTACCACCACGTGCCGTTCGACCAGGACGCCAGCGTGCTGATGGTCGGCGAGCGGACCAACGCCAACGGCTCGAAGGCGTTCCGGGAGGCGATGCTGGCCGGGGACTGGCAGGCGTGTGTCGAGATCGCCCGGAGCCAGGCCCGGGACGGGTCGCACCTGCTCGACCTCTGCGTCGACTACGTAGGCCGGGACGGCGTACGCGACATGCGCGAACTCGCCGGCCGGTTCGCCACCGCCTGCACCCTGCCGGTGATGCTCGACTCCACCGAGCCGGCGGTGGTCGAGGCGGGGCTGGAGATGCTCGGCGGCCGGTGCGTGGTCAACTCGGTCAACTTCGAGGACGGCGACGGCCCCGACTCCCGGTACGCCCGGATGCTGCCGCTGGTCCGCGAGCACGGCGCCGCAGTGGTGGCCCTGACCATCGACGAGGAGGGCCAGGCCCGGACGGCGGAGTGGAAGGTCCGGGTGGCGTCCCGGCTGATCGACGACCTCACCGGCCGGTGGGGGATCGACCGCCGGGACATCCTGGTCGACTGCCTCACCTTTCCGATCGCCACCGGTCAGGAGGAGACCCGGCGGGACGGGCTGGAGACCATCGAGGCGATCCGGGAGATCGCCGGCCGCTATCCGGGGGTGAACTTCATCCTCGGCATCTCGAACGTCTCCTTCGGGTTGAACCCGGCGGCCCGGCAGGTGCTCAACTCGGTCTTCCTGCACGAGTGCGTGCAGGCGGGGCTGACCAGCGCGATCGTGCACGCCAGCAAGATCCTGCCGATGGCCAGGATTCCGGACGAGCAGCGGGCGGCGGCGCTGGACCTGGTCCACGACCGGCGCCGGCCCGGCCACGACCCGGTGCAGCGGTTCGTCGACCTCTTCGAGGGGGTGGACGCCGCCTCGGCCCGCGCCGGCCGGGCGGAGGAACTGGCCGCGCTGCCGGTGGACGAGCGGTTGAAGCGCCGGGTGGTCGACGGCGAGCGCAACGGACTCGAGGCCGACCTCGACGAGGCGCTGACCGGCCGGCCGGCGCTGGAGATCGTGAACGAGCTGCTGCTGGACGGGATGCGGGTGGTCGGCGAACTCTTCGGCGCCGGCCAGATGCAGCTGCCGTTCGTACTCCAGTCCGCCGAGGTGATGAAGGCGGCGGTCGGCCATCTCGAACCACACATGGAGCGCTTCGACGACGGCGGCAAGGGCCGGATCGTGCTGGCCACCGTCAAGGGCGACGTGCACGACATCGGCAAGAACCTGGTCGACATCATCCTGACCAACAACGGCTACGAGGTGGTCAACATCGGCATCAAGCAGCCGATCGCGGCGATCCTGGACGCCGCCGAGGAACACGCGGCGGACGTCATCGGGATGTCCGGGCTGCTGGTGAAGAGCACGGTGGTGATGCGGGAGAACCTGGCCGAGATGGCCGCCCGGGGTGTCGCCGGGCGCTGGCCGGTGCTGCTCGGCGGTGCGGCGCTGACCCGCTCGTACGTCGAGGACGACCTCCGGGCGGCGTACGCCGGCGAGGTGCACTACGCCCGGGACGCCTTCGAGGGACTGTCCCTGATGGACCGGCTTATGGCGGCGAAACGTGGCGGCGCCCCGGTGGTGGACGCCGAGCGGGAGGCGGCGCTGGCCGCCCGGCGGGCCCGCCGGGATCGGCAGCGGGCCCGGGTCGGCGCGGAGCTGCCCGAACTCTCCGACGACTCGGTCCGCTCCGACGTGCCGACCGACCTGGCGGTGCCGACGCCGCCGTTCTACGGCACCCGGGTGGTCCGGGGCATCCCGCTGGCCGACTACGCGGCGCTGCTCGACGAGCGGGCCACCTTCGGCGGCCAGTGGGGGCTGCGCGGCTCGCGCGGCGGCGCCGGGCCGAGCTACGAGGAACTGGTGGAGACCGAGGGGCGACCCCGGTTGCGCGCCTGGCTGGACCGGCTCGCCGCCGACCGGGTGCTCGAGGCGGCCGTCGTCTACGGCTACTTCCCGGCCTACTCCGACGGCAACGACCTGGTGCTGCTCGACGAGCGGGGCGAGGTCGAGCGGGCCCGGTTCGGCTTTCCCCGGCAGCGGCAGGAGCGGCGGCTCTGCCTGGCCGACTTCTTCCGGCCCCGGGGCGCCGGGCTCGACGTCGTCGCGCTGCAACTGGTCACCGTCGGGCAGCCGATCGGGGAGTACGCCGGGAAGCTCTTCGCCGCCGACGAGTACCGCGACTACCTGGAGGTGCATGGGTTGTCGGTGCAGCTCACCGAGGCTCTCGCCGAGTACTGGCACCGCCGGATCCGGGGCGAGCTGACCCTGCCCGGCGGCGGTACGGTGGCCGACGACGATCCGGCCGACCTCGCCGGGCTGCTCCGCACCGACTACCGGGGCTGCCGGTACGCGTTCGGCTATCCGGCCTGCCCCGACCTGGAACACCGGGCCGGGCTGGTCGAGTTGCTCGGCGCGGAACGGATCGGGGTCCGGCTCTCCGAGGAGTACCAGCTCGTGCCGGAGCAGTCGACCGACGCCATCGTGGTACACCATCCGGAGGCCAGCTACTTCAACGCCAGGTGACCGGGCACCGGCGACCCGGGGGTGCGTGCGGCCGGCGAATGCGGGCGAACTCCGGCGCGGTCGGGAACGCCCTGGATAGCCTCGGAACGGAAGGCCGAATCCGTCTCGTGTCCGGTGCCGGCCGCCGCCGAGGGGGTGCCATGGCCACGTCGTTCGCGCTGGACCGGCCGGCCGGCCCTGCGGCGAGCGGATCGGCGGCGGACGAGCCTGCGGCGGGCGGATCGGCGGTCGGCGGGCAGCCTTTCGGCTCCGCCGCCCAGCGCTGGATCCTCCGGGCGGTCGCGATCTGCGACGAGCCGTGCCAGGTCTGGTTCGTGGAGCGGATGACCGAGCGGTCCGGCCCGGCGCTGCACGACGACGTGGAGGCACTGGTCGCCGAGGGCGCGCTGGTGGACTCGCCCGGCGGACTACGGCCCGGCTCGGCGGAACTGCGGGACGCCGTCCGGCGGGACGTGCCGCCGTCGCTGCTGGCCGCGCTGCACACCCGGGCGGCCGGGGTACTGGCCGAGCAGGGACACCCGGCGGCGGCCGCCGGCCACCTGTTACGGGTACTGGAGGCGGCCGGGCCGGTCGACGTACCCCTGGTTTCCCGGCTGGTCGCCGATCCGGCGGTCGATCCGGCGACGGCGGCCGACCTGCTGCTGGCGGTCCGGGCCGGTCGGGACGCCGGGCTCGCGCCGCAACTGCGCCGGGACTGGGCGCTGGCCGCGGTCGACCACCTGATGCTGGCCGGGCGGATCGAGCCGGCACTGGCGATCCTGGACGACGAGATCGCGGCCGACCGGGCCGGGGCCGGTTACCGGGCACTGCTGCTCGGCCGGCTCGGCGCCTGGTACGCCACCGGCCGCCCCTCGCTGGCCCTGGCCTACCTGGACCGCGCCCTGGCCCAGCCCGATCTGGGTGCCGACCAGCGGAGCTGGCTGCTCACCACGCTGGCCGCCGTGGCGGGCCGGCTCGGCCACCCCGACATCGAGTCGCTGCTGGCGGCGGCGGACCAGGCCCAGGCCGACGCGCCCGCCCCGGCCGGCGAGCTGCGGTTGGCGCTGGCCCGGGCCGGAGCGGCGCTGTCCGGCGGGGACCTGCCGGCCGCCCGGCGGCTGCTCGGCCGGGTCGACCCGAGCGTTCCGGCGGCCCGGGCGCAGGGCGCGGTACTGCGGGTCGAGCGGATCGCCTGCCAGCTCGCCTGCGGCGAGTACGAGGAGGCCGGCACCGCGCTGCGGTTCGCCGAGGCGGACCTGGGCACGCTCGGCGCGGCGACGCAGCCGATGCTGACGGCGCTGGACTGCCGGCTCCGGATCGCCGCCGGGGAGCTTCCGGAGGCGGCGACCCGGGCGGAGCTGGCGCTGCGCCGCTGGCCGTCCGGTCAGCTCGCCGACGAGGTGCACGCCGAGCTGCTGGCGGTGCGGGTGGAGGTGGCGTTCCGGCGGGGGCGCCCGGAGACCGCCCGCGAACTGCTGGCCGGCGTCGAGCCGCCGGCGGACTGGCCGGACGCCGTCGCCTGGGCCCGGTTGGCCGGCGCCGCCGCCTTCGACCCGGAACCGGACCGGCACGCCGGGTTCCTCCGGGCCGCCGTCGACGCGCTGGCCCGGTCGGTACGTCCGCTGCTGCTCGTCCCGCAGCAGGCACCGGCGCTGGTCCGGGCCGCGCTGGCGCTCGGTGACGCGGACCGGGCGCACCAGCTCGCGGAGCGGCTGTTCGGGGTCGCGCAGCGGGTCGACAGCGGCCTGTGATGGGGCGTCGCGCAGCACGTCGCCGGACTGGTGCAGCGGGATCCGGAACTCCTGGGCGGGGCGGTGGCGTCGTTGCGGACCACGTCGGCCCGGCCGGTCCTTGCCCGTACGCGAACGGCACGTAGCCGACGTCCCCGGACCGGTAGTCGAAGGTGCGGTTCACCCCGGAGCTGGCGAAGACGCCCATCCGGCCGCTGCCCGAGATGTAGTACTGCCACTCGTCGTCGGTGGGGTGCCAGTGCAGTTCGCGCATCGCGCCCGGCTCGACCTCCACCAGGGCCGCGCAGATGGTGGTCGCGGCGGCGAAGTTCGTCACGTCGGCGATCCGTACCGTGCCGCCGTCGAAGCGTTCCGGTGCCTGGGCGTGCAGCCGGTGCTTGAAGGTGCGTGGCACGTCGCCGGTGGGGCTGACCACCCGGTCGGCGTCCAGCGGCGGCGGCACCTGGCCGGGGAAGATGTACTTCTCCTTCTCCGGCAGGTCGGCGAGCTGCTCGACCCCGTCGAGGAAGTTGCGTCCCTCCTGGTCGACGGCGCCGATCCGGCAGCTGCCGGTCAGCACGTACCCCCACTCGGCCTGTTGGTGCCAGTGCAGTTCCCGGTAGGCGCCGGGTTCGAGGGCCATGTCGACACCGCTGAGCGTTGTGGCGATCGGCAGTTCGCGCTGGGTCACCTCGCGGGTCCAGCCGCCCCGCTCGATCCGGGTGTGTGCGTTGGAGAACGAGAACTTCAGGTTGGGCACCGTGCCCCGGTCGGTCGGCGGCGGTACCAGCAGGTCCAGGTTCTGTAGGTCCAGCTCCACGTTGCGGGGCCCGACGTCGATCCAGCCCTCGCCGTCACGCTCGGGCTGGGGCCTGTCGTTCGGCGATATTCGGTTCATACCGGTTTCTCCTCTCGTTGCCGGTGATCGGTCGTTCGGGTTCGGGTGGCGGTGACGCCGAGCAGCAGCGTCCGGACCAGCCCGGGGCCGCCGTCCAGGCCGACGGCGAGTGGGATCGCGACACAGGTCAGGACCAGCACCAGCACTGTCCACACTGGTGTGTCGCCGGGTGCGGCGGCGACGGTCAGCAGGGCGAGGGCGCCGAGGTTGCGCGGGGTCCGGGCCAGCGGGACGATCGTCGGAACTCCGGCCGCCGGCGCGGCCGGACCGGCACCGGGCCCGCCACGGCGGCACCGGACCGGGCGGTCCGGGATCGGTGGTACGGCAGCGTCGGTCGTCGTCACGCCTGCGGTCTTGCCGGTAACCGGCGCCACAACCTCACGCGAACGCGGGAAATGCGCCCGCTCTCGGGTCGGGGGCGCCGGTCCGGCGGAGACGGCTTCGGGCCTCCGGCCGGCCGGCACGGGGTTTGACCCGGTCGCCACCCTGGGAAGTGTTTCTGTTCCGGTGTCCAGTGGGAGGGGCCGTGATGCGTCCGTTGCGCCGTACCGACCGACTCGGGCGGCTCCTCGCGCTGGGCGTGACGCTCGTCGTCGCGGCCGCCTGCTTCGCCGGTGGCGACGGCGGGGAGGGCGGTCCGGCACCGGGCGGGCCGGATACGCCGGGCGGAAGCGCCGAGGCGGACGGCACGATGACCGTCGACGAGTTCCAGCGCGACATCACCGGTGCGGTACGGGTCGCCGAGGAGTACTGGACGGAGCGCTTCGAGGCGTCGGGGGAGCGGTTCCAGCCGATCCGGCGGATCGCCGCCTACCAGCGGGAGGGTGAGATCGGCTGCGCCGGCCAGCCACTGCCGCGCAACAACGCCGTCTACTGTTCGGCCGGCGACTTCATCGCCTACGACGTCAACTGGGCGGTCGCCGCGTTCCGGCAGGTCGGCGACGCCTTCCTCTTCTACCTGCTCGGGCACGAGTACGCGCACGGCGTGCAGGTGCGACTCGGCATCCGGTACGACTTCACCATCCAGCAGGAGTTGCAGGCCGACTGCATGGCCGGGGCGTACCTCGGGGACTCGGTGCGGTCCCGGGCGCTGACGATCGAGGACGGCGACCTCGACGAGCTGGCCGCCGGGCTGCGGGCGGTTGCCGACGACCCGGGCCAGCCGTGGTTCGCCGAGGGGGCGCACGGCACGGCGGAGCAGCGCACCGACGCGTTCTTCGGCGGTTACGAACGCTCACTGGACGCCTGCGAACTGGGCTGACGCCTCGCTTCCCGACGCCGGTCGACCGCTGCCCGCCGCCGGTCGGCGGACTGAGGCGTCCGCCACACTTGCCGGCCGGTGTGCCGGGATCGTCGGACGGCGTTGGCACGATCGGGAGCGGCAACTCGCGTCAGATCCGGGAGGAAGTCCTGAACAGCCAGCATCCCGCCGCAGTGCTCTTCGACATGGACGGCACGCTCGTGGACAGCGAGCGGTTGTGGGACATCGGGCTCCAGGAACTCGCCGCGCACTACGGCGGCACCCTCTCCGAGGCCGCCCGGCTCGCCATGGTCGGCACCGACATGACCGTGTCGATGCGGATCCTGCACACCGACCTCGGGCAGACCTGGCGGGACCCGGCGGTCAGCGCCGCCTGGGTCGACCGGCGGGTCGGCGAGCTGTTCCTGAGCGACCTGCGGTGGCGACCGGGCGCGCTGGCCCTGGTCACGGCGGTACGCGCCGCCGCGGTACCGGCCGCCCTGGTCACCTCGACCCGTCGGGCGGTGGTGGAGATCGCGCTGGAGACGCTGGGCCGGGACACCTTCGACGTGGTGGTCTGCGGCGACGAGGTGGCCGCGACGAAGCCGGACCCGGAGCCGTACCTGACGGCGGCCCGGCTGCTGGGCGTGCCGATCGCCCGGTGCGTGGCGATCGAGGACTCGCCGGCAGGGGTCGCGAGTGCGCTCGCCGCGGGTGCCGCCGTACTCGCCGTGCCGCACGCGGTGCCGATCGACCCGGCCGACGGTGTACGCCTGCTGGAGACGCTGGCCGGAGTCGACCTGGACCTGCTCGCCGGCCTGCTCTCGCCGCTCGACCTGTCCCGCTGACGCCCGGAGCGCGGCCGGCCTGGTGCACGACCGGCCTGGCATACGGCCGGCCTGGCGCACGACCGGCCCGGACGGAAACGGCTCAGAGGCGGTCTGACCGTACCGCCGCACAACCGAACCGGGACGTGGCCGGACCGGGACGCGGCCGGGGGCGGCGCCCGTCCCGACGCCGCCCCCGGCCCTGCCGCCCACGGCCACCCCCAGGGCCGCGGGCCGGTCCGCTACTCGTGCGCGATCGCGCCGAGCACGTTCAGCCGGGCCGCCCGGATCGCCGGCAGTACCGCCGCGACCACACCGACCACGGCCGCCAGACCCAGGAAGACACCCATCTCGGTCCACGGCAGCACCAGGTTCGTGATGCCGTCCTCACGCAGCGCCCGGACCACTGCGGCACCGAGCCCGGCGCCGACCGCCACCCCGAGCAGGGCACCGAAGACCGAGATCACCACCGCCTCGACGGTGATCATCCGCATGGTCTGCCCCCGTCGCAGCCCGATCGCCCGGAGCAGACCCAACTCCCGGGTACGTTCCAGCACCGACAGGGCCAGCGTGTTCACGATGCCGAGTACGGCGATCACGATCGCCAGCGCCAGCAGGATCTGGATCATCGTCAGCAGGCCGTCGAGCTGGCTGGTCTGCTGCTCGATGAAGTCGGCCCGGTCGGCGACCGACACCTCGGGGCTGTCCGCGAGCAGCGTCTCGACCCGGGGCATCACCTGGTCCACCGTGGCGCCCGGCGCCAGCTTCAGGTATGCCTGGGACGGCTGCGGCACCGCGAAGTCGACCGCCGCCGACGCCGGCACCAGGAACCCGCCGAACAGCTCCGACTCGGCGTAGATCCCGGTCACCGTGTAGGTCCGGGCCTCGCCCCGGGACAGCTGGACCGGCACTGTGGACCCGACCGAGAGGCCCCGCTCCTTGGCGGTCCCGGAGTCGACCATGAGCTGGTTCGGGCCGAGCGTGTCGATGCTGCCGGCGGTCGGGGTGGCCCGGTAGATCTCCCGCAGCGCCGGGACGTTGCTGGTCGCGGTGACCCAGCCCTGCTTGTCGCCGATTATCGCCCGGTCGGCGTACAGCCCGGCGACCATCGCCACTCCGGGCAGTTCGGCGGCCCGGTCCAGTACCGCCGGGTCGAAGCTCGGCGGCCGGGCACCGGTCTGCGCCCCGGAGATCACCAGTTCGGCCTGGATGGTGTCCTCGGCCAGCTCGGTGATGCTGCTCTTGGCCGAGTCGAGGATCACCGTCACGCCGGTGACCAGGGCGATGCCGACCATCAGCGCGGCGGCGGTGATCGCGGTCCGGCGCGGGTTGCGGCCCGAGTTCAACCGGCCCAGCTTGCCCGGCACCGACCAGGAGAAGAGCCGGCCGAGCAGCCCGACCACCGGACGGCTGATCAGCGGGGTCAGCAGCGCCACCCCGACGAACGACAGCAGCACGCCGCCGAGGATGGCCGGCAGGGTGTTGTCTCCGGCGCTGCCGCTCAGGCCCAGCGCCATCAGGGTGCCGCCGAGTGCCGTCACCACAGCACCGGCGACCGAGATCTTGGTCAGCGGCCGGTCCGGCGTCGCCACGTCCTGCATGGCGGCCACCGGAGGGATCCGGGCGGCCCGCATCGCCGGGAGCACCGCCGCGACGACCGTGACGACCAGGCCGACCGCGAAGGAGCTGATCACCGCCGCCGGTGGTACGCCCAGCCCGGCCAGTTGCAGCCCACCGGCGGTCTGCCCGAAGACGTACGCCAGCAGCGCGCCGACGCCGATCCCGGCGCCGAGCCCGAGTACCGAGGCGACCAGGCCGATCGCGACCGCCTCGACCAGCACCGAGCCGATCACCTGGCGGCGGCCGGCGCCGATCGCCCGGAGCAGCGCGAGTTCCTTGGTCCGCTGGGCGACGATGATCGAGAAGGTGTTGAGGATCAGGAAGATGCCGACGAAGAGGGCGACACCGGCGAAGCCGAGCAGGATGTTGTTGAAGAAGGCGAGGCCATCCTTGAGCCCGGCGGAGGCGTCCGCGGAGAGCTGTTCGCCGGTCTTCACCACATAGCCGTCGCCGAGCGCGGCGGTGATGTCGTCGCGCAGGTCGGCCGGGTCGACCCCGTCGGCGGCCTTGACGCTCAGCTCGGAGAAGACGCCGGGCTGGCCGAGCATCACCTCCTGGGCGACCCGCTCGGTGAACGCCACCTCCTGGGCGCCGCCGAGGCTGTCCCGGTCGTTGCTGTAGCCGAAGACCCCGACCACGGTGAACTCGCGCTTCGGTTGCAGCGTGAGCACCCCGACCCGGTCGCCGACGGTGATCTTGGCCGCCTTGGCCACGGCCCCGTTGACGGCGATCTCGCTGTCGGCGGTCGGGCCGCGGCCTTCGCGCAGTTCGAGCTGACCGCTCTCGCCGGTCCAGTTGGTGCCGAGCTGGGGCGGCCCGACGGAGGTCAGCACCTTGCCGTTGCTGCCGATCACCCGGGCGCCGTCGGCGGTGGCGAACCCGGTGGCCTCGGCCACCCCGTCGACCTTGCGGACCTGCTCCAGGGCGCTGGCCGGGAAGGTGGCGGCGACCTCCATTCCCTCCATCTCGCTGACGTCGATCTTCGGCTTGGCGCTGACGCCGACGTCGGTGCCGGCGTACGCGTCGCTGAAGACGGTGTCGAAGGACCGGGCCAGGGTGTCGGTGAGGACGAAGGCGCCGGAGACGAACATCACGCCGAGCACGACGGCCAGGCCGGAGAGGACCAGCCGTATCTTGCGGGCGAGCAGGCTCTTCAGGGTCGCGCGCAGCATCAGAGCCCCGCCTCGGCAAGCCCGTCGAGCTTCTTCATGGTGTCCAGCACGGTCTCCGGGGTCGGCTCGATCAGCTCGGAGACGATCTGGCCGTCGGCGAGGAAGATGACCCGGCCGGCGTACGAGGCGGCCACCGGGTCGTGCGTGACCATCACGATGGTCTGCCCGTACTCGGCGACGGACCGGCGCAGGAAGCCGAGCACCTCGGCACCGGCCCGGGAGTCCAGGTTGCCGGTCGGCTCGTCGGCGAAGATCACCTCGGGCCGGGAGGCGAGCGCGCGGGCGCACGCCACCCGCTGCTGCTGGCCGCCGGAGAGCTGGGCCGGGCGGTGCCCCAGCCGGTCCCGCAGCCCGACGGTGTCGATGACGGTGTCGAGCCATTCCTTGTCGGGTTTACGCCCGGCGATCGAGAGCGGCAACAGGATGTTCTCCAGCGCCGTCAGCGTGGGCAGCAGGTTGAACTGCTGGAAGATGAAACCGACCTTGTCCCGGCGCAGTTTCGTCAGACCCGCGTCACCGAGTCCGGTGACCGCGGTGTCGCCGATATGAATGGTTCCCCGGGTCACCGAATCCAGCCCGGCGAGGCAGTGCATCAGTGTCGACTTGCCGGATCCGGACGGTCCCATGATCGCGGTGAACCGGGCCTTCTCGAATTCCGCGTTCACGCCGCGCAGCGCGACGACCTGCGCCTCCCCGCTGCCGTACACCTTCCACACGTCGCTGGCCCGGGCGGCGAACTGGGCATCTCGGGCTACCGTCGCGGTCACGTACATCTCCCCCTAGAAATTCTTGGTCCGACCGGACCACACGGTCCGGCCGGCAGGATCCATCGTCGGCGACCCGGGCAATCCCGGCGTCCGTCCCGCGGCGTAGTTCGACGCGGAAAAATCGCTGCGGGTCCGCCCTGACACCGAATCAGGGTTGCCCCTGACTGATATGTGTCGGTGCCGTCAACTGTGTGTCGGTGCCGTTAATCGCGATAGACGAGCCGGCACTCGGGCCGGGCGGGTCGGCAATCCTCACCGATCGGTCCGGCAACGCTCGCCCGTCGGGTCCGTTTCCCGGACGCTTCGCCCGGCAGGTCGAATCCCCGGGTCGGGCGTGCGCTCGGGATCCCCGCGGCCGAGTCGTATCAGTCTGTCATGATCCGCTTGCGCTGTGCGTCGATCGGTCGAATGTCGACCCGGTCCGCTCCGCTGCCCCCGTGATCGCGGTCATGCCGTCCCCTCCGTCCGGCGGTGCGACCCACCGCCGTAGCCCTACCTGACTGCAACGGTAGGCGCGGAAATCCGCCGGGCCGTCGTGCGCCGGGATGGTTCTCGGGTACGCCCGGCGCGGCGGCCCCGTCCTCCGGCCGGACGACTCCGCGCCCGGCGGGTCGTACGCCGTGCCGACCCAGGGGCCTACTTCCGAAGGGGGGTACCCGAGGCGCCCGGCTACGCCTGCCGGACGGCTCCGCCCCCGGGGTCTCCCCGAGGCCGGTCCCGCCTGCGCCGTCACCCCCCGGGCCGGACCAGCCCGGTCTCGTAGGCGAGCACCACCGCCTGCACCCGGTCACGCAGGCCGAGTTTGGTAAGCACGTGCCCGACATGGGTCTTGATCGTCGTCTCGCTCACCGAGAGCACCCGGGCGATCTCCGCGTTCGACAGCCCGCGCGCCACCTGGACCAGCACCTCCCGTTCCCGCTCGGTGAGTACCCCGATCGCCTTGGGCGGGGTGGCGTCCGGGTCGGGCAGCGTCTCGGCGAACCGGTCCAGCAGCCGCTTGAGGATCCGGGGCGCCACCACCGCCTCACCGGCGGCGACGGTGCGGATCGCGGTGACCAGGTCCTCGGCGGGTACGTCCTTGGCCAGGAAGCCGCTCGCCCCGGCCCGGAGCGCGCCCACCACGTACTCGTCGAGGTCGAAGGTGGTCAGGATGAGCACCCGCACCGGCAGCCGGGCGTCGATGATCGCCCGGGTGGCGGCCACACCGTCCATCCGGGGCATCCGGATGTCCATCAGCACCACGTCGGGCAGCAGCCGCCGGGACAGGTCGACCGCCTCCGCACCGTCACCGGCCTCGCCGACGATGTCCAGGTCGTCCTCCGCGCCCAGCACCATCCGGAATCCGGTGCGCAGCAGCGGCTGGTCGTCGGCGAGCAGTACGCGTACCGGCCGGCCGGTGTCCCTGCCGTCACTCATGCGGCCCCCTTGTCGATCGGTGCGCCCAGTTGCTCCATCGGCATCTTGGCGTACACCCGGTAGCCGCCGCCCGGACGGGGACCGGTACGGAGGGTTCCACCGTAGAGGGCCATCCGTTCCCGCATCCCCACCAGGCCGTGCCCCAGCCGTCCACTCCCCGGCGCCGGCCCCCGGCCGGTGTCGGCGATCTCGACGATCAGCCAGTAGACCCCGAAGCTCAGCCGGACCTGGGCGGTGGCCGCGCCGGCATGCTTGAGGGTGTTGGTGAGCGCCTCCTGGACGATCCGGAAGACGGTCAGCGCCACCCCGGGGTCCAGCGGGCCAGGTGTGCCGTCCACCCGCAGGGTCACCGGCAGCCCGGCCTCCCGGACCTGCTCCACCAGCGCCTCGATGCCGGCCAGCCCCGGCTGTGGGGACAGTTCGGCGGCCGGTTCGGTGTCGGTACGCAGCACGTCGAGCAACCGGCGCAGTTCGCGCAGGGTCGTCCGGCTGGTCTCCTCGATGGTGCCCAGCGCGCCGTCGGTGGCCGCCGGATCCCGGGACAGCACCCGACGCGCCCCGGTGGCCAGGACGCCCATCACGCTGACGTGGTGCGCGACCACGTCGTGCAGCTCGCGGGCGATCCGTCGGCGCTCGTCGGCGACCGCCTGGTCGGCCAGCGACCGCTGGTTCTCCTCGGCGACCCGGGCCCGCTCCTCCAGGGCCAGGATGGTGGCCCGCCGGGCGTGCACCGTACGCCCGACGAAGAAGCAGACCAGCGCGAGCAGCACCTGGGTGAAGACCAGGTAGGCGCGGGAGGGCTCGCTGTAGTCGGTCGGCAGCGGCTCTACGAGCGTGACGGCCACGGCCGGTCCCCAGATCACGACCGCGGCCAGTGCCGCCTGGCGAAGTGGCAGCAGCGCGGCGGTGGTGTAGGTGAGCAGGACGAACGTGACCCCCACGGTGGCCGGCTGCGTGGCGATCAGGGCCGAGGCGACGAAGGCCGGCACGGCCAGCAGCACCGCCGGCCAGGGCGCCACCCGGCGCAGCGCGATCGGGGCGGCGCAGACGATGCTCCAGATCGCCATCCCGGGCCAGCCCCACGGGGCGAGTCCCGGTGGGGCGGTGCCGACCAGCACCGTCTCCACCGCGACGGCGGCGACCGCGAGCAGCCCGTCCCGGAGC
This sequence comes from Micromonospora sp. WMMD1102, assembly GCF_029626265.1. NCBI lineage: Bacteria > Bacillati > Actinomycetota > Actinomycetes > Micromonosporales > Micromonosporaceae > Micromonospora > Micromonospora sp. WMMD1102. The sequence goes on along the minus strand of NZ_JARUBN010000001.1, from coordinate 3,347,352 downwards.
AGCCACCTGCGCTGCCCGGGATCGAGCTGGAGGCGCGGCCCGCGCCGCCCGGGATCGAGCCCGAGGCGCTGCCGCCAGCTCCCCCCGGACCGGCCGGGTGCCGGTGTCGTGGGGGCGTCGGTGGGGGTCATGCTGGCGACGCTAGCCGCTGTTCGGGCCGACAGGTCGTCGCCAGCGGCGACCCTGGGGTCCTTCTTCAGGATGAGGCGTGCTCCTCCTGGTCGGAGCGACCGGCGGGCGGTTCCGAACCCGCCGGGTCCGGCCCGGTCGACTGGCCGGGCAGCACCGGGCCACCCACTACGCTCCCCGGAGCCGGAGCCGGAGCCGGAGCCGGAGCCGGAGCCGGAGCCGGAGCCGGAGCCGGTTCGGCGCCGGGCCGGGACGGTGGCGGCGGCGCTGACGGGGCGGGCTGGGCGGTCGGCTCGGGGAAGGGCGGGGGAGTGCCGCCGAAGGCCGGGCAGTGCGCCTGGTGGTTGCACCAGTCGCAGAGCCGGCTCGGCTTCGGCCGGAAGTCGCGGGCCCGGGTCGCCTGCTCGATGGCCCGCCAGAGGGCCAGTACGGTGCGCTCGAACCGGACCAGCTCCTCGGCGTCGGGGGCGTAGTCGCAGACCTCGGCGTCCTTGAGATAGAGCAGGCGCAGCACCCTGGGCACCACCCCACGGGTGCGCCACAGCACCAGGGCGTAGAACTTGAGCTGGAACAGCGCCCGCGCCTCGAACGCCTCGCGGGGTGCGCCGCCGGTCTTGTAGTCGACCACCCGCAGGGCGCCATCGGGAGAGACGTCCAGCCGGTCGATGTAGCCCCGGATCAGCAGCTGGTCGTCGACCACCGTGGAGACCAGGCTCTCCCGCTCGGCCGGCTCCAGCCGGCGCGGATCCTCCACCGTGAAGTAGCCGTCGAGCAACCCCCGGGCCGAGGTCAGGAACTCGGCCGGGCCGGCGAGGTCACCGGCGGTGAAGATCTCGGCCAACTCGGCCTGCTCGGTCACCAGCCGGTCCCACTGCGGCTCCACCAGGTCGCCCGCGGCGGCCGGCGTGCGCTGCTCCGCGGGCAGGTCGAAGAGGCGTTCCAGCACCGCGTGCACGAGCGTGCCCCGGGCCTGCTCGACGCTGGGCCGCTCCGGGAGCCGGTCGATGCTGCGGAACCGGTAGAGCAGCGGGCAGGTCTTGAAGTCGGCCGCCCGCGACGGGGACAACGAGGCGGTGACCTGGGCCGGGGCGGCTCCGGCCGGCAAATCCGTCGGGTCGCCCGTGGCTGTCTGCGATGTCACCGTCTCCGCCGTCATGTCCGGAAGGCTATGTCACGGGTACGACCGAACCCGGTCCACCCGCCCCGGCATGCGTACCGGCCCCGATCGTCCGCGGTCACCCCGGCCGAACCGGCGGCTCCACCCGGCACGATGTTCCGTAGCATCGGAGGAGATGGAGGGAAACTCGCGACCCCGACGCAGGCCTGACCGGCGGCCCGGCCTCACCGTCGGCCGGGTCTTCGGCGTCCCCGTCTACCTCAACCCCTCGATGCTGCTGCTGGTGGCCCTGGTCACCGTCATGTACGGCGAGTTCGTCCGGCACCAGCTCGAACTCTCCCAGCTCACCGGCTATCTGGTCGGGTTCGTCTTCGTGGTCCTGCTGCTCGGCTCGGTACTGCTGCACGAGCTGGGACACGCGCTGACCGCCCGCCGGTACGGGATCGGGGTGCGCGGCATCACCCTGGAGCTGCTCGGCGGCTACACCGAGATGGAGCGGGACGCCCCGACACCCCGGGTGGACCTGCTCGTCTCGCTCGCCGGTCCGGCGGTCTCCCTGGTCCTCGGGCTGGTGGGGGTCGCCGCCACGCTCGCCCTGCCGGACGGCACCCTGGCCAACCAGTTCGCCTTCCAACTCGCCGCCAGCAACGTGCTGGTCGGGATCTTCAACATGCTGCCCGGACTGCCGCTGGACGGCGGTCGGGCGTTGCGGGCCGGGGTCTGGGCGGTGACCCGGGACCGGCACCTGGCCACCGAGGTGGCCGGCTGGTTCGGCCGGGTCGTGGCGATCGGCACCGCCGTGGTCTTCACGCTGCTGACCTGGCTGGGCGGGCTGCCCTGGCTCGGTCTGGCCCTGGTGCTGCTTGTCGCGTTCACCCTCTGGCAGGGCGCCGGGCAGACGATCCGGGCGGCCCGGATCAGCCGACGGTTCCCGCTCGTCGACCTGGCTCGGCTCGCCCGGCCGGTCTTCCCGGTGCCGAGCGGCACGCCGCTGGCCGAGGCGCAGCGACGCGGCACACCCGGTACGGCACTCGCGGTGGCGGACTCGGCCGGCCTGCTGGTGGCGCTCGTCGACCGGACCGCCGCCGAGGCCGTACCCGCGGAACGGCGGCCCTGGGTGCCGGTGGACGCTGTCGCCCGGGACCTGGCCGGGGTGCCGAGCCTCGCCGTCGGGCTCGGCGGGGAGCAGGTCGTGCACGAGGTGCAGGCCCACCCGGGCGCGCAGTACCTGGTGACCTCAGGCGAAGATGTGGTCGGCGTTCTGCACATCGCCGACCTGGCGCAGCTCCTCGAGCCGAAACGGAAGATGAAGGTTCAGTGACCGCACAGCCCACCGCCGTCCCCGCCGCTCCGACCGCTCCGGTGCCGGCGCACCGGGGGCCGTTCCGCCCCGGCGACCGTGTCCAGCTCACCGACCCGAAGGGCCGGATGCACACCATCACGCTGGAGCCGGGGCGGCAGTTCCACACCCATCGCGGCGCGCTGGAGCACGACGCGCTGATCGGGTTGCCGGACGGCAGCGTGGTCACCTCGACCGGTGGCACGGCCTATCTGGCGCTGCGGCCGCTGCTCGCCGACTACGTGCTCTCGATGCCGCGGGGTGCGCAGGTAATCTATCCGAAGGACGCGGCGCAGATCGTCACGATGGGCGACATCTTCCCCGGCGCCAAGGTGCTGGAGGCGGGCGTCGGCTCCGGCGCGCTCACCTGTTCGCTGCTGCGGGCCGTCGGCCCGGAGGGCGAGCTGCACTCCTACGAACTGCGCGAGGACTTTTCCGAGATCGCCCGCCGAAATGTGGAATCCTTCTTCGGTGGACCGCATCCAGCCTGGAATCTCCGGGTGGGCGACGTGGCAGGTTGCCAGGAGTCCGGTTTCGACCGGATCATCCTTGACCTGCTCACCCCCTGGGAGGCGCTCGACATGGTCGAACGCGCGCTGGTCCCCGGCGGGGTCTTCATCGGTTACGTCGCCACCACACCGCAGCTCTCCGAGCTGGTCGAGGCGCTGCGCGAGCGGGGCGGGTTCACCGAGCCCCGGGCCTGGGAGTCGCTGGTCCGGGACTGGCACGCGGACGGGCTCGCGGTACGCCCGGACCACCGCATGATCGCGCACACCGCCTTCCTCGTCTCCAGCCGCCGGCTGGCGCCCGGGGTCACCGCCCCGCCCCGCCGGCGCAAGCCCAGCAAGGGCGCGGAGGCGTACGCGCTGCGTCGCCAGGCGCGGCAGGAGGCCGAGGCAACCCCCGGGAGGGCCGCGGAATGACCCCCTTCCCGCCGGAGTCGACGCATCAGCGGGCGTGCCGAGCACGGCGAGGAGACGTCATGGGCGAGCGGATCGGCCGGCTCGGTGCGGGTGGACGTCGTCGCGGCGGCGGGCACGGCGGGCGCGGCGGGCCCGGTCGCGGAGGGCGGGCATGAGCCGCCCGACCTTCGGCGGGGGAGACCTGCCGGCCGTCTTCCCGGACTGGTCGCCGTACCGGGAGTTGGAGTCGGCGGCCCGGGCGTACCTGCGCGATCCGGACGTCGCGATGGAGGCGCTGAACGGGGTGCTCAACGGCGCCTCGGTGCTCGGCTTCACCCTGGAACGCTTCGTCAACGAGGTGAACGGGGTCTGGCAGGAGGTCGCGATCTGCGACGGCAGCCGGCTGATCCTCTGGCACGGCGAGGACGTGCCACCCGACGACGGTCCGGCCGGCTCGATGACGTCGTCGTTGCGGGTGGTGCCGGTCTCCACGGTCAGCGAGGTGGGCTGCCGGCGGCGGCTGAGCCGTACCCCGACCGGCCAGATCCGGGTCGACAGCATCGACGTCTACCTGCTGCTCAGCTCGCTGGACGAGGGTGTACCCGGGGACGAGGCGCAGGTGCCGCCCCGGCACGACGCGCTGCGGTTCGGCAAGACGCTCGACGACGGCGGGGCAGGGCAGATCGCCCGGCTGGAGGAGTTCGCCCGACTGGTCGCCTCGGTGGTGGGGCGTCCCACGCTCTGACCCGAATCCGCGCGGTCAAATGACGCGCGACGGCCATTGCCCGCAGCTTGCGCCTGCGGCATCGGCCGGCCGGACGGTGGCGGGGTGAGCGGCGGCGGACCAGTTCGATGATGCCGCCGAGCAGGAACGACAGGCCGAGACCGACGGCGATGCCGAGGAGCGGGTTCTCGACGAAGGCCGCGCCGCCCAGCACACCCAGCCCGGCGACGTACGCCGCCCAGGCCAGTGCCGCGATCGCCGACGCCGGGCTGAACCGGGACAGCGGCAACCCGGTCGTGCCGGCGGCGACGTTCATCGTCACGCGACCGCCGGGCAGGAACCGGGACATCACGATGAGCAGGCCGGTGCGACCCTCGAGCTGTCGGCCCGCTGCGGCGACGGCCCGGGCGACGCGCGGGGAACGGCCGAGCAGCCGTGGTCCGAAAGCGCTGCGGCTCAGGCCGTACGCGAGGTGGTCGCCGATGAACACGCCGAGGGCGGTGGCCACGACGACCAGCGGCAGGCTCGGCGTCCGGGTGCGGGTGAACACGCCGGCCGCGAGGACCGCCGCCTCGGACGGGATGACCGGCAGGACGCCGTCCAGGCTGCCGAGGGCCGCCAGCAGCGGGTAGAGCAGCGGCGAGGTCATCACCGGGTCGACCAGGCTCATCAGATCCATGCGCGCAAGCCTGGGCGCACGGCACCGGCCGCGACGTCCCTCCGCGGTGCCGTTGCGCGTCATCCCGGGGTAGGGGGCGGGGTACATCTCCGTCCGGACGTCCCGCACGATCGACCTGGTTAAGGTTTCCGCGTGACCGTATCGTCGGATTCGGACCAGCAAGCCAGCCTCTCCGTGCCTGCCGGGATCGATGTGCGGAATCGTCGGCCGGTGCTGTCATGGCTGCGGTGGTGGCTCGTCGCCGGCCTGCTCGCGCTCGTCGCGCTGCCCGTCAACGCCGCGCTGGGTGCCATGATGTTCGGCGTGCACCCGGTGGCCGCCGTTCTGGCGGGCATCGCGCAGAGCGCCGCGCTGCTGCTGCTCCTCGTCCGGCTGCGCGAAGCGACCGCACTGCAGTTCCTGGCTGTCGTCGTGATCGCGGTGGCCGTCCCGCCTGGCGCGGCGTCGACCTGGCCGCTCACCGTGCCGGGACTCCTCACGCTGATGGCGTACGTCGGCCTGGTCGCAGCCCGCTACAGCGGGCGGGCCGCGTTGGTGACCTGGTGGGCGAGCGCGCTGCTGATCCCCGCCCTGGTGCTGCTCGATCCACGGGGCCGATCCGTCGAGGACGGGCTGCTGATCATGATCCTCTACCCGGTGTTGGCGGCGACCGTGCTCGGTGCCGTGCTCATGATCCGCCACTGGCGGGGGATTCGCCGGGAACTCGCCGACGCGCGCCACGACGTCGAGGTCGAGCAGAGCCAGCGGGCGGTCGCCGAGGAACGCACCCGGATCGCCCGGGAACTGCACGACGTCGTCGCGCACGGCATGTCGGTGATCCACATGCAGGCGACCTCGGCGTCGTACCGGATCAAGAACCTGGACCCGGAGGCCGAGGCGGAGTTCGGGCGGATAGCCGCCGACGCCCGCTCGGCGATGCGGGAGATGCGGCAGTTGCTGTCCGTGCTGCGGGCCGAGGACGCCGACGGCGAGTTGGCCCCGGTGCCCGACCTCGGCGGGCTGCCGGACCTGGTGGCGTCGGCGCGACGGGCCGGCCTGCCGGTGCAGGTGCGCCAGACCGACGCCGTGCGGGCAGCGGCCGTGCCGGAGCGCGTGGCCCTGGCCGCGTACCGCATCATCCAGGAGTCGCTGAGCAACGTCATCCGGCACGCGCCCGGCGCGCGTACGCTGATTGATCTCGGTCTTGAAGGAAGTGATCTGGTGCTGTCGGTGGTGAACGAGACCGCGTTGCGTCCGGCCGAGCCCATGGAGACCTCCGGGCTGACCGGTCACGGACTGACCGGAATGCGCGAGCGGGTCCGGCCGGTCGGCGGATCGCTGGAGGCGAGTGCCCGCGACGAGGGCGGCTACCAGGTGACGGCACGCCTGCCGATCGGGGACCCGCGGTGATCCGCGCACTCATCGTGGACGACCAGTCGATGATCCGGGTGGGCATCCGCTCGATCCTGCAGGCGCAACCCGACATCGAGGTCGTCGGTGAGGCCGACAACGGGCAACTCGGCGTGGAACGCAGTCGCAGCCTGCGCCCCGACGTCGTCCTGATGGACGTCCGGATGCCCGTACTCGACGGGCTGGCGGCGACCCGGGCCCTGCTCGGCTCCGAACGCCCGGCGGGGCACACCCCGCGGGTGCTGATGCTGACGACGTTCGACATCGACGACTACATCTACGCCGCGCTGCAGGCCGGCGCCAGCGGCTTCCTGCTCAAGGACAGCGAACCCGAGGACCTGATCCGGGCCGTCCGAGTCGTGGCCAGCGGCGAGGCGCTGCTCGCGCCGAGCATCACCCGCCGGCTCATCGAGAACTTCGTCGAGGCACGGCCACGCAAGCCCACCGGCGCCACCGCGCTCAACGCCCTGACCGACCGCGAACGCGAGGTACTGCGCCTGATAGCGCTCGGCCTGTCGAACACCGAGATCGCCGCCACGCTGTTCATCTCGGAACCGACCGCCAAGACCCACGTCAGCCGGATCCTGCAGAAGCTCGGCCTGCGTGACCGGGTCCAGGCCGTGGTGTTCGGCTACGAGGCCGGCCTGGTCACCCCGGGACGGTCCGACCGGCCCAAGAACCGATAGCCACCTGGTCGGGGGGAGACCGGGACCTGAGCGGGAAACCGCCGCGCATCCTGATCTCCCGCTTCCGCCGTGCTCCGATCGGGGCCTCGACCCTCTCGGTGGACACCCGGCCGCCCGCACGGCGTGCCGACGGCCTCAGGTCCGCTCGAGCGAGACGACGGGCACCGGGTGCTCGTAGCGGCGCACCAGCACGACGATGCCGGCCAGGACGAGGGCGAGCACCGGGTACCAGGCGAGGCGGGCGGCGACCCAGCCCACCTCGACGGGCGCGTCACCGAGGCCCGGCAGCGTGCCGAGCCGGCGGGCGACCTCCGAGACTCCGACAAGCGCACCTGATGCCAACAGAACACGCTCATCGCACTCAGGTTGAGCGCTGCCACGGCGGTCCAGATCCGGGGTCGGCGCAGCAGCCGCTCGATCCGGTCGCGCAGCAGCAGGGCGGCGCCCGCCTGGATCGCGGCGAGAGCGGGGACCAGCAGCGACGGGGGGTTGGAGTTGGAGCGCGTGGAGCCGGGCACACTCACGATGCTCACCGGATACTCCAGCCCGGCGAGCAGGAACACGAACAGCGCCAGACCCCCGGCGAGCAGAGCACCCGCGACCCGCCGGTCGAGGCGCCCCGCCGACCAGGCCACGCCCAGCTGGTAGGGCAGGCACCAGGCCGGCAACACGCTCAGGTACCCGACGGCGACCGGCTCGACCTCCGGGCCGAAGCGCGCCAGGTCCACCACGGCCACCACGGCGGCGAGCGCCACCACCACCCGCAGCCCAGCACGCCGGTCGAGGCTGAGGGCGTACGGGGTGAGAGCGGTGATCACCGCGTACACGGCCATGAACCACAACGGCTGCAGGAACAGCACCACGGTGCTCCGCGCGGTGGCGGAGCCGAGCCCGAGGACGCCGAGCAGCGGTAACGCCACGGCCAGGATCACCGTCGCGGCGACGACCGGCCGCCCGATCCGCCACAGCCGGCGGCGCACCCATTCGGCGTCGGTGTCGCCGCGCGCCCGGGCACGGCGCAGTCCCTGTGCCGCCGTGAACCCGCCGACGAGGAAGAACAGGCCCAGCATCTGCAGGAACCAGGTGACCGGATGCAGCGACTCCAGGTATCGCAGCGGGCTGTCGATCCGCAGGCCGCCGCCCGGAGTCGCGACCAGCGCGCCGACCAACCAGTGCCCACCGACCACACCCAGGATGGCCAGGGCGCGGAGCCCGTCGATGAACCGGTCGCGCTGCTGCATGACGTCCCCCCCCGTCGGTGTGCCGAGGGGTCGAGGCTAGGAACGATCATGGCGGGAGCACGTCAGGCACGGGTTGTATCCGGTCCCCTACCACGGATGTACGCCGGACCCTACGAGCGGAGTGCCCGAACCATCCCGCGAGCTGACGCCGGGCGACGTGGCGCGCCGGGACAGTTCCCGGCATGGAAGTGCTGAACAGCCTCTGGACAGCGGTGGAGCACCACCCGTACGCGGTGATCCCTCCGCTGGTCATGGCCGAAGGACCGGCCGCGACCGTGTTCGCCGGCTCGCTGGTCGGCGCGGGGACCGCGGGCTTCCTGCCGATCCTGGTGGTGGTGGTCTGTGCCGACGTGGCCGCCGACAGCCTGCTCTACCTGTTCGGTCGGCTCGGCGCTCGGTCCGTTTTCAGCCGGTTTCTCCGGCGTCTCGGGTTGAGCCACGAGCGTCGTGGCCGGCTGACCGCGGCCGTACGCCGGAACCTGCCCATGGTCGTCTGGAACGCCAAGGTCGCCGACCTCGCGGCGGTCCCCTCCTACCTCGCGGCCGGGCTGGCCCGGGTGTCCTTCCCGCGCTTCCTGGCCTGGGTCGCCGCCTTCAGCGTGCTCCGTGCCGCCCTGCTGATCGGCCTGGGCGTGCTGGTCGGTGACCGGGCCGCCGAGCTGTTCGCGAGTCCCGGTTCAGCGCTGGTCATGGCCGGTGCGCTGGCTCTCGCCGTCCTGTTCGTCAACCTGTTCGTCCGGCGCGCTGTCGGACGTCGTCGTTCCGAGGTGATTGCATGAAGATCCTGATCGGTGTCGATACCTACGCCCCCGACGTCAACGGCGCGTCGTACTTCGCCCAGCGGCTGGTGGCCGCACTCGCCGGCCGGCACGAGGTGCATGTGGCGCGCCCGTCGACCGACCGCAGGACCCGCACCGTCACCTCCGGCGGTGTGGTCGAGCACCATCTGTCGTCGCTGCCGGTGCTGCGGCGCAGAGGTTTCCGGTTCGCCAGCCCGGCCGGCCTGAACACGCGGGTCCGGCGGCTGCTGGAGTCCGTCCGGCCGGACGTGGTGCACGTGCAGAGCCACTTTCTCGTCGGCCGCGCGCTCGTCCGGGCCGCCACGGACCTCGGCATCCCGGTCGTGGCCACCAACCACTTCATGCCCGAGAACCTGACGCACTACCTGCCCTGGGGCGAACGGCTGCACGACCGGGCATGGGCCGACGCCGCCCGGGTGCTGTCCCGCGCGGGCGTGGTGACCGCGCCGACGCCGTACGCGGCGGCGCTGGCCGAGCGCTCCGGTGTCGCCGGGCCGGTGCTGCCGATCTCCTGCGGGATGGACCTCTCCCGCTTCCGGGTGGGCACGCCGGCCGCCGGCTTCCGCCTGCGCTACGGCGTTCCGACCGGGCCGACCATCACGTACGTCGGTCGGCTGGACAAGGAGAAGAACCTCGACGTGCTGGTGCGCGCGCTGCCCGCCGTACGCGCGGAGGTTCCGGACGCCCAGGTGGCAGCAGCGGGTGGCGATCGCCCGTGCGCTGGTCACCAGCCCGGATGTCATCTTCGCGGACGAGCCCACCGGTGCCCTCGACACCGGCACCGCGACCGAGGTGCTCGGGCTGCTCCGGCAGGCGGTCGACGACCTCGGCGCCACCGTCGTGATGGTCACCCACGATCCGGTGGCCGCGGCGTGGGCGGACGGCGTGCTGTTCCTGGCGGACGGCGCCTTCGCCGGCCACCTCGAGCACGCTTCGGCGGCACAGATCGCGGCACGGATGACCGTGCTCACCTCCGGTACCTTCCGCACGGCTGCGACGGCGGGTGCGGCGGCATGATGCGTCCCAACGGACTCGCCCGGGCGGCCATCCGGTTCAAGCCCGCGTCGTTCGCGGGAACCTTCCTCGCCCTGCTGATGTCCGCACTGATCGTCGCGGCCTGCGGCATCCTGCTCGAGACCGGCCTGCGCGCCTCGGTGCCGCCGGAACGGTACGCGAACGCGCCGGTCGTCGTGGCCGCGGACCAGTACGAGTACGTCGTCACCGGCAGCGGTGAGGACCTGGAGAGGGAGGCGGTGCCGCTGCCGGACACGGCTCGGGTGGACACCGGGCTCACGGCGAAGGCAGCCACGGCGCCGGGTGCGGCCACGGCCGTCGCGGACTTCACCTTTCCGGTACGCGCCGCTGGACTCCCGGTGCCCGGCGGCGTGCTCAGTGGGCACGGGTGGGGCTCCCACGCCTTCACCGGCACCGCGCTGGCTGCCGGCTCCGCGCCCCGCGACGGTGAGGTCGTCCTCGACGCGGGCACGGCTCAGGCCGCGGCGGCCGCCGTCGGCGACACCGTCGCGCTGGAAACCGCTGCCGGGCGGCAGGACTTCCGCGTCTCCGGCGTCGCCGAGGCCGGAGACGCGGACCTCGCCCGGAACACTGCCGCTTCTTCCGCCTGGTTCGCCGACTCCCAGGCCGCCGCGCTCGCCGGGCATCCCGGCAGGGCCGACGCCATCGCGGTGCTGGCGAAGCCGGGCGCCGATGCCGCCGCGCTCGCCGACTCGGTAACCGAGGCCCTGGCCGGCTCCGGAGTCCAGGTGTACGTCGGCGACGACCGCGGCGCCGTCGAGGACCCCGGCCTCGCCTACGCCAAGGAGACGCTCTTCGGCATCGGCGGCTCCTTCGGTGGCATCGCCACCATCGTCGCGATCTTCACCGCCGCCGCGACGGTGACCCTGTCGGTGTCCCAGCGGGCCAGGGAGTTCGCGCTGCTGCGCGCCGTCGGGGCCACCCCACGGCAGATCCGCCGGGGTGTCGCCGCCGAGGCACTGCTGATCGCGCCGCTCGCCGGGATCGCCGGCGTGCTGCCCGGCCTCGGGCTCGCGTACTGGTGGTTCGGGCAGCTGCAGGAGCGCGGCGCGGTCCCGGAGGCGGTGCAACTGCACATCTCGGCGCTGCCACTGCTCGCCGCGGTCGCGGTCGGGCTGGTCACTGCCCTCGGCGCCGGCTGGACAGCCGGCCGTAGACCGGCGAGGACCAAGCCGGGACGGGCGCTCAGCGAGGCGTCGATGGAACGCCTGCGCCCGGGCGGGATACGTACCGTCCTCGGCATCGGCGCCCTCGTCGGCGGCATGGTGCTCACCGGCGTCTCGGCGCGCTCCGCCGGAAACGACGCGGCCGGCGCCGCTCTCGGCGTCGTCCTGCTGTTCATGTTCTCCGTCGCGCTGCTCGGCCCGCTGGTGGCGCGGCTGCTCGTGGGCATCTTCGGCCTACCGATGCGGGGCGCGGGCCCGGCCGCCGGACTGGCAGCCGCCAACTCCCGCACCAACGCCCGCCGCCTCGCCTCGGCGATCACCCCGATCGTGCTCGCCATGGCCTTCTCCTCGACCCTGGTCTTCATGCACACGAGCGAGAACCACGCCGCCGACGAGCAGCTGCGCGCGGGCATCACGGCGGACCACGTGGTCACGGACCCGGCCGGGCTCCCGGTGGACGCAGCCGCGGTCGCCGTCCGCGCGCCGGGCGTGGAAGCGGCCGTCGGCCTGCTGAACACGCAGTTGCTGGTGCCGGTCGGCTCCGGCGAGTTCAAGTCGCTGCAGGGCGCGGCGGTCCAGGGCGTCACCGGCTCCGGCGCCGAACTCGCGAAGGTGCAGGACCTGGACGTCCGCGAAGGCAGTCTCGACCAGCTCGGCGAGGACCGTATCGCCATCGACAGGACCCTGGCGACCTCGGCGGATGTCGGCGTCGGGGACCGGCTCCCGCTCTACCTTCCCGACGGCACCGAGACCAGCCCCGAGATCGTCGCGGTCTACGGTCGTGGTCTCGGCCTGGCCACGGTGACCACGGACCGGGCGTCGATGGCCGGGCACGTCACCTCGAGCTTCGACAGCACGCTACTGGTCCGGGGCGGCTCGGCGGACTCACTCGGCACCCTGGGTGAGGTCACCGACGCCTCCGGCTACGCCACGGAACAGAACCTCGACGCGAAGCTGGGCGCCTGGACCAACAACACCATGGCCGCGGTTCTCGGCGGCTTCGCCGCCATCGCCGCCGTCAACACCCTGGTGATGACCGTTTCGATCGCCGCCGGGAGCTGGGCACGCTGCGCCTGGTCGGCTCCACCCGGCGTCGGGTCCTCGCGATGCTCCACTGGGAGAGCCTGCTCGTCTCCCTCTCGGGCATCATCCTCGGCTCCGCCATCGCCGCGGCCACGCTGATCCCGATGATGAGCGGGACGACCGGCGAAGCGCCGTACGTGTCCCCGCTGGCGTACGGATCCTTCGCCGTCGCCGCCGCCAGCCTGGCCCTGTTCGCGGTCACCCTGCCGGCACGCGCGATTCTGCGCCGCCGCTCGTGACACCCGGGTACGGGGCGGTGGCCGGCACGACGGCTCAGCTCGGTGGCGTCGGTGGCCGGCACGACGCCGGCGACCGCCCCGGCACGCATGACGGCTTCCCATGTCCCGCCGGGATCTTGCCGGCGTGGCGCAGGGTTGGCCGGTCGTCGGCCCCCTCGGGCTGAACTCCGGATGCGGTGAGAAATGTCCCACTGCCGCCGGTCGGTGCCCTGGTGTGCCCGTCGGTACGGACCGTCCGACCTCGCCCCCGGCGTACCCGAAGGGGTCCGGCTGGTCGGAACTTCCACGCCGGCGCCCCGGCGTCCGGGTCGCGGCAGGCGACGGAAGTGTCCCGGTGCACGGCCGGCTGCGATGGCGGTGACAGCGCCCGCAACGGTCCGGCGGATGTCGGGCGGGTTGGTGAAACTGCTGGTCAGCGGTTTCCCCGAGGTGGTCGACCCGGTTGTGCGGGACCGGCCGGGGCAGCCCCGGCGGCCCGGCGCGACGCTACCCACGGGGAGCGGCGGCGGGGGGACCGAAGGTCGACGAAGTGATCAAGCTTCAGCGACGAGGGTGTTGCGTGGAACCGAATCAGCGTCATAGCGGTTAGTGTTAGGGCAGAACGTTCAAGCCCCCGGGGAGGTGGGACGTGGCACGCAGCGACGACGCGGACTCGCGCGCCGCACGGTGGGAGAAGGAGGCCCACGATCTCTCCACCCAGGTCGCGTTTCTTCAAGAGGAACTCGCTCTGGTGCGGCGCAAGTTGACCGAAAGCCCTCGACACGTCCGGCAGCTTGAGGAACGGCTGGCGGCGACACAGGCGCAGTTGGCTCGACTCACGGAGAACAACGAGCGGCTCGTGAACACCCTCAAGGAGGCACGCGCCCAGATCGTCACGCTCAAGGAGGAGATTGACCGGCTGGCGCAACCGCCCAGCGGTTATGGTGTCTTCCTGGCCCGACACGACGACGGTACGGTCGACGTCTTCACCGGTGGCCGCAAGCTCCGGGTGGCGGTGTCACCCTCGCTCGACGTGGCAGAGCTGCGGCGTGGCCAGGAGGTCCTGCTCAACGACGCGTTGAACATCGTCGACGCGTTCGGCTACGAGCGGGTCGGCGAGGTCGTCATGCTCAAGGAGGTGCTGGACAGCCCCTCCGGGGGTGCCGGCGACCGGGCGCTGGTGATCTCGCACGCCGACGAGGAGCGGATCGTCCACCTGGCGGAGACACTCATCGGTGCGCCCCTGCGGGCCGGTGACTCGCTCATGATCGAGCCCCGCTCGGCGTACGCCTACGAGCGGATTCCGAAGAGCGAGGTCGAGGAGCTGGTCCTGGAGGAGGTGCCGGACGTCGACTACGGCGACATCGGCGGCCTGCAGGCCCAGATCGAGCAGATCCGGGACGCGGTCGAGTTGCCGTTCCTGCACGCCGACCTGTTCCGGGAGCACCAGCTCCGGCCGCCGAAGGGCATCCTGCTCTACGGTCCCCCCGGCTGCGGCAAGACGCTCATCGCCAAGGCGGTGGCGAACTCGCTGGCCAAGAAGATCGCCGAACGCCGGGGCGAGGAGAAGCACACCAGCTTCTTCCTCAACATCAAGGGCCCGGAGCTGCTCAACAAGTACGTCGGCGAGACCGAGCGGCACATCCGGCTGATCTTCCAGCGGGCGCGGGAGAAGGCCGGCGAGGGCACGCCGGTGATCGTTTTCTTCGACGAGATGGACTCGGTCTTCCGGACCCGTGGCTCGGGCGTCTCCTCGGACGTCGAGAACACCATCGTCCCGCAGCTGCTCAGCGAGATCGACGGTGTCGAGGGCCTGGAGAACGTGATCGTGATCGGCGCCTCCAACCGGGAGGACATGATCGACCCGGCGATCCTCCGCCCCGGCCGGCTCGACGTGAAGATCAAGATCGAGCGTCCGGACGCCGAGGCGGCCAAGGACATCTTCTCGAAGTACATCCTCACCGGGCTGCCGCTGCACTCCGACGACCTGACCGAGCACGGCAACGACCCGCAGACCACGGTCGCCGCCATGATCGAGGCGGTCGTGCTGCGGATGTACTCGGAGACCGAGGAGAACCGCTTCCTCGAGGTCACCTACGCCAACGGGGACAAGGAAGTCCTCTACTTCAAGGACTTCAACTCCGGCGCGATGATCCAGAACATCGTCGACCGGGGCAAGAAGATGGCGATCAAGGAGTTCCTCTCCTCCGGCCGCAAGGGTCTGCGGTTGCAGCACCTGCTCGACGCCTGCGTCGACGAGTTCCGGGAGAACGAGGATCTGCCCAACACCACGAACCCCGACGACTGGGCCCGGATCTCCGGCAAGAAGGGGGAGCGGATCGTCTACATCCGTACCCTCGTCTCCGGCGGCAAGGGCGCGGAGGCCGGCCGGTCCATCGAGACCGCCAGCAACACCGGCCAGTACCTGTAGCGCACCGATGACACCTGTGGGCGCCGCGAACGCGGCGCCCACAGTGCTGTCCGGGATTGTCCGGCCGAGCCGGAGCCGGCGGGTATCGAACGGGGCGAACGGGGGTCGAAGGCGTACCGTGGCCGTGTCGACACACCGGGCGAACAATCCGGCGGCGACCCGGACTAGGCTCAACGACATGGGCAAGCGGAGCGAGGCGGCGGCATGAGTGAGCGTAGCGAGCGAATCGGCAGGCTCAGGGTGGGTGTGCCTCATGTCGGCACGGAGCGCAGCGGAGTGCCGGCATGAGTGAGCGTAGCGAGCGAATCGGCAGGCTCAGGGTGGGTGTGCCTCATGTCGGCACGGAGCGCAGCGGAGTGCCGGCATGAGCGTACGGCGGATCATGGGCACCGAAGTGGAGTACGGCATCTCCGTGCCCGGCCAGGCCGGAGCCAACCCGATGGTGACCTCCTCGCAGGTGGTGAACGCCTACGGCGCCCGGCCCGAGCTGGCCCGGGGCGGTCGGGCGCGCTGGGACTACGAGGAGGAGTCCCCGCTGCGGGACGCCCGCGGCTTCACCTACTCCGGTGCCGCCTACGACCCGGCGGAGGCGCTGGCCGACGAGGACCTCGGGCTGGCCAACGTGATACTGACGAACGGCGCCCGGCTCTACGTCGACCACGCCCACCCGGAGTACTCGACCCCCGAGGTGACCAACCCGCTGGACCTGGTCCGCTGGGACAAGGCCGGCGAGCGGGTGATGGCCGAGGCGTCCCGGCGGGCCGCCACCATCCCGGGCACCCACCCGATCCACCTCTACAAGAACAACACCGACAACAAGGGTGCCAGCTACGGCGCGCACGAGAACTACCTGATGCGCCGGCAGACCCCGTTCGCCGACATCGTGGCGTACCTCACGCCGTTCTTCGTGACCCGGCAGATCGTCTGCGGCGCCGGCCGGGTCGGCATCGGGCAGGACGGCTCGCAGCCCGGGTTCCAGATCTCCCAGCGGGCCGACTTCTTCGAGGTCGAGGTGGGGCTGGAGACGACGCTGAAGCGGCCGATCATCAACACCCGGGACGAGCCGCACGCGGACGCCGACAAGTACCGCCGGCTGCACGTCATCATCGGCGACGCCAACCTGTCGGAGATCTCCACCTATCTCAAGGTCGGCACCACAGCCCTGGTGCTCACCATGATCGAGGAGAAGGCGCTCAGCCCCGACCTGGCCATCGCCGACCCGGTGGGCGAGCTGAAGGCGGTCAGCCACGACCCGTCGCTGTCGCACCGGATCCGGCTGCGCGACGGACGCCGGCTGACCGCACTCGACCTCCAGTGGGCGTACTTCGAGCGGGTCCGTTCCTTTGTGGACGACCGGTACGGCGACGACGTCGACCCCGACACCGCCGACGTGCTCGACCGCTGGGAGGGCGTACTCGACCGGCTCGGCCGGGACCCGATGCTCTGTGCCGGCGAGCTGGACTGGGTGGCCAAGCTGCGGCTGCTGGAGGGCTACCGGGAGCGGGAGAAGCTCGGCTGGGCCTCGCACAAGCTGCAACTGGTCGACCTCCAGTACTCCGACGTACGCCCGGAGAAGGGCCTCTACCACCGGCTGGTCAGCCGGGGTTCGATGGCGACCCTGCTGCCCGAGGAGTCGACCCGCTCGGCGATGACCGAGCCGCCGGAGGACACCCGGGCCTACTTCCGGGGCCGCTGCCTCGCCCAGTACGCCTCCGAGGTGGTGGCGGCGAGCTGGGACTCGGTCATCTTCGACGTCGGCCGGGAGTCCCTGGTGCGGGTTCCGATGATGGAGCCCGAGCGGGGCACCCGCAAGCACGTCGGGGCGTTGTTCGACCGGTGCGCGAGCGCCAAGGACCTGTTGGAGACGATCACCGGCGGCTGACGCCGGGCCGGGTGCCGCCGACAGCGGTGGTGCCGGCGGATTCGTCGTCCGTCCGAGGTAAGTTTTCCCCAGGCGATCGTGGAGGAGGCAGCAGACATGGCTACCCGTGACACCGGCGGTCAGTCGCAGTCCGGCAAGGCACGCCGGGACGAGGAGGTCGACGAGGTCGCGACCGAGGCGAACCCGGAGGTCGCCGAGCGGCACGCGGAGATCACCGAGGACGTCGACGACCTGCTGGACGAGATCGACTCGGTGCTCGAGGAGAACGCCGAGGAGTTCGTCCGGGGCTACGTCCAGAAGGGCGGACAGTAGCCGTACCCCCGGGCGTGTTCGCGCGGGTCCGAGCCGGCCATCTCGGCCGGCTCGTCAGCGCTCGCGTAACACGGTGGCGACGATCATCGCACCGGGGAGATCCGGGGGATACTCTGCTTCAACCGCAACGGTGGCCTCGCCCGGTTTCCGCGCTGACGCGGGGGATCCGGGCGACGTGACGAGACAGCTGAGAGGGAGCACGTGGCAGCGGCTTTTGATCCAACCGGGCGTCTACCCGACGTGTTCCTGAACGTGGGCACGTCCTCGTTCACCCAGTTCCTGAGCACGGCGGCCCCCGACCTGCTGCCCGGTCGCCGGCCACTGCCGCCCGGCTCTGCCGGCGACCTCGTCCCGCACGCCACCACCATCGTCGCGCTGACCACTGTCGACGGGGTGGTGATGGCCGGTGACCGGCGCGGCACGATGGGCAACATGATCTCCAGTCGGGACATCCGCAAGGTGCACCCGGCCGACGAGTACTCGCTCGTCGGTTTCGCCGGCACCGCCGGCATCGCCCTGGAGATGGTGCGGCTCTTCCAGGTGGAGCTGGAGCACTACGAGAAGATCGAGGGAGCGATGCTCTCCCTCGACGGCAAGGCCAACCGGCTGGCCGCGATGATCCGGGGCAACCTCGGTGCCGCGATGCAGGGACTCGCGGTGATCCCGCTCTTCGCCGGCTTCGACCTTGCCGCCAGCGACCCGGACAAGGCCGGCCGGATCTTCAGCTTCGACGTGGCCGGCGGACCCTACGAGGAGACCGGCTACGACGGCATCGGCTCCGGCTCGCTCTTCGCCAAGGCGGCCCTGAAGAAGCGGTACCGTCCGGGGCTGAGCACCCCCGACGCGATCCGGATCGCCGTCGACGCACTCTACGACGCCGCCGACGACGACAGCGCCACCGGTGGCCCCGACCTGAGCCGCCGGATCTATCCGGTGGTGATGACGGCCACCGCCGAGGGCACCAACCGGCTCTCCGACGCCGAGGCGGCCGAGGTCGCCGAAGCGGTGGTCGCCGCCCGGATGGAGAACCCGGGCGGCTGAGCCGCCCCGCAGCACCCGCAACCCGCCGTCGCAGCAGAACCGGACAGGAGAACCGCCGCCGTGGCCATGCAGTTCTACGCCTCACCCGAGCAGATCATGCGCGACCGTTCGGAGCTGGCCCGCAAGGGCATCGCGCGCGGCCGGAGCGCCGTGACGCTCAGCTACTCCGGCGGGGTGCTCTTCGTGGCGGAGAACCTCTCCAGCGCCCTGCACAAGGTCAGCGAGATCTACGACCGGGTCGCCTTCGCCGCCGTCGGCCGGTACAACGAGTTCGAGAACCTGCGGCGCGCCGGGGTCCGGATGGCGGACGCGATCGGGCTCAGCTTCGACCGGCGCGACGTCACCGGCCGGGCGCTGGCGAACGCGTACGCCCAGACTCTCGGGGCGATCTTCACCGAGCAGTCCAAGCCCTTCGAGGTCGAGATCTGCGTCGCCGAGGTGGGCAGCACGCCGGAGGCGGACGAGCTCTACCGGATCACCTACGACGGTTCGGTGAACGACGAGCCCGGCCGGATGGCGATGGGCGGGCAGGCCGAGGCGGTCACCGGGGCACTGCGCGAGCAGCACCAGCCGGACATGTCGCTGGACGCGGCGGTCCGGCTCGCGGTCCGGGCGCTCGGCAGCGTCGGTGGCGAGGGCGGGGCGCCCCGGACCATCGCCGCCAGCCAGCTCGAGGTGGCGATCCTGGACCGGCGGCGGGTCGGGCGTACCTTCCGGCGGATCACCGGCGCCGCGCTCGCCTCGCTGCTCAACGGCGCACCGGCGGAGGCGGACGGCGGCGAGGGGCCGCCGGCCGAGCCGAAGGCCCCGGCGCCGGGCCCGGACAAGCCGGCCGAGTCCGCCGGCTCCGCGGACCTGGAGGGCAAGGCGAAGCCGGCCGGCGGTGGCAGGTCCGGCCGCAGCAAGCCCACCGGCGACGAGAAGTCGGAGTAGTACCTCCGACGCCCCGGGGTGGCACCCGGCCGGTCCGTGGCCGCCGTACCCCTGCCTGCCCGGTGCGGTCCCGATGTCGTGCTGCCGCCGACCGGGGCTGCCGGCCGCCGCCGTCGGGTCACCGCGACGACGTCCGGACCCGCTCGTCGTCAGCGGTCTGCTCCGGTGGCGGCTGCTGGGCCGGTGCGGCCGACCGGCGGGCGTCGGCCAGGGTGCCGTCCGGGCGCAGCGCCTCGGCGAGCATCGTCCGCCAGTGTGCCATCGGAGCCAGCCCGGCCCGGGACCAGCCGTCGTGCCCGAGCACGCTGTAGCCGGGGCGCCGAGCGGGCCGGGGGAACCGGTCACTGCCGGTGCGGCGGATCCGTTCCGGGTCCAGCCCGGTCCGGGCGAAGACCTCGCGGGCCAGGCCGTACCAGCTCGTCCGGCCGCTCGCCGTGCCGTGGTAGACCCCGGCCGGGGCGGCGTTGCGGAGTGCGGCGGCGCCGAGGTCGGCGAGCCGCTCCGCGAGCGCGTACGACCAGGTGGGCTGGCCGAGCTGGTCGTCGACCACGTCGAGGTGCGGACGTTCGGCCGCGAGCCGGAGCATGGTGCTGACGAAGTTGGGGCCGTGTGCGCCGTACAGCCACGCGGTGCGTACCAGGTAGCCCGTCCGGGGCAGTAGCCGGGCCACGGCGAGTTCGCCGGCCAGCTTGCTGCGCCCGTAGGCGTTCACCGGTGCGGTCGGTGCGTCCTCCGGGTAGGGCCGGTCGGCGTCCCCGGCGAAGACGTAGTCGGTGGAGACGTGCAGCAGCCGGGCGCCGGTCTCGGCGCAGGCCGCCGCCAGGTTCGCCGTCCCGGCGCCGTTGACCTCGGTGGCCGCCGCCTCGTGCCGCTCCGCCCCGTCCACATCGGTCCAGCCGGCCGCGTTGACCACGATCTGGTGCCCGGTCACCGCCGACCGGACCGCGGCCGGGTCGGTCAGGTCGACCTGCGCCCGGGGCGCGGCGGTGACCCGGCCCGGATGCCGGGCGGAAAGCACCGCCACCAGGTCCCGGCCGAGCATCCCGCCGGCCCCGGTAACCAGCCAGGCCGGCGGCTCGGCACCGCACCGACCGGTCACGGCACCGCCGGCCCGGGGCAGCCCTTCCCGGACCCCGCACGACACCGCCAAGCCCCCCGGTCCGCTCGCCGACGGCGACGCGCGCCGTTCACCGGCCGATCTCCGTGTCGTTGATCCGCGCCTTCAGCGGCGCCCACCAGTGCCGGTTTTCCCGGTACCAGGCGACGGTCTCGGCGAGTCCGCGGTCGAGGTCGACGCTGGGGGCGTACCCGAGTTCTTCGCTGATCTTCGTGATGTCGAGCGAGTAGCGGCGGTCGTGGCCCATCCGGTCGGCGACCGGCCGGACCCGGTCCCAGCTGGTGCCGCAGGCGGCGAGCAGCCGGCCGGTCAGCTCCCGGTTGGTCAGCTCGGTGCCGCCGCCGATGTGGTAGACCTCGCCCGGCCGCCCCTTGTCCTGCACCAGGGCGACCCCGACACAGTGGTCGTGCACGTGCAGCCAGTCCCGGACGTTGCCGCCGTCGCCGTAGAGCGGCACCGTGCCGCCGTCGAGCAGGTTGGTGACGAAGAGCGGGACCATCTTCTCCGGGAACTGGTACGGCCCGTAGTTGTTCGAGCAGCGGGTCAGCACCACGTCCATCCCGTAGGTGCGGTGGTAGGCCAACGCCAGCAGGTCGGAGCCGGCCTTGGCGGCCGAGTACGGCGAGTTCGGCGCCAGCGGCGTCGTCTCGGTCCAGGAGCCCTGCTCGATCGAGCCGTAGACCTCGTCGGTGGAGACGTGCACGAACCGGCCGGTACGGTGTCGCAGTGCCGACTCCAGCAGGGTCTGCGTGCCGAGCACGTTCGTGGTGACGAACGGCGCCGCCCGGTGGATGGAACGGTCGACGTGCGACTCGGCCGCGAAGTGCACGACCACGTCGTGCCCCGGGGTCACCTCGTCGACGACGGCCGGGTCGCAGATATCCCCGACCACCACCCGCAGCCGGGGATCGGTGCGTACCGGATCGAGATTGGCGAGGTTTCCGGAGTAGGTGAGCTTGTCGAGCACGGTGACCGCGCTCGGCGCGAGGCGGGGACCGGTGCCGGTCAGCAGCATGCGCACGTATTCAGAACCGATGAATCCGGCTCCACCGGTCACGAGAATCCTCATGAATCGGGAAGTCTACGCGCCGCTCGCCCGGCACGCCCGCGACGGCGAGTGTCAGTGAATTGACTACAAGACCCGGCCGCCCCCGGTAACCTGCGCGAATGCGCGGAATCCTGCTGGCCGGCGGCACCGGTTCGCGGCTGTGGCCGATCACCCAGGCGGTCTCGAAACAACTAATGCCCATTTTCGACAAACCGATGATCTATTACCCGCTCTCCACGTTGGTCATGGCGGGAATACGGGAAATCCTCATCATCACCACTCCGGGCGACCAGGCGCAGTTCCGGCAACTGCTGCGGGACGGCTCACAGTGGGGCCTCCGGCTGGAATTCGCCGTGCAGCCGTCCCCGGACGGAATCGCCCAGGCGTTCCTGCTCGGCGAGGAGTTTCTGGCCGGTGCCCCGGTCGCGCTGATCCTCGGCGACAACATCTTCTACGGCACCGGGCTGGGGCGGAGCCTGGCCCGCAACGGCAACCCGGACGGCGGCCGGATCTTCGCCTATCCGGTGGCGAACTGCGAGGGCTACGGAATCGTCGAGTTCGACCCGGACGGGCGGGCACTCTCGATCGAGGAGAAGCCGGAGAAACCCAAATCCCGGTACGCCGTCCCCGGCCTCTACTTCTACGCCAACGACGTGGTGGAGATCGCCAAGGGGCTGAAGCCGAGCGACCGGGGCGAGTTGGAGATCACCGCGGTGAACCAGACCTACCTGGCGGCGGGCCGGCTCCAGGTCACCGCCCTGGACCGGGGGACCGCCTGGCTGGACACCGGCACCTTCAACTCGCTGGTGCAGGCCGGCGAGTTCGTCCGGGTGGTGGAGGAGCGGCAGGGCCTCAAGGTGGGCTGCATCGAGGAGGTGGCCTGGCGCAGCGGCCTCATCTCCGACGACCAGCTCCGCGACCTGGCCCGCCCGCTGTGCCGCAGCGGCTACGGCGAGTACCTCTACGGCATCCTCGACGATCCCGGCCGCTGACCGGCCGGCGGCGGGTTCGTGGCGGTTCCGCGGACATCGCCGGGCCCCGACACTGACCAACCCGGGCTCCGGGCGACTAATCTCCAAGCATGGAGCGGCGAATCTTCGGCCTTGAAACCGAGTACGGTGTCACCTGCACCTACCGCGGCCAACGGCGGCTGTCCCCGGACGAGGTCGCCCGTTACCTCTTCCGCCGGGTGGTCTCCTGGGGGCGCTCGAGCAACGTGTTCCTGCGCAACGGTGCCCGGCTCTACCTCGACGTCGGATCCCACCCCGAGTACGCCACCCCCGAGTGCGACTCCGTCGCCGACCTGGTCGCGCACGACCGGGCCGGCGAGCGGATCCTGGAGGGTCTGCTGGTCGACGCCGAGAAGCGGCTGCACGACGAGGGCATCGCGGGCGAGATCTACCTGTTCAAGAACAACACCGACTCGGCCGGCAACTCGTACGGCTGCCACGAGAACTACCTGGTCTCCCGGCACGGGGAGTTCGGCCGGCTGGCCGACGTACTGATCCCGTTCCTGGTCACCCGGCAGCTCATCTGCGGTGCCGGCAAGGTGCTGCAGACCCCGCGTGGCGCCGTCTACTGCCTCTCCCAGCGGGCCGAGCACATCTGGGAGGGCGTCTCCTCGGCGACCACCCGGAGCCGGCCGATCATCAACACCCGGGACGAGCCGCACGCCGACGCCGAGCGCTACCGGCGACTGCACGTCATCGTCGGCGACTCCAACATGAACGAGGTCACCACCCTGCTCAAGGTCGGCAGCGCGGACATCGTGCTGCGCATGATCGAGGCCGGGGTGGTGATGCGCGACCTGTCGCTGGAGAACCCGATCCGGGCGATCCGGGAGGTGTCGCACGACGTCACCGGCCGGCGCAAGGTCCGGCTCGCCTCCAACAAGGAGATAAGCGCGCTGGAGATCCAGCAGGAATACCTGGCGAAGGCGACCGAGTTCGTCGAGCGGCGGGGCGGGGACCAGACCGCCAAGCGGGTGGTCGAACTCTGGGGCAGGGTGCTGAGCGCGGTCGAGAGCGGCAACCTGGACCCGGTCTCCCGGGAGATCGACTGGGTGACCAAGCTCCAGCTCATCGAGCGCTACCAGCGCAAGAACGACCTGCCGCTGTCGCACCCGAGGATCGCCCAGATGGATCTCGCCTACCACGACCTGCGCCGGGGACGCGGCCTCTACGGGCTGCTGGAGCGGCGCAAGCAGGTGGACCGGATCGCCACCGACCCGGAGATCTTCGAGGCGAAGGAAACCCCGCCGCAGACCACCCGGGCCCGGCTGCGCGGCGAGTTCATCCGGCACGCCCAGGAGAAGCGCCGGGACTTCACCGTCGACTGGGTACACCTGAAGCTGAACGACCAGGCCCAGCGCACGGTGCTCTGCAAGGACCCGTTCCGGGCGTACGACGAGCGGGTCGAGCGGCTGATCGCCAGCATGTGAGGCCGGGCGGTTAGGCTAGGCGCCGCTATGACGCATCCAGAGGGTCGCCACCACGACGACGAGCACCGCCGCCCCGAGTCGATCCGGCAGAACCGGTACGAGCGGCGGCGGGCGAAGATCCGGGAGGAGATCGAGCGCAACCGGCGGGGCGAGTACACCGTGCCCACCTGGGTGCTCACGCTCGCGCTCGTCCTGGTCGTGGCCGGCTGGCTGGCGCTGGTTTTCCTGAGCTGACCGCCGGCCGGACAGGATTCGGCAGGTCGGGCGCGGGCGGGGCCGGGGCGGCGGGGCGCGACGGGCGGGTTCAGCGCAGCCCGGCGGCGTACCGGCCGGCGGCGGCCGCGGCCAGGAAGTAGGCGTGCTCCTCGGCCAGCGCCCGGCCCATCGTCGACAATCGGACCGGACTGGCCCGCAGCGCCTCGTCGAGCCCGTGCACCGGCACCCGGACGAGCCGGTGCCGCCCGACCAGCCGGGCCAGCGCCGGTTCGACGAGCGCGGCCAGCTTCGCCGGCAACTCGGCCGGGAGGACCAGGTCGGCGGCGGCCAGCGCCACCCTGCCGTAAGCGGTCAGGCTGTGGTGCGACAGCCCCCGGTGCCGGTCCCGAGGGTCGGCGCCGGAGATCCGCAGCGAGCCGACCGGACGGCCGCCGAGCGCGGCGACCGCGTTGACCGCCTCGCCGACGGCGACCCCGGAGAAGCCCCACCGGGTACCGGTGCCCAGGTTTCCCGGTCCCTGCGCGACGATCGCCACGTCGGCCCGGAGCACGTGCCGGGCGGCGAGCAGCCCGCTGTGCAGGTTTGTCGCCTCCAGGTCGCCGCCGAACGCCTGCCCCACGGTGACCGTCCCGGCGAGCTGCCCGCGCAGCCCGTCGATGGTGCGGGAGAACCAGGCCGGCAGGGCACCGCCGTCGGTCATCAGGTAGCCGATCCGGGCGTCCGGCGCGTCGGCCCGGATCCCGGCCACGATCGCCGGCAGCGCGGAGTGCAGGTCGGCGGTGACCACCGGCAGCCCGCCGAGGTCGTCGGCGTCGACGAGCGCGGCCCGGTGCGGGGACGCCTCCTCGTCGACGCCGAGCAGGATCGGTTGCAGCGGCGTGTAGCGGGCCTTGACCAGGTGCCCGGCGTCCCGGCTGTCGACCGTCTCGGACGGGTCCGCCGGCAGCCGGTCCGGCAGCGCCACCACCAGGGCGTACCCGCCGGTGCCGAGTCCCATCAGCAGCGCGCCGACGTTCAGCAGCACCCGGTCGCCCGGCTCGGGGTCGCCGACCAGTGCCGGGTACGCCAGCGCGCGTGCCGGCGCGCCGTCGGCCTGCCGGACGTCGAGTTCGACGGCACCGTGCCAGCGCCGCCGGACCGCCGTGACCGTGCCGGACCGCCATCGCACCATGGCCGGCAGGGTAACCGGCTACGGCCGGCCGCTCCGGGTCGGGTCGAGAAAGACGTACCGGATCTGCGGGAAGCGGGCGACCAGCCGGCGCTCGACCTCCTCGGCGTCGGCCTCGATCTCGGCTCCGGGTCGAACCGGGGCACGGTGCCGCGCGGGTACCCGGTTCGTGATCCGACACTGCTAGCGTCTGTGTCGTGTCGCGGACCCGTACCGAACGCCTGGTCAACCTGGTGATCTGTCTGCTCTCCACCCGGCGGTTCCTGACCGCCGCCCAGATCGCCGCGACCGTGCCCGGCTACGAGCACGATCCGGACGATCCCCGGGACCACGAGGCCTTCCAGCGCAAGTTCGAGCGGGACAAGGCCGAGCTGCGCGAGCTGGGCGTACCGCTGGAGACCGGTACGGCCAGCGCCTTCGACGCGGAGCCGGGCTACCGGATCGCGCACCGGGAGTACGCGCTGCCGGACATCCCGCTGGAGCCCGACGAAGCGGCCGCGGTGGGAATCGCCGCCCGGCTCTGGCGGCACGCCGGGCTCGCCGCGGCGGCCTCGTCCGGGCTGGCCAAGCTGCGGGCCGCCGGAGTCGACGTCGACCCGCAGGCCACCCTCGGGGTGGAGCCGGTGGTCACCGTCGACCCGGCGTTCGGGCCGCTGACCGTCGCGGCCCGGGAGCGGCGCACGGTCGGCTTCGACTACCGGGTACCCGACGGGGACGCGCCCACCAGCCGCCGCCTGCAACCCTGGGGCGTGGTCTGCTGGCGGGCCCGGTGGTATGTCGTCGGTCACGACCTGGACCGGGACGCACCCCGCTGCTTCCGGCTCTCCCGGATCGTCGGCGGTGCGGTGAAGCTGACCGGCCGGCCCGGCGCCTTCGCGCCGCCGGTCGGGGTCGACCTGATCAGCCACGTCGCGAAGTGGTCCGGTCCGGTGGAACGCTCCGGCCGGGCCACCGTGCTCGTCGCACCGGGCCGGGCGGCCGGACTGCGCCGGTGGGCCCGGGAGGTGACGAGCGGACCTGACGGAGACCGCCTCGTGCTGCCGTACGCCGACGCCGAGTCGCTCGCCGGTAGGCTCGTCGGCTACGGTCCCGATGTCCGGGTGCTCGAACCGCCGGAGATTCGGGACGCCGTGATCCAGCGGCTCAAGGAGATCACCGCCCGGCACGACGAGCTGGCGACCGCCAGGTCGTCGGGGTGACCCGGAGCGGACCGGGGTAGGGGCCCGGGGGGAACTGACCAGAGGGGGGAGCCGGCGTGACTCGTCCGGCGCAACGGTCCGGCGCTGCGGCGCGGACCTCGGCCGACCGACTGGCCCGACTGCTGAACCTGGTGCCGTACCTGCTGGCCCGGCCGGGGATCGAGATGTCCGAGGCGGCGGCCGACCTCGGGGTGACCGAGCGGCAGCTCCGGGAGGACCTGGAACTGCTCTGGGTTTGCGGTCTGCCCGGGTACGGGCCCGGTGACCTGATCGACATGGCCTTCGACGGCGACCGGGTCACCATCACGTACGACGCGGGGATCGACCGCCCGCTGCGGCTCACCCCGGACGAGGCGCTGGCCCTGGTG
Source organism: Micromonospora sp. WMMD1102 (assembly GCF_029626265.1). NCBI lineage: Bacteria > Bacillati > Actinomycetota > Actinomycetes > Micromonosporales > Micromonosporaceae > Micromonospora > Micromonospora sp. WMMD1102. Next base: position 3,320,689 of record NZ_JARUBN010000001.1, on the reverse strand, counting down.
GTGGCGCTGCGGATGCTGGCCGAGACGCCCGGGATGGCCAACCGGGACGCGATCGAACGCGCCCTCGCCAAGATCGAGAATGCCGCCGGTGAACTCGCCGACGCGCCGGTCGCGGTCCGGATGCCCGGGGACAGCGACCGGGTGGCCGCGCTGCACGGCGCGGTGCAGCGGGGCCGGGCACTGCGGATCACCTACTACGCCGCGACCCGGGACGAGACGACCGAACGCACCGTCGACCCGATCCGGGTGCTGATGGTCGGCGGGCTGGCCTACCTGGAGGCGTGGTGCCGGCGGGCGGAGTCGATGCGGCTGTTCCGGGCCGACCGGATCGACGCGCTCGACGAGCTGGACGAACCGGCCGCGCCGCCGCCGCAGGCCCGGCTGCACGACGTGAGCGCGGGCATCTTCCGGCCCGACGGGGACCTGCCGCTGGTGACCCTGCGGGTCGGCCGGTCCAGCCGGTGGATCACCGAGTACTACCCGTGCGAGCGGGTCGAGCCCGATCCGGGCAGTGCCGACGCCGACGGGGCCGGCCGGGAGTGGCTGGTCTCGCTCCGGGTCACCGACCTCGACTGGGCCCGTCGGCTGGTGCTCGGGCTCGGGCCGGACGTCACGGTGGTCGCCCCGATGGAACTCGCCGAACAGGTACGGGAGCGGGCCGCCGCCGCGCTCGACGCATACGCGACGCTGCCGTCGGCCGGCGCACCGCGAGCGGCTGCCCCGGAGCAGGTCGGCGCACCGGTCCCCGGCGCCAGTCCGGCGGCCACCGCCGGAAGCCACTAGGCTGGCCGCCGTGGTGAAGTGGATCGTGCTCGCGGCCGTCGTGGTCGGGCTCGTGGTGCTGGGCTTGGCGGTCCGCCGGGTGCTGACCCGGCTGCCCCGACTGCAACGGGCCGCGTTGCGCCTGCAAAAGCGGCAGGACCAGGTTGAGGATCTCCAGCGGGTCGCGCTGGCCGTGCAGGAGCGGGCCGAGACCATGCAGCAGCAGGTGGAGACGATCCAGGAGCGGGTCGTACTGATCCGCGCCAAGCGCGGCGCCGAGGAGTAGTCCGGCCCCGGCAGATGCCCGCGGAGCCGCCCGTCGATCCCTGCTCAGGGCTGTCGATCACGCGGTTGACGGATGACCGGCATTGGTCAAGACTTCACCCGCCGGCCGGAAAGCCACCAGCCTGGCGGGTGGCACTCCTCCCCGACGGACGTACGATGGGCCAGGACACACCCTTTGCTGGACAAACATCGAACTGGAGCTTCCATGGGCGCCCTCAAGCCGTGGCACATCTTCGTCCTCGTGGCTGTGCTGGTCCTGCTGTTCGGCGCGAAGCGGCTTCCGGACGCGGCCCGGTCACTCGGCCGCTCGCTGCGGATCATCAAGGCGGAGACGAAGAGCCTCTCCGAAGACGACAAGGACCTGGCCGAGAAGGCCGACGCGCAGGCAGGACGGCAGCCACTGCCCGGTGACCCGGTCCAGCCGACCAGCGTGCACCAGCCCGGTTACCAGCCGCCCGCGGCCCCGGTCAACGACCCGGTGCAGCGCGTCCGCGACAACTGACCGGGGCAGCCACCCGTGGCCTTCGCCCTGCTGCGCCGGCGCGGCCCGAGCAACTTCGAGCGAGCCGCCGACGGCTCGATGACGCTCATCGAGCACATCCGTGAGCTGCGTAACCGGCTGTTCAAGGCATCCCTGGGCATCGTGGTCGGCTTCGGGCTCGGCATCTGGCTGGCCCGGCCGGTCCGCCGGCTCCTTTCCGAGCCCTACTGCGAGCTTCCGGGTTCAAAGACCGCCGAAGGTGAGTGCAACTTCGTCCAGCTGGGCGTCCCTGACGTCTTCCTGCTCGATCTCAAGATCGCGCTATGGCTCGGGCTGATTCTCGCCGCGCCCGTCTGGCTCTATCAACTCTGGGCATTCATCGCCCCCGGGCTACACCGGCACGAGCGTCGATACGCCTACGTCTTCACCTCACTGGCGGCGCCGCTCTTCGCTGCCGGCGCGGTGTTGGCGTTCTTCGTCGTGTCGAAGGGTCTCGAGTTCCTGATCGAGCTCAGCGGCGACGACATCAACACCACGCTCGAGGTCACCCGCTACATCGGTTTTGTCACGAACATGATCCTGATGTTCGGGGTGGCGTTCGAGTTCCCGCTCATCGTCCTGATGCTCAACTTCGTGGGGCTGGTCAGCGGCCGGAAGATGCTCGGCTGGTGGCGGATCGCCGTCTTCGTCTTCTTCCTGTTCGCGGCGATCGTCACGCCCACCCCGGACCCGTTCGGGATGACCGCGCTGGCCATCTGTCTCTGTGCGCTCTACTTCGCGGCGGTCGGGGTGGCGATGCTCAACGACCGGCGCCGGGGACGCGGCAAGGAGATCTACGCCGGGCTGGACGACGACGAGGTCTCCCCGCTCGACCTGGCCTCGGAACCGGTCATCGCCGGCGAACGGGTCGAGGCCGTGACCCCGCTGGCCGCACCGGACCCGGTCGCCGCGCCGCGACCGATCGACCGGCGCTTCGACGACATGACCTGAGCCGACCTGCGCTGTCGCCCGGCGGCGAGGCAGGCGGTACGGTGCTCGCCGTGACCGCCGACGATCAGCCTTCCTGCCCTGCCGCCGGCCGGCTGGGCGACGGCCACCTCGCGGTACTGGCCAACCCGACCGCCGGGCGGGGCCGCTTCCGAGGGCTGCTGCCGGCCGTACTCGACCGGCTCGGCACGGTGGGGCGGCCGGTGCGGCTGCTCGAGGCCGGCAGTGTCGCGGAGGCGACCGCAGTCTGCCGGGCGGCGGTCGCGGAGGGCGCCGCCGCCCTGTTGACGGTCGGTGGCGACGGCACCGTCCACCTGGCGCTCCAGGCGGTCGCCGGTACCGAGGTCGCCTTCGGCCCGGTCCCGGCGGGCACCGGCAACGACTTCGCCGTCGGCACCGGTTACCCGGCCGACCCGCTCGGCGCGGTCGAGGTGATCGCCGCCGCGATCGCCGCCGGCCGGACCCGCCCGGCCGACCTGGCCCGGATGACCGGCCCGGACGGCACCCGGCGGTGGTACGGCGCGGTGCTGGCGGCCGGCTTCGACGCGCTGGTGAACGAGCGGGCCAACCGGATGTCCTGGCCTCGCGGTCCGCGCCGCTACGACCTCGCCATCCTGGTCGAGCTGGCCCGGCTGCGGCCCCGCCGCTACCTGCTCCGGCTGGACGGGGTGACCCGGGAACTGGACGGGGTGCTGGTGGCGGTCGGCAACTGCCCCAGCTACGGCGGGGGGATGCGGATCTGCCCGACGGCCGACCCGACCGACGGGCTGCTCGACGTGGTCTACGCCGGCCGGATCGGCCGGGCGACGCTGACCCGGATCAAACCCCGGGTCTACCGGGGCACCCACCTGGACCATCCGATGGTGCACACCCAGCGGGTCCGGACGGTCGAACTCGTCGCCGACGGCATCGTCGGGTACGCCGACGGCGAGCGCGCGTTGCCGCTCCCGGTGACCGTGACCGCTGTCCCCGGCGCCGTACGCCTGCTGCGCTGACCCCTCGCCAGCGGCGCTGCCGGCGGGTGCCGCTGGCCCGGGGGATAACCGCGCGAGAGACTGTCGAGCTGCCCCGCCTGTGCTACCGCCGTCGGTCCAGCCCGTTCTTGGCCGACCTCGGTGTGGCCGGATCCCGCGTCGGCCGGATCCCCGTCGGCCGGTGTCGGTGTTGACCGGCGCCCGGTCCGGCCTCGCACCGCCCGGGTCCGGCACCTGAACGGCCCTGCGGCACGCCCGGCGCGATGTTCACCGCCAGCCACAACCCGGCCGCCTACAACGGGCCCTGCGGCACGGCCCCGTCCAGCGGTCAACGGGCGTTCGTGACCGCCAGGTCCACCGCCGCGGTCAGCCCGTTGACCTGTCCCGGCTCGGCGGCCGGAAGCACCAGCACCGCGCAACCGGCGCGTACCGCTCCGGCGTCGGCGGGGGTGTCGCCGACCATCAGGGTCCGCTCCGGGTCGACGCCGAGCAGGCCGCAGGCCCGGTAGAAGATCGCCGGGTCCGGCTTGCAGCGCCCGACCTCGTAGGAGAGTACGAACGCGTCCACCAGTTCCGTCAGCTCCCAGGCCTGGAAGAGCGGCCGGAGGTCGAATCCGATGTTGCTGACCACCGCCACCGGCACCCCGGCGGTACGCAGTGCGCGCAGGGTCACCGCGGTGTCGGCGTACGGGAGCCAGCCGTCGGGCACCAGGAGGCGGTCGTAGAGGGCCTCGGCGAGCCCGCTGACGCCGCTGTCGACCGTGTCGGCCAGCCCCACGAAGGCGGCCCGGTGGGCGGGACCGTAGAGGTCACGTTCCGCCCACACCTCGGCCAGGTGCGGGGGTACCCGGTTCGGCAGTGGCCCGCCGGCCCGACCGGCGGTGACCAGGCGGTCGGCCAGTACGGTGGCCCGGCCCCGGTCGAGGGTCGTCCCGCAGGCCGCCGCGGCGGCCGTCACCCAGGCCACCGGCTCCTCCACCTGGGCCAGCGTGCCGTGGAAGTCGAAGAGCACCGCGTCCACCGGACGGCGCGGCGGGGCTCCGGGGGCGGGACCGTCGGTCCCGCTCGACGTACGGGGCTTGGGCGGTTCGGCATGATCCGGCACGTCGTGCACCCTACCGACCGGCTCCCGGGGGCCCGTCCTACGGCCTGCCGGCGTGCGACCTCCCGGTACGCACTAATCTTGGATTCATGTCGAGCCCCGCCGAGCGGTACGCCGCGGCGCGCCGCCGGGCCGCGCAGGCCAGCATGTTCCCCGCGCTTGACGAGTTCGCCCAGCAACTCGGGTTCGATCTCGACGACTTCCAGCGGGAGGCGTGCCAGGCGCTGGAGCGGGGCAGCGGGGTCCTGGTCTGCGCCCCGACCGGCGCCGGCAAGACGGTCGTCGGCGAGTTCGCCGTACACCTCGCGCTGCGTGCCGGGGAGGAACCGGACGCACCGACCCGGAAGTGCTTCTACACCACACCGATCAAGGCGCTGTCGAACCAGAAGTACCACGACCTGGTGGACCGGTACGGCTCAGCGCAGGTGGGGCTGCTGACCGGGGACAACGCGATCAACGGCGACGCGCCGGTGGTGGTGATGACCACCGAGGTGCTGCGCAACATGCTCTACGCGGGCTCGTCCAGCCTGACCGGGCTGGCGTACGTGGTGATGGACGAGGTGCACTATCTCGCCGACCGGTTCCGGGGCGGGGTCTGGGAAGAGGTGATCATCCACCTGCCGGAGTCGGTGACCCTGGTCTCGCTCTCCGCGACCGTCTCCAACGCCGAGGAGTTCGCCGACTGGCTGATCACGGTGCGCGGCGAGACCGAGGTGGTGGTCAGCGAACACCGCCCGGTGCCGCTCTGGCAGCACATGCTCGTCAACCGCCGGATGTTCGACCTGTTCCACGACGCCGACGCGGCCCGCAAGCACGACGTGCACCCGGAACTGCTCCGCTACACCCGGGAGATGCTGCGCCGGCTCGAACTCGGCGACGGGCGTACCCACGGGCCGGGATGGGGACGGGGCGGTCCCCGGGGGCCGCGCTGGCGCGGGCCGCTGCGGGCCGACATCGTCGAGCGACTGGACCGGGAGGGGCTGCTGCCGGCGATCCTGTTCATCTTCAGCCGGGCCGGCTGCGACGCGGCCGTGCAGCAGTGCCTGGCCGCCGGGCTGCGGCTGACCAGCCCGGACGAGCGGGCCGAGATCCGCCGGGTGGTGGAGAGCCGGATCACCAGCGTGCCCGGCGAGGACCTCGCCGTACTCGGCTACTGGGAGTGGCTCGACGGACTGGAGCGCGGGCTGGCCGCCCACCACGCCGGGATGCTGCCGGCGTTCAAAGAGGTGGTGGAGGAGCTGTTCGTGCGCGGGCTGGTGAAGGCGGTCTTCGCCACCGAGACGCTGGCGCTGGGCATCAACATGCCGGCCCGGTGCGTGGTGCTGGAACGGCTGGTGAAGTTCAACGGCGAGGCGCACGTCGACCTGACGCCGGGGGAGTACACCCAGCTCACCGGCCGGGCCGGGCGGCGGGGGATCGACGTCGAGGGGCACGCCGTCGTGGTCTGGTCGCCGGAGGTCGATCCCCGGCACGTGGCGGGGCTCGCGTCGACGCGTACCTATCCGCTGCGGTCGAGCTTCCGGCCGTCGTACAACATGGCGGTGAACCTGGTCGGGTCGGTGGGTGCGGCGCCCGCGCGGGAGCTGCTGGAGTCGTCGTTCGCGCAGTTCCAGGCGGACCGCTCGGTGGTCGGGCTGGCCCGGCAGGTGCAGCGCAACGTCGAGACCATCGAGGCGTACGGCGCCGAGGTGCGCTGCCACCACGGCGACTTCGACGAGTACTTCGGGCTGCGGCTGGCGATCGCCGACCGCGAGCAGGCGCTGGCCCGGCAGGGGCAGTCGCAGCGCCGGGCCGCCACCCTGGCCGCGCTGGAGCGGCTGCGGGTCGGTGACGTGATCCGGGTGCCGTCCGGCCGCCGGGCCGGGCTGGCGGTGGTGCTCGATCCCGGTGTCGGCGGCTTCGGCGAGCCCCGCCCGCTGGTGCTGACCCAGGACCGCTGGGCCGGCCGGATCACCCCCGGCGACTTCACCACCCCGGCCGAGGTGCTGGCCCGGATCCGGGTACCGAAGCACTTCAACCACCGCTCGCCGGCGGCCCGGCGGGACCTGGCGGCGGCGGTCAGCGGCACCGGCCTGGACCGGCACGCCCGGCGCGGCGGCCGGTCCCGGGGTGGTGCCGGCGAGGACGAGCGGCTAAGCCAGCTCCGGGCCGAACTGCGCCGGCATCCCTGCCACGGCTGCCCCGATCGGGAGGAGCACGCCCGCTGGGCGGAGCGCCGCCGTCGCCTGGAGCGGGACACCGCCGAGCTGCGGCAGCGGGTCTCCGGGCGTACCGGATCGTTGACCCGGACCTTCGACCGGGTCTGCGGCATCCTCACCGCCCGTGGCTACCTCTCGGAGACCGGCGAGGTGACCGACGCCGGGCGGATGCTCGGCCGGATCTGGACCGAGGCGGACCTGCTGGTGGCGGAGTGCCTGCGGCGCGGGGTCTGGGACGGCCTCTCCCCGGCCGAGCTGGCCGCCGCCGTCTCGGTGGTGGTCTACGAGGCGCGCCGGGACACCGACGAGCGGGCCTCGGTGCCCCGGGGGCCGGTCTCGGACGCGGTCGGCGAGACCCTGAAGATCTGGGCCGAGCTGGAGTCCGACGAGGCGGCGCGGGGGCTGGAGGTGACCCGGGAGCCGGATCTCGGCTTCGTCTGGCCGGTCTACCGGTGGGCCCGGGGCGAGGTGCTGGCGAAGGTGCTGGCCAGCGGGCACAACCTGGACGGCGACATGCCGGCCGGCGACTTCGTCCGGTGGTCCCGGCAGGTGGTGGACCTGCTCGGGCAGGTCGCGGACGCCACGGGCGCGTCGGTGGAGCTGCGCGGCACGGCGCGGCAGGCGATGGCGACCATCAACCGGGGCGTACTGGCCTACCACGGCGCTACCTGACCGGCGATCGGGCCGGGATCGGGTGTCTCGAACCGCCGTCGGGTGGCTCCGGGCCGGGACCGGGTGGCTTCGGGCCGGCGTCGGGTGATCGAGCCGGCGTCGGCTGTTCAGGCAGCCGGTCGCTCCGGTCAGCCCAACCGGCACTCCTCCGGTGATGATCTTTCCGGTCACCCTTCCCACGGCCGTCGGCCGGCAGATGCGCCCGAACGCACCGTTGTGGCTGCTCCGACCGCAAGTGATCATCATCCCGGCGCGGAACCGCCGTGCGACGGCGCGAGGAGACCACCGAGATGGCGAGCATCGACCACTTCCAGTACGGCTGGGTGACGCCCGTGCTGAGCTACGGCCTCGCCGTACTCGGTTCGTTCCTGGGACTGCTCTGCGCGGTACGGGTCCGCGAGGCGCGTACTCCCGGGCGCCGGGTCTGGTGGCTGGCGCTGGCCTCCTGGGCGATCGGCGGCACCGCGATCTGGACGATGCACTTCACCGCGATGCTCGGGTTCAGCGTGGCCGGCAACCCGATCCGGTACGACGTGCCGCTCACCGTGGCCAGCGCCCTGGTGGCGATCGGCACCGTCGGGCTCGGCCTGTTCGTGGCGGTGTACTCCGGACAGGTCGCCTGGCCCCGGATCCTGCTCGGCGGCATCTTCGCCGGCCTCGGGGTGGCCGCCATGCACTACTTGGGGATGACGGCGTTGCGGATGCGCGGCCGGGTCGACTACCAGACCTCGCTGGTGGTGGTGTCGGTGTTGATCGCGGTGGTCGCGGCGAGCGCCGCACTCTGGCTGGCCGTCACCGTACGCTCCACCCGGGCGGTGACCGGTGCCGCCTTCGTGATGGGCTGCGCGGTCAGCGGCATGCACTACACCGGGATGGCGGCGATGGCCGTGCACCACCAGCCGGCCGCGCCGGCACCGACCGGGGCCAGCGGGGCGAACCTGCTGCTGCCGATCATGCTGATCGTGGTCTTCGTGGCGTTCGTGCTCTTCTACGCGCTGCTGGCCAGCCCGACGGAGGAGGACCGGGCCGCCTCGGCGTACCTGGCCGACCGGGCCGCCGAGCGGCTCGCGGCCGACCGGGCTGCCGAGCTGCGTGCCCAGGGACTTCCCGCCGAGGGCGCTGTGCGGCGCTCCGCCCCGAGCACCGACCCGGGCCGGCCCTTCAGGACCCGCCAGCCCTTCTGAGCCGGCACCCGCCAGCCCGGCCAGGGCCGCGACGGCCGGTGCTCCAGACCCGGAACGCCCGCTCCAGCGCACCGCCGGCCGCGGTCCAGCGTCGCGACCGTCATTCGCCTCGTTCCTCCCGCCGGCGTCGGGCCACGGGGCGCCGGGACGGCTCCGAGACCCGGCGGACCGGGCGGGGACGTTCCGGCTCCTCGGGAGGCTGCGGGCGGCGGGCCCGTCCCGGCCGGCGTCGACGCGGCTCCTCCTCCGGCTCCTCCTCCTCGTCGTACTCGTCGTACTCGTCTTCCGGGTACTCGTCGTACTCCTCGTCGCGCGGGCGGCGGCGCTGCGCGGGTCGGCGGCGGCCGGCGGGCCGCTCCTCGCGTTCCTGCCCGGCCGGCTGCTCTTCCTCCTCCTCCCGCCGCTCCTGCTCGTCGCGCAGGGCCGTCTCGTGGTCCCGCACCACCTGGGAGTCCTCGATCTCGCCCCGCCAGCCCTCGACGGCGTCCGGGTCGAGGACCGTCTGCGTCATGACGTGCCGGACGAAGTGCTTCAGTTCCAGCCGCACCCGGCGGCCCTGGGCCCGCCAGAGGTTGCCGGTGTGCTCGAAGAACCCCTGCGGGTGGTACTCCAGCACGACCAGGATGCGGGTCAGGTCGGGGGTGAGCGCGTGGAAGCTGACGGTGCCGTCGACCGAGCCCTTCTCGCCCTTCGAACGCCAGTGGATCAGCCGGTCCGGGATCTGCCGGATTATCGTCGACTCCCAGGTCCGGTGCGACCACAACACCTGCGCCTTCCAGGTCAGCTTCTCGTCGCTGTCCGCGTCGACGGTCTCGACCTTCTTCATGAAGCTCGGGAAGTCGCCGAACTGCGTCCACTGGTTGTACGCGACCCGGACCGGTACGCCGACCTCGATCGACTCGACGATGTTGGTGACCTTGAGCTTCTTCGAGCCGCCCTTGCCGCCGCCCTTGCCGCTCCTGCCGAGAGCTGACATCACCCTCTCCTTACCGCCGGCCAGGCCGGCCTGGAACATGGCCTTCACCGGGTGCTGCCCCTCGGCGAGTTTCTGGGCGCCGGTGGCCGCGGCGACGAGGCCGGGGCCGCCGCCCTGCCGGGCGTACTCGTTGAGGCGCCCGGTCGCACCGGTGACCTTCTCCGTCAGGGCCGCCGCCGCGCGCTCACCGATCGCCGAGGCGAGGTTGCGCAGCTCACCCCCGAGCTGGTCACGGGCCCTGGTGGCGAGACCACCGGGCTTGACGTCCTCGGCCATGGTCACCGCCCCCGCCGGCTGCCGGCGTTCCCGCGTTCCGGCTCCGGCGCGGCTGCCTGCTGGTTCTCGTCCCGGCTCCGGGCGCTGCGCTGCGGCTGGTCCTGGCCTGACTCTTCGGGCTGGTCGCCGTCTGCGTCGGCGGCGGAGGAACGGCGGCGCAGGGCGTCCGCGCCGCCGCGCAACCGGCCGCTCAGGGCGTCGATGCGGCTTCCGGCGGCGGCAGTCGCGGCGGCCCGGCTGGCCGAGACGAGCGGGCTGCCGAGGCGGCTGAGGCCGCTCAACTGGGGGGACGACTGAAGGAGTTGCTGGCCCTGCTTCAGCAGGCCGCCCGGACCACGGCTGGCCCGCCCGGCCGCCACGGCGGTAGCCAGGACGAGAGCGCTCCGGAGCTTCTTCCGCCGACCGAGAAGATAACCGAAACCCACCGCGAGTCCGATTCGCACTCCGCTATTCATTCTTTCTCCTCAACTCCCCGGTAGGTGGTAACACCCCTTTTGGGGAGGCCGGGAACCGACTACCAGGGATCAGCGCGACAGCGGCCACCACCTGCGACGTTCCGCTCCGGTGGATTGGCGGGCAGTACCCTCGGACAATTCCGCGAAACGTCGGGGCGCAATTCCTGGGACAGGTCGCCGGCGCGGCGCCGAGGGATGCGCCCGAGGACGCGGGCGGAATCGTCGCCACGGGCACGTCGCCACCGGCTACCGAGCCGGGAGTGTCTCGGCGCGGACGGTCGTCGCCGACGATGTAAAACCGTGCGGGGCAGCTCAGGCGGGCACGCTGTTGCCGGCGAGGGCGTCCACCAGCCGGCGGCACGGTCCGGCGAGGTTCCACTGCTCGGCCAGCGCGAGCAACCTGTCGGTGTCGACCGGCGCGGTCGGCAGGGTCGGGGAAAGCGGCGGCAGTGGCACGTCCAGAGCCACCCGGACCACCTTCGGCGCGACCGCGAGGTAGTCCCGGGCCGCGTTCAGCTTGGTCCGCAGCCCGGGGGCGAAGCCGGACGAGGGGTCGTCCAGTGCGGCGAGGATGCCGTCCAGGTCGCCGTACCGCTCGACGAGCCGGGCGGCGGTCTTGTCACCGACCCCGGCCACCCCGGGCAGGCCGTCGCTCGGGTCGCCCCGCAACGCGGCGAAGTCGGCGTAACCGGCGGCCGGCACGCCGTACTTCGCCCGTACGGCGGCGTCGTCGCAGTCCTCCAGTTTCGCCACGCCCCGCCCGCAGTAGAGCAGCCGGACCGGACGGCTGTCGTCGACGAGCTGGAACAGGTCCCGGTCGCCGGAGACCACCTCCACCGGTGCCGGTGCCGTCGCGGCGAGCGTGCCGAGCACGTCGTCGGCCTCGTAGCCGTCCACCCCGATCGCCGGGATGCCGATCGCGGCGAGCAGCTCGACGATCAGCGGCACCTGTGGGGAGAGGGTGTCCGGCACCACCTCGCCGCCCTCCGGCGCCACCCGGTGCGCCTTGTACGACGGCAGCAGCGCCACCCGCCAGGCCGGGCGCCAGTCGTAGTCCAGCGCGCAGACCAGCCGGTCCGGCCGGCGGGTGCGGATCAGGGTCGCCAGCATGTCGAGGAAGCCCCGGACGGCGTTCACCGGGCTGCCGTCCGGCGCCTTCGCGGCCGACTCCGGGATGCCGAAGTAGGCCCGGAAGTAGAGGCTCGGGGCGTCGACGAGGAGCAGGGGGCGGCTGTCGGTCACCCGGACAGCCTGGCACAACCCCCGGACATCCCGGCGCAGCCCCACCCGCCCGGCCACGGTCCCGCGGCCGGGCGGGGTCATCGGGCAGCTCCCGCGGCGCGCCGCGGCCATCGGGCAGCTCCCGCTTCCGATGCGCTCCGGGGCGTGATTCCACCCGAACGACCGTTAAGCTATTCCGGTGGGTGACGAAGAACTCTATCCGCCGGACCGGCTGACGGCGGCCCAGCGGGCCACCGCGGACGCCGGGCTGGACGCCCTGCTCATTCCGCCCGGCTCCGACCTGCGCTACCTGACCGGCTACCACGCACACGCCCTGGAGCGGCTCACCTGCCTGGTGTTGCCGGCGACCGGTGCACCCACCCTGGTCGTGCCGACCCTGGAGCGTCCGGCCGCCGAGGCGTCCCCGGCACCCCGCGCCGGGGTGCGAATCGTGGACCATCCGGACGGCAGCGACCCGTACCCGCTGGTGGTGCGCGCCCTGGGCGGGCCGGTCGGTGCGGTCGGGCTCGGCGACCGGATGTGGGCCGAGCAGGTCCTCGCGCTCCGGGCTGCGCTGCCCGGAGGCACCCAGCGGCTGGCCGGCGAGGTGCTGCGCGGGCTGCGGCTGCGCAAGTCGCCGGCCGAGGTGGCGGCGCTGCGCTCCGCCGGCGCCGCGATCGACGCGGTACACGCCCGGATGGCGCAGTGGCTGCGTCCCGGCCGGACCGAGGCGCAGGTCGCCGCCGACATCTCGATGGCGATCCGGGAAACGGGCCACGCCAGCGCCGACTTCGCGATCGTCGCCGCCGGCCCGAACGGCGCCAGCCCGCACCACGGCACCTCCGACCGGACGATCGAGGTCGGCGAGCCGGTGGTGGTCGACATCGGCGGCACCATGCCGTCCGGCTACTGCTCCGACTCCACCCGCTGCTACGTGCTCGGCACACCGCCGCCGGAGTACGTCGACTACTACGAGGTGCTGCACGCCGCCCAGCGGGCCGCGGTCGGTGCGGTACGCCCCGGCGTCAGCGCGGCGGCGGTGGACGCGGTCGCCCGGGACGTCATCACCGAGGCCGGCTACGGCGCCGCCTTCCTGCACCGCACCGGGCACGGGATCGGGCTGGACGGACACGAGGACCCGTACCTGGTCGGCGGCAACGCGCTGCCGCTCGAACCGGGAATGGCGTTCTCGGTCGAGCCGGGGATCTATCTGGCCGGGCGGCACGGCGCCCGGATCGAGGACATCGTGGTCTGCACCCCGGACGGGGTAGAGCGGCTGAACACCATTCCCGGGGAGTTGGTGCGGCTATGACGGTCGACCGGATCCTGCCCAGCGACGAGGCGTACGAACTGCTCGACCTCGTCACCGAACTCGCCGACCGGGAAGTCGCACCCCGGGCGGCCGACTTCGAGCAGCGCGGCGAGTTCCCGCGCGAGCTGCTGCGTACCCTCGGCCGGGCCGGACTGCTCGGCCTGCCCTACCCGGAGGAGTACGGCGGCGCCGCCCAGCCGTACGAGGTCTACCTCCAGGTGCTGGAGGTCCTGGCGAGCCGCTGGCTGGCGGTGGCCGAGGCGGTGAGCGTGCACACCCTCTCCTGCTTCCCGGTGGCCGGCTACGGCGGCGAGCAGGTACGCAAGCTGCTGCCGGACATGCTCGGCGGCGAGCTGCTCGGCGCGTACTGCCTCTCCGAGCCGCAGGGCGGTTCCGACGCGGCGGCGCTGGCCACCCGGGCGCGGCGGGACGGCGACGACTACCTCGTCTCCGGCACCAAGGCGTGGATCACGCACGCCGGCAACGCCGACTTCTACAACGTCTTCTGCCGCACCGGCGGTCCCGGCGCCCGGGGCATCTCCTGCCTGCTCGCCGACGCCGGCACCGCCGGGATCGTGCCGCAGACCCCGGAGCGGACCATGGGGCTGCGCGCCTCGCCGATCGCCCAGATCGCCTTCGACGACGCCCGGGTCCCGGCCGAGCGGCTGGTCGGCGCCGAGGGGGAGGGGTTCCGGATCGCCATGTCGGCGCTGGACAGCGGTCGGCTGGGCATCGCCGCCTGTGCCGTCGGGCTGGCCCAGGCGGCACTGGACTACGCCGTCGGGTACGCCCGGCAGCGGGAGCAGTTCGGCCAGCCGGTCATCGACTTCCAGGGGCTGGGCTTCCTGCTGGCCGACCTGGCGACCCAGGTGTCGGCGGCCCGCTCGCTGACCCTGGCCGCGGCCCGGCTCCGGGACGCCGGCCGGCCGTACTCGATCGAGGCGGCCAAGGCGAAGCTCTTCGCCACCGACACCGCGATGCGGGTGACCACCGACGCCGTGCAGGTGCTCGGCGGCGCCGGCTACGTGGCCGACCACCCGGTCGAGCGGTACATGCGGGAGGCGAAGGTGTTGCAGATCGTCGAGGGGACCAACCAGATCCAACGCCTGGTGATAGCCCGCTCGCTGGCCCGCTGAGCGCTGTCGGGGCCGTCCGCCGGCGCGTCCGGCGGTGCCGCCGCCGGCTGTCGTGCCGGGGCCGCCAGCTGTCGACCTGATGACGTGCCGCGCCGACGCGACCGGTTCGGAGTCGTCCGGGCCGGGCTTTACCGGTAGGTTGCACGCCGTGGAGGAGACCGATCGGGCGATCGTGGCGGCGCTGGCCGCCGACGGCCGGCTGTCGTACACGGATCTGGCCGAGCGGGTGGGGCTGTCGGTCTCCGCGGTGCACCAGCGGGTCCGCCGGCTGGAGCAACGCGGTGTGATCAAGGGGTACGCGGCGCGGATCGCGTTCGAGGCGATCGACCTGCCGCTGAGCGCTTTCGTGGCGATCCGGCCGCTGGATCCGTCGCAGCCCGACGACGCGCCGGAGCGGCTGGCCCACCTGCCGGAGATCGACTCGTGCTACTCGGTGGCGGGGGAGGACTTCTACCTGCTGCTGGTCCGGGTGGCCAGTCCGGTGGACCTGGAACGGGTGCTCCAGGAGATCCGCACGGCGGCCAACGTCACCACCCGGACGACCGTGGTGCTCTCCATCCCGTACGAGAGCCGCCCGCCGAAGCTGCCGGCGACGTCGAAGGTCAGTTCGGACCCGGCGTCGACCCGGTTGCGGGCGTTGCCGCCCGACCCGGCGAGTTCCAGCGCAGGATGACCGGGCGGCCGTGCTCGTAGCCGAGCGTGGAGACCGTCGCGGTGTCCAGGCGCAGCCGGCCGCCGTCACCGGCCGGTAGCCCGATCCAGCGCGCCCCGGCCACCCGCAGGCTGTGCCCGTGCGCGACCAGAGCCACGTCACCGCTGTCCAGCAGCTCGGCGGCCCGGGCCAACACCCTGTCCAGCCGGGCACCGACCTGCTCCGGGGACTCCCCGCCGGGGCAGCCGTCGGTCCAGAGCAGCCAGTCCGGGCGGTCCCGGCGGATCTGCTGGGTGGTCAGCCCCTCGTATTCGCCGTAGTTCCACTCGCGGAGGTCGTCGGCCACCTCGCTGACGGTCAGCCCGGCGAGTTCCGCGGTGCGCAGCGCCCGCCGCCGGGGGCTGGCGAGCACGGCGGCGAAGGAACGCCCGCCGAGTTCTCCGGCGATCCCGCTGGCCTGCCGCTCGCCGTCCGGGGTCAGCTCCAGATCGGTGTACGAGGTGTGCCGGTGGCTGGCACTCCAGCTGGTCTCCCCGTGCCGGACGAGGACGATCTCCGCCATCGCCCGATCCTAGCCGTGCTCAGGACACCTCCGGTCTCACGACTGGGTCCGGGTCCACTGCTGGTTCGTCCCGCTGCCGCAGCTGTACTGGGTGACGTCGGTGCCGTCGGTGGTGCCGCCGCTGACCACGTCGAGGCACTTGCCGCTGTGCCGGGCCCGGAGCTGGTGGTAGCTGCCGGTGGCCACCCACTGCCACTGCTGGTTGCTGCCTGCGCCGCAGCCGTACTGGATGATGTTGGCGCCGTCGGCCGTCGAGGCGGCGGCGACGTCGAGGCACTTGCCGCTGTTCTGGTTGACGATCCGGAAGTATCCGCCGCCGGCGTCCTGGAACTCCCACCGCTGGTTCCCGCCGCCGTTCCAGGCGTACTGCTTGACCTCGGCGTTGTCGGCCGTGGAGTTGCTCACCACGTCGAGGACCTTCCCGCTGTGCCGGGCGGTGATCCGGTAGTAGGGCGGCGACTGGCCGGTGACGGTGCCGGTGGCGGTGTCGATCGTGATCGACGGATACCAGCTCAGGCTCATGCTGGTGCTGGACGGGAAGCTGATCGGCAGCCAGACGTACTGGGAGTCGTTCACCGGTCCGCCCCAGGCGCCCGCCCAGCGGTCGCCCAGGTAGAGGTAGCTGGTGGTGGAGCTGCCCTGGACCGGCAGCACGTAGGTCGGCTGGGACCGGAAGGTGGTCGAGTCGCCGACGTTGGTCCAGCCGCTCCACGGGCCGGTGATGCTGGCCGCGGTGGCGTACCTGGCCTGGTTGGGGTTCCAGCCGGTCGCCGCGGAGGTCAGCAGGAAGTAGGTGCTGCCGCGCCTGAACATCGCCGGTGCCTCGCGGTGGGCGTCGTTCCAGAAGTTGCCGACCAGGGTGGCGATGTTGAGGAAGTCCGGCGTGAGCCGGTAGATGTGCAGGTCGTAGTTCTCGTCGGCGGCCGAGATCATGTATGCGGTGCCGTTGTCGTTGTAGAGCGTGATGTCCCGGGACATGTGCTGGCCGAGCGGCCGGAAGCTGCCGTGGTAGGTGTAGTTGCCGTCCACGGTGGCGGCGGAGGCGACGGCGGCGCGGGCCTCGTTGTAGTTGGAGCCGTTCTCCTTGTGCATCCACATCACGTACCGGCCGGTGCTGGCGTTGTAGATCACCTTCGGCCGTTCGATGTTGGCGACCTGCAACTCGGCGGCCGACGCCTGGGTGAGTACGTTGTTGCGGAACTCCCAGTCGCGCAGGTTGGTGGAGCGGTACACGGAGACGGCCCGGAAGGTGTTGTCCGGGTTGCGGTTCTCGCCGAACCAGTAGTAGTGGTCACCGACCTTGAGCACCCCGCCGCCGTGCGCCTGGAGCAGGTTGCCGCCGGTGTCCCGGAACTGGGTGCCGTTGGTGATGGTGACCGGCGCCGCCTGGACGGGCGTCTGCGTCCCCGTCACCGCCACCAGGACGGCCGCCGCGCCGACGACCAGCGACATGCCGAGCGATCCGAGCCGGCTCTTCGTTCGCACCGCCGCCGTCCTTCCTGCCGGGGTGGACACCGTCTCATAGAAGTCAGTCGATGTCGAGCGCGCATGGAGTTTCCGCCCCTACAAGCTAGCGTCCTAGGATGCCGTACGCGATGTGCCCGCAGTGACAGCCAACCGAAGCGCTGCCGGCATCGAAGTGGGGCTGCCCGGAAGATCCGTTTAGCGGCGGTGCGCCTAGATTAGGCAGGTTTCATGGCAGCCCTGCCGGGCAAGCGACCTGCGAGCAGCCGCCGCGAGCGGAGGCATCGAGTGAGGAGTGCGACATGAGTGCCATGGACAAGATGCGCAACAAGGCGGAGGAGTTGAAGGGCGCCGCCAAGGAGCGGATGGGCGACCGGACCGACAACGAGCAGATGCGTGGCGAGGGCGCCTCCGAGCAGATGCGGGCCAAGGCGAAGCAGGCCGGCTCCAACGTGAAGGATGCCGGCCGCAACGCCAGGGAGACGTTCGACCGTTGAGGTCGTCCGTCGACCCGTCCTCAGTGATCCGTCTGAGCGCCGTGCCGGGCCCACCAGGCCCGGCCGGCCTCGGGCAGACTGTCGATCGGGTCGTAGTAGGCGTACCGCCGGTCGAGCGCGGCGAGGTCGTCGGACTCGATCGACGTACGGTAGTTCTTGGTCCAGTACGAGATGCCGCGTTCCCGGTCGTACTCGGTGACCATGTGCACCCAGCGCTTGCCGACGAACGGCACGTCACAGACGATCCGCGGGGTGGCGTAGCCGGGCAGGTAGCCCATCATGTCGTGCTGGAGCCGCTGGGCGTGCCAGACCGGCACCCGCCAGTGCTCCGCGTTCGGGATCATGTCGCACATGTAGAAGTAGTACGGCAGGATTCCCGCCTCCCCCTGGAGTGCGAAGCAGAGGTCGAGCAGGTCGGCGGCGGTCGCGTTGACGCCGCGCATCAGCACACCCTGGTTCCGGACGTCTCGGACGCCGACCTCCAGGGCGGTCTGCGCGGCGCGGGCGACCAGTGGGGTGAGCGACTGGACGTGGTTGACGTGGGTGTGGATGGCGAGGTTGACGCCGCGCCGGGCGGCGGTCCGGGCGACCCGTTCGAGTCCCTCCACCACCTCGGGCTGGAGCCAGTGCTGGGGTAGTCCGGCAAGCGCCTTGGTGGCCAGCCGGATGTCCCGGATCGTCTCGATCTGGAGCAGCCGCATCAGGTACGACTCCAGGTTCCGCCACGGCACGTTGGCCACGTCGCCGCCGGAGACGACCACGTCCCGTACGCCGGGGTGGGCGCGCAGGTAGTCGATGTGCGCGTCGTACCTGTCGACGGGCTTGAGGCTGAGCCGGAGCTTGTGCACGGTCGGGGTGGAGTTGCCGACCAGATCCATCCGGGTGCAGTGCCCGCAGTACTGGGGGCAGGTGGAGAGCAGTTCGGCGAGCACTTTGGTGGGGTAGCGGTGGGTGAGCCCCTCGGCGACCCACATGTCGTGTTCATGCAGCGAGTCGCGGGTGGCGTACGGGTGGGAGGGCCAGTCGGTGCGCCGGTCGCCGGCGAGCGGCAGCATGTACCGGCGGATCGGGTCGGCCCGGAAGGCGTCGGTGCCGACCGGGCCGTCCGGCATCATCGTGTTGAGCATCTGTGGCGGGACCAGCATCGACATGGTGGCCTGGGTGGCCTGGTCGGTGCCGAGGTCGGCGTAGCAGTCGTCGTCGACGCCGTCGCCGAGGACGGCACGGAGCTGTTTGACGTTCTTGACGCAGTTGGCCCGCTGCCACTGCGCGGACTCCCACTGTTCGCGGGTTACGTGCCGCCAGCCGGGGAAGCGGGTCCAGTCGGGCTCGACCAGGGCGCGGCGGCGGTATTCGTACGGCTGGCCGGTGCCGGGCCGCTCGGTCGGGTCCGGGTGCGCCGGTCCGGCGGGGTCGCGGGGGGCGAGCACGGCGGTTGCCGGTTCGACCTGGGTCACGGCGCCTCCTCCAGTCTTTCGGGTACCGGTCGTTCGGAGGCCGGTGGGGCCTCGATCTGACCTTGACCTCGAACGCTACTGGAAGATTTCCCGTCGAGGAAATATCCTGCCGTAAGTTTTCCCGTCACCGGTGGGTCTGAAGGGCTGATGCCCCGCCGCACGGGATGCCCCGCCCGAAGAAGATCGGGCGGGACGGGCGGGGCGTCGGGGGGAGGCGGGGTGCGGAGAACCCGGGAGAACGCGGCGGCGGCGACCTCGGCGGTCGGGCTGCACCGGGTCCGGGAGCCGGCCGGGGTGCTGCCCCAGGCGGCGTACCGGCTGGACGCCGGGGGCGAGATCGGCGCCGACGAGGTGCGGATCCGGATCGAGCGGCTGAACCTGGACGCGGCGAGCTTCCGGCAGTTGTCGGAGAAGCACGGCGGGGACGGCGCGGCGGTCCGGGCCGAGGTGCTGGGCATCATCCGCGAGCGCGGCAAGATGCACAATCCGGTCACCGGTTCCGGCGGCATGCTGGTCGGCACGGTCGCCGAGGTGGGGCCGGAGTCGCCGCTGCTGGTGAGGCCCGGTGACCGGGTCGCGACGCTTGTCTCGCTCACCCTGACCCCGCTGGCGGTCACCGACGAGCTGGCCGGCTGGGACGGCCGCTCCGAGCAGGTGCCGTGCGCCGGGCACGCGATCCTGTTCGCCCGTTCGATCGTGGCGGTACTCCCGGACGACCTCGACCCCCGGTTGAGCCTTTCGGTCTTCGACGTCTGCGGCGCGCCGGCGCTGACCGCCCGCACGGTGCGCGGATATCCGGCGCCCCGGGTGGCGGTGCTCGGCGGGGCCGGCAAGAGCGGCTCGCTGGCCCTGGCCGCCGCCCGGCAGGCGGGGGCCGCCCGGACGGTCGGGGTGGTGCCGGTGCCGGTCGAGCGGGACCGGCTGGTCGCCGCCGGCCTGGCCGACGAGGTGGTCCTCGCCGACGCCCGGGACCCGGTGGCGCTGGCGGCGGCGGTGACGGGTGCGCTGGGTGCTCCGGCGGACGTGACTGTGGTCTGCGTGGACGTGCCCGGCTGCGAGCACGGGGCGATCCTGGCCACCGCCGACGGCGGGACGGTGGTCTTCTTCTCGATGGCGACGAGTTTCGCCGCGGCGGCGCTCGGTGCCGAGGGGTTGGCCGCGGACGTGACGATGCTGATCGGCAACGGTTACCTGCCGGGGCACGCCGACTACGCGCTGTCGTTGCTGCGTACGGTGCCGGGCGTGCGGGCGCTGTTCGCCGACCGGCTGGCGGCAGACTGATGCCATGACGAACCCCTCGACTGCGGTGCCGAATCCCTCGACGCTCTACCGTGGCGGCCGGTTGTACTCCCCGGCGGATCCGCAGGCCACCGCGCTGCTGGTCCGGGACGGCCGGATCGACTGGCTCGGCGCGGACGCCGACGCCCCGGCCGCCGACCGGGTGCTGGACCTCGACGGCGCGCTGGTGACCCCGGCGTTCGTGGACGCGCACGTGCACGCCACCGACACCGGGCTGGCGCTGTCCGGGCTGGACCTGTCCGGGGCGCGTTCGGCGGCGGACGTCTGCGCGGCGGTCGCCGGGTTCGCGGCCGGGTTGCCGGTCGACGCGGTGGTGCTCGGGCACGGCTGGGACGAGTCGGCCTGGCCGGACCGGCGGGTGCCGGAGGCGGCGGAGCTGGACCGGGCGGCCGGCGGCCGGCGGGTGTACCTGTCCCAGGCGTCGATCCACTCGGCGCTCTGTTCGTCGGCGCTGCTGGCGGCGGTGCCGCGGGTTCCCGGGGTGCCGGGCTTCGACGCCTCGGGGTGGCTGCGCCGGGAGGCCCACCACGTGGTGCGGGAGTTGGCGCTCGGGTCGGTGACCGGTGCGCAGCGGCGGGCGGCGCAGCGGGTGGCGTTGCGCCGGGCGGCGTCGCTGGGGATCGCGGCGGTGCACGAGTGCGGTGGTCCGGAGATCTCCGGCGAGGCGGATTTCATGGCCGTACTGGGGTTGTCCGGTGTGGACGGCCCGGAGGTGTACGGCTACTGGGGTGAGCTGATGGGCGCGGCCCGGGCCCGGGAGCTGGGTGCGGTCGGCGCGGGTGGCGACCTGTTCGCGGACGGGGCGCTGGGTGCGCGTACGGCGTTCCTGTCGGTGCCGTACGAAGACGGTGCGCCGGGGGCGTGCGGGCACGGCTACCTGACCTCGGAGCAGGTGCGGGATCATCTGCTGGACTGTGCCGGGCACGGGATGCAGGGCGGGTTCCACGCGATCGGGGACGCGGCGGTCGACACGGTGCTGGCCGGGTTCGCGGCTGCGGCGCGGGTGCTCGGGGTGGAGCGGTTGCGGGCGGCCCGGCACCGGGTCGAGCATGCCGAGATCGTCGACAAGCGGATGATCGCCGGTTTCGTCGAGTACGGGATCGTGGCGAGCATGCAGCCGGCGTTCGACCGGTTGTGGGGTGGCGAGCGGCAGATGTACGCGTCCCGGCTGGGGGTGCGGCGGTCGCTGGAGTCGAATCCGATGGGTGCGATGCACGGGGTCGGGGTGACGCTGGCGTTCGGTTCGGATTCGCCGGTGACGCCGTTGGACCCGTGGGGTTCGGTGCGGGCGGCGATGGCGCATTTCAACCCGGCGCAGCGGATGGGCGCCCGGGCGGCGTTCGCGGCGCACACCCGGGGCGGCTGGCTGGCGGTGCCGGGGGATGCGGCGGGCCGGGATCCCCGGCTGACCGAGGGGTCGCTGGTGCCGGGCGCGGCGGCGACGTTCGCGGTCTGGTCGACGCCGGCCGGGGTGGACGGCGGGCTGCCGGTGCTGGTGTCGGCGAGCCCGGAGGAGCGCGGCCCGGAGGATCCGACGCCGCTGCCGACGTGTCGCCGGACGGTGCTGCGCGGCTCGGTCATCTACGGCGAGGAGGACGCGTCGTGACGCGACACTGGGGGTTGGTCGATGGCGTCGGTTAGCGCGGCGGCGGGCACGCGGGTGCCGGTTCGGGTTGCCGGGTCGGTGCCGGATCCGGTCGGCAAGCTGGCGCTGGATCCGGTGTTGGTGGCCCGGGCGCGGGAGCTGGCCCGCCGGGCCGGGCAGCCGGTGGTGGAGTTGGCCCGGTGCCACACGACGGTGTCGGTGGAGCGGGCGGTGCTGCGGCTGGCCGGGGTGACCGGTGCGGACCCGGACGGGATTCCGTGGGTGAACCGGCTGCTCGACGCGGTGGTGGTGGACGTCGGGCTGCGGCACGGGGTGGCGGTGCCGGTCTTCGACGCGCTGCTGCGGGAGCTCGGTTCGGCGCCGGCCACTGCGGACGTCGGTGCGGCGCTGACGTTGCTGGCCCAGAAGGCGGCGGCCGGGTCGGTCCGGTTCGAGGTGCCGGCGGGCCGGCGGGCCCGGTCGGCCCGGGCGGCGGCGCGCCGGGCGGTCGGCGCGGGTCTGGGCCGGATCGACCGCCGTCGGGTGGAACGGGACCGGATGGTACGCCGGCACGGCGATCCGGCCCAGCGGCCGTGGATCTATCTGATCGTGGCGACCGGGGACATCTACGAGGACATCCCGCAGGCGCAGGCGGCGGCGCGGGCCGGGGCGGACGTGATCGCGGTGATCCGGTCGACGGGGCAGTCCCTGCTGGACTACGTGCCGGAGGGGGCGACCCGGGAGGGTTTCGCGGGGACGTACGCGACGCAGCAGAACTTCCGGCTGATGCGGGCGGCCCTGGACGAGTCCTCCAGGGAGTTGGGCCGGTACGTCCGGTTGACCAACTACGCCTCCGGGTTGTGCATGCCGGAGATGGCGGTGCTGGCCGGCCTGGAGCGGCTGGACATGATGCTCAACGACTCGATGTACGGGATCCTGTTCCGGGACATCAACCCGGTGCGGACCTTCGTGGACCAGCGGTTCTCCCGGCAGGTGCACGCCCGGGCGGGGATCGTCATCAACACCGGTGAGGACAACTACCTGACCACGGCGGACGCGGTCGACGAGGCGCACACGGTGACGGTGTCGCAGCTGCTCAACGAGTACTTCGCGCACGAGGCGGGGTTGCCGGACGCGCAGTTGGGGCTGGGGCACGCGTTCGAGATCGACCCGGACCTGCCGGAGTCGTTCCGGCTGGAGCTGGCGCACGCGCTGCTGGCCCGGGAGCTGTTCCCGGACGCGCCGTTGAAGTGGATGCCGCCGACCCGGCACATGACCGGGGACGTGTTCCGGGGGAACCTGCTGGACGGCTTCTTCAACCTGGTGGGTGCGATGACCGGGCAGGGCATCCTGCTGGTCGGGATGATGACCGAGGCGGTGGTGACGCCGTGGTTGTCGGACCGGGACATCGCCCTGCAGAACGTCCGGTACGTGCTGGGGGCGGCCGGCGGGCTGCACGAGGACTTCGTGCCGGCGCCGGGCGGGTTCATCCAGCGGCGGGCGGCGACGGTGCTCGGCGAGGCGGTGACGTTGTTGGAGCGGATCGTCGACGGTGGGCTGTTGCCGGCGATCGCGGACGGCACGTTCGGGATCACGAAGCGGCCGGCGGACCGGGGGCGGGGCCTTTCCGGGGTGGCGGCGCACGCCGACGACTACTACAACCCGGCGACGGAGTTGCTGGAGGCGGGATCGTGAGCGCGGGCGGGTCCGGTGCCGAGGTGCCGTCCGACGGCGCGCGGCGGGGTGCCGGCGGTCCGGTGGTGCGGCCGTACGGGGACGCGACCGGGGACGGGATGGTGCAGGTGTCGTTCACCCTGCCGGTGCCGCACGACAAGCGGGCCGAGGGCGCGGCGCTGCAACTGGCGGCGAAGATGGGGCTGGAGCCGGCGATGCTGGTGCACGCCCGGCAGATGGGGGACGGCTTCACCTTCTTCGTCGTCTACGGCCGGGTGAACCATCTGGTGGACCTGGCGGCGGTGCGGGTGGTGGAGCGGGACTATCCGCTGTTGTCGGCGAAGGAGGTGAACGCGCTGGTCCGGCGGCGGCTGCGCCGCAAGTTGTCGGTGGTCGGGGCGTGCATCGGCACCGACGCGCACACCGTGGGGATCGACGCGATCCTGAACGTGAAGGGGATCGCCGGGGAGAAGGGCCTGGAGTACTACCGGGAGCTGCGGGTGACGAATCTCGGTGCCCAGGTGAGTGTGCCGGAGCTGGTGGCGGCGGCCCGGGCGGAGCGGGCGGACGCGGTGCTGGTGTCGCAGGTGGTGACGCAGCGGGACGCGCACCTGCACAACACCCGGGAGATGTCGGCGGCGTTCCGGGAGGCGATGCCGGCGGGCCGGCGGCCGCTGCTGGTGGTCGGGGGCCCGCGGTTCGACGAGTTGATGGCCGGTGAGCTGGGGGTGGACCGGATCTTCGGCCGGGGCACCACGCCGGGTGAGGTGGCCAGCTATCTGGTGCACCGGCTGGTGGGCGCCGCCGAGGATCGGCGGGCGTCCGGGGTGCCGGCCGGTGGTCGGGACCGGTCGGTGGGCCGGGAGACGGAAGGGGTGGCCGGATGACCGGGGTGGACGGGGTTCCGGATCCGCGGTTGGGGCTGACGGTGCTGCACCGGCGGTACGTGCCGTACTCGCACGCGCACTATGCCGGGAACCTGGTCGACGGGGCGTACGCGCTGGGGTTGTTCGGTGACGTGGCGACCGAGGTGTGTATCCGGACCGACGGTGACGAGGGGTTGTTCGCCGGGTACGCGGACGTGCGGTTCGCCGCGCCGATCCGGGCCGGTGACGTGCTGGAGGTGGCGGCGACGGTGGTCCGGGTCGGTAGCCGCAGCCGCACGTTGGAGCTGGAGTGCCGGGTGGTGTGCCGGGGGCGGCCGGACCGGGGCGGGTCGGCGGCCGAGGTGCTCGATCCGCCGGTGGTGGCGGTGACCGCCGTCGGGACGGTGGTGGTTCCGCCGGCCGGCGCGCCGGTCGAGGGCGGGCCCCGGTAGCGGTGGTCTCGTACGCGGTCTGCGCGGACGTCGGCTCCACCTGGACGAAGGTGGCGGTGCTGGACCTGGCCGACGGCACGCTGCTGGGCTCGGCCTCCGGTCGGACCACGGTCGGCACCGACGTGCTGCACGGCCTGGACGCGGCGGTGGCGCGGGCGACCGCCGGGCTTCCCGGTGCCGCCGCCGCGCCGTGGTACGTCTGCTCGTCGGCCGGGGGTGGGCTGCGGCTGGCGGTGCTCGGCTACGAGGAGCTGGTCACGGCGCGGGCCGGGCACCAGGTCGGGTTGTCGGCCGGGGCGCGGGTGGTGCACGTCGGTGCGGGTCGGCTCGACGGGGCCGGGTTGACGGCGCTGCGGGCGGCCCGGCCGGACGTGGTGCTGCTGGTCGGCGGGACCGACGGCGGCGACGCCGAGGTGCTGACCGCGAACGCGGGCCGGCTGGCCCGGGCCCGTTTCAGGGTGCCGGTGGTGGTGGCCGGGAACGCGGTCGCCGCCCCGGCGGTCGGTGAGCTGCTGGCCGGGCGGGGTGTGCCGGTGACAGTGGCCGGCAACGTGCTGCCGTCGATCGGCGTACTGGCGCCGCAGCCGGCCCGGGCGGCGATTCGGGAGGTGTTCCTGCGGCACGTCATCGGCGGCAAGCGGCTGTCCCGGGGGAACCGGTTCGCCGGGCTGGTCCGGGCGGCCACCCCGGACGCGGTGTTGACCGGGGTGGAGGTGCTGGCCGACCGGCTCGGCGGTGACCTGCTGGTCGTCGACGTCGGCGGTGCGACCACGGACGTGTACTCGGTGCTGGTGCCGGACGAGCGGGATTCGGGTCCGGGGCGGCCGGCGGCCGGGACGCTGTGGCGGGCCCGGACCGTGGAGGGTGATCTGGGGGTGCGGTGGAGCGCGCCCGGGGTGGTCCGGGCCGCGGCGGCGGAGCGGCTGCTGTCGCCGGGCGAGGAGGAGCCGTTGGCGGCGGTGGCGGGCACGCTGGCGGCCGATCCGGGTCGGCTGGTGGGTGGGGGACCGGAGCGGGTGGCGGAGCGGCGGATCGCGGCGCTGGCGGCCGTGCTGGCGGTGCGCCGGCACGCCCGGGGTGGTGGTGCGGCCGGGCAGCCGGGGCGGGACCTGCGTGAGGTGCGGCTGCTCGTCGGTTCCGGCGGGGTGTTCCGGCATGCCGGGTCGGGCGCGGCCGGGCTGCTGGACGGGTTGTTGACCGACTATCCGGGCGGCTGGGCGCTGCCCCGGTCGGCCCGTACGGTGGTCGACGTCACATACGTGCTGGCGGCGGCGGGGCTGTTGGCGGCGGCGCATCCGGGTGCCGCCGGCGGGTTGCTGCACCGGCACCTGCTGGCCGGTTGATCCGGCGGCCCGGGGGTTTCCGGCGGGCGAACGGAAGGCGAACCGGAGGTGGCCCGGCGCGGCGGCTCCGACACGCCGCATCCAACTCCGACGACTGGCCCGGGGGCGGTTGACAGTGCCCGGGGGGTACCACGTACCGTCTTTGAGTCCTACAACGGGAAGTGGCTGTTGTTCGCTTCGTCCCTTCGTCCGCTGGCCGAGCGGCATGTGAACGTGTCGTCGCAACGGCCAGGTCCAGCGGGCGGGGGTCGGCGGGGCGGCGCGAACCGGCTGCGGTTACCGGTGCTCGGGCAGGGTGGTGCAGACGGCCAGTAGACAACGGCCCGACGGGAACAGCCAGTTCACGTCCGGTCGGTCCGAAGGTCGAGCTGCGGGCCCTACCACACCGGCCGGGGAGGGCCTGGGAGCATCGGGGCGCGGCCTGTCGGCCGCGCCCCGATTTTCGTTTCCCGCCGAGCCTCGTCCCGTCCCGTCGATCTTCCTGGGTGCCGGCGGCGGTGTGGGTGCCGGTTCGGGTGGCCGGCCGGTAGCCTTCCGCAGGTGGTGTCAGCGGCGTCGGAGCCGGTGGCCTTCGAGGAAGACGTGAGGCGCGCGTGACGGTGACGGCCGAGCTGACGGAGAGCGCCGAGAGTGGCCGGCGGCCCGCCGGGCCGGCCGGGCGGCCGCTGCCGCTCTGGCTGGCGGTGCCGGCGGCGGTCGGCGCCGGGCTGGTGCTGCTGCTGGCGTTCCCGCCGTACGGGGCGTGGTGGCTGGCCCCGGTCGGGGTGGCGCTGCTGTCGGCGGCGGTGCACCGGCGGCGGTTGCGGGCCGGGTTCGGGCTCGGCACGCTGGCCGGGCTGGCGCTGTTCCTGCCGATGCTGAGCTGGACCAACCTGTACACCGGTAACGTGCCGTGGCTGCTGTTGTCCGGGTTGCAGGCGGCCTATCTGGGGCTGCTGGGGCTGGCGCTGGCGTTCACCGGGCCGCTGGTGGACCGGTTCCGCTGGTCGTGGCCGCTGGTGACCGGGGTGTCGTGGGTGGCGCAGGAGGCGCTGCGGGACCGGACTCCGTTCGGCGGCTTCCCGTGGGGGCGGCTGGCGTTCAGCCAGGGTGACTCGCCGCTGCTGCGGCTGGCCGCGTACGGGGGTGCTCCGCTCGTCACCTTCGCGGTGGCGTTGGCCGGTGGGCTGCTGGTGGCGGCGGTGTGGCGGCCGTGGCGGGGTTCGGCGCAGGACGGCACGCGGGTGTTGCCGTCGGCCGGCCGGGGGGTCGGGTTCGCCGCCGGGGCGGTCGCGCTGGTGGCCGGCGGGCTGCTGGTGCCGCTGGCCGGTACCGGGCCGGAGACCGCCGAGGTGGCGATCGTGCAGGGCAACGTGCCCCGGATGGGGCTGGACTTCAACGCGCAGCGGCGGGCGGTGCTGGACAACCACGTCGAGGCGACGATCGAGCTGGGCCGGCGGGTCGCGGCCGATGAGGCGCGGCGGCCGGACCTGGTGGTCTGGCCGGAGAACTCCAGCGACGTCGACCCGACCCGGGACGCGCGGGCGGGGCGGCGGATCTCGGAGGCGGCGGACGCGGTCGGCGCCCCGATCCTGGTCGGCGCGGTGCTGCTCGGCCCGGACGAGGGGCAGGTGCGCAACGCGGGGCTGGTGTGGCTGCCGGGTTCCGGCCTGGACGGGTCGCAGATGTATGTCAAGCGGCATCCGGTGCCGTTCGCCGAGTACGTGCCGTTGCGTGACGTGGCCCGGCTGGTCAGCAAGGAGGTCGACCGGGTACGCAACGACTTCGTCGCCGGCACCGAGCCGGGTGTGCTGCGGGTCGGCGGGGTGCGGCTCGGTGACGTGATCTGTTTCGAGGTCGCCTACGACGAGGTGGTCCGGGACACCGTGACCGGTGGGGCGCAGGTGCTCGTGGTGCAGACGAACAACGCCACCTTCGACGTCGCCGAGGCGGAGCAGCAGTTGGCGATGGTGCGGCTGCGGGCGGTGGAGCACGGCCGGGAGGCGTTGATGGCGTCGACGGTCGGTGTTTCCGGGTTCGTGGGGGCCGATGGGCGGGTAACCGGGGCGACCGGGTTCAACACCGCGGCGGTGGTGACCCGGCAGATGCACCTCGGGGAGACCCGTACGGTCGCCACCCGGGTCGGCCTGTGGCCGGAGGTGGCGCTGCTGGCCCTGGCGGCGGCGCTGGCCGGCGCGGCGCTGACCCGCCGGCGTCCGCTCCCCGGGGTCGGTGCGGCGACGGCCGGCGACCCGGCGGATGCGGAGGAGCGGTGAACGATGCGACGGACGGGCACGGGGGCGGCTATCCGGGCGTCGGCCGGGTGCTGGTGGTGGTCCCCACCTACAACGAGGCCGACAACGTCGGGGTGATCGTCGAGCGGGTGCACCGGGCGGCGCCGCAGGTGCGGGTGCTGATCGTCGACGACAACAGCCCGGACGGCACGGGCGCGGTCGCGGACCGGATGGCGGCGGCGGACTCCCGGGTGCACGTGCTGCACCGGCCCGGCAAGCAGGGCCTCGGCGCGGCGTACGTGGCCGGGTTCGGCTGGGCTGCCGAGCACGGGTACGACGCGGTGGTGGAGATGGACGCCGACGGTTCGCACGCCCCGGAGGAGCTGCCCCGGTTGTTGGACGCGGCCCGGGACGCGGACGTGGTGATCGGTTCCCGCTGGACGACGGGCGGCCAGGTGGTGGCCTGGCCGTGGCACCGGCAGCTGCTGTCCCGGGGCGGCAACCTCTACACCCGGGTGGCGTTGGGGATGCCGTTGTCGGACGCGACCGGCGGTTTCCGGGTGTACCGGGTGCCGGCGCTGGCCCGGCTGGACCTCGACTCGGTCGCCTCGCAGGGGTACTCGTTCCAGGTGGAGCTCGCCTGGCGGGCGCACCGGGCCGGGCTGCGTACGGTGGAGGTGCCGATCACGTTCGCCGAGCGGGAGCGGGGGGCGAGCAAGATGAGTCCGGTGATCGTCGGCGAGGCGTTGTGGCGGGTCACGCTCTGGTCGGTGACGGACCGCCGGGCGGCGTCGGGCCGGTCGGCGGAGGTCCGTGGCGACCAGCGGCTCCGCTGGCCCTGACCGGCGGCGTGTCATGCTGGACGTACGGGGTTGTGGGCCCGACATCCGGATGGGGTGACATGCGCCGAGGGTTGAGGTTCGTGCCGCTGGCACTGCTGCTGACCGGGATCGTGGAGGTCGCGGTCTTCGTGCTGCTCGGGCGGTGGATCGGGTTCGGTTGGGCGATCCTGCTGGTGCTCGCCGCCTCGCTGGCGGGGATGGTCCTGCTGCGCCGGGAGGGGCTGCGGGCCTGGCGGGGGTTCCGGGCCGCCGTCGAGGCGGGCCGGCCGCCGGGCAGCCAGGTCAGCGACGGGCTGGTCGGGTTGCTCGCCGGGTTGCTGCTGGTGATTCCGGGCCTGGTCACCGGGTTGGCCGGGGTGTTGCTGACGGTGCCGCTGGTGCGCCGGGCGGTGCGGGGGCAGGTGCAGGGGGTCGCCGAGCGGCGGGTTTCCGGCCAGGTCGCCGGGGACCTGTTCGGGCCGCGTCGGGTGCGGGTCCGGCGGGGTGAGCCGCGCCCGGACGCTGGTCCGCCGCCCGCCGAGCCAGGGCCGCCGCCACCGGCCGCCGCTGGTGGGGCGATCGAGGGCGAGATCGTCGAGCCGCGCCGCCCCTGAGGTCTCTGCCCCCGTCCGGGGCGCGTCAACAGAGACGGCACGCCCCCACGGCGTGCGGGCCGTGGGGGCGGTGGGCGTCGCGGGTGTGCTGTTCGGGTCAGGCCCGGCCGCGCCGGGTGCGGACCTCTTCGAGCCGTTCGGCGAGGATGCTCTCCAGTTCGGCGATGGAGCGGCGCTCCAGCAGCATGTCCCAGTGGGTACGCGGCGGCTTGGCCTTCTTCTGCTCAGGCTCGCTGCCGTCGACCAGCCGGGCGACGCTGCCGTCGAACTTGCATTCCCAGGTCATCGGCACTTCGGCATCGACGGCGAAGGGTACTTCGAACTGGTGGCCCTTGGCGCAGAGGTACTCTCGGGTCTGTCGCGGGGCAAGCTCGGTGTTGCGGTCGGATTCGTAGCTGACTGCTCCCAGACGGCTCCCGCGCAGCATGCGCTCGCCCATGATCGGCTTTCCCCTCGGTCGTGATGGTGGTTCTTATCGGTGTAACGACAGGTGCCGGGTGGGCGATTCCCGCCGCCGGCAGAAACGTACAAGTGGTCAAACGCTCCGAGCGTAGCCGGATCTCCTCGGTGGTGATCGAGATCACCCGCGTAGGTGGTGAATTGCCGCGATATGTCGTCTGACGTCCGCGCCGGCGTACGCCCGCCCGTCGGGTGGTCACGGTTCGGCGGGCGGTCCGCCGGTTGCCGGGCTGCCGGTCGAGCTGCCGGCGACGGTCCGGGCGCTCAGCCCGGCCAGCGCGGCGGCGAGGTCGCTGACCTGGGTGGAGAGCTGGGCGGCCCGTTCCCGGGCCGCGTCCCGGTCGGCCTGCGCCGCCGACAGGCGTACCGCCAGCTCGCCGAGCCGGGCCTCGGCGGCGGCCGTGGCGTCCCGGGCGGCCCGCAGGTCGGTCCGGGTGCGTTCCAGCTCAATGGTGGCGGTGGCGGCCGTGTCGCGGGCCTGTTCGGCGTCCGCCGCGGCCCGCTGCGCCTCGGCCCGGAAGCTGGCCGCCTCCGTCGCGGAGTTCCGGGCGGCGGTCCGGGCCTGCTCCGCCGCCGTCCGGAACCGGTCCGCCTGGTCGAGCGCCTCGGCGGCCGACCGGGTCGCCCGGGCCGACTCGGCGCGGGCCGCGTCGCGGTCCCGGGTCAGCTCGGCCAGTTCGCGGGTCAGTTCGGCCAGCCGGCGTCGGTCGGCCTCCGCCTCGGTGCGCAGCGCCCGCAGGTCGCGCCGGGCCGCGTCGCGGTCCTGCTCGGCCTGGGTACGCAGCGCGGTGGCGGCGCTTTCCGCCTGCTGGGCCGCGTCCCGGGCGGCGAGCGCGGCGGCGGTCTCGGCACCGGCCCGCTCGGCGGCCCGGGCGGCCCGTTCGGACTCCTCCCGGGCGGCGGTCCGGTCGGCGACGGCCGCGCTGGCGGCCTGCTGGGCCTGGTGCAGGGTGACCGCCGCCGCCTCGGCCTCCCGGCGGGCCTCGTCCCGTTCGGTCTGGGCCGCCGCGATCTGGCTGGCCGCCTCGGCCCGCACCTCGGCGAGTCGGCGTTCCACCCCCACCGGGGAGAGTTCGGCGTGCAGGGCCTCGGCGAGTGCCTCGGTGACCTGGTCGAGCCGGTCGACCACCTCCCAGGTGCGGGCCACCTGACCGGCCAGCCCCGGCGCGTTGCGGTGCCGCATCCGCTGGTTGCGGGAGGCCCGCTGGCAGGTGCCGTCGTTGTCCCGGCAGTACCGGAACGGCCGGCCCGCCGCCGCCCGCTGCGGCACCGGCCGTCCACAGTGGGCACAGGGCCGGGTCTCCGCCGGCGGCTCGGGGGTGGGGTTCCGCACGTCCATCGCCGGGGAAGTCTAGTGCGCGGCGCCTGCGGCAGCGGCGACCCACTCCTTCGGCCACCAGTGACCGCCGGGACCGACAGCGGACGCCTACAGCTGCGTCCGTGCCTCCTCCACCCAACGGAGGACGCCCTTGGCACCGCAGTCCTCGGCGACCGCGCCCGCCTCCTCGACCAGTGCCAACGCGTCGTCGCGGTGCCCCTCACCAGCGGTCAGGTAGGCCAGCGCAAGCAATCCCGCGGCGACGCCGGGTGCGAACCCGATCTCCCGGCGAAGCCGTACGGATTCCGTCAACCGCTCACGCGCCGCATCACCGGCGCCGGCGGCCATGTCCGCGAAGCCGAGGTGCCGAACGGCGTACGAGAGTGTCAACTTGTCACCGGCCCGCGTCGCCAGCTCGTACGACCGTGCGAGAGCCGGAACCGCGCCGTCGTTGTCCCCCCTGACCACCTGGTGGAACGTGCCGACCCAGAACAGTGCCTCGGCCTCGCCGCGCACGTCACCGAGCTGTTCGTACAGCTGCGCCGCACGCTCGAACAAGGCCAGCTCGTGCGGATCTTCGGTGCCGTCCTCAAGAAACCGCGCGTGAAGGATCCGGCCGCGGGCCAGGGCGAGATCTGCCTCGACTCCGTCCAGTTCCCGCTCGGCGATCCCCAGCGCGTCGGCGTCGCCGCCGAAAACGGCCCGTTCGTAGAGCAGCCGGGCGTGTTCGATCCGTTCTTCACCGCTCATCGCCGGCCGCTCCCTGCCCGACTGTGGATCGTGCCTCACCCGCGGGTCCTTGATGGTCACCTGTGCCACCGGAGCCTAGAGGGCCGGCGGCCATGCCGCAGGCCGGGGGTAAATGCGGTGCCCGGCGTGACCGGAGCGGTGATACTGGCGTCCCGGCCCGGTCCGCGATGCCGGCCGAAGCGGACGGTGCGACCCGGTGGAGGACGGATGACGCCGCAGCATCCCGACTGGTGGCTCTACGAGCTGGCGTACGCCGGCCCGGAGCACCTCGACCCGACCTACGTCGACGGCTACGACCGCAAGGCCGGCCACGACCCGCGGCCCGACCTGGAGATCCTGCGCCGCTATGGGCTGGACGGCGACGCCACTCTCGTCGACCTCGGCGCCGAGCCGTTCCAGGGTCCTGGTGAACCGGTTGATGGCCTGGCTTCGGTGGTTGAGCCGGTAGTTGCGGGCGGTGTGGAGCAGACCGGCGAGCATGACCGGGGTCCCGCCGAAGGAGATGGCGAGGAGTCGGCGGGCGTTGTGGCTTGCGGTCATCTGTTCGGCTCGGGTCATCGGCGCCGATGCCGGATCGTCCGGTGTCGCGTCGGGATGGCGGCAGCAGGTCGGGCGCGTCGAGTACCATGAGGACGTAGCCGCGCAGGACGGCCGCTTCCGGTGTGGCCGGCCCCAGCCCTATCGCCATACGGCGCCACCTGGATTCGGTCACGCCGTTCATCGTCGTTCCGGTGCGTCAGTGAAGTACTCATCGGGTCGGTACAGGGGATGGCCGGACCACGCCCGGCGGCAGGCGGGTCTCATCGTCAAAGCGCGTGGTGGTCAAAACCTCGTTTGTCAAGCCAATCGCATTCCACAAATTCGCGCCGCGTAGGTCTGCGCCACGCAAATCCGCGTCGCGTAGGTCCGCACCGCGCAGGTCCGTGTCGCGCAGGTCCGTGTCGCGCAGATCCGCGCCGGACAGGTCCGCGTAGCGCAGATCCGCGCGGGACAGACCCGCGTCGTGTAGGTCAGCGCGGGACAGGTCCGCGTAGCGCAGGTCTGCGTTGAACAGGTACGCGCGGGACAGGTCGGCTGCGGGCATGTGGATGCCCTGGAGCCCGAGGAGTGTGCCGGTCAAATCCAGGCGTACGTTTTCGGTGGCGTCTGGTTCGGGGCGCCGGGCCAGTACGGTTACCGCCGCACGGACATCTGGCCGCGACGGGAGCACCTCCCCTAAGGTCAGCGGTCGTGGCCGGGGGGCGGCGATGCGTACGAACGCGCACAGCACTTCGATCACTGCCGGCTCATCGGGCGGGGAGTCGCGCATCAGTCGCTCCAGGGCGTAGATGCCGCCCAGGCGAATGGCCAGCTTGTCGTCGCCGGCTTGGCCGAGTTGGTCGATGGCGCGGCTGAATCGCTCGGTGACCTGGCCGCGTTCGGCGAGGCGTACCTGTTCGCGGTTGGCGTTGGTCGCCTCGGCGGTGTAGTCGAGCGAGCGGGCGGTGAACAGCAGCGCGGCCACTGCGGTGATTGCCGTGACGCCTTGGAAGACGGTGTGTATGCCGTCGCGGATTTTGGCCCACCTGCCGGGTTGGTCGGCCCTGGCCGTTGGGGTGGGACGGATCTGGCGCCTGCCGGTGCCCTTGACTCGCCATCGGCGGGACGGCGGGTTGGGCGGATGCCAGGGGGAGGGGCGGCCAGATCTCCAGCCGGCACGGGCGGCGGCAAGCCGATCACGCAGGGTTGGCATGGCGTCCATTTGACCGCCCCGGTGCAACTCGCAGCCAACGGCCCCGGTGATTGCCGGGTTGGCCGCCGCCGGTCCCGTGCCGGCACGTCACGCGTGACAGACGCGTGAGTCACGGTACCCCTGCCCTACCCAACCCTGCCCCCTCCCTTCGGGAGGAGGGGGCAGGGTGGTGCCGGCTACTTGGCCAGCAGGACGGCTGCCGACACGATGTGCCGGGTGGCCGCCTCCACGTCCGCCCGTACCGCCCGTTCGTCGCTGTCGCCGTTGACCGCTTGGTGTAGGTGGCAGACGGCGGCGTGCATCCGTTGCCAGCCCAGCGCCCACACCGAGGCCGGCAGCCCGCCCCGGTTGGTGTCGGCTTCCGGGATCCCGGCCAATGCCCTGTAGAGGCCGATGAGGTGGCCCATGGCGTGAGTGTTGGGCGGGCGGCCGGCACCGACCCAGGAGGCGATGTCGAGCAGCCCTGGCCCGTTGTGGGCCATGGCCAGGTCAAGCAGCCGCGCGCCACGGCTGCCGATGTGGACCGCAGACGGGTGCAGTTGGCCGTGGCATACACCGAAGGGTGGGATGTCGGCGCCGCAGGCGCGGCGGGCCGCCACCGCCACCAGCGCGTTCAATGCCCGGTGGAGGATCGCGTGGTTGTCGAGCCGGTCGCGGTGGCGCAGATGGTCGACGAGTGTCAAGGCCCGGCCCGGCAGGGCTGCCAGCGTTGGCCGGTCCAGCACCGGCAGTCCGTGTGCCGGCCCGCCCTTGTGGAGCCTGGCCACCACTGTTGCCCCGTCCACCGGCCTTGCCGCCCGCAGCGTGCCGCCCAGGTCCTCCAGCAGGATGCCGAGTACACCGTTCCGGACGGTGGCCGCCTCCATACGCGGCACCGGCACTCCCCGGGCGGCGGCCAACGCCAGAGCCCGGTCCTCTCCGGGGAACGGGGGCCGGGGTCGGGTGTACTTGAGGATCCTGGTCCGCTGTCCGCCCAGGTACAGGCGCTCCACCCCCGACAACCGGTGGACCCGAACCGGCTCCCGACGGCGGGGCCGTGCAAGGCCGGCGACCGCGCACAGGTCCACGGCCAGCCCGTCTACCAGGAGTGGATCCCATCGGTGAGCGGTCACCGGCCGGCCCGCCGTCAGTACCTCAGCAGCAGACGGATGTCCGGTTTGTCAATGATCCTGGCCGCCTCTTCCGGCACCGCCATGCCGGCCGGGTAGGCGGCGACGTCGGGGTCAGCGTCACGGTCCCGGTCCCATGCGTGGATCTGGTCGACCACACGCCCGGCGAGTGTGTCAGCGGCGGGTCCGTGGCCGATCGCGCCGAGCTGCCACCGCCCCTGCTCGGTTTCGGAGCGGCGGATGGCCAGGTAGGCCAGCGAGCCGCCGTCGATGATGGCCGGGGACCGCACCGGGATCGCCGGTGTGCACAGGCCGGCGTCGACAGCGGCGCGGTCGGCCTGGATCCGGACGGTGCCGGCCTCGGCCACGCTCAGGTGAAGCCACACCCGGTCGAAGGACTCCTGGCCGTGCACGGTGACATCCGACCAGCGGGCCGAACGCTGCCCGTCCAGCACCCCGGAAAGGGCATCGACGTCGACGTTTTGGTCGATGTCGTAGTGCAGGGTCACCAGGCCGTCCGGGTCGATGGTGGTGTTGCGCTCACCGGTCTGGCCGAGCATCGGCACGAACCCGCACAGGAACATCCAGTCCGACTCCCACCGGTCCTCGCGTTTGATGAACGAGATCGCCCTGGTGGTGCCGCGCCAGCGCAGCGGCACGACGAGCCGGCCGCCGACGACAAGCTGATCCCACCAGGCCCGGGGCAAATCCCAGGCCCCGACTGTGACGATGATCCGGTCGTAGGGCCCGCCTTGGGCCGCCCCCCGCGCCCCGTCGCCGATAAGGACGGTGACCGCGTTGAACCCGGTGGAGTCCAGGTTCCGGCGGGCGTTCGCGGTCACATCGGCGTTGATGTCGATCGTGGTGACGTGGCCGTCCCGGCCGGTGAGGGTGGACAGCAGGGCGGCGTTGTAGCCGGTGCCGGCGCCAACCTCCATGATCTTCTGCCGTGGGCGCACCTGGAGGGCGTTGAGCATGGCGGAGACGATGTGCGGGTCGGAGGCGCAGCTCAGACTCGTGCCGTCCGGGAAGCGGTGGGTGATCACCGCCGACTCGTCGTAGGCCTCGGCGAGCGGGGCCTGCGGCACGTACCGGTGCCGCTCCACCGCCAGCATCGCGTCTACCACGGTCGGGGCCAGGGCCATCCGGGTGCGGAGACGGTCAACCATCCGGGCTCGCAGCACCTCGGGAGGGGTGTCGGTGGCGGTGTCGTTCATGATGTCCTCTCGTTTCGACAATCTTGAGTCTGGCGTTCACCTGTCGGTGGGCGGCGTTCAGATGAGCAGCAGGCAGCCATCCCAGGTGGTGTGTCCGCCGGGTGTCGTGGCGGTGGCCTCGGCGACCAGTTCGGCGCCGACCGCGCCGTCCAGGAATCCATCGGCGGGTGCGCCGTGGCCGCCCAGACGGTGCCCCAGCCTGCCGATCATGTCCCGGGCCGCGTCGGAAAGCTCGACGGTGCCGGAATCTGAGGCCATGCGGCGGGCTGTCTGGGCCAGTCCCGCCCAGCCGTGGCAGAGCCCCACCTCGGCGAGTTGGGAAAGCTGCTGCTCGTCGGCCAGGCAGCCAAGAAAGGCCTCCTGCGCGGACCGGGCCCGGCCGCTGTCACCGACAGCGATTGCGGCCAGTTGCAGGGCACGGGTGATGCCGGGAGTGCCGTAGCACCACGACGGCCGTCGCGGACCGGTGGCAGTGCAGACCCCGGCCCGCAGCTCCTCGCCGCTGATCGCCTCCGGCCACCAGGCGTTGCGTCCGTGGCCGGTACGCCACCGGTCCAGCCAGCCGCAGATCGTCAGGATGGCCTCAGTCTGTCCGTCAACGACGACGCCACCCCTCATCGTCACCGACAGTAGCGCCAGGGGGCCGGTGACACCGTGTGCCATGCCGAACCCGGCATGGCCGTCCGCCCAACGTGGCAACTGGCGTACGTCGGGGCTGCCGGACGCCCACCACCCCGGCACCTCCTGACCCCCGACTCTGACGGGCTGGGTGAGCCGGACCAGGTACGCGAGGACCTGCCGCAGCAGGTCGGGGTCCCGGCCACGGCGCATCAGGTAGACACCGAGGCCGGTGAGGCCGCCGATCAGGTCATACTCCCGTGCCGAAGGCGGCAGCCCCTGGTCTATGCGCCGGTGGGCGGCGTCCAGGCGAGCGTGGATCAGGGTGGTGACGGCCCGGTCGAGGGTGGCAAGTGCCGTCCGGTAACCGGGATGACCGGCGGCATGCAGCACGTACGCGACCGCCGGGGCCCCGTAGAACAGTCCGGCAACGTCAGGATGGGCCTGCACGGGCTCGCTGACCATGGCCCTCACCAGCTGGTGCGCCGGCTCCCAGCCGACCCCGCCGGCACGGGCACGTTCGATGAGCGGGAGGGCGGCACCAGGGGCGCCGTCGGCCAGAGACTGCCTCCACCCGGCCACCGGTCCGGCTGAAGCGCCTACAGCCAGGCCATCATTCGATAGGCCGTTCACCGACCACCACCCCCGCTCGCCTGCCGGGCCAGGCCAACCTGCCGGGCCAGACGCAGACACACCGCCTCGTCGCCGCGGTCGATGAGCCGGGCCCTGTTGTGGTGCATGTGCAGCAGCGCCGACAGCACCCGGTCGACGTCGGCGTCACCGGGCAGAGCCTGCCGGTACCGGGCCACCGCTCCACGGCGGCCCTCCCAGGCCGCCGCCAGCGGATCCGGCAGCATTCCGCCATCAGGGAGGCGGCCGCCCGCCGACCAGCCGGCAACCTGGCTTGCCACCAGCCGGTCAGCGGAGGCGGCGACCCGGGCGGCCAGCCGGTCGACAAGCCATCCCGCCGACCGGGCCGGATCGTCGTGAAACGCGTCCGCGATCTCCACCATCCCGACCGCCGCCAACGCGAGAGGGCTGATCACACGCGGGGGCAGGAGCCTCATCCCCAAGACCACCGCGGCGGAGTCGGCGGCGAAGACATCCTCGGCGGCACGCAACGCCCGCCCGTGGCCGTACCGGCCCACCTCCGGCCGGTACGTGTCCACAGCCAGACCGGAGGCCACACCCTGGTCGCAGAGGTGCTGCCCCCACCGGCCCACCGCGTTCACCGCCACGGCACGCTGGTGGCCGTCAGTCACCCGCAGCCGCAGCCGCAGATGGTCGGTCTCCTCAGGATTTCGGTAGCGGGCGAACCAGTACACCGGATCCTGGCCGAGGTCGGCAAGCAGCGCCGGCAGGTGGACGCCGATGATGTCATCCAGCCTCTCCGGGTGGGAGTACACCTGCACATACAGCCAGGACGCCAGTGGTGACCCCGGTATGTGGACACCACTGGTGTTGCTGACCAGTGGAAGCGACCCGGTGACGAGGTCAGGTGCCGGCCCGGCGGCGGCGAGGAACGGCATCACGATCTCGTGGGCACGCCCGCCCATCCACGCCGAATCCGCCCGTGACGGCGCCTGCGTCAGCACAGCGGTGCCCCGGGCGTGGAGGCGCTCCCGTAGCAGCGTCAAGTGGGCATCCACCGTCAGGTCCAGCCGCAGCGGACGGTCCTCGTCATGCAGGTCGACGGTGTCCGGGCATCGCCACCGCCGGCGCCAGGCGTTGAAGGCCAAGTTCCACCCCTGGCCCTCACCGGCAACCGTCACGTCCTGGGCGGTGACCTGCCACCGGGCCGGGGACAGGATCGCCCGCCGATACCGGACTCGGGGCAGGAACGGCAGCCCGGCCCCGTGCGGCCCCCATTCGAAGGCGGTGAGCGCGGCCCGGAAGCCACGCGTGAGGGTGGCCAGGAACCGGACGATGGGCGGCACCTGCTTCTCCAACGCCAGGGCGTGCAACACCTGCGGCTCGACGAGCCGACGCCGGGAGATGCTGACCAGGTGCAGCCCGTCGACCGCCGCCACGATCCCGAGATCGTTGAGCGTGATGACGGCCGGGTCATGGTCGGCGCGGTGCTCGCCGACCGACAGCACATCAGGCAGCCAGGCAGGCAGCCTGGAGACGTTCTCCGAGTGCGGGTACAGCGGCGGGCTCGACAGCTGCACACTCAACGCCCCGACGACACCGGCCGGGGTGGCCGCATAGACGCCGTGAAGGTTGGCCTGGGAGACCGTCGGACCGAACCGGGACGTGAGTGTGCCCAGGGACCAGGCCGGACGGACGGTGAACGTGTAGTCGCCGCCCTGCACCGCCTGAGCGCTGCCGGCGTGCACCGTGGCGGCGAGTTCCAGATGCGGCGGAATCCTTAGCGGGTCGACGCCGTCCCCTCCCACGATGTCGCCGATAATCTCGTCGGTGACGACGATCTCGTCCCGGCCGTCGTTGACCGCCTCCCACGCCAGCCGCAGCAGCTCGCCGTCCCGGCGGAGTACCCGCTCCTGACCGGTGGGGTAGACGCTGCCCGGGTAGCCGGCCGGGAATCCCAGACCGGCATCGGGGTGCACGGCCTGCAGCACAGGCACGACGGCGCCGATGCCGTACCTGTCACAGAACCGGCGGGACCAGTCATCCCAGACCGGGTTCGGCCCTGGCTGGCGGGTCAACCGGACCAGCGCACCGGCCGCGTACGCCATCTCCTGGACCAGCCCGGCGGGGACCGTCACCTGGCAGTCAAGGTGCAGGTCTCCGGCGAACACCGTCCGTCCCCCGGATGACACCTGCCTGCCCTGTTCGGTCACCGTCTGCCGGAGCCGGACCCGCTCGGCCGGGCCGGCGGCGTCGGCGTTGTGGGTCTGGACCGCCCGCGCCATCTCACCGAGTGCCTTGGTGATGTCGTCGACGAGGCCACGGTGGGGCTCCAACGCGGCTAGCAGGTAGCCGAGGGGGTCGGTGACTGTCATCGGTGCCCGCAGGCTGGTGATCAGCACACCGTGGGCGATCAGGGTCGTCAGGGTCTGGTCGATCACCGTGGCAGGGGCGGCCGGGAACGCCCCGGCGACCTTGGCGGCCAGCACGCTGACGGTGACCGGGCTGGCCGCCAGGTGGGCCGCCAGGCGGACGACGGCGGTGTTGCGTACCGTCACCCGTCCTGGCGGCCGGGGCACCTCGATGCGGGGGCCACGGTCCACCGCCAGGTCCGACCATGCCACGGCCAGGTGGGGGAGTAGGTCTGTCTTCCTCTCCAGCCGCCCGATGACGTCATCCAGCCACAGGGTGTCAGGCCTGATCATCAGCCGGTGGTCATCGCCCCACACCACCCGCGCACCGTCACCGACATGAATAGGGGCTACTCCGGCGAACAGTCCGAACGGGGTGGGGCGGCCCATGGCCCGCAGCAGGTAGCGGAGAACGGACAGCGCGGCCCGCCGTACCTTGCTGGGATCCTCCACCTGCCCGTGCACGACCCTGTCCACCAGGTCGGCGAACGGGACGCTGGCATGGCGGACCGCGTCGGCGAATCCCGGTAGCGCCCACACACGGCCCAGCCATGCCTGGCAGGAGTCGGGGTCGGGCAGGGCCGGCCAGTCGACGGCGGTGGGGTGCAAAGCGGCGGCGCGGAGCATGCCGCCACCGGCGTGCCGGTACAACACTGGTTCATTCCCGTCCACGGTCCACTCCTGTGCTCGGCTGCGCGGGAGGGCGGGGCGCCGGGGGCTCTGACCGGCACCCCGCCCTGGCTGCTGCTGGTCAGCTACTGGCGCAGGAGGAGGCGCAGGTGGAGGCGCAGCCGTCGTCGGTGGCGCAGGCCCGGCCCGTGTTGCCGTCGGCCACGTCGGTGGTCACCTGCACGTCCAGGTCGAAGTCCGAGAGGTCGTCCATGAGGGTCCTTCCTGTGTGGTGATGGTGTTGGGGACGCCGCTCACCCCACCACATGAACAACCACCCACGTAACCTCATCGAGGGGTCCCCATCACGGGGGGTTACCTGCTGTGGGTGTCGGCGCTATAGTCAGCCGACCGCCCGCGCGCCCAAGGGAAGCCTGTGGACACCTGGACTCCCCGCCCTCTTCCCCGCCCTCTTCCCCGCACGCTCCTGGCGGACCCCACACTGGTGCGTGCCCTTTCCACTCGCACCTTCAGCACCGTCTTCGCCGCCGCCAAGGCTGCCGGGCTCAGCTACAAAGCCATCGCCTCGGCCACCGGGATCAAGGCCGACAGGGTCAGCCAGATCGCACACGGCAACGCCTCCATAACCAGCATCGATATCATTGAGCGAGTAGCCGACGGCCTGCGCATCCCAGGCCACATGCTGGGGCTTGCTAAGCGATCCTGGGAGGGCAAGGCCACCACCGACCCGCCGACCGCGAAGGAGGCAGAGCCCATGCAACGCCGTCAACTCCTACGCGGCGCACTCACCGCCGGCCTGGCCGCCTCATCCCTCACACCGATCACCGACGTGCTGACAGCTGCCAGCCAGACCCTCACCGACACCGACGTGCCCGACCTGGCCCACCTGCAGGCAGTCACCGAGCAGCACAGCTACGGCTACGGCGGCCGTGCCCCCGCCGATGTCCTCGTCGACCTCGTCGCCGACTTCGCCGACGTCACCCCCCTCATGCGGCGCCCGCAGCGCACGGCCACCCGCACCGAACTGTGCCGGATCATGGGCCAGCTCGGAGGCATGGTCGGCGTCGTTCTGCATGACCTCAGCGACCGCCGCAACGCCTACGCCTGGTTCGACACCGCCGCCCGCGCCGCAGAGGAGGCCGGCGACCGCCACCTGCACACGTGGATCATCGCCCGCAAGGCGATGGTGCCCATCAACTTCGGCGCCCCAGTGGCGGCGGTCGACCTCGCCGAAAGGGCCAGACACACCGCAGGGACCGCCGACAGCGCCGCGGCCACCCTGGCCGCCGCGGTCGCCGCCCGTGCCTACGCCCTGGCCGGGCGCAGCGAGGACGCCCAGGACGCCCTACGCGACGCCGACCGCCTCGCCGACGCGCTGCCGGGCGAAGAACGCGCCGACACGTGGTTCGGTCACTGCGAGCAGAAGCACGGAGTGCATCTCTCCCACGCCCTGACCACCCTCGGACTGACCAGGCGTGCCAACGAGGTTCAGGAGCACGCCCTGAACCTGTCCAGTCCTACCAGCACACTCACCCGCACCCTCCTGCGCCTGGACGCGGCGGCCTGCCGACACCACGACGGCAACACCCTGGAGGCGTGCGAGGCGGCCGTTGACGCGCTTACCGACGCACCGGCACGCTTCCGTACCGGGTTGGCCCACCGCCGCGCCACCGATCTTCATAACCGGGTGCCCGCCAAGCTCCGCAACGCTCCGCCCGCGCGAGCCCTCGCGGCGGCTCTGGCTGTGTAAACCGCCCACGTACCCGTCGAGTCCACGACACCGTCACCGGCAGCCACCGACGTCCGCTCACGTATCCGACGATCAGCATGCGGCCGCAGTCCGCGCCCGATCGACACGCCACCTGTACAGGTCGGAGTGGCGGGCGGGGCGGTGGCAACCGAGACGGCGAGAGGCATGACCAGCACCCAGCCCCGCCGGTGACCGTCTATCAGCGCAGGCCAGCCGCCCAAGGTAGCGTGAGATCAACTTACGGACCTTTGCCTTCAAACCGGATCAATCCCTTCACAGCGAGGGCACCGGTCGTGGCGGATTCGCTAAGCCGGTCGCTGCTGCCGGCCCCGTAGCACGTGGGTGTCGAGATGCGCGATGATGCTCTCTGACGCGCCGGCTGTTGCAGAGTGTGCGCCGCCGCCTGCTCGACGTCACGGACGGGCTTGCGCGTCCAGCATCTGTCGTGAGTGATCGTCGTAAGGAGCCCTGTGAGCACCCTCGGTGGTTTCATCTGGTCGATCGCCGACCAGCTTCGGGGCCCCTACCGCCCCAACCAGTACGGCAACGTGATCCTCCCGCTCACAATCCTGCGACGCCTCGACTGCATCCTTGAGCCCGACCGGGAGACTGTGCGCGCGCTGGCGGCGAAGTACGACAACCCCGTCCGGCTCAAGATCGAGATCAAGAAGGCAACCGGCAGGCCGTTCTACAACACCTCGAACTACTCCTTCGCCAACCTGCTGGCTGACGCTGATGGGCTGGCCGACAACCTGGCCGATTACATCGACCGGTTCTCGCCCGATGTCGACGTGTTCCAATACTTCGACTTCAAGAAGGAAATTCTCGCCCTGGAGAAGGCGGAGCTGCTGCGCGAGGTCATCAAGTCCTTCCAGGCCATCGACCTGCACCCAGAGGTCGTCTCCAACGCCGACATGGGCGATGCGTTCGAGTACATCATCCGCAAGTTCAACGAGGCCGCGAACGAGACCTCCGGTGATCATTACACCCCACGGGACGCGATCCGGCTGCTGGTCGACCTGCTCTTCGCCGAGAAGGACGCCGAGCTGGCCGAGGCCGACATCGTCCGCTCGCTGTACGACCCCACAGCGGGCACCGGCGGCATGCTCGCCCTGGCCGAGGAGCACCTGCTCGCACACAACCCCGACGCAGGGCTGAGCCTGTACGGCCAGGAGTACAACCCGCAGTCGTACGCGATCTGCAAGTCCGACCTGCTGGCCAAGGGGCACGACGCGACCAACATCGCCTTCGGCAACACCCTCACCGACGACGCGTTCAAGGGCCGCCAGTTCGACTTCTGCATGTCCAACCCGCCGTACGGCGTCGACTGGAAGCAGTACGCCAAGGCGGTCACGAAGGAGCGCGACGAAGCCGGCCCCTACGGCCGGTTCGCTCCTGGCCTCCCGGCGACATCGGACGGGCAGATGCTCTTCCT
The DNA here is from genome assembly GCF_029626265.1 of Micromonospora sp. WMMD1102. Taxonomy (NCBI): domain Bacteria; kingdom Bacillati; phylum Actinomycetota; class Actinomycetes; order Micromonosporales; family Micromonosporaceae; genus Micromonospora; species Micromonospora sp. WMMD1102. The sequence goes on along the minus strand of NZ_JARUBN010000001.1, from coordinate 3,277,149 downwards.
GCTCCACCTGGCCCACAAGATGCGGAAGCCGGAGGACGGCGGCGGCCGAGCCGGCATCGTGATGAACGGCTCGCCGCTGTTCAACGGCGCCGCCGAGTCCGGCCCCTCCAACATCCGCAAGTGGCTGCTGGAGAACGACCTGGTCGATGCCATCGTCGCGCTGCCGACGAACATGTTCTTCAACACCGGCATCGTCACCTACATCTGGATCCTCGACAACGCCAAGCATCCCGACCGCAAGGGCCTGCTCCAGCTCATCGACGGCACGTCCTTCTGGACCAAGATGCGCAAGAACCTCGGCGCCAAGGGCCGCGAGATCAGCGACGCCGACCGCGCCAAGGTGGTGAAGTTGTACGCCGACTTCACCGACGCCGATCCGGACTACTCCAAGGTGCTGCGCACCGACGAGTTCGGCTACTGGGCCGTCACCGTCGAATGCCCCCTTCACGACGAGGACGGCAACCCCGTCGTCGACCGCAAGGGCAAGCCCAAATCGGACACCAAGAAGCGTGACACCGAGAACGTGCCGTTCACCTACGGCGGCTCGACCGCCGGTGCGGCCGGCAAGATCGAGGTCATCCGGGCCTACTTCGAGGCCGAGGTGAAGCCGCACGTTCCTGACGCCTGGATCGACTGGACAAAGGTCAAAACCGGCTACGAGATCCCCTTCACCCGCCACTTCTACAAGTACGTCCCACCCCGCCCCCTCGCCGAGATCGACGCCGACCTGGAGAAGCAGGTCGCCAAGATCCTCGACCTGCTGCGCGAGGTCGAGGGATGAGCAAGCGTTACACCGAGTACGTCGACTCGGGCGTGCCCTGGCTTGGCGATATTCCCACAGGCTGGACGATGAGGCCATTGTGGTCGATGTTCGAGCGGATCAAAGACACAGGGCACCCCGATGAACAGATGCTCTCGGTGTTCCGCGACTACGGTGTCGTTGCGAAGGACTCCAGGGACAACATCAACAAGACCGCCGAGAACCGGAACATCTATCAGCTCGTTCACCCCGGATGGCTGGTCACAAACCGGATGAAGGCTTGGCAAGGATCAGTCGGCATATCCGGGTTGCAAGGAATTGTTTCGGGACACTACATCTGCTTCGCTCCTCGACACGATGCAGACTCTCGATACCTGAATTGGCTCTTCCGGAGCCCCACCTACGCAGCCGGCTACGCCTTGCAGTCTCGGGGCGTTAGGATCGGCCAGGCCGAGATTGACAATGATCTCTACCGGGCCATGCCCGTTCTCCTTCCCCAGATCGAGGAGCAGCGCGCCATCGCCGATTACCTCGACCGCGAGACCGCCCGCATCGACACGCTCATCGAGGAGCAGCAGCGCCTGATCGAGATGCTCCGCGAGCGGCGGGTCGCGACGATCGCAGAGGCGTTGGACGGCTACGAAATGACCCGCCTCCGGCGGCTCGTCAACCACAAGAGGCCCATGACCTACGGGATTCTGCAGTGCGGCGAGCCGGTCGATGGAGGGGTTGCCTACGTCGGACCCTCGGACATCATCGGTGAGGGCGTATCACCGGAGCGGGATGCCCTACGGACGACAACGCCTGAGATCGCGAGCGCTTATCAGAGGTCAGTTCTCGCTGGCGGAGACGTTGTCGTTTCGATTGGACCGGCGTACGGGAAGGTCGCCGTTGTGTCGGACGACCTGACGGGTGCGAATCTGACGCAAGATACGGTGCGGGTGGCGCTACGGCCGGACCTGGTGGACACGCGGTTCGTTGTTTGGGCCCTGCTGTCACGGCAAACCTCCGAATACTGGGACTACCAGATTATGGGGGCGACGTTCCGCCGCCTGAATCTCGGCACGTTGGCACGGACGCCAATCCCACTACCGTCGATCGATGCGCAGCGAAGTATCGCTGCGTATCTCGACCAGCAGACTGCAAAAATCGACGTAACTAATCAGGTCGGTCGGTTCGGGCCGGTTTGATCTTGGCGGGGTTGTTGGGCAGGATGTCCGGGTGCCGGAGATGCCGTCCATCGTGGAGTTGCTGGAGCGGCTCGTCGCGTTGGAGAAGGCCGTCGCGGAGCGGGATGCCCGGATCGCGGTCCTGGAAGCGGAGAATGCCGAGTTGCGGCGTCGTCTGGGTCAGTCTCCGCGGAACTCGAACATGCCGCCCTCGGCGCAGGGGTTGGACAAGCCCGCGCCGAAGTCGTTGCGGGGCCGGTCCGGGCGCCGCTCGGGTGGCCAGGACGGCCATCCGGGTCGTACGTTGCGGCAGGTCGAGAGCCCGGACGAGACCGTTGTTCATGAGCCGGTCGCGTGTGGCGGGTGCGGCGGCGGGCTGGCCGGCGCGCCGCTGGCCGCGGTGACCCGCCGTCAGGTGTTCGAGATTCCCTCGGTCGTAGCCCGGGTCACCGAGCACCGGCTGAACATTCGCCGGTGCGGGTGTGGTGCGGTGACCTGCGCGGACGGCCCGGCCGGGGTGGACGCGCCGGTGCAGTACGGGCCGAGGCTGGCCGCGATCGTGGTGTATCTGCTGGTCGCGCAGTTCGGGGCGCAGAAACGCGTCGCCCAGGCCGTCGGGGATCTGTTCGGGGTGCCGATCTCGCAGGGCAGCGTCGCGGCGTTGACCGCCCGCGCCGCCCGCCGGCTCGAGGGTGACTTTCTGGCCGCGATCCGCACCGCGCTGACGGCGGCACCGCTGGTGCATTTCGACGAGACCGGGTTCCGGGTCGCAGGCAAACTGCACTGGGTTCACTCCGCATCGACAGGTAAGTACAGCCTGCTCTACGTGCACCCGAAACGCGGCCGGGACGCCATCGACGCCGGCGGGGTCCTGCCCGCTTTCACCGGGATCGCCGTGCACGACGCCTGGGCACCTTATGACTGCTACCCACAGGCCACCCACGCCCTGTGCTGCGCCCATCTGCTGCGGGAACTGGTAGCCGCCGCCGAGCTCGACCCGTCGGCAACCTGGGCCGCGCAAGGCATCGACGCCCTGCTGGCCCTCAAGAAGGCCACGGACGATGCTGTGGCAGCCGGCCACGATCGCATCGATCCCGAGATTCTGGCCGCGGGGGTCGCCTCGTTCCGCCACGCCGCTCTGGTCGGGGTCAAGGACCACACCGGCCAAACCACAGCGATCGGCAAGAAACTGGCCGCGCTGGCCCGCCGGATGACCGAACGCATCGACGACTACCTCCGATTCGCGCACCAGCCAGGACACTGCCCGTTCGACAACAACGCCGCCGAACGGGAAGTCCGCATGGTCAAAATCCGGCAGAAAATCTCCGGCGCGATGCGCACCCTGACCGGCGCGGAGCAGTTCTGCCACCTGCGCTCATATCTCGCCACCGCCGCCAAACACGGCATCAATCTCTACGACGCCCTCGTCCAGCTAACATCGGGCCGACCCTGGATCCCCGCAATCAACTGATGACCTGAGTAGTCACAAATCGACAATCTCATTGCGGAGACGGAGCTGTTCATCGAACTCTCCAAGGAGCGGCGGGCGGCGTTGATTACGGCGGCGGTGACGGGGCAGATCGACGTACGAGAGATGGTGTGATGGCCGACCACCACGAGGTCGTCTTCGAGTCCGAGATCTGCGCATACCTGGAAGCCCACGGGTGGCTGTACTCGGCGAGCGACACCGGCTACGACCGGGAGCGGGCGCTCTTCCCCGAGGACCTGTTCGCGTGGCTGGAGGCGACTCAGTCGGCGGCGTACGCGAAGGCTCTGAAGGCTGCGGGGTCGCAGGCGAAGTTCCTCGACGTGCTGACCACGGCGCTCGACAAGCCTCTCGAACACGGCGGCGGGACGCTGAACATCCTGCGCAACGGGGTGCAGTACATCAGTGGTGGCCGGTTGAAGATGGCGCAGTTCCGTCCCGAGACCAGCCTGAACGCGACCACCACCGAGCAGTACGCGGCGATGCGGGTGCGGGTGATGCGGCAGGTGCACTTCTCCACCGCCGACCGACGCAGCATCGACCTGGTCTTCTTCGTCAACGGGCTCCCGGTGGCCACCGTCGAGCTGAAGACCGACTTCACCCAGTCTCTCGACGAGGCGATCAACCAGTACCGCAAGCATCGGCATCCGCTGACCAACGGGCGGCCGGAGCCGCTGTTGTCGTTCGGGCATCGGGCGCTGGTGCACTTCGCGGTCTCCAACGATCGGGCCGCGATGACCACCAGGTTGGAGGGCGACAAGACGCAGTTCCTGCCCTTCGACATGGGGTACGAGAGTGGCGCGGGGAACCCGCCGGGTGAGGGCGGGCGGTCGGCGACGGCGTACCTGTGGGAGCGGGTCTGGGAGAAGGACGCCTGGCTCACCATCATCGGCCGGCTGATGATCGTGGAGACCAGGGAGGAGTGGGACGTCGCGACCGGGACATCGGTACGCCGTACGAGCATGCTCTTCCCTCGGTTCCACCAGTGGGAGGCCGTGACGAAGATCGTGGCAGCGGTGCGCGAGGAGGGGGTGGGACATCGCTACCTGATCGAGCACTCGGCAGGGTCGGGGAAGACGAACACCATCGCCTGGACCGCGCACCGACTGGCACGGCTGCACATCAACGACGAGAAGGTCTTCGACTCGGTGATCGTGGTGGTGGACCGCAACGTGCTCGACGGGCAGCTCCAGGAGGCGATCCGGCAGATCGACGGGTCGGGGAAGATCGTGGCCACGATCAGCCCGGAGGACGTCCGCAAGGCGGGAGCGAAGTCGAAATCCGGGCTGCTGGCGACCGCGTTGAAGAACGGCGAGCTGATCATCGCGGTGACGGTGCAGACCTTCCCGCACGCCCTCGACGAGATCCGGGCCAACAGGAGCCTGAAAGGTAAGCGGTTCGCGGTGATCGCCGACGAGGCGCACTCCTCGCAGTCCGGCCAGATCTCCGCCAAGCTGAGGGCCGTGCTGACCGCAGAGGAGATCAAGGAGATCGAGGACGGCGGCGAGGTCGACGTCGAGGCGATCCTGGCCGCGGAGATGACCGAGCGGGCCGAGTCGAAGCACATCTCCTACTTCGCGTTCACGGCGACGCCGAAGAACAAGACCCTGGAGCTGTTCGGCCGCAGGGGTCCTGACGGAACGCCGGTCGAGTTCCACCTCTACTCGATGCGGCAGGCGATCGAGGAGGGCTACATCCTCGACGTGCTCAGGGGCTACCAGTCCTACGACACCGCGTTGAAGATCGCCGGCCGAGCCGAGAGCGGCGACGGCGACGAGGTGGTGGAGGAGACCGCAGCGCGCAAGGGGCTGATGCGGTGGGTGAAGCTGCACCCGACCAACATCAGCCAGAAAGTGCAGATCATCGTCGAGCACTTCCATGCCAACGTCGCCCACCTGCTGGAGGGCAAGGCGAAGGCGATGGTCGTGACCGACTCGCGCAAGGCCGCGGTGAAGTACAAGAAGGCGATCGACGCCTACATCGCCAAGCGGGCCGCCAAGGACCCCTCGTACAGCTACCGCACCCTGGTCGTCTTCTCCAACTCGGTGACCATGGCCGAGGACGAGAAGTGGGCTTCGGACTGGGGGCCGCAGCCGAGCAAGGACGACGAGTTCACCGAGGCCAACCTCAACCCCGGCGCTGGCGCGGACCTGGCCGCCGCGTTCAAGGGCGGGACGTACAAGATCATGTTGGTCGCCAACAAGTTCCAGACAGGGTTCGACCAGCCGTTGCTCTCGGCGATGTACGTCGACAGAAAGCTGTCCGGGGTCACCGCCGTGCAGACGCTGTCCCGGCTCAACCGCACCCATCGCACTGCGGGTGGGGAGCAGAAGCACAAGACGTTCGTCATCGACTTCGTGAACAAGCCGGAGGACATCCGGACCGCGTTCGAGCCGTACTTCACAAACGCCACCCTGGAGACCGAGACCGACCCGTACATCGTCGTCCACCTCGCCAACAAGCTCGCCCAGGCCGGGATCTACACGCCTGAGCAGGTGCGCGAGGTCGCCGAACTGTGGTACGCCCGCAAAGGCAACAACGCGCTCTCGGCCGCGATCAGCCCGGCCAAGAACGACTTCGCCCGCCGGTACGCGGCGGCGATCGAGGCCGACGACAAGGTCGCCCTCAACACCCTCGACCTGTTCCGCAAGGACGTCTCCACCTACGTCCGGCTCTACGACTTCATGAGCCAGATAGTCGACTACGGCGACCCGTACATGGAGATGTTGTCGATCTTCCTGCGGCTCCTGGAGAAGGTCATCGCCGAATCCTCCTGGGCCGCGGAGGTCGACCTGTCCGACGTGGTCCTCGTCGGGGTCAAGCACACCAAGGCGACCGGAGTCGACATCTCGCTGACCGGTGACGGCCAGCTCAAGGGCATCGGCGCCGCCGGCACCGGCGCACGAAAGGAGCCGAAGTACGTCGCACTACAGGTCGTCATCGACAAGATGAACGACCTGTTCGGCGCCGAGTCGTTCGCCGAGTCCCAGGTCCGTGAGTTCGTGCAGGGACTGTTGCAGCGGCTGCTCGCCCACCCGGACCTGGTCAACCAGACCAAGGTGAACTCGAAGAAGCAGTTCATGGAGTCGCAGGACTTCCAGGCGGCGGTCACCGAGGCGGTCGTCGACAACCAGGAGGCCCACAACACCATGGCCGACTACTTCTTCAGCGACGGCCCTGGCATCAGCGCTGTCATCATGGCGCTCGCCGACGCCTTCTACGAGGCAGCGATCGATCAGCAGGAGGAGATGTGATCAGCCGGATCCCGTGGGGCCGAGCGGGGTGCAGGTTGGGCAGGTACAACAACCGCGTAACCGCCGCCGGCAGCGTCGGCGGGTGCCTTCCGTAATCAGATCGCCATGGACAGGTCAGGGCGACAGGATGGGTGGATGGCAGGCCCAAGAGATGCGGCGCTGGGGAACGAGAGCGGCTGGTTCGCGGTTCGATGCGTCTTCCGGGTGGGGGTTGACTCGGCGAGTCAGTTGTATGAGGAGCGCCTGACGTTGTGGCGAGCGCAGGGTTTCGACCAGGCCATTGCCTTGGCGGAGGACGAGGCGTTCGGGTACGCGGGTGAGCAGACCGGCATGGACTTTGTGGGACTTTCCCAGGCGTATCGGCTTTTTGATGAGCCGGGTCACGGGGCGGAGGTCTTTTCGTTGGTCCGGGCGAGCGAACTGGAGGCGCCGGCGTACCTGACGCGGTTCTTCGATACGGGCCAGGAGAGACAGGGCGACATTGTCGCCGGTGCGTGATTGGGCAGCGGGACAACTAGCGGATGATCGTGTCGCTTTCATTCCCTGCCAGCGTCCGTGAGAGGTCGTCGTTGAGCGGCGGTGCGGTAGACGACCCGGAGTTGCTGCGAAATAACGCCGAGGTACCGCCACACGTCGAGGCTGAACTGGCGCCGGAATGACCGTTGGGCTGAGGCCCCGGGTGCCAGGTTGGCGGTCACAGCTTTGTGAGACGGTCGCAGTTCGCCCAGGTCAGGTGTCGGGTGTCCGCGCCGGCATTGCGCGTCGCGCACAAAGGACGTGCGGCGTTGCGATCGCCGGGCGAGAACGTAACTTCATACCCCTGAGCGGGACAATTCCCGACCGACGCCACGGAGGAATTACATGTTTGACCCCAAGCACGTCATCGCCGAAATCGGCCGCGACCCGCAGAATGCCGGTCAGGTCATCGAGCGGCTGGAGTTGACCGACGGCAACCTGCGAAGCCTCAGTGACCGGCTCGGGATTCCCTCCCGGTCCCGGGCATCCCGGGGTGACTTGATGGCTGGGCTGTCCGCGTACTTCGACAGCCAGCAGCCGATGGACGCGCCGGTACTCGCAGAGCGGAATGCGGCATCGGCAAAGCAGGCCACGGACAGGGCTATTGCGTGTTTGGTCGAGTGGCCGTTGAACTGGGGATTCCCGGGGTGGGCGGACCCTTGCGGGGTTGAGGAAGGCGGGTGAGGCCTGTAGGTGATCATGGAGTTCTCGACGCTCCCGGACACCTTGAGGACCTCACCCGCGATGTCAGCATGCCCGATTCAGGTACTGTCCGCAGTTCGCACCCCCACCGACTCGCCACCGCGCCTTGTCACCGAGGGTGAAGAAGCTGGGCTCCAGCACTCGTTGGCCACCATCGCGGACCCCCGGTCCCCGCGTGGGGCGCGTTACCCGCTCGTCGGGCTACTGACCGTCGCGGTGTGCGCCGTGACCGCCGGCGCATCATCGTTCGCGGCCATCGCGGACTGGCTGCACGACCTCGATGACCTCGCCAGGGCCCGGCTCGGGTTCATCCGCGCCGTCCCGGCCGCGACCACGATCTGGCGGCTGCTGACCAGGTTGGACGCTGACCTGCTGGCCACCGTGCTCGCCGACTGGCTGCGTACCCGCGTCCCGCCTCCGGTCACGCCCCGACCTCGGCGGTACCGGATCGTCATCGCCATCGACGGCAAGACCATGCGCGGCGCCCGCCGCGCCGATGGCAGCCGGGTCCACCTGCTGTCCGCGCTGGACACCAGCACCGGCATCGTGCTCGCTCAGGTCACCGTGGCCGCGAAAAGCAACGAAATCCCCGCGTTCACCCCACTGCTGGACGCGGTCGAACAGGTTCTGGGTAGCCTGGACGGCCTCATCTTCGTGGCCGACGCCCTCCATACACAGACCAGCCACGCGACCGAGGTCGCCGCTCGCGGCGCCGACCTGCTCATCCCGGTCAAAGGTAACCAGCCGACCGTGTTTGCCCAGCTCAAGGCCTTGCCCTGGGCCCAGGTCCCGGTGGGTGACCGACGCCGCGAAACCGGTCACGGCCGGCGGGAGACCCGCACGGTCAAGGCGCTCACCGTAGCCACCCCCGGCGGTCTGCTGTTCCCTCACGCCGAGCAGGCCGTCCGGATCACCCGCACCCGCACCCTCAAGGGCAAGACCACCAGGGAAACCGCCTACTACACCATCTCCCTCCCCGCCGAGCACGCCCAACCCGCGGACCTGCAGTCCTGGGCCCGAAACGAGTGGCTGATCGAGAATCAGGTCCATCATGTCCGCGACGTCACGTTCCGTGAAGACCTCCACCAAGCCAGAACCGGCACCGGCCCCGCAATCATGGCGACGCTACGTAACACCGCGGCCAGTTACCACCGCACCAACGGCGATACCAACATCGCCCGCGCCACCAGACGCGCCGACCGTCGCCCGCACGACCTCATCACTGCAATGACCAGCAGCTACCCCAGAACGCAATGACCCTGAGGCCACGGAGGTGTCGTCCGGGAAGCCGGCCGGGCCATCCAGGCGGGCTGCCGCCAAGGCAACCAGGCCGGCCCGGACGACCGCCGCGAAGCCGGCCAAGACGGCCGGCGTGAAGGAGAACCCGTCGAGTAAGGCGACCATCGCCAAGGCCACCAACGGTATGCAGACCGCTCCGGCCAAGGCGACCGCTCCAACCAAGCGGGCCACTACGGCGACCAGCGGCAAGCAGGCGGCGCCCACCAGGGCCGGGGCCAGCACCGCCGACGCCGTCACGCTGACCCCGCCGGCAAGCGGTGACTACCTGCTGCTTGCCCCCGGCGTCGGGGCCACCAAGTCGATCCTGTTCCGGGTGGACACCGCCACCGTCAAGGTCGACGGGACCGTCAACGTCACCGGCAAGCAGTTCCTGATCAAGCATCGGTCCCTTTCCCACCGCCGCCGGGAGGTCGCCCTGGTCAAGCCCGACGACTTCCAGGTGGTCATCGCCGCAGGCGAGCCTGTCGACGGTGAAGCACTGGTGATCGCCGCCCGGCCGGAACGGTTCGGCCCCGGTGGCACCGAGGCCCGCAAGGGCAGCGGCGCCAAGGCCGACGCCACCACCACCGGCACCACCCTGGCCGGCAAGAGTTACGTCCTGGCCCGGTTCGGTGCCACCGTGGCTGTCATCGTTGACGGTCAGCGTCGGGAGGAACCGTTCGGCGACGAGCATCAGGCCCGGCGCGGGTACATCAACCTGCTCGGCACGCTGGAGAGCGACCTCGCCGTGGTGTAGGCGTCGAGTATCCCGGCACCCCGACCGGTGTGGTCGGGGTGCCGTTTCCGGCTCCACCCGCCTTACACCGTGACAGTCGGAGGGCCGATCCACAGGAGAGCACCATGCCTGAACGGTTACCCATGGCCGACTGTTCTCGCCGACTTGTTCGGGCCCCACTGCTCCATCGATTCCTGGACCCGCCACGTCGATTCCAGAAACCTGCGGCCCCACATGGGCGTCGATGGCTGGCGGCGTTATCGCGGCCCCACCGGTTCGCGTCGCTCAGCGCCGAGTTGCTGCCGCGCCGGTCTTCGACCGGCTTGCCACCGAATCGCCGCCCCAAGGCGTCGCTGGTCGGAGCGCAGCTCCACGGCGTTGGCGGGTTGGTGGCGGGTTGGTGGGGCTCCTCCGGCCGAAGTACGACCGTTCCGGCTTCTGGGACTGGTGGAGCCAACTGGAACTGGAGTTTCCATCGAGACATGGACACATTCCGTGGCTGGAGGGTCCAGAACTTGCTGGAGAGGTGGGGCCCGAAAGGCCCGGAGAGAACAGCCGACATCAGCCAGGGGAAGGGCTGAACAGGGCGACGATCAACACCTACCTGAAGCGGGCCCGCCGCAACCGCCGCGCCGGCCGCTCCCGACCGGATGACCTGCCCGATCCTGATGCCGCGTTGGGCCGCACACCGGGCTGGTACCGGGACACCTACCTGGCCTGGAAGGCTACCCGGCCCGGCCGGGGTTCCGGCGGTGGACGCCCGGCCAAGGGAGCGGGCAGCCGTCCCACTGACGGTCAGCGGTTGCACCTGGGCTACGTGTGAGGGCCGTCTGTCGGGGTACGGCCTGGAGTGCAGAGCTACGTACAGCTGATCTTGCAGAGGTGCGCACCGTTTGTCCGTCGTCAGCGGGTGACTGAGGGTGAGGCTGCTCGGGTCGTGATCGGACCGGCGTGGGGCGGCTGGCGGTGGGGGCGTTGGATGAACAGCGGTGGCTGGATGTGCGTCGGTTCCGGGCGTTGCACGAGGCTGGTGCGAATGTTTCGGAGATCGCTCGTGAGACGGGCCTGAACTGGCGGACGGTGAAGAAGTACCTGGCTGCTGGTGGCGGCGAGGTGGTGCCGCCGGTTGCGGCGAGGCCGGCTCGTGGGCAGCTGATCGATGTGTTCGCGCATGTGGTCGATGCGTGGTTGCGGGCGGAGTTGCTGCTCAAGGGCACGGTGATCCATGAACGTCTGGTCGAGCAGTACGGGTTCACCGGTAACTACCAGCGGGTGAAGTTGTATCTGCAGCAGGCCCGTCCGCGGATCGCGGCGGAGTTGGGGATCAGCCCGGATCAGCTGGCCGGGCTGCATCGGCGGTTCGAGGTCGTTCCGGGTGCGCAGGCCCAGGTGGACTGGGGCGACGAAGGCGACATCCTGGCTCACGTCGGGATCCCGAAGGTGTACTCGTTCCACATGGTGCTGTCGTACTCGCGGGATCCGTTCTGCTGCTTCACCACCAGCCAGGACCTGGCCGCGTTCTGGGAGTGTCACCGGCGGGCGTTCGCGCACTTCGGCGGGGTTCCCGGTGCGATCGTCTACGACCGGACCAAGACCGTGGTCCGCCGGCACGTCGCTCCGGGCCTGGCGGTGCCGCTGCACCCGGAAGCGGTCGCCTTCGCCGGGCACTACGACTTCGACATCGATGTGCTGGCCGCCTACCGGCCGACTGGCAAAGGGCGGGTCGAACGGCAGGTCACCATCGTCCGTGATCATGTCCTGGCCGGGCGGGCGTTCTCGTCGCTGGCCGAGCTCGACGCCACGTTCGTGGCCTGGGTTCCGCAGCGGCGGGCCGTGCGGCACCGCACCCACGGTGAGATCATCGGCGTGCGGGCGGTCCGGGACCACGCCGCGCTGCGACCGATCCCGGCCAGGGCGTATGTGGTCGCCGACCGGCATCTGCGGCACGTTGGCAAGGACTGCCTGGTCGCCTACGCCGGCAACCTCTACTCCGTGCCGGCCCGGCGGGTCCGCCACCGCCAGCTCGTGGAGATCCGGGCGACCGCCGCCACCATCGCCATCCACGCCACCGTCGACGGCCTGGACGGCGCCACGCTGCTGGCCACGCACCAGCGGGCCGTCGGCCGCGGCGCCCGCGTCGTCGACGAAACCCACTGGGACGGTCTTCCCGACGGGCACACCCGTGCCGTCACCACCGGCGACCCCGACGGCGGGCAGTCGACCACACGCCGACCGGCCCGCCACAACGGCGGCCAGGGACCGCTGCAAGCCCTACTCAACCGGGCCGCCGCCGCCCAGATCGCCGTCGAGGCCCGGCCGCTGTCGGTCTATGAGCAGATCGCTGCCGCCAGCCCGTTTACCCACCGCCCACACCTGAAGGACGCCTCGAAGTGAGTGAGCTGGTCACCAACCGCATCCACGCCAGCGCCACCAAGCTCGGCCTGCCTCACCTGGCCAAGACGCTGCGGGAACTCACCGGCCGAGCCGACACCGAGGCCATGGGCTACCTGGAGTTCCTCGACCTCGTACTGGAAGAGGAACTCGCCGTCCGCGACGAACGCCGCTTCCGCGCCGGGCTGCGCCTGTCGAAACTGCCGCACCACAAAACCCTCGACGACTACGACTTCAGCTTCCAACCCGACCTGGACCCCCGCAAAGTTCGTGACCTCGCGACCCTCGCGTTCGTGCAGGCCAAAGCCAACGTCGCTCTCCTCGGCCCACCCGGCGTCGGCAAGACCCACATCGCCGTGTCCCTCGCGGTCGCCGCCTGCCGAGCCGGATTCACCGTCTACTTCACCACCCTCGACGACATGGTCCGCCACCTCACCGCCGCCGACGCGATCGGCCGACTCGCCCGCAAGCTGCAAACCTACCTACGCCCCACCGTCCTGGTCATCGACGAAGTGGGCTACCAACCCCTCGAACGGCCCGAGGCCAACCTCGTCTTCCAGGTGATCTCCAAACGCTACGAGAAAGGCTCCACCCTGCTCACCTCGAACAAGGGCTTCGGCGAATGGGGCCAGGCCTTCGGCGACGAGGTCCTGGCCACCGCCATCCTCGACCGACTCCTGCACCACTGCGACGTCGTCCCGATCAACGGCCCCAGCTACCGACTCAAGAACCGCCTCACCGCCATCGAGAACGTCGCCTAATGCCCACCCCGGCCACCCCGAACGACCCCGCGGCCACCGGCGACACCCACCACCGCGACCTGCTACAACTCCTGCTCCAGATCTGCGAGGACTTCCTCGCCAACACCGGGCCGGCGACCCACCACGAGGTCGACACCCTCCTACGCGCCCGCGGCATCACCGGCGGACCCGGATGGCTGATCGACATGCTCGGCCTCACACGCCTGCGCCTGCAAGACGCAACCCACCGTGACGAACAAGGCGTCCACCACGACACCTGACCTCTGCAAGATCAGCCTACTCACCTCTGCACTCCAACGAGTACCCCGACAGGCCGTCGGGTGTGCCGTCGCGGCCCTCAACGGTTCGTCCGGACGCGCCTCCCACGTTAGCTGCGGAGGGTGACGGCGCGTACCGTCGATCTCACGCGCCGACCTCGTGCAGGAGGAGCAACCACATGCGACCGACAGTTGGACCGACGCTCGGCGAGAACGTGGCCCGGATCCGCCGCCAGCGACAACTCACCCAGGAACAGTTGGCCGCAGCCTCCGGCCTGAGCATGGACACGATTGGCAAGCTGGAGCGGGGTGCACGCACCACAGCCCGCATGAACACCATCGGCGCCCTGGCCAGAGCTCTCAAGGTGTCCACGTCCAGCCTCCTCGGGGACGGGTCGGCGGCGGTCACCCGCCGCGAACCCGGGTATGCCTCCCTGGGGCTGCTGGATCTACGCAGGGCGCTGACCCCGGTTGCCGGAGCCGACGGCAGGCTCCTCGACGAGCAGGCCGACAGCGGGCCGCCGAACCTGGAACGGGCACGACTGTCAGTGGAGGCGGCCAACGAGGCCTACCACCGCAACGACTTCGGCACCACCGCCGCCGCCCTGCCCGGCCTGCTGGCCGAGGTGCGGACGCTGGTCGCCGACACCGACGGCGACGACCAGCTGGCCGCCCACGTGGTGGCCTCGCAGGCCTACCACCTGGCCGGGCGGCTGCTCATCCAGTTGCGGGTCCACGACCTGGCCTACGTGGCGGTCACCGCCGCCCGGCAACAGGCCGCCCAGTCAGGTGACGTGCCGGCAGTCGCCGCCGCCGCGTGGCCGATGTGCTGGCTGCTGCTACGTCAGGGCCGGCTCGCCGAAGCGGAAGGGCTGGCAACGTCAACTGCCGATGAGGTGGAGCCCAGACACATCAGCCGCGCCTCCACCGCCGAGGTCGAAGCGTGGAGCTGGATGCTGCTTGAGGCGGCGGCGGCGATGTCCCGGGACGGCCGAGACGACGATGCTACCCGGGCACTGGACATGGCCTCGGTGGCCGCCACCCGCATCGACAACATCGACGGGCAAGGGGTTGGGGCGGCCAAGGTGGCCATGGCCCGGGTGGAGGCGGCGGCAATCGCCGGCGACCCGCGACGGGTCCTGCAGCTGTCGGAGCGGATCACCGTCGGCCGGCCGGCGTATGCGTCCTGCTGGCAGCGACACCGGCTGGATGTGGCCTGGGCCCACGCCGAGCTGGCCCAGTGGCCGGCCGCCACCGGGGTCCTGGTCGATCTCGGCGACCGGGCCCCGACGTGGCTTCGCCACCAGCGGTACGCCCAGGACATCGTTGGGAGGATCTCCACCGGCCGTAAGCGGGCCCACGGCGACAAGCTGGCCCAGTTGGCGACTCTGGTGGGTATGAAGTCCTGACCTCGGGAACCTGGACGCCACGTCCGAGATCCCGCTGATCGGCCCCATTTCCGTACGTCCTGCCTCTACAACTGTCTGCCGTTGGTCCGCAACGATCGGCAGTGAGGCGTTCGGTTGCGTGATCCATTCGTCACAGCCGGCCGTCTCACGGCCGGACCTCGCACGCCCGCCCCGGAGGTGCGGGGCCGGCCCAGGATCTGGGCGTCGCCCCCGACACGGTTTCCCGACGGTGGCGCCCATCGAACGGGCGCGGCCGGCGCCGGGGAGGGCCCGGCCGCCCCCTCGGCGGTGTGGAGGCGTGGACGTGGACGTGCGGTTGTGGTGGACGCTGTGGAGCGAGCCTTCGAGCGGACACTCCGTGACGCGGCTCCTGATCGCCCCGGTGCCGCCTTCCGTCGGCGTCGTCGTCACCGCCGGTAAGGCGGCTCGAGCCGGATGGGATGTCGCCACCCCCTGGCACGGAGAGCCGATCCTCACCGTCGGCCAGCTCAACGGCTACCACACCTTCCGGCTCCGCCAGCAGCCGTATCCGTCCAGACCCGCCACCGGCCCCTGTCAGGCATCGAACGGTGCGGGCCGGTCATGAACCGACCCTCCGGCCGTGGCAAGCGGGTGGGACAACACCTGCCCGGCTGGCTGCCGCGCACCGGGCTGAGGCCGGATTGTCCCGACTACGGCAGCGAACAGGGCCGGCGTCACCAGCCTCCAGATGTCCCTGTACCGGTATCGGATCGCCGCACAACCACCGGCTGCTCAACGGGGCCGTGCCGGCCGGTGGCAGCCACTCTCCGACTCCTGGCGGCCCAGGCTGCCTCAAGCCGGCGGTGACGGGGCGGATGTGGACCTGCCGCCGTCGATGACGGCGAAGCCTGCCTCTGCCGGTGGCCTGGGGGAACCCGAACCCCCGGGGCGCCACCGCCGCCATCCAGGGAGGACAACCCTTGCTCACGTTCCGTCTGGACTCGTCCGATCCGCCGACCGCTCCGGTCTGGAGCCATGACCGGTGGCGGATAGGCGAGCACGGCTTCGTCGAACCGCTGAACAACCCGGCCTTGGCCGACTTCGCCGTCCTCGCCGACGGCCAGGTGTTTTTCGGCGTCTTCGAACGCCACGGGCCGCCCCCACCGCAGAGCCCGTGCGCCATCGCCGACGTCCGCTGGTGGCTGTCCCTGGCCTGGGAGCAGGCCGTCGAGTACACGCTGGTGCAGGTCGGCTGGTCCGGGATCCGGGTGCAGGCCGGCCCGTTCGGCACCGCACCCGTCCATGTGGCCCGTGACGGCACCGTCCTCTACGGCTCCTGGGATGTGACCGCGCTGGGACCCCTGTGCCGGCCGGACCGGCTGTGCGACCGGCAGGTGACCCGTCTGTTGACGGGCCGGCACCGGTACACCGCCGAGACGGTGTTCGACGGGGTGCTGCGGGTGACCGAGCGGGCCGAGGTCGTCTTCGACGGCCAGCGTCTGAGCGTCAGCTACCCCCGTCCGGCGCCCAAACCCACGCCGGTCCTGCCGGGTGGACCGGGCGAGGACTCCGACGTCCTCGACGCCATGGACGAGCTACTGGCCCAGACGGTGACGCGGCGGGCGGTATCCGACAACGTCGGGGTGGAGTTGTCGGGCGGAATCTCCTCGGCGGTGGTGGCCGGGGCGGTGGCCCGGCCCTGGGGGCAGGTGATCTCCGTTGGTCTGGTGGTGCCGGGGGCGGCCGGGACAGCCCAGATTCAGCGGAGGCTCCGCTACGTCACCCGGTTCCGGCTGCGGGATCTGGGGTTGACCGCCGGTGACCATCGGCCGTTCCTGCCCGGGGGCCGCCGTGAGCGGGTGCATGATCCGGCCGGCCCGCGTGAGGTGGAGGCCTTGGCGGCGTTGGCGGGGCGGGCCAGCCAGTACGGGGTGAAGCTGCTGTATACCGGCACCGGCGGCAACGCACTGCTTGGCGCGGATGACGGGTTGGGCGGGGATGAGCCGCTGCCGGGGTGGCTGGGGTGGCGGGCCGGCCAGACGTTGGACGGGTTGGGGGAGGGGGTGGCCCCGCCGAGCATGGTGGCGGGGGCGGCGTTGATGGCCGCGGCTGCCCGTAACCCCGTCTGGCTGGCCGAGGGGATCTGGCCGGTGGCCCCGCTGGCCGACCCGCGTCTGCCGTCGTTCGTGCGCGGGTTGGCGCCCCGGTGGCGTGAGGACCGGTATCTGTTCCGGCAGCGGTTGTCGGCGTACGGGGTGCCGGGGGAAGGGCCGGATCCGGATGTCGGGGGAGTGTCCTCGGCGCTGGTGGGGGCCGGGATGTCGGGGTACTCGTTGGAGTGCAGAGGTGAGTACGGCTGATCTTGCAGAGGTCAGGTGTCGTGGTGGACGCCTTGTTCGTCACGGTGGGTTGCGTCTTGCAGGCGCAGGCGTGTGAGGCCGAGCATGTCGATCAGCCATCCGGGTCCGCCGGTGATGCCGCGGGCGCGTAGGAGGGTGTCGACCTCGTGGTGGGTCGCCGGCCCGGTGTTGGCGAGGAAGTCCTCGCAGATCTGGAGCAGGAGTTGTAGCAGGTCGCGGTGGTGGGTGTCGCCGGTGGCCGCGGGGTCGTTCGGGGTGGCCGGGGTGGGCATTAGGCGACGTTCTCGATGGCGGTGAGGCGGTTCTTGAGTCGGTAGCTGGGGCCGTTGATCGGGACGACGTCGCAGTGGTGCAGGAGTCGGTCGAGGATGGCGGTGGCCAGGACCTCGTCGCCGAAGGCCTGGCCCCATTCGCCGAAGCCCTTGTTCGAGGTGAGCAGGGTGGAGCCTTTCTCGTAGCGTTTGGAGATCACCTGGAAGACGAGGTTGGCCTCGGGCCGTTCGAGGGGTTGGTAGCCCACTTCGTCGATGACCAGGACGGTGGGGCGTAGGTAGGTTTGCAGCTTGCGGGCGAGTCGGCCGATCGCGTCGGCGGCGGTGAGGTGGCGGACCATGTCGTCGAGGGTGGTGAAGTAGACGGTGAATCCGGCTCGGCAGGCGGCGACCGCGAGGGACACGGCGATGTGGGTCTTGCCGACGCCGGGTGGGCCGAGGAGAGCGACGTTGGCTTTGGCCTGCACGAACGCGAGGGTCGCGAGGTCACGAACTTTGCGGGGGTCCAGGTCGGGTTGGAAGCTGAAGTCGTAGTCGTCGAGGGTTTTGTGGTGCGGCAGTTTCGACAGGCGCAGCCCGGCGCGGAAGCGGCGTTCGTCGCGGACGGCGAGTTCCTCTTCCAGTACGAGGTCGAGGAACTCCAGGTAGCCCATGGCCTCGGTGTCGGCTCGGCCGGTGAGTTCCCGCAGCGTCTTGGCCAGGTGAGGCAGGCCGAGCTTGGTGGCGCTGGCGTGGATGCGGTTGGTGACCAGCTCACTCACTTCGAGGCGTCCTTCAGGTGTGGGCGGTGGGTAAACGGGCTGGCGGCAGCGATCTGCTCATAGACCGACAGCGGCCGGGCCTCGACGGCGATCTGGGCGGCGGCGGCCCGGTTGAGTAGGGCTTGCAGCGGTCCCTGGCCGCCGTTGTGGCGGGCCGGTCGGCGTGTGGTCGACTGCCCGCCGTCGGGGTCGCCGGTGGTGACGGCACGGGTGTGCCCGTCGGGAAGACCGTCCCAGTGGGTTTCGTCGACGACGCGGGCGCCGCGGCCGACGGCCCGCTGGTGCGTGGCCAGCAGCGTGGCGCCGTCCAGGCCGTCGACGGTGGCGTGGATGGCGATGGTGGCGGCGGTCGCCCGGATCTCCACGAGCTGGCGGTGGCGGACCCGCCGGGCCGGCACGGAGTAGAGGTTGCCGGCGTAGGCGACCAGGCAGTCCTTGCCAACGTGCCGCAGATGCCGGTCGGCGACCACATACGCCCTGGCCGGGATCGGTCGCAGCGCGGCGTGGTCCCGGACCGCCCGCACGCCGATGATCTCACCGTGGGTGCGATGCCGCACGGCCCGCCGCTGCGGAACCCAGGCCACGAACGTGGCGTCGAGCTCGGCCAGCGACGAGAACGCCCGCCCGGCCAGGACATGATCACGGACGATGGTGACCTGCCGTTCGACCCGCCCTTTGCCAGTCGGCCGGTAGGCGGCCAGCACATCGATGTCGAAGTCGTAGTGCCCGGCGAAGGCGACCGCTTCCGGGTGCAGCGGCACCGCCAGGCCCGGAGCGACGTGCCGGCGGACCACGGTCTTGGTCCGGTCGTAGACGATCGCACCGGGAACCCCGCCGAAGTGCGCGAACGCCCGCCGGTGACACTCCCAGAACGCGGCCAGGTCCTGGCTGGTGGTGAAGCAGCAGAACGGATCCCGCGAGTACGACAGCACCATGTGGAACGAGTACACCTTCGGGATCCCGACGTGAGCCAGGATGTCGCCTTCGTCGCCCCAGTCCACCTGGGCCTGCGCACCCGGAACGACCTCGAACCGCCGATGCAGCCCGGCCAGCTGATCCGGGCTGATCCCCAACTCCGCCGCGATCCGCGGACGGGCCTGCTGCAGATACAACTTCACCCGCTGGTAGTTACCGGTGAACCCGTACTGCTCGACCAGACGTTCATGGATCACCGTGCCCTTGAGCAGCAACTCCGCCCGCAACCACGCATCGACCACATGCGCGAACACATCGATCAGCTGCCCACGAGCCGGCCTCGCCGCAACCGGCGGCACCACCTCGCCGCCACCAGCAGCCAGGTACTTCTTCACCGTCCGCCAGTTCAGGCCCGTCTCACGAGCGATCTCCGAAACATTCGCACCAGCCTCGTGCAACGCCCGGAACCGACGCACATCCAGCCACCGCTGTTCATCCAACGCCCCCACCGCCAGCCGCCCCACGCCGGTCCGATCACGACCCGAGCAGCCTCACCCTCAGTCACCCGCTGACGACGGACAAACGGTGCGCACCTCTGCAAGATCAGCTGTACGTAGCTCTGCACTCCAGGCCGTACCCCGACACCTACCACGTCAGCGACGCCGACACCGGCCGCTTCCACGTCCGGGAAGTGCGCCCTGCGGCGCGCGACACACCCGACGTGCCCCCGTTCGGACCCGTCAACCCCTGACCAGGACAAGGCCACGGCGCGGTAGTTGCACCAGCGTCGGGCCGCTACGGCCTGAGTCCATTCCCGTCCTCGTTGGAGGACGTCACTGTCCCCACCAGCATCATTTTGGCCAGGGCCACTCCACGGGCAGTGCGGCGGGCTCTGGTGGAAGTTGTGGTCCCGGTCGTTCCTCAACTCCAGCCGCGCCGGGTGATCCTCGAAGGCTCGCAGGGCGTGCCGCTGGCTGGTGGCCCGCACACCGCGCGGCGGCAGCGCGTACACGATGGCCACCATCCCGGGCGCGGCGAACGTGCCGTCCGGGGGCGGGGCCTGGGCGTGACGCCGTCGCCGGCGGCGAGGCGCCGTAGCGTGGACGGCCGGCCTTCCCGGGGGCCGGCACCCCCTGGTGCCGACGGTCCGGTCCGGCTCGGCAGTGGTGTCGACGACGTCCGCCGGCCCTCTCCTGGACAGGCCGGCGGCCACCTTGAGACAGTGCTCGGGGCGGCCGGTGTGGGACCGGCAACCGCCGCCAGGCCCAGCGGCAACGTACTGGCCCGCGTACGCGCACTCGGTGCAGAACCCTAGATCAGCGGCCCGGTCCACCGCAGGTGACACGTACGCGGACCGGGGCTCGGGCACGCGGACGTGGGTGCGTTCAGGTATTCTCACGGGGAGCTGCCCTCGCGTGCAGGCATGCGAGGGCTCCCCAGATGGGAACCGCTTCACGGCGGGCCTCTCTGGTGAAGGCGGCGGCTCCGGGATCAGATTGGCGTCGGTCCCCGGGGTCGCCGGTTTCGTTTCCGGCTCATCCTCAAAGTCTGCTAGTGATTGCTAGCTGCTGCCACCCTAACCGATCTGTCTACCCCACGGGGGAGCGGCACGGCCACAGACGCCGGGCCGCCACGCCGGACGGTTCGCACCAGCACCGATCGCCACAGCCCCGGAACCGATGACGGCCTGCCTCCGTGCCGGAGGACCGTTGACACGGGTCACCGCTGTCGGCGCATGTCCGCTGTGAGTTGCCGGCCCCGTGCCCGCCCGGCGGCGCGCGGCACCGACAGTTGCCCGACACGCCGGCCCCCGCAGGCGGGCCGCAGTTGGACCCCTACCCGCCGTCAGCGCTATCGTGGCAACCGCATCTCCGTTCATTCGTCTGGCGGGTTGCGCTGTGGTCCCAGGGAGGCAACTTCCTGGGTGCCTCACCCGGGGGTAGTGCCCCGGGGTGTCTGGAAGCCCGGACGGCCAGGAGTAGTGGCCCGGCCCCGGGACATGAAGCGGCCCCGTCCGAAACGCGTTCGGGAGGGGCCGCTTCACTGTCTCCGCGACCCGGCTCGTCTCGTTCACGACACCGCCCCAGCCCGACCGCCGCCACCGGCCAGCCCACCCAGTGCCCGGGGGCGTGGACGTCACACGCCAGGCCGCTACCCGTCCACGCCTGCACTCAGCGCCGCACCAACGTCAACACCCGCAGCTCACCCGTATCGCTCCCGGCGCAATGGGTGCCCGGGACGGCGGGCCCGCTGGTCGTGTGCGCCGTGGCCGTGGGAGGAAACTGACCGCACTGCCGATCACACCGGTGGCCCCGGCACTGCTGACGCTGCTGCCGGGCACCGGCCAGAACCCCCAGCCGGTAGGCCTCGGTCACCGGCCCGACCTTGCGCATCAGACCGGTCATCACCGCGGACGTGATCGCCGAGGCCAGAAAGATCCCGTACAGCTCAGGCAGGAGTTTCCAACCACTGGTGATAGCGCCGATGAGGTCAAGTCCGAGTCCGGTGATGGACACGGCAAGGACCGCTGGCCAGATCGTGGTCTGGGTGGGCCACCGCAGCAAGGCTCACTCTCCCCGTGTTGATGAACATGGGGGCCTGGGGACTGGTCGTGAGGGTGATCGGTGGCGTCGCGCGGACCGCCGAGGAGTGCCGCGCACGGTGCGGCCGACCCTCATGGCAGCAGCCATCCACCCCGACATGTCCCCCTGCCCCAAGCCACACCATGCGCGTCCCGGTCCACAGCGACCGACAACGCACCGTTTCGAGGAGTGAGCATACGGTGATCCACAATGACTCCGTCAACCACACTGGACGTTAAGTTTCCGAAACCGTCCAATCTGGTTGACGCCGGGGAAGGCATGCGAAAAGCTGGACGGCGATGTCGACGCCACCACCCCACACCTTCGCCCACCACCTCCGGGCACTGTTCGCCGAACGCACCAACCCCAGAACCGGCGAGCCCTACACCAACGCCGAGGTGGCCAAGAGTGCCGGGCTGTCCAAAACCCAGATCGGCAACCTCCTCAAGGGCGACGGCAACCCCACCTACACCACCATCCAGGCCCTGGCCACGTTCTTCGGCGTCAACCCCGACTACTTCTTCGGCGGCGACGCCGGCCCCGACCCGGAACTACGCGCCGCCATGCAGGACCTCGGCGTGCGCCGGATCGCCCACCGCTCCATCGGCATCTCCGAAGGCAGCCAAGAAATGGTCCTGGGAATCCTGGAACGGATACGGCAACTGGAACGAGGCCCCACCCCGGCCCCAGGGACCGACGCGGACTCCTGACACACCGGCAACCAACGCCCCAGAACACCCACGCATCGCCCCGTCGCCGGCCGCCCACTCCTGGCCCGACCCCCTGGACAACCCACAGCGGGAGCAGAAGCCGCACATGCCCATCGATGACCTCCGGCGGTCCATAAGCCCGCTGGTGGAGACGTTCGCGCTGCCGAGGCCCTGGGACCTCCTCGGCTTCCTTGACACGGTAGGCAAAGCCACCGGACGCCCGATCCTGCTCCTGCCCACCGACACCTCCGGCGGGATCTGCGGCATGTGGGTGGAAACCGAACAGGCCGACTACATCGCATACGAGGAACGCACATCACTGCCGCACCAGCAACAGATCATCCTCCACGAACTCGGACACATCCTGGGCCGGCACCCCGGCAAACCCCTGGACTCAAGCTGGGTGTCCGGCGGAAGACGAACCCCCTACAACGACTACCAGGAACAGTGGGCGGAAACCTTCGCCGACGAACTGCTGCTGCGCCTCGGCCGTGAACGCCCCGCCCCCGCCGACCCCGCCACGGCCCGCATCGTGGCCAGCCTCGACCCGGAGGATCCTGATGTTCAGCAGCATCGCGTTCGCCCTCATCGGCGCCGCTGGGCTCTACGTCACCTATGGTCTGGCCACACGCCCCGCTAGCCGCACACCCGCCCGCGCCTGGATGGCCGCCGCCCTGCTCCTGGCATTCACCGGCATCGTCGCCTGGTGGCTCTACGACCCGATCACCGACCTCACCGCAGTACCCAACCTCGCCCGGCTCCTGTTCCACCTCATCGCCGGCATCGCCTCCACCGGCGCCGCCATGTGCATGCTCCGCCACTGGGTATACCCGCCCGACACCGCGCGACGAGCCGTGCGCCGCCAACAGTGGATCTCCGGCACCCTCGCCATGATCATGGTCATCGCGTTCTTCACCAGCGTCGCCGACACCGAACACGAACCCGGTCCCTGGCAGGACCGGTACGGCCACCTGCCACTGGTCATCGTCTACATCATCACGTTCAACACCGCGCTCGGCTGGCTGCTCTTCGAACTCGGCCGCCTCTCCTGGCGATACGCCCAACAGATCCAAGGCCGTCGCCGCACACGTGTCAGTCTGCGCCTGTTCGCCCTCGCCGGCTGGATCGGCATGGTGTACGTGGTCACCCAGATCGCCAACGTCGCCGCCACCGCCATCGACAAACCACTACCGCAGACGATCTACCACACCACCGTCCTCATCTCCCAGAACGTGTGCGTCGTCCTCATCGCCGCCGCCGCCGTCATCCCCGGCATCGGCGCCGCCACCACCAGATCCCGCCGCGCCATCGCCGCCGCCCGCCTGGAACCCCTCTGGCAGGCATTCCGCAAAGTTTTCCCGTACCTGCTCAAGCCGCCACCGAAAAACCTCATCGACGCCATCTGGACCGGTCTGAGGGCAACCGACGACTACCCGCTGCACCGCATGATCATCGAAATCCGCGACGGATACCTCGAACTGCGCCCCTGGTATGACGAGGAGGTCTCCGCCATCAGCAGGCACCTGGCCGACCAGGCCGGGCTACGTGGTAGGAAGGCAGCCGCGGTCGTCGAAGCGGCAACGGTACTGGCGGCACTACAAGCCAAAGCCGCCGGCCGGCAGCCGGCCGGCACCGGGCAGGTAGAGGTCGGGGCCGAGGACATGAAAGGTGAGGCACGGTGGCTGTCACAGGTAGCTCGGGCGTGCGCGAAGTCGACGGTGGTACGGCAGGTCCTGGACGGACTCAACCAGCCATCATGGGTGGAAACCCAACTACAGGCACTGGGAATCAGCCGAACCGGCATCGCCTCCTGAGAGCCGCCCGGGTCGCCACCGAAGTCCTCGCACCCGCCGTCCTCGCGGCGGCCATGCCCGTCATCGTCGCCGTCACCGCCGCCCCGACACTGACCGCAGGCCTTGGCTGGGGAGCCCTGGCCGCCCTGTTCTCGGCGGTGATCCCGTTCGGTGCGATCCTCGTCGGAGTAAGGCGCGGCAAGCTCACCGACCACCACGTGGGCCGCCGCGAACAGCGGCGCACCCCGATGCTGATCGGGCTGGCGTCAGTACTGGCCAGCCTGATCCTGTTCGCCGTCACCGGAGCGCCACGGCAACTGACCGCCATGGTCTCGGTGATGCTGGCCGTCCTCCTCATGATCACCATGGTCAACCTGCGCTGGAAGCTCTCCGCGCACGCCGCCGTGTCCGCCGGCAGCGCCACCGTGCTAACGATCATCTTCGGCTGGGTCCTGGCCCCCGCGTGGCTGGCCGTCGCCGCCGTCAGCTGGTCCCGGGTACACCTGCACGACCACACCATTGCCCAGGTCATCGCCGGAGCGGCCATCGGCACCACCACCGCCGCGGCGGTCTTCCTCGCCCTCACCTAACGCAACCGGCGATGCCCGGCGGCGGCCCCCCGGCCGTACGATCACCGGAGGGCCCATCGGACGCCAGGCAGCGCGAAGGAGTCTGCCGTCCCAGGTGCTCGCTCAGCCAATGGCAAGACCTGGTCAGGAGCCTTGGGGGGGCCCGAGCGCGCGGAGCGCGGCCACGAGATCGGGCGGAACAGTGAAGTGCGTCGCCTTCACCCCGTGGTCGTAGCCTGTCTGGAACGGGTACTCCACTTCCTCGGGAACGTGGCCTTGCTCGATGAGAGAGGCCGTGATGCGGTTAGTGGGACGTGTCAGTCCGCGCAGCGTGCGATCCGGTGGGAACTCGGCGATCGCATACACCTGATCCCGCTCCAGCCGACCGTGCTGCTGCGCTGCGGTTCGGATCAGAGCCGCCCGCATCGGGTAAAGGTTGTCGAGCACCGTCATCAACCTCTGAGCCGCCCGCACCGACCAGCCTCGAACCTCGCCTGGCACCCGCTCAGACCGATCATCGGCCACGATCCGCACCTCGGGACGTTCCCGCCGCCGAGGTCGTGCCGGGAGGTTGCGTCGCAGGAAGGAGGTATCGGCCGCGTCAGTCCCCGCGCCGCCCTCAACCTGCTCCTCGCCCGAAGGCCGGGGTGGGGCTTGTACCGGTTGATACCGCAACTGGACCAGCCGGTCTTCCAGAAACAGGCTGATCGTCGGTAACAAGATCTCTCTCGCGTCGGCGGCACGTCGACGTTCCTGCTCGGGCACGGACAACAACCAGGCCTCGAGCGCGCCGGGGAGACCGAACGACAGCCGGAAAGCGTCAGGATCCGCCGTGGGGGTGATGGTCCAATCTCCACGATCCCCTTCTCGCCCGAAGCGAATGTCCACCGGGATGTAGGTGCCGTGCTCTGCGATGAAAGCCTCGAAGTCCTCCATGCTGTCGGGGCGCATGGCCAGGATGAACGGCGCTGCGGGGAAGCCCAGGATCAGCCCTTCACCGGTAGCGGAGTCCTGCAGCTCGGCGGTCACCCGGGCCGCCCAGGAGGCCAGGGTATCCGCGGGCAGGCCGCCGTCTCCACCTTGAGAGGGCTCTCCGGCCACAGTCATCTCGGCTCCTGCGCTGCTGAATGCGGTTCGCAGCGCCAGCCGTACCTGCCGGACGGGAAAAGTCGTGAGATTCGCGGCCAAAGCCTCGGCGAGGACCAGCCTCGCGGCCCTTTCCACGGTGGCGATGAGGGGTTCGAACGCGGGCCCGGATAGGTCGACGAGGGAGATCTGTTGGGCGAGCGCGTAACCTTGCGCCTCCCGCTTGAAACCGGCGGCCGAGAACAACGCGTACCGGTACTGGTACCGGCGTAACGGATGCCGGTACGTTGCCGACAGTTCGGTCGAGTACTGCTGGTTGACGTCGTCGATGACGCCGTGGGCGTTGCGCACCTCCGCCAGGCCGACCTTCGATCCCCGGTTCTTCGCCTCGACGAACAGCCGAACAGGGAGGGAGAACGGTGTCGGCATCAACAGATCACCCAACACGTCAGCCTGGTGATCGGCGCCTCGGCCCCGAACGAGCAGACCGTGTCCCGCCTGACGCAGGGCTTGTCCGTCAGCGTCCGAGTCCTGCAGGAGCCGGTATCCGTTCGCGCTGAGCAGGAAGGCGATCGCCTCCTCGAGAAGATACCCGGCCAAGGCATCGACAGAGATCAGTGCCATGAGCTGATCCTCGCATGTGGAGGTCGACGCGGGGGCGCCCGACCTCCTGGGCGGGCACCGTCGCGGCGACACCGACGCCGACTATGCCCGAAGGTCGGCGGCCGGTGCCGACGTCACCCTCAGCGGCATCCTCCTGAGGCAGGTCATCCCGTGCCGGAACCGGCCATTGGGGGCTGGCGAGTGACGGGCACGCCATTCCCTCACCCGCCAGTTCACGCCTGCCTGTCCACACGTTGCGGTGGCTGGTCCGCACGCCAGCCAACCTGGCGGGCTGGCAGACGCACGCGGTGTTCCCCGCCGACCTGCATAGGCATTCCTGGTCCGTCGGTGCGGGATCGGGGTTGCGACAGCTTGACCAGGTCAGGCACCCTGGACCCGCGATGTTGACGGACGGCTATGGATCACGTGCCCTGTGTTCCCGGCGCTGGTCCGAGTAGGCAGTGGCGGAAGGGGCGGTTCGTGCTTCGGATGTACGGGGATCCGGACGAGTTGGACCGGCTGGCGGGTCGGCTGCGTCAACGCGCGGGGGAGGTCCGTGAGCGGGCCGCCGATCATGAACGTCAGGGACACACGGCGCGGTGGGTGTCGGTGTCGGCGCAGGTGTACCGGGATCGGGTCACACAGGACCGGAGGCGGGCGGACCAGACCGCCGACGAACTGGACCGGGTCGCGGACGCCGTCGTGGCGCACGCGCAGGACGTCCGGGAGCTGATCGCCCGGATCGCGCGAATCGAGGAACAGGTCACCGGCTGGTTCGACTCCGCCGCCCAGCGACTCCGAGACCTGGCGCCGCTGGCGGGGGGCCCGTTACTCAAGGCGGCGGTGGAGGCGCCGTGGGCGGGCTGGTCGGTTCAGCCCGGCAACCTGCCCGCCTCGGGGGACCGGCGGTGGTTGGAGGTCGGCGAGTTCATGCGGGGCAAGGGCGTGCTCTGAGTGGATTCGGCCAACGAGGGGCCGCTGGCTCGCCGGCTGGTGTTGTCCGCGCAGGAGTGGTCACTGCTCATACGGCAGGCCGGGATGCGGCCCCCACCGGGACTGCCGGTCGTCGACCTCGATGACGCACAGGTGCCGCAGGTCGAGGCCCGCCTGGCCGCCAGGAACGTGGTGACGGCAGACGGGAGCGATCCGCCACTGTGGCGGCCCGTCGAGCCGGTCGCGGTCAACCTCGCGGCGTTCCTTGCCGCTCAGGCGCTGATCCAGGTGGAGGCGTCGGTCGCCGACCGGTGGACACGGGCGCTGTTCGCGGTAGCCGGCCACGCGGGCGCCGGCCTGGTCGCGTTAGCCGATGGCGCCGTTGAGCTGTCGATGTTCGAGGCGGTGACGCTCGGCCCGGAGTTGGTCCGGGTGGTGCCGGCGGTGCGCGACCTGGTCGGGGCGCAGTCGGCGCGGATCGGTCACGCGCTCGGCGGCGGCACGGTCGGATCGTCGGTGTCGGGGCGGTTGCCGGTGGAGGCGTTGCTGGAATACGGGCCAGCCGGTGAGTTGGCGGGAACGGCGGGCCGGCATCGGGTGGTGGGAGGCGCTGCAACTCACGGCGGCGCAGGCGCGGCTGGCCGAGCAGGTGACCAGCCGGGCCACGGGTGTGCTGCGGGTTGTGGTCTCCGGCCGCGTCGGCAACGGGGCCGGCCTGGCGCAGGTGGTGTGGCTGGCTACCGACCAGGGCTGGCTCGGGCTACGCCCGGACCCGGACGGTTCCGGACGGCGGATGGTGACGGTGCTGCCGGTGGCCCGGGAGGAGTTCGGAATGTGGCTGGCCCCGCACCTGGGACAACTGTTGGAGGGTGGCGATGGGTGACCCGGAGTTCCAGGTCAGCGGCGGCGCCGGTGGGACCGGCGCCCGGTATGAGGACATCGGCGTGCTCGCCGCCCACAGCGACGACCTGGCCCGGGACCTGGCCGGGATCAGCGTCCAGGGTCACAACATGCTCGTCGACCCGGACCTGGTCGCCTCTGCGGTCCTCAACCCCGGCGGGTTCGCGAAGATCGAGGCGGGGCTGCTCAACGCGCTGGACGGCCCGGACGGGCTGTCGGCGCTGTCGCTGGGCTTCGGCGAGCGGGCGATCGCACTGCGGACGGTCGTCACCTCCTACCAGGCCGTCGACGAGGCCCAGGCCCGGGCGATCGACACCCTGCGCTGGGCCGCCGGCTACGGCCTCGGCGGCGCACTCCAAGCCGGTGTGCTCGCGCCCGGACTGGCACTGCCGCTGGTCGCACCGCTCGGCGTCGCGGGTGCCGTGTTCGGCGACGACATCGACTGGGACCAGTTGATGACCGAGCATCCCGGCATCGTCGACAACCTCGTCGGCCTCGGCCCCGGACTGATCAGCAGCCTGCCCGGAACACCGATGGTCTCCGACGTACCGGGGGCGGCGGACCTGCTCGGGCAACTCTACGAAGACGGCACCCACCAGACCGTCGAGCGGGGCGTCGACGACACCCACGACTCGATGCGGTTCCCGCCACGGGACTTCGCGGACCTGATCGACGGCCTCGACTGGCGCAACCGCGAGGCCAACGCGGGCCAGCCCGACCAGATCGACGTCCGGGTGATCACGAACCCGGACGGCAGCCGGGCCTACGTCGTCGACATCCCCGGCACCAAGGAGTGGAACCACCCGTTCCAGCAGGGCTATTGCGTGTTTGGTCGAGTGGCCGTTGAACTGGGGATTCCCGGGGTGGGCGGACCCTTGCGGGGTTGAGGAAGGCGGGTGAGGCCTGTAGGTGATCATGGAGTTCTCGACGCTCCCGGACACCTTGAGGACCTCACCCGCGATGTCAGCATGCCCGATTCAGGTACTGTCCGCAGTTCGCACCCCCACCGACTCGCCACCGCGCCTTGTCACCGAGGGTGAAGAAGCTGGGCTCCAGCACTCGTTGGCCACCATCGCGGACCCCCGGTCCCCGCGTGGGGCGCGTTACCCGCTCGTCGGGCTACTGACCGTCGCGGTGTGCGCCGTGACCGCCGGCGCATCATCGTTCGCGGCCATCGCGGACTGGCTGCACGACCTCGATGACCTCGCCAGGGCCCGGCTCGGGTTCATCCGCGCCGTCCCGGCCGCGACCACGATCTGGCGGCTGCTGACCAGGTTGGACGCTGACCTGCTGGCCACCGTGCTCGCCGACTGGCTGCGTACCCGCGTCCCGCCTCCGGTCACGCCCCGACCTCGGCGGTACCGGATCGTCATCGCCATCGACGGCAAGACCATGCGCGGCGCCCGCCGCGCCGATGGCAGCCGGGTCCACCTGCTGTCCGCGCTGGACACCAGCACCGGCATCGTGCTCGCTCAGGTCACCGTGGCCGCGAAAAGCAACGAAATCCCCGCGTTCACCCCACTGCTGGACGCGGTCGAACAGGTTCTGGGTAGCCTGGACGGCCTCATCTTCGTGGCCGACGCCCTCCATACACAGACCAGCCACGCGACCGAGGTCGCCGCTCGCGGCGCCGACCTGCTCATCCCGGTCAAAGGTAACCAGCCGACCGTGTTTGCCCAGCTCAAGGCCTTGCCCTGGGCCCAGGTCCCGGTGGGTGACCGACGCCGCGAAACCGGTCACGGCCGGCGGGAGACCCGCACGGTCAAGGCGCTCACCGTAGCCACCCCCGGCGGTCTGCTGTTCCCTCACGCCGAGCAGGCCGTCCGGATCACCCGCACCCGCACCCTCAAGGGCAAGACCACCAGGGAAACCGCCTACTACACCATCTCCCTCCCCGCCGAGCACGCCCAACCCGCGGACCTGCAGTCCTGGGCCCGAAACGAGTGGCTGATCGAGAATCAGGTCCATCATGTCCGCGACGTCACGTTCCGTGAAGACCTCCACCAAGCCAGAACCGGCACCGGCCCCGCAATCATGGCGACGCTACGTAACACCGCGGCCAGTTACCACCGCACCAACGGCGATACCAACATCGCCCGCGCCACCAGACGCGCCGACCGTCGCCCGCACGACCTCATCACTGCAATGACCAGCAGCTACCCCAGAACGCAATGACCCTGCCCGTTCCAGGGCGACAGCCCCTACCTACACGACACCGGCACCAACGTCCACGTCCTCGGCGGCGACACCACCACCCGACAACACGCGATCGCCGACGCGCTACGGATGGCCGGCGCCAGCACCGACGACCCCGTCATGCTCGTCGGCCACAGTCAGGGCGGAATGGTCGCCGCCCAGGCTGCCCACGACACCGGTACCGGCGCCTTCCCGTACAACGTCACCCACGTCGTCACCGCCGGCTCACCCATCGGCGCCGTCGACGTATCGCCGAACGTGCAGGTCCTGTCATTGGAGAACGGCCACGACCTGGTGCCGCACCTGGACGCCCGCGACAACCCCGACCAGGCCAACCGCACCACGGTCACCTTCGACAGCCAACTCGGCTCCGCCGGAGCGAACCACAACACCCGCGAGGCGTACCTGCCGGCGGCCCAGGCACTGGACCACAGCAACGACCCGTCAGTGCAGGCCTTCCGCGACAGCGCGGGCGCGTTTCTCGGCGGCGACAGTGTCGAGTCGAAGGTGTATGAGTTGAACCGGATCCACTGACGCGGCCGGACAGTGAAGGAGCGGGCATGCGGCACACGACTACGCGATCGGCCAGACGTACCACCACAGCAATCCTGGCCGCGCTGGCGGTGCTGACACTCGGGTCAGGCTGCAACGTCAACGACTCACCCCAGGAACGGGAGGAGTCCAACGCCATCGCCGCCGACATTCAGGAGACGCTGGCGCAGCGACCCGACGTAGTACAAGTCAAGGTCAACTACCAGAACAACTTCAACGCCTCAGCCCAGGCCAGCGTCACGATCACCGTCACCCCCGGAAGTGACGTGGAGCCGGTGATCGAGGAAGCGACCCGCCTGATATGGCTCAGCAAACTCCACCCGCTCAGCATCATCAGCATCGCCGCCAACGAGGCCGAAGCCCAACAACGCGGCGTCGACCGGGACATCGACCCCAACGGCACCGACAAGGCCGAACTCGAAAGGAAATACGGGCCACGCCCGCCGCGGTAACGGCGGTTGGGGGAGAGCAGCGGGCGTCGCCGTCGCCGCTTGGTCCAGGCCTCGTCTGGTTGGATGGGATGGCTTTATCTGGCTGTGCTGGTGGTCTTGGAGATGACCAGGTCAACCGTCTCCCTGAAGGCCCGGTGCTGGCTGGTCCACATCCGCAGGAGGGCGACCTTGTCCGCGTCACCCAGGACCGTCGAATCCAGAATCTCCGCCACGTCCTGGTGCCCGTGGTGCTCTGCCGGCACCCCTGCCCGCTCAAGCAGACCGCTACTTCGAGATCGCCTCTTGCCGCGCCCGTCCGCGTCCTTCTCCTTGCCTGAGGGGCGGGTGCCGGTCCGGTAGAGGTGGTCCAGGGTGCCGACCGGCCATTCCAGTGCCTCATCCCATACGGGCCGTAGCCGGGCCGGGACGGCGGTGGAGCCACTCTCCACGTTGGTTACCGTGCGTGTGCTCACGGGTGCCGCTATCCGAGCGGCCAGCTCGCCCTGGGTGAGTCCCATTTCCTCGCGGCGGGCGGCGACCGCCGTGCCGGCGGCGATGAGGTTGCGGTGGGCGTGGGACTCCTCGGCCCCGGCAATCTCCTCTACGGGCTGGCTGGGCTGCTCTTCGTTGTCCGCCCATCCCAGGTCGTCTGTGGCGGTGGGGTCGATCTTGCCGGTGTGGTAGGCCCGGTTGATGGTGCCGGCGGGCCACTCCAGGGCTCTGTCCCAGGCCGGGCGCAGTCTGGGGAGGATGGCGGTGGCCCCGGTCTCGACGTTGGTGAGGGTGCGCGGGCTGACCGACGCTTCGATGCGCGCGGCGAGTTCCCCTTGGGTGAGGCCCAGTTCGGCGCGGCGGGCGGCGATTGCCAGGCCGACGCGGCGGGCGTACGGGGGCCGTTGGTTCGCCACTTCACTCTCCATCGATGCGTTCGCGGAAACGACTAGCAGTTAGACGCAGGGTAGCGGAAGGTCCGCCTCTGACTTGATATCTGTCTGGTCACGGCGAGGACGAGGACACCGCGCCGATTCCGAATGCTGCTGGTCGTTGCCAGTAGTGGGTTTCGACCTTTGCTAGTGTTTGCTAGTCTATTCCGCATGGACGCCACTACCAGGCAGGCCCGAAAGGGCCCGCAGGGGATCAGCGCCCGCACGGAGGAGATGGCAAACCTGCGTACCCGCGCCGGACTGTCACTGACCGACCTGGCCGACCGGGCCGGGATCTCCCTGGGACACATGAGCAACGTCGCCCACGGGCGGCGGCGCATCAGCCCCCGGGGAGCAGCCCGGGTGGCCACCGTGCTCAACGTCGACATCCCCGACGTGTTCCACACCTGACCGGGCCCAGACACCCGAGGCACGCCGGCCCCAGCGCCCACTACCGCCGGGGCCGGCACCACACCCAAGGAGCAACAACCCAGTGAGTACGACCCTGCCCGAAACCGTGGACGGCGCCACCCCGTGCGCCGCCCCCGGCTGCGGCGCCCCCCTCAACCAGCACCCACGCACACCGGTACCGGGCATCCCCACCACCGGCCCGTTCCGGGTCGCAGACCAGTACGCCGGCAACGTCACCTGCGCCTACCGGCTCCACCTGTACCAGCGCGGCACCACCACCGTCACCGTCGAACTCAAGGGCTGCGGCTGCCCACGCGGAGAAGCCTGCCCCTGCCTGGCACAGGAACTCGAAGCACGGCGGCAACTACGTGTTCTCTCCGGGCCTTTCGGGCCCCACCTCTCCAGCAAGTTCTGGACCCTCCAGCCACGGAATGTGTCCATGTCTCGATGGAAACTCCAGTTCCAGTTGGCTCCACCAGTCCCAGAAGCCGGAACGGTCGTACTTCGGCCGGAGGAGCCCCACCAACCCGCCACCAACCCGCCAACGCCGTGGAGCTGCGCTCCGACCAGCGACGCCTTGGGGCGGCGATTCGGTGGCAAGCCGGTCGAAGACCGGCGCGGCAGCAACTCGGCGCTGAGCGACGCGAACCGGTGGGGCCGCGATAACGCCGCCAGCCATCGACGCCCATGTGGGGCCGCAGGTTTCTGGAATCGACGTGGCGGGTCCAGGAATCGATGGAGCAGTGGGGCCCGAACAAGTCGGCGAGAACAACTACGGGCAGCCGGCCAGACCGGGACAGGACCACGACCCCTTGGCGGCCCCATCCTGCGGGGCCAGCGGTGACCCACTACGCCCCCGCCCGCCGGGAGCAGATGTTCGGCCGGATCGCCATCCAAGGTCCGCCCGGATCCGGCAAGACCCCGCTGGCCCTCACCCTGGCCACCGCCCTTGCCGGACAAGCCCCCGTGGCCGTCATCGACACCGACGGCCGGGCCGCCGAGTACGCCGACCGGTTCACATTCCTCCACACCACCCCGCTTGAGGCCGATCCCGCCGACCTGCCCACCCTGGTAGCCGAGGCCAACCACGCCGGCGCCGGCGCCCTGATCATCGACTCCTACTCCCTGTACTGGTCGGGGCCGGGCGGGGCGCTGGACCGGGTGGACCGCCACAGTGACCGCCGTACCGGCTGGGCCGAGTACCGGCCCATCGAAGCCGCCATCCGGATAGCGCTGCGGACCTTCCCAGGCCACGTGCTGGCCACCCTGCGGGTCAAGACCGAACACGTACCCGAGTACACCGCCACCGAGGCAGGCGACCGGGGCCGGGCCACCACCCGGCGGCTCGGCCTCAAACCCGACCACCGGGAAGGCGTCGAGCACGACTTCCTGACCGTCGGAGACCTGGACACCGACCACGTACTCACGATCACCAAATCCGCGTGCGAGGACCTGGCCGACCGCCGGTTCCACCGCCCC
This sequence comes from Micromonospora sp. WMMD1102, assembly GCF_029626265.1. NCBI lineage: Bacteria > Bacillati > Actinomycetota > Actinomycetes > Micromonosporales > Micromonosporaceae > Micromonospora > Micromonospora sp. WMMD1102. Next base: position 3,242,993 of record NZ_JARUBN010000001.1, on the reverse strand, counting down.
GGCCCGGAACTGGCCGACACCATGGCCGCCTGGCTGGGCCAGGGCATCCCGGTACCCGACCTGCGCGACATCCGCGCCGTGATCGAGAACCCGGCCACCGACACCGCCACCCTCAGGGCAATCCGCGACGACCCCGCCATGGCCGGGTGGATGCCCGCGCCACTCATCGACGAAGACGGCAACCCCCTAACCCTGCGCGACCTGATCAACCGGATCGGCAAACGACGGCTGGCCGAGGAACGAGAAGCACAGAAGGCCGCGCAGACCAGCACCGACCAGACGAACACCGACCCGGCGGCCACTACCCGCCAGACGGAGGAGACACCATGACCACCATCAACGACACCGACCGCGTCGCCAAGGTCGAACAGATCGCATGGCTTGAGGCGATGGCCGCTGAAGCCGGCCGCCGCGCCGAACTTCTCCGAGCCGAACTGGCCGCCGACGCCAAGTCCCTGCTGCTCGACACCGGCATGGCCAAAGTCTGGGACATCCCGGGCCTTGCCACCCTCACCACCGCCATCACCCGACCCAGCGCCACCCTGGACGACCCGAACGCCATGGTCGACTGGCTGATCCTGCGCCACCCCGACCAGGTGATCAAGGTCCCCAACCCCGACTACGTCAAGGCCGCCCGCCGCACCGCCCAACTCATCGACGGCAAGGTCTGCGGGCCGGACGGCAACCCGATCCCCGGACTGGCCTGGAAAGCCGGCGGCCAGTTCCACAACATCCAGATCAAGGTGGCCGCCCCCTTCCGGGAGGTCATGACCGCCCTGGCCATGGAAGCGCTCAACGCCACCGCCGTCAACCCGGCCGCCACCCCGACCACCGCCCAGGCCACCCGATGACCGCCCCAGAACAAGCCACCCCCCACCCGCAGATCGCCCGACAGATCCGCCAAATCGTGATCAGGGCCGCCAACGGCGACCAGCACGGGGCCATCAACGCCCTGGTCACCCTCAACAACGAGCACGGGCCAACAGCCGTCTACAACCTGTGCCGCACCCTGGCCGAGGCCACCCGACGCGTCACCTACGCAATCGCCGGCATCAGCGCCGACGGCGACGGATGCACCATGGTGGCAGTCCTCGGCCCCGACGACCACGTGATCGAACCCGACCAGGCACCCACCGAAGCACAACCCGTCATCTGGGCGGCCCGATTCCTGGCCGCCTACAGCAACGGCGACAACGCCACCGTGGCCGCCCTGTTCCACAGCAGCCGGGAAAGCAGCTTCACCGACACCGGCACCCTGGACCGCCACCTGACCGAAGTCGTCGCCCTACTCGACCTCGGCACGGGCGCCATCCAGGCAGGCTACGTCCACTTCACCGGCAACACCCCATGAACCGGGCCGCACCCACCCTCACCCGGGCCGCCGACCTCATCCGCACCCACGGCCACCACCCGGCCGGCATCGGCAACGGCGGCTACAGCATCCCCGCCGCGATCACCACGGCGGCCGCCGGCACCGACAACCCCCAGCAGGCCAACAACAGCGCCACCCGCTACGTGTTGACCGTCCTGGGCCACCACCCCGACCAGTACGGCCCTCACAGCGCCCGCCGACGCATCCACAGCGACGCGGCGCACCTCGGCGTCGACTGGGCGGTCGCCGTCTGCCAGCAGGCCGCCGCCCTGGCCACCACACAGGAACCCGACACCCCGGCCGCCACCACTACCGGCCGCCACTGACCGACACCCGGGCGGGCGCCACCCACGGCGCCCGCGCGGGCACCGCCAGACGACACAGGAGACACCCCGACATGGCAACACGCACGATCATCGCCGTACTCCTCTGGGCACTGCTCGCCTCGCTCCTGGGCCTCCTCTACGTGGCCCTGCTCGTCGACGGCGCCAGGACCCGCACCCGCAGCTCCCAGGAGCGGGAGGCCAAGGCCAACCAGCGGGCCGAGGACGCCACCGCCCACGCCATCCGGTCCAGCCAGCAAGCCGCCCAGGCAAGCCAGGCCCTGACCCAAGCCCTGGCCGTCATCGACGGCCACCTGCTCAACTGCCCCACCCACCTCGCCGAATGCCCAGACCACATGAACAAGGCGATCCGCCGCCTCATCACCGGCGACCCCCGATGACCGGTCTCAACTACGGCCGCCTGGTTCACCGTCTGCGCCGGGCACCCGCCCACGGCACCCCGATCCCCGGTCCCGACCTGGCCGCCATCGCCGACGAACTCGGCCGCCTGGCCGCACAGGCCCGCGCCAACCTCCCCCGTCACCACCGAGGGGCACACAGGCGCACTGCCGCCCACGCCACCCCCCGGCCGGCCACCGCCCCCGACACCCGAGGCACCTGGCGTGCCCGAGCACCACGCACCGCCGGCTGGGCCACCACACCAAGCGGTTGATCGGATCGTTGCCGGCGTAGCTGTAGCCGTTCCACTGCTGCGGATCCGACAGGTCCTGCACCGGTCGACGCTGATGAACCGACCGATCGTCGGGTCGTACTCGCGGACGCCGAGGTGCGTCAGACCTGTGGTGGAGTCCTGAGTGCCTGACAAACCCCTTCTCCGTCGGCCACCGCCCAGCCGGCGGCTGGGCACCCCGGGGTCCACCGAACGGTGTCGACCGACGATGCCTGATGCCACCCGCCCGTGCGCACACATGACTTTCCGGCTGATGGGCTGGGCAAGGCGGTGCCCTACGGGGTCTACTCAAAGGCCGTCTGATCGGACTGGCCATCCAAGTCTTTCGATAAGAAGAGCAGTCGGCCACCCCGACCCGGCCAGGCGCCATCAGGGATACCAACGTACACAGACGCTTCTATCCTAACCGAACCGTCCCGCAAAGCATCGAGCTCGAAAATCATCTCGTCTATGTCCTCATCGACACCCGCATTCTGCTCATGCACAGCGAAGTGCAGGGTAATTTTATCTTCATGAATTTGTACCGAGACAGCTCTTACGTATTCGGAAATCAAGCCAAGGGATGCCTGTAGCGCATCAAGCACCACCTCATTTTCATATTCGAGCCGAGACGCCATGACCCTCACTCCATCAGGAAGCCGACCAGTTTGGGTTTATAGGGACAACACTAGGACTCTTCGTCCCCTTAATCATGAAGATATTCGTTGGTTGGTCGGTATAGCCAGAGCGGGGGTTATTGTTGAATCCAGTCACTTCGTTATACCGGACCACGATATTGCCATTAGCGGTCCGACCAAGAACGGTGGCGCCACCGGAGTGGTATGCATCTAGAACCTCCTGCGCCTCGCCGTGCGTTCTAAAATATCCCCCTCCATTGTGCAATGGATCGCCCGCCACATGACGACTCTGCTTCTGTCGGCTAATAGTCGTCGATACGCCACAACCGCTCGGGTTCGTATTATGCACGAGGACGGGCGTGTTGCCGGCGAGCACATAGTACGTGTGGATGTCGTCGACCGTGAGGTTGTAGGCGGCCGCCAAGGTCGCGGTTGTGTTCAGCAGGCCGACGACGGGCACGGTTGCACCTGTGGCGGTCAGGAGCAGGTCGCCCTGGTCGAGGTGTTGGGCGTCTTGCCACTGTTGGTCGGTGTGGTTCCAGAAGGGGTGGTCTTCGGTGGTTGTGATCGTGGTGCCGTTGACCAGCTTGAGGTCTACGAGTTGGTCCCCGTGCACCCAGATGTGGGTTACTTCACGCGGCCCGTGCTCGCGGGTTTCTGGATCGGTTGCGAGGACGAGGTCGCCGACCTTGATGTCTTCGATACGTTTGGTGCTGCCGTCGGCCATGAGGATCTGGGTGTCTGCCGCGAAGCTGCGGAAGCAGCTGCCTCCTGGCCGGGAACGGCCGCGGCCCTTACCGCCGGCGGGAGCCGATTGCAGGCTCTCGAACAGGTTGAAGAACGGATCTGAGGCTACGCGTTGCTCGTAGTAGCCCAAGCCATCGATCTGCCCGACCCACTCCGTGTTTTCGAGAGCCCACTGCGAGCACCAGTCGGCGTGTTCCTGGCAAATCCTAAAGCCTACGTAGTATTCCTTGTCCCCAAGGCCAAGCCCGGCACCGTCGATGGACCACTTGTTGATCGCGTCCTCGAGTGCCTTGCGGTCCGGCGCCCCGATTACCTTGTCCCCGAGGATGATAGCCGGCTTCTTTTTCGGCGGCGGTTTCGGGGCAGTGGGCTTTTTCTTGGCTACGCCCCACTTATTGGTCTTCGGGTTCTTGGCGAGTTTGGTTCCCTTGCCGCCGCCGCTGCTCCAGTAGCGGTCCTCCTCGTAGCCGCCGTTGGTGGCGAGGGGTCGGTATCCGTCGGGGTCGCTGAGGGTGCTGGGGTTGTTGTTGGCGTAGCTGTAGCCGTGCATCTGTTGGGGGTCGGTCAGGTCCATGACCGGGTCGATGCTGATGAAGCGGCCGAGGGTGGGGTCGTATTCGCGGGCGCCGAGGTGGACCAGGCTGGTGTCGTCGTTGGTGCCGCCGACGAAGCCTTTCGTGCCGAGCCAGGGGGTTGGGGTGGTGCCGCGGTCTTCGCCGTAGGGCATGGTGCGGCGGCGTTGGCAGGCCAAGGTGCCGGCGTCGATCTGGAGCTGGCCGGTGCCCTGGTGGTTGTTGACGGTCCACTTGAGTCCGGTGACGTCGCGGACGGCGTAGCCGTTGTAGTAGCGGGTGCCGTCGGGTTGGCCGCTGCCGGTGGCGAGGGCGAGTTCGGTGCCGCCGAGGTAGAGGGTGGTCTTGCCTGGTGCCCGGGAGATGAGCCGGTTGCCGTCGGCGTCATACAGGTAGCTGGTGGTCTGCCCGTTTTCGGTCAGGGTGGCGAGGTGGCCCTCGGGGTCCCAGGTGAGGGTTTGGCTGTTGCCGGTCTCGGTGGTGCGGGTGAGGGTGTTACCGGCGGTGTCGTAGGTGAAGGCCCGGGTGGGAGTGCCGGCTTTGGGACCGGTCGCGGTCACGCCGGTGACGGTGTGCGGGCGGGGTTGTCCCGCTGCGGGGGTGGTGTAGGTCCAGGTGGTGTCGCCGGCGGGGTCCTTGTCGGTCTGGGTGAGCCGGTTGCCCACCTTGTCGAAGGTCCACTTCCGCCAGTACGGGTCCGCGCCCGCGCGTTGTGGGGTGGCGCAGGTCCAGGATGCTTCGGTCCACGCCTCGGTCAACCGTTGCAGGTGGTCGTAGGTGAAGCACTCGACCTGGTCGCGGGTGCCGTTGGTCTTGCCGGCGATGGCGGCGATCAGCCCGTTGTCCCGGTAGCCGTACTCGGTGGTGTACTTGTCGTCCCAGTTGCCGGGGCTGGTTTGGTTTTCCGTGTCGACCTGGATGTTGGTCAGGCGACGGTGTCCGGTGTCGTGCTGGGTGGTGACCCGGACCCGCTTGTCAGCGTTGCCGAGGTAGGTGCGGTACGCGAGGCCGTCGTAGGCGTATTCGACGTCAGCGAGGTAGGTCTGCTGGGCGGAGCTCATCGAGTCGAGCAGGCCCTGGTTGAGGTAGTTGTAGGTCAGAGTCTCGGCGGGCAGCCCTCCGACGCCGGGGTGGGTGACGGTCGCGACCGCACCGTTGACCTTGTAGGTCATTCCCGTGGTGTAGCTGCCGGCGAGGGCTCCGTTGCTGGTTGACGCGGGAATGGAGACCGTCGAGGACAGCGGCCGGTAGCCGTCGTCGTACGAGCCGACGCTGGTGGTGTAGGCCAGCCCGTCCGTGTCGTATCGGGTGGCGCTGCTCAGCTGGCCTTTGGCGGCGGTGTCGTAGGTCCACTGGGCCGCCAACCGTCCGGTGGGGCTGTCCTCCCGGATCTCGGTGTGGCGGTCGAGGTTGTCGTAGTGGTGGTAGTGCTTCTTGCCCCGCCCGTCCGTCGTCGCCTTCACGGTGCCGGTGCTGTGGTACTCGGTGAGTGTGGTGCCCGCGTCCGGGTCGGCCGCCTGGGTCTTGCGACCGAGCAGGTCGTAGTCGTAGCTCCAGGTGTTGCCGGCAGGATCGGTGACTGAGGTCAACTCGCCGCGCAGGTTGTAGTCATACCCGGTGTGGTCGTAATCACCGTCGAGGTCCGAGGTGTGGTACTGGCGCTTCTCCACGACCTGTCCGCGATCGTCGACGATCGCTCGGGTCGGGAACCCGCCCGCCGGTGGTACGACGGTGGTGGAATTCCAGGTGTAGGAGGTGGTGGTTTTCCAGGAGTACTGCCCCAGTGACCAACTTTCGGCCTCTGTCTGCCGACCACGGCCGTCATAGGTGTAGCGGGTCTGCCGCTCGATCGCCGAGTCTGCCGCCGTCACCAGGGTCGACGTCGGTCCGGAGTTGGTATTCCAGAAAGCGGACTCCTTCACCGTCAGGCCCCGCTCGTCGAACACCCGCTCGGTGATGATCCGCTTGCTATCCGCCGCGACCGTCTGGGTCTGGCGATGCTGCGACAGCCCGCCGTAGATGTCGTACGACTCGATCTGGTTCCCGTTCGGGCCCAACGCCCTCGTCCGGATCCAGGACGGCGCTGTCTGGGACACGGTGTATGTGTAGGCCGCATCCGGAGTGCCCGTGGTATTGCCCGGCCTGGTGACGGTCAACAACCGGCCCAACGGGTCGTAGGTACCGGTGGTCACTTTGGTGTTGGGGTCAGTCACCGTCAACGGCAGACCACGGGAGACATCGAGAGTGGTCGTCGTGGTGTGCAGGGCCGCGTTGGTGACCGCTACCTGGGTGTTCAGCCGGTCCGCGTTCTCGGTGTAGATGGTCGTGGTGGTTCGGTTCAGGGCATCGGTGGACGAGGTGATCTGACCATGCGGGTTGTAGACCACGTTTTGTGACGCGATCTGCCAACCACCATCGACGTAATTCTCGGTCTTGGTCACGTTGCCCCGGCCCGGCGCCCCACCATGGGCCAGACCGTCGTAGTAGTAGCGGGTGTCGCCCAGCAGGGCGCCCGGGGTCTCCGCGCAGCCCTCCGCCCGATCCGTCCGCTGCTTGACGAACTCGTACTTGTACCCGGTAGCGTTGTCGGCGTACGCGTACGTGGTACAGGTCTCGTCACCGTCGGCGGAATTGCCTTCGTCGGAGACCGTGAGGACCCGCCCGTACGTGGAGTCGAAGCCGGTATCGACCCGGGCTCGTTGCGACCAGGCGCCGTCGACCCACTCCCACCGGGTCTCGACCTTCGTCCGGGTGATGTATGACTTGTGGACGTTCGGCACCGCCCAATCCGTCGACAACGTCCGGGTGCCGGTGGTGACAGCCCACGGATCATGCTTGAGAATCTGCACCACGGTGCCGCCGGCACGATCGTAGATCCGCTCGTTGAGCAGATGTCCACGCCGATACTCGGTATCCCATGCCGCTCCGCCACCAACTACTGAGTCGAACGGAGTGACGCTCACCGAGCGGGTTCCGGTATCGATGACGTCACCATCCAGGCCGCGCAGATACAGGTAATCTGTCTGGGACCTGGTACCGGCGGTCGGGTTACCCTTCCTCACGGTGACGTTGGTGTAGCCCGCCCACTCCGACCAGGACCGCTTGGGCAACGACGCCCCCCACACCGCCGCGCCCTTCGACAGCCCCCACAGCACGCTGCTGGAGGAGTTCTCCGTCGAATAGCCGTATTCGGTGGTGATCGGCGGGGAGCCACCGACCAGGTCGGATTCGACGATCTTGGCCGTGATCCGCTTGTGCCACCATGACCAGCCGGTCTCACCCGACGGGTTGGTGTAGTACTGCGCGAAGCAGCGCTTGGAGTTCTGGTCGGGATCCGGGAACGTACCACCGAACGTGCACCCGGTGTCATTGCCCGCATAGGTGACGTCGACCTGGCCGCCCGTCTCCGTCTGCAGCCTTGTGATGCGGTACTTCTCGTGCGACTTCATCGTGCCGGCCGGATCGTAGTCCGCCCGGTTCTGGGTCTTCGTACCAAAGGCCAACAGCTTCGGCAGAGTCACCGACCCGCCACTCTTGCCGCTGTGTTCGATATTGGACAGCCACAGCACCGGCGACGGCGCCGTCGGGAAAGAGTGCCCTATCACCCACTCGTCCACCGGTGAGTACGTCCCACTCTTCAGCACCTGGGTCGTGACCTTCGACACCCGCTTGCTTGACCAGAACGTCGGCGCCAGGTTATTCGCGCACGGCGCGGTCAGGCATTCGAGATCCCACGGCGTATCCGGCCAGTTCGTCTCGTTCCGCGTACCACAGGAACTGGTCACACAGCGGTCGGAGTTGGTGAACACCACCCGCGCCGGCGCCGTCACAGACGAGCCATCAGAGGTATGGGTCCCGTATTCGATTCGATTCAGGTGCACCGCACGGTGGTAGGCCACCGTCGTCGACGCCGAGTTCATCAACCCGGTACGCACCGTATCCCGGTCGTACCAGTACGAGATCTCGTTGCCGTTACGGTCCACGACGTAGTCGAGCATCCACCGCCACGCCTGCTGACACCGAGACGCGGACGCCGACGACGAACTGAAACACGGCTCACCCGAATGGTTGGCGAACACCGGCACCACCGGAGCGGAGTTGGTGTTCCCCTTGCCGTTCGGCAGAGTCTGCCGACCGAACCAGTACTGCGTCCCGTCCGCCGTGGTGATTTTCCAGTGCTCACCGTTGTCATCGCCGTTCGAGGCACCGGTCAACAACTCGACCTTCGACCCGTCATCGTCGGCCAGCCGCCACTTGCCGTCACTGGCCAGCACGATCTCACCAACCGTGCCATTAAGCGTGACCTGCGCGTTCGGCTGCCGCCAACACAGGTCCGCCGTAGCGGCCAGCGCCGTCCAGTGCGGCGACAGTGCCGGCTCCGAATCGTCGGCGCACGGCCGGTAGGTCCGCTCGATGAAGCCAGGAGTGTAATTCCAACCCTCACCAAACGTCGACGGCTGGGTGTTCGATCCCGCCGTCTGCCCATCCACCGCCCCCGAGCTGTACGCCAGACCCACCTCCGGCACCAGACCACCCGGCACCGACGGCGCCGCCATCGGATACGAGTACGTGAAATCACCCGAGTTACCGCTGACCGCCCACGTCGAGGACTCCTCCAAGTCCGACTTCGAAAAGTCCCCCGTCTCAGTGGAAGAGCCACTGGCAGCCAACACCACCAGTCGATCAACGTCTCTGGCCGGTGCCCCGGCACCCGCCGTCTGGTCCTCTCCGGTCGCCGCGGCGGGCCTGGCAGGCAACTCGACCTCAGCGGTGATCACACCAGCCTCACCGTCATTGACGGAGTCAAGCCAACCGACCTGCCCACACTGCTCAACCTCTGGGCTGGCCAACACACACGCCGGCATCGTCGCCAGACGCAGCCGCCACGCCCAGTCACCCCCATACGCATGCGCGAAAGCCGAATAATCCACCCGAAGCTCCACCCGGCCACCGGTGCCGCCATCAACGCGCTCGACCTTCAACGCCAGCGGCACCCCCGCACGCCCGGCCACCTTTCGATCGAGAAGTTCGACCCGCACCCTGCCCGGCAACTCCGACGCGCCCGCCGCATCCGCCAACCCCCGACTCGACAGGACATCCAGATCGACATCGTCCACCGCCGTCACCGTCACCGGCAGACCACCCGGCTCCACCGACCCCGGCAGACGTCGCGACCGGTCAGATGACAGCGGCAGGTCCACCACCGCAGAGCCCCGGGACGGCCACTCCACCGACTCACCCTTGTAAACCGGCATCGCCGGCAACGGCTTCGGCTTCGTCGCCGCCGACGACACCCGCACCGGACGCTCCCGCCCACCCGGCTCCGCCGCCAACGCCGCCGGCACCGCCGGCACCACACCCACCAACGAAGCCAGCAACGACCCCACAAGCAACGACGACAGAAAACGGGCGCGACGGCGCGCAGAAGCCTTACGGTGCGTAGACACGCGAACCCCCGTGGGCCAGATGATCAGCAGGTTCCACGAGTATCGATGCGATCACAGTCCGTGTCAATATTCACAGGCAACGTTCAACGCTTGTTCAGGCCACTTTGGACAGCGGAGGGCGAGCGCGAGCTTCTGGCCGACGCGAAATCCATCGTTGAACGCGTGGATCACGTCCCAGACGTCGTCCTCGGGCACCTTCAGCAGGTGGCCGAGGCCCGGCCCCGGCTGGCCCTGGGCGGACATCAGCACCACGATGGCCCGCCGCAGCCTCACCGGTCCTTCCCGGCCCGAGTAATCCATGGCAACCGCTGCCCGTCGGCCAGCGACACCTGCCGGACGAACACCCCCGCTGCCGCCCGCTCGCACCGGTTTTCGAGGTCGCCTGGGCGGATTTCCCCGCTCGTCCGCACCCCTTCCGTATCCGGGTGCGCCTGCTTAAGAGGGTCTGTGGATCAGCGTCCTGATAGACCCCCTACACCTGTGCCGCCAGGGGAGCCACCAGCCCCGCGCGCAGGTCGACGTCACCCGTCCGCGCCGCCAACCCAATAAGGCCCCGGGGGAGGGCTGAAGCGGTACCCAGAGGATGCGGCTTCACGGCGGACCGGACCACGCGGGCCGCCGCCTCGGATCGCGTCATCGCCCAGTGATCCGACCGCAGGGTCCCGTCGACTGACCATCCACTGTGATCCTGCGGTCGGGTAGAGCCGCCGAGACCATCGATCGGGTCGAAGGCGATGACTTCAAGCTAGCGTCCTAGGATGCGCTACGCATTGTGCCAACAGCCTCATCAGGAAAGGCAGTCTCAGCACCAACCTGAAAAAAGGGGTCGAGATCGATCAACTCGGCGAACCAACGCAACGAGGAGCGGCTAGGCGGCAGAGACAAGCAAGCACCAGCAATGACTCGCAAACATAGGAGACGATAGGACACGATCACCATCAGCGAACACGGGGGATGTCGTGCGGGGAGAACTGCTGTTGACGGTGGGCCGACTGCGGGCCGGCTGGCGGGCGCTCTCCGGCGCCTCCACCTTGGACCGCCCAGGGCCGCGACCTGGGGCCACGATGTCGGATGAGCGGCGGGCGGCGCTAGACGCTCGGGCGGTGTATGAGCGGGGGCACAGGTATCGGTGGCTGCGCGACGGGCTGGCCCCGTCGGCGTCGATGCCGGCACCGGCATCGGTGGATCTGCTGGACGTGCGGACGACGCTGGACGCGTCGGTCACCCGGGCCGCCGATCAGGCAGTCCGGTCGGTATCGGGCAGGGGGTGGCCTGCCCCGGCCGGTGGGCTGGCGGTGCGGGTGGTGACCGGGCTGGGTGTGCTGGCGGGGGTGGCCCGGTCGGTGCCGGGAGCGTTGCCGGGGGCGGTGGTGGCCGGGCTGGTCGATGACCTAGCGCCGGTGCTCGGAGCAGTGGAGTTGGCAGCAGGGCTTACGCCGGTGTGGGTGCCGGTGTCAGTAGTGGAGTGTCCGGTGTGCGCGTTGCGGTCGCTGCGGGTGCGTCAGGAGTCCACGGAGGCCCGGGAGTGGGTGGCGGAGTGTGCGTCCCGGGAGTGTGTGTGTAGGGGAGTGGGGTGCCCGTGCGGGGTGCTGGCCCGGGTGCGGGGGCGGCGGCATGTCTGGGCGCGGGATGAGTGGTCGACGCTGGCGACGTTGACGGCGTAGGGGCCTCTCGTTACCTTCGTGACCACAGTGTGCGCTACCACTACAGCGCGCATCTATCGCCACACTGCGGGATTCACTACCCCGCGCCAGACGAACGGAGAGCACCACCCATGAGCAGCGACATCAGGTATGCCCGCAAGGCCAGCAGCCGCTCCCTCAACTTCCATGCGGTGGCCGGGTCCGACGGTGCCCCACACGCACGGTGCAAGCAGACGATCTTGCTGGATGCCTCCGATCTGCGCACCGATGTGCAGGTGGAGGCCAGCACCTACGCCCAGTTCTGTGCGAGCTGCCGGGCCCGGCTACGGGCCGACCGGCAGACGGCCGAGGCGGCTGAGGCTGTCTCCCGGGAGGCCGGCCGGCCGGCGGCGGCTGGTCGAGGACTGCCACGAGGAGGCCCTGGTCGAGGACGGCCGCCGGGCTTACCGGGAGTACGAAACGCGCCGGGCGGCGCTGCGGGCCGCTGACGGCTCCCCGACGTTCGAGCAGGCCCGGCTGATCGTGTCGGTGATCAACCGTGGCGGCAACTGGGTGGGTGCCGGGCCGTGGGACGTGGCCCGGCGGTGTGAGGCCGCCGGCTGGTTCGACGCGGACGGGGACGTGACCGACTCTGGTCGCCGTGCCGTTGGTGGGGAACGGACGGTCACGGTGGACGTTTCGGCGGGGGGACATGGTGGCGTTTCGTGTCTGTGGCTGCCGGGCTCGGGTGATGGACCCGGGCCTGCCGGTCTGGGGTTGCGGACAGGTGTTGCGGGTGGAGGCGACCGGGGTCTGTGACCTGTGTCGGCGGCTGAACCTGCGTGCCGTCGGCGAGGCCGAGGGGGTCGGGGCCTGGCGGATGGAGCGGTTGGAGTCTGGCTCGGGGACTGTCGTCACGGGGTGACCGGCGCAATCCCGCGCCCGACGAGCCGCCTCGTGGAGCGGGTTTGCGCTGGTCAGGGCGGATAACAGATTCGCCCTTGTGGTCGTAGCGACCACGAGTTACAGTAGTGACCACAGCGCGCGGGAGTCACTGCCCCGCACGGAAGCCAGACGAAACGAGATCGGAGAACCATGAGCACGTTCGGCACCACCCTGGCCGACATGAGCCCCCAGACCTTGTCCAGCGCCTACCACTGGGCCCTGGACAAGGTCCGGGGCGGGCACAGCCCGGCCGGCATCCTGCTGGCCCCGGAACTGGAGATCGCACGGCGGCTGGCCGACCTGGAGCCCCACGACCTCTACAGGATGGGGCAGCGGGGACAGCGAAGCCTGCCGGAGGTGGGCGACTATCCGGCAGAACTGGTACTGGCCGCCATCACCCGCCAGGGCGGCAGCGACGCACTGCTGCTCGGCCTGTGCACCGACCGGCTTGAGTACGGCGTGGTCTACCCCGGGCTGCCCGACCACGGCCCGTGCGCGCTGCCCCGGGTGGCCACGCTGCGCCTGCACCTGATCGACAGCAACGGCAAGGACCGGCCGGCGCCGTCGGCCCCCGAGGACGTACGTCACCTGTGCCGCCGCCACGCCTGAACCTGCGTCAGCGGCGCAACGGCTACGACCCGTACGACACGCTCTGACCCACCCGCGCCCCCGGGCCGGTCCGGCCGGCCCGGGGGCGCACCCCTGACACAGCAAAGGCCCGGCCCCACTGTGCCGAGCTCCCGGGCGTCCCGGGTCGGTTGGCTCCGGCACCCTGCCCTCACCAGCAATAAACCCATGGTCCCAAAGACCACCTCCTACAGTCGCGACCACAGCGAGCGGGAGTCACTGCCCCGCACACAAGCCAGACGAACGGAGCACCCGTGATCCAGGCAACCCCCATCAACCCGCCGGCAACCGCCATCGACCCCCACCTCTGCGGTATGAGCGCCACCTACCTGTGCCGGGCATACAACAGCCTCAACGCCCTGACCAAGGACGGGGTGCCCTACCTGGACCGGCCCTTCAACGCGGTCCGGGTGGAGATCTCCCGCCGCATGCGGGGGATGAACCCCGACACCCTGGAAAGCCTGCGCGCCCACGCCTTCTCCACCATCGAGCGGGGCCAGCAGGTGCCGGCCACCCACTACCCGCTGGAACTCATCGAGGACGAGATTTTCCGCCGTGCCGAGACGGACGCCAACGAAACCGGCCCCACCGACCAGGTGTTCCAGCCCGGCGCTAGCGTCATCGTCTACCGGGGTCAGGACGGCAACGCCCACCAGTTGACCGCCAACATCGTCCACCGGACCAGCCGGGCACTGACCGTACTCACCCCCCAGGGGTGGCGGATGCCTATCGGCACCGCCGACGTGATCACCGTGGACGGCGCCCCGCTGTCCTGACACCCGCGTCCCGGACCGGCCACTACCGGCCGGGGCGCCCACCAACATCACCCGGGCGGCCTCACTACCCGCCCGGTACCGCCAGACGAGCACAGGAGACACCATGAGCGAGCACCACAACCCGGACCGGGCCCGGGACTACCAGCGCGCCGCCGACCACGCCGCCCGCCGGGCCGGACGCCACCGGACGGGACCAGACGCGGAACTGGCCCGCTGGGCCGATGAGATCACCGCCGCCCTGCACCGCCGAAACGCCGAGATCTCCCAGGCCGGGGGAGTGGCCCCGTTTCCGGCCCTGTTCGACCTTGCCGGCAACCTGGTGGCGGCAAAACTGACCCCGGCAAGCCGCTACCCGGGGCGGTTCGCCTGGGCTCTACTTGCCGGCGACCACCCGCAGAGCGCGGTCACCGGATGGGTAGGTGCCCACCCCAAGCGGCCCACCACCCTGCCGAACAAGGGCTACCGGGAGGGTGTCGTCCTGGCCCCGGCACGGGCCAAGCTGTGGGCGCCCCCGGGGGCGCGGGGGCCGGAATCCGCCCACCTGGTCAGGGTGGTCGACGAGCGGACCGACGGCGGCTTCTCGCGCCGGGTGACGGTGATCAACCACGGGCTGGGACCCCTTGCCCCTCCAGTGCCGGCAGGCCAGAGCCTGCCGCCGGTGGAGGAGTTGACCGTCTGGGACGTAACCAGCCTGGCGGCGGCGATCCTGGCCCGTTACCCGGACGCCAGCGCCGAGGACATGAGGGGTGTCCGCGCGGCGGTGATCGTGACCGTGACCTACGCCGAGGGGCGGACGGTCCAGATCAGCGCCGGCCCCGGTCTGGTGTGGCCGGACCGCAGCGTAGCCACCGCCGAGCAGTGGCCGGAGATCATGGCCCCGCGCCTGCGGGAGGGGATCAATGCCTGGGAGACGGCCGAGCGTACGGCCCGCCGAGTGCTGGCCGACCGGGCCTCACGAACCGGTCTGCCGCTCTGGTTCGTCCGGCACTGACACACCCGCCCCGGGGCCGGCACCGTGCCGGCCCCGGGGCGGTCCCCCAAGGACCCAACTGGTCGTCCGACCCTTCACGGTTGTGGTGGGATCGACCACGGGTTATGTCATTGACCACAGTGATCGGGGATCACTACCCCGGACCAGACGAAAACGGAAGCATCATGAGCGACAACGTCACCAACGACACCGACCAGGCCCACAAGCACGAGAACTGCCCAGTGTGCGGCCGCCGCCTACCCGAGCCCGGCACGCTCTTCATGGGCGCCTGCGGCACCTGTCTGTGGGGCACCGAGGACGGGGGTGGAGTTCCGTGCCGAGACTGCGGAACCACCCTGGACCCGTCGGCCAGGGGGAACTGCTGCCGGGTCTGCGCACCGGACCTGACCATGCCCGAGGGGCGGGTCTACTGGATGACCGTGCAGCCCGGCTACGTGGTCCAGGGCCTGTATGAGTACCTGTCCGGGATGGCCGCCGACGACCACCCGGTGGACCCGGAGGAGATGGCGGCCATCAAGAAGGTGCTCTACATGCGAGACCTGATGCCGGTCGAGACCGACCCGGAAGAGGAAGTGCGGCGCTGGAGGTCGATGTCTCCCCGGCTCCACTGACCGCCCCGGGCGCCCCGGCCATCCGATCGGGGCACCCGCTTGTGGTCAAAAAGACCATCTGATACGGTATTGACCACATTGGGCGGGATCCACTACCCCGCGCGGACGCCAGACGAACGGAGCACCACCGGCATGAACACCCTGTTCAACATCCCCCCACCGACCGGCCAGAGCGACCTCCTGGACCTGCTCACCCCCGCCCCCACCTACTCCTGCAACGGCTGCGGACGCACGCTCCCCGAGCCCCCCACCATGTGGAACAACCGATGCGGCCGGTGCCACCGGGGCACCCCCGACCGCCAGCCCACCCCCTGCAAGCACTGCGGCCCACTCACCGGCACCCCCGACCCCTGCTGCCAGCGATCCCTGGCCACCGCCGAGGAGCCGTACGTCGAACAGGCCCGGACCAGCGCCAACCCGGCAACCGTGGCCCACCCAACCGAGATCACCACCACCGGCCGCTGGCAGCAACAGTTCCCCGAGTTCTACACCACCACCCCCACCGCCGACCTCATCGACATCCACGCCACCGCCGTCCGGGACGCCCACGACCTGGCCCGACGCGTCCCCGACGTGGAACCCGACCCCCACTCCACCGACCCCGCCAAGGTCTGGGCCCACAACGCCGGCCACCACATCACCCGCTGCAACCACCTGGCCGCCGTCGTCGCCGACGTGGCCACCGAACGGGACATCCACCTACCCAACCCGCCCACCAGCCAGTAATCCAACCCGCCCCGCGCCCGGCCACCACACCAGGTGGCCGGGCACCGGCTTCCAGGAAGGACAACCACCATGCCGAGCAACCCCATCGACAAAGACCCGGCCGTCATCGCCGCCCGGCAACAAGCCACCCACCGCGCCGAGACAGCAGCCCGGATCGACCAACTCACCACCGACATGGCCCACACCATCAGCCAGCTACCCGAGGCCACCACCGCCACCACCGACCCCGCCCAGGCCCTCCGGTTGGCATCCACCCTGGCCCAACTCGCCCGCACCGCCGCACAAGCCAGCGACCAAGCCCTCATCCTGGCCCGAGCCCTCCCAGAAGGGCAGCGGCCATCCTGGGAGGAACTGGCCCAAGCCGTCGGAGACTCCGACCGCCACAACACCCGCCGCCGATACGTACGACTCACCGATACCAACCAGCCACCACCCCGCAAACGCGCCACCCGATAACCACCACCGCACCCACGCCCGGCAACCAGCCGCGCACCACCCGCGCCCAGGCCCGGCACCCCACACGCGACGGCCCCGCCGACCCGACAGCAGCCCGCACAACCCCGCCACCACCAGACGCGGTTGGCCCGTCTCATGGGTTGGCACAACAACCACGACCCGCCTCCGGTGGAGAGCGGCCGACGCTGGCGGCGGTAAATCGGCTGTCCCCGCCCGGCCACGGCGGCGATACTGGCGCCTCGCCCCGGGCAGCAGGTACCGGACGGGCCGGGGCGCGGACGGAGGAGACGGATGGACGGGCGGCGCCCCGACTGGTGGCTCGACGAGCTGGCGTACGCCGGCCCGGAGCACCTCGACCCGACCTACGTCGACGGCTACGACCGCAAGGCCGGCCACGACCCGGGGTCCGACCTGGAGATCCTGCGCCGGCACGGGCTGCACGGCGACGCCACGCTCGTCGACCTCGGCGCCGGCACCGGCCGGCTCACCCTGGCCGCCGCGCCGCTGTGCCGGCGGGTGGTGGCGGTGGACGTCTCGGCGGCGATGCTGGCCCGGCTGCGGGCCGACGCCGCGCGCGCCGGCCTGGCCAACGTCGAGGTGGTCCGGGCCGGGTTCCTCGGCTACCACCACCAGGGACCACCGGCCGACCTGGTCTACAGCCGGCACGCGCTGCACCAGTTGCCGGACTTCTGGAAGGCGGTCGCGTTGACCCAGGTCGCCGACCTGCTCCGGCCGGGCGGGGTGCTGCTGCTGCGCGACCTCGTCTACACCTTCGAGCCGGGGCAGGTGGCGCAACAGTTCGAGACCTGGCTGGCCGGGGCGGCCGGGTCGAGTGCCGACGGCTGGACCCGGGCCGAACTGGCCACCCACATCCGCACCGAGTACAGCACCTTCAACTGGCTGCTGGAACCGATGCTGGAACGGGCCGGTTTCCGGATCGTCGAGGCGACGCCGAGCCGGGACCCGGCCACCTACGCCGGATACGTCTGCGTCCGGGACTGACGTCCGCCGGAGCGCCGGGCGGCGGTGCCGCCGAGTGGTGTCCGAGCTCGGCCGGGCGGGGTCACGACAGTACGGCGCCGCGGTTGGCCGCGAGCCAGGCCGTGCCGAAGTCCACCAGGGACCGCTGCGACATCAGCCGCCCGGTCGCCTCGCCGACCCGGCCGACCGACACCGCACCGGTCGCGTCGAACGCCGCGCCGAGCCGCGCGAAGTCGGTCTCGTCCGCGACCACCTCGTCCCAGGTCAGCCACTGGCGGACGCCGTACCGGCCGAGCACGGACGCCCCGGCGGTACTGCGTGGCGGTGCCTCCTGCCGCGTCTCGGCCAGGTGCAGCGAGGTGTTCGAGCCGTGATCGCAGCCGAGCAGGAGCACCCTGCCGTCAAGCCGGTTGACCGCACCGAGCGGTGACCGCTCGCCGTGCGGGTCGTCGAGCGGATGGGAGCCGACGATCTCGTCGGCGTGCCGGCCCAGCGCGGCGCAGGAGACCTGCGGGTGGCTGCTGCGCACCGCGTCGGGCCAGCTGCGCACCGTCTCGGCGACGACGCCCATCCACCGGCTCGGCGTACGGGCCGGGTCGAAGCCCGGCATCCGGTCCCGGATCTCCGCCCACCAGGCGGGCGGGACCGGCGGGTTGCGCCAGCCGGCGGGATCGCTGTTGTCCGGGGTGTGGGTGGGCACGACGAGCGTCCCGTCGGGGCCGAGCACGTCCAGCAACGCCTGCACGACCGCCTGCGGCCCGCCGGCGACGAACCCCAGGCTGCGCATCGACGAGTGCAGCAGGACGACGTCGCCCGCCGTGAGGCCGAGTCGGCGCAGGTCGGACGCGAGCGAGTGGACCGTGTGCGGCGACGTCTGCTCCACGCGGGCAGTGTAGACGCCGGCGGTTACGGCTCACTCGGGGCGCGGTCGTCGTCCGAGTGGACGGTCCCGCTCGTCGTCCGCCGCGACCGGGGCGGCGGCTCGCCGGACACACCGTGCGGCACCAGCCGGTCCCGCGACGGCTCACCCTTACGATCTGCGCCGACGACGGCTCCGGGGAGTTCCTGGACCGGCTCGCCGAAGAGGAGTCCGAGGTGGGCGTCGAGGACGGCGACCGCCTTCTCACCGGTGTAGTGCCGACCGAGGACGTGGATGCCGAGTCCGTCGACCAGGGCGAGCAGCGCGGTGGCGGCGTGGGCCGGATCGATCCGGGCCGCCCTGTCACTGCCGGCCTGCACCGCGCGGATCTGGTCGGCGACGAAGGCCCGCAGCTGGCCGGCGTTGCCGCGCAGCCCTTCGGCGATGGCCGGCTTGACGGCGGCGTAGGCGAGGAAGGCGAGCGTGACGTGGCCTTCGAGTCGGCGGGGCTCGTCCAGCGGCAGGATCTGGACCATCAGCGTCCGGACGAGTTCGGCGGGGCCGAGCGCCCGGCCGGCGGCGGACGCCTCGGCGGTGATCCGCCGCTCCGCGTCCCGCATCACCATCTCGAGGGCGAAGGTCATCATCTCGTCCTTGGTGCGGAAGTAGTGCTGCACCATGCCGGTGGAGACCCCGGCCTCAGCCGCCACGTGCCGGAGGCTGACCGCCTCCAGGCCCTGGCTGGCGGCGAGCCGCATCAGGGCGTCGGCGAGCTGCCGGCGGCGGGCGGCGTGGTCGGCTCTCCTGGGCACCCGGCCACTTTACATTGCAGTCGTATTGACGTGGGGTCCCCACTTCGGTTACATTGCAGTCGTATTGAAAAGGTGGAGGGGAGTCCTCGGGTGAACGTGATCACGCTGGCGGAGACCGCCGCCGGCCGGACGGAACTGGTCGGCGGCAAGGCGGCCGGGCTCGGCGAGCTGATCAGGAGCGGCGAGCGGGTGCCGGACGGCTTCTGCCTGACCACCACCGCCTACGAGCGGGGTGTGATCCCCGAGCGCGAGGTGGCCGAGGCGTACGCGGCGCTCGGCGGTGGAGCGGTCGCGGTGCGGTCCAGCGCCACCGCCGAGGACCTGCCGTTCGCGAGCTTCGCCGGAATGCAGGCGACCCTGCTCGACGTCACCGGCGTCGACGCGCTGCACGACGCCATCGGCAAGTGCTGGAACTCGCTGCACGGCGAGCGGGCCGTCGCGTACCGGAAAGCCAACGACGTCGACCAGGAGACCGTCCGGATGGCGGTGGTGGTGCAACGCATGGTCGACGCCGCCGTCGCCGGAGTGTTGTTCACCGCCAACCCGGTCACCGGCCGCCGCACCGAGATGGTGGTCGACGCCGCACCCGGGCCCGGCACCGGCGTGGTCGACGGCACCGCCGACGCTGACCACTACGTCCTCGACGGCAGCGGGTACGACGACCGGGGCTGTCTCACCCCGGCCCAGCTCGCCGAACTGCACCGGGCCGGCGAGCGGATCGCGGCCCATTTCGGCACCCCGCAGGACATCGAGTGGGCGTTCGACGGCGACGGCACACTCTGGCTGCTCCAGTCCCGGCCGATCACCACGCTCTTCCCGCTGCCACCGCCGACCGACCGGCCACAGCCCCGGATCTACCTGGAGTTCGGGCACGTGCAGGGGATGCTCCGCCCGGTCACCCCGATGGGGATGTCCGCGCTGCGGGTGATCCTGGCCGGCATCCTCGGCTCGTTCGGCATCCGCGCCGAACTGGTCGACATCGGCGGCCGCCTCTACGCCGACCTGACCGACCTGGTCCGCGACCCGGCGACCCGTAAGCGGCTGGTGAAACTGATGGCGGTGGACTTCGGCCCGCGTGCCCAGGCGGTCGTCACGCACATCCTGACCGATCCGCGGTTCGCACCCGTGCCCGGCCGCCGGTCCCGCTCCGGAGGGTTCGGCCCGGCGCTGCGCACCGCGCCGCGCGCCGTCGCCGGGATCGTCGCCGCGCTGGCCCGCCCCGAGGTGGCCCGGGTCCGGCTCTTCGCGGAGATCGACCAGCTCCGGCAGCGGGCCGCCGCCGGGCCGGCCGAGCTGCGTACTGCCGCCGAGCGGCTGGACTTCGTCGAGGCCCAGGACCCGTCGACCCGGTACGACCGGATCATCTGGCCGGTCGTCGCCGGCATCCTGACCGCCGCCCTGCCGGCGGAACTGCTGAAAGGCGTCGCCAGCCAGGCCGAACTGAACACGGTGCTCGGCGGAATGCCGCACAACGTCACCATCGAGATGGACCTGGCGCTGTGGCGCCTCGCCGAGCGGGCCGGCGCGCACCGCGAACTGCTCGGCACGACACCGCCGGCCGAACTCGCCGAACGGTACCGGGCCGGCACGCTGCCGGAGATCGGCCTGGCGGCGTTCCTCGACAGCTACGGGCACCGGGCCGCCGCCGAGGTCGACCTCGGGGTGCCCCGGTGGGCCGAGGACCCCACCCCGGTCTTCGCCGCGATCGCCAACTACCTGCGGGTCGCCGACCCCGAACAGGCCCCCGACCGGCGGTTCGCCCGGGCCGCCGCCGAAGCCGAGGCGACACTCGCCGAACTCGTCTCCCGGGCCCGTCGCCGCCGGCCCGTCCGGGGCCGGCTGGCCGGGTTCCTGCTGCGCCGGGCGCGGGTGCTGGCCGGGCTGCGCGAGGCGGGCAAGTTCGCCGGGCTGTACCCGCTGCGGGAGAGCCGGCGGCAACTGCTGCTGGCCGGTGCCGAACTCGTCGACGACGGGCGGCTCGACAGCGCCGACGACATCATGTTCCTGACCCTGGCCGAGGCGCGGGCCGCCGTACGGGACGGGGTCGACCAGCGGGCGCTGGTCGCGCGGCGCCGGGAGACGTACCGGCGGGAGCTGCGCCGCCGGCACGTGCCGGTCGCGCTGCTCTCCGACGGCACCGACGTGGAGGCGGCGCTCGCCCCGACCGCCGCGACCGCGGCCGACGCGCTGCGCGGGGTGGGTGCGGCGGCGGGCACCGTGACCGGCCCGGCCCGGGTGGTGCTCGACCCGGCGACCGCACGGGTCGAGCCGGGCGAGATCCTGGTCGCCCCGACCACCGACCCCGGCTGGAGCCGCTGTTCCTGACCGCCGGAGGGCTGGTGACCGAGACCGGGGCACCGATGGCGCACGGCCCGACGGTGGCCCGCGAGTACGGCATCCCCGCCGTCATCTGCGTCCCCGGCGCCACCGATACGATCAGGACCGGTCAGGTGATCACCGTCGACGGCGCCGCCGGAACGGTGACGGTGCACCGGGAAGGCTAGGCCGGACACCGTCGGTGTCCGGCAACCCGCCGCCGGCCGGTCCGGACGGCGGGCAGGTCGGGTCTGTGCGGGCAGGTCGGGTCCGGACGCGGGTGGGCGGCCCGCACCCGGGGGAGGGGGTCGACCCTGGACGAGGCGCCGACGACCGTGCGGCAACCGCAGCGCCCGACGCGGCGGTGGCGGGGCGTCGACCCGCGCGGCCGGTCGGCCTGGCGACGCGGGTGGCCCACCGCCGCCACGGCACTGCTGGTCGGCCTGCTGCTGACCGGTCACGCCCTGCTGCCCAACCGGTTCGGCCGGCTGGGCAGCCTGCTGGAGACGTTCCTGCCCTGGCTCGGCGTCGCCGTCCCGGCACTGCTGGTGCCGGCGCTGCTGCGCCGCTCGGCAGCCGCCCTGGTCGCGCTGGTGCTGCCCGGCGGCGCCTGGCTCGGGCTCTTCGGCGCCGGGCTGCTCCCCGCCGAGCGGGCCGGCGGGGACGTCACGGTGGTCCAGCACAACGTCGGCGACACCAACCCCGACCCGGCGGGCACGGCCGCCGCGCTACGCCGGATCCGGCCCGACCTGATCGGGATGCAGGAGCTGACCCCGGCGGCGCTGCCGGCGTACTCGGCCGTGCTGGATCCGGTCTATCCGTACCGGTCGGTGCACGGCACCGTCGCGCTCTGGTCCCGCCATCCACTGCTCGACGACCGGCCGGTGTGGATCAGACCGGCCGGATTCGACCCGAACTGGAACCGGGGACTGCGGGCCACCGTACGGCTGCCCGGTGGAGACGCCGCCGTGTACGTGGCACACCTGCCGTCGGTACGGCTCGGCCTGCCGGACGGGTTCGGCAGCGCGCCGCGCGACGAGAGCGTCCGGCTGCTGGCCGGGGCGCTCGCCGCCGAGCGACAGAGCACGGTGATCCTGCTCGGTGACCTGAACAGCACCGTGCACGACCGGGGGCTCGCGCCGGTCCGCGAGCTGCTGCCGTCGGCCGGCCCGGCCCTGCCGTTCAGTTGGCCGGCGGCGCTGCCGGTGGCCCGGATCGACCAGGTGATGTCCCGGTCGGCGACCGTGACCGGCCTGTGGACCCTGCCGGCCACCGGCAGCGACCACCTGCCGGTGGCCGCCCGTCTGCGGCTTTGACCACGACCGGTCGGGGTCAGCCGGCCCCGGGCCTGTAGCAGCAGGAGGACGGCGACGAGACGGTCGGCACGCATGCCAGCAGCCTGCCGGAAAAAGTGCGCAAGCGGTGAGCACTTTTGTGCGGAGCATGGGTGGGGTCAACCGATCGGAAGGAACCACCATGTTGCGTGGACTCAGCACCGTCAGCCTCTTCGCCGACGACGTCGTCGCCGCCCGGGACTGGTACGCGGAACTGCTCGGCGTCGAGGCGTACTTCGTGCGCCCGGTCGACGGGCCACCGGCGTACGTCGAGTTCCGGGTCGGCGACCACCAGCACGAACTCGGCATCGTCGACAGCCGGTACGCCCCGTACAGCCACCCGGACCGGTCCGGCGGTGCGGTGGCCTACTGGCACGTCGACGACGTGCGGGCCGGTTTCGACCGGCTGCTGTCACTCGGCGCCACCGTGCACGACAGGCCGGTCGAGCGCGGCCCCGGCTTCGTCACCGCCTCGGTGTTCGACCCGTTCGGCAACACCCTTGGGGTGATGTACAACCAGCACTACCTGGAGATGCTCCCACCCCGGACCGGCGACGACCGGTGACCGGGGGTGCCCCCCGGGATCACCGGTGAAGGCGTCGGACTCGGCCGCGACGGCGGGCCGGTTCAGTCCGACCAGCCGAGATGCCGGACCACCTCCCTGGCGATGTCGGGCACCGTCCGGCCGTCCGTGTCGACGCGCAGGTCGCCGACTGCCGCGCCCTCCAGGGCCTCGGCGTCGGCGGCCGCCTCGGCGGCGATCTGCCGCAGCCGGGCCGCCGACTGTCCCTTCAGGGCGTCACCGGGATCAGCGGGCCCTGCCCGCGCCCCCCGGAGGACGGCCCGCTCGGCCAGCGAGTTCCGGCCGGCGTGCAGCCGGCACACGGTGATCCGCACTCGCCCCCGAGGCGTGGGCGCCGCAGAAGGTGGAGTTCTGCCACCTGGTCGGCAAACCGGTCGAGGCCGCCGACGCGCTCGCGCAGGCCGACGACGAGCTGCACACCGTACTGGCCGACCTGGAGACCCATCTGGCCAAGGGCAACCCGGGCGAGGTCCGGCTCACCGACGACGGTGAGTTGATCATCCCGCCGCTGACCGCGGAGGAACGCGCTGACCAGCGCGATCAAGGAGTACGGGGCGCTGCCCCGCACCGTCTACGGCGCCCGGTATCTGGCCGACGAAACCTATCGGAGGCGCATCGCCCGGCAGCTGAACAAGGGCGAGTGCGTCGTGGAGCGCCGGCAAACGTGTCACCGGCCGCAAACGAGGGTGATCGCCCTAGTCAGCGTGCTGGCAGCCCGACGGTTGAGCCCGGCCCGCAGGTCCGGGTTGGGTACGGCACGATGCGCCGCACGCTACCCGCGCCGGTGGTAGGAGTTGGCGACGTTACTCAGGCTGGAGATGCCAGCGCCAGCACCCGCGATAAATGGATCTTGACGGAGCCGGCCGTCCGTTTCCGCTGTCGGTTGCCCGCTCATAGGAAGACCTTCGCGTCGGCAGGCAGCCCCAGCTCGCGAGCCACGGCGCTGGTGTGCCATTCCGGCGCTGCGAGCACCTGGCTGGCCAGCATTGCGGTCCGGGCCCACGCCACGTAATCCATCTGATGCGTGAGGCGGCCGGGTTCCTCGGTCGCGACCCGCACCTGCGCCATGTGTTGCGTGGTCTGTGTGAAGCGGGCAGCTTCTTCGGGCGAGACGAGATCCCGCCCGGGTACGCCGCGCCGCGCGGACTCGTGGCAGGCCAGGAGGAACAGCCCGCCGCACAGCCCCACGAGCGTGTCTACGACCGAGTACTCGTGCCAGGTCGTCGCGAACTGCGTGATGTCGTAGTCGTCCGTGGACGGCGTCATCTTCCGCTCTTCGTACAGGTCGAGCCCGGCGGTCAGTGCTGCCGCGCACAGGTTCGTCACCGCGGTGAAGGCTACAGCGAACGGGCGCGTCGACAGCAGGCCCACGCCGCGGCGCGCGTTGCCCGGGTACCTGCCGACGTTGGTCCCGAAGTAGCCTGCTACCGGGCCGATGGCGCGCGCGAGGGCGTCCACCAGCGCGAGCACCTCGTGCGGCGCACCTCGTCCCATGGCCGCGAGGTCGAACGCCGGGTCACGCAGCCGCTCGTACACGTCGGTGCCCTCGTATGCCTTCAGATTCCTGACGGGCAGCCAACCGACCGTGCCCTCGTCGAACCGCACCGACGCGAACTGCTGGCCGTGGTAGTCGGTCGTTTGGCTCTGTGGCGCCTCGTGGAGGGCGACCACGTGGCCGCGACCCCCTTCTCTGAAGGTGTAGAACTGCACGCGGGTGCCGGGGTGCACGGGCCTCGGCGGTTTGGGAGTGGACTGGAACCGCCGGATCGCCTCCTCAAACTCGTCGTCGGGTGGGGCGGAGGGATCGTGATCGGGATCGTTCTCATCGTCGGCGTAGACCGGCCAGTAGTGGGCGAACCCGTGGCGCATCGCCATACGCAGGTACTCCGCGATCGAATCCGCAACGTCGCCAGCATTCTGCCTGTCGTCGTCAGCGAAGACGATGCGTACGTCGTCGTCGCCGCTGCGCAGCAGCCACACCGTGCCCTCGGGCGTGATCTCGTCGAGTAACAGCGCCGTACAGTCCTCACCGAACTGCGTACTGTTCTCATCGTCGCCCCGGAAGCGGTCCCATTCCGAGGTCGGCGCGATGCGGATGCACCCTCCGCCCGGCGGCTCGATGAACTCCCACTCGACGTGCACCCCGTCCATCTCCGCATGGAAGGCGACCAGTTCCTCCGGGATGCCCTCCCCGGCCCGCAGCGCGGCGAGCTTCTCCGGCGCGGCCGGCCCCCCGACCTCCGCCACCTCGACGCGGATATCGGGGCGGCACTGAAGCTCCGTAATGAACTCGCGCAGCTCCACAACCGCATCCCTGACCGTCGGGGTCCCGCCGGCCGGTCCGCTATGCCCGCCGTACGGCGTCGAAGATTCCATGCGACTGCTCACCCCTCGGATATGGATGCTCCTCGCGAGCGCGAAGGAATGCGACCCTACCGCCTGAGCATGAAGCGCGGGGCCCTGTCTTCAACCTCCGACGCCACACCACCACACCTCGCGATGGGGAGGAGCCCGATCGCGCTCCTCCCCATCGGTCCAGACGAGAAGTCCGTGACGTGCCGTCGCTGGTCTGGTCCGTGGATCGCGCTCCCGCCGTGCTCCACACGCTGGCAACCACCGCTCACATCGCGTTCCTCGTCGGCTACCGCCGTCTCCTGGAAACGGACCGCCTAAGCCAGCGCCGTGTACCCCAGCCCGTCGTCCTCGCGGAGGTTCGGGTCGGCGCCGAATTTCAGCAGCACTCGAATCACGTCCAGATGTCATGCGCAGCGGCGGCGCACATTGGTAAGCCCTCCCCGCCCAGCGGTTGGTCCGGCGGCCGGTCGAGCGCACTCTCCACATCAGGTCGCGCGCCGGCCTTCAGTACCCTGAACCGATGCGTGGTACAGCGGCGTCGTGCCCTACCGGTCCGGCATTGCGGGGCTGGCCCGCGTCGAGATGCGGGTCGCGTTCCCCGCGCTGGTCAACCGGTTCCGCACGCTGCGCCTGGCCGTACCCCCGGAGGAGGTTGCCCTGCGGCCGGAGACCGCGGACATCTACGGGGTGAAGAGCCTCCCGGTCACCTGGGACGCGTGACCGATGCGGGTCACCGTGGACGCCGAACGCTGTATCGGCCCCGGCATGTGCGCCCTGACGGCCGGGGAGGTGTTCGACCAGCACCAGGAGGACGGCACGGCGATCGTGCTGCGACCCGAACCGCCCGCCGAGGTGCAGGACTCGGTCCGCGAGGCCGTCGGCCTGTGCCCGGCCGCCGCGATCATCTTGTCGCCCGATGGCGGCCGGTAGCCCGGTTCGACTTCCGCCGGTGGTCGACACGGTGCTGGCCGGGTTCGCGGCTCCGGCGCGGTGGAGCCGGCCGGGCCGCTTGGCCCGCCCGGCTCCACCCGCGCTACTCCCCGGCCAGCACCGTGAAGGTGAATCCGGTACTCATCGGGCGGCGCAACGGGATGTCGCACTTGACCCGGCGCAGTACCTCCGGCCTGCTGAGGCCGAGACCCTGCGCGATGAGCCGGTCCGGACGCACCGGCACCGGATCTTCGAAGACGACTTCCACCTGGACCGGCCACTCCTGGTCGAGCTGTGCCGACGGGGTGTCCAGCCGCCATGCCCCCGTCCAGTCCAGACTGAAGCGGCGGTGTCGGGCGAAGAACGGATCCAACAGCTTGGACGCCACCAGATCCGGATCGTTGAGGTGATATTTGTGCAGCTCCGTCGGATCGAGGGAGCGGACCGGCACCCGCTCGTGCACGGTGAGCTTGCTCGTCCGATCGCAGGTCACGCAGCGGACCAGCAGCCACACGTCCAGCAGCTTGCCGTTGGCGTTGACGCGGAACCTGCCCTCGCCGGCGGTGGCCGACGCCGAACGGCAGTCCACGCAGCGCAACGAAAGTAGCGGCAGCCCGGTCCGCCGAACGACCCAGGGCAGCACGATATGAGGTTGTGCAGACATGACCATCTCTCTGGGCCTGACACGAGGCCGATTACGCGCGGCCTTAAGCGCTGTACGACCGGGCGCACGACGGCAGCCCGGCGGGCCGACGGGGCGCGTCGGCTACAGCTGAGTGGAAGAAGGTGTCAGGTCTAGAGAGCAGGCGGGGTCACGCGGGTCTCGTCCTCTGTCTTCGCCGGGATGGACTTGGCGGCAACTTACCGGAGCGCTGAGCGAGGGCTCAACCAGGTTTTCGACCGGCGTCCCCCGGGGGACTGTACAAATAACGGCTGATCGACCGATCAAGGGAGAGACGCCAGATGACAACCGAGATCACCTCGGGGCAGGAGCCGGCCGCGAGGCCGGCGGATGCGGTCACGGATGAGCAGTTGATCGCGATGCTGGTCGATCGGGCTCGTGGTGACGGGCTGAAGCTGACCGGTGAGGGTGGGCTGTTGCAGCAGCTCACCAAGCGGGTCCTGGAGTCGGCGTTGGACGGTGAGATCACCGATCACGTCGGCTATGACAAGCACGACCCTGCTGGTCGTGGCAGTGGGAACACTCGTAACGGTAGCCGGACCAAGACCGTGCTCACCGACGTCGGGCCGGTCGAGGTCCGCGTTCCGCGAGACGCGGCGGGCACGTTCGAGCCGCAGATCGTGCGCAAACGGCAACGCCGCCTGACCGGCGTCGACGACATGGTCCTGTCGTTGTCGGCCAAGGGGTTGACCCACGGCGAAATTGCCGCGCACCTGGCCGAGGTTTACGGGGCTGAGGTGTCCAAGCAGACCATCTCCACCATCACCGACAAGGTCATGGACGGCATGGCCGAGTGGCAGAACCGGCCCCTCGACAGGGTCTACCCGGTCGTGTTCATCGACGCCATCAACGTCAAGATCCGCGATGGGCAGGGCGCGAACCGGCCGATCTACCTCGCGATGGCGGTCACCGTTGACGGACACCGCGACATCCTCGGTATCTGGGCCGGTGACGGCGGCGAGGGCGCCAAGCACTGGCTGCACGTGCTGACGGAGCTGAAGAACCGCGGCGTCGCCGACGTGCTGATGCTTGTCTGTGACGGGCTCGAGGGCCTGCCCGAGGCGGTGGAGACCGTGTGGCCGCGCACAATCGTGCAGACGTGCGTGGTGCATCTGCTGCGCAACTCGTTCCGCTACGCGGCGAGGCAGGACTGGGACAAGATCGCCAAAGCGCTCAAGCCCGTCTACACCGCGCCGACGGAGGACGCCGCGACCGAACGGTTCCTCGAGTTCGCCGAGGCGTGGGGCCGCAAGTATCCGGCGATCGTGAAGCTGTGGGAGAACGCCTGGGCCGAGTTCGTGCCCTTCCTCGCCTTCGACGTCGAGATCCGCAAGGTCATCTGCTCCACCAACGCGATCGAGTCGGTCAACGCCCGCATCCGCAAGGCCGTGCGAGCTCGCGGCCACTTCCCCAACGAGCAAGCCGCCTTGAAGTGTGTCTACATGGCCTTGATGAGCCTCGACCCGACCGGCACCGGGCGCCGGCGCTGGACCATGCGCTGGAAAGCACCCCTGAACGCCTTCCAGATCGCCTTCGAGGGCCGGCTCACCCCGGCCAACAACTGACCACCTCAACAACCAAGATCAGCCGTTCACTTGACACTCCCATGACCGCAATCAGACCACCACCGTGCGGGCCGCAATCGACGCGTTCCTCGCCTCACCCCGCTGCACGGCCCGCACCACCCGCCGCTCGTACGGCGGCACCCTCGACCGTTGCCGGCGAGCTCGGCGCCGACCGGCCGCTGTCGAGCACGACCGGCGACCAGTTCGGCGACGCGCTCACCGCCCTATGGGGCAACTCGGCGCCGTCCACTTGGAACCAGCGCCGCGCCGCGGTCGCCTCGTTCCTCGCCTGGGCGGCCCGCAACGGTTACCCCGCACCCGCGCTGCCGGCCGGCGTCGAGCGGCGCAGCGAAATCCACGACCACACCCGCGCCGTCGACCGGGCCGCGGTCGAGCGGCTGCTGACCCGCCGGGACATCCCGCTGCGGGAGAAGACGCTGTGGCGGATGCTCTACGAGACCGCCGGTCGCGCCATCGAGATCCTCGGCATCGACATCGAGGACCTGGAACTGGACGCCCGCCGCGCCAAGGTCACCTCCAAAGGCGGCGACACCGAGTATGTGTACTGGGCCTCCGGAACCGCGCACCTGCTGCCCCGGCTCATCCGCGGCCGCACTCGCGGCCCGGTCTTCCTCTCCGAACGCCGCCCCGGCCCCGCACGCCGTCCGCCGGCCAAGGACATCTGCCCGCACACCGGTCGGGCCCGGCTCGGCTACGACCGCGCCCGGATCCTGCTCGACCAGTACACCCGCGCCCCCACCACGCCGGGACTGGATCTCCACCAACTCCGGCACTCGGCGGCCACCCACCTCGGCGAGGTTAATACCACCCTGCACCTGATCATGGCCAAGGGTCGCTGGCGTAACCCGCGCACCGCCGCCCGCTACGTCAAACCCGGCGCCGTCGCGGTCGCCGAGGCAACCGAGCTACTCGACATCACCCCACCCCGCCGGTCATAACCGTAGGCACACGCCGATACCACAGTGCCCTCGCGTGAACCCGGTTCTAGATCAAATTTTTGATCCCTGGTCGCGCGTTCGTTAGCAACGCCCCCAGCCGGGGTGCTCGTAAGAAACGTGTCACGAGCCGCAAACGAGGGATGCTCGTCCTGGTCAGGACCGCTGAGAGCGCTTCGGTCGATGCCTCTCTGCGAGGTCCGGGTTGGGTGCGCGAGGATGTCCGGCCATGGCGCGATCGCTGGATCTCGATGACCTTGTCGAGTACTGGACGCTACTGCGAGTACTGAACGCTACTGGACGACGAGCGGGGACCTGATCGCGGGCAAGCGCGGGCCGCCCAGGCTCGGTTTGCGTTCTTCACCGACCGGCCCGCCGAGGCCGTGCCGAAGACAGCCAGCGCTGAGATCCCGCTGACTCATGAGTCACTCCGGACGCTGCCAGGCAGGCGAACAGATCCTCCAAGCCACCGCCCTGTTTGACAGGCCCGGCCTCGCTCCGCGGGCTACCCGGCCAGCTCGGCGGCGAGCCGGACCGCCTCCCGGCGCACTGTTCCGCACCGGGTTTGATGGAGACATCGAAACCTGGGAGAAGATTTAGCTATGCCCGCACCGAAGAAGTACAGCGATGAGCTGCGTGAGCGTGCTACCCGGTTGGCGGTCGAGGCCCGTCGGGATCCAGCCAGCGCGGTAGGGGCGATCCGGCGGATCGCTGGCCAGCTCGGGGTGCACCCGGAGGCGTTGCGTGGGTGGGTGAAGAAGGCCGAGACCGACGTCGGTGACCGTCCGGGCGTCACCAGCAGCGACGCGGAACGCCTCGCCGCTTTGGAACGAGAAGTGCGTGAGCTGCGGCGGGCCAACCAGATCCTGCGCTCCGCGGCGAGTTTCTTCGCGGCGGAGCTGGACCGTCCGTCGCGATGAGGGTCGACTTCGTCGACTCCCAGAAGGCCGAACACGGTGTCCAGCCGGTCCTGCGGGCGCTGCAAGGTACGCCAGCCGAGATCGCACCGTCGACCTACTACGCCGCCAAGACCCGCCCGGCCTCGGCCCGATCACGGCGTGACGAGGAGTTGACCGCGCTGATCGAGCAGGTCCACGCGGCCAACTACGGCGTGTACGGGGCTCGCAAGATCTGGCACGAGCTGCGGCGCCAGGGTGTCGAGGTGGCCCGGTGCACGGTCGAGCGGCTGATGCGCGAGTCCGGGCTACGTGGGCTGTTGCGCGACAAAGCACCGCGTACGACCCGACCGGCAGCCGAGACCGGCCGTCCGGGTGACCTGGTCAAGCGTGACTTCACCGCGCGACATCCGAACCAGCTGTGGGTCGCGGATCTGACCTACGTGCGCACCAGCGTGGGCTGGGTGTACGCCGCGTTCGTCCTCGACGTGTACTCCCGCATGATCGTCGGCTGGCAGGTGTCCACGTCGCTCTACACGGATCTGGCTCTCGACGCGCTGAAGATGGCGATCTGGCGCCGTGAGAGTCAGGGCGCTGACCTGCGTGAACTGGTCCACCATTCGGACCGGGGAGTCCAATATCGAGCGATTCGCTACACCCAACGACTCGCCGAGGCCGGCACTGTCGCCTCGGTCGGCTCCAAGGGCGACTCGTTCGACAACGCGATGGCCGAGGCGTTCAACTCCCTCTACAAGGCCGAACTCGTCCGCAACAAGGGCCCCTGGCGCGGCCTCGACGACCTGGAGATGGCCACCGTCGAGTACACCGACTGGTACAACAACCGCAGGCTCCACGGCGAACTCGGCCACATCCCACCCGCCGAACACGAAGCGCTACACGCGATGACCCACCCGGTCACCGCACCCCTGAAAACCAACTAACCAACTCTCCATCAAACCCGGGGCTTGACACACTCCTCGCTGCCGTCGGTCGTGGCGCGGTCGCGTAGCAGCCGAAGGGTCGCAGCATCGTCGGGCCAGCCGCTCTTGACCGCGGACAGCGCGGACTGTCGCACGTAGACGTCATCGTCCGTGGTGGCCAGCTCGTGTAGTAGGGCCGCCGCACGTGGGTCGGATGACCATTCCTCGCCAAGCTTCCATGCCACCATCATCCGGTCGACGTTCTCCGTGCTGTTGGTAGCGAGTTCCCGCAGCGCGGGCCAGGTCCGGGGATCGTCGCGCCAGCCGGCCAGCAGCGCCTCAACGGCGCCATTCCGCAAATGCCAGTCGTCACCAGTGGTGGCCAGCCGGTGCACCAGCGGCAAGCTGTCCGGGTCGGTGCTCCAGCCGTCAGCGATAGTCCGCAGTGCCGCTGTCCGGACCGACGTGTCCGGGTCGGTGTCGGCGACCTGGCGCAACCACGGCAACAACCGGGGATCTCCCGCCCATCCGAGGCCGATCGCCTCGATCGCGGCCTTCCGCACGTCGTTGGCCTCGTCGGCGGCGCGCTCACGCAGCCACGGCAAGGTGCCCGCGTCCTCCAGCCAGCCGGACGCGACCGCGAGCACCGCCGCGCTGCGAACCTCGGAGCTGCGGTCCTCGGCGCCTCGGGCACACAACCATGGCAGGGTGTCCGGATGGATGGCACCGGCCGTCGCGACAGCCTTGACCGCGGCCGACCGCACCCACATGACCTCGTCATGGATGGCACGGCGACGCAACAACGGCAGGGTGCGTGGGTCCGCAGGCCAGCGCTCCGCCAGGACCTCCACGGCAGTGGCCCGGACGACCCAGTTGCTGTCAACAGTCGCGGACTCACGCAGCCACGGCAGCGTCCGCGGGTCGTCGGACCACCCGTCGGCGACCGCTCGGACTGCATCACACTGTATGTCCTCGGATGGATCGCTGAGGACGCATCCGTAGACCAGCGGCAGCACGTCAGCGTCACCGGCCCACCCGGCCGCGAGCGCTTTCACCGCCGCCACTCGTACGTCCTCGTCGTCGTGCTCGACGAGCTGACCCAGCCACGGCAGAACCAGCGCGGCGTCCACCGGTGCCGGACCGGCGAGCTGCACCACTTCGTTCATCGCGTCGCACTGTTCCATGTGGATAGTATCGCCGAGGTTTGATCGCCGGGCTGTCCCGCTCGATCATTCAGCTATCGTGGCTCGATCTCATCGACAGCGCCCGAGGATATCCGATGACAACGATGTACCTGATCCACTTCGACGCCTGCCGTGGGAACACGCTCCAGGGCCGAATCCAGCTGATCAACCCGGACGCGTTCTTCTTTCCCGCCGGGCCCGAGTTCCCGCTGCAGCTGATCCTCGAAGCCTGGCAGAACATGAAGCACGGCTACTTCTGGGACGAGGACCAACTGTACGTCTCGCGTGAGGAGGGCGTCACGATCGCCGACCGGGTGACATTGACCGACGAGCTCACCGAGCTGTGGGAGCTCACCCTCGGCCGGAAAATCGACATCACCACAGAGGAGGACGAACAGCTGAGGTGCTCCTATGACCGATGCCAGCCGCTGATCGCAAGGAAATATCTCGTCCGCTTCAGCGCGTGGGGCAGCAGCGACGGGAAGCCGTACATCATGACCAAGCCAGATCCCGACGAGTTCTGCTGGCGCGCCGCACAGATCATTGCCTCCTACCAGCTCGGCGAGCCACAGCACCTGCCACCGGGTGTGGACCCTCGGTACATGCCGGAGGATGAGAAGCACCGCGCGCTAAGAGTGCCGTCGGAGCTTCAGCCCAACGCCGGATTCACCGTGACCGTCCACGATTCCCGCTACCTTGAGCACGTGGGCGCACCGATGCGGTTCGAGACCGCGTTCACCGGGTGGTGACTCGGATCCGCGCTCTACCCGCGACGCTGGCTGGCCGGGTTGACTGGCTCGCGGATCAGTCGAGGGTCGAACCGGTAGCGCCGCGAGGGGTCAACCGGGTTCTTGACGGTTCTTGACGCGGCTCGGGCATCGGGTTTGGTTCTCGTGCCCACACGATCCGGCTCCGCTGGCGCGTTCCAGTTCGGACAGCGGCGTAGATTGAGTCGGGGCTGACCGGAAAGGCCATCTCGTCGAGAGCCATCTGCCCCGTCCATCGATTAAGGCGAAGACTGTGACGGCACCCGCTGATGTCCCCGCCACCGAGCCGGCCCGCGCGCCACGGCGGCACGGCGCGGTCAGGCATCGACGACCTCAGCCCGCACGTCCTGCGGCACACCTTCGCCACCGACCTGCTGCGCGGTGACGCGGACCTCGTGCTCGTCTCCGAGTTGCTTGGGCACGCCTCGGTCAACACCACCCGGATCTACACGCTGTCCACCGAGGCCGACCGCGACCGGGCCGTCGAGCTGTTGCGCACCGACCGGTAACAGGCTCAGGATCGCGGTGAACCGCTGAGCGCGAGGCGGCTGGTCATGTCGAGCTTGACTTCCCCGTACGGGGCGACGTGGGTCCAGAACAGTGGGGTCAGGCCGCGCAGGTCGGCGTCGGTGAGCTGGGCGGCCCACTCGTCGTCAGCGAGGACGTCTTGGACCATGAGGGTGTTGATGTAGACCAGCGCGGCCTGCAGCACGCGCAGGCAAAGCACGGAGAGTTCCTGCTCGTCGCGGCGGTTGGTGGCGATGTCGCCGCCCTTGCCGTAGAAGATGACGCTGTTGGCCCGGTTCCACGACTCGACGACGTTGAGGCCCTCGTTGATCTCGCGTTGCAGGTCGCGGTTACGCAGGTAGCGGGCGACGAAGATGGTGCGCTGGGCGCGGCCGACCTCGATTATCGCCTGGTAGGTGGGGTGGATCGCGTTGGTCCGGGTGAAGCGGCGCAGGATCGCCTCCGTGGAAGCGGTGCCGGACCGGATCGCGGTCGCGGTCGCGTATTTGATCATCTGGTCGTACTGCTCGGCGATGATGTCCCACCGGATCGGCCGCGACAGCGCTGGCATGAGCCGTGGATAGGCGTCGGGTTCGCCGGCGGCCGGGCGGTAGAGCCGGACCTTGTTGATCCGCTTGATCCTGGGGAGCAGGTCGAAGCCGAGCAGGCGGGTGATGCCGAAACCGACCTCGGACTGGCCGTGGGAGTCGACGTAGTTGCCCTCGACCTCCATGGTCGTGCCGTGCCGCATCGCGCCCTCGACCATCGCGGCGACCTCAGACGCGGTGCAGGAGATGAGCTGGGAGCGGATGGCCATGCTCTTGCGCTCGACGTGCCAGTAGATGAGCACACCACGGCCGCCGTAGCGGGAGTGCCACTCGGTGAAGATGTTCTGGTCAAACGCGCCGAAGTGCGTCGAGTCGCTGGCCACGGCGGTGGAGCCGGCGCCCCAGACGGTCTTCACCCGGGCCGCGAAGGTGGCGTTGGCGATCTCGGTCGCGATCGTTCGGGCGACCTCGACGGTCAGGTACCGGCGCCGCACATAGCGGATGTCGTCCTCGCCGTGCCCGTGCTGGGCGCTCCCGGCGATCGCCCGGATCCCGGTATTGGTGCCGTACGCGTAGATCGCCAGCAACAACCGTTCCGCGAGCACCTCAGGCGCGAGTTCGCCGCGCCCGGCAGTGCCGGTCACACCGGCGAGGCAGCCGGTGCGCAGCACCGCTTCCTTGAGCATGTCGATCAGCGGAACCGTGCCCCACCGGGTGCGGACCTCGTTCTTGAGACGGCGCAGGTTTCGCGGTTCCGGCGCGGCGTCCAGATCGGTCAGCTTGATCGCCCCGTTCTTGCCCCGGTCGGCGATCTCCAGCCAGGCCAGCTTCGGCAGGCCGGCGTCGAGCGCGGCCAGCTCGTCGCGCATCTCCTCGCGCAACTGGTCGCTGAACGCGGTCGGGTCGAGCGGTTTGCGCAGGGCGGCGTAGCGGGCGTCACGGTGGGCCTCGAAGTCGTGCGGGAGGTCCTGGTCGGGGTTGCGCCACTTGTCGGCGCCGACGACCCAGATCTCCTTGCAGCGCAGTTGCTCGCGCAGCGCTTGGAAGGTGCAGATCTCGTACACGCTGCGGACCACCCGCCGGCCGGCCTTGCCTGCGTCCTTGAACACCAGGGTGGTCCAGTCGCCGAGCACGCCCTTGTGGGAGGGCACGCTCTCCCCGGCCGGGTAGTAGGTGAGCCGGGCGTCGGCGTGCCGTTTGACCAGGTCCAGGGCATCGAGGACCGGCCGGTGGGTGGCGTTGTTCGACCTGAACTCGAGCATCTCGAGCAGCTCGACAAGGCCGCGCCGGTAGTGGTTGGAGTAGGACGCCTTCAGCGTGGTCTGCACGGTCCGCCGGTAGACCGGGCCCTTGGTCTTGAACTCGTGGACCAACTCCCGCAGCGTCTGCTCGCCGCCGGATACCGCCGGGTAGACGACCTCGCGTACGGCGTCGTCGGGCCGGTCGAGCGATGCCTCGGCGATCGCGAACAGTAGGTTCTCCTTGCCCGTGACCCGCTTGAGCGCGTTGACCAGTTCCTCGGTGACCTTCCGGTCCGCGCGGGCGCCGATCCGGTGAACCGTGGAGATCAGCAGCTCGACCAGGATGTCGGTGATCTCCCGCAGCCGGGTATGCAGCAGCGCCGCGAGCAGGGTCAATGTCAGCGGCTCAGGGTGATCGCGCAGGTGCGACGGGGACTCCACCAACGCGCGGGCACGCCACGAGGCGAGCACCCGTGGGGCGACGTCGGCGAACAGGTCGCCCGGCAGGCCGATCGCCCGGGCCGCGCGCAGCTTGCGCATCTCGGTGAGCATCGACTCCAAGCTCACGTTGCCCGGCACCGACTTGATCAGCGCCAGCACCGACTCCTCGCCGGTGTCGTCGTCCGGGACCTCGACCGCAACCAGGGCGCGCAGCCGATCGGCGACGTCGGCGGGAAGCCTGGCCGCGATCCGCGCGGTCAGCGTTTGCTCGGCCCGGTGCAGCGCCGAGCGCACGATCCGGTCGATCCGCCCAGCCGCGGGCGGCTCAATCCGCTCCGTCCGGCACCGCCCGAGCAACTCGTCGCGGACCAACTCCGGGCGCCGCTCGGCCTCGCACACGTTCGAGGTGAGCCACTCAGTCAGCTTGTCCGCGTCAGCGACCACGCACTCCCGGAAGCCCAGATGGGCCCGGATCTGCGCCCGGTGGTACTCGATCGTGCGGCCCGACCACTCGTACAGCCCGAACACGCCCTTATCGACGCCAACCTGCCGAGCCACGAACTCGACCGCTTCGCCCGGCAGCTCGCTACGGCCGCGCGGAAACCGGCCGACCCGGATGTAGAACTTCAACACCAGCGCGAACCCGAGCCTCGTCGGCCCGCGCTTGCCCGCGATCAACTCTCGCTCGTCATCCAGCAACGTCCAGTGTTCGATCAGCTCATCGAGATCCAACGATCGCGCCATAGCCGGACATCATGTCGTACCAGGCCCCAGGCTCAGGGCCACCCCTCGGCGGGGCCGCACCCCACCCTCCTGACCAGCGCGATCACTCTCGTTTGCGGCTGGTGACACGTTTCTTACCAGCACCCCCAGCCGGCGCGCATCCCCGTCCCGCCGATCCGAGGAACCGGCCAGCTCCCCGCCGCTCTACCCGCACTTCTGCACCCGGACGTCCGTGCTCGAGGTTCTCCCGGGCTGACTGTCAGCACCGCAAGTCCGAATTATTACTGGATTGCCAATACTGGTAATTCAGTAATCGCCCGACACGAGAGTGGAGGAGCGCCGCGCCGCTTGTAAGCGGCGCGCACCATAATGACAGTTATGAGGCGTAACGAGTCAGCCTGGTGTAGCGCAGCCGTCCCGCGCCGACACCGGCCACTCGCGGTGGCCTGCCCGGGGTAGAGGCCCCGGCCGGCTCCGGCAGTGCCACCAGCCGGACCACGCGGCGCTGCGCGGCCTGCTGCACGCGGTCGCCCCCGGCAGCACGCTGCTCTTCGCCACCCACACCCGCGCCGATCTGGTCGCGCGCCCGGACAAGGGCTTCGACCCCGCCGACTACTACCAGGCCGAGGAGATCGCCCGACTACTCGGCCCCGCCTGGAAGGTGCTGGCCAACGAGACCCGCTCCCGCACGAGCCCGCCCCCGCCGGCACCCGGCACACCCGCGACAGCGTGCTGCGGGCACTGCGCCTGACCTGGGCTGCCGCACGCCCGTGCCGAACCGTCCGGGGGCGTCTTCGTCCGGCGAGCCGAACGTCAGTCCGTCGTGCGGCCGTACCGGGCGCGGCCCTCGGCGACCTGGCGGGCCTGCCGTTCGCGCCACCGCTTCTGCGTCTCGCTGTTGCACCGTCGGCAGACCTCGCGAAAGCGGCCGGTGCGGCTGTCGATCTCACGGTCGTGCCCGTTGCGGCACCGGGGCCGCTGCCTGCGGTCACGACAGTTCTCGGCATGGCTGAGCTGACGCAGGTGGGTCGGCTCGATACAGTCCGGCACACCGCAGACGCGGTCGACCTCCAGCCCGGGGTCGTAGTCACCGACGAATACGACGTACGCGGCGATGTGCGCCCATGCCCGGCCCGCGACCTTCTGCGGTACGCCCCGCCGGCTACCGTAGCCGCGTACGACGAGGCAGCCGCCCTCGGCGCGGGTCGAGCGGTCCAACAGGTACGCCCGGAGTGTTTCCTCGGTGAAGTGGCGGGACAGGCCGCGGACCTGGGAGAGCACGTCGGGAGGATAGCGGGCGCCGCCGACGGTGACGTGCTGGCGGGCGCGCCTCGACACGAACCCGCCTACCAGCTGGGAGTCTTCCGCACATGCCGTCTTCCGAGATCGTGCCCCGCCGGTCGGGCGGTCCCATGTCGGCAGCCGCGGGGTCCGCCGATTTCACCGAAGCCTGGCTGGACAACCGGCGGCTGTCCGCGCACACCCGCGACGCGTACCGGCGGGACGTCGCGGGCTGGCTGGGTTGGTGCGGGAACCGGGCGCTCGACCCGCTGCGGGCCACGTTCCTCGACGTCAACACGTACGCCCGCGAACTGGAGGAGACGCTGGGGCTGCGCAGTGGTCGCCCGCTCACCCCGAGTACCGTCGCCCGCCGGCTCTCCGCGCTGTCCAGCTGGTACGAGTTCCTGGTCAGGTTGCACGCGGTCGACGCCAATCCGGTGGCCGGCGCCGACCGCCCCCGGGTCGACCGGGACCATTCCGGCACCGTCGGGTTGACCTCCGACGAGGTCGATGCGCTGCTGGCGGCCGCCGGGGCCGACACCGGACCGACCGCCGTCCGGAACCGGGCCACCATCAGTCTGCTGGCCGACCTGGGGCTGCGGGTCGGCGAGTTGATCTCGTTGGACCTGGCCGACCTGGGTACCGAGCGTGGGCATCGCAGCATCCGCTTCGTCGGCAAGGGCGGCAAGATGCGCCGTCGCGCCCTCACCCCGGGCACGGCGTACGCGGTGGACGCCTACCTGGCTGCCCGGGCCGCCGCCCAGGGGCGGACCGTGCCGGAGTTGACCGGTCCACTGCTGGTCACCGCGACCGGCGCCCGACTGGACCGGAAATCGGTGTTCCGGCTGGTCCGCCGGCTCGCCCGGGTGGCCGGCATCCCCGCGTGGGCGCGACTGTCGCCGCACTCGCTGCGGCACGCGTTCGCCACCACCGCCCGGAGCGAGGGGGTGTCCCTGGAGGACGTGCAGGACGCGATGGGGCACGCCGACCCGCGGACCACCCGCCGGTACGACCGGGACCGGCACAACCTCGACCGCGATCCCGCGTACGTGATCTGGGCGGCCCGGTCCCGTCGGCGCCACTGACGCCGCCGGGACCGGCGCAGTAGGTTGATCACGTGGAACAGGAGATCCGACTCCGGTACGCGTCGTCGTTCGGTGCGGCCGCGACCGCGTACGCCGAGCACCGCCCGGACTACGCGCAGGCCGCGGTGCGCTGGGCGCTGGAGCCCGCGCCCGGCCGACGGGTGCTCGACCTGGGCGCCGGGACCGGCAAGCTCGCCGCCACGGTGTCGCCGGGCTGGCCCGGGTCAGCGGCAGCGCGGCGGTCGGCCCGCGTGACACGCCGGCCAGCTGGCGTGCCGAGACGGCCGGCATGCACCTGCCCAGGACGGGCGGGCCGGCGCGGTTCGGCGCACCGGAGCAGACCGGGTTCCCGCACGGGCAGCGCCGTACCGCCGACTCGCTCGTCGCGACGCTTGGCACCAGGGCGGGGATGCTGGTCATGCCGGAACGGCAGCGGACGGCAACGCTCGACCGGATCCGCACCTTCCTGGCGGCTACGCCGGAGACCGCGGCCGGCGAGTTCACCCTCCCCATGCTGACCTGTGTGCTGCGCGTCCGGCGGCTCTGAACGAGGCCGCACCGGCCGGGAGGCCGGTGAGCTGGGCGTAGCCCACCTGATCGGCGTTCACCCGCGGGCCGATCTCGGGGAAGTTGCCGGCGGGCGGCGGTCTACCGGTCGTCCGGGATCCGGGCGAGGAAGAACTTCCGGACGTCCTCGGCGAGCAGTTCCGGCACCTCCATCGCGGCGAAGTGGCCGCCCCGGTCGAATTCCGACCAGTGCCGGATGTCGAAGAGCCGCTCGGCCAGCGGCCGTACCGGCTGGGTGATGTCGTGGGCGAAGACCGCGACGCCGACCGGTACCGGGCACGGTTGCAGCCGGCGGGGTGTCTCGCGGTGCAGTCGGGCCGAGGAGGCGGCGGTGGCGGTCAGCCAGTAGAGCGAGACGTCGGTGAGCATCCGGTCGTCGCTGACCGGGGTGCGCGGGTCCGTCCACTGCGCGAAACGCTCGGCGATCCAGGCCAGTTGGCCGACCGGCGAGTCGGTGAGCGCGTAGCCGACGGTCTGCGGGGTGCTGGCCTGTAGGGCCTGGTACGGCGGGCGGTTCGCCATCAGCTGCCTGATCTTGTCCAGCCGGGCCTCGTCGGTCTCGGACAGGGCGAGGTCGGCGTCCGGGAGCGGCCGGGTCGGCAGGTAGTTGACGTGTACTCCGACGACCCGCTCGGGTGCCACCGCACCGAGCGCCGTCGAGATGCCCGAGCCGAAGTCGCCACCCTGTGCCCCGTACCGCTGGTAGCCGAGCCGGCGCATCAGCTCGGCCCAGGCCCGCGCGATCCGGCCGATGTCCCAGCCGCGTTCGTGGGTCGGCCCGGAGAATCCGTATCCCGGGATGGACGGGATGACCAGGTGGAAGTCGCGGGACAGCGGCTCGATCACGTCGAGGAA
This sequence comes from Micromonospora sp. WMMD1102, assembly GCF_029626265.1. NCBI lineage: Bacteria > Bacillati > Actinomycetota > Actinomycetes > Micromonosporales > Micromonosporaceae > Micromonospora > Micromonospora sp. WMMD1102. Next base: position 3,202,082 of record NZ_JARUBN010000001.1, on the reverse strand, counting down.
CTCCAGGAACGAGCCGGGCCAGCCGTGGGTGAGGACCAGCGCGAGCGCGTCCGGCTTCGGGGACCGGACGTGGACGAAGTGGATGTTCTGGTTGTCGATCTCGGTGGTGAAGTGGGGGAGTGTGTTGAGTTCGGCCTCGTGCTCGCGCCAGTCGTAGCCGGTGCGCCAGTACTCGGCCAGGTCCTTGAGCCGGGCCAGTGGGAAGCCGTAGTCCCATCCGGCGTCGGCCACCTCGTTGGGCCAGCGGGTGCGGGCGAGCCGGTCGGCCAGGTCGTCGAGATCGGTCTGGGGGATGTGGACGCGAAACGGCTTGATCATGGTTGCGCTCCCGGAGGACAGGGCTACCGCCAAAAAACGTTAGGATGACTAACGTTAGACGTCCGAACGATATCATGCTCGTTGGTGCTGCCAACGATCTGTCGGGTTCCTCACCCGGCGGACCTGGTGCCCCGGGCACGGTCGGCCGACGACAGGACGTGCGCGTTGACCGCGGTCACGAGGTGACCCAGTTCGCCGATCTCGACCACGGCCACCCCGGCACCGCGCAGGGTCTCCACGCCGTCGCAGTCGGCGAAGAGCAGCGGCTCCCGCAGGGCCAGTACCACCCGCCCGATGCCGGCGTCGAGCAGCAGCTCGGTGCAGGGATCCGGCCGCGACCTGCGGACGGTGCAGGGCTCCATCGAGGTGTAGATCGTCGCCCGGTTCAGTTCCGGTCCGGTGCGGCCGGACAGCTTCGCCAGGGCGGCCTCCTCCGCGTGGTAGTGCGGGTCGGTCTCGCCGGTGTAACCGGTAGCCAGCGCGGTCCCGTGCCCGTCGACGATGATCGCACCGACGGCGTAGTGGCTGGGCGACGGCGGCGAGAGCCGGGACAGCGCGATGGCCGACCTCAACCATCGCCGGTCCTGTTCGGTGCCGCCGTCCATACCCCCGCCCCATCGCCCCGGTCCGGGCCACTCCGCCTCCGGTCACCTCCGCCCTCCGTACGCTACGGCTCGGCGGATCCGGACAGGCGAAGCGGTACGCCGCCGAGCCGGCGGGCCGCCAACCCATCCGGGTCATCGCGGACCTCCCCGGCTGCCGGGCATTGTCCGCGAGCACGGTCACCCTGGCGTCCGGTCGTACTTCCGGCCGGTGCGTCGGATCCGCGGACCGCCACCAGCCTGCGGTATTACGCCCGTGGACGGATGCCGGCCCGGCCGGCCGATGGCTAGTCTCGCCGCGTGGACGCCACCGCACACCCGCTCCGGCCACCGCTGCGACACCGCCTGCCGAGGGCGGTACGCACGGCGCTGGTCTGCTCCGCCCTCGTCGCGTTCCCGCTCGTCCTGCTACTCACCGTGACGTTCGTCTCAGGCGGTCCCCTAGCCTTCTACAGCGCGCTGGACACCGTTCCCCGGTACGCACTGCCGGCGCTGGCGATGGCACTGCCGGCCGTCCTGCTGCGGCGGGCACCACTTGTCACCCTCGCCCTGATGCTGCTCGGCTCGGTGACGATGACGTTGGCGATCCACTCGCACCCGGACTACCTGAGCGACCTGCGGTACCTGCAACTGCTGGCGGTCGACCTGGTCGTCGGGTTCGTCGCGGCGACCAGGTCGCGCCGGGGATCGGTGACCGTGGCGGTGCTGGCGCTCTGTGCCGAGATCCTGATCGGCTACCTCCGGCCAGTCGACGACAGCCCGGTCTTCCAACCGGAGATCCCGCTGCTGGCGATGCTGGCCAGCTGGATGATCGGGAACTCGGTCCGGGCCCGGCGGCGGTACGCCGAGGCGCTGCGGTCCCAGGCCACCGCCCAGGCGGTCACCGCCGAACGCCTGCGGATCGCCCGCGAACTGCACGACATGGTGGCGCACAGCATCGGCATCATCGCCATCCAGGCCGGGGTGGGCAGCCGGGTGATCCACTCACAGCCCGCCGAGGCCGGTGCCGCGCTCTCGGCGATCGAGACGACCAGCCGGGAAACCCTGGCCGGGCTGCGCCGGGTACTCGGCCGGCTGCGCCAGGCCGACCCGGCCGGGCCGGCGTCCCGGGAACCGGCGCCCGGACTCGCCGACCTCGACCGGCTGGCGACGGGAACGGCGGAGGCGGGGGTGCGGGTCGAGGTGTGCCGGCACGGAGAGCCACGCCCGCTGCCCGCCGAGATCGAGCTGTCGGCGTACCGGATCGTGCAGGAGGCGGTGACGAACGTCGTCCGGCACGCCGGTGTGCCGGACTGCCGGGTCACCCTCGACTACCGGGCCGAGGACCTCGTCGTCGAGGTGCTGGACGAGGGGCGGGGCGGGCCGGTCGCCGCCACCGGCTACGGGATCACCGGCATGCGGGAGCGGGTAGCGCTGCTGCACGGCGACTTCGAGGCCGGCCCGGTCGCCGGTGCTGGTTTCCGGGTGCTGGCCCGGCTGCCGCTGCCGGAGGCCGCGTCGACCCCGGCGGTGCCGGGATGAGCGTCCGGGTGGTGCTCGCCGACGACCAGCCGCTGGTCCGGTCGGGTCTGCGGGTGCTGATGGCGGACACCGGCGACCTGACCGTGGTCGGCGAGGCGGGCACCGGCGCCGAGGCGGTCGAGCTGGCCCGGGACGTCCGGCCGGACGTGGTGCTGATGGACATCCGGATGCCCGGCACGGACGGAATCGAGGCGACCCGGCAGATCGTCGCCGCCGGCGGGCCGACCCGGGTGCTGGTGTTGACCACCTTCGACGAGGACGAGCACGTCTACGGTGCGCTGCGGGCCGGTGCCAGCGGTTTCCTGGTCAAGGACATGGCGGTGGACGACATCCTCGGGGCGATCCGGGTCGTCGCCGCCGGTGACGCGCTGATCGCACCGGCCGTGACCCGCCGGCTGATCGGGGACTTCGTCGGGGCCGGCGCGCGGGCCGCCCGCCCGGTACGTCCGGTCGCCGGCATCACCGAGCGGGAGCGGGAGGTGCTGGTGCTGATCGGGCAGGGCCGGTCGAACAGCGAGATCGCCGACGAGCTGTTCATCACGATGGCGACCACCAAGTCGCACGTGGCCCGGCTGCTGACCAAGCTCGGCGCCCGGGACCGGGTCCAGCTCGTGATCATCGCGTACGAGTCCGGGCTGGTGGCGCCGGCCCGCTGACCGGCGTGTCGCGGCACCCGGGCGTACCATCGGCGGTTATGGCGGACAAGGTCACGCTGAGCCTGGACCCGGACACTCTCGCCCGGGCCCGTGCCGCGGCGGAGCGGGACGGGCTGGCCCTGGCGGCCTGGGTCGACCGTGCGGTCCGCAGGGAGGCGCTGCGCGCCGCCGCCCGGGAGCACGAGGCGTGGCTCGCGGCCCATCCGGAGGTGCGCGACGAGCTCGACGCCTTCGACCGGTACGCCGACCGGGTCGACGCGGGCTGGTCCGACCTGGCCGGCGCCGCGTGAACCGGGGCGAGATCTGGACCGTCGGCGACCGTACCCAGCAGGCGAGGCACCGGGTGGTGGTGCTTTCCGGCGAGGGGCACAACGACCGGCCGTCCGCCGCACCGTACTGCGCTCCTATCGTCCGGCAGCGCGGCAGCAGTGATCTGCCGCCGTTCGCGGTGCCGCTGGCCGAGACGGATCCGGTGGCCGGGGTCGTGGTGGTCAACCGGCTGCGCCGGATTCCGTCCTCGGTCGCGGTGGAGCGGGTCGGGATGGCGACCGGGGCGAGCATGTCCCGGATCAACGAGGCCCTGCGGGACCTGTTCGAACTCTGACGCGACGCGCGACTTGGAACCCTGAGGCGACGCCGTGTGGGCGGGCGGTCGTGGACGTGCCCGGCCCGGTCAGGGCGCCGGCGGTCGCTCGGCGACGAGCATGACCCGGCGCAGCAGGTCGGACAGGGTACGCCGCTCGTCGGCGGTGAGCGCGCCGAGCAGCCTGTACTCCTCGTGGCCGAGGATGTCCATCGCGCCGAGCCAGGCGCCCCGGCCCTGCTCGGTCAGCTCGATGTCGACCCGGCGGCGGTCGGTCTGTGACGGTGTCCGCCGGACGTAGCCGCGGGCGACCAGGGCGTCGATCCGGGCGGTGACCGAGGGCGGCGCCAGGTTGAGGTCGTCGGCGAGTTCGGAGGGGACTGCCCGGCCGTGCCGGCCGGCGAGCGCGTGCAGGGTGTCGAACTCGGAGCGCTGGAGGTCGAAGTCGACCAGCGACTTCTCCCGGACCCGGCGCAGATGGCTGGCCAGCAGCTTGGCTCGGGTGACCGCGCCTTCCACCTCTGGGTCGAGGTCGGGGAGCACGGGCCGCCAGCGGGCGACGTGTCCGTCGGTCCAGTCCTCCTGGTGCGCCACGTCGACGATCCTACGTCGAAGCGGAATTATTCGTTGACGAATAATTCGAGTCCAAAATAACATGCGGTCGTGCCACATCCCCTCCGGCTCCGCGCCTTCCAGTTGCTCTTCGTCGGCCGTACGCTCTCCGCGCTCGGCGACGCCGTCGTGCCGGCGGCGCTCGCCCTCGCCGTACTGCGGGCCACCGGTTCCAGTTCCGCGCTGGCCCTGGTGCTCGGTTGCGCGATGGTGCCGAAGCTGCTGCTGTTGCCGCTCGGCGGAGTGGCCGCCGACCGGTTCGACCCCCGGGTGGTGGCGCTCGGCGCCGACCTGCTCCGCTGCGTCGTGCAGCTCTTCGTCGGGGTCGAACTGCTCGGCGGCGATCCGAGCCTGCTCTCGATCGCCGTCGCATCGGCGATCGGCGGGGTGGCGTCCGCCTTCGGGATGCCGACCACCTCGCCGCTGGTCGCCGGAGTCGTCGAGGCGGCGGGCCGGCAGCGGGCCAACGCCGCGCTGGGCGCCGCCCGCAGCGCCACCGGCCTGGCCGGACCGGCGCTGGCCGGCGTCCTGATCTGGGCCGCCGGGCCCGGCTGGGCGTTCGTGCTCGACGGCGCCAGCTTCGCGGTCAGCGCCGCGCTGCTCGCCGTGCTCCGGGTACGCCGGATCGAGGTGGCCCGCCGCCCGCTCCTGGCCGACCTGCGGGAGGGCTGGTCCGAGGTCCGCTCCCGGGACTGGTACTGGAGCAGCCTGGTGGCGCACGCGGTCTGGAACGGGGTGGCGGCGATGCTGGCCACCCTCGGCCCGGTGGTGGCGGTGGCCCGGCTGGGCGGCGAGGGGGTCTGGGTGCTCGTCCTCCAGGCCGGTGCCGTCGGCCTGCTGGCCGGCTCCCTGCTGGCCGGACGGGCCCGGCCGCGCCGGCCGATCCTGGTGGCCAACCTCGGCCTGGCCACCTACGCGCTGCCCCTGGTGCTGTTCGCGGTGGCCGCTCCGGCCTGGACGGTGGTGCTGGGGTACGGCATCGCGCTGGCCGCCCTCGGCTTCCTCAACCCGGTCTGGGAGACCGTCGTCCAGACGGAGATCCCGCCGCACGTGCTCGCCCGGGTCACCTCCTACGACTGGCTGCTCTCGCTCGCCGCGATGCCCCTCGGGTACGCGCTCGCGCCGCTCGCCGCCGACGCCTGGTCCCCGGCGGTGCCGCTCGCACTCGGCGCCGTCGCGGTCGCGGTGGCCTGCCTCGGCACCGCCGCGTTCCCCGGAGTACGCCGCCTCGGCAGCGACAGCATCGGCGGCAGCAGCGGCAGTGAGGCCGTCGCCGGGTCGGAGGCCGTCCCAGGACCACGGGCCGTGCCGGGACCGGAGGCCATCCCGCCGTCCGGACCGGTCACCGCCGCCCGTTGAGCACGACCCGCCCACGCCAAGCCCGGCAGCCGGCCCGGGCTGCCGGGACGGGAGCCCAACGGCTGCCGAGGACCCCGAGGGCTGCCGAAAACTGGTGGACGTCGCGGCGAGACTGACCGGGTGGAAGAGATGCCGATCCGGGACTGGACGATCCGCCCCGAGCCCGTGCACAGCCCGGTGGCGGGTGCGTTGCTGCGGGACTACTACGCCGAGATCGTCAGCCGCTACCACCGCCGGCCCGTCGACGACACCGAGCTCGACCAGGTGCTGGCCGAGGAGTCGAGTGCCGACCTGGCGCCGCCGACCGGGCTGTTCCTGGTCGGCTGGTACGACGGGGAGCCGGCCGGTTGTGCCGGTGTGCGGCTGGGCGCCCTGCCGTACGCCGAGGTGACCCGGGTCTTCGTCCGGCCGGCCGCGCGACGGCGCGGGGGCGCGGTGCGGCTGCTCGCCGCACTGGAGGAGGTGGCCGCGGCGCACGGGGCGACCACGATGCGGCTGGACACCCGGACCGACCTGGTGGAGGCGCGTGCGCTGTACGCCCGGCAGGGCTACCGGGAGGTGCCGCCGTACACCGAGGACCCGTACGCCGACCACTGGTTCGAGAAGCACCTGCCGGCGGCGACCGGTGTGCGCGTCGACCCGGTCGACGTGCCGATCCCTCGGGGTTGACGACGGAGCCATCCGCGCGGTAATAAAGAAGAGAACTTGAGTCCCCAAGACTCAACTTGAACCTTCGGCGTTGGAGAACCGAGGAGGATTGAGGATGTTGATGCGTACCGACCCGTTCCGTGAGATCGACCGGATCGCCGAGCACTTCTTCGGCACCAGCAGCCGGCCGGCGGTCATGCACCTGGACGCCTACCGCGACGGCGACTACTTCTACGCCGCCTTCGACCTGCCCGGCGTCGACCCGGAGAGCATCGAGTGCACCGTGGAACGCAACGTGCTCACCGTCCGGGCCGAGCGGCGCCGGCCCACCGGCGACAAGGTCGAACTCGTCGCCGCGGAACGTCCGATGGGGGTCTTCACCCGCCAACTCTTCCTCGGCGACACGCTCGACACCGAGAAGCTGGAAGCGGGCTACGAGGCCGGGGTGCTGACCCTGCGCATCCCGGTGGCCGAGCGGGCCAAGCCGCGCCGGGTCGAGGTGACCGTCAGCGGAGCCGGCCCCCGGCAGATCAAGTCCTGACGCACCGATCCGCCACCCGTTCGACGCGCGCCCGGCTGCCCGACCCGGGGCGCGCGTCGAACGGGTGGCGAGACTTATCCCGGTTTTTCCGAGAGTTGGAGATCTCCGGCGCGTCTGTCGGGCCTCCGGCAACCGGTCTGAAAAACTCTCTCATGTGTCCCGATCCACCCTGGTTCGCCGGGCGGCGACCCGGCCGACGCAGCTCTCCGCCCCGGCCGACTTCACCGAGGCCTGGCTGCGCAACCGCCGGTTGTCCGAGCACACCCGGGCCGCCTACCGGCGGGACATCGCCGGCTGGCTCGGCTGGTGCGCCCAGCGCGACCTCGACCCGCTCGGCGCCACCTTCCTGGACGTCAACGGCTACGCCCGGGAGCTGGAGTCCAGCGTCGACCCGCGCAGCGCACGCCCACTCACCGCGGCCACCGTGGCCCGGAAGCTCTCCGCACTGTCCAGCTGGTACACCTTCCTCGGCAAACTCGGCGCGGTACCGGCCAACCCGGTCTCCGGCGCCGACCGCCCCCGGGTCGACCGCGACCACTCCGGCACCGTCGGCCTGACCTCGGACGAGGTCGACGCACTGCTCGCCGCGGCCGAGGCCGACGCCGGTCCCAACGCGCCGCGCAACCGGGTGGTGCTGGCCCTGCTGGCCGACCTCGGACTGCGGGTCGGCGAACTGGTCGCGCTCGACCTGACCGATCTGGGCCAGGAGCGGGGACACCGCAGCGTGCGCTTCGTCGGTAAGGGCGGCCGGGCCCGCCGCCGGGCCCTGACCCCCGGTTCGGCGTACGCGGTGGACGCCTACCTGGCCGCCCGCGCGGCCGGAGCAGGCCGGCCGGTGGAGCAGTTGACCGGAGCGCTGCTGGTCACCGCCACCGGCAACCGGCTCGACCGGCACGCCGTGTTCCGGCTGGTCCGGCGGCTGGCCCGGGTGGCCGGCATCCCGGCCTGGGAACGGCTCTCCCCGCACTCGCTGCGGCACGCCTTCGCCACCACCGCCCGCGCCGAGGGGGTGCCGCTGGAGGACGTGCAGGACGCGATGGGGCACGCCGACCCGCGCACCACCCGCCGGTACGACCGGGACCGGCACAACCTCGACCGCGATCCCGCGTACGCGATCTGGGCGGCCCGGGCCCGCCGCCGGGGCTGAGCCGGGAACACCGTCAGCAGAGCAGGTCCAGCTCGTGGTGCGCGTCCGCCGCGATGTCGGCGCCACGCAGCCAGCGCCGCGCCCAGAGCCGGGCGGCCACCTCCGCCGTCTCGTCGCCACCGGCCGCCTGCTCGACCAGCAGGGCGGTGGCCAGCGCGTACGCCATCCGCAGCGCCAGCCCGCGCGCCCCGGCGAATACCGCGACCGACTCCGGGGTCACCTCGACGAGCGAGGCACGCAGTTGCGTGGTCGTGTCGGCGAGCGCGTCGGCCAGTGCCGGGTGCAGCCGCCGGGCGGTGTCGGTGGCGGCGTCCAGCCGGGCCAGCAGCGGCGTACCGGCGTCGTCGCGCAGGACCGCCCGGAGCACGTCCAGGGCCAGCACGTTCGTGGTGCCCTCCCAGATCGGCAGCACCTGGGCGTCCCGCAGCAGCCGGGGGACACCGGTGTCCTCGACGTAGCCGGCGCCGCCGAAACACTCGACGTACTCGCTGGCCGAGGAGACCGCCAGCCGTCCGGTGGCGAGTTTGGCCAGCGGCGCCACGATGCGCAGCTCGGTCTCGGCCGCCGGATCCGCACCCACCTCGACCCGGCCGAGCAGTGCGAACGCGTGCCCGGCCAGGACGAACGCCCCGGCGGCGTCCACCGCCAGGGTGCCCAGGGTGGCCCGGTGCAGCGGAGTGTCGATCAGCCGACCACCGGCCACCCGACGTGCCTCGGCATACGCCCGGGCGTAGTCGAGTCCCCGGCGCATCCCGCCCGCCGCGGCGGCCGCGTTGTGCAGCCGGGTCACCACCACCAGGGTCATCGCCCGGCTCAACCCCGGCCCGGCCGGGTCACCCAGCGGCCAGGCGTACGCGTCGTGCAGGCCGATCTCGGCGGTCGGCAGCGCCCGGGTGCCGAGCTTCTCCTTCAGCCGGTGCACGGTGACCCCCGGGGCCGGGCGGTCCGGATCGGCGCCCGGCCCGGCCAGCGGCGAGCCGGCGGCGTAGCGGGGGACCAGGAACGGCACCAGCACCCGGCTGCCCCGGCCGGCACCCTCCGGGCGGGCCAGCGCGACCGCCAGCTCGGCGTCGGCGGCCGAGCAGAACCACTTCTCGCCGGTGAGCCGCCACGAACCGTCGGCGGCGGGGCGGCCGACGGTGGTGGACCGGGCCAGGTCGGAGCCGCCCTGCGACTCGGTCATCCACTGCCCGCTGTGCACGACCCGGGCCGGTTCGGTGGCGGTCAGCCGGGGCAGCCAGGCGTCCCGGACCGCCGGGTCGACCTCGGGGCGGGCGAGCAGCGCGGCGGCGCCGTCGCTCATCGCCACCGGGCAGGAGAAGGTGGCCGACTCCGGACCGTACAGGTGCAGCAGGGCGTGCTGGACGACCCGGGCCGCCGCTCCCCAGGTGCTCCGGGACCGCGGCAGGTAGGGGAGCGCCACCACGGCGTGCCGGGCCGCCGCCACGCGCTGCGCCTGCCAGCCGGCGGAGGTCTCGATCCGGTCGATCCGGTCCCCCCACGGGCCGCAGCGGACCAGGGTCGGCGGGTGCGCCTCGGCGTCGGCGTGCGCGGCCCGCAACAGCCCGGTGACGTCGGTGGCGAGCGCGGCCAGCCGGTCGGCGGCGGCGGCGTGCCCGTCCGGGCCGAGCTGGCGGTCCAGCCAGGACCGCAGCAGCCGGTCACCGAAGTACGGGTCGGCGGGGGCCGGAACCACCTGCACGTAACGCGACATCTTCGTCGTCCTCGGGGGCGGGGGGGCCGGCCGGTGGGCCGGCGGGGCTGGCGGATGGGACCGACCGTAGACCACGACGGCCGCTCCCATCGAGCCGATCCTGGCCGACCGGCCGGGGGCACAAGCGATCCTGGTGGCACGTATGACGGCACGGCCGAGCCTGGTGGCACGGCTGGCCGCGCGGCCGGGATTCCCAGGCCGGCCGGGAGCGCGGGCAGGGCCCGGCAGCCGGGTTCGCACCCGCCGGACGCGCCGGCTATCTACCGTCGGTGGCATGGGCTACGAGCTGCCCGGCGGACGCGGGGCTCGGCGACCGCGTCGGCTGCGGGGCGTGCTGTCGGTGGTCGCGGCCGGCCTCTTCGTCTGCTGCGTGGGCGCGGCCGGGCTGGGCGCCTGGAACTACCAGCACGTCCGGCAGTCCTCCGGGGCGGCCCGGGACGCGGCGGAGGCGTTCCTACAGGACGTGACGAGCGGTGACGCGGGTGGCGCCTACGACCGGCTCTGCGGCGACACCCGGGAGCGGTGGAGCCGGGAGGAATTCGAGCGGCGGCTCTCCGTGCCGCCGACGATCAGCCGGTACGCCGTCGACGACGTCCGGATCGCCAGCGACCAGGGCCGGCTCCGGGCGACCGCGACGGCGAAACTGACCCGGCGGTCCGGTGCGGTGGACCGCCGGGAGATGCCGATGGTCAAGGACGGCGACGAGTGGCGGATCTGCGGCGACCCGTTCTGACGCCCCCCGCGGGCACGGGCGCGGACCTCAGCGGTGCAGGCCCAGGTCGCCGGAGCGGAAGTGGCGCCGGCAGAGCACCTGGTAGCGCACCTCGGCCGCCTCGACGGTGTCCCCGATGACCACCTGTTCGCCCTGCCGGACCACCGTGCCGTCGACCACCCGGGCGTTGAGCTGGCCCGGACGGCCACACCAGCAGAGCACCTCGACCTGGATCCGGGTCACCTCGTCGGCGAGTTCGAACAGCCGCTGCGCGGCCGGGAAGAGACAGGACCGGAAGTCGCTGGCCAGACCGAACGCGAAGACGTCGACGTCGTAGCGGTCGACCAGTTCGGCCATCTGCTCCACGTGCCGCACCGTGTAGAAGCACGCCTCGTCGCAGATCAGGTAGTCGAGCCGGTCGCCCTCGGCCCACCTGCCCTTCACCAGGGCACAGAGGTCGAGTTCGTCGGTGACCTCGATCGCCTCGTGCGCCAGCCCGATCCGGGTGGTGATCTGCGGGCCGAGGGACCGGTCGATCCTGGTCAGCACCAGCCCGCGCCGGCCCTGCCGGGCGTGGTTGTAGTTCATCTGCAACGCCATCGTCGACTTGCCACAGTCCATCGGACCCCAGAAGAACTTGAGGGCGGCACCCTGACGCAACCGGCCGTCACCGGCGGCGAAACACGCCTGCGCGAGCGCGGAACCGTCGCCGGTCGAGGGGGTACGGCTGCTGCGGCTGTCGTCGGTCACGGTCGGGGAGCCTAGGCCACCAGGCGTTTCCGGTTCGACCCGCCGTGTCGTTGACCACTGTGTCGCCCCGCCCCGCGGCATCCGTCCGCCCCGCGACACCCATCCCGGCCGCGCCACCGCCCGACGCGTGGCGGCCCGGCCGTGCGGCTCGGTCCGGAGACCTACGTGCTGCTCAGCTCGGTCCGGGCTCGACGGCCGAAGGGCGGGCGGCGGCCCGGGTCCGCTCGTCGGCCGACAGCGCCGGCACGAGATGCCGCTCGACGAGGCTGCGCAGGTCGGCGGCGAGCGCCTGGTCGTGTTGCACCAGGTCGCGCCAGCGCTGCTGCCAGTCGCCGGCCAGGGAGCGCTCCAGGGCCGGGTCGTCGGCCTGACGGGCGGCGAGGACCTCGGCGCGTACCTCGGTCAGCTCGGTGGCCACGTCGTCGGCCTCGGCCGGCCGGATCCGGCGCCAGAACGCCACCACCTCGGCCCGGGCCGCCGGCCAGCCGGCACCGGCCATCGCGCCGACCAGGGCCGTACCGGCCGTCGTCTCGATCGGCTCCATCGGCGTACCTCCCGCGCGCAAGACTGCCCCGGGCCCCACCCTAGGACAGATCGGGCGCCCCGGAGGGTCACCGGCCGGGTACGCGCCGTCGAGGAGTCGGGACCGGACCGCGACGGCGTTCGCCCGGCGGCTTCCGCCCAGTACGAGCGGCCGACGGTCAGAGCCGTTCCGGCGGGGTGTTGCCGGCGGCCACGATCGCCCGGCGGATCGGCACCGACGCCAGCAGGACGAACCCGACCACGAAGAAGGCCAGCAGGGAGATGATCGCCACCCGGTAGCTCTCGGTCATCCCGTACGCCAGCCCGAACAGCAGCGGCCCGAGCCAACTGGTGCCCTTGTCGGAGATCTCGTACAGCCCGAAGTACTCGGCCTCCCTGCCCTTCGGGATCAGCTGGCTGAACAGCGACCGGCTCAGCGCCTGGCTGCCGCCGAGCACGATGCCGATCCCGCCGCCGAGCAGCACGAACGGCAGCGCCTGGTTGGCCGGCAGCCGGAACGCGACCGCCAGCACCACCGTCCAGAGCACCAGGCTGACCAGGATGGTCTTCCAGGCGCCGATCCGCTTCGCCAGCGCACCCATGCCGAGCGCGCCGAAGAAGGCGAGGAACTGCACCATCAGGATGGTCGGCACCAGTACGTCGTCGGAGAGCTTCAGCTCCTCGGTGCCGTAGACCGCCGACAGCGAGATCACCGTCTGGATGCCGTCGTTGTAGACCAGGTAGGCGACCAGGAACAACAACGTCAACGGGTACGCCTTGAGGCTGCGCAGGGTGTGCCAGAGCTGGCGGAACCCGTCGAGGAGCACCGGCCCCTGCGCCGGGCCGGCGACCGGCGGCCGGTTGCGCAGTCGGATCAGCGGGATCGTGGTGAACACCGCCCACCAGACGCCCGCCGAGACCATGCTGTACCGGGCCACCTCGCCGGTGTCCAGCCCGAGCGAGTCCTTGAACAGCACCGCCGCCACGTTTATCGCCAGCAGCAGGCCGCCGCCGATGTAGCCGATCGCCCAGCCGATGCTGGAGACGCTGTCCCGCTCCTCCGGCCCGGCGATCTGCGGCAGGAACGAGTAGTAGACGACGATGCTGGCCCCGTAGAAGATGTTGGCGACCACGAGCAGCGCGGCGCCGAGCAGGTAGCGGTCGCCGGTCAGGAACAGCAGCCCGATGGTGGCCGCCGAGCCGATGTAGGCGAAGAGGGCCAGCATCTCCTTCTTGCGCGACGACCGGTCGGCGACCGCACCGACCAGCGGGAGTACGAAGACGGTCAGGAAGACCGACAGCGACACCATGTACGGGAAGAGCGAGCCGGGTGCGATCTCGATGCCGAGCAGGCTGATCCGCTCGCCCCGGCACGGGTCGTCGGAGGCGCAGCCGGCGGCCGACTTCGCGATCGACGTCAGGTACGGGCCGAGGAAGACGGTGATCACCGTCGTGTAGAACGCCGAGTTCGCCCAGTCGTAGAAGTACCAGCCGACCCGCTCCTGCCGGGTGCTGGGTGGCGCGTCGGGCGCTGTCGCGGGGATCGTCTCGGCCATGTCGGTCCTCGTGTCAGGGGTCGGGCAGCCCGGGTCCGGCCGACCTACCGATCGGACGGCCAGTGGCCACGGCTCTGGTACGCCGCGCGCAGCACGTCGACGTGATCGGTCATGATGCCATCCACACCGAGGTCGAGTAACTCGTTCATTTCGGTGACGTCGTCGATGGTCCAGACGTGCACCTGGAGGCCGAGCCGGTGCACGTGGTCGACGAACCGCCGGTCGACCACCCTGACCCCCCGGTAGCGGACCGGCACCTGGGCGGCGACCACCGTCGGCGGCAGCACCAGCCGCCGGTTGGCCAGCGAGGCGAGCCGCAGCCGGGCCACCCCGCGCAGGCCGAGCGAGGTGGCGATCGTCGGCCCGGCCAGGAGCCGCAGCCGGGCCAGCCGGGCGTCGCTGAACGAGGCGAGCAGCACCCGGTCGCCGGCAGCCGACCGCTCGACGGTACGCACGGTCGCCGCGACCGCCCCGTCGGCCTTCACGTCGACGTTGAACCGGATCTGCGGCCAGGCGCCGAGCACCTCGTCGAGCCGGGGCACCGCCGCCGCCCCGCCGACCCGGATCGTCTTCAGGTCCGCCCAGCGCAGCCCGGCGATCCGGCCGTGTTCGCCGGTCATCCGGTGCAGGGTCGCGTCGTGGAAGACCACCGGCACCTCGTCGAGGGTGGCGTGCACGTCGGTCTCGACGTACCGGTAGCCGAGGCCGACCGCCCGGGCGAACGCCTCGGCGGTGTTCTCGTCCCCGCGCGCGGCCCCGCCCCGGTGGGCGAACGCCAGCGGTGTCGGCGCGTCGAGGTAGGCGAAGTTCCGGATCACGGTGCGAGTATGCCCGCCCCGGTTGACCGTCCGGTGACCGGTGGGCGGCGCCTTTCCCCGCCGGACGGGAACTCTTCCGGGCGGTCTTTCCCCGCCTGGAGGGAACCCGTCCGCGCAGTAGGGTGCTGGCCATGCGGCTGCTCGCCATCGACTTCGGCACCTCGAACACCGTCGCCGTGGCCCGGGGCGCCGACGGCCGGGCCCGGCCGCTGCTCTTCGACGGGACCCCGCTGCTGCCGTCGGCGGTCTGCCTCGATCCGGCCGGCACGCCACTGACCGGCCGGGACGCCTTCCGGGCGGCCCGGCTCGACCCGGCCCGGTTCGAGCCGGCACCGAAGCGGCGGATCGACGACGGGGCCGTGCTGCTCGGCGATCGGGAGATGCCGGTGACCGAGCTGGTCGGCGTGGTGCTGCGGCGGGTCGCGGTCGAGGCGTACCGGCAGCTCGGCGGGGTGGACGAGGTCCGGCTCACCCATCCGGCCCGGTGGGGGGAGCGCCGTCGCGGGGTGCTGGCCGACGCGGCGCGGGCCGCCGGACTGCCGCCGCCCCGGCTGGTCGCCGAGCCGGTCGCGGCCGCCGCCTACTATCCGGCGGTACTCGGCGCGGCGGTGCCGCCCGGCCGGGCGCTGGCCGTCTACGACCTGGGCGGCGGCACCTTCGACGCCGCCGTGGTCCGCCGCGGCACCGCCGGCTTCGACGTGCTGGCCGAGTCGGGCCTGACCGACCTCGGCGGGCTGGACTTCGACCAGGCGCTCGTCGAGCACCTCGGCCGGGGCTACGCCGGTGGCCGGACCGAGCTGTGGCAGGGCCTGCTGGGCCCGACCGACCCGGGGCGGCGCCGGGCCAGGGAACTGCTCTACGACGACGTCCGGGCCGCCAAGGAGCTGCTCTCCCGGGCCGCCAGCGCCGACCTGCACCTGCCGGCGCTGGACCTGCGGGCACACCTGACTCGGGACGAACTGGAGTCGCTGATCCGCCGGCAGCTCCAGCAGACCGTCGGCTGCCTGGCCGGCACGATCGCCGCGGCCCGGCTGGACCCGGCCGACCTGGCCGGGATCTTCCTGGTCGGCGGTTCCAGTCGGATCCCGCTGGCCGCCAGGCTGATCCACGCCGAGCTGGGCGTCGCGCCGACCACCCTGGAGCAGCCGGAGACGGTGGTCGCCGAGGGCGCCCTCCGGCTCGACGACCCGCCGGCACTGCCCGGCACGCCGGCACCGCCGCGGATCCGGGCGGTGCCGGTACCGGCCGCTCCGCTGCCCGCGCCGGCCGCCGCGCCGGTCGGGGCCGGTGCGGCGGCCCGAGTGGTACCGGCCCGGTCCGACAACCCCGCCCCGCTCCGGTCCGGTCCGGCGGCACCGGTCCGCCTCGGTCTGCCCGGGGCGGAACCGGCGGAACCGGCCGGCCGGTTCTGGACCGGCACGTCCGGGCTGGTCTGGACCTGGGCGCTCGCCCTGCTGGTGGTCGTCGCACTCGTCGTACTGGTCGCCGTGGTCGCCACCGGTCCCGGCTGACCTCGGGGCCCGGCCGGGATCCGGCTGACCGGGGTTCGGCCCGGGGCCGGCGCCCCGGCTCGGGTCGGCGGCCGGGAGCCGTCCGTGTGCCGGCCGGCCCCGGCCGCCGGCCGGGTCAGGCCGGGGACTCGGCGCGGTCGCCGGCCCACCGGGTGTGGAAGGACCCCTCGGCGTCGACCCGCTGGTAGGTGTGCGCCCCGAAGTTGTCCCGCAGGCCCTGGATCAGCGCGGCCGGCAGCCGGTTCCGGCGCAGGCCGTCGTAGTAGGACAGCGAGGAGCCGAAGGCCGGGGCGGGCACGCCGGCCTGGGCGGCGTAACTGACCACCCGCCGCCAGCTGGCGACGCTGTCCGCGACGCCTCGCACGAAGTACGGCGCCACCAGCAGGGTCGGCAGGTCCGGGTCGGCGTCGTACGCCTCCCGGATGCGGTTGAGGAACCGGGCCCGGATGATGCAGCCGCCCCGCCAGATGGTGGCCAGCGCCGCCGGGTCGACGTCCCAGCCGTACTCCTGGCTGCCGGCCCGGATCTGGTCGAAGCCCTGCGCGTACGCGACGATCTTCGACGCGTACAGCGCCTTGCGGACGTCCTCGACGAAGGCGTCCCGGTCGACGTCACCGGTCGGCGCCTCGCCACCCGCGTCCGCGTACGCCCGGGCCGCCGCGTCCCGCTGGTCGGCGTGCCCGGACAGCGAACGGGCGAACGTCGCCTCGGCGATCCCGGTGATCGGCACCCCCAGGTCGAGCGCGCTCTGCACCGTCCACCGGCCGGTGCCCTTCTGCTCGGCCCGGTCCTGCACGACGTCGACGAAAGCCCTGCCGGTGCGGGCGTCGACGTGTCCGAGCACGTCGGCGGTGATCTCGATCAGGAACGACTCCAGGTCGCCCTCGTTCCAGCCGGCGAAGATCTTGCCGATCTCGGCCGGAGTGGCGTCGAGCCGCTCCCGGAGCAGGTCGTACGCCTCGGCGATGAGCTGCATGTCGGCGTACTCGATGCCGTTGTGCACCATCTTGACGAAGTGCCCGGCGCCGTCCGGCCCGACGTGGGCGCAGCACGGCACCCCGTCCACCTGGGCGGCGATCGACTCGAAGATCGGCCCGAGCTTCCGGTACGCCTCGACGGAACCGCCCGGCATGATGCTCGGCCCGAGCAGCGCACCCTCCTCGCCGCCGGAGACGCCGGTGCCGACGAAGTGCAGCCCGTGCTCGCGCAGCGTCTCCTCCCGGCGCCGGGTGTCGGCGAAGTGCGCGTTGCCGGCGTCGATCACGATGTCGTCGGCTTCGAGCAGCGGGACCAGCTCGTCGATGACGGCGTCGGTGGGTGCGCCCGCCTTCACCATCACGATGACGGCACGGGGCCGCTCCAGGGATGCGACGAAGTCGGCCAGCGACTCGCTCGGCACGAACGTCCCCTCGTCACCGTGCTCGGCGACCAGGCTCCGGGTCCGCTCCGGCGACCGGTTGTGCACCGCCACCCGGTGACCGTGCCGGGCCAGGTTGCGGGCCAGGTTGCGGCCCATCACCGCGAGCCCGGTCACCCCGATCTGGGCCGTGGCGCGGGTGCCACCACTCGTCGTCTCCGCCATCTGTCGCTCACTTCCGTCTGGGCCTTGCGAAAGCTTCGGCCGGTGCCAGTTCCCGTGCCGGCGTCGGAGGAGCGCACGGACCGGCACAGCAGGGCGGCAGGCCGGGTGTTCCTCAGCGCTCGTCCGGCAACCAGAACCGGGCAAGCGTACTCGTCGCCGGGTCGTCGGAGGCGGTCAGCGCCGTCCAGGCGTCGCCGTCGGCCGGCAACTCCTCGCCGGCGTACCCGGCGAGCCCGGCCGGGTCGACACTTCCGGCGTCCGCTGCGGGCGGCGGTGGCACGGCGGCGTCGACCGGCTGGCCGAGCAGGGCCGGATCGGCCCACGGGAAGCCGTCGACCGGCTCCGGCGGTTCGCCGAACTCGGCCGGTTCGGCCGGTGCCCACCAGGCCGGCCCGCTCTCGGCGTACGGGTGCAGGTCCGGGTCGGCGCCGACCGGCGGGTCGGCCGCACCGAAACCGGCCTCGGCGGGCACCTCCGGATCGCCGGCCGGCCCGAACCCGGACTCCTGCGCCGGGTACGGGTCGGTCTCGGCGTACGGGTCGCCGGCCGGCCCGACGGGCAGGTCCTCGTAACCGAGCGGCAACGACGGGTCGCCGCCCGCCCCGGGCAGTCCGGGATCCGCCTCGCCGAACCCCGGTCCGGGGTCCGCGTCGCCGAATCCCTGCACCGGATAGTCGACGTCGGAGGAGCCCGGACCCGGCTCGCCGAGGTCCGTCTCGTCCGGGCCGCCGTCCCGCGGCCCGTCGAAGTCCGGCTGGTCGGCGGACCAGCCGCCCCAGTAGTCAGTCATCGTCCCGCCCTCGCGCACCGGTGGCCGGGGCCAGCGTCCGGGCCCGCACCAGCACCTCGTCGACCTGTTTGACCCGGGCCCGGACGGTCTCCCGGGCCGCCTGGGTGGCGGCCCGGCGCCGGGCCCGTACGGCGGTGTCCTCGGCCGCCGCCGCGTCGATTTCGGCGATCCGCTCGTCGAGTTGCCGCAGCCGCCGCTCGATCGCGTCGTCCAGGGCCAGGGTCAGGGCGTACTGGAGGTCGGTGAACCGGTTGGTGATCTCGTCCGACAGCGCGGCCCGGGCGTCGGCGACCACCTCCCGCAGCCAGATCCGGGCCTGCTGCCGGTCGGTCTGCACCCGGCGCCGGTACAGCACGAAGCCGCCTGCGGCGAGTCCCAGGCCGAGCCCGGCGAACGGTATCAGCAGGCTGCCGCCGACCAGCGCGCCCGCGCCGAGCGCCGACGCGCCGGCCATCGCGCTCCGGCCGGCCAGGAACGCCATCGACCCGGCCGACATGGCGATCATCATGTTGTCCGGCCCGCCGCCGTCCCGGCGGGGCTTGCCGGCCAGCGCGTGCCGCAGCGTCGCGTTCAGCCGGCCGAGCACGAACCGCAGCTCGTCGGGCTGGAACACCTCGGCGAGGACCCGGGCGCCCACCTGCCGGAACCGCACCTCCAGGTCGTCGGAGAGCCGGACCGACAGCGCGTGCAGCGCTTCGTCGACCCGCTGCGGCAGCCCCTTCAGCTCCTCGCCCCGGGCCCGGTCGATCCGGTTCAGGAACTCCGTCTGGAGGCCGCCGACATAGCCGCGCAGCAGCCCGGTCGCCTCCACCCGGGCCCGCTGCGTCTCGGTACTCAACGCCAGCGACCACTGCCGCGACTCGGTACGCTTGCGCGCCGCCAGCGCCGCCCGGTCCTGCTTGATCCGGTGCCTGTCGGCCGGGTCGGGGTCGGCGGCCCGCAGCCGGTCACCGAGTTCCAGGTCGTACCGGACCAGTTCGCTGCGTACCGTGCGCAGGAGGTTCGCCTGCCGCAGCAGGTGACCCCGGCCGGCGACCCCGATCAGGGCATGCTGCAACTGCGCGATCCGGGACTGCCGGATCAGTTCGCCGGCCGCCTCCGCCGGCATCGTCCGGGCCAGCTCCGCCAGCCGGGCCGAGACCGGGAACCACGACGCGCCGCCGAACCGGGGTGCGTGGGCCTGCAACTGTGCCCGGTTGTCGGCCAGGATCGTCCGCCAGCCCGGGTACGCGTCGGTCTTGGTCAGCGCGAAGACCACCAGGTTGACCCGCTTGCTCGCCTCGACGAGGAAGTCGAGTTCCGGCTGGGCGAACGGGGCGGCGGCGTCGACGACGAAGAGCAACGCGGTGGCCCGGGCCGCCGCGTCCAGGGCGATCTGGGCATGTGCCGGATCCAGCCCGCCGGTCCCCGGCGTGTCGACCAGACTCAGGTACTGCAACAGCGGCGCCGGGTGCGTCACCTCGATGTGCCGGGGCGGGCGCTGGTCGTCCGGCAGCCGGCCCAGCGGGGTGGCCCAGTCACGCAGGTCCGCCACCCGCAGCGGCACCGGCTCGGCCCGACCCGGCAGGAACGCCCGCGCACCCGGCTGCGGACCGGGCACCAGCTCCAGATAACAGCAGGTGGCGGCGGCGACGTCCACCGGCGACAGCCCCGGCACCCCGACCAGCGCGTTGACCAGGGAACTCTTGCCCCGCTTCGTCTCGCCGACCACCACCACCGAGGGGCGGGTCACCACCTGGCGGCGCAGCGTGTCGACCTCGGCGGCGGCGTCCGGGGCGACCTTGCGCAGGAACGCCAGCCCACCGTCGACGGCACCGGACAACGCCGCGCCGAGCGCCGCCTCCGGGTCCCCGCCGCCGCGTGCGGCCGGCGCGGCGGCCCCGCCGTCCCCGGCGGCGGTACGGCCGGCGGTCACCGGGGAAGCCCCTCGGCGCGTACCCGCTGGGAGAGCAGGAAGAAGCCGCGGTGGGCCACCTGCGCCACCCGGGACTGTGCCGGGCTCGCCCCGGCGACCGCGTACACCCGCCACCGGGTGGCGGCCTCCAGCGCGGCCCGGGTCAACTGCTCGGTGGCGGCGGCCGGCAGGCTCAGGATCCAGCGCGGGTCGGTGGAGAGCGCCAGCCGGGTCAGCTCCTGCTCCATCGGCTCCGGCAGCTCCACCGAGCCGGAACTGACCAGCTGGGCCACCTCCAGCAGCCGGAGACGGTGGTACTCCGGCTGCTGCAACACCTGCTCGATCGCGTCCCGCAGCAGCTCCCGCTCCTGCGGGTGCGGAGCGTGGCTGGCCAGCTTCTCCAGGGTGGAGAGTCCCCAGCCGGCCTTGATCGCGTCGGTGCGCCAGCGGAACGCCTGGTCGAGGGTGTTGCGCAGCCGGGGGAACCCGGACGCGGCGAAGAGCAGCCGCACCAGCTCACCGCTGGCCAGCTGCGGCCGGGTGGCGAACTGGGCGATCGCGAAACCGATGCCGTAGAGGTCGAGCAGCCGCAGCAGCCGCTCCCGCTGCTCGCGGGGAACCGGGCAGTCCCGGGAGGTGAACAGGTCCACCGAGGCGAGCAGCAGCACCCGTTCGGCGACCGGCAGCCCGGCCAGCGTCCGCAGCGCCTCGCAGTCGGCGGCGGTCAGCCGGCCGGCCTCGGTCGTCTCGGCCAGCAGCCCGACCACCGGCACCACCTCGGAGACCACCCGGCGCAACACCCCGGTCTGGTCGGCGGCCAGCGGGCCGGCCACCGGCCACGGGTCGGCCGCCCCGCCGACCAGCTTGTCCACCTTGTTGAACAGCCCCAACGAGTTGATCGGATTGCTGGCCAGCCGGGCCGAGACCGACCGGAACGCCTCCAGCGCGGCCACGTCGTCGTCCCGGACCGACTGGGTGAAGACGTAGACGATCGCCTCGGCGCCGGCGATCGCGCCGGCGGAGTCGTCGTCGATGTTGTCGTCGACCGGGGCGGTGGCGGCCTCGAAGAGCAGCCGGCGGGCACCCGCGCTGACCGAGGTGTTCGTCGAGGCGAGCCCGGGGGTGTCCAGTACGGTCAGCTCCCGCAGGTGGTCACTGGTGAGCGTGACGTCCACGTAGGAGATCTCGGCACGCGGCACGCCGAGCCGCTGCGGGATCATGCCGGAGTCGTCCAGCGGCAGGCTGAGCCGGCTGCCGTCCCGGCGGACCACGTCGACCCGGTCGGCGGTGCCGTAGCGGAACTGGGTGACGACCCGGGTGCACTCGCCGACCTCGGTCGGCGCCACCCGCCGGCCGATCAGCGCGTTGACGAGCGTCGACTTGCCGGCCTTGAGTCGTCCGGCGATCGCCACCCGCAGCGGCTCGTCGAGCCGGCGACGTACCCCCGACACCCGGGTCCCGGTCGCCGCACCGAGTCGCGGACCGACCTCGTCGCAGAGGCCGGCGACCCGGGCGCTGAGCGGACCTGCTCCCATCGCTCGTCAGCCGGCGGTGCGGTCGGCGACAATGGCAGGAACCCGGCGGTGGCGCACGCTCATCTCGTCTGCTTTCTTTCCGACACGACGGCGGGGCGGGCCGCCCCTGCCGGACATCACACTACGAATATCCTGCCGGCGCAGGATCCCATGTTCGTGCCACCGTCGGCGCACGGTGGTGCGGCGTCGACCCGGGCGGGGGAGGACCAGTGCGGCACGCGTCGGTCGGGGATCTGCCCGACCAGTTCCGGCCCGCGGGGCCGCCGGAGGCCCGGCGTGTCGAGGGCGGCGCCGACGTGCCCGCCCCGGGCACCGCCGGGGCAGACGTCGTCGCGGTCGGCTCCGGGCTGCTCACCAGCCCCGGCCTGGTGGTGCTGCACAGTGGACCCGGCGGCGGGCGGAGCACCGCGCTGCACCGGCTCGGCGCCGCCTTCCGGGGACCGGTCTTCGCCGGTGGCGGCCTGGCCAGCCTGCCCGGCGAGCCGGCGTTGGCGCTGGCCCGCGCGGTCCGGGTCCGGCTGCCCGGCCACGACCCAGCGCTGCTCGCCGAGGCGGTCCGCTCCCGGGTACGCGCCGGCCTGCTGCTCCTGGACGATCTCCAGTGGGTCGATCCGGCCACCCTCGCCGCCCTGGTGCCGCTGGCGGCGCACTGCCGGATCGCGGTCGCGCTGCGTACCCCGCACCGGCTGCCGGACGCGGCGGTGGCGGCGCTGCGCTCCGTCGCGTCCGGCTGGCTGGCGGTGCCGCCGCTGTCCCCGGCGTCGGCGACCGCGCTGGCCGGGCGGATCGGCCCTGGGCTCGGCCCGGCGACCGTCGCCGAGCTGGTCCGGCGGGCCGGCGGGGTCCCGCTGGCGGTGGTCACCCTGACCCGCCAGGCCGCCGCCCAGCGGCCCGCCCCGGCCTGGCCGGTGCCGCCGCCCCGACCCGGCGGTGCCGGGCAGCGGCGACCGGAGCCGGCGGACCGCGACGTCGAGCAGGTTGGCTACGCCGTGGCGGCGGTCCTGGCCGACCTCACCCGGCCGGCCCGGACGACGATGGCCGCGCTCGGGCTGCTCGGCCGGCCGGCACCGGCGAGCGTGCTCGGCACCGGGGTCGAGGAGCTGCACGCCGCCGGGCTGGTGACCGTCGGGCAGGGCGGCGCCGGGCTGGTCGCCCCGGTGTCGCCGTACGTCGCCGAGGTCGCCGCCGGGCTGCTCGACGAGGCCGGCCGGCAGGGACTGCACCGCCGGCTCGCCGAGCTGGTACCCGCCGACGAGGCGGTCCGGCACCTGGCGGCGGCCGGGGACGGCGCGGCGGCGTACCGGCAGGCGCTGGCGGTGGCGGCGGACGTCGACAGCGCCGGGGCCCGCGCCGACCTGCTGCTGCTGGCCTGCACGCTGCCCGGCGTCGAGCCGTCCCCGGCGGTCCGGCTCGACGCCGCCCGGGCGGCGTTGGCCTGCGGCCGGCCCCGGTCCGCGGCCCGGGTACTGACCACCGTCAGCCCGCTCGGCGTCGACGCGGAACTGCTCCGGGCGGAGGCGCTGGTGCAGCTCGGTGACCTGGCCGGCGCCAGCTCGACGGTGGCCCGGATCCCGGACTCGGCCACCGGTGACCAGCTCGCCGCCCGGGACCGGGTGGTGCTGCTCGCCCAGCTCGACGCCGATCCGGCCGGAGCGGCCCGTACCGCCGCCCGGATCACCGCCCGGCACGGTGCCGAACCGGCGCATCCGGGCCTGCGGGCCGCGCTGGCGGCGGTCGGCGCCGCGAACCGGGCGGCCGGCTGGGAACCGGCGCTCGCCTCGGCCGCCGCGACGGCGGGTGCGGCCGGTGACCCGCTCTCCGCCCGGTGGAGTGCCTGGCTGCTGGTCGAGACGCTGCTCGCCGACGGCCGGCTCGGCGAGGCCGGGCGGGCCGCCCGGGCAGCCGAGCTGGCCTGCGCGGCCGACCTCGCCTACAGCTGGCAGACCCGGTTCCTGGCCGCCCGGCTCTGGTGCGCGGCGCTGCGCGGCGGCCGGCCCAGCTCCGAATCCGACCAGCCCCTCGGCCCCGGCGAGCCCGCTTCCGGCCCCGACCAGTCCACCTCCGGCCAGGACCAGTCGCCGCAGCCCGATCGGCACCTCGACCCCGACCAGGTGTTCGGGTCCGACGAGGCGCTGCGCCGGGCCGGTGACCTGACCGACCGGACCCTGCCTGCCGTGGCCCGCGGCTACGCGGTCGCCGCCGCCAGCCTCGTCGAGGCCGACGGCGGCCTGCTCGGCCCGGCCCGGTCCCGGCTGGCGGCGACCACCACCGGTGGCTCCGCCGGAGCCGACGCGCTGCTCGACTGGGTCCGCCGGGAGGCGGCCTGGCTCGACGGCCAACCGGACCAGGCCGCCGGATCACCGACCGGCGGCCCGCCGCTGGTCGACGGGCTGCGGCAGATCACCGCCCGGTGGGCCGGCTACGACGGTGCCGGCGGTAGCGCCGGTTCGCCCGACGGGGCGGTGACCGCCGTCGGGTCCGGCCCGGCACCGGTGCGCCAGACGCTGGCCGCCTGGGACACCCCGGGCGGCGACCCGGCCGGTTTCACCCGGGCCGCCGACGGCTGGCGGGACCTGGCGGCCCGGGAGGAGGTGCGCTGCCTGCTCGCCGCCGGGCTGCACGAGCCGGACCCGGCCCGTGGCGTCCCGGCACTGCTGGCCGCCGAGGAACGCGCCGAGCGGGCCGGACTGGTGGTGCTGCTTGGCCGGATCCGTCGGGCGCTGCGCCGGCACGCCGTACGCCGCGACGTCCGGGGGGCCCGGGCGGACGGCGACCTCACCGACCGGGAACGTGAGGTGCTCCGGCTGGTCGCCGCCGGCGAGCCGACCCGACGCATCGCCGGCCGGCTGGGTATATCCGCCGAGACGGTGGAGACCCATGTCCGGTCCGGGATGCGCAAACTGGGCGCCCGCACCCGTACCGAGGCTGCGGCCCTCGCCCTGGAGGTGCTGTGACTGGTGCTGGAGGTGAGCGATGACCGACCCGCCGCGCTACGTCGTACCGTCGGCGACGGAGGCCACCACGGTGCTGCGCCGGTTGGCCCGGGACGGGTGGTCGACCCGGGAGGGCTTCGCCGTCGCCGAGCCGGGCTGGGACCTGGCCGCGGCCCGGCTGGTGCTGTTCGGGCGGGTGCCCGACGCCGAGACGGTCCGGCTCGCGGTGCTGGCCGCCGCCCGGGGCGCTGGACTGGTGGCCATCGTGGATTCGGCCGGCGAGCTGGGCCGGGCGCTGGTCGACGACCTGAGCCGGCTCGGTCCGGTGCACCGGGACCCCGACGACCTGCCGGAGTCCGACGCCGAGTCGGCGGTGGACCGGCTGATCCCGGAGCAGCGGGCGCTGCTGGAACGACTCGCCGACGGCGAGACCATCGCGGCCGCCGCGGCGGCGGAGTTCCTGTCGCTGCGTACCGCGAACCGGCGGATCGCCCAGGCCCGCGAGGCGCTCGGGGTGCGGACCACCCGCGAGGCGGTCCTCGCCTACCTGCGGCAACGCCGCTCCGCCGACTGACCCGACTGCGCGATTCCAGGCTGCCACCCAGCGGGCGGCGGGGGAGCTGCCGGGTTACCGTTACGGCATGTCCCAGGAGGCGTGGACTCTGATCCTGGTGCTGGGTGGCATCGTGGCGGTCGCCACGCTGGCCGGCGCCGTCGTACTCGTGATCAGGGTGCTGCGTACCCGCAAGCTGCTCGGCGAGCTGGGTGCCGGCGGCAAGGTGGCGTTCTACGGCGCGTTGGCCTACACGGTGCTGCCGGTCGACCTGCTGCCCGATCCGATCTACCTCGACGACATCGGCGTACTGACCGGTGCCCTGCTCTACCTGACCCGGCTGGTGCAGAAACGCCGGACGGCCCGCGCCGGGTCGGTGACCTCCGCCCCCGTTGGCGACGTGCGGCAGTTGCCTTCCGGTAGACCTGACGGGGCGGCTACCCGGCACTGACCTGACGGACCGTCGGCGGTCCGCGACCGGACGGTCGCGGTGTCAGGGGCGTCGAGCCGTCAGGACGTCGAGCCGTCGGGGCGGCTGCGCCGGTGCTGCCGGCGGGTCTCCGTCGGTCGGGTCGCGTCGACGTGCCGGGGCAGGCCGGGTTCGTCCGGGCGCAGCGGCACCAGGGCGACGGTGAGCGCCTCGATGATCTTCTCGGTGGCCCGGGCGGCGGCGCCGGGGCTGGTCGGGTCGATGCCGGCCAGGTCGACGGGCGGGCCGAAGTGCACCCGGATCACCGGTCGGCGCAGGATCGCCCTGGCGACCGCCCGGAGCATCCCGGCCGGTGCCGTGTACGGGAGGACCTCGTGGGCGCCCCACTGGGCGACCGGCACCACTGTGGCGCCGCTGGCGAAGGCGAGCCGGGCCGTGCCGGTCTTGCCCCGTTCGGGCCACATGCCGGGGTCGAGCCCTATCCGCCCCTCGGGATAGACGAGCACCACCGAGCCGCGGGTGACCGCCGCCGCGGCCTGCTCCAGGGCGACTCCGACGCTCGGGGTACGCCGGTCGACCCGGATGTGTCCGCTGGCCCGCATCGCGGCGCCGACGACCGGGGCCCGGAACACTCCGCCGGTGGCCATGATCCGGGGGGCGATCCGGCGTACCCGGCAGGCGGCGGTCAGCACCACCGGGTCGAACGGGTTGATGTGGTTGGCGGCCAGGATCAGCGGGCCGTGCCGCAGCTCGTCCGGCACGTCGCCGCTGACCCGCAGCCGGGCGAGCAGCCCGACCACGCCTCGGGCGAGTACCTGGAGGAAGAGCCAGAAGCGAGGGGCGCGCCAGGGTCGGGCGGTGGTGGTCTCCATCAGCGCTCGATCGTCGCACGGGCGGGCCGTCCCGGACGGCCGGGGCCGAGGGCGTGGCCGTCCGGGGACGTGATCCACCTCCCAGCGCGAGTGTCTACGACGGCAGGTAGTATTTACTACGTCCGGTAGTAAATACCTGGGGGGATTCCGTGGACGCGCTCGACGTCGCCCGATGGCAGTTCGGTGTCACCACCGTCTACCACTTCCTCTTCGTGCCGCTGACCATCGGGCTGTCGGTACTCGTCGCGATCCTGCAGACCCGCTGGCACCGTACGGGGGAGCAGCGCTACCTGCGGCTGACCAAGTTCTACGGCAAGCTCTTCCTGATCAACTTCGCCATGGGCGTGGTCACCGGCATCGTGCAGGAGTTCCAGTTCGGGATGAACTGGAGCGACTACTCCCGCTTCGTCGGCGACGTCTTCGGCGCCCCGCTGGCGATCGAGGCCCTGCTCGCGTTCTTCCTCGAATCCACCTTCCTCGGCCTCTGGATCTTCGGCTGGGACCGGCTGCCCCGGCGGATTCACCTGGCGACCATCTGGGCCGCCGCGCTCGGCTCGACCCTCAGCGCGTACTTCATCCTGGCCGCGAACTCCTGGATGCAGAACCCGGTCGGCTACCGGATCAACCCCGACACCGGCCGCGCCGAACTCACCGACATCGTCGCCGTACTCACCAACAAGGTCACCCTGGTCACCTTCCCGCACACCATCGCCGGCTGCTTCCTGGTCGCCGGGTCGCTGATGGTCGCGGTCGCCGTCTGGCACCTGCGCCGCCCCGCCGGAGAGGCCACCGCCGACGACACCGGCCGGGCCGGCGCGGCGGAGGACCGGGTCGACGCCGCGGCGGGGGAGGACCGCGCCGCGTTCCGGTTCGCCGCCCGGTTCGGCGCCTGGGTCACCCTCGCCGCCGCGGTCGCCGTAGTGATCACCGGCGACCTGCAAGGCAAGATCATGACGCAGGTGCAGCCGATGAAGATGGCCGCCGCCGAGGCGCTCTACGACACCGAGGCACCCGCCTCGCTCTCCGTGTTCACCGTCGGCAGCCTGGACGGCAGCCGGGAACTCTTCGCCCTCAAGATCCCGTACCTGCTCTCGGTGCTCGGCACCGGTGACCCGAACGGCGAGGTCCGGGGGATCAACGACCTCCAGGCCCAGTACGTCGCCGAGTACGGCCCCGGCAGCTACACCCCGGTCATCCCGGTCACCTACTGGAGC
Source organism: Micromonospora sp. WMMD1102 (assembly GCF_029626265.1). Lineage (NCBI taxonomy): Bacteria > Bacillati > Actinomycetota > Actinomycetes > Micromonosporales > Micromonosporaceae > Micromonospora > Micromonospora sp. WMMD1102. The sequence goes on along the minus strand of NZ_JARUBN010000001.1, from coordinate 3,174,709 downwards.
TTCCGATTCATGATCGGCTTCGGGTTGGCCGCCGCCGCGATCGCCGCCCTGGTGCTCTGGACGCACCGCCGCGACCGCACCCCGAACTCCCGCTGGCTGCTCCGGGCCGGCCTGGTCATGCCGGTCCTGCCACTGGCCGCGAACTGCTTCGGCTGGATCTTCACGGAGATGGGCCGGCAGCCGTGGGTCGTCTTCGGCGAGATGCTCACCCGCGACGGCGTCTCCCGCAGCGTCTCCCTGGCCGAGGTGCTCACCTCGTTCACCGCCTTCACCCTGGTCTACGCCACCCTCGCCGTCGTCGAGGTCCGGCTGTTGATCCGGTACGCCCGCGCCGGCCTGCCCGACACCAGCCCACCGCCGCAGCCCGAAGCCGACACCGACACCGACACCGACGACGAGAACCGCCCGCTCGCCTTCGCCTACTGACCCCTGCCGACAGCCAGCCAGCCGACAACCCACACCCGACCGGAGTCCACCGTGGACCTGCCCACCGTCTGGTTCCTGCTCATCGCCGTCCTCTTCACCGGCTACTTCGTCCTGGAGGGCTTCGACTTCGGCGTCGGCATCCTACTGCCGGTGCTCGGCCGCGACGACCGGGAACGCCGGGTGCTGATCAACACCATCGGGCCGGTCTGGGACGGCAACGAGGTCTGGCTGATCACCGCCGTCGGCGGCCTCTTCGCCGCCTTCCCGGCCTGGTACGCCAGCCTGCTCTCCGGCTTCTACCTGCCGTTCCTGCTCGTCCTGCTCGCCCTGATCTTCCGGGGGGTCGCCTTCGAGTACCGCCACAAGCGCCCCGAACCGCGCTGGAAGGCCCGCTGGGACCTCGCCATCTTCCTCGGCTCCCTGCTCCCGGCCGCCCTCTGGGGAGTGGTGCTCGGCAACCTGCTGCGCGGCGTACCGCTGGACGCCCGGGGCGACCACACCGGCGGGCTGCTCGACCTGCTCCACCCGTACGCGCTGCTCGGCGGGGCGACCACGACGGCGCTGTTCGTCACGCACGGCGCCGTCTTCCTGGCGCTGAAGACCACCGGTGAGATCCGGGTCCGGGCCGGCCGGCTCGCCGCCCGGGCCGCCGGGGTCACCGCCGCCGTCACCGCCGCGTTCCTGGCCGCCAGCCTCACCCTCCGGCACACCCCGGCCGCCGTCGCGCTCGCCGCCGCCGCCGGAATCGCCCTGGCCGGCACCCTGGCCGCCACCCGGGTACGCCGGGAGGGCTGGGCCTTCACCGGCACCGCCGCCGCGATCGGGCTGACCGTCGCCACCGCATTCGCCGCGCTCTTCCCGACCGTGCTGCCCTCCACCGCCGACCCGGCCGGCACCCTCACCATCCACAACGCCGCCTCCAGCCCCTACACCCTCACCATGATGACCTGGGTGGCCGCCCTGTTCACCCCCGTCGTCCTCGGCTACCAGGGCTGGACCTACGGGGTGTTCCGCAAGCGGATCGGGGTCGGCAACATCCCCCGCTGACCGGCACCCGCCGGCATCAGCCGGGACTTGAGACTTCCCGGGAACCAGAGCAGCCCCGCACAGGCGGCACCGTCACCAAAGCCTCACCGTGGACTTCAATGAAACAATTGAAGCGAAAGGCTCACACAGGGCATCGACTTCTGGTTACCCGCACGGAGGCCCCGATGGGACAGCTCCCGATCCGGATCATCCGGGTCGCCGACACCACCCGGATCACGCCACGGATGGCCCGGATCACCTTCACCGGCGACGACCTCGCCGACCTGCGCCTCGACGGCCCCGACCAACAGGTGAAGCTCTACTTCCCCAGACCCGGGCAACACCGCCCCCGGCTCCCCGAACCCGACCCCGACCTCTGGCGCTGGTACGCCGGCTTCGCCGAGATCCCCGAACCCGTGCGCCCGTGGACCCGCAGCTACACCATCCGGGCACACCACCCGCACGGCAACCTGATCGACATCGACTTCGCCCTGCACCGCAACGCCGGCCCGGCCACCCGCTGGGCCGCCTCCGCGGCCCCCGGCGACATCCTCGGCATGTTCGGCCCGTCGGCGGTCTTCGCCCGCCCGGTCCCGCTCGGCGGCACCGACTGGATGCTGCTGGCCGGCGACGAGTCGGCCCTGCCGGCGATCGGCACCATCGTCGAGGCGCTGCCCGCCGGCACCCGCGCGCACGCCTTCGTCGAGATCCCGGACCGGGCCGAAGAGCAGCACTTCGACACCCGGGCCGAGGTCACCGTGCACTGGTCGCACCGCGACGGGACGCCCACCGTCCGGCTGCTCGACGCCGTCCGGGCCGCCACCTTCCCGGCCGGCACGGTGCACGCCTGGCTGGCCGGCGAGGCCGGCACCGTACGCGCCCTGCGCCGGCACCTCGTCGACGACCGGGGACTGCCGAAACGGTCGGTCGACTTCACCGGCTACTGGCGGCGGAACCTGACCCAGGACGACGACCCGACCGAAGCCGACCTCGCCGAAGCCCGCGAACGCTCCTCCGGTGGCGCCGAAGCCGGAGCGGCTACGACGCCCGGCTGAACGGCCACCCCCGGCACTCCGAACCGGCAACGACGACGCCGGGCTGAACCAGTCGGCCCGTGTCCCGGCGTCGAACGCCGCCGCCGGCGGGTGCCGGCCCCACCCGGGCCGGCACCCGCCCACCCGGCACCCGGTCGGGATCAGCCCAGGTCGACCGTCGGATACAGCGGATGGTCCGCCAGCAGGTCGGCGGCCTGCCCGGCGACCCGCTTCGCCACCGCCTGATCCAGCACGTACCGCGCCTTGGACGGGGTGCCGTCCGGCCCGGTCCCCGGCCGGGTCTCGGTCAACACCGTGTGCAGCAGCCCGGCGATCTCGTCCATCTCCGCCGTGCCGAGCCCCCGGCTCGTCAACGCCGGAGTGCCGAGCCGGATCCCCGAGGTGTACCAGGCGCCGTTCGGGTCCCGGGGCACCGAGTTCCGGTTCGTCACGATGCCGGCGTCCAGCAGTGCCGCCTCCGCCTGCCGCCCGGTCAGCCCGTACGCCGACACGTCCAGCAGCAGCAGGTGGTTGTCGGTACCCCCGGTCACCAGCCGTACGCCCCGGCGCGACAGCCCCTCCGCCAACGCCACCGCGTTGGTCAAGGCCCTTGACGCCTGATCTTGTAAAAAACGGCGGTAGCCGGCTGCGCTCCTTGTCAACCGGCCCGGTAAGTGATCATGGGTGAGTTTGCGTATGTTTCCGTGGCATGTCGGAAGATGAGGAAGATTTCCTAACCGCCGCGCAGATCGAGCTCTACGGAAAGTTCGGCGCACCGCCGAGCGACATGGAGCTGGAGCGGTTCTTCTTCCTTGACGACGGGGACCGGAAGCTGGTCGCCAAGCGGCGTGACGATGCAACAAGGCTCGGGTTCGCGCTCCAGCTGACAACGGTTCGTTTCCTCGGTACCTTCCTGGCCAATCCCATCGACGTCCCGGTGGCGGTCATGGAGTACGTGGCCGCCCAGCTGGGGATTGAGGATGCGTCGGTGGCGAAGGCGTACCTCAGGCGGGACAAGACGCGCCTGGAGCACCGGTGGGAGATCCAGCATGTCGATGGCTGGCATGACTTCGCTGATTTTCGTGAGGCATTGAAGCTGCATGTGGATCGCCGGTCGTGGACGACCGGCGATGGCCGTAACACCATCTTCGACTGCGCGGTGGAGTGGCTGCGCAACCGGCAGGTGCTGCTCCCGGCGGTGAGCACCCTGGAAAGGCTGGTCGGTGAGGTGGTGACCGCGGTGGACAAGCGGCTGTTCGACACGCTGCTAGGTCTGATCACCGCTGAGCAGGCCAGGCTGCTGCTGAAGTTGCTCGACGTGCCCGAGGGTGAGCGGGTCTCGCCGCTGGAGCGGTTGCGGACCGGACAGAAGGACACCACGGCCAAGGCACTGGTCGCCGCGTTGTTGCGGGTCGCCGCGGTGGCCGGTATCGGACTGGGCGAGGTGGATCTATCGGTGGTGCCGCTGCGGCGGGTGATCGAGCTGTCCAGGTACGGGCGGGAGGCCACCGCGACCACCCTGCGGGACAAGACCTACGCCCGCAAGCTGGGCATTCTGCTGACGACGGTGGTGTGGCTGGAGGCCAAATCCACCGACGACGCCCTCGAACTGTTCGACGTCATCATGACCAACGAGTTGTTGGCGCGGGCCGAGCGGCAGTCAGCGGCGGAGAAGGTCAAGCGTTATCCGCGGGTCAGCAAAGACGCCAGCAAGCTGGCCGCCGCGGTCGCGGTGATGCTGGAGGCCGAGCAGGAGTCCCGGGTTCCACAGATCAGATGGTTGGCTAGTCCGCGAGAAGGCGGGTTGAGCTGGGGAAACGTGGGTTGGGCGGGTGGCGGGGCGTGTCACTAGGCCGGAGTGTTCGTGCTGGTCAGGAGGTTGCGGGGATGGCCTCGAAGACGCGGCGGGGCTCGGGCAGTCCGAGGGCGGTCAGGATCTTCCTCTGGCCGGTGGTGAGTTCGGTTCGCTGGCGGAAGGAGCCGGCCGGGCCGGTGAAGGTGCCCAGGTGTAGGCGTTGGAGTTCGCCGCGGACTTCGGGCCAGGTCTGTCCGGTGCGGGTCTCGGTGATGCGGATGAGCAGCAGGGCGAGCCAGCAGAGCAGGACGTGGGCGCGGATGCGGTCCTCGGCTCGGTGGTAGACCGGCCGCAGGTCGATGATCGACTTCATGTCCCGCCAACCGCGTTCCACTTCCAGTAGTTGCTTGTAGCCCAGAGCGATGTCCTCGGTCGACAGCTTCGGGTCGGAGCAGCGCAGCAGGAACTTGCCGTCCAGGTTGGCCTCGGCCTCGACGGCCTTCTTGTCGATGCGTAGCAGCCCGCCGGGGGTGGTGCGCAGGTAGCGCTTCAGGCCGGGCTTGGTGGAGATGACGCCGCGTAGTTCGGCGCGCTTGTCTCGGCCGAGCTTGTCGGAGCCGTCGATCATCTCGTTCAGGATCACGACCATGCGGGCCCTGATCGCGGCGTCGCGGACGGCGGCCTCGGGGTTGAAGCAGATCACGAACCGGTCGTCGGCCAGGTCACCGGACAGTCGCACTTCCTTGACCTGCAGGTTGTCCGCGACGTGTCGGTAGCGGCCCTGCCGCGACAGCGCGGCGTCGGCCTCGGGGGTGCCGCCGCGCAGCTTCTCCCCGAGGATGTAGTGCCCGCCGGCCTTTTGCAGGTAGCGCCGGTTCTGCTCGGAGGTGAAACCGCGGTCGGCGACCCACACGATCCGCGACAGCGACCAGTCGCGCATGTCGTCCTTCACCTGCCGTATCAGGGCGCTGTCTGACGTATTGCCAGGCCAGGCCCAACATCTGACCGGGATGCCGTTGCGGGTGACGGCCATCCCGACCACGATCTGCGGCAGGTCGCCCCGGGAGTCCTTCGACTTGCCCCAGGTCCGGAACCCGGTCTCCTTCACCGCCGGTTCGCCGTCGCCGACCGGCATGCCCCGCTCGTCGCGGGCCACCGGCACGTCGGCGTCGGCGGTCTCGAAGTAGGTGGAGGTGGTGTCGAAGAACAGCAGGTCCACCTCCAGGTTCAGCAGGTCGGCGGTGTTGTCGAACACGATCCGCCCCAGTACCGGCTCGGCGTTGATCAGCCAGTCCATCGCCCGGTAGCAGGACTCGTCGACCACGGGCAGGTCCAGGCCGTCGATCACCACGTCGTGCTCGATCCAGCGGGTCGCGGCCAGCTTGGACGACGGTGCGAGGGCGCGGTTGGCCACGAGCGCGAACAAGATCCGCTCAACCCGCGGCTCCATCCGCGTGTCGGTCAGCAGCCGCCGCACCGCCGCGTCGACCCCTAGAGCACGCCACAGTCCGTCCAACGCGTACGCCCCGCCCAACGCGCGGGAGTCGATGAACCGCAGGTCCGCCGAGGTGGTCGCCGCCAACGCCTGGCCCGGCTCCAACAGCCGGCACAGCGCCGCGACCAGCCGCCGGATCCCCGCGACGTCCAACTGGTCCTCTCGGCCGAAGGAGTACAGCACCTTCGTCCGCGACACCTTCGCCACCGGGTCCCACTCGTTGTGGGCCAGTTGCAGACAGCCCACCGCCTGACCGTCCGCCATCCGCCGGGTCGAACGCTTCACATACACGATCAGCGACCCTAGCGATCCGGCCGCTAGTAGATCAAAAGGAAGTCCCACGTCACAACAGATGATCACGCCAACCGTGTCACTAGGGATTTTCGGACTTTCCACTAGACCGCAACGCTCTGACCAGCGAGAGGACCGGCGGACGTGTCACAGGACCCCGATTATCTGTGGAACCCGGGTCGGTGGTGCGCGTCGATGATCTACTCTCGGGCTTTCGATCGCTACGAGCAGGACCGAGGTGGCATGAGTTACGCGGCGCTGATCCGGCCGGTGATCGACCGGGTGTACGTAGGGGTTCGGAGTACCGGGCGAGAGCGCATACAGGCGGTCTACGACCAGTATCAGGTTCGGCCCGGTTTTGAGAGCAGTTTCTACTTCGGGTTGCTGGCCAGGCCCATGGCCGCTGACAGTTTCGCAGCGGCAACCACCTACTCCGGGTCCGACATGACCGACGAGCTCGAACAGGGCATAGCAGAGGTCGATGCCAACGGCGCCTGGCGGCTGACCGAGCGCGGCCGAGATGTCGCGCTGGCGGTGCAGCGTGCCTACGGGGACTGGGCCGCGGAATTCTGGGATCGAAAGCTGATCGATACGATGCCCGGCCTGGCCGTGGTTCCCCGGCTAGCAGACCTCGTTGGTCGTCTCCTGAAAGCGGGCCGCGCAACCGGTGGCCCGGCCTTTCGAGCGATGGCTCCGGTGCACGAGCCAGCGAACGCCTCTGCCCCGCTGCGTCTGACCTCGCGGCTCGGCGCGCTGCGCCATCACCGGGGTGACGCGCACCGAGCGGCCTGGACCGCAGCCGGACTCACTCTCGCCCAGTTGCAGGCGATGCCCCCGAACGACCCGCGGCGGCAGACCATCGAGGACGAAACCAACCGGCGAGACGAACCCATCTACGAGGCACTGTCACCCCGGGAAAAAGACGAGTTACTCGCTGGACTGGGGGCCCTCCCCGGCTGACACGGCTACTCGCCGACGCACGGTACATCTTCCAATGCAGGCACTCGTCAACCGAGGTCAGGCGCGCACATCTGCCGCAATCCGCTCGTAACCCGCTGTCGAAGCTGGCGACTCTCCGTGTGTGTCCGAGGCCCGTTCAGTGGCCCGATCTTGATCGGGTCTTGGCCTGCAGCGCCGAGACGTCAACCTGATCTTGGCCAGAAACGAAGGAATTTGAGACGGTCGCCCGGCGATCACCAAGACCACCGAAACTGCGTCCACAACCCGTCTCACAACATCGGTCGTGACACTGGACTTGTGAGACGGGTTCTGCGACAGTAACCGCCGTAGCGAGCACCCATCACAACCTTGTCGGCCTGGCCCGCGTGTCCACCGACGGCCAAGACCTCCAACTCCAACGCGACGCCCTCTCCGAGGCCGGCTGCGGCCGCATCTTCGAGGAGAAAATCTCCACCCGCGCCACCGACCGCCCCGGCCTCGCCGCGGCACTGGACTACCTCCGACCCGGCGACACGCTATGCGTCTGGAAACTCGACCGCCTCGGCCGCTCGGTCAAAGACGTCCTGACCATCGCCGAGGACCTACACGAACGCGGCATCGGCGTGCGCATCCTCACCGGCACACTCGCCGGCAGCTACCACCCCACCGGGGAAGGCAAGTTCTTCTTCACCATGATGGCCGCCTTCGCCGAACTCGAACGACACATGATCCACCAACGGACCGTGGCCGGCCTGGCCGCCGCCCGCGCCCAAGGCCGCACCGGTGGCCGACCCATCGTCATGGACCCAGACAAGCTGGCCGCCGCCCGAGCCCGCCACGCCAACGGGGAAAGCCCCACCCAGATCGCCAAGGCCCTCGGCGTCTCCCGAGCCAGCGTGTACCGGCACCTGCCGCTCCAAGACAACGCCAGATGACCGACTACTCCTGACCTGCGGACAACGACACAGAGGGCTCAGGCTCACCAAACCGGCCCGGGGCTGGCTGACACCTGACACCACCGTCCAATCCTGATTCCAAGTCGTCCTCGGCCAGCAGCCGGTGAGGGTCGTCGCCGGGCAAGAGAAATGCGGTCAGCTACCGCCGTTTTTTACAAGATCAGGCGTCAAGGGCCGTCAACACCTGTTCCGCGTACGCGGCGAACTCCGGCCGCCGGGCCTCCGCCAACGCGACCGCCTTGCCCGCCATCACGTGCGGCAGCGGTCCACCGAGCACCATCGGGCAGCCCCGGTCGACCTGGCCGGCCAGCTCCGGCCCGCACAACACCATTCCGCCGCGCGGACCCCGCAGCGACTTGTGCGTCGTCGACGTCACCAGGTGGGCGTGCGGCACCGGGTCGAAGTCACCGGCGAACACCTTCCCGGCGACCAGGCCGGCGAAGTGCGCCATGTCGACCATCAGCGTCGCGCCGACCTCGTCGGCGATCTCCCGCATCAGCCGGAAGTTCACCCGCCGCGGATACGCCGAATACAGAGCTTGAAAGGCTGACGTTCGGGTCGTCACGGTGGTTCGGGGTCGAGGGTCATGCCGGTGTTGGCGAAGAAGCCGGCGAGGAGATCGGTCTGGTGCTGGCAGGCTCGTAGTCGTTGTCTGACCAGGTCGGCGAGGTGGTCGACGCCGTTGGCGGCGATGTTGGTCAGGCCGCGTTTCATCCAGCGCCAGACACCCTCGGTGGGGTTGAGGTCGGGTGCGTAGGCGGGTAGCCGGATCACGGTCAGCCAGGTCCGGGCGGCGATCAGGGCGTGCATGCGGCGGCTGACGTGCACGTTGAGGTTGTCCCAGATCAGCACGATCGGCGCCTGGAGGCGTCGGTGGGCCTGGTCGAGGAAGGCGATGTAGTCGTCCTTGCTGAAGCTGCCGCGTTCGCCGGCGCGGCCTCGGTGTAGCCGGGTGCGCCACATGAGCCGGCCTCGTTGTCCGGGCTTGAGGCAGACCAGGCCGGCGATCGAGATCCGGCCGGAGCCCTTGCCGGACACCTTGACGACGGGTGTGTGTCCGCGTCGGGCCCAGGTCCTGCTCACCGGTGGGCGGAGGACCTGTCCTGCCTCGTCCTGGAAGCAGATCCAGGCGCCGCGGGCTGCGGCTAATCTCTTACCGACGGCCACCGCCTACGGTGCCAGGTCGCGATCGCCTCCGGGTCACGTTCGACCGCCCGACGGGTCGGGACCTGCTGGCTGTAGCCCAGGCGGTGCAGTAGATAGGACACCCCGCGCAGGGTGTAGCCGACCGCGAAACGGCGTTCGATGACCTCGGCGACCCGGGCCAGCGTCCACCGGGCGTCGGGCCAGCCGTGGGCCAGAGGACCTTCATCGAGCATCTCCGTGAGTTCTTTGCGCTGCTCGGCGGAGAGTTTGCAGTCCGAGCCGCCCGGCCCGGTCGATGCCAGGGCGTTCGTTCCGCCGGCTACCCACCTACGTCGCCACTCACGGACGGACTTCTCGGAAACCCGCAGTTCAGAAGCGATCTTCGTCGTCGTTTTGGACTCCTCGAACATCGTCGCGGCCTGGATCCGGACCTTCTCACGCCGGACCCGGGCTGCCGCGTTCATGCCACCACCAGCCGGATACCTCATCACCCCGACCTACCCAAACCATCGACGCAGATCACGCGAACACGTCGAAGGACGTCAGCCTTTCAACCTCTGTAGCCGGCCATCAGGATCAGCGGCCGGAACTGGTGGGCGATCCGGCGCACCTCGGCGTAGTCCAGCAACCCGGGTCGGTGCCGTAACTGCGCTGGTCGAACATCTTGCCGGAGATGTTCGGCCGGAACCCGTGCGTCAGGTGCCCGCCCGCGTCCAACGACATGCCCAGCATCCGCTGGTCGCCCAGCTCCCGCCGGAGCACCGCCCAGTCGGCCTCGGTCAGCTCGTTGACCTGCCGGACCCCGGCCCGGCGCAGGGCCGGCGCCTCCACCCGGTCGGCGAGCACCGCCCAGAACGCCACCAGGTTCGCGTCGATCCCGGAGTGCGGCTGCACGTACGCGTGCGCCGCCCCGAACAGCTCCCGGGCATGTTCGGCCGCCACCGACTCCACCGTGTCGACGTTGCGGCAGCCGGCGTAGAACCGGCGCCCGACCGTGCCCTCGGCGTACTTGTCGCTGAACCAGTTGCCCATCGCCAGCAGTACCGCCGGGGAGGCGTACCGATCGCGTCGGCGATCCGGGGCTCCACCGCACGCACCACGTCGAGCGCCGCGCGGAACGCGACCGACTTGGTGCCGAGCGGGGACACCTGTGCCGAACCGGGCTGGGCAACGGGCTGGGACAGCTGATCTGCCATGCGAACCTCCTGGGCGGGAAAATCGGCCCAGGCGCACGGCACACGTCACTCGACGGGACCGCTTCCCGATGGTTGACCCCATCCCGAGCACGCCAGTCACGGTCCGGGCCGAGCGTACCAACCCGCCCGGTCCCGGGCGACCCGCCGCACCGGACCGGCGACGATCCGCCCCCGCGCCCCTCGCCGGATCGCGGCCGGCGGCCCGGCCCGCAGCCGCGGCCGGCTCCGCACCCCGGCCCGGGGCGCGGCTCAGCCCGCGTCGCGCAGTTCCGCCAGCCGCGCCTCGATCTCCGCCAGCTCGGCCCGCAGCTTCTCCGCCTGCTGCTCGGCCTCCCGCCGCTCCACCGCCATGATCTGCTCGACCGCCTCGTGCACCCCGGGTACGTCGATCAGCGCGATCATCTTCAACGCCTCGGCCGGCTTGATCATGTACGGCTTGGCCAGCGACTTCGTACCCTGAGCCGCCGCCAGCGTCCACTCGCCGTCGGCGTACGTCAACGTCACCGTCAGGCCGGCCGGACCCTTCGGTTTCGTCGCCTTGGCCGCCCGCCGGACCGGCTTCGGCTCGCCCTCGCCGCCCGCCGGGCTGGCCGGGGGCGTGTCCACTGCGGTCACTGCTGCCTCCTTGCGGGGTACCGGAACCGGCTCCCGGACAATCTTGAACTCTGGTTCGGCGACCGGCTCCGGCTCGGACCGGGCCGGCGCCCGCCGCCCCGTCGCACCCTTCGGCGCGATCGCCAGGTCGGTCGGGGAGAACGGCAACTCGTCGCGGCCGAACCGGACCACCACCCACTCCTCGGAGACCTCCGGATCGGTCAACTCCACCACCTGACCGAGCTGACCGGCGATCTGCCCAGCAGCCTCGGTGAACACCACCTTCGGCTTGCGACCGCCCGCCAACGCGTCCCTGATCTGCTGCAACTCCTCGGTGGACAACCCCTGGTCGGCGGTACGCGCGGCAGCCATCGAACCCCTCTTCCGTACACCTGTTTGATTTCTGACTTACTACCAGGCCGGCCCGACAACGTCGAGACGGACACACCGATCCGAGATCAACAGAACCGGGGGAGCGTACCGGCCGGCCCCGATCCGCCCCGACCGGCCCGCGCCTGGCAGGATCGCCTGCTACCGGACCCCCGGGGCACCGGACGGCCCGACGACGCGACGCGACGAGCGAGGGAGACGACGCGTGACTCCACTGACGGTGGTGACCGGCGGCAGCCGGGGGATCGGCGCCGCGACCGTGCGCCAGCTCGCCGCCGAAGGGCACGACCTGGTCTTCTGCTACCGAAGCGACGGCACCGCCGCCGACGAGGTGGTCCGGGACGTCACCGCCGCCGGACGCCGCTGCCTCGCCGTCCGCGCCGACACCACCGACCCCGACCAGGTGACCCGGCTCTTCGACCGGGCCGGCGAACTCGGCGAGCTGACCGGCCTGGTCAACAACGCCGGCGTCACCAGCCCGATCGGCCCGTTCACCGAGCTCACCGTCGACGACCTGCGGCACGTCGTCGACGTCAACCTGATCGGGTACGTCCTCTGCGCCCAACAGGCCGCCCGCCGGATGCGTCCCGGCGGCGCCATCGTCAACGTCTCCTCCGGCGCCGCCACCCTCGGCAGCCCCGGCGAGTACGTGCACTACGCCGCGGTCAAGGCCGCCACCGACACCCTGACCGTCGGCCTGGCCAAGGAACTCGGCCCGCGCGGCATCCGGGTCAACGCCGTCGCCCCCGGCATCATCCGCACCGAGATCCACGCCCGCTCCGGTCAACCGGACCGGCCGGACCAGGCCGCCGCCGCCATCCCGCTGGGCCGGGCCGGCGAACCCGACGAGGTCGCCGCCGCGATCACCTGGCTGCTCGGCCCCGGCGCCAGCTACACCACCGGCACCGTGCTCCGCGTCGCCGGTGGCCGCTGACCGGCCAGCCGGAATCCCGCGGTTCGGACAGAACGCGGAAACGGCACCGGACAGCAGGTCACAGGTACAAACCCGACGACCGGCAGCCGCCACCTGGGCAACCCCTGCCACGACATGGCACCATCGCCCAGGTGACCAGCACCTCCGCCGAACAGCACCTGCGGCACCTGGCCCGGCTGCGCCGCGTCCGCGACCGCATCGACCGGGAGCACGCACGGCCGCTGGACGTCGAGGCGCTGGCCCGGGGCGTGAACATGTCCGCCGGCCACCTCAGCCGCCAGTTCCGGCAGGCCTACGGGGAGTCGCCCTACTCGTACCTGATGACCCGGCGCATCGAGCGCGCGATGGCGCTGCTGCGCCGCGGCGACCTCAGCGTCACCGAAGTCTGTTTCACGGTCGGCTGCTCCTCCCTGGGCACCTTCAGCACCCGCTTCACCGAACTGGTCGGCATGCCGCCGAGCACCTACCGGGCCCGGGTGGCGGACGGGACCGGCGAATTGCCGTCCTGCCTGGCCAAACAGGTGACCAGACCGATCAGGAATCGAGAAGCGGGGCCCGTGCGGCCACAACTAGCGTGACCGGCATGGACATCACCATTCACTCGGCCTTCCTTCCGCAGACAGACCCGGACGCCGCCCTGGGCTTCTACCGCGACGTCCTCGGCTTCGAGGTCCGCAACGACGTCGGATACTCCGGAATGCGGTGGATCACCGTCGGCCCCGTCGAACAGCCGGGCACCTCCATCGTGCTGCACCCGCCGGCCGCCGACCCCGGCATCACCGACGACGAGCGGCGCACCATCCTCGAACTGATCGCCAAGGGCACCTACACTGCCATCACCCTGGCCACCCACGACCTCGACGGCGTCTTCGACCGGCTCCAGGCCAGCGGCGCCGACGTCGTCCAGGAGCCGACCGACCAGCCGTACGGCATCCGCGACTGCGCCTTCCGGGACCCCACCGGCAACCTGATCCGGATCAACCAGATCGGCTGACCGGGGCGTCCAGGACGACCACCACCGATCCCGACCGCAGAGCCCGATGGAGATTCGATAAGCATGGCCACCGAGACCGGGGCGTCGGCCCCGTACGCCGCCGACAGTCACGACCTGATCCGGGTACAGGGCGCCCGGGAGAACAACCTCAAGGACGTCGACGTCGAGATCCCGAAGCGCCGGCTGACGGTCTTCACCGGCGTCTCCGGCTCCGGCAAGAGCTCACTCGTGTTCGGCACCATCGCCGCCGAGTCACAGCGGCTGATCAACGAAACCTACAGCGCCTTCCTACAGGGCTTCATGCCGTCGCTGTCCCGACCCGAGGTCGACCTGCTCGACGGGCTGACGACGGCGATCATCGTCGACCAGGAACGGATGGGCGCCAACCCCCGCTCCACGGTCGGCACCGCGACCGACGCCAACGCCATGCTGCGGATCCTCTTCAGCCGGCTCGGGGACCCGCACATCGGCTCGCCGAACGCGTACTCGTTCAACGTCCCCTCGGTGAAGGCCAGCGGTGCGATCACCGTGGAACGCGGCGCCGGCAAGACCAAGACGGAGAAGGCGACCTTCACCCGGCTCGGCGGCATGTGCCCGCGCTGCGAGGGGATGGGCTCGGTCACCGACTTCGACCTGACCGCGCTCTACGACGACAGTCTCTCCCTCAACGAGGGCGCCCTCACCATCCCCGGCTACAGCATGGACGGCTGGTACGGCCGCATCTACCGCGGCTGCGGCTTCTTCGACCCGGACAAGCCAATCAGCAAGTACACCAAGCGGGAACTGCACGACCTGCTGCACAAGGAACCCACCAAGATCAAGGTGGACGGGATCAACCTGACCTACGAAGGACTGATCCCCAAGATCCAGAAGTCGTTCCTGTCCAAGGACGTCGACGCACTCCAACCGCACATCCGCGCCTTCGTCGACCGGGCGATCACCTTCACCACCTGCCCCGAATGCGCCGGCACCCGGCTGAGCAAGGAAGCCCGCTCCTCGAAGATCAAGGGTAAGAACATCGCCGACGTCTGCGCCATGCAGATCAGCGACCTGGCCGACTGGATCCGCGACCTCGACGAACCATCGGTCGCCCCGCTCCTCGCCGGCCTGCAACACCTGCTCGACTCCTTCGCCGAGATCGGACTCGGATACCTCTCCCTCGACCGCCCCTCCGGCACACTGTCCGGGGGAGAGGCGCAACGCACCAAGATGATCCGCCACCTCGGCAGCGCCCTCACCGACGTCACCTACGTCTTCGACGAACCGACGATCGGACTGCACCCGCACGACATCCAACGGATGAACGACCTACTGCTGCGCCTGCGGGACAAGGGCAACACCGTACTCGTCGTGGAACACAAACCCGAGACGATCGCCATCGCCGACCACGTCGTCGACCTCGGCCCCGGCGCCGGCACCAACGGCGGCACCGTCTGCTTCGAAGGCACCGTCGACGGACTACGCCGCAGCGACACCGTCACCGGCCGACACCTCGACGACCGCGCCACCCTCAAGAAAACCGTACGCACCCCCACCGGCAAACTGGAGATCCGCGGCGCCGCCACCCACAACCTGCGCGACGTCGACGTCGACATCCCGACCGGAGTGCTCTGCGTCGTCACCGGCGTCGCCGGCTCCGGCAAGAGCTCACTCATCCACGGCTCCGTCGCCGGCCGCGACGGGGTCATCTCGATCGACCAGGTCGCCATCCGCGGCTCACGGCGCAGCAACCCGGCCACCTACACCGGACTGCTAGACCCGATCCGCAAGGCGTTCGCCAAGACCAACGGCGTCAAGCCGGCCCTGTTCAGCGCCAACTCCGAAGGCGCCTGCCCCACCTGCAACGGCGCCGGGGTGATCTACACCGACCTCGGCGTCATGGCCACCGTCGAATCCACCTGCGAGGAATGCGAAGGCAGGCGGTTCCAGGCCTCCGTACTCGAATACACCCTCGGCGGCCGCAACATCGCCGAAGTACTCGCGATGTCGGTCACCGAAGCCGAGGAGTTCTTCGGCACCGGCGACGCGAAGACACCCGCCGCGCACAGCATCCTCGACCGGCTCGCCGACGTCGGACTCGGCTACCTCAGCCTCGGCCAACCCCTCACCACCCTCTCCGGCGGCGAGCGGCAGCGGCTCAAACTCGCCACCCACATGGGCAGCAAGGGCGGCACCTACATCCTCGACGAACCGACCACCGGCCTGCACCTCGCCGACGTCGAACAACTGCTCGGCCTGCTCGACCGGCTCGTCGACTCCGGCAAGTCGGTGATCGTCATCGAACACCACCAGGCGGTCATGGCGCACGCCGACTGGATCGTCGACCTCGGCCCCGGCGCCGGCCACGACGGCGGCCAGGTCGTCTTCGAAGGCACCCCCGCCGACCTGGTCGCCGCCCGTACCACCCTCACCGGCCAGCACCTCGCCGCCTACGTCGGCCGCTGACCGCCGTCACCCCGGACGATCCCCGTCCGGGCACCGCCGTTCGCGGTGCCCGGACGGGCCCCCGTCGCCGTGCCGGTCGCGGCCGGCACCGGCACCGGCACCGGCGGAGCCGACCGGGTGCGCAGCGAGTCATCCCCCTTCTGCCGACCGGTCCCCGTCCGCTGTCCCGTCCCCATCCGGGTCCCGGTCGCGCTGTACCGCCTCCGCGATGCGCCTGATCCGGCGCAGCCGGGCGTCCCAGGCGGTCCCCACCTCGGCGAGCTGGGCGACAGCACGGGCGAGCTGGGCCTGGTCGACCCGGAACTGCCGCTCCCGGCCGACGGTGCTGGCCCGCACCAGACCCACCCGGTCGAGGACGACCAGATGCTTCGCCACCGCCTGCCGGGTCACCGGCAACCGCTCGCTCAGGCTGGTCGCCGTCCCGCCGCCCGCACTGAGCAGCAGGTCGAGCATCCGACGCCGGATCGGGTCGCCGACCGCCGACCAGAGGTCGTCGTCCACCCTCACCGTCGGGCGCCCGCACCGACCCGTGCCGCGTACACCGGCAGTCGCGGCAGGTAGAAGTCCCAGCCGGTGACATGATCGGCGTACTCGGCGGCGGCCTTCGCCTCGTCCCAGCCGCGCTCCCGGAAGCCGCTCTCGGTCATCCGCAGCCGCGTCCCACCATCCGCCGGCTCCAGTTCGAAGACGACCAGCAGCGAATTGCCCGGCACGGCACGCTGCCCCTCGTCGTGCGTCCACCGGAAGGAGAAGAGCCGCGGCGGTACGGCGTCGACGACCGCGAACTGCACCCAGGTCCCGTCCGGCGAGAAGTCCCCGAAGCCGATCCGGCCCGCACCGCCGGGCACCGCCGGGTACTCCGCCTCGTCCGGCCACCACTCGCGCAGATGCTCGGGACTGCTGACCACGTCGAAGACGACCTCGGGTGCCGCGTCGACGTGGATCTCCCGCTCGATCGTTCCGAACTCCATGTCTGCCACCTTTCCGCAACGTTTGGTTGCACATCACGCTAGCCGATCCACTCAGCGACGCGCAACCGCCGGTTGCATAACAGGGCCGCACGAAAGCCACCGCCACAGGGGGGAGCACACGTGTTCGACGCCGAACGGCGCACCCATGAGGACCCTCGGCGGCACGCGGGACACGAGGCCACCGAGAGGCCGCCGGCAATCCCGACGGTGGTCGCCACTGGTCGGCGACGTGCGTCCAGGCGGCGCGACCGAAGCGACAGCGGCCGTCGAGTCGGAGGCTGTCGTCGGGGCGGCCGAGCCGCCGGGAAGCCCTCGCTCGACAGCGATAACGCGAGGTCGATAATGTACATTATGTCAACCTGCCAACTTCGGGCCGCCCCGACCGGGGCACGGCGGGCGGGAAATCGGTGGCGGCGCCGGATGGTCGGAGCGACGCTTCGCGGTATGGCCGAGACCTTCTTCGACGAGTGGATCGCGCAGCGGTACGAGACGCTCTGGCCGGAGCTGTTCGACCCCGCCGTCGTCGACCCGGCCGTCGATTTCCTGGCCGAGCTGGCCGGCACCGGTCCGGCGCTCGAATTCGGCGTCGGCACCGGGCGCCTCGCGGTGCCGCTTACCCGCCGGGGCGTGCCCGTGCACGGGATCGAGCTGTCCCGCGCCATGGTCGACCAGCTCCGGTCCCATCCCGGCGGCGGAGACGTCGGTGTCACCGTCGGCGACCTGGCCACCGCCCGGGTCGACGCGACGTTCCGCGTCGTGTACCTGGTGCGCAACACGATCACGAACCTGACCAGCCAGGACGAGCAGGTGGCGGCGTTCGGCAACGCCGCCCGGCACCTGGAGCCCAGCGGCTGTTTCGTGGTGGAGAACTACATCCCGGGGATTCGCCAGTTGCCTCCCGGTGAGACCGTACGGGTCTTCACCGCCACGCCGACCCACCTCGGTTTCGAGGAGTACGACCTGACGGCGCAGCTGGCGTACTCGCGCCACTACTGGGTGCTGGACGAGCGGCTGCGTACGTTCTCCTCGCCCCACCGCTACGTCTGGCCCGCCGAACTCGACCTGATGGCGAGGCTGGCCGGGTTGCGGCTGGTCGGGCGCTGGAGCGACTGGCACCGTACGCCGTTCACCGGCGAGAGTCGCGCGCACGTCTCGGTCTGGCAGAAGTCGCCCCACGATCGCCCCGACGACAGCCGCGCGCCGCTGGAGTGACCGCGCTCCGTACCGGCCGCAGCGACCCCGGGTGGGACACCCCCTCTCTCCCACCCGGAGATCGTCGCCCGTCGCGACCGATCAAGATCGCCTATCGCTCGATCGTCCTAAATCATGCATAATATTCGTTATGCAGGACAAAGAGGACTTTCTACTACTCCCCCTGGTCGAACAGTTCCTGATCTCCCGAGCCACCCGCAAGCCGTCCCCGCACACGCTGGCCGCGTACCGCCGGGATCTGCTGGCGGTCGCCCGGTTGGTCGCCGACGGCCTGGCCACTCCCCTCCCCCTGCCGGCGCTGCCGGTCAGTGCCCTGACCGCCCGGTCGCTGCGCGCGGCGTTCGCGAGGTTCGCCGCTCCCCGGGCCGCCGCGTCGATCTACCGGGCCTGGTCCACCTGGAACGGCTTCTTCGACTTCCTGGTGGCCGAGCAGGTGCTCGGCGGCAACCCGATGCCGGCCGTCGACAAGCCCCGGGTGCCTCCTGCCCCACCGAAACCGCTGCGCGGCGAACGCACGCCGGAGCAGTTGTTGGACGGGGTGGCCCGGCCCGACCGGCGGCAGCGTGATCCGTGGCCGGAGCGGGACCTCGCGGTGCTGGCCCTGGCACTCTGCGCCGGGCTGCGCCTGGCCGAGCTGCTGGCATTGCGCACGGGTTCGCTGGTCGGCCGGGACGGTGAGCGCCGGATCGAGGTGACCGGCAAGGGCAGCCGGTCCCGGCTGATTCCGGTGGAGCCGGAACTCGACCGGGTGGTCGTGGACTACCTGGAGAGCCGGCGTCGCCGGTTCGGCGCCCGTACCGTCGGGCCGGACTCGGTGCTGCTGGTGGACCGGCAGGGGGCGCCGCTGCGCCGAGGTGGCCTGCAGTATCTGGTGGAGTCCTGCTATCGGCGGGCCGGGATCACCGACCGGGTGCCGCCGGGAGCGCGGCTGCACGCGCTGCGGCACACCTTCGCGACCCGGTTGGCGGAGGACGGGGCGAGCGCGCCGGAGATCATGCGTCTGTTGGGGCATGCGAGTCTGGCGACGAGTCAGAGCTACATCGAGGTGACTGCCGAGCAGGAGCGGGCGGCGGTGCGGGCGAACCGGACCAACCGTTCGCTGGGTCGGCTGCTGTCGTCGCGGACGGCGTGAGCGGTTTCCGGATCGAGGTGGGGTTCACCCGGTCCGGTTCGGGAAGACCCGGGCGAGGCCGAAGGTGGCGATGCCGGCCACCACCACGGTGAGTAGGCCGACGCGCAGGCTGGTGAGGTCGGCGATGAAGCCGACCAGTGGTGGGGACAGCAGCAGGCCCACGCGCAGTAGCCAGCTGACGATGGTCAGGCCGGCCCCGTGGGGTATTCCCGGTAGTTCGTCGGCGGCGTGCATGGCGGCGGGCACGAGGGTGGCGAACCCGAGGCCGGCGAGGGCGAATCCGGCCAGCGCCGTGCCCACCGAGGGTACTGCGAGGGCGGCACCCATGCCGACGGCGGCGAGTGCCGCCCCGGCCCTGGCGACCGGGCGCTGCCCGAAGCGATCCACGATGCGGTCGCCCGCGAGGCGGCCGATCGTCATGGCGGCCTGGAAGACCACGACGGCGAGGCCGGCGACGGCGGCACTGGCGTGCAGGCTGGTGAGGAAGAGTGCGCCCCACGAGGCGCCGGAGTCCTCCACCAGGGCGCCGAACGCGGCCAGCGCGCTCAGCGCGGCGAGCATCCGTACGGTGGGTCCACCCCAGGAGCGCCAGCCGCCGGGGCGGGCCGGCGGGTCGCCCGGCTGGCCGTCCGCGGCGGCCAGGTCCCGGACTTCGGCTGTCCGTTCGGCGTCGTCCGGGCCGGGTAGCAGGAACCGGTAGGCGACCAGGGCGACGAGGCTCCACGTCGCCGCGGAGATGCCCAGGTGCACGGCGAGGGGCAGGTCGAGGCCGGCGGCGGCGGAGCCCATCAGACCGCCGAGGACCGCGCCGATGCTCCACACGCCGTGCAGCGAGTTGAGGATGGATCGGCCGTAGAGCCGCTGCACCCGCAGGCCGTGGGCGTTCTGGGCGACGTCGACGATCGCGTCGAGTGCGCCCACGAGGAGCAGCACGGCGCCGAAGGCGATCCAGGTCGGGGCGACGGGGACGGCAAGTGTCGCGATGGTGGTGGTGACGATCCCGAAGGCCGCCACCCGGGCGGAGCGGAACCGGCGGATGGCCGCGCCGGCGAGCAGGCCGGCTACCAGCGCGCCGATCGAGTACCCGGCGATGGCGGTGCCGAGCACGGCGTTGCTGATGCCGAGGTCGGCCTTGATCTGCGGGTAGCGCGGGACGACGCTGAAGAACACGGCCCCGTTGGTGAGGAACAGCGCGGCGACGGCGGCGCGGGCCTGGCGTGCCTGCCGGGTGGGCGCGGCCGTGGCGGCGGCGGTCAAGGTGTGCTCCGGGGCGGGTCGGGTGGGTGGCTCGGCCGGGGAACGGACCCGGCCAGGCTGGCGGTCAGGCGAGGTCGACGACGAGTGGCCGGTGGTCGGAGATGGTGGCGATCGGGGTGTCGACGGCGGTGACGGCGGGCAGTGGTTGTCCGTCGCGGGGGTCGGCGAGGATGTGGTCGAGTTGGACGCGGGGTTGCCCGGCCGGGTAGGTGGGGCGGCGGGCCAGGGAGCGCCAGCCGGAGACGAGGGTGGCGAGGCCGGCGGGCAGGTTGAGGTCGCCGAGCAGGATCCGGGGTGGTGGCAGGCTGCGCAGGGCGCGGACGACCTGGCGTAGTTGTCGGATGTTCCAGCCGGGTACGAACGAGAGGTGGGTGGCGGCGGCGGTGATCGGCCCGTACGGGGTGTCGAGGATGGCGGCGAGGACGACCCTGGGTTCGTCGCGGAGCAGGATGATGCCGCCGCCGGGGCCGGGGTCGATGACCGGGGAGCGTACGGGTACCGGGGAGAGCCGGGTGACCTGCCAGGAGCGGACCGGGTAGCGGCTGACCAGGCCGATGCCGTAGAGGGGTTCGCCGTGGCCGTCGTCGTCGTGGGTCAGTGGGCGGAACCGTTCGCCGGGGGTGCCGACGACGGCGGCGGCGAATCGGTGTTCGGGGGCGTTCATCGCCCGGGCGGCGACGGCGGTGAGGTCGAGGTGGTTGCTGCGGGACTGGTCGCGGTCGACTTCCTGGAGGGCCAGGATGTCGGCGTCGAGGGTGGCGACGGCGGCGGCGAGTCGGGTCTCGTCGACGAGGCCGTCGTGCGGGGATCGACCGTTCAGCAGGTTGAAGGTTGCCAGGCGCACCTGCACACCTTACGGCGGGATGTGCGACAGTTTCGGCGTGGTCTTCAAAGCGCTGTGTTGTTCCGCGCTGGTGTTCGTGGCGCTGGGCGCGGTCGGGGTCTGGTTGCGGCGCAGGCGGGGTCGCTGATCGGCTGGCGGGGTCGTGGTCGGCTGGGCGGGTGCGGTCAGCGTTCGGGGCTGGCGAACCGTCCGGCGCGGATTTCCCGTAGGGCGTGGCGGCGGGTGTCGCCGCGCAGGGTGTCGACGTAGAGGCGGCCGGCGAGGTGGTCGGTCTCGTGTTGCAGGGCGCGGGCGAGGAAGCCGCTGCCGGTGATGGTGCAGGGTTCGCCGTGCTGGTCGAAGCCGTGTGCGGTGGCGTGCATGGCGCGTGGGGTCGGGAAGTAGAGGCCGGGGATGGAGAGGCAGCCTTCGTCGTCGTCCTGCGTCTCGGCGGAGAGTTCGAGGGTGGGGTTGACGAGGTGGCCGCGCTCGCCGTCGGCGTCGTAGACGAAGACCTGGGCGCTGATGCCGATCTGCGGTGCGGCGACTCCGGCGCGGCCGGGTGCGCCGAGGAGGGTGTCCATCAGGTCGGTGACCAGGTCGCGTAGTTCGGTGTCGAAGCTGGTCACCGGCTCGCAGGGGGTGCGGAGCACGGGGTCTCCGATGATCCGGATGGGCCGCATCGTCATGACCGGAACCCTATCGGTTCGTTACCGTCCCGGGGTGTCCCGGTGCGCTGTGACGCCGCCGCTCCCCTGTGGCCGAGGTCGTGGGATGGCCCGGGCAGTTTTCCGTACGCTGTACAGTATAATGGCGCCGCTTGGTACGGGGGTGCCTCCGCCGATCACGGACACGGGCGGGCAGGCGGGCAGGCGGGCGAAGGGGACGACCGGAGATGCGACCGAAGACGACGGTGGAGCCCGCCGGACGGCCACTCCGGCCCGGCGACGATGCCGGGAACGACGCGGAGCAGCGCTGGGTGGCCGGCTGCGCCGTGGCGTTCGAGCCGGCCGATCCGCCCCGGGCCGGGATGCTGGTGTTCTGGCGCCCGGACGGCGACGAACTCCCGGGTGGTAGCGGGCTCCCGGGCGACGGTCGGCTCCCGGGCGACGGTGGGCGCCCGGTAGACGAGCCGGGCCGGGGCGGCGAGCTGACCGTGGTCGTACCGGAGGGGGCTGGCGTGCGTATCCGGGTGGTGCCGGCGCGTCGGCTGCCGGTCGGCGAGGCACTGCCGCTGCTGCTGGCGACTGCGGACCGGCCGGTCGAGCCGGCGCTGGCGTACTGGTCGGCGGCGGCGCGGCTGGCGCTGCACCTGGTGGCCCGGCGCCGGATCCTGCCGGCGGTGTCACCGGCCGGCGTCGACGCCTGGGCCGTCGGGGCGCTGGACGCGGCCGACGCGGACCGGATCCGGGAACTGGCGGCGGCGATGCCGACCCTGGCCCGGGCGAATCCGGTGCCGGCGGACCCGGACAGCGACCCGCCGGCCGGCCCGCTGCTGCCGGACCCGGCGGCCCTGTTGCGCGGTTTCCTCGACGCGGTCGCGGACATCCTGCCGCGCTCCCCCGCCGCCCGGCACGCCGCCGGCACCGACACGTTCGCCGCGATGGCGCCGCAGTCGGTGCCCCGGCTGCGCGGCTGGGCCGAGGAGGTCCGCGCCGGCCTCGACCCCGGGACCCGCGTCTCGGTACGGCTGGAGCCGGTCGACGGCGACCTCAGCCGGCCCGGGCTGCGGGCGGTGGTGCAGGTGCACAGCCTGCTGGACCCGGCGCTGGTGGCCGACGCGGCAGCGCTGTGGCACGGCGGCGCCGCCGGCTTCGGCCCCCGGGCCCGGCTGGACGCCACGGTGGCGATCCGGCGGGCAGCCGGCGTCTGGCCGCCGCTGGGGCACCTGCTCGACGCCGCCGTACCGGGTGAACTGCTGTTGACCGACGAGGAGGTCGGCGAGCTGGTCGCCGGCGCGGCCGGCCGGCTGGCGGCGGCCGGGATGGCGGTGCACTGGCCCCGGGAGCTGGTCGAGGGGCTTACCTCCCGGGCGGTACTCGGTGCCGTCGAGGAGCCGCCGTCGGATCTGCCCGCCTTCTTCGGCGGGGACGGGCTGCTCCGGGTCGATTGGCAGCTGACCCTCGGTGGGCGGCGGCTGACCGCCGCCGAACTGGACGTGCTCGCCGAGGCGCACCGGCCGGTGGTCCGGTTGCGTGACCGGTGGGTACTCGTCGACCCTGAGCTGGCCGCCCGGGCCCGTAAGCCGGGGCTGCCGCCGGTCGGCGCGATCGAGGCGCTCGGTGCCGCGTTGACCGGGACGATCGAACTCGACGGGCAGACCGTTCCGGTGGACACCACCGGTTGGCTGGACCGGCTGCGGCGCCGGATCGCCGACCCGGAGCCGACCGGTGGGGAGCCGGACCGGGATGACGAGCCGGACCGGGGCGCCGATCCCGGCCAGTCCGGTGGGCGGTCGCGGCGCGGTGGGCCGGAGCCGGTCGGGGCACCGGCCGGGCTGGCCGGCACCCTGCGGGACTACCAGCTGCGCGGGCTGCGCTGGCTGGCCCGGATGACGGAGTTGGGGCTGGGTGGCTGCCTCGCCGACGACATGGGGCTGGGCAAGACGATCACGTTGATCGCCCTGCACCTGCACCGGGGTGCCGATCCGGCGACCGCCGGCCCGACCCTGGTGGTCTGCCCCGCCTCGCTGCTGGGCAACTGGGAGCGGGAGATCGGCCGGTTCGCCCCCGGCGTCCCGGTGCGGCGCTTCCACGGCGGCCGGCGCAGCCTGGACGGGGTGACCGGCGGGTTCCTGCTGACGACGTACGGGACGATGCGGCGCGACGTCGAGCGGCTGGCCGGGGTGCGGTGGGGGCTGGTCGTCGCCGACGAGGCACAGCACGTGAAGAACCGTGCCTCGGGTACCGCCCGGGCGCTGCGCCGGATCCCGTCCGCCGCCCGGGTCGCCCTCACCGGTACCCCGGTGGAGAACAACCTGACCGAGCTGTGGGCGATCCTGGACTGGACCACGCCCGGCCTGCTCGGCCCGTTGTCCCGGTTCCGGGCCCGCTGGGCGGCGCCAGTCGAGTCCGGCCGGGATCCGGCGGCGGCGCGACGGCTGGCCCGGCTGGTCGCCCCGTTCCTGCTGCGCCGTCGCAAGTCGGATCCGGGCATCGCGCCGGAGCTGCCGCCGAAGACCGAAACCGATCATGCGGTCGCGTTGACCGGCGAGCAGGCCGGTCTCTACGAGGCGGTGGTCCGGGAGACGATGGCGCGGATCCGGGACAGCAGCGGGATTGCCCGCCGGGGTCTGGTGCTGGAGCTGCTGACCTCGTTGAAGCAGGTGTGCAACCATCCGGCGCACTACCTGCGGGAGACGCGGCCCCGGCTGGCCGGCCGGTCCGGCAAGCTGGAGCTGCTCGACGAGCTGGTCGACACGATTCTCGCCGAGGGCGGCGCGCTGCTGGTCTTCACCCAGTACGTCGCGATGGCCCGGCTGATCGAGCGGCACATGAGCGACCGGGGCGTACCGGCACAGCTGTTGCACGGCGGCACCCCGGTCGCCCGCCGCGACGAGCAGGTACGCCGGTTCCAGGCCGGTGAGGTGCCGGTCTTCCTGTTGTCGCTACGGGCGGCCGGCACGGGGTTGAACCTGACCCGGGCCGATCACGTGGTGCACTACGACCGGTGGTGGAACCCGGCCGTCGAGGAGCAGGCCACCGACCGGGCGTACCGGATCGGGCAGACCCGTCCGGTGCAGGTGCACCGGCTGGTCGCCGAGGGGACGGTCGAGGACCGGATCGCCGCCCTGCTCGTGGTCAAGCGGGAGCTCGCCGACGCGGTCCTGTCCGGTGGGGAGGCCGCGTTGACCGAGCTCTCCGACGCCGAGCTGGCGTCCCTGGTCGAGTTGCGGGGGCCGGCGTGAGTGGCGTGGTGCGGCGGGCCGGATGGAGGTCGTGGTGAGTGCTGGCGAGGACCGGGTCCGGGGCTTTCCGGCGTTTCCGGCGGGGCGGCGGGCCCGGCGGGGCCGCTCCTGGTGGAGCGACGCCTGGGTCCGGGCGCTGGAGGAGACGACGCTGGACGAGACCCTGCTGCGTCGGGGCCGGCGGGCCGCGTCGGCCGGGCAGGTCGGTCCGATCACGGTCAGCCCGGGCCGGATCGCCGCCGAGGTCTCCGACGGGGTGCGGGAGGTGCCGTACCGGACCCGGGTCTACGTCGAGCCGATGACCGGCGCGCAGTGGTCCCGGTTCCTGGACCAGCTGGTGGCGAGGGCCGGGCACGTCGCCGCGCTGCTGGACGGGGAGCTGCCCCGGGACCTGGCGTCGGCGGCCGACGACGCCGGGATCGGCCTGCTGCCCGGCCTCGGCGAGCTGCAACCGGAGTGCGACTGCCCGGAGTTGGTCGCGGCGGCCTGCCGGCACGCGGCGGCGCTCTGCTACCAGATGTCCTGGCTGCTCGACGCCGACCCGTTCCTGTTGCTGCTGATCCGGGGCCGGGGTACCCGGGAGCTGCTCGACGAGGTGCGGCGCCGGGGTGACCGGCCGGCGGCCGACGCCCCGGAGCCGGCGGCCGGGCCGGCGCTTCGGGTGCCGGCCGGCGGGTCGGCGCAGTCGGCGGCGCTGGCGTACGCCCGCCCGGACCCGCCGCTGCCGGACCCACCGCCGGCTCCGCGGGCGGGGGTACCGGGACCGGTGCTGCCGGCCGCGCCGGGGATACCGGCGGAGGCGCTGCACAGGCTGGTCGAGAACGCCGCCGGACGGGCCGCCGCGCTGCTCGGGGCCGCCCCGGACGGCGCCGCGGTTGCGCTGACGTTGCCGGAGCAGGTCGACGCGGTCCGGCTCGCCGTCGGGGCTGGCGGTCCCGTGCTGGCCCGGCTGCGGCAGGCCGGCGGCCGGACGGTTCGGGAGTTCGGCCGGGCGGTCCGGGCCTGGGAGTACGGCGGGCCGGGCGGGCTGGCGGTGCTGGACGAGCCGTGGACACCGCCGCCGGTACGGCTGGCCCGGGCCAGGGCCGAGCTGACCGCCGGCTGGGCCGGTGACGAGCCGCCGCGGCCGCAGGTGTGGCGTAACCGGTGGACGTTTCCCGGGTACCGGGTCCAGCTGCGGTACGGCCACGACGGGCGCTGGTACCCGTACCGGGAGCGGGCCGACGGGGACTGGTGGCCGGCCGGGCCGCCCCGACCCGATCCCGCCGACGCGCTGGCCGACCTGCTCGGTGACTGACGGACCGTCGGGCACCGCAGCCGGGACACGACGATCGGCGGAGCAGTCACGGGGCGGCGGAGCAGTCACGGGCCGGCGGGGTGGAGCGGGTCGGTCGGTGGGGTGGCGAGCGGCGCCGGTCAGTGTGCACGGCGGGCGGGGCCGGCCAGGGCGGCGCGGACCGGGCCGGACTTGGCGGCCGCCTCGGCGACCTCGGCGGCGGGGTCGCTGCCCCAGGTGATGCCGCCGCCGGCCCAGACGTGTATCCGGTCGGTGTCGGCGGCAGCGGTCCGGATGGTCAGCCCGAGGTCGAGCCGGTCCGGGCCGATCCAGCCGAGTCCGCCCATGCTGGCGCCCCGGCCGACGGGTTCGAGGGCGGCGATCCGGGCGAGTGCGGAGAGCTTGGGTGCGCCGGTGACCGAGCCGCCGGGGCAGACGGCGCGGAGCAGGTCGGCGAGGCCGCATCCGTCGGCGAGGGCGGCGGAGACGGTCGACTCGGCCTGCCACAGGTCGGACCAGCGCCGGATGGCGTAGAGCTGGTCGACGCGTACGGTGCCGGTGCGGGCGATCCGGGCCAGGTCGTTGCGTTCCAGGTCGACGATCATGACGTGTTCGGCGCGTTCCTTGGCGGATTCCAGCAGTTCCCGTCGGCCGGGACCGGTCGCCGGCCGGGTGCCCTTGATCGGGCGGGTGTGTACCCGGCCGTCGGTCACCTCGACGAGGGTTTCCGGTGAGGCGCAGCCGATGGCCCAGCCGGCGCCGCCGAGGGTGCCGCCGTAGCGGGCGCCGGGCAGCCGGGTCAGCCGGTGCAGGGCGGGGAGCGGGTCTCCGGCGTACCGGGCGGCGGCGTGTCCGACGATGTTGACCTGGTAGATGTCGCCGGCCGCGATGGCGTCCCGGGCCTGCCGGACGGCGTCGGCGTGTTGCCGCGGCGTCCAGCTCTCGGTCCAGGGGTCGAGCTGCCAGCCGGCCGGGTGCCGGTGTGCCGGGCCGGCGGGCGGTGTCGGGGTGTCGCCGTGCCGGTAGACCACGGCGACCAGGTCGGGGACGGCGGGTGCCGGGCTGGCCGGGCCGGCGGGTGCGCCGACCATCCGGGCTCCGGCGGCGGCGGAGACGAAGACGGCGGCGCCGCAGATGGTGCCGGTCGGTGCGTCCGGCGGGTGGGTGCCGGGTCTGGTCAGGTCGCGGACCGGCAGGCCGTGTCCGGCGAGGAACTCCTGTAGCAGCGTGGCGGGGTCGTCGGGGCCGTCGGCGCGGCATTGAAGCCGGTCGTGTTCGACGAGCCGGGGTACGCAGCTCGCCGGCGCTCCCGGTGGCGCGAATGGGAGCGCTTCCACGACGTACGGATGGATCTGCCTCATCCGAAAAGTGGATTTCCTCGGTCAGAGACGGATACCCGCTCGTCATCACTGGGCGTGAAGGGGTACCGTCCGTCACTGGTCATGTGAACCATGCCACAGTGCCCCCTTAGTCCGGAGAACCCGATGTGCCAGCACGAACCGTCCTGCCCCTCCGCTGAAGCGACCGACCGGGAAGCGGCCCGCGTCCTCGCCTGCTTCCGTGAGCAGGGCTGGAGCCTGCTCTGCAATGGCGTCATCCTCTTCGAGGACACCGGCGAGCTGCTGCCCGACGGCAGCACCATAGCGCCGCACCGTGGTCCGGCCCGGCACGCCCTGGTCGGCTAGCAAGTAACCGACAGTGACCGGCCGGCGCCTGAGGTGCCGACCGGTCACGCCGCTGCGGGTCGTCGACCGCAGCGACCGGCCGCCGGGTCAGTGCGCGAACGCCTCCGGCGGCGGGCAGGCGCAGACCAGGTTCCGGTCGCCGTACGCGCCGTCGATCCGGCGCACCGGCGGCCAGTACTTCGCCCGCCGGTCGACCCCGCCGGGATAGCCGGCCACCGAGCGCGGGTACGGGTGCGGCCACTCGTCGCCGCTGACCATCGCCGCGGTGTGCGGCGCGTTCGCCAGCGGGTTGTCCTGCTTCGGCCACTCCCCCGAGCCGACCTTGTCGATCTCCGCCCGGATGGCGATCATGGCGTCGCAGAACCTGTCGAGTTCGGTCAGGTCCTCGCTCTCGGTCGGTTCCACCATCAGGGTTCCGGCGACCGGGAACGACATCGTCGGTGCGTGGAAGCCGTAGTCGACCAGCCGCTTCGCCACGTCGTCCACGCTGACTCCGGTCGCCTTGGTCAGCGGCCGCAGGTCGAGGATGCACTCGTGCGCGACCAGGCCCTTGTTGCCGGCGTAGAGCACCGGGTAGTGGCCGCGCAGCCGGGCGGCGACGTAGTTGGCGGCCAGTACCGCCACCCCGGTCGCCCGGCGCAGCCCGTCCGGTCCCATCAGCCGCAGGTACGCCCACGGGATCGGCAGGATGCCGGCCGAGCCGTACCGGGCGGCCGAGACCGCCGGCCGGCCCGCCCCGTCGGCGCCGAACGGGTCACCGGGCAGGTACGGCGCCAGGTGTGCCCGGACCGCCACCGGCCCGACCCCGGGCCCGCCGCCGCCGTGCGGGATGCAGAACGTCTTGTGCAGGTTCAGGTGTGACACGTCGGCACCGAACCGGCCCGGCTTGGCGTATCCGAGCAGGGCGTTGAGGTTGGCGCCGTCGACGTACACCTGGCCGCCGGCGTCGTGCACCTTGGCGCAGAGGGCGGCGATGCCGCCCTCGTACACGCCGTGGGTGGACGGGTAGGTGACCATGATCGCGGCGAGGGTGTCCCGGTGCGCCTCGATCTTGCGGTCCAGGTCGGCGAGGTCGACGTCGCCGTCGGTGTCGCAGCCGACCACCACCACCCGCATCCCGGCCATCACCGCGCTGGCCGCGTTGGTGCCGTGCGCCGAGGACGGGATCAGGCAGACGTCCCGGTGTGCCTCGCCGCGGTCCCGGTGGTAGGCGCGGATCGCCAGCAGACCGGCGAGTTCGCCCTGTGAGCCGGCGTTCGGCTGCACGCTGACCGCGTCGTAGCCGGTCACCTCGGCGAGCCAGCCCTCCAGGGTGGCGACCAGGTCGCGGTAGCCGGCGGTCTGCTCGTCGGGGGCGAACGGGTGCACGTCGGCGAACTCCGGCCAGCTCACCGGTTCCATCTCGGTGGTGGCGTTCAGCTTCATGGTGCAGGAGCCGAGCGGGATCATGCCCCGGTCGAGGGCGTAGTCGAGGTCGGCGAGCCGGCGCAGGTAGCGCAGCATCGCCGTCTCGGAGTGGTGCGACCGGAAGACCGGGTGGGTCAGGTAGTCACCGGTCCGGGCGAGTCCGGCCGGCAGTGCCGACTCCGGCTCGCCGGTCGTCGGGGTGGGTGCCGCCTGCCCGGTGACGGCGCCGAAGGTGGCCAGCACGGTCGCCAGGTGCGCCTCGGTGGTGGTCTCGTCGCAGGCGATGCCGACCTGGTCGGCGTCGACCAGCCGCAGGTTGACGCCGTGCCGGCGGGCCTGGTCGACCACCTCGGCGGCCCGGCCGGGGAGGCGGGCCAGCACGGTGTCGAAGTACGCCTCGTGCACGATCTCGACGCCGTCGAGGGTGCGCAGCCCGGCGGCGAGGGCGGCGGCCCGCCGGTGGGTCCGTTCGGCGATCGCCCGCAGGCCGGCCGGGCCGTGGTAGACGGCGTACATGCTGGCCATCACGGCGAGCAGCACCTGGGCGGTGCAGATGTTGCTGGTCGCCTTCTCCCGGCGGATGTGCTGTTCCCGGGTCTGCAACGCCAGCCGGTAGGCGGGGTCGCCGGCCGCGTCCCGGGAGACCCCGACCAGCCGGCCGGGCAGCATCCGCTCCAGGCCGGCCCGGACCGCCAGGTAGCCGGCGTGCGGGCCGCCGAAGCCCATCGGTACGCCGAACCGCTGGGTGGTGCCGGCGGCGATGTCGGCGCCGATCTCGCCGGGCGGGCGGAGCAGGGTGAGCGCGAGCAGGTCGGCGGCGACGGTGACCAGGGCCCCGGCGGCGTGCGCGGCCTCGACCAGTCCGGCGTGGTCACGGACCGCGCCGGAGGCGCCCGGGTACTGCAGGTGCAGGCCGAAGTACTCCGCCGGCAGCGCCTCGGTGGTCAGGTCGAGTACGCGTACCTCGATGCCGAGCGGTTCGGCCCGGGTGGCCAGTACGGCGAGGGTCTGCGGGAGGGTGTCGGCGTCGACGACGTACACGTTGCTCTTGGTCCTGCCGGCGCGGCGCGCGAGGGTCATCGCCTCGGCGGCGGCGGTGCCCTCGTCGAGCATGGAGGCGTTCGCGGTGGCCAGCCCGGTCAGGTCGGTGACCATGGTCTGGAAGTTCAGCAGCGCTTCGAGGCGCCCCTGGCTGATCTCCGGCTGGTACGGCGTGTAGGCGGTGTACCAGGCCGGGTTCTCCAGCACGTTGCGGCGAATCACCGCCGGGGTGTGCGTGCCGGAGTAGCCGAGGCCGATCATGGAGACGGCGGGGGTGTTCCGGGCGGCGAGGGCGCGCAGTTCGGCGACGACCTCCTCCTCGGTGCCGGACGGCGGCAGGTCGAGCCGGCCGGTCCAGCGGATCGCCTCGGGGATCGCGGCGTCCATCAGGTCGTCGACGGAGGCGTAGCCGACGGTCTCCAGCATCCGGCGTGTCGCGTCGAGGTCGGGGCCGACGTGCCGGTCGGCGAACTGGCCGCCGTCGCGGGCGGAATACTGCGCTGTGGTCATGGGGGGCACTCCCGGGCGAGGTCGACGCGGCGGCCTCCCCCTCTGTCACGCTCCGCGGCGTCGCGGGCGCTCCACAGTCGCCTGCCCGCGGGCTCCTTTTGCCTGAGAGGTTCCGGGGAGGATTTGCCCCTTCGGCGCCGCCCGACCTGCCGGGCGGTCTCTCGCTCGCGAGTGTTGTCGGCGTTGGCAACGGTACCAGTGACCTCGTTTCCGTCTGGTTTCGGCCGTTCCCCGTAGATCATCGCCGGGCGGCGTCCGGGCCGTCCGCGGGCCGGCGGGTGTCACCCCGCGGGGGCCGGGACGGTCTGATCCGGACGCGCAGGTCCGGCCAGTTGGCAGAACCGGTTAAGTCCCTGCACTGACCGGCCGGCTCGCGCCCGTCCGACGGCCCCAGGGCGCAGGTCCGGGCCGACGCCGGGAATCGGGTTGCGATCGTCTGTCGTCTATTGACTCTGAACCGGTTCGGTGTTGTCATCGATGCTCACCGACCCGGACTCCGGGTGGCGACCGGTCCGAAATCTCCTTCCCCGGGAGGCATCATGCGCCCCACCCTCGCCCGCCGGCTGCTCGCCGGGCTGGCCACGGCGACGCTGGCGATCGGTGCCGCCGGCTGCGGAGACGACGGCGACCGGTCCACCGGTGCCGAGGGCAGGATCATCAACGTCTTCTCGGGGGCGAACGCCGGTTTCGTGCCGAACTTCAACCCGTTCTCCCAGAACAGCGTCGCCGGCACGATGAGCGTGCTCTACGAGCCGCTGCTCTACTTCAACGGCGCCCGGGTCGACGACGTGCAACCGCTGCTCGCCACGGAGTACAGCTTCGCCGACGACGGCCGCCGGCTCGACCTGACCATCCGGGAGGGGGTGAGGTGGAGCGACGGCAAGCCGTTCTCGGCCGAGGACGTGGCCTTCACCTTCAACCTGCTGCGGGACCATCCGAAGATCAACCAGAACGGGCTGCCGATCGTCGAGGCGGTCGCCGCCGACCCGACGCACGCCACGATCAGCTTCAGCCAGGGCGTCTACACCCAGCTCAACCTGATCGCCGGGCGGATCTGGATCGTGCCGAAGCACATCTGGTCGACAGTCGCCGACCCGGCCGCCTTCACCAACGACAAGCCGGTCGGCACCGGGGCGTTCACGCTGGCCTCGTTCAGCCAGCAGAACTACGTCTTCGAACGGAACCCGAACTACTGGGAGACCGGCAAGCCGAAGATCAGGGGGATGCGGTTCCACCAGTTCGCCAGCGCGGACAGCGCGATCGCGGCGCTCGCCGCCGGACAGCTCGACTGGGCCGGCTCGTTCATCGCCGACATCGACAAGCAGTACGTCAGCAAGGACCCGGAACACAACAGGTACATCAACGAGTCGCAGCTCTACCTGACCAACCTGATCCCGAACCTGGACCGGGCACCGTTCGACAGCGTCGCGGTCCGCCAGGCGACAAGCCTCGCCCTGGACCGTGCGCAGATCATCAAGCTGGCCTTCTCCGGGTACGGCAGGGAGGCCAGCCCGGCACAGCTGCCCCGGCCGCTCTGGGACGACTACATCAAACCGGAGTACAGGGACCGCCGGCTGGAGTTCGACCCGGCCCGGGCCGAGCAGACGCTGCGGGCCGACGGCTGGGCCAAGGGCGCCGACGGGATCTACGCCAAAGCCGGCCGGCGACTCTCCTTCACCGTCAAGGTGGTGCAGGGCTACAACGACTACATCTCCGCGCTCCAGATCATGACCCAGTCGCTGAAGGCGGTAGGGATCGAGATGAAGACCCAGGAGGTCTCCTTCACCGCCTTCTCCACCGACCAGCAGACCGGCGACTTCGACGTGATCATCACGAACCTGTACAGCGAGGGGACCGCGTACTCCTGGTACAGCCGGGCGTTCTCCAGCAAGCGGACCGCACCGCTGGGACAGCAGGCCGGCTCCAACTACGGCCGGTTCCGCGACCCGGCCGTCGACGCCGCCCTGGCGGCGATGGAGAGCACCCCGCCGGAGGCGCGGGACGCGATCCGGGAACAGCTGTTCAAGATCCAGGACGTGATCGTGGAGCGGCTGCCGTACATCCCGTTGCAGCAGTCCGCGTCGCTGATCGAGTACCGCACCGAGCACATCGGCAACTTCCCCACCGAGGAGAACCACTACGCGCTGACCACCCCGTACAACGGGCCGGACATGGGGATCGTGGCCAAGAACCTCACCCCGGCAGGCTGAGCCGCCCCGATGCGCTACCTGCGGCGCAAGGCGCTGTTCTACCTGGTCGCGGTCTGGGCGGCGGTCACCCTGAACTTCCTGATCCCCCGGCTGATCAAGGGCAACCCGGTCGACGCCGTACTGGCCAAGACCCAGAACATGACCCCGATGTCACCGGAGGCCCGGCACGCCCTGGAACTCCAGTTCGGGGTCAGCGACGACCCGCTGTGGCAGCAGTACCTCGGCTATCTCGGCAACCTGCTGCGCGGCGAGTTCGGGCTCTCGGTCGCCTACTACCCCACCCCGGTGTCGACGGTGCTGGGCCAGAGCCTGCCGTGGACGGTGGTGATGGTCGGCATCGCCACCGTGCTCAGCGTGCTGCTCGGGCTCACCCTCGGCACGCTCGCCGGCTGGCGGCGCGGCACCTGGCTGGACGCGCTGGTGCCGACCACCACCTTCCTGGCCGCCATCCCGTACTTCTGGCTCGCCCTGGTGCTGCTCTGGCTGCTCGCCGGGGTGCTCGGCTGGTTTCCGTTGAACAGCGGCTACAGCTACGAGACCACCATCGGCCTCAACTGGCCGTTCCTGCGTAGCGCGGTCTACCACGGCATCCTGCCGGCCGCCTCGATCGTGCTCGCCTCGGTCGCCGGCTGGCTGCTCGGGATGCGCAACATGATGGTCTCCACGATGGGCGAGGACTACGTGCTGACCGCCGAGGCCAAGGGGCTGCGCCCGCGCCGGATCATGCTCCAGTACGCGGCCCGCAACGCCGTACTGCCCAGCGTGGCCGGGTTCGCCATCACCCTCGGCTTCGTGGTCAGCGGCTCCATCGCCACCGAGATCGTCTTCTCCTACCCCGGCGTCGGGATGAACCTGGTCGCCGCCGTCGCCAACGCCGACTACCCGCTGCTACAGGGCATCTTCCTGGTCATCTCGCTGGCCGTGCTCGGCGCCAACTTCGTCGTCGACCTGCTCTACGCGGTGATCGACCCGCGTACCCGGCAGGCCGGCTGATGGCGACCGTCGAGACCCGGCACGACGTGACCGGGAACGTCGTGCCCGGGGTGGTGGTGCCGGCCCGGCGGCCCCGCTGGCGCGGCCTGCTGCGCTCCCGCAAGCTCGCCGCCGGGCTCGCCATCGTCGGCTTCTTCACAGTGGTCGCCGTACTCGGGCCGCTGCTCGTCGACGACCCGAACCGGGTCAGCGACGACCGGCTGCTCGCCCCCTCCGGCACGCACCCGCTCGGCACCACCACCACCGGCCAGGACGTCCTCCGGCAGCTCGTCGTCGCCACCCGCGCCTCGATGCTCGTCGGACTCGTCGTCGGGTTGCTCGCCACCGTCGTCTCGGTGCTCGTCGGCGTCCTCGGTGGCTACGCCGGCGGGCACGCCGACGAGTCTCTCTCCCTGGTCAGCAACGTCTTCCTGGTGCTGCCCGGCCTGCCGCTGGTGGTCCTGATCACCGACTACGTGCAGACCCGGGGAGCCCTCGCGATCGCCCTGATCGTCTCGATCACCGCCTGGGCCGGCTCGGCCCGGGTACTGCGCGCCCAGACCCTGTCGCTGCGTTCCCGCGACTACGTCGACGCCGCCCGGGTCAGCGGCGAACCCGGCTGGCGGATCGTCACCTTCGAGATCCTGCCGAACCTGCTGCCGCTGATCGCCGCCCAGTTCGTCTTCGCGGTCATCGGCGGCATCCTCACCGAGGCGGCCCTGGCCTTCCTCGGCCTCGGCGGCGCCGGCTCCTGGGGCACGATGCTCTACTTCGCGCAGAACTCGCAGGCGCTGTCCCAGGGCGCCTGGTGGTGGTTCTTGCCGCCCGGCCTCTGCATCGCGCTCGTCGGCGCCGGACTCGCCCTGATCAACTTCAGCCTGGACGAGCTGATCAATCCGAGGCTGCGGGTGCCCCGCCGCCCCCGACGGACCGGACCGGCATGACCTCCGAGCACAGCACCGCCAGCGGCACCGACGTGGTGCTGTCGGTCCGCGACCTCAGCGTCGTCTACGACGGTGCCGACCCGGTCCGGGCGGTCCGCGACGTCAGCTTCGACCTGGCCCGCGGCGAGGTGCTCGGGATCGCCGGCGAGAGCGGCTGCGGCAAGTCCAGCCTCGCCTACGCGATCACCCGGCTGCTCAGGCCACCCGGCCGGCTCGCCTCCGGACAGGTCGTCTTCCACCCCGCCGACGGTCCACCGGTCGACCTGTCGGCACTGCACGGCGAGGAGCTGCGCAGGTTCCGCTGGAACCGGGTCGCGATGGTCTTCCAGGGGGCGATGAACGCCCTCAACCCGGTGCTGTCGGTACGCCACCAGCTCGCCGACGTCTTCACCGCGCACCGCCCCGAACTGCGCCGCGTCGAACGGGACCGACGGTGCCGGAAACTGCTCGACCTGGTCGGGATCGGCCCGGAACGGCTCTCGGCCTATCCGCACGAACTCTCCGGCGGGATGCGCCAGCGGGTGCTGATCGCGATGGCGATGGCGCTGCGCCCCGACGTGGTGGTGCTCGACGAGCCGACCACCGCGCTGGACGTGGTGGTGCAGCGCGACATCCTGACCGAGATCGACCGGCTCCGGGCCCGGTTCGGCTTCGCCGTCGTCTTCATCACCCACGACCTGTCCCTGCTGCTGGAGGTCAGCGACCGGCTCGCCGTCATGTACGGGGGCCGGATCGTCGAGTACGGCCGCGCCGCCGACCTGCACACCTCGGCCACCCACCCGTACACGGTCGGGCTGCTGCGGTCCTTCCCCCGGCTGCGCGGCGAACGGACGGTGCTGCACGGCATCCCCGGCAGCCCGCCGGACCTGTCCCGGCCGATCACCGGCTGCACGTTCACCGCCCGCTGCCCGTACGTCTTCGACGCCTGCCACCGGGTCGACCCGCCGCTGCTGGCCGCTCCGGCCAGCCGGGCTGCCTGCCTGCACCACGACCCGACGCTGCGCCCGGCCGGCCCACCGGCAGCACTGCTGGCCGGCCGGTTCGAGCCGGCCGAGACGCCGGCCGGCCAGGTCGAGCCGGCCGACGCGGGCGCGCGGCCCGCCCCGGATACCGGCCTGCCGGCCGGTCCGGACGGCGGCGCCGGAGCACACCGCCGACCCGGAGCACCGCCGCCGGACACCGGACCGGACCCCGAGACAGGTGCCGGCCGATGACCACGCTGACGGTCAGCCACCTGAGCAGGCACTTCACGCTGCGGGACGGGCGGCACCGCCGCACCCTGCGGGCGGTCGACGACGTCTCCTTCGAACTGCGTTCCGGGCAGACGGTGGCACTCGTCGGCGAGAGCGGCAGCGGAAAGTCGACGATCGCCCGGATGCTGGTCCGGCTGACCCGGCCGACCGCCGGCGAGATCCGGCTCGACGGCATCCCGGTGAACGACGGCCGGCGGGCGGTCCGGCGCTACCGCCGGGACGTGCAGATGGTCTTCCAGGACCCGTTCGGGTCGCTGAACCCGGCACACACCGTCGAATACCACCTGCGTCGGCCGCTGCGCCTGCACGGGATCACCCGGACCGCCGCGCAGACCCGGACGGCCGTGCACGAGCTGCTGGCCCGGGTCAACCTCACCCCGGCCGAGCAGGTCGCCCGGCGGCTGCCGCACGAACTGTCCGGCGGGCAGCGGCAGCGGGTGGGGATCGCCCGCGCCCTGGCACCCCGGCCCCGGATCCTGCTCGCCGACGAGCCGGTGTCGATGCTCGACGTCTCCATCCGGCTGGAGATCCTCAACCTGGTCGACCGGCTCAAGCGAGAAGAGGAACTGGCCGTCCTGTACGTCACCCACGACCTCGCCACCGCCCGCTACTTCGCGACGTCGATCATGGTGTTGTACCGGGGCCAGGTGGTCGAGTCCGGCCCGGCCGACGAGGTGATCCTGCGCCCGGCGCACCCGTACACCCGGCTGCTGGCGTCGGCGGCGCCGGACCCGGGCCGCCCCCGCACCGCCGCGCCGGGCGGGCTGCGGGCACTACGCGGCGGGCAGCAGCCGGCCACCGACGACGCCGGCTGCCTGTTCCGGGACCGCTGCCCGGCCGCGATGGAGATCTGCCGTACCGAGGTGCCGGAGTTCCCGGTCGGCGCCGGGCAGACGGCCCGCTGCTGGCTGCACCGGCCCGACACCGGCCCGGCACCCGGGTGACGGCGCCGCCCCGCCGAGCCGGGCTCAGCCGCCCGGCACCCCGGGCGCCCCGCCGGTAGCTCAGTTGCCGGTCGGGGCCGCCCCGGGCACCGTCACCGACACCCGGCCGTCGGCCAGCTGGTAGAACATCCCGACCACGTCGCAGCGGCCAGCGGCGACCGCGTCGGCGAGTTCGGTGCCCGGCCGGGTGAGCTGGTCGACGGTGTGCCGGATGTGGATCGCGGTGATCCCGGCGTCGTCGGTGACCTGCCGCGCCTGGGCCTCCTCGATGCTCGGGTCGACCCGCTCGACGATCGCGCCCAGGTTCCGGCCGGGCAGCCGGGCACCGTCCCGGGCCGCCCGGGTCGCCTGGATCGCCCCGCAGCTGTCGTGGCCGAGGACGACGACGAGCGGCGCCCCGAGCACCACCACCCCGTACTCGATGCTCGCCGTCACCTCCGGGCCGACGATGTGCCCGGCGGTGCGGACCACGAACAGGTCGCCGAGACCCCGATCGAAGATGATCTCGGCGGCGAGGCGGGAGTCGGAACAGCCGAACACCACCGCGAACGGCCGCTGGGCGGCGGCCACCACCGCGCGGTGCTCGGCGTCCTGGTGCGGGTGGATCCGGGTACCGGCGACGAACCGCTCGTTGCCGGCGAGCAGCTCGCCGAGCGCCTCGCTGGGCGTGGCCGGCCGGTGGTCCAGGTATGCCATGACGTCCCCTTTGCGACGGCACCACCGCGGGTGGTGAAGCGAGGTCGGCGCCTTCGGCGACCCGGTTGCGTACCGATTCAGATACCACGGAACAGCCGCCCCGCCCCACCCGTACGGCGTCGGCAGTGATCGACGGAACACGCCGCCGACGCCCCGGACGGCCGGTGCGTCGGTGCACCGTCCAGGCTACGGGTCCACCGGCGCCCCGGCCGGGCGCGGCGCGGCCGCGAACGGCCCCCGCACCGGGTCGCGGTCGGCGGGTGTGCCGTCTCCGGCCGGGCGGCGGGAAGATCCAATAGGCTGGTGGTCGTGACCTACCTTGCCGCGGACGACCGCTACGACTCGATGACCTACCGCCGGGCGGGCCGCAGCGGCCTGCGGCTGCCCGCCGTCTCGCTCGGCCTGTGGCACAACTTCGGTGACGAGCGGCCGTCGCAGCGGCAGCGGGAGATCTGCCGTCGGGCGTTCGACCTCGGGGTCACGCACTTCGACCTGGCCAACAACTACGGCCCGCCACCCGGCTCGGCCGAGGCGAACTTCGGCCGGATCCTCACCGCCGACCTCGCTCCGTACCGCGACGAACTGGTCATCTCCACCAAGGCCGGCTACTACATGTGGCCCGGCCCGTACGGCGAGTGGGGGTCCCGCAAGTACCTGGTCTCGTCGCTGGACCAGTCGCTGCGCCGGATGGGCCTCGACCACGTCGACGTCTTCTACCACCACCGGCCCGACCCGGACACCCCGCTGGAAGAGACGATGGGGGCGCTCGACGCGGTCGTCCGGGCCGGCAAGGCTCTCTACGTCGGGCTGTCGAACTACAACTCGGAGCAGACCCGGCAGGCCGCCGCGATCCTGGAACGGCTCGGTACGCCGCTGCTGATCTCGCAGCCGTCGTACTCGATGCTCAACCGGTGGATCGAGGCGGACGGGCTGCTCGACACCCTCGACGAGGCCGGCGCCGGCTGCATCGCCTACAGCCCACTCGCCCAGGGTGTGCTCACCGACCGCTACCTCGACGGCATCCCGGCCGACTCCCGGGTCCGCACCAGCGTCTTCCTCGACGAGAGCGACCTCGACGAGTCCACCATGACGACCGTACGCGGACTGCACGCCGTCGCCGAACGGCGCGGCCAGTCGCTGGCCCAGCTCGCCCTCGCCTGGGCGCTCCGGGACCCCCGGATGACCAGCCTGATCATCGGCGCGAGCAGTGTCGCCCAGTTGGAGACGAACGTCGCCGCGCTGGACAACCTGACCCTCACCGACAGCGAACTCACCGAGATCGGCGAGCACCTCGACGCCAGCTGAGCAGACCGCCCCGGGACGGGGAGCCCCCGGGAGATCGTCGACGAGGCGACCACCGCAGATCGGTGGGCACCTCGTGATCCCTGGAACCTGCTAGAGGCCGAGTTGGATCGGTTCGTCCGGGGGCCCCGCTGTGGGCAGCGAGGTCAGGAGTGTGGTGAGGTCGCGGGGCGAGAACAGCCCAGGTCCCGGATGGCCGGCGATCTCCGACAGCCGTCATCAGCGGAACGCGGCCAGGTTCTCCGCTGCGGCGAGCTGGTCGTCCGTCAGCTCGCCGCAGGGCTGGAAGTTGTCCGCGCGGACGAAGAGCCAGGTTGCGAAGTTCCGGCATGCGTTCCTTGGCTGCTGGTGTCCGCCACGGCGGGCGGACACCAGCAGCGCGTGTACCGTCAGGCTGTCAGCCGCAGCACGTGGTGTGGGCGACCGAGTACGTGGCGAGGTCGAGGCTGATGGCGTAAGCGCCGGCGCCGACGGCAAGTCCCGCCAGGACCGCCCGGCGCAGTCCGACCGAGCGGGCCGGCTTGACCTCGATGTCGCCGACCGGGTGTCCGGCGTCGACGGCGTCTGGGCCGGCCACGTCAGACTGTGCGTTGTGGGTTCGTTCCTTCATCGTTCCTCCAGTGTTGTGCGTGGTGCTGGACTGGCAATACGGTGCCGCACGGTGTGTGCGGCGGTGGGGCCGGGTTCCAGGTGGAGCACTGACGGCACGCGTTCCGGTGCGGCGAGTCGCAGAAGGCGGTAGCCCGCGCCGGCGAGGCCGTTGATAAGGCCGGGTGTCTCGACGCCGGGTTCGACGCCCCACGGTTCCAGGAGCGGGGAGTCGTCCCATGATCGGATGGTGTCCGCAGCCCGGCGATAGAGCGGTGCGGGCACCGCGGCGGCGTACCGGCGCAACGCCCACGCGATGCCGGTCGGACCGTGCGCGAACCCGGTGGCGGTGACGGCGGCGCGGCTCGGCTCGTGGGGTTCGTCGGCCAGACCGGCGATGAGCCGCGCACATG
Organism: Micromonospora sp. WMMD1102; assembly: GCF_029626265.1. NCBI lineage: Bacteria > Bacillati > Actinomycetota > Actinomycetes > Micromonosporales > Micromonosporaceae > Micromonospora > Micromonospora sp. WMMD1102. The sequence goes on along the minus strand of NZ_JARUBN010000001.1, from coordinate 3,134,505 downwards.
TGGCCGCGAGCGCGGCGGCAGGCGCGTGATCCAGCTCGGCATGCACGGCCATCATCGCGGCCAGGCAGCCCGCGCGGCCGTCAGCAACCCCCGGCGGTCCGTCTGCGGCGACCGCGGTACCGGCGATCTGAACCGACTCGCAGGCCCACTCGCGTGCCTCGCTGTCGCTGGTCAGGTTGGCGATCCGGGCGAGAGCGTAGCCGATGCCGCCGAACCCGTCGTAGCCGCCGCAGCCGACGGAGTCGATCAGGTCCGCCCGGCCGGCGACCGCCGAGAGTAGCTGTGGAATACCGCGTACGGCGAGCCGCGCGGTCTCGGCATAGCGGGCCTCGCCGTCGAGGCTGGCGAGCTGAGCCAGGAATAGGGCGACCCCGGTATAGCCGTACGCCAGAGCGGCACCCATCGGCATGAGTGCCAAGCGGTCGCCGGCGGGTTCGAGACCGAGCCAGTTCGCCCGGGCGCCGTCGGTCGCCGCCCGGTCGCAGAGGTTGTCGGCGATTACACGCGCGGCGGCCAGCCGATCGCCGGGTGGCGCCTCGTGGTGCCGGCGATCGGCGGGCGGGCGCCGGGTGGCCAGCGCCGCCCGGACGATCCATTCCTGGGTACGCCGGTCCGCCGCACCCATCGCGCGTACTTTGCCGGCAGCGCACCACCGGCCACCGGCGTCGAGGACGGCGCGGATCCGCGTCCCGGTCGAAGCCGTCAGGTCGGTCGAGTCCGGATGACCGAGGAAGATCGGCACGTCGCCGTGCCACAGGTCGATGATCTCGTGTGGTACGGAGCGGGTTAGCGGCAGCGCGTCGCCAGCGGTGGTCGACAGCAGGTCGAACAGCTCGTCCCGGGCGGTCGAATCGCGGAGCAGATCTGGATGCGTCGACTCGTCCAACAGCCTCCGGTACACGTGGGTGGGACGCAGCACCACCCTGGTCCCGTCGACGTTGGCTGCGTGCTCGATCGCGCTGAGGAACGACTCTCGGCCCGCGGCGATCGCGTCGTAGCCGATCTGGAAGCCGTCGACCAAGGCGTCCTCGTGGTCGGCGGGCTCCAACTCACGGCCGTCCACGATGGGGCGATTAGCACCGCCAGCGAAGAGCCGCGGACGCCGGACCAGCCGCATCTGGTCGGTCGCCGGTGCCAGCCAGTCGATCCCGTCGGTCGGTTCGAGATGTCCACGGTCGCCGCCGAGGGCCGAGACGTCCAGCGCGCCGATGTCACCGAGCAGGAAGGTGGGAAGTACGCCCGTGCGGTGCACTGACGAGCCGAGCAGCCGCGCCGCCGGGTCGCTCGCCACGTTGACGGGCAGCACGTCGGGATGGAACACGGTCTCCAGATCGATGACCACGGGCTGGTCGCCGCACGCGATGAGGTTCCCGTAGTGCACGTCGGAGGCGTGCACCGCGTACAGCAGCGCCAGTAGCGCGCCCTGCCGCCGGTAGAACCACTGAGCACCGACGGCATCGGCGCACGGCGCCTGGCGGATGTATTCCTGCCAGCCGTAGTCCCCCCGCTCCAGCGAGCGTACGACCCGAAGCTCAAACATCGGCACCTGCTTGTTCAGCCACTGCACTAGCACCCCGAAACCGGCGCAAGCTGCTAGGGAGCGCGGCTTGTACACCACCCGTTGGCCGCCGGCAAATTCGAGTATCGACACTGACCGGCCGCGTCGGTGCCGGTCGCCGAGCTGGCTGTGCATCGCGACCGGCTCACCCGGGTCGGCGCCGCCGAGGAAGTGGTCGGCGATCGCGGCCCGGTCCGCCGCGAACCGCGTCAGCGTTTCCGCGTACGCCTCGGCAGCGAACCGGGACGCCTGCAGGAGGAGCCGCGCGAGCACCGGATACCGTTCGAAGAGTCTGGTAAGCTCGCTCGGCCGGGAGACCCACCGGATGAAGTCCGCGAACCGCTCGTGGCCGTCGGCGCCGGCGAGCGTACCCGCAACCCGTCGCTGATGCAGCTCCAGGGTAAGCGTCCGTGCGGCCAGGTGCACCAGATCCGCCTGCAGCCGCGTCGCGAACGACGGGATACACGGGTGGGCGGGCACCCGGTCGACCGCCCACTCCACCAACGGTCGTACCACCTCGGCGTACCCGTCCTGCCAGGAGGAGTACCTGGCAGGACCCGGCCGAGTGGCGACGGCTCCGGCGAGCGCCTGTTCCGCGTCGACCGCCCAGCGGGGTGGCGGCGTGGTAGACCGTTCGCGGAGGGTCAGCCCGCGTCGCCACCACCCCGCCGCGAACGCCGAGTCAGCCAGCACAGCAGCAGACTAGAGAATCGCGGCTTCCCTTCGACTTCACCTACCGCGACCCTGCTACATAGGCGGGTGAGTATGGCGGGTCGGTGCCAGAGCCGGTAGCGCAGGGGTGTCGGGTTCGGCGTGTCGGAGGCCGGGTTGGTCGTGCAGGCCGAGTAGGCGGGTCCAGGCGTCGAGGGTCGGCGGCTAGGTTCGCGGTGAGGACCCGGCCGCGGTAGACGGTCCTGGACTGCAAGGGCGGGTTGCGCAGGCCCATGGCCTTGTTGGTGCGGACTCGGTCTTCGACTGTGGCGTGGCTTCGGTGCGGCACGTCGATCCACTGTGGTTGGTGTGAGCCCGGGTGGGCGTCGACTGACGCTGCCGTCGACGTGGCACTGCTGCTCCTGGCAGCGTGGCACCGCTGCTCCTGGCTGCCAGGGTGGTGACCGCCCACGGCGGGCGGTCACCACCGGCCCGCCCGGTCACGCCGACGGACCGGGCCAGACCGACACCCCGCTAGCGACGCGGCTGCTCCGGACGCGGCGCCAGCGCCTGCCGGACCACACCCCCCGACGCCGTGGCGCCGTTACCGTTCCCCGGACCCACCTCCCGGGCGATCCGGTCCATGGTGCGGGCCAGATGCTCACTGCCGTCGTCGAGATGCCGGGCCGCCGCCTGCATGTGCGAGATCATCATCTCGCCGAAGATCCGCAACGCCTCCCGGGTCGCGACCGTGTCGTCGAAACTCGACCCGGCCGACGCCCGGTACTCCTGCACCGCCCGCTCCGCCTCGCTGCGGGCCTCCTCGGCCGCCGCCCGCAGATAGTTCTCGTACTGCACCCGGGCGTACTCGGCGACCCGGCGGGCGTAGTCGTGCGCCTGGGCGATGATCTGCTCCGCCTCCCGCTGCGCCGCCGACAGCAGGTTGACCTCCTTCGCTCCCGGCAACTGCGGCCGGTTGCCGGCACTGGGCAGCACCCCGTGCCGGTGCAGCTCCACATGGTCGTTCAGCCGCTGGTTCTCCGCCCGCAGATCCGCCACCTGCGTCGCCAACAGATCCAACTCGTCGGCCACCTGGTGCCGGAACCGGTCGACGTCCCGCTCGTCGAAACCACGCCGGGTGAACGACGCCGCCGAGAACTCCCACCGCCGGACCCGGTCCGAGGTGATCCGCACCCGGGGACTCGGACCCGACAGCGCCGTGGCGCGGTCGTACTCGCTGATCGGGCTCGCGCTCACTGGGTACCTCCGTCTGCCGGCCGCTGCTCCTGCAGCCCGCCGATCCGCCGACCGGGCGAATACCATTGCCCGCCCGGCGCCTCGTAGTGCAGCTGCCCGGCGTGGTAGCCCGCCTGCGCCAGCGTGCCGACCGCCCCCGACACCATCGGATCGGACCCGCAGACGTAGACGTGCCGGTTGCGCCAGTCACCGTCGGCGAGGGCGCGATCCACCACCTGGACGAACTCTCCGGGACGTGCCGGGTCGGCGTTGACCACGTACGTCACCCGCAACCATGGGTACGACGCCACCAGCTTCTCGGTCGCGTCGACGTCGTAGAACTCCGTCCGGGACCGGGCACCGACGTACGCGTCGACCCGCCGGCCGCCGCCCTCGGCCGCCACCTGCTCCACCAGCGCCTTCAACGGCGCCCAGCCGGTCCCGTTCGCCAGCAGCAGCAGGTCCCCGCCGCCGGACGCCTGCCGCAACGTCAGCTGCTCCCCCACCGGGGCCGCCAGATGCACCTGGTCACCGACACTCGTGCCGTACACCAGCCGGGAACTCACCGCCCCGCCCGGCGCCGCCCGCACGTGCAACTCGATCGTGCCGTCGGTCCGGGGTGCGTTGCCGGGTGAGTAGTACCGCCACGCCCGGGTGGCCGGGCTCGACACCCCGACCGACTGCCCCGCCTCGAACGGCAACAGATACTGCGGACGCAGCGTCAGCACCGCGATGTCGAACGTCCGCGGCTCGTGCGCGACGATCTCGCCGACCCACCACGGCGGGCTGACGTTCTCCGCCGCCGACGCGCCGTCCGTCATCACCTTGGCGACCAGCCCGTACGCCGCCGTCCAGTCCTGGGCCAGCTCCTCGGTCCACTGCTCACCGAGGAAGTGCGCCAGGGTGGCCAGCAGCGCCTCCCCGACCGCCGGATAGTGCTCCGGCCGGACCGCGAACTTGCGGTGGTCGGCGCCGAGCGAGGTGAGGAACCCGACCAGGTGCTCCACCTGGTCCACGTTGGACACGATGTGACCGAGCGCGGTGACCAGCCGGTCCCGCTGGCCGGCCATGTTCGTCGGGAACATCTGCCGGACGTCCGGATGCGCCAGGAAGAGGGTCGAGTAGAAGTAGAGCGGCACCTGGTCGCCGTGCGCGGCGACCAGGTGCCAACTCTGCTTGAGACGAGCGACGTCCACGGTCAGACGCCCGCCGAGGTGCCGCTCGACACCACCTGGTCACGCACCGCGCCCAGCGTCGCCCGTACGTCGTCCAGGATGTCCTCCGGCACGCCGAGCCCGACCAGGGTGTCGACCAGATGCGCACCGACCCGGGCGTAGTGCTCGCCCGGGATGTTCAACGGCTGGTGCGCCTCGGCCAGGCCCCGACCGGCGTAGTTGTTCGGTCCGCCGAGCACCACGGTCAGCATCAGCACCATGTGCCGGCGCTGCTCCTCCATGTTCACCGAGGTGAAGTAGCCGGCCAGCTCGGGGTCGGCGAGCACCCGGTCGTAGAACAGCCGCACGGCCGCCCTGACCGACTCCGCCCCGCCGATCCGCTCGTAGTGCGAAGGGCTGGGAGTCGACCCGTTGGCCGTGGCGCCGTCCGCGGGGGACGACCCGGCGCTGTCATGTGGATCCGTCACGGTCTTCCTTCCGGCGCGAGGGGGATCGCGCGGCGTGAGGGGGCGAAACACCGACGGTGCCGCCCGGCGGGCGGACGGCCGCCGGGTGACACTGGGTGGGGACACTACCGCGCCCAGCCGTTCCGTGTCATCCAACCCGAATCGGTGTCATCCATACCCAACCGGCCCGACAATCATCGAGCCCGATTCGATCCGGACCATCATCCCCATCGGACGCCACCCCGGCCACCCCGGTCACGCTGAGCCACCGCCGACACCCGGCAACGCAACTCGTCAACTCGTCAACGCGTCCCGGATCCCCGGCTCCGGCGGGCCCAGGAACACCGGATCCCGCCCACTGAACACGTCGTAGACCGCCTTCACCGCCGCGAAGTGCTCCCGGAAGCCACCCCACCGCCAAGCCCGCTCGAACCGGCGTACCGAATCGTCACCGACACCGACCGCGTCGAGACCGACCCGCCGGCACACCGTCACCGCCCGCTCGATGTGGAAGCTCTGGGTGACCACAATGGTCCGCTCGACCCCGAAGACCCGACGGGCCCGCGAACACGAGTCGTAGGTGTCGAACCCGGCGTGGTCCTGGACCACCAGCCGGGCCGGCACACCCTGCCGTACCAGCCAGCGACTCATCGCCCCCGGCTCGTCGTACGCCCAGCTCCCGTGGTCGCCGGAAACCAGGATCGCCCGGACCTTCCCCGCGTCCAGCAGCTCCTTGGCCAACCCGAGCCGGGCGGCCAGGAAAGGCGACGGGGTACCGTCCGGATACACCTGGGCGCCGAGCACCAGCGCCACCGGCGCCGCCGGGACGTCGGCCACCGAAAAAACGTGCTCCCGCGCCGACTGCCGCACCCAGAGCACACTGCCGAGCACCGACACCGGCACCAGCAGCAGCCCGACCAGCGCCCCGGCCAGAACTCCGAACAGCAGACGACGACGCCCGCGACGCGCGGCGAACCAACCCGGCTGCGGGGTCCCGGACGACTGCGGTGACGGACCAGACGGCATGCCGCCCATTATGCGACAAGGATCACGAGCCCCCGCCTACGGCGACCGCGACACCGGCCCGCAGGGCGGGACGGCCCCGCAGTGTGGTGCCGGACCGCGCTTTCCGAGGACTCAGCCCGCGCGGCGGCGGGCCCGACGGGCCGCCAACTCGTCGCCGGCCCGCACACCGGTGGGCTCCGGATCTTCCCCGGCCAGCGGAGTCTCCCCGGCCGGCTCTGCCGGCAGATGCGACAGCGAGCCCTGGACCTCCTTGAACGCCCCGCCGATCGCGATCCCGAACACCCCCTGACCGCCCTGCAACAGGTCGACGACCTCCTCCGGAGACCGGCACTCGTACACCGTCGTCCCGTCCGAGATCAACGTGATGCCGGCCAGGTCCGCCACCCCACGCGAACGCAGCGCGTCGATCGCCCGCCGGATGTTCTGCAACGAGACCCCGGCATCCAGCAGCCGCTTGACCACCTTCAGCACCACCAGGTCCCGGAACGAGTAGAGCCGCTGCGTCCCCGACCCCGAGGCGTCCCGCACACTCGGCACCACCAGCGAGGTACGCGCCCAGTAGTCCAACTGCCGGTAGCTGATCCCGACCGCGTGGCAGGCCGTCACACCCCGGTAGCCGACCGAACCGTCCTGCACCGACGCCCCGTCGACCGGGTCGTCCTCCGGCACCCGAGCAGGCCCGTTGACGTGCGGCTGACCCGTACCCTGGAGACTCGACGTACCCGGATCAGGGTCCTGGAGCTCATGCATCGGACAACCTCCCCGCCCGTGCGGTGACACGCCGTTTCCGCCGACGTTCACCCCTCGACAGGCCAACCCTATAGCCCGGCTGAAGGGTTACCCCGCAGGAAATGCCGCGACACGCCGCACTCGGGGATCACCGCAGGGTTACCCCACGGCCCATCGATCGTTAGCCGACTACCCGACGACCGGCGCGGCCGGGCCGCCAGCCCGCACCCCAGCACCTCAGCCGGCGAAGTCCTCTGGGCGGACCTGCTCCAGGAACTCCCGGAACTTCTCCACCTCGTCCTCCTGCTCGTCCGGGATGATGATCCCGGCCTCGGTGAGCACCTGCTCCGCACAACGGATCGGCGCACCCACCCGCAACGCCAACGCGATCGAGTCCGACGGCCGGGCCGACACCCGCAGACCGTCCCCGATCAGCAGGTCGGCATAGAAGACGTTCTCCTTCAACTCCACGATCTCCACCGCCCGCAGCGGCGCCTGCACCGCGGCGAGGATGTCCCGGAGCAGGTCGTGGGTCAACGGCCGGGCCGGCTTGACCCCCTGCTGCTCGTAGGCGATCGCGGTAGCCTCCACCGCCCCGATCCAGATCGGCAGATAACGGTCGCCCTCGACCTCTCTGAGCAGGACGATCGGTTGGTTCGTGGGAAGCTCCACCCGAACCCCGACCACGCTCAGCTCGCGCACCGCCGCCTCCGTGTCGCCGTCGTCTTCGCCACCACCGTCCCTGCGGCGGCCGATGCTACCCGCCGCCGGGGGCGGTATGCCCCTTCCCTGCACGGTACACGGGCTCGGATAACCCCGTCCCACCCGCGCCGCCCACATCCGCACCACACGGGTTACCCCGGGAAGCCTACGCCACGCCCGCCGCCGCAGATCTTCTGCACACGGCGCCCCGGCCCGCCACCCGGACCCGCCCGGTGCGGCCGGTCAGCACCGCCGCACCGGACAACCCCACCGAAGAACACCCAGCACCGCCCGGGACGGGACGCACGCCCGCCCGGCGGCTCACCGGCCCAACGTTCCGCGCAACCCCACCCGGACCAGCGCACCGTGCAGCCGCTGCGACAGGCCCACCAGCTCCCGCGCCGCCTCCGCCGCCCGCGCCCGGGCCGCCGGATCGCTCTGCCGGGCCAACGGCGCCACCAACTGCGCGAACAGCCCCACCTCGCGATCCGCCGCCGTCCGGTAACCGCGCAGATGCCGCGGCTCCAACCCGTACGCCGCCAAACCGGCCACCGCCTGCGCGATCACCAGCGCGTCCGCGTCATACCAGCCGGGTGGCTGCGACACCAACAGGCCCATCCGCTCCAACTCCGCGAGCAACCCCTCGGCGAGGCCACTGCGGGACAACAACTCGGTCCGGTCCAACCGGGTCTCCGCCGGCTCACCAACCGGGGCCGCCACATCCCGACCCGGCACCGCACCATCCGGACCGACCGCCACCAGCGACGGTCGAGGCCGCTCCGGACCCGGCAGCCCGTCCCGGTCCGCCTCCGCCAACTGCTCCCGGATCACCCGCAACGGCAGGTACTGGTCACGCTGGGCGGTCAACACGAACCGCAGCCGCGCCACGTCATCCCAGCTGTACTTGCGGTAACCCGCCGGTGTGCGCTGCGGCTCGACCAGACCCTCGGACTCCAGAAAACGCAGCTTCGAGATCGTGGTGTCGGGAAACTCCACCCGAAGCTGCGCCAGCACCTCGCCGATACTCATCAACGGCTGGTTCCGAGCGGCCGCCCCCGGGCCGGGAACAGCCGCCGCCGCACGCTCGCTCACCCCCGGACGGCCCCCTCCTCCGGACGCGGACCGGCGATGAAGACCAGCCGGAACTTGCCGACCTGGACCTCGTCGCCGTTGCTCAGCGTCGCTGCCTCGACCCGCTCCCGGTTCACGTACGTCCCGTTCAGGCTGCCCACGTCCCGGACCGTGAACGTGCCACCGTCCCGGTGGAACTCGGCGTGCCGACGGGACACCGTGACGTCGTCCAGGAAGATGTCACTGTCCGGGTGCCGGCCGCTCGTCGTCACATCGTGGTCCAACAGGAACCGGGCGCCGGCGTTCGGACCCCGCCGGACCACCAGCAACGCCATCCCCGGCGGCAGCGAGCCGGACATCCGGCTCGGAACGACGTCGGTCTCGGGCCCCTCCAACATCTCGTCGAGAGAACCGAGGTTCAGCGTCGATGTGACGTCGAGCGGGGGGAACTCGTCGTCTGGGCGCGTCATTGGGACCACCTCACGGATCTGTTCGGTCGGCGTCGGGTGTTACGGGTCTGGCCGCCGGGCGCCCTAGCGGCCCAGCGGCTGGCTCCCCCGTGCCCGGGAAGGCAAATTCCGCAACGCGCAACTATTGGTTCTCGGTCGACTGGGCGAGCCTAGCCAGCGCCGAAATACAGGGCAACCAGACGCGCGGACACAACCACGCGACGGCGTCACCACGATCAGCTCTCGGTCAGTTCCCGATAGGCCCCGGCGGACAGCAGACCCGCCACCGCCGACGCGTCGGCAGGCGCGATCTCGACCAGCCACCCCGACCCGTACGGATCGGTGTTGATCACCTCGGGGGTGTCCGTGAGCTGCTCGTTACGGGCCACCACCGTACCGGTCAACGGTGCGTAGATCTCCGAGACGCTCTTGGTCGACTCGACCTCACCAAACGATTCGCCGGCCTGCACCGTCACACCCTCGTCGGGCAGCTGGACATACACGATGTCGCCCAAAGCGTCCTGCGCGAAGTGGGTGATGCCCACCCGCACCGGACCGCTGCCGTCGCCGGCCACCCACTCGTGCTCCGCGGTGTACCGCAGGTCCTCAGGAATCACAGACGCGTCCTTCTCCGTCACACCAGCCAGATATCCGGGACGCCGAGCCGCCGCCCCGACCGCACCCGGTCAGGAGACCGGACGCGCATGTTGCAGGTCCTTCGGCGAGCTGACGGCCGACACGTCGACCATCTCCCGCTCCTGGATCGCCACGTTACCGCCGTCCCCGCTGACCGATGCCACCACCCCGCCCGGGATGTTCAGTGCGGTTTGCATCGTCTTCGGATCACCGATCACGGTGATCATGTACGGTCCGGTCAACCGCCGTCCACTCACCGAGATCCCGCCGTCCGCGTCGAGGAAGTACGTCGACGCGACGATCCGCACCGTGGCACCGTCGGCACCGGAGATCTGCATCGCCTCCGCCCCGGCACCACGCAGCTCCTGCACCGCGTCCAACACCCGGGATGCCGCGATCGGCTTGCTCACCGGCATGAACCCGACCGTCAACCCCGGCCCACGAGCCGGCAACGTCCCCGCCAGGATGCCCAGTTCGTCGGCCCGCCGGGTCGCCTCGTCCAACGCCGCCTGCCGGCCCTCCGCACCGGAGTTCAACTGCCGCTGACTCTCCTCCAGGCCCGCGATGTCCTGCCGGACCCGCTCCTCCTGCGCCTCCAGATCCGACAGGATCCGCACCAGGTCCTCCTGGCGGGCCGTCTCCAGCGACGCGTCCGTGGAGTTGGTCCGCAACTGCACCACGAGGGTGAAACCCAGCAACGCCAGCAACACCGCGATCATCGCGTTCGCCGCCGTCAACCGGCGCAGCAGCCGACGCACCGGCGCGACCGGCCCGGCAGCCGACACCCCGCTCCGGATCGGCACCGTCTCGGCACCGACCGACACCATCTCGTCCCGGCCCGGCAACGGCACCGTCGGGCCGTCCTCGCCCGCCAGCGACTCGGCCGCCAACCGCTGCGGCGGGCCGTCGCCCCTCGACAACCGCTCCGTCGGGCCGTCCTCGTCCGGCACGGTGCCCGGGTCCGCGCCCGACACCTCGGCACCGGCCGACCCCGGCCCACCCGGATACTCCGACCCGGCACCCGGCGCCGCCGACACGGCCGACACGTCGTCCCCCGCCGGCCGCCCGTCCGGCGCCGCCCGCCCGACCACCTCGGCCGACTCGGCCGACTCGTTCCGCTCGCTCGCTTCCGCCATCGCCGTCGAACCTACGCCCGGAACAGGTGCCGACGTATGGCCGCCACGTTGCCGAAGATCCGGACACCCAGGACGACCACGACACCGGTGGACAACTGCCCACCGACACCGAGCTGGTCACCCAGATAGACGATGAGCCCGGCGACCAGCACGTTCGAGATGAACGAGATCACGAACTGCTTGTCGTCGAAAATCCCGTCGAGCTTGGCCCGCACCCCGCCGAACACCGCGTCCAGCGCCGCCACCACGGCGATCGGCAGGTACGGCTGGAGCGCCGACGGCACCGTCGGATCCAGCCAGACGCCGAGCAGCACCCCGGCGAACAACGCGAGCACAGCGATCATCGGCCGCCTCCAAGCGGACTCGGGGACCCTCCGCCACCCGCCGACGAGCCGGACGGCACCGGCGTCGCCTCGGGCGAAGGTGTGGCATAGCGCAGCCGCGGCTCCGTCGCGGCCGGCAGGGTCAGGTCGTCGACCCGACGGAACTCGAACGACATCCCGTACTCCTCGGAGACGCTGTCCAGCAACCGCGCCGCCTCGCTGTCCCGGAACCGCCGCTCCAACTGGCCCGGACCGATCGCGGACACCTCGTACGGTCCGACCACCGGCTTGAAGTCGACCAGGATCGCCCCGCCCGCCGCCCGGATCGTCGAGGTGGCGGTCAGCCGCTGCCCGTTTATCGAGACCGCCTCCGCCCCGCCGCTCCACAACGCGTTCGCGATGTCCTGCAGATCCCGGTCCAGCACCCGACCGAGATTCGGGCCACCGGCCGCGGTGACCCCGTCCGACTTCTCCGGCGCGTCCGCGACCCGCACCACCAGCCCGTCGCCGCGGACCCGGCCCAGCCCGGTCGCCGCCTCGAGGTTCCGCAGTCTCGCGGCCGCGCTCCCGGAGAGCGCCGCGTCCCGCTGCCGGAGCACCTCCGCACGCAACCGGTCGGCCCGCCCGGTCAGCTCGGCGTTCTCCGCCTCCCGCTGCTTGATCTGGGTCACCAGCCCGGCCCGTGCCTTGCTCCGGCTCGGCTCCGCCGCCATCGTCTGCCGGTACGCCATCGCCAGCAGCAGCCCCAGCACCACCAGGGTCACCAGGGTCACCGCCCGGGGCGTGGACCGGCGCCACCCGGTGACCGGCCCGCCGCGCCGACGTCGTTCGGCCGCGTCGGCGTACCCGGGGTCGAGGGGGTTCTGGAACAGTTCGGTCAGGAAATCGGCCGCGTACGTCCGCTTGCCCTGCTCGGTCATCCCACCTCCGCCCGCGCCGAGCGGGCCGCCCGGACCAGCCGCCCCGTCTGGCCCAGGTAGAGCCCGCCGGCCAGCCAGTACAGGCCCAGTCCCCACAGTGCCAGCCCCCAGCCGATCGCCCCGGCGACGGTAGCCGCCCCGGGCACCGTAGCCGCGAGCAGCAGCACCGGAAAAGCGGCCAGCAGGACGAACGTCGCGGTCTTGCCGAGATAGTGCACCGGCGGCGGACGGTAGCCGTACCAGCGCAGCACGGCGAGGTTGGCCGTCATCACCACGTCCCGGGCGAGCAGCGCGACGGTGAACTGCCACGGCACCACGTCGCGGACGGTCAGCGCGACCAGGGTGGCCAGGATGTAGAGCCGGTCGGCGACCGGGTCGAGCAGCTCGCCGAGCCGGCTGACCTGGCGCAGCCGCCGGGCGACGAAGCCGTCCACCCAGTCGCTCATGCCGCCGACGGCGAGTACGACCACGGCGGCCACGTCCGCACCGGCGACCAGGAACAGGTAGAGGAAGAGGGGTACGCCGAGCAGCCGGACGAAGCTGATCAGGTTGGGGACGGTGAGGATCCGCCACGCTGGGCCGACGGGCCCGGCGGCGGCGTCAGCGGTTGGCTGGGGGTCACCCGCCCGCGCCGGCCGACGCGACACCGAACCTCCCTCCAACGCCACGGCCCGGCGTCCGCGCTGTGGCGGAGGGCGGTCCAGAAACCGGTGCGTACTCCGACCGGCCTCTGCCCCGACAACGCCTGCTGCATTCCGGACGAACACCGGCATCTGACGCAGCCACGGTTACGGCGCATTCGGCTCCCGTGGCTGCTCAATTGCCGTGCCACTATATCCGCCCCGATTTCGGACCGGCCGTCCGTGTCCGGTCTCTTGTTGTTTCGCCCGTTCCGGTGTGACCGGTGCCACTTCCCGTAAAGCATCCTAGGACGCTAGCTCGCAATTTCGGGTCCGGCCGCCCACGGGCGAGCTGGTGGAAGAGTTGGCCGGTCGCCTTGAGTCAGCCGCTCAGGCCGGCGCGGCCGAAGAGGGTGGCATACCCGGACGGGAGCTGGGTCAGCACGTCGTTGAGCTCACCGCCGGAGATGGCCTCCGCCACGGTGCACAGCACGGCGCTGGCGTCCCACTCGGCGGTCCGGGCGGTCGCGCCCGCCCCGGTCGCGATCCGGCCGAGGAACTCCCGGGACCCGAAGGCGCCCGCCGCGCCCTGACCGGCCGAGATCAGGGTCGCGGCCAGCGGTCCGGGCAACTGCGCGGCCAGGTCCTCCGCCTCGTCCGGGGACAACCGCTGGGCGAGGATTCCGAGCACCAGATGGGTCACCCGTTCCGCCTCCGCCGGATCGGCGTACTCGCCCCGGTCGCGCACCTTGGCGACGAACTCGTCGTACCGCACTCCCCCACCCCCGTAACCGGCTCCGGTACGCCGATACCCGCCGGCCCGCCGATGATGCGTGGACCGGCGGGTGGCGCCGGGCGGGGGTCAGACCCGGGTGACCCGGACGGCGTCGGCGACCACGTACCCGGCGGCGCCGCTCCACCGGCTCACCCCGACCACGTTCCGGTCCCCGGCGGTCAGCGTGAAGGTGCCCAGCGAGCGCCACGCCCCGCCACCGGTGCTCTGGTCGACGACCACCGTCTGGTTCCCGCCCTTGGCCAGCACGACGTACGGGGTGGCGGTGTTGTAGCCGGCGATGCCCGGATACCAGGCGTCGATCCGGTAGGTCCCCTCGGCCGGGATGTTCACCTGGTAGTAGGCCACGTCACTGGTCGCGGCCGGGTCGGCGTACCGGTAGTCGGCGCCGTAGCGTTCGGTGGAGTACGTCGAGGTGCGCCAGTTCGCGCTGGCGGTGAACCGGCCGGTGGTGGTGTTGTCGACGATCGCGCTGAACGCCGGCGGCGGGGTGCCGCCCCCGGCCAGCGCGTCGGCGACGTCGGCCCGCAACTGCGGGAGCATGCCGTAGAGCACGTTGCCGGGGCAGGCGGTGGCGACGTAGTCCCGGTGCCCGTAGATCCGGGACGCGGCGATGCCGTACTGGTCGCAGACGTACGCGCAGAACGCCACCAGGCTGTCCCAGAGCGCGGCCGGCGGGGTGGCACTGGTGTAGGTGCCCTCGTTCTCGATGCCGATGCCCTTGTCGTTCTGGCCCGGGCAGTGCGCCCCGACCACCATGCCGCTGCCGGCGCGCAGCCGGGAAAGGCTGTTGTGCCGGCCCTCCATGACGTAGCCGCCCCGGCTGATGGTGAAGTGCTGCCCGGAGTCGGACCAGCCGTTGCCGTCCATGTGGAAGTTCTGGATGCTGCGGGCCATCGCGAAGGCCTGCGCCTGGGTGTAGTTGGTGGTGTTCGAACCGGCGGTGTGGTGGATCACGATCTTGTCGGGCGAGGACGAGATCACGCTGAGCGAACCCGGTGACCGGGCACCCCAGGTGGCGCAGCTGGCGATGGTGGGAACGGGGACGGCGAGCGCGGCCGCCTCGTCGGGCGCCGCCAGCGCGGGCGGTGCGCCGGCGATCGACAGGCCGCCGGTGGCGGCGCCGACGCCGAGGAACACCGCGCCGCGTACGACGTCACGGCGGGACAGGGGGATGCCGGTCACGGTGGACCTCCAGAAACGGAGGATGAAGGTTTCTTTGATGACGGCGGAGGAGATTGAAGGAATTCTTACCAGAGGATCGACGTCCACCGCTAGACCGGGCTGGGCGGGAGTTCCACGGCGCGCAGACCCGGATCGGCCCCGCCGGGACCCGGCGCGGGTCAGCCGACCGGCGCCGCACCCTCCGGCGCGGGCGTCTCGTGGTGGATCCGGCCGGCCGTCTCCGACAGCGGGCGGCCGGTACCGCCCCACCGGCCGGCGACGATCTCGGCGGCGATGCTGACGGCGGTCTCCTCCGGGGTGTGCGCCCCCAGGTCCAGCCCGAGCGGAGAGGCGAGTCGCCCCAGCTCGTCGGCGTCGAGGCCGGCCGCCCGCAGCCGGGCCAACCGGTCGTCGTGGGTGCGCCGCGAACCCATCGCCCCGACGTAACCGAGCGGCAGCCGCAGCGCCACCTCCAGCACCGGCACGTCGAACTTGGGATCGTGGGTCAGTACGCAGACCACGGTGCGCCCGTCCACCCGCCCGGCCTCCGCCTCGGCCCGTAGGTAGCGGTGTGGCCAGTCGACCACCACCTCGTGCGCGTCCGGCAGCCGGCGCGGGGTGGCGAACACCGGGCGGGCATCACAGACCGTGACGCGGTAGCCGAGGAACGCGCCGACCCGGGCCAGCGCGGCGGCGAAATCGATCGCGCCGAACACGATCATCCGGGGCGGCGCGGCGTACGAGGCGGCGAAGAGCAGCAGGTCGTCGCCGCGGCGCTGGCCGTGGTAGCCGTACCGGAGGATGCCGGTACGGCCGACGGCGAGCAGGCCCCGCCCGTCGTCGGCGGCCGCCGCGTCCAGCCGGTCGGTGCCGAGGGAGCCGGCGGTGCGGTCCGGCCAGATCACCAGCCGCCGGCCGAGCCGCCCGTCCGGATCCGCCCCGCCGGTCGACACGCAGGTCAGCACGGCCACCGGCTCGCCAACCCGGATCGACGCCGCCACCTCGGCGAACTCCCCGAAGCCGGCCGGGTCGACCCGTTCGACGTACACGTCCAGAACCCCACCGCAGGTCAGGCCCACCGCGAACGCGTCGTCGTCGGAGACGCCGTACCGGTGCAGGGCCGGCCGGCCGGTGGCGGTGACCTGCCGGGTCAGGTCGTAGACCGCGCCCTCGACGCAGCCGCCCGAGACGCTGCCGACCGCCGCGCCGTCCGGGCCGACCAACATGGTGGCCCCGGCCTGCCGGGGCGCCGAACGCCAGGTCGCGACGACGGTCGCCATCCCGACCGGCTCGCCCGCCCGCCACCAACGGTCCAGTTCGTCCAGCACGTCCCGCATGACCCGCTCACCCGTACCCGTTCCCGGCTGTCACCGTCGGCCGGTTGCGACTCCCCCGCGCTGCCCGCCCCCGCTGCCGGCCGATCTGCGCCATCCGCCGATGGTCCCATATGTCCGATCATCCGTTCCGGCCCATCCCGGAGCGCACTGCGAGATTACGCCCGGCGGCATCGGGCGACCCCAAGGCCGTCACGCTGCGTGAATGGCCCGGACCCGGGCGGGTAGACCAGCCGGGACGGCGCCGACACGACGGGGAGGCAGCCATGCCAGGACCACGACCGGGCAGCAACGCGTACGACGTGGAGCGCGCCCGGCTGCGCAAGCACATCGACGACTCCGGCCGCCGGGCCAACGACAGCAAGGCCGACGACACCGCGAACCGGTACCTCCGGGAGGACCGCGGCCGACCCGGCTTCGTACGCGGCGAACGGGGACTCGGGCCGAAGGGCGAACGCGGCCCGGGAGAGCCCAAGTGATTGGCCGGGGTGCCGTCACCGGCCTGCTGGACCGGCCGGCACCGGGCGGTCCGCTCACCGAGGCGGTGGACGGGGCGATCGCGGGCGCGGTCGGCAGCGTGGCCCTGAACGTGGTCACCTACCTCGACATGGCCCTGCGGGCACGACCGGCCAGCAACACCCCGGAGGAGAGCGCGCAGCGGCTCGCCGAGATGCTGCACGTCGGTCTGGGGCCCGAGGACCGGGCGGCGAACCGCCGCTCGGGCCTCGGGCCCCTGCTCGGCTACGCGACCGGTGTGCTGTCCGGGGCGGCGCTCACCCTCACCGGGTCGCGCCGGCTCCCCGGGCCGGTGGCAGCCGGGCTCTTCGGTGCCGTCGCGATGCTCGCCTCCGACGGCACCCTCACCGCCCTGGGCGTCACCGACCCGCGCCGGTGGAGCCGTACGGACTGGCTCACCGACATCGTCCCGCACCTGGCGTACGGGGTGGCCGCGGTGGCGACGCTCGGACAGCTGAGCCGAGGCCGGCACCGCCGGTGACACCCGGCCGGAAGCCGTCCCGGTCAGTCGATCCGGCGCGCGTCGGCACGGCCGGCGGCGTTCCGGTCCGGATCCTCGGCGACCCGTCGGGCCGACGGGCCGTACGGGGAGACCTGGTCCGGCGGGATCCGCCGGCCACCGCCGCCACGGACCCGGGTCGGCTCGTCCGGGCGGGGTCCCTTGCTGTCCTGCACCGTCGGGTTCAGTTCGTTGCGGCGCATCTCCGGCTGCTGCACGTTCGTCATCGCCGTCCCCTTCCGAGGTCGTCGTACCAGTCGGCGGCGTCAGGTCTGCGCGCCGCCCACCGTGGGCGCCGGCCGGCGGTGGTCCGCCGACCGGCAGGGTGCCCCGGGGGTTCGCGACCGTCCGGTTCGCCGAGCGCGCCACGTACACCCGGGTACCCGCCATGGGGATACCCGGTGCCGGTGCGGCCATTCGGTCGGCCGGCCGGCCGAGGTCGCCGAGATCGCCCGCCTCGCCGGCGGCCAGCGGCCCGGGGCTGCCGGGCCCAGGTCGCGGCCCGATGGTGGCGGGAGGCCGAACGCACGTTGTCCGGTCGGCCTCCCGGTGCACGGACCGGCTCCGCCGGGGTAATCGGATCGAATGAACCGAGACCGAGCGATCGTGCGGGTGCTGCTGGACCGGCAGGGCCGTACGTACGCCGACGAGGCCGGCATCCGGCTGGCCGACCGGCCGGGCCCGCTCTACCAGCTGCTGCTGCTGACGACGCTGCTCAGCACCCGGATCCGGGCCGGCGTGGCGGTGGCCGCGGCCCGGGAACTCTTCGCGGCCGGCTGCCGTACCCCGCAGGGCACCGACTCGCGCAGCTGGCAGGAGTTGGTGGACGCCCTGGGCCGGGGACACTACCGGCGCTACGACGAGCGGACCGCGACGATGCTGGGCAACGGGGCACGACTGTGCCTGGAACGCTGGAACGGCGACCTGCGCCGGCTGCACCGGGAGGCGGGTGGGGACCCGTCCGCGCTGCGGCGCGAGTTGACCCGGTTTCCGGGTATCGGACCGACCGGTGCGGACATCTTCCTCCGGGAGGTCCAGGCGGTCTGGCCGGACGTCCGGCCGTACGCCGACGCCAGGGCCGTCAAGGCAGCCGGCCGGCTCGGTCTGCCGTCCACATCGGACAAACTGGCCGGGCTGGTCGACGGGGTCGATTTTCCCCGATTGGCCTCCGCGCTGGTCCGCGTCTCGCTCGGTCAGCAGTCGATCGCCGAACTGGACAGGGCGGCCGTCGCCGCCGCCCGGTGAACGGGCCGGTGGGCGGGCCGTGTGAGGAGGCCGGTCGGCCCGCAGGCGGTGCCGTGTGAGGAGGCCGGGCGGTGCGATGCGCGGTCAGCTCACCGGTTTGCCCGAGGCGGGCCGGGTCAGGTACCAGACGATCAGGCCGGCGGCGACGGCCAGCAGCAGGACGGTGTTGGTGACCCCGCCCTCGCCTCCCTCCGCACCGGTGGTGCCGAAGTAGATGACGGCGAGCGCGGCACCGATCGACAGCAGGGTCCGCAGTCCCTTGTTTTTCACTCGGATCATGCTAATTGCCGCATACAGTCTGTTTTACCGGAATAACGCAATCGTCTCCGATTCGGTGACCGGCCGCCGGGCGGGTCCCGACGGGCGGCTCGGGCCGGCGGTGGTCTGCGCTGGCCTGCGTCGGTGGCTCGGTAGGGCCGACGGGCCCGCGGTGCCGGATGGCCGTACAGTTCCGCCGTGACCGAAATCCGGACCAGCGTCGAACTGCGCCATCCCCCGGAACGGGTCTGGCGGGCGCTCACCGATCGCGAGCTGCTGCCGAAGTGGTTCGCCTCGATCGCACCACGGCCCTCGTCGATCAGCCGGTTCGAGCTGCGCCCGGTCGACCTGCCCGAACTCGACGAGCTGATCGTCGTCGAGCTGGTCGAGGTGGACCGGCCACACCGGATCGTGCTGCGCTGGCCCGACGAGGGACAACAGACCCGGCTGGAGTGCGAGCTGACCCCCACCGCGGAGGGATGCCGGCTCACCGTCGTGCAGGGCGACGACGAGGAGCCCTGGCTGCCCGCCGAACCCGGACGGCGCGCGGAGTGCCACCGGGGACTGCTCGACACCCGGCTGCCCGCCGTACTCGACTGGCTGGCGTTCCGCGAGGTGGAACTGCCGGCGCCCACCCAGGTGCTCAGCGCCGTGCCGGCCGGCGGGCCCGACCCGGGCCGGCGGTCCAGGCGGCGGCTCGGTGCCGCGCTGGCGGTGCTGGCCCTGGCGGTCGGCGCGACGGTCGTGGCCACCGGTCTGGTCTTGGGCCAGGACGACGACCGGGCCGGCGGACCGACGGCCACCGCCGCCAGCGCCACGCCGAGCACCCCGGCGGGTACGCCCGCGCCGAGCGCCCGGACCCCGACCGGCGCCGCCAGCACGGTCCCGCCCAGCCGGCCGGCCCGGCCCGGCAGCACGCCCCGCCGCACCTCGTCGCCGGCCGCCGCGAACCCGCCGAGGGCGGGCCAGCCGAACCTGGCCGCCCGGTACAGCACGGTGCGGAGCCGGCTGCTGGGCTACGAGGGCGAGGTGGTGGTGACCAACGACGGCGACGCGGCCGCCCCGAGCTGGACCCTGGTGCTCACCCTCTCCGGTGGCGCGCGGCTGGCCGATGCCACCGGAGCGGAGAGCTACCGGCAGGAGGAGCAGCAGGTCACCTTCACCGGCGCCCCGCTCGCGGCGAAGCGCTCGGTGACGATCTGGTTCGAGGTGGACCGGGACACCACGCTCACCCAGAAGCGGCCGACCAGCTGCGCGGTCGGGGACCAGCCGTGCGAAGGGCTGTGACCGCCGGTCAGTAGGGCGGGTACGGTTCGTCGGTCAGTAGGGCCGGCGCGCCGTCGGTCAGTAGAGCAGGTAGGGCCGGCGCCGCCGGTCGAACTCGGCCAACTCGGCCGACCAGGCACCGACCACGTCCGGCACGTCGGCCCCGGCGTCGATCATCGTGCGCAGCCGGGTGGAGCCGGTGAGCTTGTCGATCCAGTACGGCCGGGCGGCGTCCCAGCTGTCCGCCCGCCAGGCGAACGCGGGGTACTTCCGGGCCTCGACCAGCAGCGCGACGCCGGTACGCACCGGGTCGAACCGGGCCGGGTCGGTGACCCGTACCTCGACGCCGGCGCAGAGCTTGTTGAGCAGGTCCGGCTTCTGTCCGGCGGCGGTCGGCGAGAAGTACGCCTCCCGGAACTCGACCCCGGGCAGTTCCCGGGCGGCGACCCGGTCCACCAGGTGGTAGTCGAAGTCGTCGGCCAGGCCGCCGACCAGCTCGAACGGCCGGGTGGTCCCCCGTCCCTCGGTCATCGAGGCGACCCCCTCGAACATGCAGGTGCCGGGATAGACGAGCGCGGTGTCCGGGGTCGGCATGTTCGGGCTGGGCAGCACCCACGGCACGCCGGCGTCGGCGGCGAAGTCGCCGCGCCGCCAACCCCGGCACCTGATCACGGTGAGGTCGACCGGCCGGCCCGCCTCGGCCGGCAGGAACTCGCCGTTGTAGAACCGGGCCAGCTCGCCGACGGTCATGCCGTGCTGCTGCACGATCTCCTTCTTGCCGACGCCCGAGGTGAACGGCGTGGTCATCATCGGCCCGTACGCCCGGCCGCCGATCGGGTTCGGCCGGTCGAGTACGACGTACCGGATGCCGAGCCGGGCGGCGGCGACCATCGAGTCGTAGAGGGTCCAGATGTAGGTGTAGAAGCGGGCGCCCACGTCCTGGATGTCGAAGACGACGGTGTCGACCCCGGCCTGGGCGATCAGTTCTCCCCACTTCGCCTGCGAGGCGCCGTACGCGTCGTAGACGGTGACGCCGGTCCGGGCGTCGATCCCGGTCCCCTCGCTGCCGCCGGCCTGGGCCGAGCCCCGGAAGCCGTGCTCCGGTCCGAACGCGGCGGTCAGCCGCACCCGGCCGGAGCCGTGCATCAGGTCGACCAGGTGGCGGTAGCGGGCGTCCACCCCGGTCGGGTTGGAAAGCACGCCCACCCGCTGACCGGCCAGCGCGGCGAACCGGGACTCGACGAGTACGTCCAGGCCGGTGCCGACCCGCCGGCCGTGCCCGCCGTGCCCGTCCGGGCCGAAGCGGTCGGTGTCCGGGGCCGCGGAGGCGGTGGCACCGCCGAGGGTGCCCGCCGTGGCGCCGAGGGCGCTGGCTGCGGCGGTGCTGGCGAGGAACTTTCTGCGTCGCACGACGGCCTCCCGGGGGCGGGGCTGCGGGCACGGAAACGTGTCCCGGAAGTTACCTACAACACATGAGCTGGTCAAGAAGGAAAACTACGCGACGGGTCGGCGGCCGGGGGAACGTCCCGCCGCTCCGAGGGTCACAGGTCCTCCGCCACCAGGTCGCCCAGTTCGATGTTCTGGATCATCAGCCACCGGGCCAGCGCCGGCATGCCGTATAGCCAGAGCGGGGCGGATTCGGTGGTGCCGTTGGTGGCGTAGATGGCGAACCGCAGGTCGGGAGCGCGGATCGCCTCGATCCGCCAGCGATGGTTCTTGTCCCGCCAGATGGCGGATGGGTCCATGCTCCTCACCGTAATCCCGGCACCGGTGACGCCCGCCGGGTTTTGTCGTACGCCCACGGTTGGCTGTCGTCGGTTACGGTCGACACTTCACGGGGACGGGGACGGCATGGGCGACCACGACTGGCTCGACGACGAGTACGACTGGCTCGACGACACGAACCTCCGCGAGGCGTTCTGTCTGACGTTCGTCCGGAACCCCGACGAGTCGGCGGTGCTGCGCCGGTTCGGCGCCGACCCGGCCAGCCTCCGGTCACTGGCCGGTGCCGACCAGGCCACCCCGTCGCCGCTCACGCCCCTCGTGCTGGCCGGCCGGCTCGACGGCTGGGTCTTCGTGCTGGAGGAGAACGGCTACGAGGGCAGCCGGAACGAGGTGCTGCGGGCCGTCTCGGGCGGCGCCGAGGCACTGTCGGTGTACACGAACGTCAACGGCAACCAGCGGTTCGCGCACGCGGTGGACGGCGTGCTGCGCACCGGGTTCGACCCGAGTTCCCCGGTCCGGCGCTGGGGCGAGGCGCCGGACGCCCTGGTGCCGCTGATGCGCCGGGTCGGCCTGCCCGACCAGGGTGACCCCGGCTGGTCCGGCGCCGGCCTCGAGGCCGCACTGCGGCTGGCCGACCTGGTCACCGGTGTGCACCTCGACGCCGACCGGCTGGCCGGGCCGCTTACCACCGGTCAGCTGGTGCCGCTGCTGTCGGATCCACCCGAGCTGCCGACCTGGATGCTGCGCGACGACGAGGAGTTGCTGACCGCGATCACCGCCGCCCCGCCCGACCTGCTGCGCCGGGTGGTGGCCGCCGAGGCGCGGCGACGTGCCGTCGAGGCGGGGATCGCCGCCGAGCCGGTGCTGGCCGACGCGCTGGCCGAACTGGACCGGGCCGAGCGGCGGACCGTGCCGGACGACTCGGCGCTCGGCCTGCTGCTGCGCGAACTGGCCTGCCAGGCCGACCTCGCCGGCACCTCGCTGGCGCTGCCGACCCAGCGCGGCCGGATGACCGACGCGGAACGCCAGCGGGCGTTCCAGCGCCACTCCGCCGGGCTGGCGGTGCAGGCGGCACTCTTCCCCGACCAGGTGCGGGCGGCCTACCAGGTGCTCGGTTGGGTGGCTCCGCCCCGGGACCCGGCCCGGGTCGCCCACCGGGCCCGGTTACTCGCCGAACTACGGGCCTGAGTTACTCGCCGGACTACGGAGCTGAGCCCACCCCGCTCCGAGGGGCACGGGCCGGCCCGGCCGTCGCCCGCACCGGGCCGGGCCGGGCGTCCGGGAGGCCAACCCGGAGGCACCCACCGGCTCCGGTGGGTGGCCGCCGACCGTCCCGTCCAGCGAAGCCGCAGACCGTCCCGTCCAGCGAAGCCGCAGATCGGACCACCCCGTCGTGGTACGACTGCTTCGACAGGGGCGAGCGGTGCGTTCGTGCAGGTCAGAAGGCTGACCGGCAGCTCGTTCGGCGCGGCGGCGAGAGAACGGGCGGCGGATGGCGAGGGAACGGCACTCCACGCTGATCCGCGACCCGGACACCCCGATGCGGGCCACCCCGGTGGAACTCTTCTACGATCTCGTCTTCGTCTTCATCCTGGCCCGGCTCGCCGAGTCGCTGGTCAGCAAGCTGACCCCGCTCGGCGCCTACGAGACGCTCCTGCTGCTGCTGGCCGTCTGGTGGGTGTGGTCGTACACCAACCTGGCCACCGACACCCTGGACTCGCGGCGCCCCGCCGTGCAACTGGTGATCATCACGATCATGCTCGGCAGCCTGCTGATGTCCACCTCGCTGCCCGAGGCGTTCAACGGCCGAGCCCTGCTCTTCGCCTCGACGTACGTCGGGATCCACCTGTTCCGCAGTACGACCCTGGCGGTGATCCTGCGTGGTCACCGGCTGCGCAACCGGCCGCTGCGCGGCATCTTCTGGTTCAGCCTCTCCGGAGTGCTCTGGTTCGGCGGGGTCTACGTCTCCGGATCGCTGCGGATGGTGCTCTGGACGGCAGCCCTGGCCCTGGAATACCTGGGGCCGGTGCTGCGCTGGCCCACCCCGAGGATCGGCCGCTCACCAGCCTGGGAGTGGAACACCGCCGGTCAGCACCTGGCCGAGCGGTACCGCCAGTTCATCATCATCGCGCTCGGCGAAACCGTCATCATCACAGCCCGTACGGTGCGCGGCACCGAGTACGGCCCGGTCCAGGCCCTCGCCGTGCTGATCTCGTTCCTCACCACCGTGCTGCTCTGGTGGATCTACTTCTACCGGGCCCGGGAGAAGCTCGGCAGCGCCATCACCGGCTCGGCCGACCCGGGCCGGGAGACCAAGTGGGCGGGCTACGCTCATCTGATCATGGTGGCCGGCGTCGTACTGGTCTCGGTCGGCGACGAGCTGATCATCCGTCATCCCGCCGAGGACACCCCCGGCGGCTGGGTCGCGGTGCTCGTCGGTGGCCCGGTGCTCTTCCTCGCCGGCCGGATCCTGCTCGGGCACGAGGTCTTCGTCCGGGTGGCCGGTCCCTGGCCGATCGGGATCGCCGTGCTGGTCCTGATGGCACCGGCGATGGTCCTACTGCCCCCGCTGGCCGTGGCGGCGACCGTGATGGTGGTGCTGCTGGGCGTCGTCGTCGCCGCCGCACTCACCCTCCGGGAGCCCAGCGGCACACCCGGCGCTGTCTAGGCGGCACTGCCGGGTCGCCGCCGCGCTCACCCTCCGGGAGCCCGGCGACACACCCGGTGCTGTCGAGGGGTCCGGCCTGGCACGGGCGGCGCCCGGCGCCGACCAGGGAGACTACCGGGAGCCGTTTGCCGGGACAGCCGGCGGTTCGCCGGCTCCGGCCAACACGATCCGGGCGTCGTCCGGCAACCGGCGGGTGGCGCCACGCCGGTCCAGCAACTCCAGCAGCGGCACGGCGACCCGCCTGGTCGTCCCGAGCGCCTGCCGGGCGGTACTCAGGGTGAACGGCTGCGGCAGGTCGGCGAGTACCTGGATCGCCCGTTCCGGGGCGTCCGGCAGGAGTACCACGTTGTCGGCGAGCCTGAGCAGCACGCCGGCCCGTACCGCCGCGCCGATCTCCCGGTGCCCGAGCCCGAACTCGGCGAGCCGGGCCGCCTCCGGGGCACCGAACGGCCGGCCGGCCAGCTCCGCGCCGACCCGGCGTACCGCCCGGGCGACCGGCTCCGGCAGCGTGCCGGTCGCACCGCCCGGGGCGATCCGGCCGCCCCGGTTCACCAGCGGAGCGGCGACCAGCGCCTCGACCAGCGCCCGGTCCGGCAGTTCCAGCAACCGGCGGGCGGTCTCGACCGGCATCCCCGGTTCCAGCGGATGCGCCCGCGCCCACCGGGTCACCTCGTCGACCAGCCGCCGTCCCAGGTCCCGCCAGTGCCCTGGGTCGGCGTGCCAGCCGCCGGCCACCGGCGCGGTCGTCACGCTCACGCCCATCCGCTCCAGGTCGGCCCGCCGGACCAGGCCGCGCCGGGCCAGCTCGGCGGACTCGTCGGGCCGGCCGTCCAGCCCGGCCAGCACCGTCGCCCGGACGGCCGCCGCACCACGACGACGCAACTCCGGCGGTACGACGTCGAGCACCGTCACCCCGCCGGCCACGTGCCGCCGGCCGGGGTCGCGCAGCAGTGCCCGGTCACCGATCCGCAGCGGCAGCTGGCGGTCCAGCCGCAGCCGGGCGGTGTCGACGCCGAGCGGGCGTACCCGGGCGGTCACCGCGGCCGAGCCGACGTGCAGGGTGACCTCGGCCGGCAGCTCGGCCACCGGGTCGCCGTGCAGCCGCACGTCGAGCACGTCGGTCCGCTCGAACCGGCCGGGGGTGAGCAGCGCGTCGCCCCGGCCGACCTGCTCGCGGGCCACCCCGCGCAGGTTGACCGCGACCCGGGCCACCCCGGCGACCTGGGAGACCGGGTTGCCGAGAGCCTGCAGACCGCGGAGCCGGACCCGCTGCCCACCGCCGGACTTTCCGCTGCCGGTCAGCTCCAGTTCGTCACCGATCCGCAGCGTCCCCGCCCCCAGGGTGCCGGTCAGCACGGTGCCGCTGCCCCTGACGGTGAAGGCCCGGTCCACCCAGAGCCGCACCGCGGCGGCCGGGTCGGGCACCGGCAGCCGGGCGGCGAGCCGGTCGAGCGCGGCCCGCAGTTCCGGCAGCCCGGCGCCGGTGGTCCCGCTGACCGCGACCGTCTCGACCGGACCGAGCGAGCTGGCCGCGATCTCGGTCCGGGCCTGTGCGGTGGCGGCAGTCGGGTCGGCCAGGTCGGTCCGGGTCACCACCAGCAGCCCGTGCCGGACGCCGAGCGCGTCCAGCGCGGCCAGGTGCTCGGCGGACTGCGGCATCCAGCCCTCGTCCGCGGCCACCACCAGCAGCGCGGCCGGCACCGGGCCGATCCCGGCGAGCATGTTGGGCACGAACCGCTCGTGCCCGGGTACGTCGACGAACGCGAGCACCTGCCCGGAGGGCAGCCGGGTCCAGGCGAAGCCGAGGTCGATGGTCATGCCCCGGCGCCGCTCCTCCGGAATGCGGTCCGGCTCCATCCCGGTCAGCGCCCGGACCAGCGTGGACTTGCCGTGGTCGACGTGTCCGGCGGTGGCGACGACCTGCACGTCAGTGCTCCCGCCAGGGCCGGGGAACCCGGGCGACGGCGGCCCGCACCGCCTCGTCCCGCTCGGCGGGTACGCAGCGCAGGTCGAGCAGCAGCCGGCCCCGCTCCAGCCGGCCGACGATCGCCGGGTCGCCGAGGCGCAGCGGTTCGGCGTACTCCTGCGGGAGGGCGAGGGCCCACGAGCCGAGGGTGACCTCCGGCGCCCCGCCGCCACCGACGACGGCGTCGTGCGCGACCACCTCGGCCTTCAGGCCGTCGGCGGCGAGCTGGTCGCGGAGCCGTTCGGTGCGCAGCCGCAGCGCGGTCGGGGCGACCCGCAGCGCCCGCCAGGTCGGGGTCTGCCCTCCGGTCAGGGTCGCCTCCAGGGCGGCCAGGGTGAGCTTGTCCACCCGCAGCGCCCGGGCCAGCGGATGCCGGCGCAGCAGTTCCACCAGTCCGGCGTCGCCGAGCAGCAACCCGGCCTGCGGCCCGCCGAGCAGCTTGTCGCCGCTGGCCGTGACCAGGGCCGCGCCGGCCCGCAGCGCGCTGGCGGCGTCCGGCTCGTCCGGCAGCAGCGGGTCGGGCGCCAGCAGCCCGGAGCCGATGTCCACCACCACCGGCACGCCGAGGGTGGCCAGCTCCCGCACCGGTACGGCGGCGGTGAACCCCCGGACGACGAAGTTCGACGGATGCACCTTGAGGACGAAGGCGGTGCGCGGCCCGACCGCCGCCGCGTAGTCGGCCAGGGTGCTCCGGTTGGTGGTGCCCACCTCGCGCAGCGTCGCACCGGTGCTGGCCAGCAGGTCCGGCAGCCGGAACCCGTCGCCGATCTCCACCAGCTCGCCCCGGCTGACCACGATCTCCCGGCCGGCCGGACCGATGCCGGCAGCACTGCCCGGACCGATGCCGGCAGCACTGCCCGGACCGACGCGGGGAAGCCCCGGCGGACCGGCGCCCGCACATCCCGCCGGATCCGCGCCGGCCGGTGCTGGTCCGGTCGGCGCTTCCGGCCCCGTGCCTGCTGACCGGGCTGTCCGGTGTGCTGCGGTGAGCGCGGTCGCGACCAGGGCGAGCGCGGCGGCACCGTTGTTGAGCACGTGGACCGCTCCGGCTGTCGGCACCGCGGCGGCGAGTGCGGCCAGCGCGCCCCTGCCCCGCCGGGCCCGTCGCCCGGTCCGCAGGTCGAGCTCCACGTCGGTGTGCCCGGCCGCGGCCACCACCGCGTCGACGGCCGCCGCCGACAGCGGTGCCCGGCCCAGGTTGGTGTGCAGGACCACCCCGGTCGCGTTGAGCACCGGACGCGGCCCGGCGGTCACCGGCAGCGCGGCCAGGGTCGCCGGGACGACCTCCTCCGGCGGGATCTCGCCGCGCCGGACCCGATCCTGCGCGGTACCGAGTACGGCCTTGAGCCGGTCCCGTCCCAGGGCGGCCCCGGCGGCCGCCAACCGGGGGTCGGCGAGCAGCACGTCGGTGCGCGGCACCCGCCGCCGAGGATCGACCGCCCCGTCCATCTCCACCTCGCTCCGAGACCCCTCCACCGGCACTTAACCACACCTGATCTCCACCTGCCCGGGAAGTCCATCGGCCGGCCGCGACCGCGCAGGGGTGGGACAGTGGTCGGGTGACCACGATGGAACGGCACCGGCTGACCCGGTACGCGCGCGGCGGCGGGTGCGCCTGCAAGATCCCGCCCGGGGAGTTGGCCGAGGTGGTCGCCGGGCTGGTCGGCACCGCCGCGCCGGACGGGCCGGGCGAACTGCTGGTCGGCCTCGACGACGGCGACGACGCGGCCGTCGTACGCCTGGGGTCCGGCACCGCCGTCGTCGCCACCGCCGACTTCTTCACCCCGGTGGTCGACGACCCGTACGACTGGGGCCGGATCGCCGCCGCCAACGCCCTCTCCGACGTCTACGCGATGGGCGGTACCCCGGTGGTGGCGGTGAACCTGCTGGCCTGGCCCCGCGAGGTACTGCCGCTGGCGCTCGCCGCCGAGGTGCTGCGCGGCGGGCTGGACGTGGCCCGGCAGGCGGGCTGCCACGTGGCGGGCGGGCACAGCGTGGACGACCCCGAGCCGAAGTACGGGATGGCGGTGACCGGCGTCGCCGACCCGGAGCGGCTGATGCGCAACGACGCCGGGCGACCCGGGTTGCCGCTGACCCTGACCAAGCCGCTCGGTGTCGGGGTGCTGAACAGCCGACACAAGCAGACCGGCGAGGTGTTCGGCCAGGCGGTGGCGGTGATGACCGAGCTGAACCGGGCCGCGGCGACGGCGGCGCTGTCGGCCGGGATCCGCTGCGCCACCGACGTGACCGGGTTCGGGCTGCTCGGCCACCTGCACAAGCTGGCCCGGGCCTCCGGGGTGACCGCCCGGGTGGACACGTCGGCCGTACCGTATCTGGACGGTGCGCGGGCGGCGCTGGCCGACGGTTTCGTCAGCGGCGGCACCCGGCGCAACCTCGACTGGGTGCGACCGCACGCCGAGACGGCCGGGGTCGCCGAGGACGAGTTGCTGCTGCTGGCCGACGCGCAGACCTCCGGCGGGCTGCTGGTCGCCGGTGAGCTGCCGGGCCACCCGGTGATCGGCGAGCTGCTGCCGGCCCGGGAGGACGGCCGCACCCTGCTGGTGACCGCCTGACGACACGTCCCCGGCGCTGGCGGTAACGCGGAACGGGTCCCCGGGATCGACGATCCCGGGGACCCGGACGGTGCAACCCGCGCTACCTGCTACTGGTGCTGCCTACTTGGCGCCGGCGGTGATCGGGGCCAGCTTCGGGTCGTTGGCGTACGCCTCGACCACGTTCTTCTTGGTGACGATCAGCGGCTCCAGCAGGTTGGCCGGGACCACCTTGGCACCGTTGTCGTAGGACTCGGTGTCGTTGGTCTTCGCCTCGTTACCGGCCTGGAGGGCCTTGACCATCTCGATGGTCTCCTTCACCAGGTTCCGGGTGTCCTTGTTGATCGTCGAGTACTGCTCGCCAGCCACGATCGACTTGACCGACTCCACCTCGGAGTCCTGCCCGGTGACCACCGGCAGCGGCTTGCCGGCGCCCTTGACCGAGGTCAGGATCGCCCGGGCCAGGGTGTCGTTCGGGGAGAGGACGCCGTCCAGGGTCTTGCTGGTGTAGGTCGAGGTGAGCAGCGAGTCCATCCGCCGCTGGGCGTTCTCCGCCTTCCAGCCGTCGGTGGCGGTCTGCTTGATGTCGGTCTGGCCCGAGCCGACCACCACGTTGCCGGCGTCGATCTCCTTCTTCAGCACGTCCATCGCGCCCTCGAAGAAGACCCCGGAGTTGTTGTCGTCCGGCGAGCCGGAGAAGAGCTCGATGTTGTACGGGCCGTTCGGCTTCTTCGCCTTCATGCCCTCCAGCAGCGCCTGGCCCTGGAGCTGGCCGACCTTGAAGTTGTCGTACGCCACGTAGTAGTCGACGTTCTCGGTGTTCTTGATCAGCCGGTCGTAGGCGATGACGTACGCGCCCGCCTGCTTGGCGGCGTTGACCTGGGTGGTCAGCTGCGCGGCGTCGGTCGCACCGATGACGATCACCTTGGCGCCCTTGGTGACCATCGCCGAGATCTGCGCCTGCTGGTCGGCGACCGTGCTGGTGGCACCGGCGTACTGCACGTCGGAGGTGAAGCCGGCCTCCTTGAGCCCGTTGGTGAACAGGTCACCGGCGAGCACCCAGTTCTCGGAGGTCTTGGCGGGCAGCGCCACGCCGATCAGCGAGTTGGCGGCGAAGCCCTTCTCGGAGCCCGCCTCGCCTCCGCCGTCATCGGAACGCTCGGAGCAGGCCGTGAGGGCCAACAGGGCGATGGCGCCGGCGGCGACACCCCTGGTTAGGAATCTACGCATTGCAGGTTGCCCTTCTTTGCAGGGTGGTGGGGGTGGGGCGGGGGTTTTCCCCGCCCCACCGGCGGTGACCGTCAGCCGGCCACCGGAGTCTTGGCGGGCTCCTGACCCGTCTCGACGCTGGACGCCGGCCCGGCGGGTGGCGCCTCCCGGCGGAACGGGCGGGTCACCGATCCGATGATCGAGAAACGCCCTCGGTTCTTGTTGTAGACATCCAGGGCGACGGCCAGCAGCAGCACCAACCCCTTGATGATCTGGACCCGGTCCGAGCCGACACCCATCAGCTGTAGACCGTTGTTGAGCACCGCCATCACCAGGCCGCCGACGATCGACCCGCTGATGGTGCCGAGGCCGCCGGAGACGGCCGCGCCGCCGATGAAGACCGCGGCGATGGCGTCCAGCTCCCAGCCGATGCCGTCCTGCGGGCCGGAGGCGGCCGACCGGGCGACGAAGATCATGCCGGCCAGCGCGGCCAGGATCGACATGTTCATCATGACCAGGAAGTTGACCCGCTTGAGCTTGACGCCGGAGAGCTCGGCGGCCCGCGCGTTGCCGCCGACCGCGTAGATGTGCCGGCCACCGGCGGTGTTCCGGGTGATGAAGGAGTAGGCCACCACAAGTACGCCGAGGATGATGCCGGAGATCGGGAAGCTGGTGCCGACCCGGCCGCCGGCGAACCGGAAGGCCGCGTAGACCACGACGGCGACCGGGAGCGCGACCCGGATCAACGAGATCCACATCGGGGCGACGTCGGCGTCCATCTCCCGCCGGGTACGCCGCAGCTTCCACTCCCGCAGCACGATGGCCGCCGCGACGAGCAGCCCGAGCAGCAGCGTCAGGTTGTTGTAGCCGGTGTTCGGACCGACCTCCGGCAGGAAGCCGGCGCCGATCTGCCGGAAGCCCTCCGGCACCGGGATCGTGTCGGCGCTGCCGATGAACTGGTTGCCGCCGCGGAACAGCATCATGCCGGCCAGGGTGACGATGAACGCCGGTACCCCGATGTAGGCCACCCAGAAGCCCTGCCAGGCGCCGATCGCGGCGCCGACGAGCAGGCCGAACAGGATCGCCGCCGGCCAGGGCAGCGACCACTCCTGCATCGACTGGGCCACCACGATGCCGACGAAGGCGGCGATCGAGCCGACCGACAGGTCGATGTGGCCGGCGACGATCACCATCAGCATCCCGATGGCCAGGATCAGGATGTACGAGTACTGGCTGACCAGCGAGATCAGGTTGCTCGAGTTCAGCGTCAGCCCGTCGGTCAGGATCTGGAAGAGCAGGACGATCGCCAGCAGCGTGAAGATCATCCCGAACTGCCGGGCGTTGGACGTCGTCCCCGCGAACAGGGACTTCTGGAGTTCCTTTATGCGACTCACCGGATCTGCGCCTTCTTCGCTGAGGTCATCTGCTTCATGAGGAGTTCCGGATCGGCGTCCCGCCGCTCGATGTTGCCGGTGATGGTGCCCTCGAAGACCGTGTAGATGCGGTCGCAGAGGCCGATCAGCTCCGGCAGCTCGGAGGAGATGACGATGACGCCCTTCCCCTGGTCGGCGAGCTGCTGGATGATGCCGTAGATCTCGTACTTGGCGCCGACGTCGATGCCCCGGGTCGGCTCGTCGAGGATCAGCAGGTCAGGGTCGGTGAACATCCACTTGGCCAGTACCACCTTCTGCTGGTTGCCGCCGGAGAGCTTGGTGACGCCCTCGTCGACGTTCGGGGCCTTGACCCGCAGGCTCTTGCGGTAGCTCTCGGCCGCCTGGTATTCGCGTACCGGGTCGACCACCCCGCGATCGGCGATCTTGGAGAGCTTGGCGGAGACCACCGAGGTCTTGATGTCGTCGAGCAGGTTCAGCCCGAGCGACTTGCGGTCCTCGCTGACGTAGGCCAGGCCGTGTGCGATGGCGTCGGCCACCGACTTCAGCACGACCTCCCGGCCGTCCTTGAAGATCTGGCCGCCCTGGTAGACCCCGTACGACCGGCCGAAGATGCTCATCGCCAGCTCGGTACGCCCGGCCCCCATCAGCCCGGCGAAGCCGACGATCTCGCCCCGCCGGACGGTGAAGCTGGAGCCCTTGGCCACCATCCGGTCGGCCGAGATGGGGTGCCGGACGGTCCAGTCCCGCACCTCGAAGAAAACCTCGCCGATCTTGGGCGTGTGGTCGGGGAACCGGCTGGAGAGTTCCCGGCCGACCATCCCCCGGACGATCCGGTCCTCGTCCACCCCGTCCGCCTTGACGTCCAGGGTCTCGATCGTCCGGCCGTCCCGCAGGATGGTGATCGAGTCGGCGATCTGGGCGATCTCGTTCAGCTTGTGCGAGATGATGATCGAGGTGATGCCGCGCTGCTTGAAGCCGCGCAGCAGGTCCAGCAGGTGCTGCGAGTCGGACTCGTTGAGCGCGGCGGTCGGCTCGTCCAGGATGAGCAGCTTGACGTCCTTGGCGAAGGCTTTCGCGATCTCGACGAGCTGCTGCTTTCCGACGCCGATGTCCTTGATCAGCGTGTCCGGGTCCTCCCGCAGCCCGACCCGGGCCATCAGCTCCAGGGCCTGCCGGTTGGCGCTCTTCCAGTCGATCGCGCCGCCGCGCCGGGGCTCGTTGCCGAGGAAGATGTTCTCGGTGATCGACATCCCGGGCACCAGGGCGAGTTCCTGGTGGATGATCACGATGCCGGCCTGCTCGCTGGCCCGGATGTCGGAGAACCGGCTCTCCTCGCCCCGGTACACGATCTGGCCCGAGTAGCTGCCGTACGGGTAGACCCCGCTGAGCACCTTCATCAGGGTCGACTTGCCGGCGCCGTTCTCGCCGGCGATCGCGTGGATCTCGGCGCGCCGGACCACCAGGTTCACGTCGGAGAGCGCCTTGACCCCCGGGAACTCCTTGGTGATCCCACGCATCTCCAGCAACACGGGAGCGTCACTCATCGCCGACGCTCCTCGCTCCGGGCCGGTACGGCCGACCGGCGGGGACGGCCGGGACCGGCCACCCGGTGTCGGGGCGCCAGAGGGAACCGCGCGCGTCCAGCGGCTGGTCGCCGCGCCGCGTCATCAACATCATTGTTGCCTCCGGGCAGGTAGTCAGACCGGCTGACATACTTTTGTTGCCTGGAGGAACTTATTTGAAAGCGAGGAAGTTTCGCAAGATTTCGTGACCTGGTCTTGACAAACTCACAGGATCCCGGCTCATCGGCCGGCACCCGGAGTGCCTGCGGGCATCGACCGTCCGTAACCGGGAACAATCACGAGGTTCGACCGGAGCATACGGAAAAGCGCTGGCTGAAGCCGGAAAGCCCCGCTCGTCCGTTCCCTCCCGCAACCGTCCGCACCGGCCCCGACACGTCCCGAAGTCCGGTCGCCGCCCGCCACGCGCCAACCGGTCACCATCACCCGCTGCCCGCCAGCCGGTGACCGCCGCCGGCCAGCCGG
This sequence comes from Micromonospora sp. WMMD1102, assembly GCF_029626265.1. Taxonomy (NCBI): domain Bacteria; kingdom Bacillati; phylum Actinomycetota; class Actinomycetes; order Micromonosporales; family Micromonosporaceae; genus Micromonospora; species Micromonospora sp. WMMD1102. The sequence goes on along the minus strand of NZ_JARUBN010000001.1, from coordinate 3,101,193 downwards.
TGACCGCCGGTTCGCGGAGCCCGCCAGGCCCGGATGGTCTCCGATCTCGCCATCCCGCACCGGCCCGGTGTCGGTACGGAGCCGGCCGGTGTAGAGCGCGCCCACGATACGCCCGGCTCCGCCGGAGGCCGCCGCACCGGGGCGCCGCAACGTGCCGCCGGTCACGGCCCACCACCTGCCCGTTCGTGACCGGCAGGGTGTGGTCGTGCGCAGCGGCCCGTCGACCTCGCCATCACCTCCGGGCCTCCATCGTCGCCCGGTCGACCGCGCGCGGGGCGGGCTTCCCCGGTCCCGGCTCGTCGGCGGCAGCCGCTCGGGGCCACGGGCCGGCACCGGGGCTACGGGCCGGCACCGGCCTCCCGCCTCGCCCGCCGCTCCCGCTGCGGCAGCACCGTGTACCTCGGATCCCGGGCGGACGCCACCCCGGCCTCGAAGACCCCGAACCGGGTCAGCAGCGAGGCGGCCAGCAGGGCCGCTCCCGAGAGCGCGGAGAGCGCCCGGTTGCCCCGGGCCAGCAGCGCGCCGGCCGTACCGACGGCCAGCAGCAGCCGCCCGCCCCGGATCAGCCGGGCCGGCCGGCCCGTCCGGTACGGCTCGCCGGTCAACCCCATCCGGTCGATCCGGCGCTCGGCGACCGTCTCGACCAGCGCGCCGGCCACCGCCAGCCGGACCGCCGGGCTGGTCTGGGTGACCGGCGCGGCCACCAGCCCGGCGCCGGCACCGGCGACCAGCGCGCTGCCGGCGAACAGGAACGGCAGATCCGGGTACGCGTCGTGCCAGGCCGGCATCGCGGTGTCGGCGAGCAGCACCCCGGTGTACGTGGCCAGGGCCGGCGCCGTGGCGGCGGCGGCCAGCCCGGCGATCCGGCCGGCCGGTGGCAGCAGCCGGCGGGCCAGCCCGAGCGGACCGTGCCGGGGCAGCGCGGCGGCCACTTCGCTCACCCCGGCCAGTCCGGCCGCCGGCGCGAACGCGGCCAGGATCCAGGTGCCGACCGACATCGGCGAGGTCGGCTTGGCGACCCGCAGCATGTGGTGGAACCGGGCCGGCCGGCCGAGGTCGTTGACCAGCAAGAAGGTGCTCGCCCCGACCGCGCCGAGCGAGACGAGCCGGCCGGCCCGACGCAGTGCCGCCCGCCCGGACAGGTCCGCACCGGCGGCCAGCAGCGCCGATCCGGCGGCCAGTCCGCCGGTGAACAGGTACGCCGGGATGTCCCGTCGCCACACGGGTGCCTTGACCACCGGCCGCCCGTAGTACGAGCTGAACTCCGCCGGCGGGACGACCACCGGTTGCCCGGCGACGACGCCCGGCCCCGCCCCGTTTCCCCGTCCGGCGCCGCGTCGCGGCCCGCCGTCCCACGGCCGTTCGCCGTTGTCTCCCGGCCGCGTCATGCCGTCTCCCCGGGGCGCTCGTCGTGCCCACCCGGCACGCCGGACCGGCCGCCCCCCGGCCCGGTCATGACGGCCGCCCGACGAACGCGGCCACCACGGCGGCGGTCATGGTGAGTGCGGCCAGCCCGGCCCGGCGCCACATCCGCGGCAGGTCGCGGGTGGTCACCACCGGGTCCGGCGGCAGCCCGTACACCTCCGGTTCGTCGAGCAGCAGGAAGAACGCGCCGTCCCCGCCCACCCCGTCGTCCGGGCTGTGGCCGTAGAGCCGGGCCTCGGACACCCCGTCGGCGTGCAGCCGCGCCACCCGGGCACGGGCCCGCTCGCGCAGCTCGTCGAGTTCGCCGTACTGGATCGACTCGGTCGGGCAGGCCTGGGCGCAGGCCGGCATCCGGCCGGCACCGATCCGGTCGTAACACAGGGTGCACTTCCAGGCCCGGCCGTCGTCCCTGCGCTGGTCGATGACGCCGTACGGGCAGGCCGGGATGCAGTAGCCGCAGCCGTTGCAGATGTCCTCCTGCACCACCACGGTGCCGAACTCGGTACGGAACAGCGAACCGGTCGGGCAGACGTCCAGGCAGGCCGCGTGCGTGCAGTGCTTGCAGACGTCCGACATCATCAACCAGCGCAGTTCGGTGCGCCCGCCCCGGTCCTCCTCCCGGCCGGGCAGGTCGGTGCCGGGCATGCCGAGGAACCGCACCCCGTCGGCCATCCGGCCCGCCGGGGCAGGGTCCGGAGCCGGCGCCACACCCGGTTTCGTCCCCTGGTCGGTGCTGGTGCCACCGCCCGCCTCGGCGGTGGCCGGGGCGATCGGCGGCCCGTTCGGGGTACCGGCCATCGGTGCCGACGACTGCCAGCCGACCGGCCGGGGCTGCTCGACGAAGGCGACGTGCCGCCACGAGTTCGCGGTCAGCGCCCCGGTGTTGTCGTACGACATGCCGAGCAGGTCGAGGCCGCTCTCCGGTACCAGGTTCCACTCCTTGCAGGCCACCTCGCAGGCTTTGCAGCCGATGCAGACGCTGGTGTCGGTGAAGAAACCCATCCGGGGCGGCGGGTCGAGGTGACCGGCCTGCTCGGCGGGGTTGACCGGCACCTCCGGGCGTCGCTGGTCGACCATGCTCATCCCTCCGGTCCCGTGTCGCGGCCGCGGCTGTCGTCACCGCTGCCGTCGCGGTTGCCCTCACCGCTGTCGACGCCGCTGTCGTCGTGTCGCGGGGCGGCGGTGGCGACCGGCGGATGGTGCCCGTCCAGACCGGCCCGCCGCCGGTAGTCGGCGAGGTAGTCGAGCAGTTCCGGTCCCCTCGGGCGCCGGCCGGGCCGGATGTCGCAGGTGCCGACCTTGCTCTCCTGGATCAGCACGTTCGGGTCGAGGGTGGCCCCGAACAGGTCGTTCGCCGGCTCGCCCCGGACCAGCCCGACACCGCCGAAGTGGTACGGCAGCCAGAGCTGGTGGATCGTCCGGCCGTCGACGCGCAGCGGGGTCAGCCGGTCGGTCACCATCACCCGGGCCTCGATCAGCCCCCGGCTGGTGACCAGGTGTGCCCAGCCCAGGTGGGTCAACCCACGCTCGACGGCCAACTCCGGCCCGACCTCGACGAACATCTCCGGCTGGAGTTCGGCCAGGTAGCGGACGTTGCGGCTCATCCCGCCCGCCGTGTGGTGCTCGGTGAGCCGGCTGACCGTGAAGACGTACGGGAAGACGTCCGTGTGCGCGTCCGGCGGGCTCGGGTTGGTCGGGTTGTCCGGCCGCTCGTACGTCTTGCGGGTCGGGTTGGACTGCTGGCCGTAGAGCGGGTTGCGGACCGGGGACTCGACCGGTTCGTAGTGGGTCGGCAGCGGCCCGTCCAGCAGCCCGACCGGGGCGTAGAGCCAACCCTTCCCGTCGCCCTGCATGATGAACGGGTCGTCGCCGGCCAGCGCCGCCACCCCGGTCGCGTCCGGGTCGGGCCGGTACGACGGCGGCTTGGTCTTCTCGAAGTCCGGTACGTCGTACCCGGTCCACTCCCCGCGCTCCGGGTCCCACCAGACGTACCGCTTCCGCTCGCTCCACGGGCGGCCCTCCCGGTCGGCGGAGGCCCGGTTGTAGAGGGTCCGCCGGTTGAGCGGCCAGGCCCAGCCCCACTCGGCGGCGACCCAGTTCTGCTCCCCGCCAGGCTTGCGCCGGGCTGCCTGGTTGATCCCCCCGGCGAAGACCCCGGAGTAGATCCAGCAGCCGCCGAGGGTGGAGCCGTCGTCCTTCATCTCCAGGAAGGAGGCGAGCGGCCGGCGGGTCGCCACCTCGTACCCGTTGATCTCCCGCAGCACCGCCTCGGCCTCCGGCTCGGCGTGCGGCCCCTCGGTGGGGTAGTCCCAGGCGAGGTCGAGCAGGGCCCGGTCGCGCGCCCGGGTGGAGCCGGCCAGCTTGCTCCGGACGATCCGGCCCAGGTGGTAGAAGAACCAGAGTTCCGAGCGGCAGTCCCCGGGCGCCTCGACGGCCTTCTCCCGCCACTGCAACAGCCGCTGCGTCTGGGTGAAGCTGCCGGCCTTCTCCACGTGCGAGGCGGCCGGCAGGAAGAAGACCTCGGTACGGCACCGTTCCGGGGCGATCTCGCCGGTCTCCACCTCCCGGCTGTCCTTCCAGAACGTCGCACTCTCGATCATGAAGAGGTCGCGTACCACCAGCCAGTCCAGGTTGGCCAGGCCGAGCCGCTGTGCGCGGGCGTGCGCCGAGCCGACGGCCGGGTTCTGGCCGAGCAGGAAGTAACCCTTGACCTTGCCGTCGATCATGTTGAAGACGGTCTGGTACGTGCCGTGGTCGCCGGTCATCCGCGGCAGGTAGTCGTAGCAGAAGTCGTTGTCCGGGGTGGCCGCCGCACCCCAGTACGCCTTGAGCAGGTTGGCCGCGTACGCCCGGGCGTTGCCCCAGAAGCCCTTCTGACCGGGGTGCTTGATGCTGTCGCACCACTTCTCGAAGGTCGGGTGCTGGGCGTGGTTCGGCATCGGCAGATAGCCGGGGAGCAGATTGAACAGGGTGGGGATGTCGGTCGACCCCTGGATGCTGGCGTGCCCGCGCAGCGCGAGTACGCCGCCGCCGGGCCGGCCCATGTTGCCGAGCAGGAGCTGGATGATCGCCCCGGTCCGGATGTACTGCACCCCGACGGTGTGCTGGGTCCAGCCGACCGAGTAGACGAGCATCGTGGTCCGGTCCCGGTTGGAGTTCGCCACCCAGGCCCGGGCCACCTCCTCGAACTTCTCCCGGGGCACCCCGCAGACCCGCTCGACCAGCTCCGGGGTGTAGCGGGCGTAGTGCCGCCGGAGGATCTGGTAGACGCAGCGCGGGTGCCGGAGGGTCTCGTCCCGTTCGGTCCGGCCGCCGACCGGTGCGCCGTGCGACTCGTGCCGCAGCCCGGCGGCGGTCTCCCGCTCGATGGCGGTGTCGTTCCCGCCCTCGGGCTCGTGCCCGGCGTACTGCCAGCTCGTCTGGTCGTAGCTGGTCCGGTCGGCGTCGTACCCGGAGAAGAGCCCGTCGAGGTCCTCGGTGTCCCGGAAGTCCTCGCTGACGATGGTGGCCGCGTTGGTGTAGGCGACCACGTACTCCCGGAAGTCCAGCTCGTTGTCGAGGATGTACCGGACGATGCCGCCGAGGAAGGCGATGTCGCTGCCGGCCCGGATCGGGACGTAGCTGTCGGCGAGCGCACTGGTCCGGGTGAACCGGGGGTCGACGTGGAAGACCTTGGCGCCGCGCCGCTTCGCCTCCATCACCCACTGGAAGCCGACCGGGTGCGCCTCGGCCATGTTCGAGCCCTGGATGATCACGCAGTCACTGTTGACCAGATCCTGCTGGAAGACCGTCGCGCCACCGCGACCGAAGCTGGTCCCCAGACCGGGGACGGTGGCGGAGTGTCAAATCCGGGCCTGGTTCTCGATCTGGATCGCCCCCATCGCGGTGAACAGCTTCTTGATGAGGTAGTTCTCCTCGTTGTCCAGGGTGGCCCCGCCCAGGCTGGCGATCCCGAGGGTACGGTTCAGCGGCCGGCCCTGGTCGTCGACGTCCTCCCAGGTGGCGTCCCGGGCGGCGAGCACCCGGTCGGCGATCATGTCCATCGCGGTCGGCAGGTCCAGCTCTTCCCACTCGGTGCCGTACGGCCGGCGGTAGAGCACCCGCTGCTGGCGCAGCTCGCTGGTGACCAGGTTCTTGCTGGCGGCGCCCTTGGGGCAGAGCCGACCCCGGGAGATCGGACTGTCCGGGTCTCCCTCGATCTGGCTGACCTTGCCGCCCGCGACGTAGACCCGCTGCCCGCAGCCGACGGCGCAGTACGGGCAGACGGACCGGGCGACCGAGTCGGCGGTGTCGGTCCGCGGGGTCAGCTCGGCGGACCTGCCGGACTTCGCGGCGGCACCCCGGCCGAGCGGGTCGGAACCGGTGAGCTGGCGGTAGACCGGCCAGCCCTCGACGAAGGTGCGGATGCCCATGAGCTGCGCACCTCCTCCAGCTGACGACGTCGGTGCCCGACCCGAGGGTAGGGCAGCCAGACGGTGCCCGGCAGGACAGCGCCGAAACCCGGCCGGGCCGGAAATCCGCCGAGAATCTTTTTTGCCGCCGGGCCGGTGCCGATGGTCGGGCCTCCGGGCTGCGGAAACAGGACGAAGAGTCACAAAAGCCAGGACTCAAAGAGGGATGATCATGACAGCGGAGGGCGATCAGGGCAGTACCCTAACGCGATGTCTGTCGATCAATCCACCGAGACCGGATCGGATTCCATCCCCCGGATCGACTTCGACCACCACTCCCCCGAGTACCGCGCCAACTGGCGGACCCTTTCCGACGACCATCTCGCCCGCTGCCCGGTCGCCCGGAGCGACGCGTACGGCGGCTTCTGGGTGGTCTCCGACCATGCCGCCGTCAGCCAGGTGATGCGGGACGACGCCACGTTCAGTTCGGGTAGGAACACCGAGGACCCGTCCGACCCGAAGCAGGGCATCGTCATCCCGCCCAACCCGATCCGCCAGATTCCGCTGGAGCTGGACCCGCCGGAGTACAACCCGTACCGGCGCGTCCTCAGCCCGTACTTCTCCCCGACCTCGGCCCGCGACTCGCTACCCTTCGCCGAACAGGCCGCCGACGCCCTGCTCGACCGGGTCTGCGCGAGCGGCCGGATCGACCTCGTCCTGGACTACGGCAACCCGCTGCCGGCGCTGGCCACGATGAAGCTGATCGGGCTGCCGCTCGACGACTGGCAGACGTACGCCGGGCCGATGCACCGGGTGGCGGCGTCACCGCCCAGCGACCCCGACTACCAGCACAACCTCCAGATCATGGGCCAGCTCGGTGGCGCCATCGCCGCCGAGGTGCCGAGGCTGCGCACGGAGCCGGGTGACGGGCTGCTCAGCGGGCTGGCCAAGGCCACCATCGACGGCGAACCGATGCCGGTCGAGGACGTGGTGACCACCGCGCTGCTGGTGATCCAGGGCGGCCTGCACACCACCACCGCACTCTTCGCGCACACCATGCTGTGGCTGGCCGACCACCCGGAGCACCGGGAGATGCTGCTGGCCGACCCGTCGCTGTGGGAGCACGCGACCGAGGAGTTCCTCCGGGTCTTCCCACCCGCGATGGGCTTCGCCCGGACGGTCACCCGGGACGTGGTGGTCGGCGGCCAGCAGATGCGGGCCGGCGACCGGGTGATGATGTCGTTCGCGGCCGCCAACCGCGACCCGGCGGTCTTCCCCGACCCCGACGAGGTACGGCTGGACCGCTCCCCCAACCGGCACACCAGCTTCGGGCTCGGCATCCACCGCTGCATCGGGCTGAACCACGCCCGGGGCTGGTTCCCGGCGATGGTCCGCCGGGTGTACGAGCGGATGCCGGACATCACGATCGACCGGGACGCCACGAAGCAGAACGAGAGCGTCGGCGTGATCAACGGCTTCGTCAGCATGCCGGCGACCTTCACGCCCAGCGAACCACTCGGCGCGGCCATGCCGGACTGACCCACGACCACGCCGAGATCGTCGGCGAATGGGAGGGGACACCGACGAACGTCGCCCCGGATGAGCATGACGAGATCCGCTGGTTCCGGCCGGAGGAGCTGCCTACGCTCGCCCACGAACCCGTAGGCACGGCGTTGGTGAAAGCCATGCGGGGCGCTCGCGCCTGAACGTCGGCGCGTCGTCTCGTCGGCGGGTCCGGACGCCGCCGGACGGGGTTCGAGGAACCAGCACCGCGGCAGTCGCCCTCGGCCTACGGTCAGGGGCGTGCACGACGTGACGGCGAGCCGATGAGCAACACCCGGATGTACCGGGACGGAGCCCTCGTCGACCAGGGATTCCCGGTGCACGAGGTCGGCGACCGGCTGGCCGCCGACGAGCGGGTGGTGGTCTGGCTCGACATCTGCCCGCCGACCGAGGACGACCTGCGGCTGCTCGCCGAGGAACTCGGGATGCACGAGCTGGCGCTCGAGGACGTCGTCCAGCAGGCGCAGCGGGCGAAGCTCGACAGGTACGACACGCATCTGTTCCTGAACACCTACATGGTGCGGCTGGACGCGGCCGGCGGGCTGACCGACGACGAGGTGTCGGCGTTCGTCAAACCCCGGGCCCTGGTGACGGTCCGCTACACCGACCGGTTCGACCTCCGGCCGCTGCTCACCCGCTGGGACGAGAGCGTCGAACTCGCCCGACACGGCGTCGCGTTCCTGCTCTACGGCCTGCTCGACACCCTGATCGACGGCCACTTCTCCGCGGTGCAGCAGCTCGACGCCACCCTGGAGCGGGTGCAGGGCGCGATGTTCGAGCCCGGTGGGATGCACCGTAACGAGGTGCAGCGACTGATCTTCCTCGCCCGGCGTGACCTGGTCCGGCTGCGCCAGGTCACGCTGCCGATGCGCGAGGTGGTGAACGCCCTGATGCGCCCCACCATGCACACCGTCGACCAGGAGATGCTGCCGTACTACCAGAACCTCTACGACCACGTGCTGCGGGTGATCGAGTGGAGCGACTCGCTGCGCGACCTGAACGCGACGATGCTCGAGACGAACCTGATGTTGCAGAACAACCAGCTCAACCTGATCGTCAAGCAGGTGACGGCGTGGGCGGCGGTGATCGCCGTACCGACGGCGGTGACCGGGTTCTTCGGGCAGAACCTCGCCTTCCCGTGGCGGCACACCCCCGGAGAGTTCATCGTCTCGCTGGTAGTGACGTTCGGGCTGGCGATCGCCCTGTACGTGGTGTTCCACCGGAAGAGCTGGATCTGATCCACCTCGGGGAGCGGAGGCCGGCGGGTGGCCGGACCTCCCCTCCCCGACGCGGCTGTCGCGGTCGCGCGGACCAGGTCAGCGGGACGACCAGAGGTCCTGCACGATGTCGGCGGCCTGGTCCTCCCACTGCGCGTACGCGTACGGGTACGCCGACACCTGCACCGCCTGGGCGGCGTCGGTCAGCGGCAGCTTCCACCAGCTGTCGACCTGCCGGAGCCCGTTGAAGAACGCGGCGGAGGAGTAGTCGGGATCCCGGATCTGGTCCGGCGATCCCCAACCGGACGACGGCCGCTGCTGGAACAGCCCGAGCGAGTCGTGGTCGTTCCACTGGCCCAGGTGGCCGAGGTTGCGCAGCTTCGACTCCTGGAGCGAGGTGGCCACGCCGATCACCGCGCCCCGCTGGCCCATGTCCAGCTTCCGGGCCGCCCGGACGATCTCCCGGGCGTTCTCCCGCTGCTCGTCGTCGAGGTCGATCCGCGACTGGTAGCCCTGCACGCCGTACGGGACCAGCTTGTCCCGGGACGCCTTGTCGGCGGAGTTACCGCTGTCGGCGGGGCGGTTACGCTGCTGCGAGTCGTCGCTCCCCGTCGACTGGGCGGCGGCCGTCGGCTGCACGCCCGGGTCGCCGAAGGCGGCGACCGTGCCGGCCGGGCCGGCCACGGCCGCGCAGGCGGCCGCGCAGGTGAGGCCCGCCACGGCCAACGCGGACCTGCGGGCGATCGGGGTCTCCGCGACGGCCGGCAGCCGACGCGTCAACGGATGTGCGGCGACGGCGGGAAGCCACCGCGTGCGAGCGGTCTCCACGACGGCGGGAAGCCGTCGTCCGAAGATCGGATTCATGGTTGCCCTTTCGTCTGGATTCCGGGAGGCACCGCACGGTTCCGGGACGCTCGCCCCGGCGCGCGGAGAGGTACGCCCGCGGTCCAGGGGGCTGAGCCCGCAGGCGTACCGAGATGAACAACCAGCCGGACCCTTCCGGCATTCCGGATTTGCCGGCTAGCTGAGTGGTGAAATCGGGTACGGACGATCCGTACCGGTCGACTTCCGGCTACCCTGAGCGCATGCAGTACGCCGCAGCGGTCGGAACCGGCGTGGTCCACCTGGCCCGCCCGGGCCGGCCTGCCGTGGTGACGCCGACCGTGGCCGAGCTGACCGGCCCGACCCGGGGCACTGTGATACTGCCGCTAAGGCTGATGTGGGGCCCGGAGCGCGACTTCGACCTGGACGACCCGGACCAGCTGCTCTGGATGTACGAGAACGTCCTGCGCGAAGCCGTCCGCTCCGACGACCTGCGCCGCTTCCTCAACGGCTCGATGCTCCGCCGGCTCTGGCCGGCGCTGAACCTGCCGCGCGGGGTGCGGGCGGCATGGGAACGGCGGCACCCGTCGCTGGCCGCCGCCGATCGCCGGGCGGCATGACCACCACCCATCTCGACGACTTCTACCGCCAGGTCGCCCGGGTAGCCCTCTCCGTCGCCGACAAGCACGGCTTCGTGCTCGGCGGCGGGGTGGCCTGGGCGGCGCACGGGCTGGTCTCCCGGCCGACCGAGGACGTCGACCTCTTCGCCGACACCGACGGCGCGGCGGCCAGCGCCGAGGCCGAGGTCCGGGCCGCCCTGGAGACCGCCGGGTTCAGCGTCGTCGACGAGGACCCGTCCGGCGACCTGGCCGGGCTGTTCAGCGGCTTCGAGCTGGACATGAAGGACTTCCTGGTCGGTCGCGGCGGGCGTCGGCTGCGGCTGAGCCTCGGCCGGTTGGACCGGCACCGCAGCCCGGTGGTGATGGACCTCGGGCCGGTGATGCACGTCCAGGACCTGGTGGCCAGCAAGACGGCCGCGCTGGTCACCCGCCGCGAGGTCCGTGACTACATCGACGTCGCGGCGGCACTCGACCGGTACGCCGTGGCCGACCTGATCCGGCTAGCCGTCGAGTACGACCCGGCGATCGAGCCGGACGACATCGCCGCGGCCGGCCGCTACCTGGATCGGCTCCCCGACCAGCGGTTCGCCCGGTACGGACGGGACGCGGGGCAGGTCCGGGCAATCCGCGTCAAGCTGGCCGGCTGGCCCCGCTGAAGCACCCGCGTGCCGGCCTCGGCGTGGGCAGCTGCGTCGACCTGCCCGGCAAGACCACGCCGACGGCCGGACCCTCGGGGGATCCGGCCGTCGGTTGCGTGCTGTTTAGCTGTTGTTCCAGGCTTCGGCGACGAGGTCGGCTGCCTGGTCCTCCCACTGCGCGTACGCCTGCGGGAACGCCGACACCTGTACCTTCTGCGCCGCCACGGTCAACGGCAGATCCCGCCAACCATCAACCTGCGCCAGACCCTTCAGGAACGCGGTCGTCGCATACTCCGGATCGGTGATCTGCTCCACCGAACCCCAACCCGACGACGGACGCTGCTGGAACAGCCCCTGCGAGTCATGGTCGTTGCGGTCACCCAGATGACCCAGGTTCTCCAACTTCGACTCCTGCAGCGAGGTACCCACCGCGATCACCGCGGCACGCTCGTCCATCCCCGCCTTCTTCGTCGCCTTGACAATCGCCCGCACGTTGTCAGCCTGCTCGGCCGACAGCGGAATCCGCGACTGCTCACCGGACACACCATGCGGCACGAGGCGGTCCCGCGACGGCTTACCCTTACGATCCTTCTTCCTGTCACCCTTGTCGCTCTTCTTGTCACCCTTGTCGCCCTTGTGGTCCTTGTCGTTCTTGTGGTCCTTGTCGGCCAGTACCGACTGCGACACCGGCGAACCCACATGCTCCGGGCTGGCCTGCGCGGCCACGGCCGGGCCGGCAACAGCACCACCGACGAACGCCAGACCAGCAACACCGAGGGCACCCTTACGAACGATCGACGTCTTCTCGACGGCCGGAAGCCACCGGCTGAACAGCATCGTGTTCATGATGGTCGTCCTTCCAATCGGGGATGAGACACCCGCCAAAGGGGGGACGGCAGGCGCCATCGGAAAAACAGAACTCAAGACTTGGCTCGGCCGGGCTACCAGCACCCGCGGGGGACACGGCGCGGTCCGCACTCAGCCGAACACCGTATGTAACGACCGGGGGGCCGGGATCATTCCCGCCAGCCCAGCTATCTGCCCAGGTCACGGGCGGTACTACTCGGCCGTACGCGTAATGTAACGACCGACCCCCCGCCAACATTCCACCCCGGCCAAGCCGATCACGGGCCGGTCGACTGGAGCGACGATTGTCCGGTTTCGGCCGCGACAGCCGCAGTCAGGGTGGCGACCGTCGCGGATCCGCCGTCGCGAGGTCGCAACAGTTCCGTCCGGTGCACCAGACGCGGGGCGGTCAGCGGCACCGGCGCCACACGGGCCCGGTCGGGCACGGCCGACCAGGGCAGTACCGCCAGGCCGTGCCCGGCGGCGACCAGGGCCACCAGCGCGGCGACATCGGTGCCTTCGTAACGGACCGACGGCCGTGGGGCGTCCGACCGGGCGACGGCGCGCAGGTCCGGCAGCGGGGCGGCCACGCCGGGTGCGTCGATCCACCTGGCATCGAGGAGATCGTCCAGCGGAAGCCCGGTGCGTCGGGCCAGCGGATGGCCGTCCGGCAGCACGACGACGAGCGGCTGCTCGGTGATCCCGACGCCGCCGAGGACCTCCGGCCCGTAGCCGAGCGCGCCCGATTCGAGCAGGCGTAACGGATCGCTGGGCGCGACCACTCCGTCGACCAGCACGGCGGCGTACTCGCCGGTGGCGAAGCCGGCGACCACCGAGTCCCGGTCGGCCACCCGCACGGTCACGTCCAGGCCGGGTCGGGCCCGGCGGACGACGGCGAGCGCGTCCGCCACCCGGACGGTCGCGGCCAGCGGGGTCATGCCGAGGCGCAGGGGCGCCGCCGGATCCAGGGCGGCACGCCGTACGTCGTCGCGGGCCAGGTCGAGTCGCAGCAGGATCGGGCCGGCGTGTTCGAGCAGCCGCTCCCCCGCCTCTGTCGGTGCCACCGGCCGACGGTGTAGCAGGGTGGTGCCGAGGTCACCCTCCAACGCGGCGACGTGCTGCGAGACGGCGGACTGGGTGTAGCCGAGCCGCCGGGCGGCCGCCGAGAACGAGCGACAGTCGGCGACCGCCACGAAGGTGCGCAGGAGGTGCGGGTCCACGCATCAGTATTGCTTATCGGACCGACACTGATCATCGTTGGTGCTGTTCGGGTTCGGTGGTCACGATGAGGGCATGCCCGAGACCGGTACCGCCTTCACCGCCCGGGTCGCCGAAGGCGGCGACCGTTCTCCACACGTCCGCGCGCACGCCCGCATTCCCGCCCTCCTCGACGCGCTGCGGCTGCGGGACCGGCTCGACCTGGACCTGTACTGGATCCCGACGCCCGACGGGGCGGACCCCGCCGTACTGGCTGGCTTCGACGGGATCTGGCTCACCCCGGACAGCCCCTACCGGAGTGAGACCGGTGCGCTCGCCGCCGTCCGTACCGCCCGGGAGCACGGCATTCCGTTCCTCGGTACCTGTGGCGGGTTCCAGCACGCCCTGCTCGAGTACGCACGCAACGTCTGCGGGCTGTCCCGGGCGGCACACGCCGAGAACAGCCCGGGAGCGACCGGCGAGCTGCTGATCGAGCCGCTGGCCTGCTCGCTCGCCGGGCGGGAGGGGGCGGTGCGGATCGCTCCCGGCTCGCTTGCCGAACGGGTACTCGGTGCCGGTCGCACTGTCGAGCGTTACCAGTGCTCCTACGGGTTGAATCCGTCCTATCTGGAGGTGCTGCGGCAGCACGGCCTGCGGCTGACCGGCTTCGACGACTCCGGCGACGTACGCGTCGCCGAGCTGCCGGAGCACCCGTTCTTCCTCTGCACCCTGTTCCAACCCGAACTCGCCGGGGACGGCACCGTCGCGCACCCGGTGATCCGCGCCTTCGCCACCGCCGCCGCCGCACCCGCCGGGCGGCACTCCCCGGTCTCTGCGCCCTGACTCGACGGTCCGGGACCGGGCGGGGCGGCGGTGGCGGCTACCGGCGGGCGGGTCGGACGACCCCGGCCGCCCCACCGCCGCGACGTACGGGTTCCGCCGACGCCACGACGCCGTGCCGTCCGGTGAACTCGATCGCCGTTGCCGCGCCCAACTCGGCGGTGGCCGTGAACGCCGGATGGCCGAGCGCACCGAGAGTGCTGCCGTAGGCGCTGACGAAGGCCGGTTCCGCCTGTGCCGCGGCGCTGTTGCGCTGTGAGGCGCGGGGTGCGGCCATCGCCTCCGGCAGCGTCATCCCGAGGTCGATCCGGTTCACCAGGATCTGTAGCACGGTGGTGATGATGGTGGCGCCGCCCGGGGTGCCGAGCGCCAGGAACGGGCGGCCGTCGTCGAGCACGATCGTCGGCGACATCGAGCTGCGTGGCCGCTTGCCCGGCGCCGGCAGGTTCGGGTCGGGTGCCGCACCCGGGGTCTGGGCGAAGCTGAAGTCGGTCAGCTCGTTGTTGAGCAGGAAACCGCGTCCCGGCACCACCATCGCGTTGCCGCCGGTCTGCTCGATCGTCAGGGTGTACTCGACGACGTTGCCCCACCGGTCGGCGACGGTCAGGTTGGTGGTGCTCTGTCCGGGGTTGCCGTCGGCACCGGCCGCACCGGTCGCGCAGTCGCCGTACCGGCCGTCGGGGTCGCCGGGCGGTACCGGCTTCGGGGCGGCCCGGTCGGGGTCGAGCCGGCAGGCGCGCTCGGCGGCGTACCGGTCGTCGAGCAGCTCGGCGAGGATCCGCCGGGAGGTGCCGTCGGCGACGTACCGGTTCCGGTCGGCGCAGGCGAGCGCACTCGCCTCCAGGTAGTGGTGCAGCGCCTCCGGAACGGTCAGCTCGGACAGGTCGAAGCGCTCCAGGATGTTCAGCGCCTCGCCGACCGCGACCCCGCCGCTGGACGGCGTCGACATGCCGTACACCTGGTAACCCCGGTAGTCGGACCGGGTCGGCGCGGGGAAGCGCAGCTCGTAGCCGGCGAGGTCGGCCCCGGTCATCCCGCCCGGCAGGATCGGGAACTGCCACGGCACGGCGGGGTCGGCGGCGACCGGTGGGCGGCGGACCGCCGCGACCAGGTCCGCGCCGATCGGCCCGGCGTAGAAGGTCCCGATTCCCCGCCGGGCGATCTGCCGGTAGGTGTCGGCCAGGTCCCGGTTGCGCAGGGTCGAGCCGACCGCCGGCGGCTGGCCGCCGGGCAGGTAGAGCTTGCGGGTCGCGTCGAACTGGGCGAACGCGGCGGCGTTGTCGGCGACCTGCTGCCGGAACGTGGCGTCGACCGGGAAGCCCCCGCTCGGCCACCTCGGCGGCCGGGGCGAGCGCCGCCGACAGCGGCCGGCTCCCCCACCGCCGCAGCGCTTCGTGCCAGTTCAGCAGGGTCCCGGGTACGCCGACCGAGAGGCCGCTGACCCGGGCCTGCTGGAACGGGTACGCCGTGCCGGTGGCCGGGTCGACGAAGGAGTCCTCGCGCATCGAGGCCGGCGCCGACTCCCGGCCGTCGATGGTGTGCACCCGTCGGCTGCCCGCGTCGTAGTAGACGAGAAAGCCGCCACCGCCGATGCCGGCCGAGAACGGTTCGGTCACGCCCAGCGTGGCGGCCGCGGCCACCGCCGCGTCGACCGCGTTGCCGCCGCGACGCAGTACGTCCAGGCCGACGGCGGTCGCAGTCGGGTCGACGGTGGACACCGCACCGCCGTACCCGTGTGCGGTGGGCGTCTTTAGTGGTTCGCCGGGCCGGCCGGCGGCGGCCGGCCCGGCGCTGGCCGGTGCCGACGTGGCAACCAGGGTGACGGCCACGACGGCGGCCATCCGGGACGTTGTTCCCGCTGTGAGCCTCACTGCCCCTCCAGGTCAGGTTGCGTCCTTGATAAGCCCTGTCGGGCCGCACGGCAACCGGAGGCCGGGCGGCTGGGCGCCCGGCGGCTCTCGGCTGATCGGTGGCCGGTGGCGGTGTGCTCGGCAACTGTGGTGTGTGGGCGCACGTCGCGTAGGGCATCCTAGGACGATAGGCTGCGACGGGTCGGAGTGGTCCGGCCCCGGTCGGGCTCAGCTGGTCGACTGGGCGACGGGTGGCCGGCCCAGCCGCCGGACAGCCAGCTCGGCGAGAAGCGCGGCGCCGTCAGCCAGCACACTGTCGTCGTAGAGCGCCCGGGGTGAGTGGTTGCCCGGCGCCGTCTCCGGATCGCCCGTCGCGCAGGCGCCGAGGAACACGAAGGCCCCGGGCACCCGCTCAAGCACCCGGGAGAAGTCCTCCGAACCGGTCAGCGGGTGGCGCAGTTCGGCGACACGTTCCGCGCCGAACAGCTCCCGGGCTGTCGAGGCGGCGAACTCGTGTTCGTCGGGATCGTTCACCGTGACCGGGTACTCCGGCTCGTACCGCACCTCGGCGCGCAGGCCGTGCGCCGCCGCGATCTGCTCGCACAACCGGACGGCGTGCCGGCCGAGTTCCGCGTGCACGCTCGGGTCGAAGGCCCGGACCGTCGCCTCGAAACTCGCCTCGTCCGGGATCACGTTGCGCCGGGTGCCGGCGTGGAAGGTGCCGACGGTGAGCACCACCGGCTCGAACGCGTCGAACCGTCGGGTGATCATCGTCTGCAACGCGGTGACCATCTCGCAGGCCGGCGGCACCGGGTCCAGGGTCGCGTGCGGTCGGGAGCCGTGCCCGCCCGCACCGACGACGGTGACGAAGAGGCCGGCCGAACCGGCCATCAGCGGGCCGGGACGGGAGGCGAAGACTCCACGGTCCAGGATGGACGAGAGCACGTGCAGGCCGTACGCGGCCTCGACGGGGCGCCCGGCGGCGGTCAGTACGCCCTCGTCGATCATCCGTCCGGCGCCGTCGTAGCCCTCCTCACCGGGCTGGAACATGAAGACCACGTCCCCGGCGAGGTCGGCGCGGCGGGCGGAGAGCAGCCGGGCGGCGCCGACCAGGCCGGCGGTGTGCAGGTCGTGGCCACAGGCGTGCATCATCCCGTCGTGCCGGGACTGGTAGTCGACGCCGCTGCTCTCGGTGACCGGCAGAGCGTCCATGTCGCCCCGGAGCAGCACCACCGGTCCGGGCGCACCGCCGCGCAGCACCGCCGTGACCGAGGAGAGCCCCGCTCCGGTGCGCACCCCCAGCGGCAACGGTTCGAGAGCGGTCAGCATCCGCTGCTGGGTACGCGGCAGGTGCAGGCCCTCCTCCGGGACCTGGTGCAGCTCCCGGCGCAGCCCGGCCAGCTCGTCCTGGATCTCCGCCGCATCCTCGCGCAGGCCCACCCGTCTCCCCCGCTCCCTGGTCGTCCTGGCCACCGTCGCCGCCGGGTCCGGGTGGCGGAAGTCTCGGCGAAGCCGGTCCGCGCCCGACCCCGGGGGACATCCGAGATCCTACGGAGCCGCCCCGGGCGAGCAAGCCTCATGATCACGCACTCGGGGTCCGGCGTGACGACCGGGCGGTGAGCAGCGGCGGCCGAGCAGCGAGCAGCTGCGGCGGGCGGTGCGCGGGGAGCGGCAGAGCAGGGAGCAGCGGCGTTTAGCGGTCGGTGCCCGGGGGAGACAGCTTCCCCGGTGATCCGCGTGCCCGGACGAGCGCCCGCGCGCCGCGGCGCCGCTCGCGGTGGCAGTGCGGGCTCGGTGAAGGGCGGATCGAGGGAACCCGCCGACGAGGAGGAGCCGACGTGGCCGACGCACGACGAGCAGGTCCGATCCGATCCACCGCCAGCCAGGGGCGACGGCCGGCGGACGGCCGGGGTGGCAGTAAGCGGACCGTCACCAGACCTGCCGCCGCCCGCAAGGCCACCGGTGCGAAGAAGGCCCCGGCGAAGAGCAGTACGAGGGCGAAGAAGGTCGCCACCGCCACTCGACGGGCCACCGGGGCGACGGCGGCCAAGACCCCGGCGAAGCGGCCGGCGACCGTGGCCAGGGCGGCGAAGAAGGCCGCTCCGGCAAAGCGGACCGCACCGTCGAAGCGGGCGCCGGCGAAGAAGGCGACCACGGGCAAGGCGACCACGAAGGCGACCACGAAGAGGGCCACCGCGAGGACCACCGCGCAGAAGGGTACGGCGAGGAAGGCTCCCGCCAAGAAGGCCGGTGCGACGAAGGCCCCGGCCCGAAAGGCCTCCGCGCGGAAGGCCGGTGCGCGGAAGGCCGGTGCGCGGAAGAGCGCGGCGGCGAAGCGCGGTGGCACGAGTACGGCCAGGCGGAACCCGGTTCGACCGGCGGGCGGGTCGCGGTAGCGGGTGGTGGAGTCAGATCTTCGGGATGACCGCGGCGATGGCGGTCGCGGCGAGCGGGCCGACGATCACCAGGCCGGACTGCAACTCGCTGATGGTGGTCCGGTTGACGCCGAGGATCTCCTCCAGCCTGATCCGGTCCTCGGCGGCGGAGATCAACTCGGCCTTCGCCACGTGGGCGAGGTCGGAGAACTCGTCGATGTAGACCTGGCAGCGTCGCCGCAACAGGGTGGCCGTCGGCACGTGCATCAGTGCGATCAGGATCGAGCCGGCTGCACCGATCACGAACGCGGTCGACTGGGGAATCTTCTCCGAACTGCCCCAACCGACGGCCGCGGCGCAGACCAGCACCATCACCAGCAGCAACGAGCCCATCATCTGCAACACCCGGGACAGCATCCGGCGCAGCCGCATCAGTGCGGCCAGCTGCTCGCCGGGGGTGCCGGAGAGACCGCGCATCGCGACGCTCCGGACACCGGCCAGCGTCGCCCCGGCCGGCAACGCCCCGAGCACCACGAGCGAGACGAAAGCGACCGCCCGCCAGGTGAGGCCACTGCCGAGAATGGCGTGCGCGGTGACGACGCTGCCGGCCACCAGTACCAGGAAGGCGAACATCGACGGGAGGACCCGGCGTACCGACACCCGGTGGATCTGTTGCAGATCGTGCCACCGGGCCACTCCGGACCCGATGGTCGACCCGCTGAGTGCGCCGAGCAGGCCCGCGACAGCCGCCCAGAGCAGCCACTCGGTGCGGAACTCCGGCAACCGCCGGTCGGGATTGGAGAAGGCCACCCCGATCGCGGCAGCCGCGCCGGCCATCATCATCAGGGTACGGACCACGCGCGGCCAACCGGCCAGGCCAAGGGGGCGCGGGCTGCTCCGTTCCGGCGCCACTGCCGGCATCGGGGCGGTGGGTGTCGGTGCGGCCGGCGACACGTCCAGGGCGGTCATGACAACGGACTCTAGAGCCGGCGCCTCCCCACCGGCCGGTGAGGGTCCAGCCAGGACGCCGGAGACGACGGGAACCGGGTGCGTGCCGGCCACCTGGTCAGCCGGGGGTGCGCCGCAGGGCTGCGCCGAGTCGATCGAGGTGCTGGGCGACCGGACCAGCGGTGAGCATGCCGCTGCCGGCTCCGGCCAGTTCGTGGGCCGCCGGTGCGAGGGCGGCGTGGGCTCGCTCCAGTACCGGACGGTCCTCCAGCATGATCGCGGCCTGGCCGGTGAGGCACCAGAGCGCCTCGAAGAGCAGGTCGGGCGGCGGCTCCGGGCTCTGGCGCAGCGCCCCGGCCGCGTCGGCCGGACGGCCCTGCGCCAGCAGGACGAGGGGACGGGCCCAGGGTGCGTACGGGCCCCAGTCGGGATGTTCGTCGGGGTCCGCCGGTCGGCCGTGCCAGACCTGGAGGCAGAGCAGGGCCAGCGGCAGGAGACCCCGTTCGACGCCGGGCATGCCGGTGCCGGTGAGCTGCGCCGCCGCGCTCCGGTAGGCGGCCTCGACCTCCGGCACCGCCGCTCCGGTCGCGGCCAGCCGCAGTGCCCGGTACCAGCGGGTGAAGACGGCGACCAGTGGCCGTTCGTGTCGCTCGGCGACCCCGTCCGCGGCGGCGGCGTGCCGGTCCGCCCCGGCGAAGTCGCCGAGTGCACTGCGGGCCTGGAGGCGGATCAGGTGTCCGAGTACCTGATAGGTCGGCAGACCGTGCCGGGTGGCCAGCGCGACGATCTCCGTGCCGATCGCGTCGCGTTCCGGAGCGAGCCCGGCGACCTGGAAGCTCTGCATGAACACGCCGTTGAGGGCGAACGCCAGCAGGACCGGGTCGGCCAGGCCACGGGCGATCCGTTCCGCCTCCCGAGCTGCCTCGGGGCCGCGGGCGGCCCGGATGCCCCGGGACTCCACGGCGATCGTGCCGAGCAGCCGGGCCCGGGTGGCGGCGGACGAGTCGGGGTGCAGCGCGGCCAGGGCGCGTTCGGCGGCCGCCACGATCCGGGCGGCCTGCTCCGGGTCGTCGGAACGGGTCCAGATCGCCGGTACGTCGTAGCCGCCGATCACCCGGGCCGCCAGTTCGGGATCACCAAGCTGCTCGGCGGCGGCGATGGTCGCGAACCGCTGCCTCCGGGCAGCCTCCAGCCCGGCTCCACCGGTCAGCGCGAGACTGCGCAGCAGGCCGACTGTCGACTCGATCCGGGCCCGGGCACCGGACGCCACCGTCTGGTCGTAGGCTGCCGCGGTCTCCGCCCAGACCCGATCCGCCGACATCTCCGCCAGCACCCCGTCCCCGGGCGGCCCGGGGTCGCCGGCGGTGTCCGCCGGCTCGGCCTGCCGGAGGATGTCGGTCTCCAGCCGACGCAGCCGGGGGCCCGGGTCGATCCCGAGCTGGTCGACGAGAAGGTCCCGGGCCCGGCGCAGCACGGCCAGCGCGTCCCCCTGCCGGTCCGTGCGGTAGAGGGCCAGGGCCAGCAGCCGCCACGCCTCCTCCCGCCAGGGATGCTCGGCCACGTGGGCGTCGAGGTCCGCCACGGACTCGGCGGCGCGGCCGAGCGCCAGCAGCGCCCCGGCCCGCGACTCGACCGCGTACAGCCGGAGCTGTTCGAGCCGACCGCGCTCCGGACGGGCCCACGACTCGTCGTCGAACCCGGCGTACGCGGGGCCGCGCCACCAGCCGAGGGCCCGGTCGAGCCGGTCCAGGGTCCGTTGCGCCGGTTCGTCGGGACTGCCGGCGACGGCCGCCTCGAACCGCCAGGCGTCCACCGCGTCCCGGGCTGCCCGCAGCGCGTACCCCGGTCCCTCGGTGACCAGCAGTCGGGCGGGCTGTCGGGGCGGCCGATGCGGCTCCAGCGCGCGCCGCAGTGCCGCCACGAAGGTGCGGACCGCACCCACGGCGCCCGGCGGAGGCGCTGCCCAGAGGTCGTCGACGAGCCGGTCGACGGGTACGACCCGACCGCGCGCGACGATCAGCCGGGCCAGTACGGCGCGATGTTTCGGCCCCTTCACGTCGATCGGTTCCCCGGTGCCGTCCCAGACCGCCACCGGCCCGAGCACCCCGAAGCTGACCTGCACCGATCCACCCTTCCGCGCGGTCCTCCGTTCCACCGCGACGCGCCGGGGCGGGCGGAGGCGACCAACGTACCGCGCCACCCGGCCGGTTGTCGGTCGCTCATCGGTTGCTCATCCGTGCCCGGCACGCTGGACGGGCCCACCCGGGCAGGACCTACCAGGAGAGGAACATCCATGACCACCGCGATCCCAGGCTTCGACTACCGCCGGGTCACCGTCGCCGACGACGTGACGCTCTCCGTGGCGGTGGGCGGCTCGGGCAGCCCGCTCGTGCTGCTGCACGGCTTCCCGCAGACCCATCTGATGTGGCGGCACGTCGCCGTCGACCTGGCCGCCGAGCACACCGTGATCTGCCCCGACCTGCGCGGCTACGGTGCGAGCGACAAGCCTGCCGCCCGCGACGCCGGGACGTACGCCAAGCGGACCATGGCGGCCGACATCGTCACCCTGGCCCGGGAACTGGGCCATCCGCGCTTCGCGCTCGCCGGCCACGACCGGGGTGCCCTGGTCGCGGTCCGCGCCGGCCTCGACCACCCGGAGGCGGTCTCCCAGCTCGCGGCGTTCGACGTGCTGCCGACCCTCGACATGTGGGACGTCCTGCACGGGGCCGGCGCGGCGGTCGCGTTCCACCTCTATCTGATGGCCCAGCCGCCGGGCCTGCCGGAGCAGCTGATCTCGGGCAGCCCGGACGCCTTCTTCGGCTACTTCCTGGACGCCTGGACCCGGGATCAGGCAGCCATCCCGCCGACGGTCCGGGCCGAGTACCTGCGGGCGTCCCGCGAGGCGGTTCCGTCGATCGTCGCCGACTACCGCGCCTCCGCCGGAATCGACGTCACGCACGACGAGGCGGACCGGGCCGCCGGCCGCCGGTTGGCGATGCCGGTCACCGTCGTCCAGCAGGACTGGGGCGCGGCGCTCGGCTACGACGCCGCCGCGCTGTGGCGGGCCTGGGCCCCGGACCTGGTCCACCACACCACCTCGGCCGGCCACTTCATGGCGGAGGAGGCACCGGAGGAGATCGCCGGGGTACTGCGCACGCTCGTCACGCGCTGACCCGCCGAGTCGGCGGGCTGACCCCGCCGACCCGGCGGCGGGACGTGGCAGCGGCGCCGGCGGTCCGCGGGTGATCCGGCGGTCCGGGGTCGGGGCCTGAGGGGCGAGCACGGCCGCGACCGGCCGGCCGCGGTCACCGGCCCGGCGTACGCAGGGCGCTGGCGATGGCCGTGGTCACCAGGCGGTGCACGGCCGCGCTGTCGGGTCGGTCGCCGGTGCGGTCGGCGAACAGCAGGTGCCCGGCCCCGATCAGGGTGTAGCCGAGGGTCTCGACGTCGGCGTCGGCCGCGATCCGCCCCAGCGCACGCTCCTCGCCGAGGTACTCGCCGAACATGACGGCAGCCTCGGTCAGCACCGGTACGCCGGCCGGCCAGGTCTGGCGGAGCCGGGCCCGTAACTCGTCCCGGAACGTCACGAGGGCGACGATGGCCACCGCGACCGACCCGAACAGGGCCGCCAGGGCGGTCGCGAGGTTGTCGGCGACGGTGCCGGTGCCGGCGGACCGGCGCAGGGCGGCGGCCTGGGAGTCGAGCCGGTCGATGCGGTCCAGCACGTACCCGGCGAGGAAGTCGTCGAAGTCGTCGAAGTGCCGGTGCAGCACGCCCTTGGCGCAACCCGCCTCGGTGGTGACCGCTCGGCTGGTCAGCGCGCTCGGCCCGTCCCGGAGCAGGATGCGGTCGGCGGCGTCGAACAGTTGGGTTCGGACGTCGCGGATTGCCACTCCGGTCGGCACCGGCGCCAGCTCCCTTCCTCGCTGGGACGACCGGTCCATTCCAGCACGACCAGCGGCCGGAGCGCCCGGCAGAGGGTCGGCGGGATCCTCGGATTGACGAGTGGGCGCTCGCCCACTAGCGTGGGCACATGCCCACTTCAACGTCGGAACAGCCAGGTCCGGTCGAACCACACCGCCATCGCCAGGTGGCGGAGTCGTTCGGCACGGACCCGGAACGCTACGACCGGACCCGGCCGAGCTATCCCCCGGCGCTGCTGGCGCGGATCGTCGCCGCCAGCCCCGGCCCGGACGTCGTCGACGTCGGCTGCGGCACCGGCACGGCGAGCCGGCAACTGCGGGCGGCCGGCTGCACCGTCCTCGGCGTCGAACCCGACGCGCGGATGGCCGAGTTCGCCCGGCGTACCGGGATCGAGGTCGAGGTGGCGACCTTCGAAACCTGGGATCCGGCCGGCCGGCGGTTCGACGCCGTCGTCGCCGGCACCGCCTGGCACTGGGTCGACCTGGTCGCCGGCCCGGCCCGGGCCAGCCGGGTACTGCGTCCGGGCGGCCTGCTGGCACCGTTCTGGCACGCGTTCCAGCTTCCGCCCGAGTTGGCGGACGCCTTCGCCGGGGCCTACCGGCAGGTCGCCCCCGACGCGCCGTTCCGGATCCCGGCGGCGTGGCCGGGACTCGACTCCTACCAGCCGATGTTCGACGCCGCAGCCGACGGGATCCGCCGGGCCGGCGGGTTCACCGAGCCGGAACAGTGGCGATTCGACTGGGAACGCGGCTACACCCGCGACGAGTGGCTGGACCAGCTACCCACCTCCGGCGCGGCGACCCGACTGCCCCCGGACGCCCTGGCCGAACTCTGCGCGGCCGTCGGGGCGGCCGTTGACACGCTGGGCGGCAGCTTCACCATGCGGTACAGCACCGTGGCGGTGGCCGCCACCCGTACCGGCGCCAGCGACTGACCTGGGGTCAGCCGCGACGGTGCCGGGATGCGCCCGAGGGCGTCCCCCGGTCGGGAGGGACGCCCTCGGCGGAACTTGTCGTTCGGTCGTACCGGCCCGTCAGTCGTCGTCCTGCACCGTCAACATGCCGTACGCGTCACCCACCGAGACACCCTGCACCGCCTTCACCGCGACCACGTACCGCCGGCCGTCCCCGGGCTGGGTGTTGCCGGTCACCGGGACCGGAACGGCGATCGTCGTACTGCCGGACGTGACGTTGACCAGGCTGGCCGTGGCGAGCCCGGTCACCGGGTCCACCACGAAGACCCGCACCTGCCCGGTGCCGCTGCCACTGCCGGAGACCTGCGCCGGCACCTGGTAGGTGACCGTGCCGGAGTTGCCCTCCTGGACCGTCCGCTCGCCCAGGTCGACCCGGGGCATCGACACCGGCTGTGGCGCCGGGGTGCCGGACCGCCAGCCCCAGGCGTCGATCAGCCAGATCCGGGCCCAGGTCTCGCCGGCCCGCGGCACCAGCACCAGGGTGGTCACCTGGTTGAGGTTCAGCCCGGCCGACCTGGCGTTGGTCAACGGCATCCGCACCTCCTGCGCCCAGTCGTCGGCGGTCTGCGTCGGCGCCGGCAACGGTTCGAGGGTGGCGGTGCCGAGCGTGGCCTGCCGGCCCGCCGAGTCGGCGACGGCGATGTCGAACTGGGTACCCGGGGAGCCGCTCGGAACCGCCACCCGCAACGCCACCGCCTCCGCGCTGGAGAGCGAGACCGCCGCGGGCGGCCGGAGGTTGACCGGGGTGCCGGGCGACCGCCAGTCCACCTCGATCGCGTACCGGCCGGCCTCCGGGACGATCGGGTCGAAGGTCGCGAAGTGCGGGGAGTTCGAGTTGGCGCACCAGGCCGGATTGCTGCCGGCGGCGACCTGCTCGCAGAGCCGGGCGGCGGCACCGTTGACCACGGTGGAGCTGTCCGGGACGAGGAAGCGGGTCCGGTTGCCGCCGACCGCGTGGCTGAGCACGGTCGCCGGGTCCGTCGAAGGCGCCCGGAAGCCGGAGCCGTCCAGCAGCGGGCGCACCTGGTCGTTGCCGGCCACGAAGGTGGCCGCGGCGGCGGCGACGTAGCTGGCGCCGACGTTCTGCTGCTGCACCGGGGTCAGCCGGCTCGGCGACGCGCTACGGCAGACCGGGTCGTAGGGGCTGGGGTAGTCGTCCCAGGACTTCGCGGCGGAGAGCCCGGGAGTCCACTCGGTGTTGAAGTAGTTGTGGTTGGCGCCGACGGCGTAGACGACGCCGTGCAGGGCGAATCCTCGCCCGACACCCCGGGTGGCGTCCGCGTAGAGCTGCCCCTCCAGGTCGGACAGGTCACCGTCGCAGCTCGGCAGGATCGTCACCGACGGTACGTCCGGAGCCGGGTTGTGGCTGTAGATGGACGGGGCGATCAGCGCCAACCCGCGGATCTGCCAGCGCACCGTCCCGGGGTAGCCGTCCTGGGCGGCGGGCGGCCGGCTGAGACTGTCGACGGCGGCCCGGCTCACCCCCTCGCCACCTCGGGAGTGGCCGACCAGCAGCACGTTGGACATGTTCGGCACCGGAGCCGAGCGGACCACGTCCGGCGCGGTGGAGCGGCCCGAGCCGGCCCAGTCCGCCCAGCGGCCCAGGTGCAACCGGACCAGGGAGGAGCGGGCCTGCGCACCGGCGTCCTGCGGCGGTAGGCCGGCACCGTCCTGCGCGTTGATCGAGTTCGCCGCGACGGAGACGGTGACGTACCCCTGCGAGGCGAGGAGTTGCTGGATCCGCTCGTACCCGCGATGGCTGGGCAGCGTGTTCCAGCCGCTCGGGCAGGGCCAGACCGTGGTCGGCTCGGCGGTGCCCTGGTAGCAGGTGGGGTGCCGGCCGTGCAGGATCAGCAGCAGCGGACGCTGCCCCGAGGTGCCCTGCGGCGCGACGACGTAGCCGCGCATCTCCACCGGTACGGCGAAGCCCGGCAACTGCACGTCCGGCAGCGCGTACTCGCCGCTGGTCGTCGAGTACGGGCCGGGCAGGCCCGGGTCCACCGGGTTCGCCGGAAGTTGGGCCGCGGCCAGTGCCGGTGGCGCAGCACTGCCGCGTGGCACCGTCTCCTCGACCGGCGCGTCGAGGCGCCGCCCGCTGGCGCGTACCCGCAGGTCCGTCAGGTTCCGGGCGGTGACGTCGTCGATGAGCAGTCGGAACGTGCGCTGGTCGCCCGCCGCGCCGGGTCGGCCGAGCAGCCGGTCACCGGCGTAGAACTCGACCGCCGCGTCGCCGGTCCGGACCGGTTGGCCCGATCGCCAGCCGAGCTCGAACCCGGAGGCGGTCGGGGTAAGCGTCCAGCCCTCCGGCAGGGACGTCCGGGCGGCCACACCCGGCCGACCGCCCGGCTCCGCCGGGCTGGCCCAGGCGGCGCCGCCACCGCCGAGCGCCATGGTCAACGACATTGCGGCAGCCGTCACCGCTGTGCCGACGTGCATAGACGTCCTCCCCCGTGCGTATTCCGTTGTCGGCCCGGGAACGCCAACTCCTTCGGGAGCGCTCCCAGGCCGGTGCGCCACCAATCCTAGAGCGCGCCAGGCACCACGATCAATGTCTCATCTACATAGGACGGAGCGCGGTGGCCACGACCACGGACGGCACATTTCACGAACCCCCGTGCTGCACGGTGAGCAGGTCGCCGGGTTGACAGTCCAACTCGCGGCAGAGCGCGGTCAGGGTGCTGAACCGGATCGCCCTGGCCCGCCCGTTCTTCAACACCGAGAGATTGGCCAGGGTGAGACCCACCCGGTCGGCCAGCTCGGTCAGGGTCAGGCCGCGTTCGGCCAGCAGCCTGTCCAGGTGGACCTCGATCCGGTGCTCGTCCTCGGGCGGCATCAGATGACCGTCTCCAGCTCCGCCCGCATCGCGACACCCCGCCGCACGATCTCGGCCATCGCGAAGAACCCGAACCCCAGCAGCAGCAACAGCCCGCTACGCGTCAGGTCGACAGTGGTGGTCGCCGCGCCGTCCGCGGTGACCCGACCGGTCAGCTCGAACGAGGCGACCACCTGGAGGAGCTGGGCCAGCAGACCACCGCCGAGGCCGACCCAGCCGATCGACCGCAGCCGCCGGACGGTGGCGGCGGAGAACGGATCCTCCCGGCGGGCTCGGCGCAGCGCGAGCCAGAGCAGCGCCAGCACCGCTCCGCCGACGAGGAGCGCCGGCAGCCCGGTCAGGTG
This sequence comes from Micromonospora sp. WMMD1102, assembly GCF_029626265.1. NCBI lineage: Bacteria > Bacillati > Actinomycetota > Actinomycetes > Micromonosporales > Micromonosporaceae > Micromonospora > Micromonospora sp. WMMD1102. Next base: position 3,074,387 of record NZ_JARUBN010000001.1, on the reverse strand, counting down.
GTAGGCCACCAGTTCGCCGGGACCGGGGTCCGCGACCCGCACCTCGACGTCGCCGCCGACGACCACGCCGGAGCGCAGGCCGGCGGTGGCACCGTCGACGCCCGGCAGCGCCTCCGCCGGCACCCTGGCGACGACCGGCCCGCCGCGGAGCAGGGAGACGAGCTGGAAGACGATGGTCCCGGCCACCACGAGCAGGGCCAGTGCCACGACTCCCTGTAGTTCGGCCAGCCAGTCCGGCTTGCGCAGTCCCATGCCACACCTCCACCTTATCGATTAGCGATATCTCGATAATCGATAAGAGGCGGCTCGTTGTCAACCCACGCCCGCCGGACCGAGCCGGCGCACGGTCCGCTCAGGAGCGGGCCGGCACGGGGGCGTACTCGGAGACGTGCGCGCTGACGATCCGCCAGCCGACGGGCAGGCGTACCCAGGTCTGGGTCTGCCGGCCGGTCGCGGCGCCGCCGGGATAGTCGAAGAAGGTGTTCACCACCGCCGTGTCGGTGCCGAAGGTGCTGATCAGCGTGCCGTACAGGCGGCGGCCCGGTGGCAGCGGCGGCTGCGCCGACCGCCACCGCCGCTGCTCCTCGATGCCGATCTGGTGGTCGGCGACGCCGAACCGGACCGTCCGGGCCGACGCCCAGAAGTACCCGACGATCGCGTCCACCTCCCCGGCCACCAGCGCCGCCTCGTAACCGGCGAACTCGGCCGCGACCTCGGCGACCACCTCGGGCCGGTCAACGTCCACCGGTGTTGGCCTCCGCTCCGGCGGCCGACGGCGAGGCGACCGGCTCGTCCTCGGTGTCGGCCTTCACAGCGCCGGCCGACGGCGAGGCGACCGGCTCGTCCTTTCCGGCCGCGGGGGTCACCGGCGACGGCGTACCAGGCTCCGCCGGCCGGGCGCCCCCGGCGCCGTGCTGGCGGTCCAGCTCCAGCTCCTCCGCGTCCGGCTCCCGAGGTGGGATCTTCGCCAGCGCGAAGAGGCCGCAGAGCACCGCCACGAAGAGGTAGCCGAGCGCGACCTGCCCGTTGGCGTTCCACTCGATCCGTTCGCCGTGGATGAGCCCGACGAAGGAGAGCACCGCGCCCACCCCGGCGAAGACGGCCGCCCGGCCGAACCGTTTGTCGATGATGAACACCACCACCGCGCCGAGGACCAGACCGGCCAGGATCGCACCCTGGCCGAGCACCAGCAGCCCGTCGTAGACGACACCGGCCCCGGCCAGCGCCGAGTCGCCGACCTCGGCGGCGGTGGTGCCGGCGGCGGCGAGCGCGTTGTCCATCTGCCCGGTCGCCCAGGCCGCGATGTTCGGCACCAGCGCGGCGACCACCGCCGCACCGTGGATCCGGGGCGTCGCCTGGAACGCCTGCGCGCCGATCAGCAGGCCGATGTAGAGCAGGATCGGCACGATCGCGGCGGTCGGGAAGATCGTCGCCAGCAGCCCGAACATGCCGAGGAAGCAGAGTACGGCGATGACCACGCCGGTCGCCATCGAGTACCCGCTGCGGCCACCGGCCGCCTTCCAGCCCGGATGCCCGACGTAGACGGCCGGCGGGAACGGGGAGCCGAGCGCCGAACCGATCACCGCACCGGCCCCGTCGGCCAGCAGTACGCTGCGCAGGTTGTAGCTGTCCCCGGCGGTCGCCGCGCTCTCCACGTTCGTCATCCCCTCGGTGAAGTTGTAGACACCGAGCGGGATCGCCGTGGCGAGCAGTGGAGCCATCTCGGCGAGGCCGTCGAAGAGCAGCCCGAACTGCAACGACGGCAGTCCGAGCGCGATGTCGCCGGCCGCCGCCGAGACGTCGGGCACGGACATCGCGCCGCCGAGCCAGCCGATCGCGGTACCGACCAGCAGGGCGACCAGGCCGATCGGCAGGTTGCCGGGCAGGCGTACGTCGGTGAGCAGCCCGATCAGCAGCAACGCGAAGACCGGCAGGGCGACCCAGGCCATCCGCCACATCTGGCCGGCCGGGTTCATCGAGATGAACGTGATCGAGATCCCGGCGAGCGTGCCGAGCAGCGCGGCCCGGGGCGCGTACTGCCGGATGTAGGGTCCGACGAACGCGCCGACCAGCACGATGACGCCGATGATGAACGCCCAGGCCACCCCGGCCTGCCAGGCCTGCCGCGGGTCCTGGGTACGCAGGTAGATCGGGAGCATGATTACGAAGATCACGATGAACATGTGCGGCACGCTGGGCCCGTACGGCAGCGCGGTGACGTCGGTGCGGTTCTCCCGGCGGGCCAGCCGGCGGGCCAGCACGGTGTAGTAGACGTTGCCGGCGACCAGGGCGATGCCCAGCGCCGGCAGGATGGTGCCGAAGACGTCGCCGGAGGAGAGCCGGACGACACCGAGACAGAGAGCGGTCAGGGTCAACACGTTGACCAGGACGTTGACGCCGAAGCCGAAGAAGGCGTTGGTGTCACCGCGTACCCACAGCGGCAGGCTCGCGGCGGCGCGTTCGGTGCTTCTTGCCATGACGGGCACTCCTCGCGATCAGGAGGGTTGCAGGACGGACGGGGCGGGCTGACCGGCAGCCGCGGTGCGCAGGGCGGCGGTCAGCGCGGTCGAGTCGGCGACCCAGCCGAAGATGCCGCCCTGCGCGGCGATCATGTCGAGGCCGACCCGCTGGAACTCGGGAAAGTAGGAGCCGACGCAGTCCGCCAGCACCAGGCACTCGTAACCGCGGTCGTTCGCCTCCCGCACCGTCGTGTGCACGCAGACCTCGGTCGTCACGCCGGTGACCAGCAGGCTGCTGATGCCACGATCGGCGAGCAGGGCGTCGAGCCCGGTGGCGTAGAAGGCACCCTTGCCGGGCTTGTCGACCACCGGCTCACCGTCGACCGGGGCCAGCTCGTCGACGATGTCGTGGCCGTACTCCCCCCGGATCAGGATCCGGCCGTTGGGGCCGGGGTCGCCGATCCGCATGCTGGGGGCACCCCGGTCCCGCTTGGCCGGCGGGCAGTCGGAGAGGTCCGGCAGGTGGCCCTCCCGGGTGTGTACCACCGGCAGCCCGGCCTGCCGGGCCACCGCGAGCAGCGCGGCCAGCGGGTCGATGGTGCGGCGCAGCTCGGCGACGTCGTTGCCGAGGCTCTCGCCGAAGCCGCCGGGTTCGAGGAAGTCCCGCTGCATGTCGATGACCAGCAACGCGGTCGTGGCCAGGTCGAAGGTGTACGGGTGGGGACGCGCGTCGACGATCGGCATGGGTCGTCCTTGGGTAAAAGGGTTCCGTGGGGAGGAGATCCGGCGGGAGGGAAGCCGGCGGGTGCGGCGAGAACTCAGTCCTCGGTGATCGCGGCGAGGACGTCGGCGGAGTTGGCGACGCAGCCGAACACCCCGCCCTGCATGGTGACCATGTGCAGGGCGGCCGCGTGGTTGGTCGGGTCGGTCGCCCCGGTGCAGTCGGAGAGGATCAGGCACTCGTAGCCCCGGTCGTTCGCCTCCCGCATCGTCGTGTGCACGCAGACGTCGGTGGTGATGCCGGTCAGGATCAGGTGGGTGATGCCCCTGGTCCGCAGTACCAGGTCCAGGTTGGTGGCGTAGAAGGCACCCTTGCCGGGCTTGTCCACGACCACCTCGCCGGCGACCGGGACGACCTCGGGCACGATCTCCCAGCCGGGTTCGCCCCGGACCAGGATCCGGCCGCAGGGACCGGCGGCACCGATCTCGGCGCCGATCCGGGCGGATCGCCAGCGTTTGTTGGCCGGCAGGTCGGACAGTTCCGGGTCGTGGCCCTCCCGGGTGTGCACCACCAGCAGGCCGATCTCCCGGGCCCGGGCAAGCAGCCGGGCGGTGGCCGGCAGGCCGGCCCGGGTCAGCCCGATGTCGTAGCCCATGCTGTCGACGTAGCCGCCGGGGCCGCAGAAGTCGACCTGCCAGTCGATGCAGAGCAGTGCGGTGCGTTCGGCGGGTGCCGAACCGTCGTACGGCCAGAGGTAGGGGTCGGCTTTGACGGGGCCGATGCGGGGCATGGGGGCTGCTCCCTTCGGACGGGCGTGGTCAACCGGTACGCGTGCCCTGCCGGTAGGCTCGCCAGCCCCCGGCGGCGCTGATGTCCTCGGCGGTCGCGACGGCGGTCGCGTACGCCTCGGCGAGGAACCCGAGCACCTCCCGGCCGTCGTGCAGGCGCAGCCAGCCGAGGGAGAGTGGCGCGGGCACTCCGCGCAGCAGCCCACCGATCGCGTCGACCGGCAGCCGCCACAGTTCGATCTCGATGGCCGCGCCCCGCCCCGGGCCGACCCGGACCAGGCTCGGCAGGCCGACACCGTCGTCGGAGGGCAGCCGGTACAGCCGGTAGAGCGGCGCGGTCCGGGCGAGGCCGGCGAGGGTCGCGCCCCGCTCGACGAGCTCGGAGTTGCGGGACTCGCCACGCAGGTGCCGGCCGACGACCGCGAGCAGCACCCGCGGGTCGCCGTCCGGCGGCGGTTCGGGGCAGTTGCCGGCCCGGTCCGCGAGCGGATCCGGCCGGCCGGTCAGCGCGGCGGCGAGCCTCGTCAGGGTGCCGTCGCTGAAGGCCGGCCCGAGCAGGGTCAGGCTGGCCGGCCGGCCGGCCGCGGTGAACCCGTTGGCTACGCTCACCGCCGCCAGGTCCAGCAGATTGGCGAACTGGGTGTACCTGCCGAGCATCAGGTTCCGCCCGATCGGGTCCTCGCCGATCTCCGCGAGCGTGAACGTGGTGCCAACGGTCGGCACCACCAGTACGTCGATCCGCTGCCACAACCGGTCCGCCCAGGCGCGCAGTTCCCGGAGCCGGTGCCACGCCCGGAACAGGTCGGTGGCGTCGTGGCGCCGACCTTTCTCCAGCACCTCCCGGGTCACCGGCAGTACGGCGTCCGGCCGGCGTTGGAGGAAGTCGCCGAGGTCGGCCAGCCGCTCCGCCACCCACGGCCCCTGATAGAGCAGGTCACCGGCCTCGAAGAGCGGCCCGATGCCGACCGTTTCGGTGCCGCCGACCAGGTTGCCGAGCCGGTCCCGCCCAGCGGCGAACCGGTCCCGCTGGCCGAGGTCGCCGAAGAAGTCCAGGTCCTCCGTTCGCGGTACGCCGAGCCGCACCGCCGACGGCTCCCGCCCGGCGACGTACCCGGCCGGCAGTGCCCGGCTCCAGGGGTCGTCCGGGTCGACGCCGGTGGCCACCGCGAACACCGCCGCCGCGTCGTCGACACTGCGGGAGAAGATCGAGACACAGTCGAGCGACCGGCAGGCCGGAACCACGCCGAGGGTGCTGAGCAGCCCTCGGGTCGGCTTCAGCCCGACGATCCCGTTGCAGGCGGCAGGCACCCGCCCGGAGCCGGCCGTGTCGGTGCCCAGCGCGAACGCGACCGTGCCGGCGGCGACCGCGACCGCCGAACCGGAGCTGGAACCACCGGAGATCAGACCGCCGCCGAAGACGCTCTGCACCGCTCCGTACGGCGAACGGGCTCCGGTCAGCCCGGTGGCGAACTGGTCGAGGTTGGTCTTGCCGACCAGCATCGCCCCGGCGTCGAGCAGCCGGGTGACCACCGGAGCCGTCCGCTCCGGACGGTACGCGAACTCCGGGCAGCCGGCGGTGGTCGGCAGCCCGGCGACGTCGATGTTGTCCTTGACCGCGAACGGCACCCCGTACAGCGGCAGGCTGGCCAGTTCGGTCCGGCGCCGATGCAGCTCCGCCGCCCGGTGGCGGAGCTGCCCGGCCGGAACGGTGCTGATCCACACCGCGTCCCCGGCGGGCTCGGGAAGGGCGGCGAGGACCCGTTCGGCGACCTCCATGGTGGTCAGTTCGCCGGTCGAGTACCCGGACCGCAGCTCCGTCGCGGTGCCGATCGGCTCTGGCATACAAACGATTGTCGACAGTTCTGTTTCGACGGAACGCCACCGAGGTAACGACGATGTGTCGCGGCCGGCGGCCGGCGCCGTACGCTCCCGCCCGGGGCGGGCCGGTCAACCCGGGTAGGACAGGAGGGCAGTCAGCCGAGGTAGGACCGGGCGCCGTGTGAGGCGAGCACCTCGATCACCGACTCCGGGTCGCCGTCCGCGACCGCCGCGAGCAGTCGCTCGTGCCGGTGCAGACCGTCGCCGGGCTGCGCCACCTCCGCCTCCCGGCGCAGGTTGAGCGCCATGTAGAGCTGCAACTTCAGCAGGATCGCCTCGTAGACGGCGGAGAGCTGCCGGTTGCCGGCGAGCGCCACCAGTTCGACGTGGAAAGCCCGGTGCGCCTCGGCCACACCGAGCCGGTCGCCGGCCTCGATCGCCTCGCGCATCCCACCCAACGCCGCCCGCAGCCCGGCCAGCTCCGTCACCACACGGATCGGCAGGGCGGCACGCACCGCGTGCCGTTCGAGGACGTCGCGCACCGCGTACAGTTCCTGGACGTCCCGGTCGGAGAGGGTGGCCACCCGGGCACCCCGCCGGGGTACGTGTTCGACCAGTCCCTGCTGGGCGAGCAGCCGCAACGCCTCGCGCAGCGGGGCCCGACTGATCCCCAACCGTCTGGTGAGCTGCTCCTCGACCAGCCGCTCCCCCGGCCGGGTCTTGCCGCTCAGGATCTCGCGACGCAGCCGGAGTACGGCAAGCTCGACGAGACTCGCACTCTCCAGCTCGCCGTCCACGGCCGGTCCGGCACTGCGGTACGACGAGACCGGCCCGCGCTGTCCGGCCGGGTCACGAGCGGCGTCATCGCCGAGACTGACGGCCCGCTCGGTTGACTCGGTCACGCCAAGAGTCTGCCACCCACCCCGACCGACTCGGTCCCGGGCCGACAGGTGGCCGGGTACGCCGCTGGCCGGGTCCCCTGTGGTGGGGACCCGGCCAGCGGGTGGTTCTCGGTAGCTGGTTAGCTGTTGTTCCAGGCTTCGGCGACGAGGTCGGCTGCCTGGTCCTCCCACTGCGCGTACGCCTGCGGGAAGGCCGACACCTGTACCTTCTGCGCCGCCACGGTCAACGGCAGATCCCGCCAACCATCAACCTGCGCCAGACCCTTCAGGAACGCGGTCGTCGCATACTCCGGATCGGTGATCTGCTCCACCGAACCCCAACCCGACGACGGACGCTGCTGGAACAGCCCCTGCGAGTCATGGTCGTTGCGGTCACCCAGATGACCCAGGTTCTCCAACTTCGACTCCTGCAGCGAGGTACCCACCGCGATCACCGCGGCACGCTCGTCCATCCCCGCCTTCTTCGTCGCCTTGACAATCGCCCGCACGTTGTCAGCCTGCTCGGCCGACAGCGGAATCCGCGACTGCTCACCGGACACACCATGCGGCACGAGGCGGTCCCGCGACGGCACACCCTTACGATCCCTCTTCCTGTCACCCTTGTCGCTCTTCTTGTCACCCTTGTCGCCCTTGTGGTCCTTGTCGTTCTTGTGGTCCTTGTCGGCCAGTACCGACTGCGACACCGGCGAACCCACATGCTCCGGGCTGGCCTGCGCGGCCACGGCCGGGCCGGCAACAGCACCACCGACGAACGCCAGACCAGCAACACCGAGGGCACCCTTACGAACGATCGACGTCTTCTCGACGGCCGGAAGCCACCGGCTGAACAGCATCGTGTTCATGATGGTCGTCCTTCCAATCGGGGATGAGACACCCGCCAAAGGGGGGACGGCAGGCGCCATCGGAAAAACAGAACTCAAGACTTGGCTCGGCCGGGCTACCAGCACCCGCGGGGGACACGGCGCGGTCCGCACTCAGCCGAACACCGTATGTAACGACCGGGGGGCCGGGATCATTCCCGCCAGCCCAGCTATCTGCCCAGGTCACGGGCGGTACTACTCGACCGTACGCGTAATGTAACGACCGACCCCCCGCCAACATTCCGCCGGACCGACTCGATCACGAACCCGAACCGGACATCCGACCCGTTTCGTCGCGGTCAACGCGCGGCCAGACGGCACCCCGGACGGAGACTGTCGAGCTGCCCCGCCCGTGCGCCCACCACCCCGCGACAACGCCCGAAATGTCGCGCCCCGTCCATGCACCCAGCTCGACAGTCCGCACGCGAGGTATCCCCCAGCGGCAAGGTAGCCGTCGGCAGGTAGCCGTCGGCTTTACCGATCAGGCTGCGCTGAGCCGGACGACGAACCGGCAGCCCTCGGCGGTGTTCTGCACGTCGACGTGCCCACCGTGCGCTTCGACCAGTCCGTGCACGATGGCGAGGCCGAGGCCACCCGAGGCACCCCCGCCGGCACCGACCCCCGGGCCGGGGGTACGGGCCGGTTCCCCCCGGAACGCCACGTCGAAGAGCCTGGGCAGGTCAGCTGGGGGGATGCCGCCACAGGTGTCCGCTACCGCGAGCCAGGCAGCGTCACGTTCCCGGCCCGCCTCGACGCGTACCGTGCCGTCCTCGGGGGTGTACCGGACGGCGTTGAGCAGCAGGTTGCCGACCACCCGGGCGAGCTCCGGTTCGCTGGCCACCACGGTGGGCCAGCCGGACTCGGCCGCGACGAGCCGGATCCGCCGGGCCGCCGCCAGCGGCGCGGTACTCGCCAACGCGTCCGAGACCACCTCACCCAGCGGTACGGCGGTCAGCGACAGACGCAGTGCCCCCGCGTTGATCCGGGACAGTTCGAACAGGTCGTCGACGAGCCGGGTCATCCGGTCGGTCTCGGTCCGGATGCGGCGGTGGTACTCGCCGACGGTCTCCGGGTCGTGCACCACCCCGTCCTCCAGCGCCTCGGCCATCGCCCGCAGCCCGGCCAGCGGGGTACGCAGATCGTGCGAGACCCAGGCGACCAGGTCCCGACGCCCCTTCTCCAACCGCCGCTCCCGCTCACGGGCCTGGGCCGTCCAGACCGCCGCCGCCGCGAGTCGCCGCCCGAAGTGCCCGCCGACGGCGAGGCTGACCACCGCGGCCGCCGCGACCGTGATCAACACGACCTCCAGGTCGTGCGGGGACAGGAACATCGCCTCGGCGACCACGGCCACGCCGCCGACCACCGCCAGTACGGTCACGGCGAGCAGCACGTACAGGTGCACGGTGATCGAGGTTCGCCGCAGCCGCCGCAGCAGCAGCGCCCCGGCCAGACCGACGGCCAGGGCTGCGGCGAGCGCGATCGAGAAGATGAACGCCAGGTCACGCATGGGCCGGCTCGTACCGGTAGCCGACGCCCCAGACCGTCACGATCCGGCGTGGCTCGGCCGGGTCGTGTTCGATCTTCTCCCGCAGCCGCCGGACGTGCACGGTCACGGTCGAGTGGTCGCCGAAGTTCCAACCCCAAACCTGTTCCAGGAGTTCGGCCCGGGTGAACGCCCGGGACGGATGCCGCATCAGGTGCACCAGCAGATCGAACTCCCGCAGCGTCAGCGCGAGTTCGGCGCCGCGCAGTATCGCCAGCCGGGGACCGGTGCGGACCTCGAGGTCGCCGTCGGCGAGCCGGTCGGGCCGGTCCGGTGCCGGCTCACCGGCGACCCGGCGGAGCACCGAGCGGACCCGCAGCACCAGTTCGCGGGGCGAGAACGGCTTGCTCAGGTAGTCGTCGGCGCCCAACTCCAGGCCGAGGATCCGGTCCGCCTCGTCGCCCCGCGCGGTCAACATCACGATCGGGATGCCGTCCGGCCGCCTGCGCAGCTCCCGGCAGACCTGTAGGCCGCTCATCGTCGGCAACATCAGATCGAGTACGACGAGATGGGGCGCCCGACGCGCGACGGCGGCCAGCGCCTCCGCGCCGTCGTCGACGTGACTCACCTGGTAGCCGGCGTGCCGCAGATAGCGGCAGACCACGTCGCTGACGGTCCGGTCGTCGTCGACCACCAGCACCCGCTGCGTCACCACCCACCTCCCACCGGTCCCACCCGGCCAGCGTAGCCACGCCGCCGGCCGAAGCCGGTCGGCCGAGATCTTGCGGGAGTCTTACGGCCGGGCCGGGACCGGCGGCGCGGGCATCGGCAGACCATACGGTGACCGGAATGCGGATACTCGTCACCGGAGCCGCCGGTTTCATCGGCTCACACGTCGCGGACCTGCTCGTCGACAACGGGCACGAGGTGGTGGCGGTGGACGCGCTGCTGCCGCAGGTGCACGGCGCGGCCGCACCGGAGTGGGCGCACCGGCACCGCCCGGTCGTCGGTGACGTCCGCGACCTCGACCTGCTGACTGGACTGCTGCGCGGCGTCGACGCCGTCTGCCACCAGGCGGCCATGGTCGGCCACGGTCTCGACCCGGCCGACGCTCCCGACTACGCCGGGCACAACGACCTCGGCACCGCGACCCTGCTGGCGGCGATGCACAGCGCGAAGGTACGCCGGCTCGTGCTGGCCAGCTCGATGGTGGTGTACGGCGAGGGGCGCTACCGCTGCGCCCAGCACCAGGTGGTGCGGCCGTCCGAGCGGCGGCCCGCCGACCTGGCCGCCGGCCGCTACGAGCCGCGCTGTCCCCGCTGCGCCGCCCCGCTGGCTCCCGGCCTGGTGCCCGAGGACGCCTCGCTGGAGCCGCGCAGCACGTACGCCGCGACGAAGCTGGCCCAGGAACACCTGGCCGGGGCGTGGGCCCGGCAGACCGGCGGACAGGTCTGGGCGCTGCGCTACCACAACGTCTACGGCCCGCGGATGCCCCGGGACACCCCGTACGCCGGGGTCGCCTCGATCTTCCGGTCGGCGCTGGCCGCCGGCCGGCCGCCGCAGGTGTTGGAGGACGGGCGGCAGCGGCGCGACTTCGTCGCCGTCGGCGACGTCGCCCGGGCCAACCTGCTGGCGTTGCACACCGCCCCGCCGGAGCCGATCGTGGCGGTGAACATCTGCTCCGGCGAGCCGCACACCGTCGGCGAGCTGGCCCGCGAGCTGGCCACCGCGACGGGCGGCCCCGAGCCGGTGGTGGTCGGCGGCGGACGGGCAGCCGACGTCCGGCACGTGGTCGCCGATCCCGCCCGGGCGGGCCGGCTGCTGGGCTTCGCCGCCCGGACCTCGTTCGCCGAGGGTGTCGCGGAGTTCGCCGCCGCGCCGCTGCGCGCACCGGCGACCTCGGGAGACCGGCGACAGTAGGCGGCTGCCCGACAGGCCGACCCACAGGTCTCAGGAGACGGTCCACAGCAGGTGGTTCACCGCCAGCGCGGTCAGCGCCTGCGCCGCCAGCCACCGGGACCGGTGCCGGGCCGGCAGGTGCGCGGTGGCGACCAGTAGCCAGACGCCGAACGGCAGCCAGATCCGCTCGACCTCCGCCTTGCTCAACCCGGACAGGTCCGCCACCAGCACCGTCACCGCTGCGGCGATCGGCAGCCAGACCGCCGGCCCGCCCGAGCCGGCCAGCCGACTGCCCGGCCGGACTCCCACCCGGTCGGCCGAGGGGCGGGCAGCGTCGCGGACGGTTCGGCGCGACCGCCGGTCCGCACGCCCGGCCCCGCCCCCGTCGCGCGGCACGGCCGCCAGGCCGGTCCAGCCGGCGAGCACGGCGCGGCGGAGTGCCGGCCCGAGCACCGGGCCGACGGCGAGCAGCAGGGCGGCCAGGTTCGCCCAGATCCAGTACCCGTACGGGCGGTCCGCCGCCCAGCCCTGGTAGTAGCGCCGTACCACCAGGTGGTAGCCGTCCCACCACCAGAAGCCGGCGGCGGTGAACCCGGCGACGACGACGGCCACCGCCAGCACGGCGGCCAGAAAGGCACCGGCCCGGTCCCGGGTACGCAGCACCAGGACGGTCAGCGCGAGCAGGCCGACGAGCACGAACCCGTACGACAGGTACAGCGCGAAGCCGAGCAGCAGGCCGCCGAGCGCCGCCCGGCCCCGCCCGCCGACGGCCAACAGGGCCAGCCCGGCGGCGACCACCCCGGCGAAGATCCCGTCCGCCGAGGCGCCGACCCAGACCGCACCGGGGAACAGCAGCAGGAACGGCCATCCGGCCCGGGCGGCGCGCTCGTCGCCGAGCGCCCGGAGAGTCACCGGAACCGACACCGACACGGTCGCCCCGACCAGCACACAGGCCAGCCCGGCCAGGGCGCCGCCGCCGAGGCCGACCCGGTCCAGCAAAACGAAGATCAGCAGGGCGCCCGGCGGATGCCCGGCGGTGTGCGTGGACCAGGAATCCGGCTGGAAGTCGAGGATCCGCCCGGTGAACCCCGCCAGCATCGCGCCGATGTCGGTCACCCGGGGCACCTCGTGCAGGTACTCGGCCTGCACCGTCAACCGGTCGGCCAAGCCGGCGGACCAGCCGTCGACCAGGGCCAGCGAGATCGTCCAGGCCAGCGCGCCGAGGTAGCCGACGGCCAGCAGCCGGGGCCACGAGGCGGCCAGGGCGAAGCGGTGGCCGTACCCGACCACCAGCACGGCGACCAGCAGCGCGACCGGGGTGCCGGGACCGACGTGCGGTCGCCAGCTGGCGTAGAGCGGGGCGGCGTCGGCGTACAGGTCGGCGCCTCGGGCGTTGAGCAGCGCGCCGACCGCGATCGCGGCGGCCAGCAGCACCGCCTCGACCGTGACGACGACCGCGTCGGCGTGCCGGGGTCGTACCGGCCGGGTGCGGATGGTCATGGCGACGGCGACGGTACGAGGCGCGGGCACCGGAACCCCAGGGCGACGGGCCGGACGTCAGCGAATCGTAAGACCCGTTGCGGCGTAAGGGTTCCGTAAGCCCGCGAGTTGTCCTCCACCAGCGGTGCCCCGCCTAGCGTCTCCGGACATGAGCGCAACGATCGACGTGCTGCTGCCGTGTCTGGACGAAGCGGCCGCACTCCCGGGCGTACTCGCCGCACTGCCGCCCGGCTACCGGGCCGTGGTGGTGGACAACGGCTCCACGGACGGGTCGCCGGAGATCGCCGCCGCGCACGGGGCGCGGGTGGTCACCGAGCCCCGGCGCGGCTACGGCGCGGCGGTGCACGCCGGCCTGCTGGCGGCCGAGACGGAACTGGTCTGTGTCCTCGACGCGGACGGCTCGTTCGATCCGGGCGAGCTGCCCCGGCTGGTCGCCCCGGTGCTCGCCGACCGCGCCGACCTCGCGGTGGGCCGCCGCCGGCCGGTCTCGGCGACGGCGTGGCCGTGGCACGCCCGGGCGGGCAACGCGCTTGTCGCCGCGCTGCTGCGGCGCCGGGGCGTACCCGTGCACGACGTCAGTCCGGTCCGGGCCGCGCGCCGCACGGCGCTGCTGCGGCTCGGGGTGGCGGACCGGGCCTTCGGCTATCCGCTGGAACTGCTGCTCCGGGCGGCGGCCGCCGGGTGGCGGATCGTCGAGCTGGACACGGCGTACGCGCCCCGGGCGGCGGGCACCACCTCGAAGGTCTCCGGTTCGGTACGCGGCACGCTGCGCGCCGCCCGGGACTTCGCCGGAGTGCTCCGCTCGGATCTCGGAGCCGGCCGGTGAACGTGCTGCTCGTGGTCGCCAAGGCTCCGGTGGCGGGACTGGCGAAGACCCGGCTCTGCCCGCCGGCTACCCCCCGCCAGGCGGCCCGGATCGCGGCGGCGGCCCTGCTGGACACCCTCGCGGCGGTACGCGACACCGGCGCGACCGTGCCGGTACTGGCGCACACCGGCCGGTTCGCCGACGCGGAACACCGTGCCGAACTGGCCACCGCGCTCGCCGGCTGGCACCTGCTGCGCCAGCACGGGGAGACCTTCGCCGACCGGCTCGCCCACGCCCACGCCGAGATCGGCACGGCCTTTCCCGGCCTGCCGGTGTTGCAGATCGGCATGGACACCCCGCAGGTTCGCCCCGACACCCTCGCCGACGCACTGCACCGGCTGACCGGCACCGACGCGGTACTCGGGCCGGCCGTCGACGGTGGCTGGTGGGCCCTCGGACTACGTGACCCGGCGCACGCGGCCGTACTCCGGCGGGTGCCGACGTCCACCGCCGACACCGGGCGGCTGACCCTGGCCGCGCTGCGGGACCGGGGCGTACGCGTCGCCGCCCTGCCGGTGCTGCGCGACGTGGACGACTGGCCCGCCGCACTGGCGGTGGCGGACCGACTGCCCGGCAGCCGGTTCAGCCGGGCCGTCGACGCGGTAGGCGTCCCGGCGCCCGGAGACGGGGCAGGCCGATGAGTGTCCGTGGTGCGTTCCGGGGTGAATCCCTCGGCGGCTTCGACGGTCCGCTCGCTCCGACGGTCGGGGCGACCGGGCGATCCGACCGGTCCGGTCGGCTGGCCGGGGCGGGTGTACCGAGCGGATCCGGCCGCGCCGAGCACTGGCTGGTGCACGCCGACGCGCCGCCGTACCCGTTGCCGGTCCGCCGCTGGCACGGGCCACCGGAACCGGCGGTCATCCCGGTGGTGGCCCGCTGCCTCGGCCCCACCATCGACCTCGGTTGCGGGCCCGGCCGGCTTACCGCGGTGCTGGCCCGGCGCGGCGTCGTGGCGCTCGGCGTCGACATCTCGGCCCGGGCGGTTCAACTGACCCGGGCCCGGGGTGCCGCCGCGGTGCGCCGCGACATCTTCGCCCCGCTGCCGGGCGCGGGACGCTGGGCACACGCCCTGCTGGTCGACGGGAACATCGGCATCGGCGGCGACCCGGTGGCGCTGCTGCGCCGATGCGCCGCGCTGCTCGCTCCGGACGGCAGCGTGCTGGCCGAGGTGGAGCGGCCCGGCACCGGGCTGTGGCAGGGGCTGGCGCACGTCGTCTCGATCGGACCGGACCGCCGGCCGCGACGTGGACCCGCGTTCCGCTGGGCCCGGGTCGGGTTGGAGGCGGTGGAGCACCCTGCCGCCGGTGCCGGGCTGCGGGTGGCCGGGCTGCTGCGCTCCGGTGACCGCTGGTTCGCCGAACTGGTCCGCCGATGACCCGCCGGTCGCAGGTCCGCCGGGCCGGTCGGTTCGTCGTCCGCCGGCCGCGGGCGCCGCGCCCGGAGGACTTCACCGGGCCGGCGCACTCGGCGCCGGTGGCGGCCCGGCTCGGACTATGGCTCGGGGTGGCGTTCGGGCTCTGTTTCGTCACCGGGTTACTCAGCCACGCCGCCGCGCAACCGCCGGTCTGGTTCGGCTGGCCGAGCCGCCCGGTGCACCTCTACCGGATAACCCAGGGCGTGCACGTGCTCGCCGGGATCGCGGCGATCCCGCTGCTGCTGGCGAAGTTGTGGAGTGTCTATCCCCGGCTGTTCGTCCGGCCACCCCGCCGGCCGGGCCGGCTGGCCGGGCACCTACTCGAACGGCTCTCCATCCTGGTGCTGGTCTGCGCCGCCTTCTTCGAGCTGGTCACCGGGGTGTTCAACGTCGCGCAGTCGTACCCGTGGCGGTTCTTCTTCCCGGCCGCGCACTACGCGGTGGCCTGGCTGGCGGTCGGCGCCCTGCTGGTGCACGTCGGCGTCAAGCTGCCGGTGACCCGGGCCGCGCTGGCCGGCCGGCTCGACCGGGAGCCGGTGCCCGGCCGCCGGGCCTTCCTGCGCACCGCCGCCGGCACGGCCACGGTCGCGGTCCTGGCCACCGCCGGCAGCACGGTTCCGTGGCTGCGCCGCGTCTCCGCGCTGGCCTGGAGTTCGGGCACCGGACCGCAGGGGGTGCCGGTGAACCGCACCGCGACCGCGGCCGGCATCGTCGTACCGGCCGACTGGCACCTGGAGGTCGTTTGGCCCGGCGGCCGGCACCGGCTCGACCTCGCCGACCTGACGGCCCTGCCGCAGCGGACCGGACGGCTGCCGATCGCCTGCGTGGAGGGTTGGAGTGCGGTGGCGGACTGGACCGGGGTGCCGGTGGCCGACCTGCTCGCCGCCGTCGGTGCGCCGACCGGCCGTCCGGTGCGGGTCTCCTCGCTGGAGTCCGCCGGCCTGTACGCGACCAGCACACTGCCGGCGGCGCACGTCGGCGACCCGTTGACCCTGCTCGCCCTGCGGGTCAACGGGGAGGTGCTGGCACCGGACCACGGATATCCGTGCCGGATCATCGCCCCGAGCCGCCCTGGAGTGCTACAGACGAAGTGGGTCTCCCGGCTGGAGGTGCTGGGATGACGCCGGACGCCGGGGAGGACGGTGGCACGGGAACCATCCGGGTCGCCCGGACCGTCCTGATCGGACTGGGCCTCGCGGCGGCGGCGTACGGCGTGACCGTGCTGCCCCGCCCCGGGCCGCTACTTCCCTGGCTGCTCGCCGGTCCGCTCCTGCACGACCTGCTGGTCGCCCCGCTGGTCGGCCTGGTCGGACTCGCCCTCGGCCGGCTGGTTCCCGACCGGGCGACCCGCGCCCGGATCGGCACCGGGCTGGCGGTCACGGCGACCCTGCTCCTGATCGCGGTGCCGCTGCTCTGGCGGCCGGCCCCCGGGCCGGCCAATCCGGGGCTCCAGGACCGGAACTACCTGCTACAGCTCGGCATCTGGCTGGCCGTGCTCTGGGGCGGACTCGCGATCGGCCACCGGCTCCGCCGGGGTGCGGCCCGGACCGGCCGGAACGGGAGGGCGGCACCGGCGGACGGGGACCGTGGGTGATCGAGGTTCGGTCCAGGAACGACAGAGGAGAGATCGCTACCTTTTCGTCCATACCGCTGCCCGGACCCCGGATGCGGACTACCGGCCGGCGGAAGGAAAGCGCCGTGACCAGTACCCACCTGGGTCCCGCCCCCGGCGGAACCGGAGAGCCACCGCCGCGAGACCGGCCGGGCCCGAGCCTCCCGGTGGCGCCCGCGCCGGCCCGGCCGCGCCTCCGGCGGGCGTACCCGACCGGCGGTCTCGTGCTGCTCCCGCTGCTCGTCGGAGCCGCCGCGGCGGCGGTTCACCAGGGCACCGGACGTTTCTGGGGCGACCTGGCGACGTACCACGCGGGAGTCTCCGCCGCCGCCTCCGGGGACGGCGGGCTCTACCAGGCCAGTCACCGCGGCACCGACGGCATCGCGCTGGGCTTCACCTATCCGCCGTTCGCGGCGCTGCTGCTCCGGCCGCTGGCGTCGCTCGGCATGACGGCCGTCGTGGCACTGTGGATGGTCGCCTCGGTCCTCGCGCTGCTGGCGGCGGTCCGGGTGACGCTCCGGGCGGCCGGGGTGGCAGCGGAGCACCGGGCGACGGCGACGCTGGCCGGCGGGCTTGCCGCACTGCCGACGTTCGCGGTCTCCGGGCACCTCCAGGCCGGTCAGATCGGGCTCTTCCTGATGCTGCTGGTGCTGGTCGACCTGACCGGCGATCCCCGGCGTCGCTGGTCCGGCCTCGGGGTGGGGATCGCCGCCGGGATCAAACTCACTCCGCTCGTGTTCGTGGTGTACCTGCTGGCCACCGGCCGGTTCCGGGCGGCGGGCACCGCTGCGGTCGGCTTCGCCGGCACCGTCGCGCTCGGCTTCGCCTGGCGACCGGAGGACTCGGTGCGGTTCTGGACCGGCGCGCTGCTCGACACCTCACGGGTCACCGCCGACCCCCGGACGGTGCTGAACCAGTCGCTGGCCGGTGCGCTGGCCCGGCTGACCGACTCCGCCGACCCGGGTACGGTCTGGTTCCCGGTGGCCGCCCTGGTCGGGCTGCTCGGGATCGCGGTGGCGGCGTACTGCGCCCGGCGCGGCGAGGCGCTGCTCGGCGTGTTCGCCTGCGCGACGACCGGCGTGCTGGTCTCACCCGTCTCCTGGCACCACCACTGGGTCTGGTGCGTACCCGCGCTGGTGCTGCTCGCCGTACGGTCCTGGCGGGGCCGCAGCCGACTCGGGTTCGTCGCCGCCGGCCTCACCTGGCTGGTCTTCGTCGCCGGCACCAGCTGGGTACTCGCCGACCTGCACGGCTGGGACCGGCACTTCCGGGGCTGGGGCCTGCTCTACGGCAACCTCTGGGTGCTGGTCGGCCTCGCCTGGCTCGGGTTCCTTCCGGTGCACCTGCGCCGGGCCGGCCGGCGGCGCGACCCGACGCTGGCCCGGATGTGCGATCCTCGGCGGAGTCCCTGGCGAGGAGGAACCCCTTGACGGCCCTGCACGACCGGCTGACCGAGACGCTCCGGGCCGGGCAGCTCGACGGGCTGCACACGGCGGTCGCGGTCCGCGCCGGCGAAACCGTGCTGGAGTACTACGGCAGCGGCGAGGACAGCAGTTGGAACATCCGGCTCGGCGTCGTCGAGTTCGGACCGCACACCCTGCACGACCTCCGGTCGGTCACCAAGAGCGTGACCGCGCTGCTGTACGGCATCGCGCTGGGCGACGGTCTGGTCCCCGAACCCTCGACGCCGCTGCTGCGGCACTTCCCGGCGTACTCCGACCTGGCGGCCGATCCGGCTCGGGCCCGGCTCACCGTCGAGCACGCGCTGACGATGTCGCTCGGGCTGGAATGGCGGGAGGACCTGCCGTACGACAACCCGGCGAACGCCGAGATCGCCATGGAACTCGCCCCGTACCGGTACCGGTACGTCCTGGAGCGGCCCGTCGTCGAGCCACCCGGTGTCCGCTGGAGCTACTGCGGTGGCGCGACGGCGCTGCTCGCCGGACTGATCGCGGACGGGACCGGCAAGCCGCTGGCCGAGTACGCCCGATCGGTGCTGTTCAGGCCGCTGGAGATCGACAACCTGGCGTGGATGTGCGGGTCGGACGGGGTGGCGTCGGCGGCCTCCGGGCTGCGGCTCACGTCCCGGGACCTGGCCAGGATCGGCGAGCTGGTGCTCGGTGCCGGGTCGTGGAATGGCCGACGGATCGTCCCCGCCGAGTGGATTGACGTCATGCTCCGCCCCCGTCTGGCGACCAGCTGGGGCGGCCGGTACGGCTACCACTGGTACGTCGAGAAGGTCGCGGAACAGCGGACGCTGGCCGCGATGGGCAACGGCGGCCAACGCCTGTACGTCCTGCCGGACCTGGATCTCGTCGTGGCCGTCACGGCTGGCGGCTACAACGATCCGGAACAGTGGCGGACGCCGTCGACGGTGCTGGAGCGGGTCGTCCTGCCTGCGATGAGCTGACCCGCCGACACGTCGGCCGGCGGCACGTCGACCACCGGCGCCCTGCGGTCGGCGCTGCGCGGCGACACCGTGCGAGCGACACCGCGACCGGCGCGCTGCGGTCGACACGCTGCGGTCGACACGGTCCGGGCGGCACCGGGCGGCCGGCACCGGCACCGGGGCCTTGGGACGGTACGGTCGGAGCGTGGACCAGGCCGAGGAGGGCGCCCGGATCGGCGCCGCGCTGTCCGGCTGGCTGGGCCGGTTGACGTTCACCGACCAGACTGGTGACGAGGTCACCGTGCTGCTGATCGACTCGGTGGCGGCCTGGGCGGGGGCGCAGGGCTGGCGGGTGTACCGGCGGGCCGCCAGCGTGATGCCGCTGCCGCCGCCGTACGAGCACCGGCATTCCATAGTGGACGTCGGATGTGCGCGGCCGGACGGCGCGCCGGTGGTGGTCGAGGTCGACCACTCCGACCGGCGGCGTTCCGTGGAGAAGCTCCGGCTGGAGGCGGCGGCCGGCCGGCTCGCCCTCTGGCTGCGCTGGGGAGAGCGCAGGTTCGACCCGCCGCCGGCCCCGATCACGATGGTGCCGTTCCGGGTCACCTCGCGGCCGGATCCACAGCAGGGCTCCGGGCGGCGGTACTCGCGACTGCCGGCGACCGACCGGCCGCCGCCGGCCCACCTGGCCGGCGAGGTGGAACTCGGCGAGCAGGTCGACCTCTTCCCGGACCCGGGCCCGGGTGACCGGACCGACCCGGCCCGGGACTGACGGGCAGCCGTCTAGGAAACCGGCGGATGGCCGTCCGGACCGACGGGCGGCCGACGGACAGCAGTCCGGGACTGCCGCCCGGCGGGTCAGCCCCGCTTCATCAGGCGGCCGACCGCGGCCATCATCTCGGTGGCCATCTCGTCGGCCCGTCCCTCGGCGGCACCCTCGTGCATGCAGTGCCGGGCGTGCCCGTCGAGCAGTCCGAGCGCGACCTTGTCCAGGGCTGCCTGGATGGCGGAGATCTGGGTCAGTACGTCGATGCAGTAGCGGTCGTCCTCGACCATCCGCTCGATCCCCCGGACCTGCCCCTCCACCCGGCGCAGCCGCGCGAGCAACTGGTCCTTGCTGGCGGTGTAGCCGCGGGTCGGGGTTTCCGACGGTGTCGTCATGCCGTCAAGCATAGCTAACCCCCCAGGGGTATGCTACGGTCCTGGTGTACAGATACCCCCGAGGGGTAACGTACGCATCGCATACCCCCCTAGGGTATAGGGTCGGAACGGGAAGGGAGCACTGTAATGATCACCGAGAGCTACCAGGTCAAGGGAATGACCTGCGGCCACTGCGCCAGCGCGGTAAGCACCGAGGTCGGCGCGATCCCGGGCGTGACCGAGGTGAGCGTCGACCTGTCCGCCGGTGCGGTCACCGTCACCAGTGACGCCCCGGTCGACCCGGAGCAACTCCGCGCCGCCGTCGACGAGGCCGGTTACGAACTCGTCCGTCCCTGACCACCGAAGCCCCCGGAGGAGACGAGAGCACGATGAACATCGCGACCAAGCTGAGTGCCTGCACGCTCGGGCTCGTGACGGTGTTCGGCGCGGCGTACGGGGTCGGTCAGCTCGCCGGCCCGGTACGCACCGCCGACTCCGCCAGCTCGACCGACGCCGCCCACTCGGCCGGGCACGACACCGGCAGCGGCGCGACCGACACGCCCCGGCTGCCGGGTGGCCTGCTCGTCTCCGACTGGGGCTACACCCTGACCGGCGTACCGGCTCCGGCCGGCGAGTTCGCGTTCCGGATCATCGGACCGGACGGGCAGCCGGTGACCCGCTTCGACGTGGCACACGACAAGCGGATGCACCTGATCGTGGCCCGGCGGGACCTGTCCGGCTTCCGGCACGTACACCCGGAGATGGCCGCCGACGGCACCTGGCGGGTCGCCTCGCCGCTGAGCGGTCCCGGGAGCTGGCGGGCGTTCGCCGACTTCACGCCCAGCGGCGCGGCGGCGCTCACCCTCGGGCTCGACGTCGCGGTACCCGGCGACTTCCGGCCCCGAGCCCTGCCGGCACCCGCCCCGACCGCCGAGGTCGACGACTACCGGGTACGCCTCGACGGCACCCTGACCCCGGGCCGGACCAGTGAACTGACCCTGACCGTCGACCGGAACGGGCAACCGGTCACCGACCTCGCCCCCTACCTCGGCGCGTACGGGCACCTGGTCGCGCTCCGGGCGGGTGACCTGGCGTACCTGCACGTGCACCCGGACGGTGAGCCCGGCGACGGGCGGACCCCCGCCGGTCCGGAGATCACCTTCTACGCCGACGTCCCCTCGGCCGGCACCTACCGGCTCTACCTCGACTTCCAGCACGGCGGGGCGGTGCGCACCGCCGAGTTCACCCTGACCGCCGGTCCGCCCACCGGACCCGCGCCGGCCGGTACGCCGGGCGGCGGCGCGACACCCGACCAGCCGGCGCCGACGGCCACCGCCGGTGCGGAGCCGCCGGGGCACGGCGAGCCCGGCCACGGACACGACTGACGCAGCCAACGGACCCAACCGGTGCAGTCAACGGAGACGACCGACACGGCCGCGGACACCTACCCGGCCACGGACACAGATTCAGCAGTTACGGCACGAGCGACGCGGGAGGCAGCAATGGCACCGGCCGCCGGGCGACCACCTATGGCGCCCAACCGGATCGAATTGAAGATCGGCGGGATGACCTGTGCCTCCTGCGCCAGCCGGATCGAGAAGAAGCTCAACCGGCTGGACGGGGTGACCGCGACCGTCAACTACGCCACCGAGAGGGCGACGGTCGACTACGACGACTCCCGCACCCCGGACGAACTCGTCGCCACGGTGCGGAAGACCGGCTACACCGCGGAACTGCCACCACCGCCCCGCCCGGCCGGCGAACCCGGAACGGAGGCGGTGCCGCCGGTCGACGAGCTGCTGGCACTGCGTACCCGGCTGCTGGTGTCGCTGGTGCTGACCGTACCGGTGATCGTGCTGGCGATGGTGCCGGCCTGGCAGTTCGACTACTGGCAGTGGCTCTCGCTCACCCTCGCCGCCCCGGTCGTGGCGTACGGCGGGCTGCCGTTCCACCGAGCCGCCTGGACCAACCTGCGGCACGGCGCCGCCACCATGGACACCCTGATCTCGCTCGGCACCCTCGCCGCGCTCGGCTGGTCGGTCTGGGCGCTCTTCCTCGGCACCGCCGGTACGCCCGGGATGACCCACCCGTTCAGCCTCGACATCGGGCGCAGCGACGGGGCCGGCAACATCTACCTGGAGACGGCGGCCGGAGTCACCCTCTTCATCCTCGCCGGCCGCTACTTCGAGGTCCGGTCCAAGCGCCGGGCCGGTGCCGCCCTGCGGGCGCTGCTCGAACTCGGCGCGAAAGAGGTGACGGTGCTGCGCGACGGCACCGAGGTCCGGATCGCCGTCGACCAGCTCGGGGTCGGTGACCGCTTCGTGGTCCGGCCCGGCGAGAAGATCGCCACCGACGGTGTGGTCGAGGACGGCTCCTCGGCGGTCGACGCCAGCATGCTTACCGGAGAGTCGGTGCCGGTGGAGGTCGGCCCCGGCGACCAGGTGGTCGGGGCGACCGTGAACGCCGGAGGCCGGCTCGTCGTCCGGGCCACCCGGGTCGGCGCCGAGACCCAGCTCGCCCAGATGGCGACCCTTGTCGAACGGGCACAGACCGGCAAGGCGCAGGTGCAGCGGCTGGCGGACCGGATCTCCGGCGTCTTCGTACCGATCGTGATCGCCCTCGCCATCGGCACCCTCGGCTTCTGGCTCGGCTCCGGGGACGGCGTGACCGCGGCCTTCACCGCCGCCGTCGCCGTCCTGATCATCGCCTGCCCCTGCGCGCTCGGGCTCGCCACCCCGACGGCGCTGCTGGTCGGCACCGGCCGGGGTGCCCAGCTCGGCATCCTGATCAAGGGACCGGAGGTGCTGGAGTCGACCCGCCGGGTCGGGACGGTGGTGCTGGACAAGACCGGCACCGTCACCACCGGCCGGATGACGCTCACCGAGATCCTGCCGGCCGACGGGCAGGACGCCGACGAGCTGCTGCGGCTGGCCGGCGCCCTGGAGAACGCCAGCGAACATCCGATCGCCCGGGCGATCGCCACCGCCGCCGCCGAGCGGACCGGGCCGCATCCCGAGGTCGTCGGCTTCGCCAACGTCGAGGGACTCGGCGTCACCGGTGCGGTCGACGGCCGGGCGGCCACGGTGGGCCGGGCCCGGCTGCTGGCCGAGCGTGGCCTCGAACCGGCCGGCGCGCTCGGCGCGGCGGTCGCGGAGGCCGAGGCCGCCGGCCGGACGGTGGTGCTGGCCGGCTGGGACGGCCGGGTCCGGGGGGCGTTCGTGGTGGCCGACGCGGTCAAGCCGACCAGCCGCGAGGCGGTCGCCGGGCTGCGCCGGCTCGGCCTCACCCCGGTGCTGCTCACCGGGGACAACGAGGCGGTCGCCCGGTCCGTCGCCGCCGAGGTCGGCATCGACGAGGTGATCGCCGAGGTACTGCCGGCGGACAAGCTCGACGTGGTCAAGCGGCTCCAGACCGAGGGCCGGGTGGTGGCCATGGTCGGCGACGGCGTCAACGACGCCGCCGCGCTCGCCCAGGCGGATCTCGGGCTGGCCATGGGCACGGGTACGGACGTCGCCATCGAGGCCGCCGACCTGACCCTGGTACGCGGTGACCTGACCGCCGCCGTCGACGCGATCCGGCTCTCCAGGGCGACGCTCCGGGTGATCCGGGGCAACCTGTTCTGGGCGTTCGCCTACAACGTCGCCGCGCTGCCGCTGGCCGCGATCGGGATGCTCAACCCGATGATCGCCGGTGCGGCGATGGCCTTCTCCTCGGTCTTCGTGGTCGGCAACTCGCTGCGGCTGCGCCGGTTCACGGCATACCGGGAGGCTCCGGTAGGCAGCCCGTCGGCGGCCATCCCGGGCGGGTGACGTTACGGCGCCCCGCCCAGCAGGGCGAGTGCCGCGCGTACCCGGCGGCGTTCCAGGGCGCGGTCGAAACTGGTCTCGCCCCGGCAGAAGGCGGTGAACATCCGCCAGCCGGGTGGAGTGGCCAGGGCGGAGTGGAAGATCCCGGGATGCCGGGAGAACGCGGCGAGGATCCGGTGTCCGGCCCGCATCGGCGGGACGAGTTGGTCGTGCACCGCCCGGACGTACCCGTCGAGGTCGCCGCCGGCCGCCGCCGTGCCGGCGAGCGCACCGGAGCGCAACGCGAAGCTGATCCCCTCCCGGGTCCACGGCTCCAACAGGCCGGCCGCGTCACCGGCGACCAGCAGCCGACCCCGGCGCAGCGGGGAGTCGTCGGCACGGCACCGGGTCAGGTGCCCGGAGTCGTGCGCCGGCTCCAGGCCGGACAGGCCCAGCCGGTCGACGAAGCCCCGCAGGTAGCGCCGGGTCCGCTCCCCCTCGCCCCGGGCGGCGATCACGCCGACGGTGAGCCGGTCGCCCTTCGGGAAGACCCAGGCGTACGACCCGGGCAGCGGGCCCCAGTCCAGCAGCAGCCGGCCGCGCCAGCGTTCCTGAAGCGGGACCGGGACCGGGATCTCCAGTTCCAGCCCGAGGTCGACCTGTGCGTACTCCACCCCGACCTGCCGGGCGGTCACCCCGGCGGAACCGTCGGCGCCGACCGCCACCCGGGTGCGCAGTTCGGTGCCGTCGGCGAGCCGGACGCGTACGGTGTCGGGGTCCTGTTCGATGCCGCGCACCGCGACCCGCTCCCGGATCTCGACGCCGGCGGCCACGGCGGCGCCGCGCAGCCGGTCGTCGAACTCCTCCCGGCGCACCATGGTGAGCAACTGCCCGGCACGGTGCCGGCGGGTG
The DNA here is from genome assembly GCF_029626265.1 of Micromonospora sp. WMMD1102. NCBI lineage: Bacteria > Bacillati > Actinomycetota > Actinomycetes > Micromonosporales > Micromonosporaceae > Micromonospora > Micromonospora sp. WMMD1102. Next base: position 3,049,840 of record NZ_JARUBN010000001.1, on the reverse strand, counting down.
AACTCGCGCCGGCCGTCGGCGGTGAAGGTCACCCGGTCCACCTGGTCGTCGGCGGGCACCTCGATCCGGGTGGCGGCGACCGCCAGCGAGGTGCCGATCAGCCCGCCCCCGCAGGTCTTGTAGCGCGGGTGTGCGGACTTCTCCAGCACCACCGTGCGCGCTCCGGCCCGCGCGGCGGTGAACGCGGCGGAGAGTCCGGCCGGCCCGGCCCCGATCACGGCCACGTCCCAGATCACGGGTAGCAGCCTAGGCGACCGGCCGGGCCGGGCTGGAAAGGGACACCGGCGGCGGGACCGGAAAGGGACACCGGCCGACGATCGGTGGCGGAGCCGGTGCCCGGACGCATCAACGCCGTTGCCGTGGGTAATCGCGATCTCGCGAACTGTCCGCGCGCTGTGCGCGGGCGAGGAGGTCACCATGCAACAGCTACATCTCACCGAGATCGAGCAGCGGGTCTACCAGGCGGTCACCACCCTGGAGGCCCGGGGACAGGTGCCGTTTCCGGAGGCCATCGCCGAAGAGGTCGGGCTGCCGCCGGACCAGCTGGCGACGCCGCTGCACGTGCTCGGCGAGAAGAACCTGCTGCACCGCGAGGACTCCCCGCTGGAGGGTCTGGACTTCGGTCCACGCTGGTGCTCGCAGCAGCTCGCCTGAACGCGTACCGCCGCCAGGCCGAGCGGCGGCGGCACGGCGTGCCGCCGGTAGGTCGTTGACCAGGCGTAAGGGCATTTTGCGGTAGTCTGTCCCCGGCAGTCACCGTTCGCGGCGACCCGGCGGCGGCACAGTCAGCGAGGCTCGATGAGCGCGGCACACGGCGGTCCACCGGATCGTGGCGGATCACCCGGGCACACCGGCCGGGGTCGACCAGCCGAGCCGGAACCGGACCCGCTGGCCGGGCTGGACGAGCGGACCGCCGCCCGACGACGCCGGCAGGCCCTGACCATCGGCCTGGTCGCCGCGTTCATGACACTGCTGGACGTCAGCATCGTCAACGTCGCGATCCCCTCGATCGAGCAGGCGGTACGCGCCGACCCGAGCGACCTGCAGTGGATCCTCTCCGGCTACGCGCTCACCTTCGGCCTGCTGCTCGTGCCGGCGGGGCGGTTCGGCGACGTCCGGGGCCGGCGCAACGTCTTCATCCTCGGCCTCGCGCTGTTCACCCTGACCAGCGCCGCGGCGGGGCTGGCCGAGTCGGCGACCTGGCTGATCGCTGCCCGACTGTTGCAGGGCGCGGCGGCCGGACTGGTGAACCCGCAGGTGATCGGGCTGATCCAGCAGCTCTACCGGGGTGCGGCCCGGAGCCGACCGTTCGGGCTGCTCGGCGCCACCATCGGGATCTCCACCGGCATCGGCCCGCTGCTGGGCGGCGGGCTCATCGAAATCGGCGGACAGCACCTCGGCTGGCGGCTGGTCTTCTTCGTCAACGTACCGGTCGGCATCGTGACGATCGTCTTCGCCTGGCGACTGCTGCCGACCGCCGGCGGGCGGCGGAGCGGACAGCGCAGCCTCGACCCGTTCGGCGTACTGCTGCTCGGGCTCGGTGTGCTGCTGCTCCTGCTCCCGCTGGTGCAACGGCAGCAGTGGCAGGGGCCGCTCAAGTGGCTGCTGATCCCGGCCGGCCTGCTGGTGCTGCTCGGCTTCGTAGGCTGGGAACTGCGGTACCGGCGCCGCCGGGAGCCGCTGTTCGACCTGGCCCTGTTCCGGCTCCGGTCGTACTCGCTCGGCACCCTGATCGGGCTGCTCTACTTCGGCGGCTTCGTGGCGATCTTCTTCCTGTTCACCCTCTACCTACAGAACGGCCTGCGCTACACCGCCCTGCAGGCCGGCCTGGCGATCACGCCGTTCGCGGCCGGCTCGGCGGTCACCGCGGCCCTCGGCGGCCGGATCGTGGACCGGCTCGGCCGGCCGCTGGTCGCGATCGGCCTGGCCACCGTCGCGATCGGGCTCGGCGGCGTGATCCTGGCCCTACACTTCGTGCCGGGGCGCGGCGCGCCACTGGCGACCGCCCTGCCACTGCTGCTCGCCGGCCTCGGCAGCGGACTGGTGATCACCCCCAACCAGAACCTCACGCTCTCCGAGGTGCCGGTCGCCCAGGCCGGCAGCGCGGCAGGCATGTTGCAGACCGCTCAGCGGATCGGTGCCGCCACCGGGATCGCCGGGGTCGGGGCGATCTTCTTCAGCAGTCTGGCGGCCACCGGGGACGGCTGGTCGCGGGCATTCCGGGACGCTCTGCTGGCGACCATCGGGTTCGTGCTGATCGCCCTGGTCGCGGCGATCGTGGACAGCCGGACCGAGCGCCCCGGGACCCCGGCCGGAGCCGGCCGCACCGACACCGCCGGCCGGACCGGCTGACCCGCCCGCCGACTCCCCGGCACCGGACACGTCAGGCCGTCTCGCCCGGGGTGAGCCAGCGGTAGCAACCGCCGGTCTCCTCGGCGAGCCACCCGTGCACGCTCTGCAACCCCCTGTCGTTGACCTGAGCGTCGTGGATGCCGTACGCCCGCTCGGGTGCGAGGGCCCGGACGAAGTCGATCGCCTCGGCGGTCTTCAGCCACGACCCCTGGACCGGCACCAGCAGGGTCCGCACCGGCACGTCCGGCCGGTACACCGAGTCGCCGGGGTGGTAGACCTCCCCCTCGACCAGATATCCCAGGTTCGGGCAGTCCGGCTGGCCGCCGTAGATGGTCGCGTGCCGGCCGCCGAAGGCGCGTACCCGCAGGCGGGCGGCGGTGAACTCCTCCCCCGGTGCGACCGGGTGCACGTCGAGGTCGGGGATCCGCGCCCCGGCCGGTGCGTAGACGGGGACGCCGAGACCGGCCAGCCGCAGTACGTCGACGTGGTCGGTGTGCTCGTGCGTCACCAGGACCGCGTCGGCGCCGCGCAGTGCGGCCGGTTCGCTCCAGACGCCCGGGTCGACGACCAGGACCCGGCCGTCGTGTTCGAGCCGTACACAGGCGTGGGTGTACTTGGTGAGCCGCACCGGGTCACGGTACCCGGCACGCCCCCGACGACGATCAATCCACGGAAAGTGACGCAGATCACACATGTCGTACGTCCGGCGGGGTTCGACTTCTCCCCCAGCGTGTAAGCCACTCCCGACCTGCCGCACCGGACCGGGGAGGAACCCATGTCACGCCAACAGTTCGGTTTCATCGCCGGTTTCCTCATCGCGGCGGTCTGGGCCGTCGCCGGCTTCGGAGCGGCGGCGGGTGCGGTGCTCGCCGGGCTGGCCGGCTGGCTCGCGGCACGGGTGATCGACGGCGAACTCGACGTCGCCGGCCTGGCCGAGCGGGCGGGCGCCTCCCGACGGCGATGACGGGCGCCTTCCGGACGGCGTCGACCGGGGCCTCCCGAAGGCGTGCAGCGATGGCCGCGCGGCGTACCGGACCAGATCGGCCGGATCGGCAGGAGATGGGGGCAGGCCAGGAGATGGAGGCAGGCGATGGCTGAGAGCAGCAGCAGTACCGCGACCAGGGGCGACAACCGGCAGAAGACCGGGATGCCGGGTCCGCTGGCGACGCCGGACGGCGGACCGGCCCGGGCCGAGTTGACCACCGAGTCCGGTAAGACCCGCATCGCGGACGGCGTGGTGGCCAAGATCGCCGGTTTCGCGGCCCGGGAGATCCCCGGCGTGCACTCGATGGGCACCGGCCTGGCCCGGCGGGTCGGGCAGCTCCGGAACATCGTCCCGGGCGTCAGCGAGACCGCCGAGCAGGGTGTGTCGGTGCAGGTCGGCGAACGCGAGACGGCGATCGACCTGGACATCGTCACGTTCTACGGCCAGAGCATCGTCGACGTCTCCGACGCGGTACGCCGCAACGTGATGGACCGGGTGCGGGCGATGACCGGCCTCGACGTCGTCGGGGTGAACATCAACGTCGACGACGTCTACGTCGAGGGCGACCAGGACGGCGACGACCGCCAGCAGCGGGCACGATGAGCAGCCGGGCCACCAGCGGCGGCAGCGGCCGCAACGGCCGGGTCGCCACCGAGCCCGGCCGCGCGAAGGTCGCCACCGAGCCCGGCCGCGCGAAGCCGTCCACCGCCCGGGCCGGTGCCCGGGTCGGCAGAGGATCCGGGCAGGCGCCGAACAGCCGCGCGGACCGCTCCGCCGCGCAGACCGGCGGCACCCGGGTCGCCGGAGAGTCCGGGCGGGCCACGAACAGCCGCGACACCGGGAACCGCCGTACCTCGGCACGTACCGGGCGGGCGAGGCCGGAGACCGATCGGACAGGTGTCCGACCTGCTCAGGAAGCCGGTCCGGGCGAGATCGCCGGGCGGCTCCGGGACGCCGTACTCGCCGTACCGGGCGTGACCCGGCTGACCTCTGGCGTCGGCGTGGAGGTGGCCACCCTGTTCCCCGGCGGCAAGATCGTCGGCATCCGGCTCGGCGACCCGGTCGAGGTGCACGTCCAGGTCGGTCCGGTGCCGATCGCCCCGCTGGCCGAAGAGATCCGGGTGGCGGTCCGGGACGTGCTCGCCGAGTTCGGCCGGCAGTCGTCGGTGGAGGTGGTCGTCGACGACATCGACCTGCCGGTCCCGGTCGGCCCGGCCGGAAGGAGCTGACGTGCGCCTGGTGAACCGGCTCGGCACACTGCTGCTCGGCTGCGCGCTGCTGGCCGGCGGACTGCTGCTGATCATGGAAGTCCTCACGGTGGCGCTCGGCCGCCAGTCGGTGCTGGTCGACCGGGCCGCCTGGTACGACACGCTGACCGGTACCCGGTTGGCGGATCCCTGGACGCGGACCGGGATCGTCGCCGCCGGGGTACTCGGACTGCTGCTCCTGACCGGACAGTTGGTTCGCTGGAAGCCCGACCGGTTGCCCACCCAGCTGGCCGACGGCTGGCACCTGCAACGGCGCTCGGTGGAACGGCAGCTGGCGGCGGCCGCGACCGCGGTGACCGGGGTCGACTCGGCGAGTGCCCGGGTCCGCCGCAGGGGTGTCGGCTGGTGGGTCCAGGTGCGGGCGGCCGGTGACGCCGACGTCGCCCCGGCGGTCGAGTCGGCGATCCGGCGCGAACTGGGACGGCTCGGCGCTTCGCCGCACGATCATGTCGGCGTGCGGATGTCCGCCCGGCCGGTCCGTCAGCTGCCGGCGCTGCCCGGCTGGCGGACCGGTGCGACGGGCTGGGAGGCCGGCCTGAGTGACGGCGCGATCCGGGTGCTCTGGACGGTGCTCGGCATCGCGCTCACCGCGATCGGGGTCGTCGGGTTGATCGCCAGTCTCGGCGCCCTGGCCGGCATCGACAACGGGGCGCCGCTGCTCTGGTCGGGCCTGCTGCGCACCTGGCGCGCCATCGACCCGTGGGGGCTGGTCATCCTCGGCGTGGTAGGGCTGTTCCTGGCCTGGCTGGGATCGAACCTGCTGGGCCGGGTCCTCCAGGTGCGCCGGCACCCGGTGCAGGGCGACCTCGACCTGCGGGCCTTCGCCGGGCAGGCCACGGCGGACGGCACGGCATCGCCCGGCACCACCAGGGTGCAGGGGGCCCGGCTGGCCCGCGGCTTCGAACGGGACCTCGCCCGCGACCCGCAGGTGCGTCGGGCCTCGGTAACCCTGGTCGGTACGGCACCCCAGCCGGACCTGCGAATCCAGCTGCGGCTCAACTCCCGGGCCGGGCTCACCGCCGTCCGGGACCACGTGTCGGCGGCGGTAGAGCGGTTCCGGACCACATCCGGCCTGGCGCCGCGTCGGCTGGACGTGACCGCCCGGATCGACGCCGCCGAGCCCGTCCAGGTGAGGTGAGCGCTGAACCGCAGCGGTCCAGGTGCGTCGAGTGCTGGAGCAGAGCCGGAGCCGGCCGGCTACCAGAGTGGGCGCAATGGCGGCGGCGAGTCGCCGGCCAGCTGCCGGACCAGCCGACTCAGCTCGGTGCGCAGCTCGGCCAGTCGGTCGGCACCGATTCCGGCGGCCAGTTCCGCCTCCAGGGTGTGCAGCACCCGGCCGGCGACCTGGAGGTGTTCCTCGGCGCGCCCGGTCAGTACGACCAGCCGGCGCCGCCCGCCGCCGGGATGCGGCTCGCGACGCAGGTAACCACGCCGCTCCAGGTCGTCGACGATCTGACCGGCGGCCTGCTTGGTCACGCCGAGCCGATCCGCCAGCTCGGTGCCGGTGGCGCCACCGCCCCGGAGCGCCTGGAACACCAGACCGTGCACCGGGCGCAGGTCCGGGTAGCCGGCCTCGGCCACCCGCCGGACGAACTCGGCGAGCACCAGTTGGAAGCCCATCCCGAGCAGGAAGGTCAGCTCGGTGCGGGCCAGCGGGTCGTCGGTCACAGCTCATCTTGACACACCTGAATCAAGTTGCTTTACTCAGCCCGACAAGCAAGTAAAGCTGCTTTATTCAACAGGAGGATCTGCATGATCGTGGTGACCGAGAGCGAGAGCCGGACGATCCGAACCCCCGCCGCCGTGATGTCCGGGCTCGCCGCACCCAGTCAGGGCAGTGCCGAGCTGGCCACCTGGCGGGTCCGGATGGCCCCGGACACCGCCGGGCCGGCACACGCCGTCGACCGGGAACAGGTCTGGATGCCGGTGGCCGGGTCGTTCGCCGTCACGGTGGACGGCCAGACCCGGGTGGTCGGCGCGGGGCAGGCGGCGATCCTGCCCGGCGGGGTGGTCCGGCAGTTCCGTTCCGGACCGGCGGCGAGCCCGCCGAGGCGCTGGTCTGCATGCCGGTCGGCGGCACCGCCACCGTCCCGGACAGCCCGGAACCCCGGGAACTGCCCTGGGCCCGCTGAACGAAGCTCGACAGCATCCGGGCAGCGGCGGCGGTCAGCCGGCCGCGACCACCGGGACAGGTCGGGGCGGTCGGCTGGCGAGGTCGACCACCCGGGCGGTACCGACCGGGGCGTCCAGCGGCACGGTCGTGCTCGCCACCCGGGCCGAGTTCGGCACCGCCTCGGTCGGGCCGGGGGCGCGTTCCCGGACCCAGACGAGCAGGCCCAACTGCTCGCCGTCGCGCCGCTGCTCGATCCGGTCGATGCCGTCGGCCAGCGCCGACATCCCGACCCGCAGCCGCAGCTCCCGGTCGGCCGGGCGGGGGCCGCGCTCCAGGGCGAGACTCAGCGCCGGAACCAGCCGGGGCGTGGCCGGCCCGCCGCCCGGGTCGGCACCGGCGCACGCCGCCGGTGCCGCCACCACGGTCGAGAGCACGACCATGGCGGCGACCCGGCGGCGTACTGAGCGCATCAGCTCAGGTTACGCACCGCAGCGTAGAGGTTCGACACCCCGTCACCGAAGTACGGCCCGTAGATCTGGGTCAGGTCGTTGCCGACGTGGTAGCTGTTCACGCTTATCGTGTAGCCCGAGTCGCCGTTGAAGTCGGCCAACCAGGCGCCACCACTGCCGCCACCCTGGATGGTGCAGGCCAGCTTCAAGTCATCGGGGCGCGACGTCGGGCCGTCACAGGTGATCAGGTCCTCACCGTCGTACGGGGAGTTCAGCGGGAACCCGAAGTGCCACACCGACGGGGTGGCCGGCCCGTTGATCCGGATGCCCTGGCTCCCGGTGACGTCGGCGAGCCGGCGCCCCGCGTTCAGGTGCATCACCGCCACCCCGACGTCGTACGCCCGGTCGCCGTTGTTGATCCAGCCGTTGAGCGACCAGAGTTCCCGGGCGACCCAGGTGCCGAGCGGACGGTCACCGTAGTAGTAGTCCGGGATGAAGGTCCAGTTGGTGTTCTGCCAGCCGCCGCCCGGACCGCCGTGCACGCAGTGCCCGGCGGTGAAGACGGTGTTCCGGGCCTCGGTGCTGACCACCACACCCGAGCAGTGCCAGAGCCCTCCGTTGTGCTGGTAGAGCACCTTGCCGTTGGTCAACGACACGAAGTCGTGCCGCCACGGCCAGGAGGTGCCGGTGGCACCCGCCATGACGGACGCGTCGCCGCGAGCCGCCTTGGTCGGGCCGGTGTCGGACTTCCCCGCGCGGCCCGTCACGGCGACGCGCGGCGGCAGTCCGGCCACGACTGTCTCGCCGAGTACCGAACTCTGCGCGGTCTTGCGGAGTTCGGCGACCGAGACTCCGTTGTCGGCCGGCCTGGCCGCGGCGATCCGCTCCTTCGTCCAGAACCGGGCGAGGGCGGCCTCCGGAGTGCTGCCCAGTGCGGCCGCCTCGGGGCTGAGCATGACCTTGGCCGAGCTGACCCCGGCCGGATCGGCGGCGGGTGCGGCCGAGGCGCCCGCCACCGTCAGCGTCGACGACAACAGTGTGGCGGCCAGGGTGACGATCGTCGCGGTGGTGGTCCGAAGAGATGGTCGTAGTCGCATGGATGTCCCATCTGATGCGAGGCAATTCAGGACCGGCTCTCGAGTGCCGCACCGAAGATATCGAAGGACGTTCATATTGTTCTGTCGCCTGGACGGCAGTGTCTGAAAACTCCCCGGGGTGGGTGGTCCTATTTCGGGGCAGGCGGGGATTTGGCTCCGGCACTATTGCCGCCACGCGACACGATCGCCACGCTGCTGGACGCGGATGAAGGTCGTCGATGCGAGGGCCGCCCCACCGGGTGGTGCCGGCGGCCACCGCACCCCGCGCCCGCCGACCGGCGACGCCCGGGTGGATCAGATCCCTGACCCTGGGAGGACACGTGAACCGACGTCTGCTCCGCTGGCTCACCGGCGCCCTGCTGGCCGCCGCCGCCAGCCTGGTCGTACCCGCCGGGGGCCCCCGGCCGGGGCCGGACAACCCGACCCGGCGGCAGCCGGTCGCCCCGCCCCGGCCGGACGCCAGTCCTCCGGCTCGACCGAGAACTTCCCGCCCGGGACGTTCGCCGCGCCGGACATCCCGCTGGCGGGCGTACGGGCGCATCTGACCCAGTTCCAGTCCATCGCGACGACCAACGGCGGCAACCGCGCACACGGCCGCCCCGGCTACCTCGCCTCGGTCAACTACGTGCGGGGCCAGCTCGACGCCGTCGGCTACCGCACCACGGTGCAGTCGTTCACCTACAACGGCGCCACCGGCTACAACCTGATCGCCGACTGGCCGGGCGGCGACCCCGACGACGTACTGGTGACCGGGGCGCACCTGGACAGCGTGGCCGCCGGGCCGGGCATCAACGACAACGCCTCCGGGTCGGCGGCGATCCTGGAGGTGGCGCTGGCGGTCGCCCGTACCGGGCTGGCACCGCGAAGGCAGCCGCGGTTCGCCTGGTGGGGCGCGGAGGAGGCGGGACTGCGCGGCTCGCAGTACTACGTCAACAGCCTGTCGACCGCCGACCGGGACCGGATCGCCGGTTACCTGAACTTCGACATGGTCGGCTCGCCGAACGCCGGCTACTTCGTCTACGACGGGGACAACTCCGACGGTGTCGGCTCCGGCCCCGGACCCGCCGGCTCGGCGCAGATCGAGCAGACCATCCAGGCGTACTTCAGCTCGATCGGGGTGCCGACCCGGGGCACCGACTTCGACGGCCGCAGCGACTACGGGCCGTTCATCCGGGTGGGGATCCCGGCCGGCGGCACCTTCACCGGTGCCGAGGGGGTCAAGTCGAGCAGCCAGGCCGCGCTCTGGGGCGGCACGGCGGGCACCGCCTTCGACCCGTGTTACCACCGGGCCTGCGACACCATCGGCAACATCGACGACACCGCGCTGGACCGGAACGCCGACGCGATCGGCTACGCCGTCTGGACGCTGGCCGGGACCCCGGCACCGCCGGGCAGCACCGTGTACGAGGACACCTTCGAGACGGCGACCGGCTGGACCGTCGACCCGGCGGGCAGCGACACGGCGACCGCCGGCCGGTGGAGCCGGGCCGATCCGGCGGCCACCAGTTCGGGGGTGGCCACCCAGCTCGGCACGACCGTCAGCGGCAGCTTCGACCTGGTCACCGGCCCGCTCGCCGGTAGCACCGCAGGTGAGCACGATGTGGACGGCGGAGTGACGAGCATCGGGTCGCCGCCGGTCAGCCTGCCGGCCGACGGCACGCTGACGTTGGAGTTCGCCTGGTACCTGGCGCACCTCAGCAATGCCAGCAGTGCCGACTACCTGCGGGTGCGAATGGTCGGCGGCAGCACCCGCACGCTGCTCGAGGTGGTCGGCGCGGCCAGCAACCGGGCCGCCGCCTGGCAGACCGCCAGCGCGGACGTCTCGGCGTTCGCCGGCCAGAGCGTCCGGATCGTGGTCGAGGCGGCCGACGCCGGCGGCGCGAGTCTGGTCGAGGCGGCAGTGGACGACCTGCGGATCACCCGCAGCTGAACCGACCTGCGCACCGCCCGTAGCTGAACCGACCTGCGGATCACCCGCGGCGGTTCGACCCGCGGCTGCACCGGGCGGCGCTGGCCCGCTCGCCTCAGGGCTTGCGGGCCACGCCGCCGTAGGCGTCGATGTGCTCGGCGTCGGAGTCGTCCGGGCACCACCGTGGTGATCCGCACCAGGCCGAGCACGCCCATGAACATCACCGCCACCGGCTGCCGGAAGTCGAGCGACTCCGCCGCCTCGTCGAGGATCCTCGCGGGGTCGTGGTGGTCGGCGTGCACGTACGTGGTCACCGTGGACCGACCACCGGGAGCGGCGGGCGATCCCGGGCCAGGGTTACCTCGGCCGCGGCAATCCGCCGCCGAACCGGCCGGGACGGCCGCAGTCTCGACGGTACGTAGCCGGCGCCGCCCCACCTGCGTGCGCACCGCCCCGACCTGCCGGTACGACGGGAGTAGCCATGTCCACCGCCTGCACCGCCACCACGCCGCCACTGGAGATCCTCGCCACCGCACTTGCCGCGCTCCGGGGCCGGATGGAGGCGGTGAGCCTCGCCATCCACCGCCGACCGGAGCTGAAGTTCGGCGAGTTCCACGCCCACGAGCTGCTGACCGGATGGCTCGCCGAGTCGGGGTTCACGGTCCGCACGCCACCGGGCGGGATGGCGACGGCGTTCGTGGCCGTGCACGAGGGCAGCCGCCCCGGACCGTACGTCGCCATCCTCGCCGAGTACGACGCGCTGCCCGGCGTCGGACACGGCTGCGGGCACAACCTGATCGCGGCCGGTGCCGCAGCGGCGGCGATCGGACTCGTCCGGGTGCTGCCCGACCATCCGGGCACCCTCGCCGTGTTCGGGACTCCGGCCGAGGAGATGGGCGGAGCCGGCAAGGTACGGCTGGCCGAGGCCGGCGTCTTCGACGGCGTCGACGTGGCACTGATGTTCCATCCGGGGGACCGTTCGCTGACCGCCCGCCCCGGCCTGGCCGCCGCACACCTGCGGATCGCCTTCGCCGGGACCAGCGCGCACGCCTCGATCTCCCCGTGGCTGGGCCGCAGCGCACTCGCCGGTGCCCAGCTGTTCCTCCAGGCGGTCGACGCGATGCGCCAGTTCGTGCCGCCAACGGTCCGGCTGCACGGGATCGTCTCGGACGGCGGGGCGGCCCCGAACGTCGTGCCGGCGTACGCCGCGGTGGACCTGTACGTCCGGGACCGCACGAGGACCTCCGTCGAGGCGCTGGTCGAACGGGTCCGGGACGCCGCCCAGGGCGCCGCGCTCGCCACCGGAACCGCGGCGGTGGTCCGGGAGACCGGCCCCACGTACGCCGAGCGCCGCAACAACACCGTGCTCGCCGAACGGTTCGGGGCGGCGGTAGGCGCCCTCGGGGTCGAGATCCAGTCCGGTGACCCGGACAGCCCGGCCGGCTCCTCGGACATCGGCAACCTCTCGCTGCTGCTGCCGGTCATCCACCCGTACGTCCAGATCGCCGAGACCGGTACGCCGAGCCACTCGGCGGCGATGCGCGAGGCCGCCGCCACACCCTTCGCGCACGACCGTACCCAGGTCGCGGCGACCGGACTGGCCCGGGTGGCCGCCGAGCTGCTCACCGGACCCGAGCTGCTGGCGGCGGCACGGGCGGAGTTCGCCGCCCAGGCCGAGACGCGGCCCTGACCGGTCGCCGACCCTACACTCACGGTCATGGCGGTGGTGGTCCTGCTGGCCGGGGTGGGCCCCGACCGGTTTTCCGTCGCCGTGTCACCGCTGGCGGAGCTGGCCGCGAGCCTGCACGTGCTGACCGGTCACCTGCACCACCCCGAGCACGCGTCCTGGGCGGCCGACGTCTCCCGGACCGCACCGCCGGCCTTCCGGGCCGGGCTCTCGCGGTTCGCACCGCTGTGGACGGCCCTGCGCTGGCGGGCCTTCTATCCGGGGCTCGACCCGACCACCACCGGCCCGGACAGCACGGCCGGTGCCGGCCCGGGCGTGACAGTCAGTGCCGGCCCGGGCGTGACGGCCGGCCCGGGGCTCCGTGTCCGTCGCCCCGGGCTCGGCAGCTGTGCACCGGTGGCCGGCCTGCGACGGCTTTCGCTGCGCCGGTTCGCCGAACTCACCGCGTTCACCTGCGCCAGCGGCTACCACGGCTTCGACTTCGGTCGGGTACTGCACGACCCGGCGCAGGCCGACGCGCTGCGACAGGCCGCGTCCCGGCTGCCGGAGCCGCACCTGGACCTCGCCGAGGAGCTGCTGCGCGACCCGGCGGCGCTCCGCGACGACCTGCTGGACTTCCTCGACCTGTGCGGCCGGGTCTACTTCGACGACCTCTGGGCCGAGACCGAGCCCGTGCTGGCCAGGGCCGCGCACCGGCTGCGGCAGCGGCTGGCCGACGAGGGGCCGGCGGCGGCGCTGGTCGGGCTCAGTCCGTCGACCGCGCGCCTGGTAACCGCGTCGTCGGGGCCGGCCCGGGTCGTCTTCGACAAGGTGCACCACGCGGTGATCAGCCCGTCCCGGACGCCGGTGCTGCTCATGCCGACCCGGTACGGTGCCCCGCATCTGCTGGTGAAGAACGAGCCGGGGCTGCCGCCGGTGGTGCACTTCCCGGTGGCGGCCCCGGACGTCGGCGTCACCCTGGCCCGCAGCCGCCTGCTGGCGCTCACCGACCCGCGCCGGGTACGCCTGTGCCGGCTGATCGCCCGGCAGTCGATGACCACCGCCGACCTGGCCGACCGGTTGTCGATGACCCGGCCGCAGGTCTCCCGGCACCTGCGGGTGCTCCGCGACCTGGCGCTGGTACGGGTCGAACGACACGGCCGCTACGTGCTCTACGGACTCGACCTGGCGGCGGTGGAGCGCATCGGCCGGGAGGTGGCGACGGCGTTGCAGTACTGAGACACCCGGGCCTGCATCGACGACCCACTTCTACCGAACGTGACGATACTCACGGGCGTCCCCCAGGTCAGGGCTGAGACGCCAACCCTCTGACTACTCTGTGGAACCGGTGAGCGGCAAGATCACCACATCGGCAGCATTTCCGGGGGGAAGCACCAGCATGACCGGTACCGCCACACGCTCCTGGCAGGGCATGACGATCCCGGCGCCCGGCACGTACCTGCTCGATCCCGCGCACAAGCGGGTCGGCTTCGTCGCCCGACACATGATGGTCAGCCCGGTAGGCGGCGAGTTCGGCGAGGCGACCGCGCAGATCGTCGTCGAGCCGGACCCGCTGGACTCCTCGGTGACCGCGACGATCCGGGCGGCCAGTATCAGCACCGGCAGCGCCAACCGGGACGCGCACCTGAGCAGCGCCGACTTCCTCGACGTGGTCCGGCATCCCACGCTGGAGTACCGCAGTACCGGCATCAGGTGGCAGCCCGACCCGAACGAGTCGATCTTCTACTGGGCCCGGTTGCGCAGCCAGCGCCCCGGTCGACGCGGCGAGGTCGCCGTGCCGGAGCGGGCCGGGAAGACGTCGGGCCGGTTCGTCCTGACCGGAGAGCTGACCGTCAAGGGCGTCACCCGACCGGTCGACCTCCAGGTCGAGTTCGGCGGCGCCCGACGCGACCCGTACGGCCAGGACATCTTCGGGTTCAGCGCGACCGCCGAGATCGAGCGGGAGGACTACGGGCTGGTCTGGAACGTTGCACTGGAGAGCGGCGGCGTACTGGTCGGCAGGAGCGTACGGATCGAGATCGCCGGCGAGGCGGTCCGGCAGCCCTGACCGACCGGGCACGGGCCGGACCCGCGACGGAGGGATCCGCCGCGGGCCCGTACCCGGGTGGGTGGGTCGGGTCAGTTCGGGGCGTGTACCCCGGTGGCGTTCCAGTCGCGGGTGGCACCACGGACGTACATGGTCGACGACTGGTTGCCGGAGAAGTACTGCCGGATCGAGCCGGCGAACGGCGTACTGGAGGCGTTGCGGCCGTACACGTCGGTGTGGACCGTTGTCGAGCCGCTGTTCTGCACCTGGAAGGTGCCCGGCCGGAACTCCCGCAGGGTGCCCTTGAACGGCGAGCGGGTGTCGTCCCAGGGGATGTTCTGGCCGGCCTGCCGGGCCTGGTTGCAGTAGTCCCCGCCGGCAAGGTTGGTGTAGCACAGGTCGATGATCCGGCCCAGGCTGTTCGGCTTGGTCGGATCGTAGTAGCGCGACGGGTTCACCACGTAGAACAGCGGTGCGAGCCGGAAGTTCAGCCCGCTGCCCGTCACCGAGTGGTCGGAGAACCAGAAGTCGTCCATGTCGGAGACGGTGAACGGCACCGGGCTCGGATAGAGCGGGTCGTAGTGCGTACGACCCTCGCGGATCGCCTGCACACAGCCCGGCTCGGTGATCAGCCGGCCCAGCGACCGGGTGTCCGACGGCGAGTCTCCCGGCACCGGCGGCGCCACGTTGATGAACGCGCCGCCGAAGCCCGGGCATTCGCTCGGGCTGAAGCCGCCGGCCCGGCCGAGCGGGATCATCGCGCTGTAGCGGGCCTCGGTGACCTGGCCACCGTTGCTCGCGGTGCAGCGCTGGTTGAAGAGCAACTCGTGGACGTTGTTGCTGAACGCGTCCGGCGAGTGGGTGCCCTGGTGGAACTTGAGCAGGGTGTCACAGACCGCGATCGTGGTGCCCTGCGGCGGGAAGAAGCTGCTGCCGTTGTCACCCTGGATCACGTTGGTGTTGTTGACGGCCAGCACCTTGTGCCCGACGTGGTCCTCGTGCCGGTGACTGTGCTCGGGCATGTTGTCCAGCATCACCTCGCTGGTGTAGCCGAACGCCGGCCAGCCGACGGTGCTGTACAGGTCGGACGGCCGGGGGTCGTCACCGTGCTCGTGGCCGAAGTAGCAGCCACTGGAGTCCCGGGTCGGGTGCCAGGTCGGGTAGACCTTGCCGTCGGGGCCGTACGTCCAGTAACGGGCGTGGATCTCGACGGAGCACTCGCCGGACCTCGGCAGGTATCCCTTCTCGTTGGCGGTCGCGATCAACTGGTACGCCCGGCTCAGCTGGGCGCCGGCCGGCGGCACGGCGGTGCCCCAGGTCGGGTTGCCGGGCGGCGCGGTGGTCGGCGGCGCGGTGGGCTGCGTCGTCGGCTGGGACGTCGGTCCGGTCGTGGGGTTGGGGCCCGGAGCTCCGGTGCAGGTGGTGCCGTTCACGGCGAAGCTGGTCGGCGCCGGATTGCTGCCGTTCCATGATCCGTTGAAGCCGAAGGAGACGCTCGCTCCGGTGGCGATGCTGCCGTTGTAGCTGGCGTTCCTGGCGCTGATCTGGCTGCCGCTCTGCGTCACGGTGGCGTTCCAGGCCTGGGTGACCCGCTGGCCCGCCTCGTAGCTCCAGGTCAACGTCCAGGAGCTGACCGGGTCACCGACGTTGGTGACGGTGACCGCCGCGGTGAAGCCGCCTGACCACTGCGAGCCGACCGTGTAGGTGACGCCGCAGCCCGCGGCTGCGGCCGCGGGCCCGGCGAGGGTGACAGCCGCGCCGCTGGCGACGACCACGGCTGCCACGGTCACGGCTGACCACAACCGGGACCGGGGACGATGTAAGTGCATTGCTGGTCCTCCGAACGATGGTGGGTTGATCGACAGAGAACGTGGCCCCCGGCAAACGCTTGCCGGACAGCGGGGACCAGGGCTGCTCACCCGGTGGCGGGCACAAGCCGCACGGCCGCCGGAGCGGCCGGGCGGACCCCGGCGGGGCGCCGACGTCGCCATCGATTGATTGGTATCTATGTTAAGGGCGAGTTTACGACTGTCAACGCCGACCGCTCCAGCCCCCCGAACAGGTCCGCGGAACCGCCGGAACCATTGGTCTTTACCAGCGGGGTGGGCGTTTACCGGTGCGTTCGGCGGGAACGGCTACCGCCATGGACGTTCGGATGGGTGCCGGTGATCGGGCCGACCGGGCCGGCGGGGTCGACCGGGCCGGCGGGGTCGACCGGGCCGGCGGGGTCGACCGGTGACGCCCGCGCAGGGTGGCACCGGCTCGGGCCTGCGGGTGGTGGTGGTCGGCGCGACAGGCAACGTCGGGACGAGTGTCGTCGAGGCCCTCGGCCAGGACCCGGCGGTCGGCACCATCGTCGGGGTTTCCCGGCGCCCGCCCCGATGGCGGGCGCCGAAGACCGAGTGGGCCGAGGCGGACATCGTCTCCGCCGACCTCGTCGAGATCTTCGACGGCGCCGACGTCGTGGTACACCTCGCCTGGCTCTTCCAGCCCACGCACCGACCGCTGACCACCTGGCGGGTCAATGCCGTCGGCGGGCGGCGGGTATTCGCCGCCGCGGCCCGGGCCGGCGTGCCGGCGCTGGTCTACGCCTCGTCGGTCGGGGCGTACTCGCCTGGGCCGAAGGACCGGCCGGTGGACGAGAACTGGCCGACCGACGGCTGGCCGATCGCCGGATACACCAGGGAGAAGGCGTACCTGGAGCGGGTGCTCGACGCCTTCGAGCAGCGCAATCCACAGATGCGGGTGGTACGGCTGCGGCCCGGCTTCATCTTCAAGCGGGAGTCGGCGAGCCAGCAGCGTCGGCTCTTCACCGGCCCGCTGCTGCCGGGTCGGCTGGTGCGGCCCGGGACCGTACCGGTGCTCCCCGACCTGCCGGGGTTGCGGTTCCAGGCCCTGCACTCGACGGACGCCGCCGAGGCGTACCGGCTGGCGGTGCTACGTGACGTGCGCGGGGCGTTCAACGTGGCCGCCGAGCCGGTCGTCGACGGGCGGCTGCTCGCCGAGGTCCTGCGGGCCCGCCGGGTACGCCTGCCGGTCGGCCCGGTCCGGGCCGCCCTCGCCCTGGCCTGGCACCTGCACCTGGTGCCCGCCTCCCCGCACCTGTTCGACGCGGTGCTCCGGGTGCCGATCATGGACACCACCCGGGCCAGGACGGAACTGGGCTGGACACCCCGGCACACCGCCCGGGAGGCGATCGAGGAGTTCCTGCACGGCCTGCGGGACGCCGGTGGGATGCCGACGGCACCGTTGACGCCCCGACTGCGCGGCGGCCGGTTCGCCGAGGCCGCCACCGGCGTGGGCGAGCGCCCGTGAGCCGCCACCTCCGGCATCGACGGGAGCGCGGAGCGCTCCGGTCTCAGACCCGGGTGACCCGGACGGCGTCGGCGACGACGTAACCGGTCCCGCTGGTCCACCGGCTCACCCCCACCCGGTCGCCGTCACCGGCTGCCAGTGGGAAGACGCCGAGCGACACCCACCGGCCACCGGTGAGCCGCTGGTTCACCCGTACCGTCTGGGTGCCGCCGGTGGTGGCGACGACGAACGGGGTCGAGTCGTTGTACCCGGCGTCGGCCGGGTACCAGACCGAGACCTCGTAGCTGGCGGTGGCCGGGACGTTCACCCGGAACCAGGCGACGTCGCTGGCCAGCACCGGGTCGGCGAAGCGGTAGTCGGCGCCGTACCGCTGGGTGGAGTAGGACGACGTTCCCCAGTTGGCGCTGGCGGCGAACCGGCCGGCGGTGCCGTTGTCGACGACGCTGCTCCACACCGGCGGCGGGTCGCCTCCGCCGTCGGCCGAGACGTCGAGGTAGTTGCGGTCGATCCGGATCTGCACGCCGCCCCAGGTCTCGTAGACGTCGCCGGCGTACTGGTGCAGCCGCTGTGAGTCCGCCCAGTACGCCGCCGGGGCGTACGGGCCGGCGTCGGTGTCCGCCACCCCGTTCCACCAGGCGAACCAGATGTGGTCCACCCGGCTGTACGCGGGATCGTCGTAGGCGCTGGCCACGTCGGCGATGCCGGACGAGCCGCTGGAGTACATCCCGGCAAGGTAGCCGAGCGCGTGCAGCCGGTCGGTCCAGCCGGAGAGGTACGACAGCACCGCGGCCCTGCAGGACGGGTTCGACGGGTAGTGCTCGATGTCGTTGTAGATGGCGCTGCCGGCCGGGATGCCGAGCGCCTGGGCCGCGTTCACGGCGCCGGTCGCGGCGGTCGCGCCCTGGGACCGCGCCGTCGCCCGGTCGGTGGAGATCAGCAGGGTGTAGCGGGTGGAGCAGGGTGCCTGCCGGCCGAGTTCGATCGGGATCAGCCGCCAGCCGTTCGTGGTCTGGTTGGTCACCCAGCTCGCGGTGAGGTTCGGCTGTGCGCAGGAGCGGTTGGCCCCGCTGATGTAGATCCCGACCGCCCGGTACGGCGAACTGGCCCGCCAGGCGTTCATGGTGGACTGGGCCGGGGCGGTGCAGGTGTCGAAGCCCCGGCCGAGGAAGGTGCCGGGCTGTGGGCCGGCCGCGGCCAGCGGGGCGGCCGGTGCGGCGGGTCGGGTCCACGCCGGGATCGCGGACGGCGACAGCGGCACCGCCTCCGGGCCGAGGCTCGCGGTGTCGAGGATCCGCCGGACGAGTCCCTCGGTCACCGGGGTGTGCACGGCCGTGACGAGCACACCCGCGTCCCGCACCGCGAGTTGGATCGCGTCGTCCCGGGACGGGGGCGCGGGCACGGTCGCCGCGCCGGGGGCACTGGTGAGGGTCGCGGCCGGTAGGCGCTCGGCCGAGTGGGCGTCGATCGGTTCGAGGAGCAGCCCGGCGGTCCGCCCGACGAGCCGGGACGGGCATTCGGACTGGTCACCCGGATGTCCGAGGTAGACGGCGGGCCGGTCGAACCGGACGCAGGCGTGCGGCCGGGCGGCCAGGTCCACGACCGGCCAGCTCGCCGGCACCTCGACCCGGTAGCCCTGGTAGCTCACCGTGCGACTGCGCTCCGACCCAGGGTCGCCGACCGGATCGTCGGCCAGACCGGCCCGCGCCGGAAGCACCGCCATCGTCGAGCCGGCGGCCACGGCGAGGAGACCGGTCAGGCCCGCCACGGTTCGCTTCATCCGAGCCTCCTTGGAGGAATCCTTACTCAGCACCGCCATGCTTGAAGAATTCCTACCAGACATCGACGCCGGGCGGTAGAGTCGCGCCACCGGTCCGCGCCGGTACCCGTGACTGAGCGACAACACCGCAGAGATCGTCGCCGCCGAGACACCTTCCGACAGGAGCCCCGCATTGGCCGCTTCCGCACGCCGGCCGTACCGGCTTCACCGCGACGTGCAGCCGTCGGCCGTCGACCACACAGTGGCCGGCACCAGGTCCAACCACCTGGCCCTGTACGGCTTCATCACCTACTGAGCATTCCGGGACCGGTGCCGTCGGCGGACGTACCACCGACGGCACCGGGCCGGCTCGTCCCCTTCACGGCCGGTCCCCTGCCGTCGTCCCGGCGAGCCCGTCGGGGACGCCCGCGGTCGAACAGTGGATCAGCCGGGACCTGCCGGGACCGGGTCAGTGCCGCAGCGGGTGGACCGCCTGGAACAACGAGATCCACTGCTCCGGCCAGACGTACCCGACCAGGATGTCGGCGGAGATCCGGTTGGCCCGCAGCGCGGCGTCGACCCGGCGGTCCGGATAGCCCCGGTGCAGCGAGGCCCGCAGCGAGCCGCCCACCCCGCTGAAGCCGAGCGCGACGAACCGCTGGTAGTCGGCGAGCTGGCCGGGCGGCAGCAGCTGCACCGGCCGGCGTTCCAGCCGGAGGATCCCGGAGTCGACCCGGGGCATCGGCCGGAACCGCTCCCGAGGGATCCGGCCGGCCAGCCGCCAGTCCAGCCAGGGCCAGGTCCGCACGGTCCGCTGCGTCCACCGGCCGTAGTCGCCGGAGCGCTTGCGGGCGTACTCGAGCTGGGTGACCAGGGTCGCGGTGGTCAGTTGGGGGGCGTCGACGCACCAGTCGACGATCCGGCTTGTCGAGGCGTACGGGATGTTGCCGACCACCGCGAACGGTTCGGTGGGCGGCCGGGCCGCGACGAAGTCGCCGGGCACGAGCCGGAGCCCCGGCTCGGCCCGGAACTCCTCGTCGAGCCGGGCGAGCAGGGTCGGGTCGATCTCGTACGCGACAACCCGCCGGCAGCGCCGGACCAGTTCCCTGGTCAGCGCCCCCTGCCCGGCGCCGACCTCCAGGATCAGCCCGTCCGGGTCCGGGCGGGCCGCCGTGACGATCTGCGCGATGGTCCGCGCGTCGCGCAGGAAGTTCTGCCCGAGCACCCGACGCGCCCGGTCCGGCCCGGTACGCCGCACCGCCGGTTCCCCCGCCCGGTCGGGTTGGCTACGGGCGGATGGCTGGCTACCTGGGGATGCCTGGCTACCGCCGGCCGGGTCGCCCCGTCGGGCCTCCGGACGGTTCTCCCGGTTCGGCTGGTGATGCGGAAGGCTTTCCCGGTGCGGTCGGTGATGCGGACGGTTCTCCCGGTTCGGTCGGTGATGCGGATGGTGCTCTCGGTTCGGTCGGTGATGCGGCACAGCCGTGTCCTCCCGCCCGGGCGTTCCGGGCCGGTCTGCGGACAGGCGGGCACCACGGCCACGACCTGTCCCGGATGGATCAGGACTCGGATGACCCTGGACGTGCGGAGATGTCAGCGGCTCACACCGCGCACACCGGCTTCCGGACATTGACCTGCCGCGCCGTGCCGACGGCTGCGTCGGGCGGTCGGGTGAGGTCACGGCGCGATGTGCCGCCGGAGAGACGGGTCCGGAGCCCGCCGCATCCGCGTCAGCGGCTTCGGCGGTCGGACCTGGGCTCGGTCGCTCTCAGCCAGCCAGGGCGGCGTGGCCGACGCGGTGCCGGAGCAGGAGCTGGATCGCCTGGTCAGCGGTGCACGTCCCGGTCAGGGACCCGCGGATCAGGGCGTGGAAGGTGCCGGACATCTGACCACCGTAGCCCAGTGCGCCGGGGCCGGACCAACCGGTTTTCCGCCCGCATCCGCGATCATCGGGGGCGCCGCGGTCGTGGTGTCGTCTACCTGCCACGACACTCCAGCGGGTGGACGTGATCACGGTCCGGGGCCGGCGTTAAGGTACCCGGATGGAAAAGCCCACCGTGGGTCTGGTCGACGGTCCGCCGCCGACCGACCTTGTCATCGAGGACATTACGATCGGCACGGGCCAGGAGGTCCAACCGGGCCAATGGGCCGTGGTCCACTACGTCGGGGTCTCGTTCGACACCGGCGACGAGTTCGACGCGTCGTGGAACCGCGGTTCGCCGTTCAGCTTTCCGGTCGGTGGCGGCAAGGTCATCGAGGGTTGGGACCAGGGCGTACTCGGGATGCGGGTCGGCGGCCGGCGCAAGCTGGTGATCCCGCCGCAGCTCGGCTACGGCAACCAGGGCGTCGGCAACCGGATCAAGCCGGGCGCGACCCTCGTCTTCGTGGTCGACCTGGTGGACGTCAAGTTCTGACCCGGCCCGACCTCTGGCCTGCTCCGACCTTTGACCTGCTCCGACTTCAGATCCGCTCCGAACCGACCGGGGTACGTCCGCCCCGGCCGACGGGCCCGGGACGCTTCCGTCGTCCCGGGCCCGTCTTCTCAGCGGCCGGCGCCTCAGAAGCCGAGCGCGCCCCGGCCACCCACCACCGGCAGCGTCAGGGTGCTCGACTTCGGCAGTACGGTCAGCTGGGTGCCGGGCAGCGGCAGCAGCGTGTACTCCTGGTCACTGGAGAAGACCACCAGGCCGATCCGGCGCCCGGCCCGGAACACGTAGTCCTTCGGTTCCATCTCCCAGCGGTAGTCGGCCGCCCGGCCCGGCCGCAGCGGGCGGCCGTGTGCCTCGCCGGTCCGGTTCTGCGGGTCCAGCCAGCCCCGGGTCACCACCACCGGCGCCTCGGTGGATCGGGCCGGTCCGTAGTCGACCAGGTAGCCGGTCAGGTTGGCGGCCGTCCGGTTGTCGACGGAGAGGCGTACCCGCAGCTCCGGCCGGCCGGAGATGCGCACGTCCCGGGCCAGCCCCGGGGAGGTGTAGACCAGCCGGTGCGGGTTGCCGGCGTCCGGCCCGGCCACCAGGTCGGCCGGCGGGATCGTCCGGCCCGAGTCGACCAGGCTCTGCGCGACCCGGCCCCGCGCACCGTGCCCGACCAGCCGGC
The DNA here is from genome assembly GCF_029626265.1 of Micromonospora sp. WMMD1102. Lineage (NCBI taxonomy): Bacteria > Bacillati > Actinomycetota > Actinomycetes > Micromonosporales > Micromonosporaceae > Micromonospora > Micromonospora sp. WMMD1102. The sequence continues at coordinate 3,027,787 of NZ_JARUBN010000001.1, read as the reverse complement.
CGGGTGCGCTCGGGTCGTCCGCCGAGAGCCCCAACGACACCTCCCGGGTCGCCGGGTCCGGCCAGTCCCGGTAGCTGGCGTAGACCCGGTCCTCGCGCTGCACCACGGCCCTCGGCTCGGCCATGACGTCGTTGTCCACACCCCACAACCAGTAGTCGAACCAGCGGTTCTCGGTCTGCTTGTAGGTCCAGGTCCGCCCGTCCGGCAGGGTCACCGTGGCGGTGTTCCCCGGTCCGCTGTGGCCGCCCTGGTGCAGCCACAGCTTGCGCGGCACCCCGTACCGGTCGAGCTGGTCCCACCAGTCGGCGAACTGCCCGGTCTTGACGTTCCAGTCGTTCAGGCCGTGCACCACGAAGACACTGGCCCGGACCTTGCCGGCCCCGGGCAGATAGTCCCGGTCCCGCCAGAACCGGTTGTAGTCGCCGGTGACCCGGTCCTGCTCCTCGGTGATCTCGGCGATCTCGTCGGCACAGCTTCCCTCGGACCGGGCCTGCCCGGCCGTGTACATGGTGAGGATGTCCGCGTCCTCGCCCTGGTATCCGCCGGGTGCCACCACCAGGCCGTTGGCCCGGTAGTAGTCGTACCAGTTGCTGATCGCGGCGATCGGGACGATCGTCTTCAGCCCCTCGACGCCGGTGGTCGCCACCATGTTCGGCAGGGTCCCGTTGTAGGAGCCGCCGGTCATCCCGACCGCCCCGGTGGTCCAGCCGGCCCGCACCGGTGCGCCACTCGCGTCGTACGCCCGGGCCCGCCCGTTCAGCCAGTCGATGATCGCCTTGGTGCCCAGGATCTCGGCCGCGTCACCGGTGGTCGGGCAGCCGTCGGAGTCGCCGGTACCGATGCTCTGCCCGAGCACCACCGCGTAGCCGCGCGGCACGTAGTAGTCGTCGAGCTGGCCGGGCAGGTTCACCTTGGCCCGCAGGACGCCAGGGTCTTCCGCCCGCCGGGCCGAGGCACCGGCCGACCTGCTCTGCGGTAGCTCGTCGACCAGGACGCTCGGATAGGGAACGTCGTTCCAGGTGTCCTTCCGGTACGGCGAGTGCTCGAAGATCACCGGCACCCGCAGGCCGGCGGTGGCGGTCTCCCGGGGGCGGGAGATGTCGGCCACCACCCGGTCGCGTCGACCGTCGTGGTCGGTGTCGAGCGGGGTCTCCACCCAGACCCGCTCCTCGACCGCGTCCGCCAACGAGAAGACCGGCTGGGTCATGCCGTCCTGCACGACGATGCCCGGTGGTGGCGTGTTCGGGGCGGCGTGGGCCGGGACCGGTGCCACGACCAGGGCCAGGCCGATCGCGTACGCCCCGAGAATCCTGCCGGGACCTGCTGTTGGCATGCGCTTGCTCCTTTCGGCCGGTCCTCGCGGGCTGGCGCCCGGCGCCACGCACGCCGTCGGCGGACCGGTGGTCACGGTCGCCGAACGAAACTGTCCGATTCGGACGGTGTGGCGCGTTCCGGGGTTGCCGGAACGGCCGGGCGGGCGGGCCGAGGACGGCTGGCTTCGACGGAAAGAGTTTGCCGATGACGGGGGACGGTGCCGGCCTATCCTAGATAGGCCAGGCGCATCCGTCGATCGGTGGCCCGATACCGCCACTCGGTCGTCGGCTCGGATCGTCGATCGGGGCGACGCCCGTCGCTCAGCCGTCGGCTCGGATCGTCAACCGGGTCCAGGCACCGAGGTAGACCCGGTCACCGTCGCCGAGCGGGACCGGCGTGGCGGCGACGATCGGTGGCGTCGAGGGGTCGTTCAGGTAGGTGCCGTTGGCGGATCCCAGGTCCACCACCGCCCAGCCGTCGGGCTGCGGGACCAGCAGCGCATGCAGGTGGGAGACGCCCGGGTCCTCGGGCGGCCCGGTCAGGTCGATGTCGGGACGTACGCCCCGGGAGCGGCTGCGGCGGCCGACCAGCATCTGCCGGGGTTCCAGGGTGAACCGCCGTGCCACCACGAAGCGTGGGAAGGCCAGGCTCCCCGCCTCCGCCCCGCCGAACGACCTGACCAGGTCGAAGTAGCCGGCGTCCGCGTCCACCACCAGTTGCCAGCTCCGCTCCGCAGCGGCGGCCGTCGGGGCGGCAGGGGTCGGGGCAGCGGGGGCCGGGGCGGCAGGGGTCGGGGCAGCGGGGGCCGGGGCGCCAGGGGTCGGGGCAGCGGGGGCCGGGGCGCCAGGGGTCGGGGCGGCGGGGGTCGGGGCGCCAGGGGTCGGGGCGGCGGGGGTCGGCGGGGTCAGCAGGAAGTCGTAGCCGTCCTCCTCGCAGAACCGGCCCACCCGCGCGGTACCGCAGACCGGACACGGAACTGCCACCCCGGCCTCCGGGCCCGGGTGCGCTCCCCCGGCTTCCTTCGACCCGGACCCGGCACGGTCACCCTGCATCGGTACGCCGCAGACGTCGCAGTAGTCCGTTGTGGACGACTCGTGCCCCCGGGAGCAGGTCACCGGCTCACTCCTGCTCCTTCTTCACCCGTACCGTCTTCACCGACCGCACGTCGGTCAGCTCGGCGTCCAGCGCCGACACCTGCCGCTTCAGCCGTACCGTTCCGGTCGGGGCGTCGATGACGTCGACGACCCGGCCGAGCAGCATCGCGGTCTCGTCGTGTCCCGACTCGGCCGCCAACTGCACGGCCCGGCCGAGCCGGGCGGTCGCGGTCTCCTCGTCGCCGGCCTCCCGGGCCCGCAGCCCTTCCTGGATCGCGGCGGCGAGTTCGGCCTGCCCGGTGTAGTGCGCCACCTGCGGACTGATCCGGGTGGAGAGCGCGGTGTCGTCGGTCCACCTGGCCGGGATCAGCCGCTCGGTCAGGACCTGACCGGCGCTGACCAGGCTGACCCGGGCAGCCAGCACCTCCTCACCGACCGCGTCGGGGCGCAGGACCACACCGATGTGGAATTCGCGCGTCTCGGCACCCCAGGCGCCGGTCGGATAGTCCCCGATCCGGGCACTGACCGTCGAGCGGCGGCCGGTGAGTTCCGCCACGTGCGGAAAGACCTGCTTGACCATCCGTACCGTCGCACCGGCCGGAGTCCAGATCCGCAGCGCGACGTCGGCGACCCGCTTGCCCATCGCGGCCGCCGTCATCGCCTGGAAGGCGGCCGGCAACTGCGCCGGGTGTTCCAGACCGTCGGCCGTGCCGAGCAGGGCCGAGGCGATGGTACGCAGTTCGCCGGCCACCCATCCGTTGCCGATGCCCCGGCTGTCGCAGACGAACCGCCCCTCGCAGGCGGCGAGCACCCGGCGCAGATCCTCGGGTCGCTCGTGCTCGTTGCGTCCGTCGGTGAGCAGGATTGCGTGTCGGACCTCGGTGGGACAACTGGCGAAGAGCCAGTTCGCCAAGTCCAGCCAGCGGCCGATGGCGGTGCCGCCGTCGGCCCAGAGCCCGGCGACCGCCGCCTTCGCCGCCGCCCGGGTCTGCGCGTTCGCCGGCACCATCGCCGGATGTGCCGGGTACACCATCCGGGCGACCGCGGTGCCGGAGACCACCGCGAAGGCCACACCCTCGCGCAGCGTGTCGATGGCGACCGCGGTGGCCCGTTTCGCCTCGGCGAGCTTCGTCGGTGGCATCGCCATCGAACCCGAGGTGTCGATCATGATCACCTGTGCCGCCGTCGGGGCGGCGGCCGGATCGCGCAGGTCGGGCCCGGACGCCGTCACCGTCAGGATCGCGTCCACCACCTGACCGCCGGCCGGCAGGTACTCGTTGTGGTCCACCTCGGCGACGAACCGTGCCATCCCGGCCATCCGCCCGCTCCCGGCGATCATCCGGCCGGTGGGAACGGCAGCACCGCGACGGCGATGTTGTCGTGCCCGCCGGCCTCCACAGCGAACCTGGTCAGATCCTTGGCGATCGCGATCGGCGTGGCACCGCCCGGTCCCGGCACCCGCGCCGCCAGCGCCCCGGCGTTGGGCAGGTAGTGCGAGAGCCCGTCCGAACAGATCACCAGCCGCCCCGACCGGCCCGGCTGGAACGTCACCACCTGCGGATCGGCGTCGCCGGAGTCGGCGCCGAGCCACCGGATCAGCGCCTTGGACGTCGGATCCTGCTCGGCACCGGGTGGCACCGGCCGGCCCGCCCGGATCTGGCCGACCACCGAGTCGTCCACGGTGAGGCAAACCGCCTCGTGCACCGCACCGTCCGGACCGAGCCAGTAGGCGCGGCTGTCACCGATCCAGCCGACCGTGACCGAGTCGGCGCTGACGACCGCGGCCACGAAGGTGCAGCTGGGTGGAACCTGCCCGTCGTCGTGCAGCGCGGTCGCCCGGGCGGCGGTGGCCGCCGCCCGGCCGGAGGAGAGCACGGCGTCCGGGCCGGTGGCGCCGTTGCCGAGTGCGGAGAGCAGTGCGGCCAGTCCCGCCTCCGCCGCCGCGTGCGCCGCGAGGTCGGCGCGGAGCGATGTCGACACCCCGTCACAGACCACCGCCGCGATGCCCCGGCCGAACCGGCCGACCGTGACCGCGTCCTCGTTGCGGCGCCGCCGAGCCCGGTCGGTGACGGCGGCGACGGCCCCCAGGTCCAGATCGGCGCGGTCCCGACCCACCGACGACCGTTGTCCACAGTGGTCACAATGGCCGGAGCTGCCGGACGGCGAGGCGCCGCACCCCGGACAGGGCTGGCCCACCGCACGCGACGAGAGCCAGGGACCGGGCGGGGCGACCGGACCGGACGGATTCACCGGTCCGGCGCCGACGACCGCACCGCTGGTCGACACGGCCGCATGCCACCCCCCGGCCGGCCCCGCCGGCGCAGGCGGAGCCGACGGTACCGGCGGACCGCTCCAGCCCGGCGGGCCGGACGGTACGGGCGGAGCCGACGGTACCGGCGGACCGCTCCAGCCCGGCGGGCCGGACGGTACGGGCGGAGCCGACGGTACCGGCGGACCGCTCCAGCCCGGCGGGCCGGACGGTACGGGCGGAGCCGACGGTACCGACGGGCCGCTCCAGCCCGGCGGGCCGGACGGTACGGGCGAGCCGTGCCATCCCGGTGGGCCGGAGGTTGCCGGCGGCCCGGTCCAGCCGGAGGAGGCCGGCACGGCTGGCGGGCCGGCCCGACCGGTCGAGGCGGGTGGTGCCGGCGGCGGCATCCAGTTGGCCGAGCCGGGCGGTGCGGAGGGCTGCGGCCAACCGGGCGATGCGGCCGGAGGCGGGCCGGACGAATCGGCGGAGCCGGCGAGTGCCTCCAACCGGGACAGCGCGGTCGGCCCCGACAGGTCGGCCAGCCGCAGCAGCTCGGTCGACTCCGGCAGGTCCACGGCGGCAGGCGTCTCGACCCGGGCGGAGCCGGCGGCGGTAGCCGCCCTCGACGGGTCCACCGGAGTTCGCGTACCGGACGCCCCGGACGGCCCGGCCGGATCCGCCATCGGCAGGCGTTCCAACTCCCGACCGCAGAACTCGCAGTACCGGTGTGCCGGGTCGTCGGGTGCGCCGTGTTCCGGACACGGCTTCGGCAGGCTGCCGGCGGCGCCGGCTCCGACGGCGGTCACACCAACGTCCTCGGCCGGACCGCGTTGGCGTGGTCGACGAGCGCGATCCGCAACTCCGGGTCACGGGAGAGCTGGGCCAGCGTCCGGTACGCCCGCTCCAGCCCGAACCGCAACCCGCGCTCGGAGAGTTCGTGCCCCAGCAACCGTGCTGCGGAGGTCGCTGCCGACCGGCTCCGTACCCAGGCCAGGGCGACCTCCAGCACCTCGATGGTGAGCCGGGTCTGCCGCTCGACGTCGAGGCCGAGCCGCTCCAGCCGGGCGGACGCCCGCAGCAGGTCGTCCGGCCCGGTCGTGCCGGCCGCCAGTCCCGGCAGGCTGGCCCGGACGGCGGCGACCTGCGCCGCCACGTGCTGACTCGAACTGTCCGGCACCTGGTCGAGTACGGCCAGCGCACCCACCCGGTCGCCGATCAGGAACCGGATCCGGGCCAGCCCGAACGCGGCACTCAGATAGCTGTGGTCGACCCGCCACACCCGGTCGTAGAGCCGGGTCGCCAGCTCCCGGTCGCCGGTGCACTCCGCGCTGACCGCCAGCGCCAGCCGGGCGGCCGGCTCGCCCGGCAGGGCGTCGTAGACGGCGTCGAAGGCGACCCGGGCGTCACCGGGACGGTTCGCGGTCAGCGCAGCCAGGCCCCGGTACCAGTCCACCCGCCAGTCGAACGGGTCGGCCGCGGCCAGCCGGTCCAGGTCGGCGGCGGCTCCGGCCAGGTCACCGGCCTCGATCCGGGCCCGGGCCAGCCGCAGCGCCACCTCGACACTGCGTACCGGTGCGGCGGTGAGCTGCCGGACCAGTTCGGCCGGGTCGGTCGCGCCGAGCGAGGCGAGGAAGCCGGCGCCCGGATCGAGCACGTCGACCTGCGGCAGCGGCAGCGCGGCGGCGACCACCTGCGGCGCCGGTGCGGTCGCCCCGGGCGGTATCCCGCCGCCCGCGCCCCAGGCCCGGCCCGCCACCGCCCGGCCGACCTCGCCGGCCTCGGTGCCGAAAGCACGCCGTTCCGGGGTGAACTGCCGGGACACCGCCGGTCGGGGTACCCCGTCGGCGGCGGAGAGCACCTCGCGCAGTACGCCGAGCAGTTGCTCGCTCATCTCCGCGGCACTGGCGAAGCGGCGGTCCGGATCGGGGTGGGTGGCCCGGCGCAGCAGCCGGTGGTACGACATCTCGGCGGCGAACAGCGGCACCTCGGCCGGCTCCGGCAACCGGTTGGCGTACGTGCTGGAGAAGCCGCGGAAGTCGATGCTGAGCACGGCCAGCGCCCGGCCAACGGTGTAGATGTCGGAGGCGACCGAGGGGCCGAGCGTGCCGATCTCCGGCGCCTGGTAGCCGGGTGTGCCGAAGATCGCGCTCGCGCTGTCGTCGACGTGCCGTACCGCGCCCAGGTCGATGAGTTTGAGCTGCTCCTCGGCGTGGATGACGTTGTCCGGCTTGAAGTCGCAGAAGAGCAGGTTGCGGTCGTGCAGGTAGTCGAGTGCGGGCAGGATCTCGACCCCGTAGGCGATCACCTCGGGCAGCGGCAGGGCACGCTGGCCCGTCTCCCGGCGCCGGGCCATCAGCATGTCCCGCAGCGACTGGCCGCCGACGTACTCCATCACGATGTAGCCGACGGGGGTGCCGGTGCGCGGGTCGGGATGCTCGACGAAGTCGTGGATCTTGACGATGTTGGGGTGGTCCAGCTCGACCAGGAACCGGCGCTCGGCGACGGCCGAGGCCATCGCGTCCTCGTCGGAGGTGTTGATCAATCCTTTGAGTACCACCCAGCGGTCGCTGACCGTGTCACTGACGTTGCGGTCCCGGGCCAGGTAGATCCAGCCGAGTCCGCCGTAGGCGAGGGCGCCGAGGATCTCGTACCGCCGGTTGATCAGGTCGCCGGGTTGGAGCCGGGGCAGGAAGGAGAACGGGGTACCGCAGTGCGGGCAGAAGCCCTCGGCCAGGCCCGGCCGGTCGTCCCGGCTCCGCCCCACCGGCTTTTCACAGCGCACGCAGTACCGTCGGGACTCGGCGACCCTCGGCTCGGCCATCACCGCCGTCCCCGGATCGCGCAGCGGCACCCGGGCGATGTCGACCAGCCCGGCGCCGAGACCGCCCCGGGAGGCACTCCGGGACCGGCTGGAACCCCGGGAGGAACTCGTCGTCCCCCGGCTGGGCATGGTGCCGACCCCGGTCGACGCGCCACCGCGTCCGGTACCGGTCGACGCCGGAGCCTGTCCGGTCGAGGTCGGCCCCGGGCCCTGTCCGGTACCGGACGACGCCGGTCCCGCCCCCGGTGCGGACGGAACCGGCGGCTGGCTGCCCGGCGTACCGCCCTGGGCGGGCACCGAGGCCCGGCCGGTTCCGGTCGGCACCGAGGCCCGCCCCGTACCGGTGGGCGCCCCGGCCCGGCCGGTCCCACCGGTAGGCCCGACCGAACCCGTGCCCGTACCCGCCGACGTGCCCGGGTCGGTAGCCGTCGAGCCGGTGTTCCCGGGCACCGCCGTCGAGCCGGCCGGGGCCCGCCGACCACACTCGTCGCAGTAGCCGTCGGGCAGGTAGGAGCCTGGGCAACCGGGCCGCAGGCAGCGGGTGCTCATGCTGGGGCTCCCTTCGCACCGGGCGCGGGCCGCCCGGTGAGGTCGTTGAGATGACGCTGGTACGCGACCACCGCCCGGGTCGCCGCCGGCAGGTCGCACGGGCTGGTGTAGAGCAGGTCGCGGGCCAGGCGGTGTCGGGCGGACAGTTCGGTGTGCTCGATCAGGCCGAGTCGACCCGCCTTGGCCCGGTACGCGTCGAGCCGACCTCGAAGCTCGGCACGGCGGCGCAACAGCCCGTCCGCCGCCTCGTGCGACTCCGCCAGCCGCTGCCGGGCGGACACGACGCCACGTTCGAGCGCGGCCAGCTCGGTGCCGACCTGACTCCACCGGTGCTCCCGGTGCAGCTGGCCGAGTTGGGCGAGCTGGGCCCGCAACGCCGGAGTCGGATTCGGCGGCAGTTCGGGCAGCCCGGAGTTGGCGATCTTGACCTGCGCGAGTCCGTGCACGCGGGAGGTCTCGGCCGCCGCCGCAGCGAGCTCGTCCAGGTCGGCCGCCAGTCGCGCCGTCCGCCCGGGGTAGCCGGTGCGCAGTGCGACCAGTTCGGCAAGCTCGGAGGTCAGGGCGGCGACCTCGGCCTCGAAACGCCGCAGCCGGTCCCGGACGGCGGTTGCGACCGGTCCGTTCCCGGCCGCGCCGAGCGGATCGGCGAGCGCATCCGTGTACGCCTCCTCGACCGCCCCAGCAAGCCGGCCGAGCCGATCGGGTTCGCCGGGTGGGTCGAGCCCGTCAGACCGGTCGAGCCGGTCAGACCCGTCGAACCCGTCAGACCCGTCGAGTCCCTCGACCCCGTCGAGCCCGTCCGTCCGCAGCCGTCGCAGCGCCTCGGTGAGCCGTCCGAACTGTCCGGCCAGTCGGGCCCGCGCGGCTTCCAGCTCGCCGAGCGTGCCGGCGAGCGCGTTCGCCTCCGCCTCGATCCGCCGGGCCAGCTCGGTCAACCCGATCCGCTCGGCCGGAACGGCGGCCAGACTGCCCGGTACCGACCCGCCACCGGCCGAACCTCCCGGCATCGACCCGCGGACAGCCCGGCCATCCAGCACCGACCCGCCGACGCCTGGAAGCTCCAGCGCCGACCCGCCGACGGCGGGATCGTCCAGCACCGATCCGTCGGCGTCGAGCGCGACCACTCCGTCGGCGTCGAGCGCGACCACCGGCGCACCGAGCAGGTGGGCGAGTTCGGCGAGTTCGGTGTCGCCGGGGCGGGCACGGCGGGCACGAACCTCGCGGGCCTGGCCGAGCAGGGCTCCGAAGGCGGCGAACTGGGACCAGAGCGCCCCGGTCCGGGCGTGAGTGACGGCGGCGAACCGGGCGGTCTCGCCGGTGAGCCGGGTGGCCCGCAGCAGGGCAGACTCGGGCCGACTGTCCAGGGCGTACATTGCCGCCGAGGCGCGGTTGTGCGCCGCACCGAGCGCGTCGAGCACCCGGTCGACCTCGGCTCGACCCATTGGTGGCGGCGACGGGAAGGTCATCGACGCGGCTGGCCGGAGCCCGGACCGTCGGCCGGCGCCGAACGCTGGCCGCCGGTGTTCCGCCACTGCGCCGGAAGGTCCACGAGACACGCTAGTCCCGGTAACGCGCGGCCGGTGGCGCCGGCGCCGGGCCCAGCGACGTCAGCCATCGGCTGTAGAGCCGGGTCCAGGTCCCGTCGGAACGGATCTTGGCCAGTACGCCGTTGACGAACCGGACCAGCTCCGGCGAGTCGCGGGAGATCGCCACCCCGTACGGCTCGTCGCTGAACCGCGGGCCGACGACCTCGGTGTTCGGGTCCTGGGCGGCGAGCCCGACCAGGATGCTGTCGTCGGTCGAGACCGCGACGACCTGGTTCTGCTGCAACAGCACGAGGCAGTCGGTCCAGTTGACCACCGAGACCGGCACCGTCCCCCTCTCCGCGATGTTCCGGATCGAGGTGCTGCCGGCCGCGGCGCAGACCTTCTTGCCGCGCAGGTCGTCGATGTCCTGCACCCCGGAACCCCGGGTGACCAGCACCCGCTGCCCAGCGTTGAAGTACTCGGTGGAGAAGTTGACCTCCTGCCAGCGTTCGCAGTTCATCGTCATGGTCCGGACCACCATGTCGACGGTGCCGTCCTTGACCACCTTGATCCGGTCGGCCGAGCTGATCGCCCGGAACTGGATCCGGCCCGGGTCGCCGAAGAGGCCCCGGGCGATCTCCCGGGCGATGTCGACGTCGAAGCCGGTGAGCTGGCCGGTCAACGGATCACGGAAGCCGAACTGGTAGTTGTTCTGGTCGACCCCGACGATCAACCGTCCGCGTTGGACGATCCTGGCCATCGCGCTGCCGGACGGCATCTGCCGGGGCCGCGGCAGCGTCGCGGGTGGCCGCAGGCTGGCCCGGGGGTTGCACGAGCCGGACGAGGCGGCCGGACCGGTCGGGACGACGGCCGGATCCTGCATGCCGACCGGCCGGGGCGGGTCGGCGGCCATCTGGTTGTCGGGAAGCGCCTGCTCGTCCGTGCCGCAGCCGGCGAGAGCCAGCGTGGCCACCGCCGCCACCGCGAGTGCGCCGGCAAGGACCCGGCCGGCGAGATGCCGGTGTCTCATCGATACTCCACAATCCGCCGCTGCATGCCCACCGTTGCCCCGACCAGCAGGACGAGGCTCAGTCCGACGATACCGACGTCGACGCCGGTCAGGGCCCGGCCCGCGCCGACCGCCTCGCGTTCGAACCGCTCTCCGTTGTGCGCGATGGCCAGGGCGAGCGCCTCGTCGAACTGGTTGAAGATGGCGGCGGTGGTCTGCTCCCCGGTGCCCACCGTGGCGGCCACCGCCTTGGCGTACTCGCCGCTGTCGTCGAGGGTCCGCACGTTGCGGTGCGCGGCCGACCACTCCTTGCTGCGTGCGATGGCGGCCTCGACCGCCTGCCGCGTGGTGTCGTCCGGAGCCGCCGCCCGGGCCTGCGCCAGCAGCCCGCCCGAGCCGTCCGCGCCGGCGAGCCGCTCCATCACGACGCCGTAGTTCTCCTCGAACGCCGCGCCGTTGCCCCGGGCGACCAGGGTCAGCGCCTCGTCGGCGCGGGCCTGCAACCCGGCGATCCGCGCCTCGGCCAGCAGGTTGACCTGGGCGGATCCGGAGTCCCGGCTGTCCCGCAGGTCGCCGGCGGCGACGAGTGCCGAACCGGTCAGCCAGGCCACCAGCAGCACCGTCGCGCCGGTGGCGACCAGCAGCCCGACGTTCAGCAGCCGGTTGGTACGCCGGGTCAGGTGCAACTGGGTGAGCACCAGCGCCGCCAGGGTCAGCACGGCCAGCAGCACCGCGACCCACGGGAAGCCGGCCGCCCGGTCCCGCGCCTCGTCCAGTTCGGTCGACGCCGTCGCGTAGAGCTCCTGCGCCGCGGGCAGCAACTCGTCGCGCATCAGGCCGGAGGCCTCCTGGAGGTAGGCGACGCCGAGTGGCAGACCCTGCCGGTTGTAGGTCCGGGCGGTCTCCACCAGGCCGCTGTAGACCGGCAGCCGGGCGGTGATCCGGGCCACCGCCGCCGCGCCTCGGCTGTCGTCGGAGACCGCCGCCGAGACGACCGTCAGCGCCGAGGCGGCGTCGGCGAGGTCGCGCTGGTAGCGGTCCCGCAGCGCGGGCGGTTCGAGACCGTTGGAGAGGAAGGCGCTCGCGGCGGTGGCGTCGGCGTCGGAGAGCGCCCGGTAGAGGCTCTGCGCCGCCACCGCCAACTCGCCACTGCGGGCGGTGACGCCGCGCACCAGGTCGGCCCGCTGGCGTACGCCGACGAACGCGACGATGCCGGTGAGCAGTCCGAGCACGACCACACCGGCCAGGATGGCGGTGAACCGGCCGGGCGTGCGTCGCAGCGGTGTGGTCATCCGGCGCAGCATGTCCGGCGGGCGGGGTTGCGGCGGAACGGTCAACCGGCCTGGCGGGACAGCCAGCGCCGACCCGTGCGAACCCACCCGAAACCTCCCCAACACCACCGGGAACCGTGACGACCGGACCCGAGCCGGCGCCAGATCTTGGACGACCGGGTTCAAGGTAACCAATCGGCTCAACCGGTGGGGGGCGGCCCGCCGGTGTCGGCGAGCCTACGGGCGGGCACCGACACCGGTCCCCGACCGACCGCGCTGTCGGCTCCCGGACACCGTCGTCGGCGCCCGCCGTGGGCCGCGCCGGTGGGTACGGCGCGGCCCGCCGTACTCAGCTGGTGGTCCAGACGTACGTGCCGGTCACGGCCGCCGCCGGAGCTCCGGAGTACGCGGCGGCGAGGCCGCCGGCGAAGAGCTGGTCGACCTGGGCCGCCTCGGCCGCGCTCGGGTACGCGTTGCGGCAGGAGACCGGTGCGCTGCTGCCGGACATCAGATCCGAACAGAGGCCGGTACGCCGGTCCGGCAGCCCGAGGATGTGCCCGAGTTCGTGGGTCGCGATCCGGGTACGGTCGTAGCCCTGGTTCACGGCCTGCCAACCCATGTAGACCCGGCCGGAGCCGAGGCCGGTGACGTACGCCCGGGGCCAGCCGCTGTCGACGTGGATGGTCACCGACGCCGGCGTACCGGCCACCAGCCGCACGTTGCCGACCCTGCTGTTCCAGATCTGTGCGGCCTGGGTGAAGTTGGTGGTGAACTCCCCGGCCCGGCTCGCGTCGTAGTAGACCGTGCGCACCGCGGGCGCTGCGGTGGCCGCAGCGGTGGCGACCTGGACCCCGACCAGCGAGGTGGCCAGGGTCAGCAGGCCGAGCGCGGCCCGGAGCAGGTGACGTCTGAGCATGGCGACTCCTAATGGAGAGCGGGGAGGACGAGGACCGACACCATCGATCGGTATCCATTAATCTAGGCGCCCAGGTCGGCGGCCGGCGCATAGCGGTTGCCTCATACCGGGCACCGGACGGCGGGGCCGAGCGGCAGGCGGGACCGACCGAAGACGCACCGACCGGCGGCGTCCGGGGCGCGGAACAGCCGGACGGACCGAAAACGTAATCTGGTCGAACGCGTGCCGTCGCGACCGCCGACCAGGGTGGTGGGGCTAACCTGGATCGAACGTCCGGCGTCGCCGGCGGGGGCGGAAGGCGGTTGGGCATCGTGCTGGCGAAGGAGAACCGGGTGACCACGCCGTCGCGCGCCAGGCGCCCGGCGGTGATGACCGACGTGGCCCGGCTCGCCGGGGTGTCACACCAGACGGTGTCCCGGGTGATCAACGGTCATCCACGGGTCCGGCCGGAGACCCGGGACCGGGTGGTCCGGGCGATGGCCGAGCTGAGTTACCGGCCGAACGCGATGGCCCGGGCCCTGGCCAGTCGCCGTTCCCGGGTGCTCGGGGTGGTGAGCTTCGACACCATCCTCTTCGGTCCGGCCTCGACGTTGCTCGGCATCGAGCGCGCCGCCCGGGCCGCCGGTTACGGGGTCAGCATCGTCACCCTGGAGAAGGTCGACCGCCGTGGCGTACTCAGCGCGGTCGAGGCGCTGGACGGCCAGGGCGTGGACGGGGTCATCATCATCGCGCCGCAGATGGCCGCCGCCGCAGCGCTGCACAGCCTGCCGCACGGGATGGCGGCGGTGGCGGTCGAGGCCGGCCAGGACAGCGGGCTCCCCTCGGTCTCGGTGGACCAGGTGGCCGGTGCCCGGCTCGCCGTCCGGCACCTGCTCGACCTCGGGCACCGGACCGTGTGGCACGTCTCCGGGCCGAGCGACTGGCTGGAGGCGGGCGACCGGATCAGCGGCTGGCGGCAGACCCTGGAGGAGGCCGGTGCCGCCGTACCGCCGATCATCTCCGGGGACTGGAGCGCCCGGTCGGGCTACGCGGCCGGTACGGCGCTGGCCGGCAACCCGGACGTCACCGCGGTCTTCGTCGCCAACGACCAGATGGCGCTCGGTCTGCTGCGCGCCCTGCACGAGCGGGGCGTCCGGGTGCCGGCCGACATCAGCGTGGTCGCCTTCGACGACATCCCGGAGGCGGAGTTCATGCTGCCGCCGCTGACCACCGTGCGGCAGGACTTCGACGAGGTGGGCCGGCGCGGCATGGCGACGCTGCTGCAACTGCTCGACGCCACCGGCCGGGCGGGCGGGCCGGTTCCCGTGCTGCCCAGCGCCACACCGATCGAGCCGACCCTGGTGATCCGGGAGAGCACCGCCACGCCCTCGGCCGGCCGGAGCTGACCGGACGCGATCACGTGCCTGAGCGCTGTCGACTCGGGATGGCGGCCGCCGGGCCGCCCGGAGACGTCAGGCCCACGGGGTAGTCGGGCGGAACGAACTGTCCGCCCGGAAGGTGGCGTTGTCGGCATACCAGTCGATTCGGAGTTCGTAGTTGTAGTGCCGCAGGTACCGGCCCGGATGGTTGTAAGACTCCAGGGCGACCGAACCGGCCACCGAACCGGGTCGGGCGCAGAAGGTGGCGTCGCCGCGGAAGGTCGCCGTGCCGTCGCTCGGGTCCAAGCGCAGCCTGTAGTCGTAGTGCCGCAGGTAGCGGCCGCCGGCCCCGGTGAAGGAGTAGCAGTTCGGGTCGGCCAGGCCGGCGACAACGGTGAAGGTGGCGTCCTGCCTGGTCTGCGCCGGGCTCGCCCCGGAGACCGGCTCGACGTATCCGAGGTAGTCGCGGTGCCGGACGTACCGGTCCGGAAAGTTCACCGACTGGAACGACCGGATGGCGTTGACCGGGAGGGTAACCCCGCCGGACACCGTCTCCTTGAGCACGGTGAAATGTCGGGCAAAGCCGGAGAGCCCGGGTAGCTGGGTCGGGGCGGTCCAGGTGTTGAAGCCGTCGTAGCTGTCGCTGAACAGGTACTGGCCGGCGGTGTAGCCGTCGAAGAAGATCCGCCAGCCGCCGTTGTCCAACTGCACCAGCGCCTGACCCTCGCGCGGGCCGCCCCAGCCGGCCCAGTTGCCGGTGCGCCGCACCGTGTACGGCCCTGTCAGGCTGGTCGCCGTCGCGTACTCGACGAACTTGGTCGTCTCCTGCTTGGTGAACGCGTGGTATGTCCCGCTGGTCTTGACGATGAACGTGTCGATGTAGTTCGGCCCGATCCCGCTCAGCACGGTCGGTGCGCTGAACGCGGTGAGCGCGGCGTTTGTCGCCCGGAGCCGGTACGGCTTGAAGTCCGCCCCATTGGTGGAAAGCGAGACGATGACGTTGACGCTGCCGTCGGTGTCGACAAACCACTCCGGCGCCCAGGTGTTCTGCACCGTCAACGGGATGGTGTGGTTGCGCAGAAACGTCCAGTTGACCCGGTCGGTGCTGGTGGCGAAGCCGATGGTGTTCCCGGTCCAGTTGGTGGTGTAGACGATGTGGTACCGACCGTCGGTGTGCCGGATGATGCTCGGGTCCCGG
Source organism: Micromonospora sp. WMMD1102 (assembly GCF_029626265.1). Taxonomy (NCBI): domain Bacteria; kingdom Bacillati; phylum Actinomycetota; class Actinomycetes; order Micromonosporales; family Micromonosporaceae; genus Micromonospora; species Micromonospora sp. WMMD1102. Next base: position 3,012,480 of record NZ_JARUBN010000001.1, on the reverse strand, counting down.
ATCAGCCCGGACGGTGGGGTGTAGGCCGGGCCGCGCAGCAGGCGGAAGCCGGTGGCGTCCGGCGACTCGTAGACGTACATGTTGGATTCGCTGCTGTTGGTGAACGCGGTCATGGTGTAGCGGGTGGTCTGGCCGGGCGGCGGTGCGGCGGCCTCGGCCGGAGCCGCCGGTACGACCGACCCGGCCAGCAGCAGCGCGGCGGAGGCTGATGACAGCCATCGGAATCGGTTGCGTGCTCGGTTCATCATCGCCACCTCCGGCGGGATGCGGGCCTGCCGCCACGGCAGGACGTGTGAGCGCTAACATATATGGATCGCCGCCACCCGCTCAATAGAAGTCAGCCAATCACGAGGCCCAGCAGCACGTGCAGAGTGCGCGGCCGCCGGCCCCGGCGATTCGCCGATCGCGGTGACCCGCGAGGGCTCCCCGAGAATCACCAACTGCGTTCGACCGGGCGTTGCCTGCTGATGTCGGGGTCGACCGTGAGCGCGTGGCGAAGGTGCGGTCGCGGATCCGCCAGCGGGGTGCCGATCCAGGCCGGCGCCTCGTGGGCTCCGGACAGACTGCCGGAGGCAGTCGAGGACTTCCGGAGGTACGTCCCCAGGCTCGCTCATTGCGACGACGCTACCGACGTCCCCCGACACTCCTGCTACCCTCGCCCCATGCCGGAGATCAACCCGATGCCCGAGATCGGCCTGCGTCCCGCCACCGCGGACGACGCAGAGTCGGTCGCGGCAATCTGGGCGACCGGCTGGCGCGACGGGCACCTGGGGCACGTGCCGGAGGCTCTCGTCGCGGCACGTACCCCGGAGTCGTTCCGGACGCGGGCCGCACAGCGTGTCGGCGACACCGTCGTGGCGGTCGTCGGCCCCGACCGGCAGGTCGTCGGCTTCGTCATGATGGTCGGCGAGGAGGTCGAGCAGGTATACGTAGCCCTGTCCCATCGTGGCACCGGTGTCGCCGGTTCGCTGCTCGCGGAGGCCGAGCGGCTGGTGGCCGCCGGTGGTCACCGGCGGGCCTGGCTGGCCGTCGTCCCCGGGAACACCCGGGCCCGCCGCTTCTACCGGCGGTCCGGCTGGGTCGACGAGGGGCTGTTCGACTATCCGGCGGTGGTCGAGGGCGACACGGTTCCGGTGCGCTGCCACCGGTACGTCAAACCGCTCTGAGTCGGCACCCGTCCGCCTGCCGCGCGGATACCGGCGGATGACCACCCGCTCCGCCGTGGCTGCGTTGCGGGGGCACACGGAATCCCAGCCTGCTCGGCAAGGCGCCGCACGGTCACCAACGCCGCCGGAGCTCGACTCAACCGACGGCCGGCCGCTGCCACTGCTGATTGGTGCCGCCGGTGCAGGTCCACTGGATGATCCGGGCCCGGTCGGCGGTGGAACTCCCGTCGACGTCCAGGCACAGCCCGCTGTGCCGGGCGGTCACCCGGTGATAACCCGAGCCGAGGTCGGCGAACTGCCACTGCTGGTCAGTCCGTTCCACCTGGCAGGGGAACCGCTGCACCTGCACGGCGCCGGCCGTCGACCCGTTCGGCACGGTCAGGCACTTGCTGCTGGGCCGGGCCACCAGCTGGTGGTATCCGGAGCCGAGGTCGAGCAGTTGCCAGTGCTGGTTGCCGCCGTTGTTGCAGGCGAACTGGACGATGCTGGCGGCGTCCGCGGTCGACTGGCCGAGCACCTCCAGGCACCGTCCGCTGTGCCGGGGGCGCATCGTCGCGTACGCCGGCCCCGAGCCGACTCCGCTGACCTGGCCGGTCGCGGTGTCGATGGAAATCCGGGGATACCAGCTCATCGTCGCCGACATGTTGCTGGGGAAGGAGAACGGCAGCCAGACGTACCGGGACTCGTTGGCCCGGCCACCCCAGGCGCCGGCCCAGCGGTCGCCCAGATAGAGGTAGGACGTGGTCGCGCTCCCCTGCACCGGGATGACGTACGCCGACTGGGAGCCGTAGGTGATGCTGTCGCCGAGGTTCGTCAGCCCGCTCCAGGTGCCGTTGCTGGATGAGGTGCCATCGGCTGACCACGGTGGTCATCGCCATGTCGCGCAGGAACCCGCTCTGGGCGAGATCCTCGGTATCCCAGTCAACGCCTGAGGGTGACCATCGGGCGTCCGCAGCAATGTCGGATGCTGCAGATGCTCCTTACACTCGGCACCATGGCGACAGCACCCGCTGTCGTTCGAGATCTTTCCAACGAGCTGAAAGAACTCGGATGGGTCAGCGACTTGATGGTGGCAGGATCGTTAGCCACCGGCGACTACGTGCCTCGCATCAGCGACATCGACCTGGTTGCGCTCGTCGACGGAGCCATCGACACCGATCGGCAGGCGGCACTTGCAGCCATCCACCGGCACCTCGATAGCGGAAGCGGTGCGGGATTCAAACTCGGGTGCGCATACGTCGATGCCACGACCATCTCCTCTATCGAGATGCAGCATCCGACCTGGACTCACGGCCAACTCGTTCATCGCATTCTCTCCAGGGTCACGAGAGCAGAACTGGTGCGGCACGGATACGGAGTCCTCGGGCGCTCGCCACGCGACGTCTTCCCCGAAGTCTCGGCCGAGGACATACGAGCGGCAGCCCACTATCATTACGCCGACGCCAACCAGCGTCAGGTGACGAACCGTTCGAATGATCGGGGAACCTCTCGGTCTTGCATCTGCCGAGCTGTGTGGAGGGGAGTCGGGTCTTGGCCACGGGTGACGAGCGACCGGATGAGGAGACGGGCAGCGGTGGCCCGACCGGACAAGCCGTCTGCATCGTTGATGGTGCCTTCAAGGGCTTGCCGGGCACGCTGGCCGGTTTCGACGGCGACGAGATCCTGGTGGACCTAGATATTTTCGGTCGTACGACAAGGGTCCGGATGTATCAACACCAGGTGTCCCTGTCGACGACAACGAGGCAGCGCACGATCGACCCCGCCGACTACCTGCCGCCGGCGAGGGTGCAGGTGTTTGGAATGCGCGCCACGAGGCCCTTGCCGGTGGACCCGGTCCGGTTCCTGCCGGAGTTGGCGTCGATGGCCCGGACGACGATCCGGCTGCACCCGCACCGGGGAGAGCCGGAGGCAGGGGACAGTTCGGTGGGCGGGCCGTTGCTGTGGCCGGTCACCGAAGAGTGGCCGACGTGCTCGGTGCCGTACGTGGATCCGGGTGACTTCGAGGTCGATCTCGAACACCGGCGACCGGTCCCGCTGGTACCGGTCCTCCAGCTGTATCAGCGGGACGTCGCGGCGTTGCCCTTTCCGGACGGGAAGGACGTGTTGCAGGTGCTCTGGTGCCCGTTCGACCATCGGGACGACCGTGGTGGTACGTGGCCGAGGCCGGAGCTCTACTGGCGGAACGAGGCAGCGACGCGGGCGGAGGGGATCGGCTTGACGCCGAACCCTCCGCAGGACATTCCGTCTGGGAAGGTGCCTCAACCGTGCTTCGTCGACCCCGAGCAGGTGACCGAGTACCCGTACGAGGACGAGGACGAGCTGCGTTGCCTCGGCGACGACCGCCGCCTCCGGCTGGAAGACATCAAGGAGCAGACCGGCTGGTCGTACCAATCCCACCTGTCCGTGGCCCCGGGGGTGAAGGTCGGCGGCTGGCCGGGCTGGACGCAGTGGCCGGACTGGCCGACCTGCCGGTGCGGTCGCCGGATGGACCACCTGCTCACCGTCTCCAGTGACGAGTACGACGTCGAGAGCGGATTGCGCTGGGCGCCGGTCGTGATGGTCCGCGCCGACATCGATCCGCGTACCGACTCGATCAGCCGTGGCTTCAGCCCGACCGACCTCCGGATCGGTGACATGGGTGGGATGTACCTCTTCATCTGTCCGAAATGCCCGGACGCACCGTGGGCATCCCGCTTCGACTGTTGCTGAAGTTCGTTGCGTGGCGATGTCCATGCCGGGCCTGTCGAGTGGAATCCCCGGCCGCGCCGGTTACGCCGGGGCAAAGTAACTCGTCGCCCGGCTGCTGGTCTTCGCCCCGCCGGTCGGCCGCCCGCCGGGCCTCCGCCTGCCCGGTAGGCGATGCAGACCATCACCCCGGTCATGGGGATCAGCGTTGCGATGATGCTGTTCGGCTCGCCCACCGCGGTTAACCTGGCGACATGTTGAAAGCCCGCAGGGTGAGCGTATGGCGTAGCCGATACGAGATCAGGGTCCGGGGCCGGTTCGTGACGACCTGGGACAGCGCCTTTTGGCGCAGCGGCGGTGACTTCGAACTGGACGGCCAGCGGTACCAGGTGCGCGGCAACGCCTGGGGAAGCCGCTTCACCCTGCTCGACGCGGCGGGCAGGGCGGTCGCCTCGGCGGACCGGGTCGGCCGCAAACGGTGGACGGTCGAGGCCGGCGACCAGACGTACCACTTCCAGCGCGCCTCGCTGTTCGGCAGCGAGCAGGAACTGCACGCCGCCGGGCGCCGGGTCGGCTCGGTGAGGCGGACCAGCCTATGGCGTGGTGACGTCGCCGCCGACCTGCCCGGCCTGCCGCTAGCGGTGCAGGTTTTCGTCCTCGGCGTCGTGATCACGATGTGGCATGAGCAGGCGGCCGCGGCCTCCAGCTGAGCCGGCCGTCACGCCGGCTGATGCGGTTGCAGGCCCTGGTGGAAATGCCTATCCCGCTTGCGCGAAGAACGAAAAGGTTCTCGGCCCGACCGCCTAGATCGCAGGGCCGTCAGCAGCTCGGAGCGACCGTGGTGAAGCAGCTCTTCGCCGCGCTGGACGGCGAACGGGCGTCCGGGGTGATCCGGCAGCCCTGCCGACTCGTCGTCCGGGAGTCGACCGGCCCGGTCGCCTCCCGCGGTGCCGCCCGTACGGTCGCCCGGACAGAGGCGGTTACCCAGGGCGACCGCGGATAATCCCGCCGCACCCGGCCGACCGGCAAAAATCGATAACAGGAGACCCTCCCGCACCCCTCGGGGCATGCTCAGGTGGTGGACGCGGAAGGGAGTACGGCGTGAGGAACCACGACGACGTCTGGACCGAGGACCAGCGCGCGCTGTACGACGAGTGCTACGACCTTGGCGAAGCCTGGGCCGCTGATCCGGAGACCGACACCGACCAGCTCCAGGACGTGATCAACCTCGCCGAGGCCGACGACGACGAACTCGCCGACGTCGAGCTGGACTATCCCCCGCTGGTCGACGCGGTTGCCGAAGCGACCGGGGAACAGGTGGCCAGCGTGACCGCCGACCGGGACGACCCGGCGTTCCGGGGCTTCGTCGACGGTGTCCGGGAAGGCGCCGAGGAGGACGTCTTCGGCCTCTGAACCGACGGGTCAGCGCAGCAGCCGGGCCGGTACGCCGATCATCGCCGTCGCTCGCTGGTAGCGCCGGTACGCCTCGTCCGCCTCGCCGTACCGACCGTCCGTGCTCAGCACCGAGATCAGCTCCTGGTGGGTGCGCTCGTCGGACGGGTCGATGTCGAGAGCCCCGCCGCAACTGGTACCCCCGCCTGCTCCGGGTCGCCCCGGTGCCGGGCCAGCTCGGCCAGTGGCCGGACCACTCGCAGGTAGAGCCGGCGCATCTCCTCCCGAACCGGCACCGCCCAGTCGTCGTACGGGTCGTCGACCAGGAAGTCCCCCTGATAGCGCTGCTCGGCCAGTGCCAGCACGTCCTGCGCCGGGGCTCGCTCCCCGCGTTCGAACCGGCGCAGCCCGAGCAGCGCCTCGGCCTGGAACATCTGCCGAGCGCGCACCGGGCCGGGCCGCCGTCCGGCCCCGGCACCAGCCGGAGGGCCCGTTCGGCGAGGGCGGTGGCGCGGGCCGGATCCGTCTCGGCGGTGACCCGGGCCAGCCCGGCCAACGCCGGCACCAGCGCGAACAGGTTCCCGGTCGGCTCGCTTACCTGCACCGCCTCCTGATAGGCGGCCCGGGCCAGACTGTCCCGGCCACACAGCAGGTGCACCCGGCCGAGCCCAGCCATCGGCACCGCCGCATACGCCGAGCCGAGCCGATGGTGCAGGGCCGCCGAGCGCTCGTAGTCGGCGACCGCCTCGACGAGCCGGCCGAGCCGGACCAGCCCATCGCCCCGGACCGCCAGCGCCAGCGCCAGCGCCAGCATCGCCGGATACTCGGCGTCCTCGGCCAGCTCTACGGCCTCGCCCGCTACCGTCACCGCCTCCCGGTAGCGTGCCGCGCCGGATTGGGCCACCGCCAGGTACAGCCTCGCCCAGGCGGCCAGGCGCAGATCGCCCGCGGCGTCGGCCAGCCGCACCGCCCCAGCGAGCTGTCCGGCCCCGGTTGTCCGGTCGCCGGCCAGCCGCGCGGTCAGGCCGGCGGTCACCACCGCCTGCGCCGTGTACAGCTCCGCCCCCGCCGGCAGGTTCGGCCCGGACGGCGGCATCGCGCCGGGTGGTGACGGCGGCCGGGCCGGTGCCGATTCGGCCAGCCGACCCGCGCCCGGTATGGCCGACGCTGCCGCCCACGCCCGCCGGGCCCGCTCCCGACCCGTCGCCAGGTCACCCGAGAGCGCACACGCAGAGGCGGCCCAGGCCAGCAGCAGCGCCTCGTCGGGGGGCCGGCCCGTCCCGGCGGTCGCACGGTCGAACACCGCGATCGCGGTCAGCGGCTCGCCCCGCAGCAGGTAGACCAGGCCGTACCGCCAGGCCAGCGCCGGGGGCAGGGCGCCATGCCGGGCTGCCTGCGACCGGTACACCTCGATCGCCGACTCCGCCGCGCCGGCGACCCGCGGCGCGTCGCCGTGCAACTGGCGCAGCGATGCTGGGCACCGAGCCGCCGGCAGCGTCTCGACGGCGGCGCTGACCAGGGCGGACTCACCGTCGGCCAACAACCGCGCGCCGTACCGGCGGAGCAGCCGGGCGGTCGGGTCGACTTGTCCGGCCGCCCGGTAGCCGCGCAGGGCCGATGCCGGCAGGCCGCGCCCGGCGTACCAGCTGGCCGCCCGGTCGTACAGGGCGGCGGCCTGGACGGGTGAGAGCGGGAGGTGCCGGTGCGCCGCGTCGATCACCAGCGGAATCGCGGGATGTCCGGCCCCGTCCGGCCGCTCCGGACCGAGGAGGCCGGCAGCGGCCAGCCACCGCAGCAGGCGACCGGCCCGGCGCCGGTCCGATCCGCCGACGAGTTCGGCGTGCGCCGGGTCGACGCGGGCCGCTTGGCGGAGCACCCGGCCGACATCGACGGGAAGCCCCCTGAACACCTCGCCGGCCAGGTACGCCACGGCCTCGGCACGTGCGGCGGCGAGTCTCACCGGCCCGGCCTCCCGGTCACCGAGGTCCCGCAGCGCCCGGGCGAGCAGGTGCACCAGCACCGGCCAGCCGGCGGTGTCCCGGTGCACCACCCGGGCCAGCACCGGATCCGGCAGGTCGTAGCGGTCCCGCAACAGCACGGCCACGTCCGGGCGGGACAGGGTGAGGTCCACCGGCCCGAGCAGGCCCAGGTCGCCACGGCGGAGCCCACCGGCGACCAGAGCCGGCGCGGGCGGGCGGCGGGTGATCACCACCAGCCGGACCCGGTCGGGTAACCGGTACGCCGCCGCCAGCAGTTCCCGCAGTCGGGCGGAGGCAGCGGGTTCACGCCGTCGAACACCAGCCACCGGTCGTCGCCGGTTGGCCCATCGGGGTACCCCGGCAGCCTGCTCAGGTCGATCTGTTCGGCCTGACGCGATCCGCTGCCGGGCTGTACCTCCGCCGTCCTCCGGCCGCTGGCCGGAGGGCGGCGGCCCACAGGTCCGGCCGCCGGGTTGTCGGGGGACGGGACATAATCCGGGGTCGCCGCTGTGCGGCGGACGGTGCCGGGCGGCGAGGGTCAGGGCGCTGCCTCAACGCTCGACGGAATCCCGGAACTCCCGCAGCTCCGGGTGAGCGGCCGGTCGACCGCGCGGTTCAGGCTGGGTCGGTCATCGCGCGCCCGGCGACCAGCGACGCCGAAAACTCCGCCCGGCTGACGCGGACCGGCAGGCTGGAGAGCACCGCGACGGCAGCGGTGTAGTCCGGACCGGCGTCGAGGTCGTGCAACTGCACCGGGCTGTCGAGGGGACGTTCGGCGGCCCAGTCGACAAGCCGGGCCGGCTCGTCCGGTGGCGACAGCGTGATCCGGTTCATCGGCACGGCGAGCCCGTGGCCGGTCGCCTTCAGCAGCGCCTCCTTGCGAGCCCAGTATCCGAAGAACGCCCGACGGGCGGACTCCGCCGGCTGCCCGTTCCACCAGCGCAGTTCGGTCGGCGACAGCACGCTACTGCTCAACGCGCCCACGTCGGTGCCGTCGGTCAACTCCTGCACGTCCAGGCCGACCGGGTCGGCGGCCACCGCCACGGCGACCCACTCGCCCGAGTGGGTGAGCGAGAAGTCGAGCTTGGTGGCGGGTTCTTCGACCACCGGTTTGCCGTGCCCGGCGCCGCAGTGCCGGCAGTGCCGGGAGAAGCTGAGCTGCTTGCCCGGCACGCCGAGATAGTGCCCGAGCAGCATCCGTACCCCGACGTGGGCGGCCTGGTAGCGGTCCCGGTCGGCGACCTTCCGGAACCGGACGTGCCGTTGCCGCTCCTCCTCGTCGAGCACGTCGAGTCCGGCCCAGTGCATTGGACCGATCGGGAGCCGCCACACCTGGCACTCGCCCGGCACCGGCAGTACCGGGATGCCCGCGCCGGCACGCGTCGGCACGTCGGCCTCCGGCAGGTGGTCGGGCGGGCGACGGGATCCGGTCAACAGGCACCACCAGGGGTCGCGGGTGGACGGCGGACACGGTCGCCCGCCCCGAGGACTTCTGGCGCGAGCATGCCAGCCCGGCGGCCGGCGCACCAGCCCGGAGACCACCGCGCCGGCCGTCGAACCGCCCCGGCCTCCGCCGCCGGCCCGGACGTCAGCGCTGGCCGTAGACCCCCTGGTAGCGCTCGTGGAGGGCGTCGATGTGGCGGGGATCGATCGGCACCAGCGGGCCGCCGGCCCGGGCGAGGTGCACGGTACGCGCGACGTCCTCGCACATCACCGCCGCCTTCACCGCCGCCTTGGCGCTGGCCCCGATGGTGAAGACCCCGTGGTTGCGCATCAGCACCGCCGGGGAGCGGTGCCCGTCCAGGGTGGCGACGATGCCCTTGCCGATGTCGTCGCCGCCGATCAGCGCGAACGGACCCACCGGGATCTCCCCGCCGAACTCGTCGGCCATCGCGGTGAGCACGCACGGGATCGCCTCGTCCCGGGCCGCCCAGGCGGTGGCGTACGGGCTGTGCGTGTGCACGACGCCGTTGACCTGGGGCATGTGCCGGTAGACGTACGCGTGCGCGTCGGTGTCGCTGGACGGCGAGTGGTTGCCGTCGACGACGTCCCCGTGCAGCGTCGTCACCACCATCGACTCCGGGGTCAGGTCGTCGTACGACACGCCGCTGGGCTTGATCACCATCAGGTCGGCGCCGGGCACCCGGGCACTGATGTTGCCGCTGGTCCAGGTGACCAGCTCCCACCTGGTGAGCTGCTCGTGCAGCCGGCACACCTCCTGGCGGATCCGGGCGACCGCCTCGCTGATCGTGCCGGTGGGTTCGCCGCTGGTCATCGCCGGGCCTCCTCGCGTAGCGCGTGCAGCCGGTGCAGCACGTCGTTGCCGCCCCGGCCGAAGTAGTCGTGCAGTCGCTCGTACTCGGCGTAGAGCCGGTCGTAGACGTCGGCGCTGGCCGGGTCGGGCTGGTAGACGCCGTGCCGGACCTTGCCCATCGCGCCGGCCGCGGCCGTGATGTCCGGGTACGCCCCGGCGGCCACCGCCGCGTGGATCGCCGAGCCCAGCGCCGGCCCCTGCTCGGAGTCGATCACCGACAGCGGCCGGCGCAGCACGTCGGCGTAGACCTGCATCAGGAACGCGTTCCTGAGCAGCCCGCCGGCCACGATGAACTCGGTCACCGGCACCCCGGCGTCCTCGAAGGCGGCCACGATGGTCCGGGTGCCGAAGGCGGTCGCCTCGATCAGCGCCCGGTACTGGTCCTCGGGGCGGGTGGCCAGGGTCTGCCCGACGACCACGCCGGAGAGGTCGTGGTCGACGAGTACCGAGCGGTTGCCGTTGTGCCAGTCGAGCGCGACCAGCCCGTGCTGGCCGGGGCGTTGCGCGGCGGCCAGCTCGGTCAGGTACTCGTGCACCCCGAGGCCGCGCCGCTCCGCCTCCCGGGCGTAGTCGGCGGGTACGCAGTGCTCGACGAACCAGCCGAAGATGTCCCCGACGCCGCTCTGGCCCGCCTCGTAGCCGAGCCGGCCGGGCACGATGCCGTCGGAGACCACGCCGCACATCCCGGGTACCTCGGCGAGGGTGTCCGCGACCATCACGTGGCAGGTCGAGGTGCCCATGATGGCGAGCAGTTGACCGGGCTCGACGGCGTTCGCGGCGGCGGCGGTGACGTGCGCGTCGACGTTGCCGACCGCGACCGCGATCCCGGCCGGCAGCCCGGTGACGGCGGCGGCCTCCGGGGTGAGCCGCCCGGCCAGCCCGCCGAGCGGGGCGAGCGGGTGGTCCAGCCGGGTCCGCACGAAGTCGGCGAAGTCGGGGTGCAACGCGGCCAGGTATTCCTCGGAGGGGTACTGCCCGTCCTGGTGGATGCCCTTGTAGCCGGCGGTGCAGACGTTGCGGGTCTCCGCGCCGCAGAGCTGCCAGATGATCCAGTCCGCCGCCTCGATCCACCGCTCGGTCCGGGCGTAGACCTCGGGGTCCTCGGTGAGCACCTGGAGCGCCTTGGCGAACTGCCACTCGGCGGAGATCCGGCCGCCGTAGCGGGGCAGCCACGCCTCGCCGCGCTGTGCGGCCAGCTCGTTGATCCGGTCGGCGTGCCGCTGCGCGGCGTGGTGCTTCCAGAGCTTCGGGTACGCGTGCGGCCGGTCGGCGAGCCCGGGGACCTCGTTCAGCGGGGTGCCGTCGGCCAGGGTGGGCAGCACGGTGCAGGCGGTGAAGTCGGTGCCGATCCCGATCACCGCCTCGGCCGGTACGGAGGCTGCCGAGAGTGCCTTCGGCACCGCCTCGCGGAGTACCGCCCGCCAGTCCTCGGGCATCTGCAAGGCCCAGCCGCTGGGCAGTTTCGCCCCGGTCTCCGGCAGCCGGTCGTCGATCACCCCGTGCTGGTACTCGTGCACCGCCGAGCCGAGTTCGGCGCCGTCCGAGACCCGGACCACCACCGCCCGGCCGGAGAGCGTGCCGAAGTCGATGCCCACCACGTACCGGTCCGCACCGTTAGCGCTCACTCGTGTCCCTCCTGGACGTTCCTGTTCCCTGGCCGGCCCGCACCGCCGGGCCGGCTTCCCGGGGCGGGCGGCGACCACGACACGTGTGCCACCGCCCCCCGTCAGCCAACCATGGTGTTAGCGCTACCACCAGGCCGGGGGACGCCTCCGAGCGCCGAGCCACTGCCGACCGACACCTATGGTTGTCGCTTCGTCACGGTGCGTTGCAGCACGATGAACACGAAGAGCAATACGCCGATCACGATCTTCGTCCACCAGGAACTGAGGTTGCCCTGGAAGGTGACGATCGTCTGGATCAGCCCGAGCACCAGCACCCCAAGCACGGTGCCGACCAGATAGCCTGAGCCACCGGTCAGCAGGGTGCCGCCGATCACCACCGCGGCGATCGCGTCGAGTTCGAGGCCGACCGCGTGGCCGTTGTTGCCGGAGAGCATGTAGAAGCTGAGCAGCACCCCGCCGAGCGCCGAGCAGAACCCGCTGATGGTGTAGACGGCGATCCGGGTACGCCCCACCGGCAGCCCCATCAGCAGCGCCGACTGCGGGTTGCCGCCGATCGCGTACGTGTTGCGACCCAGCCTGGTGTAGCCGAGCACATAGATGCCGATCGCCACCACCAGCAGCGCGATGACCACGCTGGCGGAGATGAAGAAGCCGCCGAACCGGATCCGGTGCTGCGCGATCGAGGTCCAGAACGGGTCGTCGATGGTGATCGAGGAGGTGCTGATGGTGTAGCAGAGCCCCCGGGCCAGGAACATCCCGGCCAGCGTGACGATGAACGGCTGGATCTCGAAGTAGTGGATGATGCAGCCCATCGCGAAGCCGAGCAGGGCGCCGATCAGCAGCACCAGCGGCAGCACCAGGTACGGCGACCAGCCCCGTTCCTCGAGCAGCGAGGCGGAGAGCATGGTGGTCAGCGCCACCACCGAGCCGACCGACAGGTCGATGCCGCCGGTCAGGATCACGAACGTCATGCCGACGGCGACCACCAGCAGGAACGCGTTGTCGACGAAGACGTTCAGCACGACCTGGGTGTCGGAGAAGCCGTCGTAGCGCAGCACCCCGGCGACGTACATCAGGACCAGCAGGGCGGAGGTGGCGAAGATCGGCAGGTACTTCTGCTGCGGCCGCAGCGCCCGCGCCCGCCCGTTGCGCGCCGTCCCGGGAACCGCGGTCATGCCGGCACCTCCACCTTCGACTGCCGTTCGGGCTCGGGCGCGGGCGGCGGCGGGGGTTTGCGGCGCCGCCCGAAGACCTTGGCCCGGAAGGCGGGCGACTGGAGCAGGCAGACGATCGTCACGACCAGCGCCTTGAACAGCAGCGTGGTCTCCGGCGGGATGCCGATGCTGTAGATGGTGGTGGTGAGCGTCTGGATGATCAGCGCGCCGAGCACCGTACCGCCGAGCGAGAACCGCCCGCCGGCCAGTGACGTACCGCCGATCACCACCGCCAGGATGGCGTCCAGCTCGATCCAGAGGCCGGCGTTGTTGCCGTCCGCGCTGGAGACGTTGGAGCTGATCATCAGTCCGGCGACCCCGGCGCAGAACGCGGCGAAGACGTACCCGGTGAAGATGATCCGCCGGGCGTGGATGCCGGCCAGCCGGCTCGCCTCGGCGTTGCCGCCCACCGACTCGATGAGCAGGCCGAGCGCGGTGCGCCGGGTCAGCAGCAGCGCCAGCCCGAAGACCAGCAGCGCGATCAGGATCGAGAACGGCACGGTCAGCCAGTAGCCGCCGCCGATCAGCTTGTAGGGCGAGCTGTTGATCGTGATGATCTGACCATCGGTGATGAGCTGGGCCAGCCCTCGCCCGGCGACCATCAGGATCAGGGTGGCGATGATCGGCTGGATGCCGACCTGGGCGACGAGCAGGCCGTTCCAGGCGCCGAGCAGCAGGGCCAGCCCGAGGGCGAGCCCCACCGCCATCAGTACCCCGACCACGCTGTTCTGGTCGCCCAGCTCACTGATCCGCAGGCAGGCCAGCGCGCCGCAGATGGCGACCACCGAGCCGACCGAGAGGTCGATGCCGCCGGTGGCGATCACCAGGGTCATGCCGAGCGAGACCAGGATCAGCGGTGCCCCGAACCGGACGATGTCGATCAGGCTGCCGTAGAGGTGCCCCTGCCGGACGTCGACGGCGAAGAAGTCGGGGGTGAAGAACAGGTTGCTGACCAGCAGCACCACCAGGGTCAGCAGCGGCCAGAAGAACCGGTGCCGGACAAGGTTGGCCATCACGCCTCCTCCCGGACGACGGCGACGTCCGGATCGTGCGGTTGCGGTGTCGCGTCCGGTGCCGCCGCGCCGTTGCCGCTGGCGATGACCGCCAGGATCCGGTCGGCGGTCACCTCGTCGTCGTTGGCCAGCTCGTCGACCATCCGGCGGTCCCGGAGTACGGCGATCTTGTGGCTGAGCCGGAGCACCTCCTCCAGTTCGGCGGAGATGAACAGCACCGCCATCCCGCCGTCCGAGAGGGTGACCACCAGGCGCTGGATCTCGGCCTTGGCACCGACGTCGATGCCCCGGGTCGGCTCGTCCAGGATCAGCAGCCGCGGTTCGGTGATCAGCCAGCGGGCCAGCAGCACCTTCTGCTGGTTGCCGCCGCTGAGCTGGCCGACCAGCGCCTCGGGGTTGGCCGGCACGATGCGCAGCGCCTTGACGTACTTGTCGACGAGTTCGTCCTGGCGGCGCCGGGGCAGCGGCCGGGACCAGCCCCGGGCGGCCTGAAGGGCCAGGATGATGTTCTCCCGGACGGTGAGTTCGGCGACCAGTCCCTCGGTGCGCCGGTTCTCCGAGCAGAAGGCGATGTCCCGGGCCATCGCGGTGCGCGGGCCCCGCACGGCCACCGGTTCGCCGTCCACCCTCAGCTCTCCGGCGTCGGCCCGATCCGCGCCGAAGAGCAGCCGGGCCACCTCGGTACGCCCCGAGCCGAGCAGTCCGGCCAGCCCGACCACCTCACCGCGGTGGATGGTGAGGCTGAACGGGGCGATCGCCCCGGCGCGGCCCAGCCCGGCGGCCTCGACCACCGGCTGGTCCCGTTCCAGCGCCGCCAGCGAGCGCCGGGGCTGCTCCTCCAACTCCTCCAGCGCCGCGAGTTCCTTGCCGATCATCGCGCTGACCAGGTCGAGCTGGCTCAGCTCCCGGGTGGCGTACTCGCCGACCCGGCGCCCGTTGCGCAGCACGGTCATCCGGTCGGAGATCTCGTAGACCTGGTCGAGGAAGTGGCTGACGAAGAGGATCGCCATCCCCTCGCCCTTGAGCTGGCGCATCACCCGGAAGAGTTGCCCGACCTCGTCGGCGTCCAGACTGGAGGTCGGCTCGTCCAAGATCAGCACCTTGGCCGAGATGTCGATCGCCCGGGCGATCGCCACCATCTGCTGCAGCGCCAGCGAGAGGCTGCCGAGCGGGGCCGAGACGTCGACGTCCAGGCCCAGCCCGTCGAGCAGCAGCCGGGAGCGTCGCCGCAGCTCGCTCCAGTGGATCGCGCCGAAGCGGCGCGGCTCCCGGCCGATGTAGATGTTCTCCGCGACGGAGAGGTTGGCGCAGAGGTTGACCTCCTGGTAGACGGTGCTGATCCCGGCCTGCTGCGCCTGCAACGGGCCGGTGAAGCTGACCGGGGTGCCGCCGAGGACTATCTCGCCCTCGTCCACGTCGTACACCCCGGTCAGCACTTTGATCAGCGTCGACTTGCCGGCACCGTTCTCGCCCATCAGCGCGTGCACCTCGCCGGGGAAGAGCCGGAAGTCGACCTCGTCGAGTGCCCGTACGCCGGGGAACCGTTTGCCGATGCCGGCCATGGTCAGGATCGCCCGGGGCTCCCCCGCCGTCTCCATCCGCTCTCCTCCTCCGTCGCGGTCGTTGCGCTGTGGCGCGGTCGCCGCGCCGGCGTCGTCGCGTCAGCTCGTACTGCCGGCGTAGTGGCCGCGCCCGCCTCGGCTAGTACTGCCGGGTCGGCAGTGCCGCCTTGGCCTGTTCCTGGTTGAACGTGGTCTCCTCGGTGACCACCCGCTCCGGCACCGTTTCACCGGCGACGACCTTCTTCACCAGGTCCATCAGCTGTGGGCCGAGCAGCGGGCTGCACTCGACGATAAAGTTGATCTTGCCGTCGGCGAGCGCCTGCATGCCGTCCTTCACCGCGTCGACAGTGATGATCTTGATGTCGACCCCGGGCTTCAGGCCGGCACCCTCGATCGCCTCGATCGCACCCAGACCCATGTCGTCGTTGTGCGCGTAGAGCACGTCGATGTCCTTGTTGGCCTTGAGGAAGGCGTCCATGACCTCCTTGCCCTTGGCCCGGGTGAACTCGCCGGTCTGCGAGGCGATCACCTTGAACTTCGGGTCCGCCTTGATGACGTCCGCGAAGCCGGACTTGCGGTCGTTGGCCGGCGCCGAACCCGTGCTGCCCTGCAGCTCCACGATGTTCACCGGCTCACTCTTGCCCTGGTATTCGGTGACCAGCCACTCACCGGCCTTCTTCCCCTCGAGCACGAAGTCGGACCCGATGAAGGACTTGTACAGCGTCTTGTCCGGGGAGTCGATCGCCCGGTCGGTCAGGATGACCGGGATCTTGGCGTCCTTCGCCTCGCGGAGCACCGTGTCCCAACCGGACTCCACCACCGGCGAGAAGGCGATCACGTCGACCTTCTGGGTGATGTACGACCGGATCGCCTTGATCTGGTTCTCCTGCTTCTGCTGCGCGTCGGAGAACTGGAGGGTGATCCCAGCCTCCTTGGCCGAGTCCTGGATGGACTTGGTGTTCGCGGTACGCCACCCACTCTCCGCGCCCACCTGCGCGAAGCCCAGCGTGATCTTGCCATCGTCGGTACCGGAGCCGCTGCCCTCGCCGCCGTCGCCTCCGCAGGCGGCCAACGCGGTCACCATCAGTCCGCCGAGTACAACGGCGGAGATCTTTTTCAGCACCGTTTCCTCCTCGCCTGGGAACATCGTTGTCTGTCGTAGTTACCGTTCACACGCACGGCCGACCGACACCCCTGGTCATCACCCACGTGATGCCGGAGGATCGCGGATCCGGCCTAGTCTGCCACCAAGAACGCCGACCCTCGGGGCACGCCGGACGATCTACAGGGCTTCCTGTTTCGTGAGTGTTAACGTTCTCATGCCGGCCGTCAAGGGGTACTTCCGGCGACGGTATGGATCCGTGATGATCGAAGTCCGGCGGACCCGCACCGACACGGCCGCCGAGACGAAGGAGCGCGGCGTTGACTGCTGACCGTATCGACGCCGGCAACCAGCCGGCCGGCCCGCCGCCCCGGACCCGGGGCTCGGTGATGCGCGATGTCGCGCGCCTGGCCGGGGTCTCCCACCAGACGGTCTCCCGGGTGCTGAACGACCACCCGAACGTCCGGCCGGATACCCGCGAGCGGGTACTCGCCGCGATGCGGGCGCTGAACTACCGGCGCAACTCGGCGGCCCGGACCCTGGTGACCCGCCGGTCCCGCACGCTGGGACTGATCGCCTACGAGACCACGCTCTTCGGCCCGGCCTCCACTCTGTACGGTCTCGAACAGGCCGCCCGGGCCGCCGGCTACTTCGTCAGCGTGGCGACCGTACGGGCGTTGGAGCGGGAGTCGGTGCTGGACGCGGTCGGCCGGCTCTGCGAGCAGTCGGTCGAGGGCATCGTGGCGATCGCGCCGCAGAGCAGTGTGGGTACCGCGCTGGCCCAGGCGCCGCCCGGACTCGCCGTGGTCGGCGTCGGCGGCGGCGGCGAACACGTGCCGACGGTCTGCATCGACAACGCCACCGGAGCGGCGATGGCCACCCGGCACCTGCTCGGGCTCGGGCACACCACGGTGCAGCACATCGCCGGTCCGCCGGACTGGCCGGAGGCACGGGACCGGATCGACGGCTGGCGGGAGGCGCTACACGCCGCCGGTGCCCCGGTGCCGGCGCCCCGGCTCGGCGACTGGAGTGCCCGGGCCGGTTACGAGCACGGCCGGGCCCTCGCCGCCGACCCGACGGTCACCGCCATCTTCTGCGGCAACGACCAGATTGCGCTCGGTGCGCTGCGCGCCCTGCACGAGGCCGGCCGCCGGGTGCCCGAGGAGGTCAGCGTGGTGGGCTTCGACGACGTACCGGAGTCGGGCTACTTCCTGCCGCCGCTGACCACCGTCCGGCAGGACTTCGCCGAACTGGGCCGGCGCAGCCTGGACCTGCTGATCGAGCAGCTGGAAAGCGGCAGCACCCGGACCGACCGCCGGGTCGCGCTGACCCCTCGGTTCGTCGTCCGGACCAGTTCCGGTCCGGCGCCTTCCACACGGACGTCTTCCGGTCCGGCGCCTTCTGCTCCCGCATCTTCCGGTCCGGCGCCTTCCGGTCCGGCCTCGGGCTGACCGCCGCGTCCGGCCGGCCGGTGCGTACCCGGAATGCGCGGCGGCGGATTAATCGGGATAGCGCGGAGCGGGCGGCAATGACACCGCGCACCCGCGTGCCGCGCGCACGGCATACCACGGAAGCCTTACTCGTGGCGGGAAACCCCGCGCGCCAAGGGCGCGGAACGGAACTGCCGGAGGCGCCGCGACGCGCGGGAAATGCCCAATGGCTTGCAGAATTGGCACACGATCAGTCAAACTCGACTCCTGGCAATAAATGCTCACGAGGAGTAATCGACCATGGCGAAGCAGGTAATCACACTTCTGACCGACGACCTCGACGGCGGCGAGGCCGACCGCACTGTCGAGTTCGGCCTGGACGGCGTCAACTACACCATTGACCTGTCCGATAAGAACGCCGGCAAGCTCCGCAAGGCGCTGGACGTTTACATCCACGCGGGCAGCCGGGTGGGACGCGGCCCGGTCGAAAGCCGTCGGTCGGGTCGGCGCGGTGGCGCCACGAGCCCGACCCGCAGTGACCGCGACCTGAACCGCGCCATCCGGGAATGGGCCGTGCAGAACGGCTACGAGGTTTCCGAGCGGGGTCGTATTCCGTCGAACGTGGTGCAGGCGTACAACAGCCGGTGAGCCGGTGGGGACACGCGCGGGCGTACCCGATTTCCACCGGCACGCCCGCCCGGTGAGACCACCACCCGCGACCGCCAGGTGCCACCGGCGACGCCTCGTCGCCGGTGGCACGCGCGTGTGCCGGCCACCTATCGCCGGGCCGTCACCGGCCACCGGGGCTCGACGACGACCTCGGCGCCGCCGGCTTCTCGGCGGCCGGCGGGCCGCCGCTGGCCGGTGCGCCCGGCGTCGGCGTCGCCGGTTTGATGTCGGCGGGCACCGGCAGGGCGCTGCCCTTGACGAACTCGTCCCAGCCCACGTTCCAGGCGGTCCAGCCGTTGCCCTGGTCGAGGGTGACCTCGGTGCCCTTGACGGTCACGAGGTCGCCGATCCTGGTCGTCTCCATCAGCCACTCCGAGTTCTCGTCCGAGACGTTGGTGCAGCCGTGCGAGACGTTGCGTTCGCCCTGGTCGCCGACGGACCACGGCGCGGCGTGGATGAACTCGCCGCCCCAGGTCAGCCGCTGTGCGTTGGAGACGGTGACCACGTAGGGGTCCGGGGATCCCGTGGTGTCGAAGACCGTGGTCTCGTGCTTCTCCATGATCACCATCTTGCCGCTCGACGTCGGGGTACTGCTCTTGCCGAGGCTGACCGGGATCTTCCTGACCAGCACGTCGTCCTTGAACACCGACATCTGCTTGGTGGAGTTGTCGATCTCCAGGAACTGCCGGTTGCCGATCTTCGCCGTACCGGCCCGGTCGGTGTCGCCGTAGCTGCCGCCGCCCATCGGCACCCCGTCCAGTGCCGCCCGGACGCCGATCGTCGTGCCGGGCCGCCAGAAATCAGGAGCCCGGTAGGAGACCTGGCGACCGTTCCCGTCCCACGACCAGACCCCCGGCTGCGGCGGGTCGGTGCTGACCAGCAGCCGCCGCTGGATCCCCGCCCGCGCCTCGGCGGGGATGTCGGAGTCGAATGACACCGTTATCGGCATCGCCACGCCGTAGGTCTGGTCACTCTGCAGATTAAGGTTGGTCACGGTGCGCTTAGCCGGTTTGTCCATGGTGCTGAAGGTCGTCTTCTGGGTCACCGCCTTCCCGGCGGCATTCTTCGCCGTTACCTCCGCGGTATAGGTCTGCTTGTTCGCCAGCGCCCTGGTCGGCATCCAGCTCGTGCCATCGGCCCGCATCGCGCCATCGACCCGGGCGCCGCCGGCATCGGTCAGCACCACGTCGGTGACCTTCCCGTCCGTCACCGCCGTACCGATCTCGACACTGGTCGGCAGATCCCGGCTATCCGGTGCGGGGGTAATCGCCAACTTCGCCGGTGGCGGCGCCGGCCGGCCGGCACGCTTGAGCGGATTGCCCGTACAGCCCGCCAGAACCAGTGGTATGGCGGTCATCACGAGCATCATCAACAACACCGCTCGACGCCTCAGTACCATGCTCCCCCACCCCATTCCCTCCGCTCCCGGCCGCAGCCTTTCGCGCGCTGGATGGTTCCGCCGCGGCGCGGCGAGAACCGCCATTACCCGGGGAATCGCCGCTCAACCAGGCGGTAAACCCCGGATGGACCGGTGTTTTTCTCCCATTCCGTCGCCGACGGGTGCCCGCGGCCACGTGGTTTCTGGCATCCTGCTCGGATGCAGCAGATCGATCTCGGCCTCCCGACCCCGCTGGAGTGGGCGGTCGCGCCGCCCGACTGGGCCCGCGACGGCAGCGCCGGGCTGACCGTGAGCGCGCCGGCCGAGACCGACATCTTCGTGGACCCGGCCGGCGGCGAGCCGGTGCTGTCGGCGCCCCGTCTGCTGACCCCGGCGCCGGAGAGCGACTTCCAGTTCTCGGCCCGGGTCAGGGTCGACTTCGCCGCCAGCTACGACGCCGGCTGCCTGATCCTCTGGTCGGGCCCCCGGCACTGGGCCAAGCTCGCCTACGAACGCTCGCCGCAGGGTGCCCCGATGGTGGTCTCGGTGATCACCCGGGACGTCTCCGACGACGCCAACGGCTTCGTGGTCGCCGACGGTGCCCCGCTCTGGCTGCGGATCTCCCGGCTCGGCCCGGCCTGGGCGTTCCACGCCAGCACCGACGGGGCACGCTGGGAGTTCGTCCGGCACTTCCGGCTCGACCCGGCCGCGACTCCGGTGCAGTTCGGCCTCTCCGCGCAGTCGCCGACCGGTGCCGGCTGCGCGGTTTGGTTCGACCGGATCAGCTTCTCGGCCAGCCCGCTGGGAGATCTGCGCGACGGCCGGTAGCCCCGCCGCCCACTCGACGTCGCCGCGCTCAGCGTCGCTGTCCGCCGTGCAGGTCCTCCTCGATCCGCCTGGCGGTGGCGAGCAGCGGCGGCAACAGCTCCTTGCGGATCGCATCGGAACTGCCCCGGCTGGCGCGCGCGGAGACGTTCAACGCCGCGATCACCGCACCGTCGGCGTCCCGGATCGGGGCGGCCAGCGACCGCAGTCCCTCCTCGAGCTCCTGGTCGACTATGGCGAAACCCTGGTTGCCGATCCGGGTCAGGATGGTCCGCAGCCGCGCCGGGTCGGTGACCGTACGCCTGGTGAGTGCACGCAACTCGGCGGTGCCGAGGTAGTCGTCGAGCCATGGTGTCGGCTGGGCGGCCAGCAGCACCCGCCCCATCGAGGTGGCGTACGCCGGGAAGCGGGTACCGACGCTTATCGCGACCGTCATGATCCGTTTCGTCGGCACCCGTGCCACGTAGACCACCTCGTCGCCGTCGAGCACCGACATCGAGCAGGACTCGTGCACCTGCGCGACCAGGCTCTCCATGTGCGGCTGGGCGACCTCCGGCAGGCTCAGGCTGGACAGGTAGGCGTAGCCGAGTTCGAGGATGCGGGCGCGCAGCGAGAAGAGCCGCCCGTCGGTACGCATGTAGCCGAGCTCGACCAGGGTGAGCAGGAACCGCCGGGCGGCGGCCCGGGTCAACCCGGTGGACCGGGCCACCTCGCTGAGCGTCAACTGCGGATGGTCGGCGTCGAACGCCCGGATGACCGCGAGCCCTCGCTCCAGCGACTGGACGAACTCGCCAGCCCGGGTCGTCTCCCCGGTCACCTCGGTCACCCGTCCTCCTGCCGCAGCACCTCCTGGGCGACCTTGAACGCCCGGTTCCCCGCTGGAACGCCAGCGTAGACGCTCACCTGGAGCAGGACCTCCCGCACCTCCTCGCGGGTCAGCCCGTTGCGCAGCGCGGCCCGGACGTGCATCGCCAACTCCTCGTCGTGGTGCAGGGTGGCCAGCACGGCGAGCGTGACGCAGCTGCGAATACGCCGGTCCAGTCCGGGGCGTGTCCAGATCTCGCCCCAGGCGTACCGGGTGATCAGGTCCTGGAAGTCCGCGGTGAAGTCGTCGGTGCCGGCTACGGCACGGTCCACGTGCGCGTCGCCGAGCACCTCACGCCGGACCTCCATCCCGGCGGCGTGCCGATCCCGGTCATCCATCCACCCGCTCCTCCCGTCCGCCCCGCTCCTTTCGTCCGCCCCTCTCCTCCCGTCCGCCCCGTCGACCCCGGCCGGCATCGGCCGCACCGTCGCCGGGGCCGGCGGCAGCGGCGGTGACGGAATCCGCGCCGGCGGGGTCGGGAGCGGCGGCGGCGAGGTGGGCGAGGATCAGCCGGCCGACCCGGTCGGGCTGCTCCACACTGGCCAGGTGGGCGGCGCCGTCGATGATGCCCAGGCCGGCACCGGGAATCCGGTCGGCCAGCAACCGGGCGTGCTCGACCGGGACAGCCGGGTCGTCGGCACCCGCCAGCACCAGGGTCGGCGCGGCGATCCGGGCCAGGTCGTCCCGCAGGTCCATCGCGGCGATCGCCTCGCAGCAGCCGGCGTACCCCTCGGGCGGCGTGGCGGTGAGCATCGACCGGTACGCGGCGACCAGCTCCGGCCGGCGCACGGCGAAATCCGGGGTGAACCAGCGCCCCAGCACCGCGTCGGCGACCGTCTCCATCCCGCCGGTCCGGGTGGCGGCGGCCCGGTCCCGCCAGCCTGCGGCCGGACCGAGCCACGCCGAGGTGCAGAGCAGCACCAGCCGGTCGATCCGCTCGGGGGCGTTGGCGGCGAGCCACATCCCGACCATCCCGCCGAGGGAGAGTCCGGCGTACGAGACCCGGGGCAGGTCGAGGTCGTCCAGCAGCCCGAGTACGGCCCGGCCCAGCTCCGCGATCGTGTACGGCCCGGCCGGCACGTCGGAGTCGCCGTGCCCGAGGTGGTCGTACCGGATCACCCGGTACCGCCGGGTCAGCGCCGGCAACTGCGGCAGCCACATCGCCCCGGAGGTGCCGAGCGAGCTGCCGAGCACCAGCGCGGGTGCTCCGGACGGCCCGTCGACACAGGCGTGCAGCCGGGCGCTCACGACTGCTCCCCCGCATCCCGGTACGCCCCGGACGCCCGGCACGCCCCGGACGCCCGGTAGTCCGCCAACGCCCGGTCCACGAAGGTGCCGGCCGAGCCGAGCCAGTTGGCCGGATCGAGTACCCGGTCCAGTTCCTCCTCGGCCAGCTCGGCCCGGACGGCCGGGTCGGCCAGCAGCGCGGCCCGGAAGTCCGGTGCGGCGGCTGCCCGGGCCACCGTCTCGTGCGCGCCGCCCCGGCCGAGTGCCGGGGCGAGCCGGGCGGCGACCGCCTCCGCGAGGGTCAGGCCGCCCAGCGCGTCGAGGTTGTGCCGCATCCGCTCCGGACGCACCTCCAGCCGGGTGAGCAACCGGGCGGTCCGGCCGGCCGCCCCGCCGGCCAGCCGGAGCAGGTCGAGCAGTGGCTCCCACTCGGCGTGCCAGCCGCCGGCAGCCCGTTCCTGCTCCTGGACGGCGGCGGCGAAGAGGGTGCCGACCAGGTGTGGCCCGCGCCGGGCCGCCGCGCCGAGCAGGACCGCGTCCACCGGGTTGCGCTTGTGCGGCATCGCGGACGAGCCGCCCCGGCCCGGACCGCCGCCCTCGGCGACCTCGGCCAGCTCGGTCTGGGCCAGCAACCCGACGTCCAGGCCGATCTTGCCGGTGGTCGCGAGCAGGCTGCCGAGCCCGGCGGCCAGGTCGAGCAGGGGTTGCCGCCGGGTGTGCCAGGGCAGCCGGGGCGCGGCGAGGCCGAGTCGGGCGGCGAGCCGGTCGACGATCTCCGGTCCGGCCGGGCCGAGCGCGGCCAGCGTGCCGACCGGACCGCCGAGCTGCACCGGCAGCGCGGACCGGGCGGCGACCAGCCGACTCCGGGCGTCCAGCAGGCCGAGCAGCCAGCCGGCGGCCTTCAGTCCGAAGGTGGTGGGCGCGGCTGCCTGGCCGAGGGTACGGGCCAGCAGCACCGTCTCCCGATGCCGGTCGGCGAGCCCGGCGGCGGCACGGGTCGCGGCATCGAGGTGGCGCAGCAGCGGCCCGCCGGCCCGGACCGCCAGCAGGGCCAACGCGCTGTCCAGCACGTCCTGGCTGGTCGCGCCGTGGTGCACCCAGGGCCGGGCGGCGGCCGGCACCGCCTCGGTGAGCCGGCGGACCAGCGGCACCACCGGGTTGCCGGCGGCGTCAACTCCCTCGGCGAGCGCGGCGAGGTCGAACAGCTCCGGCCGGCAGTGCCGGGCAATCTCCGCGGCGGCCGGCTCCGGCAGTACCCCGCACTCGGCGCCCGCCTCGGCGAGTGCCCGCTCGACGTCGAGCATCGCGGTCAGCAGCGCCCGGTCGGTCAGTTCGGCGTCCACCTCGGCGGCGCCGCTGAGCCCGCTGAGCAGCCCGCCGGTTGTCCGGGCGGCCGTGCCGTCGGCGATGTCGCCCGTGCCGAGGCCCGCGACGTCGGGGCCGTCGACGTCGGTCCTGCTGTTCGTGCCGATGCCGTCGACGGCGGACGCCGGGTCAGAGCGCGAAGAAGACGGTCTCATCCGGACCCTGTAGGTGGATGTCGAGCCGGAACCCGTCCGGGGCCGGCCGGGCGACCAGGGTGGCGCGGCGGGCCGGGTCGATCGACCCGAGCACCGGGTCGGCGAGGTTCGCCGCCGCCTCGTCCGGGAAGTAGAGCCGGGTCACCAGCCGGTGCAGCAGCCCACGGGCGAAGACCGACAGATTCAGGTGCGGCGCCTCGGTCGCACCGTCCGGGCCGGGCAGCGCGCCGGGCTTCAGGGTACGGATCGCGTACCGGCCCTCGGCGTCGGTGGCGCTGCGACCGAAGCCGCGGAACCCGGGCATCGTCGGCGGGCGGGCGCCCCGGGGATCGTCCGGATGGTCGAACCGGCCCTCCGGGTCGGCCTGCCAGCTCTCCACGAGCGCGTCCGGCACCGCCGCCCCGGCACCGTCGAAGATCTGGCCGCGGATCCAGATCGCGCCCTGGGTGCCCTCCGGCACCACGTCCGGACCGTCCGGCCAGAGCAGCCCGATGTGCAGGTACGGCCCCACCGTCTGCGATGGTGTCGAGCCGAGTGACGGCGTCGGGCCGAATGCAGGGGTGCCGGCCGGTGGCGGCGCGGTGTCGACGGCCGGGCCGCTGCCGAAGGCCGGGGCCAGGTCGGGGTGTCGGGTCGGCTCGGGCTGCCCGACCGGTTCGGGGTGCTCAGTCTCGGGGTGCTCAGTCATCGTCGTCGCCGTCCTCGAAGGGGGTCGCGTCCCGGCCGCGCAGCACCACGTCGAACTCGAAGCCGAGCGCCCACTCCGGCTCGGTGACCGAGTGGTCGTAGCGGGAGATCAGCCGGTCCCGGGCCAGCGGGTCGCGGACCGAGTTGAAGATCGGGTCCTGGAAGAAGAGCGGGTCGCCCGGGAAGTACATCTGGGTGACCAGCCGCTGGGTGAAGGCCCTGCCGAAGAGGGAGAAGTGGATGTGCGCCGGCCGCCAGGCGTTGGGGTGGTTGCGCCAGGGATAGGCGCCCGGCTGCACGGTGACGAACCGGTAGCGCCCGTCGGCGTCGGTCAGGGTCCGGCCCACGCCGGTGAAGTTCGGGTCCAGCGGCGCCGGCCAGTTGTCGAGCGCGTGCCGGTACCGGCCGGCGGCGTTCGGCTGCCAGATCTCCACCAGGGTGTCCGGCACCGGCCGGCCGTTGCCGTCCAGCACCCGGCCGTGCACGATGATCCGCTGACCCAGCGGTTCTCCGGCATGCTGCCGGGTCAGGTCGTGGTCCAGGTCGCCGAGCCGACCCTCGCCGAGCAGTGGTCCGGTCACCTCGGTCAGCCGCTGTGGCAGCAGGGCCAGCGGCTGCTTCGGGGCGCGCAGGCTGGTCGAGCCGTAGTCGGGGAAGAGCATCGGCGGATGGGTGTCCGGGTCGTCGTGCCGGTAGCGGGGCAGCGCCAGCCCGCCGGACCGGGCCGGCGGATCCGCCGGCAGGTCGGGACCGGCACTGCGGATGTGGTCGGTGGTCATCGCCGTCCTCCCGTCGAGCTTCCACTTCGGCCCTCGAACCGTCTCCGGTACGGCCCTCGGACCCTCCGGCACGACCCGTCGGGCCTCAGGCTTCCAGTACGACGGCCAGGCCCTGACCGACGCCGATGCAGATGGCGGCGAGGCCCAGCCCGCCGCCGCGGCGGTGCAGTTGCCAGGCCAGTGAGCCGAGGATGCGCGACCCGGAGGAGCCGAGCGGGTGGCCGAGGGCGATCGCCCCACCCTGCGGGTTCACGATCTGCGGGTCGAGTTCGTTCCACTGTGCCAGGCAGGCCAGCGACTGGGCGGCGAACGCCTCGTTGAGTTCCACCACGGCCAGGTCCGACCAGTCGACGCCGGCCCGGCGCAGCGCCTGCTCGGCGGCGCGTACCGGGCCGATGCCGAACAGTTGCGGGTCGACGCCGACGACCGCACGGGAGACGATCCGGGCCAGCGGGGTGCGGCCGGCCGCCTCCGCACCGGCCCGGTCGGCGAGCAGCAGCGCGCTCGCCCCGTCGTTGAGCGGGGAGGAGTTGCCGGCGGTCACCGTGCCGTCCGGCCGGAACACCGGCTTGAGCCGGGCCAGCGCCTCGGTCGTGGTGCCCGGCCGGATGCTCTCGTCGGACTCCAGGTCCGTGCCGGGGACCGTGCTGACCTCGTCGGCGTACGCCCCGGCGGCCCACGCCCCGGCGGCGAGCCGCTGGCTGCGTACGGCGAAGGCGTCCTGCTCGTCGCGGGAGATCCCGTACCGCTCGGCGAGGATCTCGGTGCACTCGCCGAGCGAGGCGGTCCACCCGGCCGGCATCGCCGGGTTCACCATGCGCCAGCCGAGGGTGGTGGAGTGCAGGGTCTCGTGGCCGCGCGGGAAGCCGTGCTCGGGCTTGGGCAGCACCCAGGGTGCCCGGGTCATCGACTCGACTCCCCCGGCGACACAGATCGAGGCGTCGCCGACCGCGATCGCCCGGCTCGCCCCGATCACCGCCTCCAGGCCGGAGCCGCAGAGCCGGTTGACCGTCGCACCGGGCACCGTCGGTGGCAGGCCGGCGAGCAGCACGGCCATCCGGGCCACGTCCCGGTTCTCCTCACCGGCTCCGTTGGCGTTGCCGAGGAGTACGTCGTCGATCCGGGCCGGGTCGAGGTCGGGGCTGCGCCGGAGGAGTTCCCGTAGCACGTGCGCGGCGAGGTCGTCGGGGCGTACCTGCGCGAGCGCGCCGCCGTACCGCCCGATCGGGGTCCGTACGGCGTCGAGCACGTACACGTCGTTGGCCACCTTGTCTCCCCCTCGTCACCGCCGTTCCCGCAGCTCAAGAAGCGTTCGACATACGCACTTCCGTGCTCTTGACGAACGTAGTCCCACGCTGGCGATCCGTCAACGAGCCCCCGTCACCCCGGCCGCCGAACCCTTGGCACCGCTGTCGACCAGCCCTCGGCACCACTCGGCGCAGGGGTCCGGTCGATCACCGGAGAAGTTGCCGGACGCTTGTTGACGTGAATCGCCCACTGTGCCAACGTTCCGCTTGAGAACACTCGTTCGGCTAGCGACCACCCCCCCTCGGCTCCCCCGGGAGCCGTCCAGCCCGGTCCCGTCGGGACCGCCGGACGCCGGGAGACCCCGATGCGCCGTCTCGCCGCCACCGCCGCCGCGATCGCCGTCCTGCTCACCGCCGCCGCCTGCGGCTCCTCCGACGACCCGTCGGGCGCGGGCTCCGGCGGCGTGGACCGGGTGAAGGTCGGTGCGATCCCGATCGTCGACGTCGCCCCGCTGCACCTCGGCATCGCCAAGGGCTTCTTCCGGGAACAGAACATCGAAGTCGAGGTGGTGAACACCACCGGCGGCTCCATCGCGGTGACCGGCGTGGTCAGCCGCCAGTTCGACTTCGCGTTCGGCAACGTCGTCTCGCTGATCACCGCCCGCTCGCAGAAAATCCCGGTCAAGGCGATCACGGTGGGCAACGCCTCGACCGGCAAGCCCGGCGCGGACTTCGGCGGCGTGGTGGTGCCACCGGACAGCCCGATCACCAACGCGGCCGGCCTGGCCGGGAAGAACATCGCGATCAACAACCTGAACAACATCACCGACACCACCACCCGGGCCTCGGTCCGCAAGGCCGGTGGCGACCCGTCGAACATCAAGTGGACCGAGCTGCCCTTCCCGGAGATGCCGGCGGCGGTGCTGGCCAAGCGGGTCGACGCGGCGATGCTCGTCGAGCCCTTCTTCACCATCGCGCAGAACCAGGGCGCCCGGGTGGTCGCCTACAACTTCGCCGAGGCGATCCCGGACATGACCGTCGCGGCGTACTTCTCCACCGAGCAGACCATCACGCAGCGGGCCGACCTGACCGGGCGGTTCAGGGCGGCGATGGCGAAGTCCCTGAAGTACGCCCAGGAGCACCCGGACGAGGCGCGTCAGGTGCTCCAGACGTACACCCAGATCGACCCGGCGGTGGCCGCGAAGATCACCCTGCCGGCCTGGCCTGCCGAGATCAACCGCGCCTCGGTGCAGACCCTGGCCGACCTGATGCTCGGCGACGGGCTGCTCAAGGAGAAGGTCGACGTCGCGGAACTGCTGCCGTGACCCGGGCCGCCGTCGCGGCGCCGCCCGCCGGGACCGCACCGGCTCCGGCCGGGCGCTCCGGCGGGACCGGCCGACCGCGCGGCGGCACCGCACTGTTCGGGCTGGCCGGCTTCGCCACCTTCCTGCTCGGCCTGGAGGTGGCGCCCAGGCTCGGGCTGGTCCCGGCGGACTACCTGCCGCCGACCAGCGAGATCGCGGTCGCCCTCGGCGAACTGCTCGGCGAGGGCCGGTTCTGGGCGGCGGTCGCCGACACGCTGCGCGGCTGGTTCCTCGGCCTGGCCGTCGCGGTCGCCCTCGGCGTCGTCGTCGGCTTCGTCCTCGGCACCGTGCCGGTGCTGCGCGAGTTCACCGCCTCGACCGTCGAGTTCCTCCGGCCGATCCCCTCGGTCGCGCTGATCCCGCTCGCCGTGCTGCTCTTCGGCACCGACCTGCGCTCGGTACTGCTGCTGGTGGTCTACGCGGCGTTCTGGCAGGTCCTCGTCCAGGTGCTGTACGGCGTCCGGGACGTCGACCCGGTCGCCCGGGACACCGCGCACAGCTTCCGGCTCGGCCGGTGGGCCCGGATCCGGCACCTGCTCTGGCCGACCGCGCTGCCGTACCTGCTGACCGGGGTGCGGCTCGCCGCCGCCGTGGCGCTGATCCTGGCCATCACCGCCGAGCTGATCATCGGTTCCCCGGGGCTGGGCAACGAGATCAACCGGGCCCAGTCCGGCGGCGCGGTCGACTCGATGTACGCCCTGATCGTCGTCACCGGCCTGCTCGGGGTGGCGCTGAACGTGCTGGCCCGGCAACTCGAACGCGCGGTGCTGCACTGGCACCCCTCGGTACGCGGCGAGGACGCCGGATGAGTCGGTCGACGGCACCGGTGGACGTACCCGCCGACGTGTCCCGGCAGCGGCCCGGTGCCCGGCGGCGGAGCCTGGCCGCCGCCGGCCGGGTCCTGTGGTGGGTCGTCTCCGTCCTCGGCCTGCCGGTCGGGCTGCTCGCCCTCTGGTGGGTGCTCTCGGCGGACAGCCAGACCTACTACCTCCCGCCGCTGTCGGAGATCCTGGCCAGCTTCGACGACGTCTGGCTGCACGGCGACCGGCTCCGCGCGGACGTGCTGCCGAGCCTGCTGCGGCTGACCGCCGGCTTCCTGCTCGCGGTCGTCGTCGGCGTCGGGCTCGGCGTCCTGGTCGGCTCCTTCCGGCGGGTCCGCGCGTTCTGCGAACCGGTACTGGAGTTCCTCCGGGCCGTCCCGCCGCCGGTGCTGGTGCCGGTGCTGATGCTCCTGGCCGGCTTCGGCGACACCATGAAGGTGCTGGTGGTCTTCTCCGGCTGCCTCTGGCCGGTCCTGCTCAACACCGTGGAGGGGGTGCGGGCGGTCGACGAGGTGCTCACCGAGACCTGCCGCTGCTACGGCATCCGCGGCCCCGCCCGGCTCTGGCACCTGGTGATCCGGTCCGCCTCACCGCAGATCTTCGCCGGCCTGCGCCAGGCGCTCTCGGTCGGCATCATCCTGATGGTGATCAGCGAGATGTTCGCCGCGAACAACGGGCTGGGCTTCACCATCGTGCAGTTCCAGCGGAACTTCGCGGTCACCGACATGTGGACCGGCATCCTGCTGCTGGGCCTGCTCGGCTTCCTGCTCGCCATGCTGCTGCGGCTGGTCGAGCGGTCCGCCCTGCACTGGTATTCCGGCCTGCGGCAGTCCCGACGAGACGATGGGCCCCGATGAACCCGACAGACGACCACCACCGGGGCGGCGACGCCGGAGCGCTGCTCGACGTCCGCGCGCTGCACAAGGTCTACACCGGGCGCGGCCGGTCGGTCGAGGCGATCCGGGACCTCACCTTCTCGGTCGGCGCCGGAGAACTCGTCTGCGTGGTCGGCCCGTCCGGCGCCGGCAAGACCACGCTGCTCAAGTGCATCGCCGGCCTGCTGCCACCGACCTCCGGCGAAATGGTCCTGGAGGGCGCGCCGGTGCAGGGCCCGCCGCCCGGCATGGCCGTGGTCTTCCAGGAGTACGGCCGCAGCCTCTTCCCGTGGATGACAGTGGCCCGCAACGTCGAGCTGCCGTTGCGGCAGAAGAAGACGCTGACCCGGTCCCGCCGCCGGCAACTCGTCGCCGAGGCGCTCGACGCGGTCGGTCTCGGCGACGTGCCGGACGCCTATCCGTGGCAGCTCTCCGGCGGCATGCAGCAGCGGGTGGCGCTGGCCCGCGCGGTCGCGTACGAGCCGCACATCCTGCTGATGGACGAGCCGTTCGCCGCCGTGGACGCGCAGACCCGGGCGGACCTGGAGGACCTGGTCCGGTCGCTGTGGCAGCGGCTCGGCGTGACAGTCCTGTTCGTCACGCACGACATCGACGAGGCGGTCTACCTCGGCCAGCGGGTCCTGGTGCTCTCCGGGGCGCCGACCGTGGTGCTCGACGACGTGCCGATCGACCTGCCGGCCGAGCGGGACCAGCTCGGCACCCGCTCGTCGGCCCGGTTCGGGCAGCTCCGGGCCCAGGTGTTCGGCCAGATCCAGCGGGCCAAGGGCGCCGCCCCCGCCCCGGCCGACGCCGCCCCCGACACCCGGGGCGACACCCCGAGCGACACCCCGAGTGACGCTCCGGCCGCCACCCCGGACGGCGCCCCGCGCAGCGCTTCGAGCGGTGCGGCAGCCGGATGACTACCGTCCGGGATGCCACCCTGGCGGTACTGCGCCGGTACGGCGTACGCCGGGTCTTCGGCAATCCCGGCTCGACCGAGCTGGCGTTCCTCGCCGACTTCCCCGACGACCTGGAGTTCGTCCTCGCCCTGCACGAGGGTTCGGTGGTCGGGATGGCCACCGGATACGCGCTGGCGACCGGGCGGCCGGCGGTGGTGAACCTGCACACCACGGCGGGACTCGGCAACGCCGTCGGCGCACTGGCCACCGCCCGGGTCAACCGGGCTCCCCTGGTGGTGCTCGTCGGGCAGCAGGACCGCCGGCACCTGGCTGCCGAACCGTTCCTCGCCGGCCGGCTCGACCGGCTCGCCGAGCCGTACCCGGTCCGGGTGGAGCAGCCGGTGCTGGCCCAGGACGTGCCGGCGGCCGTCCGGCGGGCCTGGCACGAGGCTGCCCTCCGGCGCGGGCCGGCCCTGGTGGTCGTGCCGACGGACGACTGGACCGCCGAGGTGGACCCGTCGCTGGGCCGGGCCGCCCCGGAGCTGGTCGCCACGGCGGCTACCGGACCCGGGCCGGCGCTCGACGAGTTGGCCCGACTGGTCGACGCGGCCTCCGCCCCGGTGCTGGTGGTCGGGGCCGGTGCGGACCAGCGGGCGGCCTGGGACGCGCTGGCCGCGCTCGCGGACCGGATCGGGGCGCCGGTCTGGCAGGAGGCGTTCGGCGCCCGGGCCGGCTTCCCGCAGCACCACCCCCGGTTCGCCGGCCACCTGCCGGCCACCCGCTCCCGGCTGCGCGCCACCCTCGCCGGGCACGACCTGGCCCTGGTGGTCGGCACCGCCGCGTTCCGGCAGTACGTCTTCGAACCCGGCCCGCTGCTGCCGCCCGGGTTGACCGTCGCGGTGGTCTCGGCCGACCCGGACGAGTTGCACCGCAGCGAGGCCGACCTCGCGGTGCTGGCCGACCCGGCGCTGACCTGCGCCGCGCTGGCCGCCCGGGTGGCACCCCGGGACCGTCCCGCCCCCGCCCGAGCAGGACCGGCTCCGGTGCCGCCACCGGCACCGGGCGAACCGCTGCGAGCGTCACACGTCTTCGCCGCCCTCGCCCGGCGCCTGCCGGCCGACGTGGTGCTGGTCGAGGAGACCCCGTCGACCCGGCCCGAGTTGCACCGGATGCTGCCGGCCAGGCAGCCGGGCGGCTTCGTCAGCGCGGCGATGGGCGGCCTCGGCTTCGGGCTGCCGGCGGCGGCCGGGCTCCGGCTCGGCGACCCGACCCGGCCGGTGCTGGCGGTACTCGGGGACGGCTCGTCGCTCTACGCGATCCAGGGACTCTGGAGCGCCGCGCGATACAACTGCGGCGTGCTCTACCTGGTCCTGTCCAACGGCCGGTACGCGGTGCTGGACCAGCTCGCCGAACAGCACGGTGGCAAGCCGCCCTGGCCGGCCTTCGGCGAGGTGGACGTGGCCGGCCTGGCCCGGTCGTTCGGCTGCCCCGCCCGGCGGATCCGCAGCCACCCGGAACTACTCGAGGTGCTGGACGAGGTGCTGCCGGATCTCGCCACCCGGACCGGGCCGCTGTTGCTGGACGTCGCCGTGCACCCGGAGCCGCACCTCGCGCCCTGACCCTTCCGCCTCGCCGAGGCGGCACACCGCTCCCCCACCCACAAGGAGGTTCCCGTGACTCTTCTCGACCCGGCTAAGTGGCACGGCCGGATATGCAGCGACGGTTGGGTAACCGCGGACGGCGGCGACGCGGCCGTGCGGGAACCGGCGACCGGCGACGAGATCGGGCGTACCGGGATCGCCGACGCCGCCGACGTGGCCCGGGCCGCCGCCCGCGCCGCCCAGGCCCAGCGCGGCTGGGCCGCCACCCCCTACCACGAACGGGCCGCCGTGCTGCGCCGGGCCGGGCTGCTCTGGGAGGAGCACGCCGCCGAGATCGGCGACTGGATCGTCCGGGAGACGGGTTCGGTGCCGCCGAAGGCGACCCTGGAAACCGACACCGCCGCCCAGGAGTGCTACGAGGCGGCGGCGCTCGCCTCGCACCCGCTCGGCGAGATCATCCAGAGTGCGCAGCCCCGGCTCAGCCTGGCCCGGCGGCTGCCGGTCGGGGTGGTCGGGGTGATCTCCCCGTTCAACGTGCCGATCATCCTCGGGATCCGCTCGGTCGCCCCGGCGCTGGCCCTGGGCAACGCGGTGGTGCTCAAGCCCGATCCGCGCACCGCCGTGACCGGCGGGGTGGCGATCGCCCGGATCTTCGAGGAGGCGGGGCTGCCGCCGGGGGTGTTGCACGTGCTGCCGGGCGGGCCGGAGGCGGGCGAGGCGCTGGTCGCCGACCCGCACGTGCGGCTGATCAGCTTCACCGGCTCGACCGCCGCCGGCCGCCAGGTCGGGCAGACCGCCGCCCGGCACCTCAAGCGGGTGTTGCTGGAACTCGGCGGCAACTCGGCGCTCGTGGTGCTCGACGACGCCGACCTGGACCTGGCGGTCTCCGCCGGCGCCTGGGGCTCGTTCCTGCACCAGGGGCAGATCTGCATGACCACCGGCCGGCACCTGGTGCACGAATCGCTCGTCGACGAGTACGTCGGCCGGCTGGCCGAGAAGGCGGCACACCTGCCGGTCGGCAACCCGGCCCGGGACCACGTGGCCCTCGGCCCGATCATCGACGAACGGCAACGGGACAAGATCCACTCTCTGGTCACCGGCAGCGTCGACGCGGGAGCGACCCTGGTCACCGGCGGGACGTACGAGAACCTCTTCTACCGGCCGACGGTGCTGACCGACGTCACCCCGGCCACCCCGGCGTACGCGCACGAGGTTTTCGGCCCGGTCGCCCCGGTACTGCGCTTCGGCGACCTGGACGAGGCCGCCAAGCTCGCCGCCGACAGCGAGTACGGCCTCTCCCTCGGCATCCTCAGCCGGGACGTGACGAAGGCGCTGGCCTTCGCCGAGCGGGTGCCCAGCGGCATCGTGCACATCAACGACCAGACGGTCAGCGACGAGGCGGTCGCCCCGTTCGGCGGGGTCGCCGCCTCGGGCAACGGCCCCCGGCTGGGCGGGCCGGCGGCCAACCTCGCCGCGTTCACCGAGACGCAGTGGGTGACCGTGCAGGGCGAGATCACGAGGTATCCCTTCTGAGCCGCGAATCCGAACCGCCGCCGCGCGACGACGGGTCCGCGGCGGCGGGTTCCCGGACGGCCGACGGCCGGCCAGCGGACCGGCACGGGGCGCTCGGGTTGGGCCGGCGCGGCTGGTTCACCCTGCTCGGCCTCGTACTGCTGGCGCTGAACCTGCGGGCGGCGATCGTGGCGGTCCCACCGCTGCTCCCCGAACTCCAGGTCGACCTCGACCTGGACCGGAGCGCCGCCGGGCTGCTCACCGCGCTGCCGGTGCTCTGCTTCGGGCTGCTCGCCCCGTTCGCAGCGCTGTTCGGCCGCCGGGTCGGCGTCGAACTGGCGCTGTTCGCCGCGATGCTCGGCATCGTGCTGGGCAGTTTGACCCGGACCCTGCCGCACGCCGGTTGGCTGCTGGTCGGCACCGCGATCATCGGTGCCGGGATCACCGTCGGCAACGTGCTGCTGCCCAGCGCCGTGAAGCAGCACTTCCCGGGCCGGCCGGGCCTGGCCACCGGGTTGAGCACCGCCGCGATGACCACCGGGGCGACGGTGGCGGCGGCGGTGAGCGCGCCGCTGGCGTACACGATGGGGTTGGGGTGGCGGGGTTCGCTGCTGGCGCTGGGCGGGTTTGCCGGCGTCGCGGCGCTCGGTTGGCTTCCGCAGGTGCGCCGCCGGCACCGCGTGCCCGCCCCGCCGCCGCAGCAGCGGTCGGGCGGCGGGATCCTGCGCTCGCCGGTCACCTGGCAGCTGGCCGTCTTCATGGGCACCCAGTCGATGCTCTATTACACGGTGCTCACCTGGCTGCCGAGCATGCTGCGGGACCAGGGCGTCGCGCCGACCCGGGCGGGCGCGGCACTGGCGGTGCTCAACCTGCTCGGGATCGGCACCGCGCTGGTGGTGCCGACCCTGGCGGTCCGCCGGCCCGACCAGCGCGGGCTGGCACTTGTCGTCGCCGTCGGCTGGGCGGCGGCGGTGCTCGGTCTGCTGGCCCTGCCGACCTGGTATCTGCTCTGGACGGTGCTGGCCGGGCTGGCCCAGGGCGCCGCGCTCGGTCTCGCCCTGACCCTGCTGGTGCTCCGGGCCCGGACGCCCGGGTCGGCCCGGCAGCTCTCCGGGGCGGTGCAGTCGGTCGGCTACCTGCTCAGCGCCGCCGGGCCGGTGCTGGTCGGCGCGCTGCGGGACGTCACCGCAGGCTGGCGGGTGCCGCTGGCCGCCATGGCGGCGGTGACCGCGGTGATGGCGACGAGCGCGCTCGGCGCCGGCCGGGACCGGCAGGTGTAAGACGTGCCGCCCGGTGGAACGGATCAGTCGTGGAAGGTCAGGGAGGCGAGAATGCGTACCCAGGTCGGGATCGTCGGGGCGGGGCCGGCTGGTCTGCTGCTGTCACACCTGCTGCACCGGGCCGGCATCGGGTCGGTGGTGCTGGAGTGCCGGAGCCGGGAGTACGTCGAGCACCGGGTCCGGGCCGGCGTGCTGGAGCAGGGCTCGGTGGACCTGCTCCGGCGCAGCGGGCTCGGTGAGCGGCTGGACCGGGAGGGGCTCCGGCACGAGGGCATCGAGCTGCGCTTCGGCGGCGCCGCGCACCGGATCGCGATGACCGAGCTGACCGGG
The DNA here is from genome assembly GCF_029626265.1 of Micromonospora sp. WMMD1102. Taxonomy (NCBI): domain Bacteria; kingdom Bacillati; phylum Actinomycetota; class Actinomycetes; order Micromonosporales; family Micromonosporaceae; genus Micromonospora; species Micromonospora sp. WMMD1102. The sequence goes on along the minus strand of NZ_JARUBN010000001.1, from coordinate 2,977,119 downwards.
CGGGCGATCACCGTCTACGGCCAGCAGGAGGTGGTGAAGGACCTGATCGCGGCGCGTACGGCCGCCGGTGGCGAGCTCCGCTTCGAGGTCTCCGACGTACGCCTCGACGGGCTGGACTCCGACGCACCGGTGATCCGGTTCCGGCACCAGGGGCGGGACGAGGAGCTGCACTGCGACTTCGTCGCCGGCTGCGACGGCTCGCACGGGGTGAGCCGGGCCAGCGTGCCGGCCGGCGAGCTGACCGAGTACGACCGCAGCTACCCCTTCGCCTGGCTCGGGATCCTCGCCGCCGCCGCACCGGCGACCGAGGAGCTGATCTACGCCCACCACGACCGGGGCTTCGCCCTCTACAGCATGCGCTCCCCGGAGATCTCCCGGCTCTATCTCCAGGTGGAGCCGGAGGCCGACCTCGCGGACTGGCCGGACGAGCGGATCTGGGCGGAACTGCGCACCCGGCTGGAGACCGTACCCGGGTGGACGCTGAACACCGGACCGATCCTGGAGAAGAGCGTCACCGGGATGCGCAGCCTGGTGGTGGAGCCGATGCGCTGGCGGCGGCTCTTCCTGGCCGGCGACGCGGTGCACATCGTCCCGCCGACCGGCGCCAAGGGGATGAACCTGGCGCTGGCCGACGTGACGCTGCTCGGTGACGCCTTCGCCGCCTGGTACCGCGACGGGCGGGACGACCTGTTGGACTCCTATTCGGACACCGCGCTGCGCCGGGTGTGGCGGGCCCAGCACTTCTCCTGGTGGATGACCTCGCTGCTGCACAGGCTGAACACCGACGACCCGTACGAGGCGAGGTTGCAGCTTTCGACGCTGCGCTACCTCGCCTCGTCCCGGGCGTACGCCACCAGCCTGGCGGAGAACTACGTCGGTCTGCCAGAGGTCTGATCAGTTCATCACGGAGAACTGCTCCGGAGGACGCCGAGAACTGATCGGTTGGTGGGTGGTCCGGTCAGGAGCCGGTGGTGGCGGCGACCGGGCTGGGCTGCTCCGCCACCGCACGGCCCCGCCGACGGCCGAGCGCGGCGTCCAGCGACCACCGTCCCGCGCCGAGGGCGGCGACCAGCAGGAAGGACCAGCAGAACAGGGCGGCCAGCTCACCGCCGTTGTTCAGCGGCAGCAGCCCGTCGGGCTGGTGCACCACGAAGTACGCGTACGCCATCGAGCCGGAGCAGACGATCGCGGCGGCCCGGGTGCTCAGGCCGACCAGGACCAGTACTCCGCCGACGAACTGGATGACGGCCGCGTACCATCCCGGCCAGGTGCCGAACGGGATCGCCTCGCCGCTGCCCCGGTTGCCGCCGAAGATCCCGAAGAGGGAGGCCGCCCCGTGCAGGGCGAACAGCAGGCCGAGTACCATCCGGAACAGGGTGGTCACGATGTCGGTGATTCGTGGGTTGGACATGGGACACTCCTTGCGACTGACAGCAACAACTGTTGGGTCCCACGGCAAGGCAACGTTAACCATTTACATTGAATGCTGTCAATAGCTATCAGTTGAACCCTTATTCGCTTTCCCGGCCGGTCCACGACGGCCGGCAGGTGAAAGGCGAGGCGAACACCGCCGCGCTGTTCAAATTGGAACAGTTCCATTTCAGGAAATCGCCCGTGCGGGACCCGTCAGGAAGTTGTACCTCCGGCAACCGTACCCCCGCCCCTGGTCACGTGGACGGTTACCTCGAACCGACGCGCCGGGTTCTCCCCCGGCGTCCAGCCGCGCACCAGCACCAACCGCAGCCCGGTCCGCCCGGCCCCGGTCGCGGTGAAGCGCAGCTGCCTGGTCCCGGTGCCGCCCAACCCCTCGCGCTGCGGCCGGAACGAGTCGCCGGACGGGGCGAGGACCGCGGCATCCACCCCGTCGAGGTGCCACCGGTAGCCGGAACTGGGCGTCTCGGGAAGCTGGACCACCACCAGGTCCCCCGGCGCCGCGGGATACGACCGGCCGCCGTCCGCCTCGGTCAGGTCAAGCCGGGCCACGCCAGACTCCGCTTCCGGGCCACGCCGGACTCCGCTCCCCGGACCACACGGGACTCCGCTCGCGGGGTCCGGGGGACGAGCCGCCCTCCGCCGCTAGTGCGGCAACTCCACCGCACAGCACGCCTCTCCCTGTTCCTGAAGCAGGCCGGCGAAGTCGCCGCGCTTCATCTTGAACCGGCCACCCCAGCCCCACGCCTCACCCCAGGAGTTCTGGAAGAGGTACGCGTCCTCGGACTCGATCCGGTCGAGCATCAGATAGCAGTGCCCGCCGGAAGCGTTACCGGTCGGCTTGACGAATCCGTCCTCGTCCGGATTGAACATGTCCTTGGTCCACGCGGTGCCGACCACGACCGAGCCCTGGTTGTCTATCCACTCGTCGATCTCGGCCGTGCTCTGCGCGAACGCGAAGGCGGCGAGCCGGCCCCGTTCCCGGACGGCGAGTGCCCCGGACCGGACTGTCGAGCCGTTCTCCTTGCCGGGCTCGCCGTCGATCACCTTCGCCTCGTAGTAGAGGGCGTGACCGTCGGCGTTCTGGTAGGTGCCGGCGACCGGCATCGCGTCCACCCAGCCGGCCCAGCCGAACCCGACACAGTGGCCGGTCTGCCCCTGGTCGAGCTGGACGGTCAACTCCCAGGCCGGCGCCCGGTCCCGCACGACGGCCGGTGCCGCCGGTGGCTGTCGCTGGGTCCGCAGCCACCGCCAGAAGACCAGGTACGCCCGCCAGTCCGAGAAGTACGGCGTCTCGGCGAGCACCTGCTCCACGGTCATCTGCCGGATCGACTCGGCGGGTTCGGCGATCTCCAGCAGCCGGGGGATGTCCCAGTCCCGGGGATCCGGCCGGTAGAGCCGGCCGAGCAGTTGCGGACCGGGGCTGCTGTTCGCACTCGTCTCCGGCGGATCCACCGCGAAACGCTTCTGCTGCTCCATCGACTCGCCTCCGGCCGGGCCCTGACGGGCGGTGCGCATCCACGGCGCCAGGTCCGGCCCGGACTTCACCGCAGAATCCGTCCCGTAGCCGCCGCGGCACCCATTGTGCGCCCTCGGCGCAATCCCACGGGTCCGATCCGGCTACCTGCCGTCCTCGTCATCCGGTCCGGCGCACGCCCGCCCGCGCGGCCCCGGAGGGCTGAGCGCCGTCGCGGTGCCGAGCGGGAGGCCCAGGGCGGCGCCATGCCCCTGGACCCGGCTACCGGGCGCGGGCGGCGGCGAAGGTGCGGCGGATCAGCGTACGGGCGTCCGAGCGGTCGAGTCCGGTGGCCCGGAGCAGGTCGTGGGCCATCGTGCGCAGCTGGGCGACGGCGGCCGTACCGTGGAATCCGAGCCCCGCCTCCGTGGCCCGGGCGGCCTCGGTGACCACCCACAGCGTCTCCTCCCGGGTCCGGTCGGGTTCCCGTCCGGCGCTCAGGTCCCGGTGCAGCAGCCGGAGCGCCGAGCAGAGCCGCCCGACGGCGCCCGGCAGCGCGTCCGGCACCGGCTCACCGTCCCGGATCAGGCTGGCGATCCGGCGGACCAGCCCCCGGCTGTCCCGGAAGGCCCGCTCCATGTGCTCGGCACCCTCCTCGTACTGGATCAGGGTGCCCCGCCGGTTCCACCGGAACGGCGAGTACGTGACCACCTCCCGGGCCGCCTGGAGGGCCTCGTGGAGCTGCCGGAGCTGCGTGTCCTGCGTCAGCGCACGCAGGGCGTCCTGGGCCTGCCGCGCGTCCCGGTTCCGCAGCGCCCGGGTGGTCGCGGCGAGCTGGCTGGTGAAGAGCTCGAACAGCGGGTTGGCACGCCGTCGTACCAGACGTAGCGGGTGGAGCGGAAGCAGCAGCAGGGCGACCGACAGGCCCACCGCACCACCGATCCCGGCGTTCACGAACCGGGGCACCTCCAGGTCCTGGGTCGTCGGGGTGAGCGAGGCGATCAGCACCGCCGTACCACCGGCCTGGGTGATCAGCGAGGAGCTTCCGCGCAGCAGGATCGCCACCATGATGGCGAGGGCAACGATCACGCCGATCTGCCAGGGCCCCGTACCGGTGCCCGCGATCAGCAGGTCACCGACCCCAATCCCGACGGTCACCCCCACCAGAAGTTCGACGCTGCGGCGCAGCCGCCGGTCGATCGAGGTGGCGATCACCGCCACCGCGATGACCGGGGCGAAGACCGGTTCCGAGGTGCGGAGGAGTTCGTGCGAGATCAGCCAGGCCAGCGCGGCGGCCAGGCCGGCCTGCACGGCGAGCACCAGATAGGTCCGCAACCGGCGCAACCGGGCAGCAGCGCTGCGCTGCCCCCGGCGGCCCAGCTCTGCCAGCGCGGCACTGATCCGGCGGCCGTCGGCATCGGTGGCGGGCGCGGCATGCCGCCGGAGGGCCCGGAGGACCCCCATGGGCCTGACTACCCGGCTCACCGCCGCCGAACCCCGCCGCACCGCCGAATCCCGCCGGGCCGCCAAGTCCCGCCGGGCCGCCGGGCCGCCGGGCCGCCGGGCCGCCGGGCCGCCGGGCCGCCGGGCCGCCGGGCCGCCGGGCCGCCGGGCCGCCGGGCCGCCGGGCCGCCGGGCCGCCGGGCCGCCGGGCCGCCGGGCCGCCGGGCCGCCGGGCCGCCGGGCCGCCGGGCCGCCGGCTGAGCCTGCCGAACGCCGCGTCGCCGTCGCGGAATGCCGCGGTCGCGGTGTGAACTGCGTTACTGCCGGTCATGGGGTGCCGGGCCGTCTCGTCTGTTGTTGCTGAGCACCGCCGCCGTCGGTGCCACGCGACGAACGGAGACGTGATGAGGATTTTTCTCGCCGGGGCGTCCGGCGCGATCGGCAGGCATATCGTCGGCCAACTCGTGGCGCGCGGCCACGAGGTCGTCGGCACGACCCGCTCGGCCGGCCGGACCGACGCACTGCGCGCGCTCGGCGCCGAACCGGCTGTCGTCGACGCGCTCGACCCGGACTCGGTGGCCGAAGCGGTGGCGAAGGCCGAGCCCGAGGTGGTCGTCCACCAGCTCACCGCGTTGAGCGGTCCGATGGACTTCCGGAACGTGCGGCGGATGGTGGCGGCCACCAACCGGCTGCGTACCGAGGCCACCGACCACCTGCTGGCCGCCGCCCGCGCCGCCGGGACACGCAGGTTCGTGGCACAGAGCAACGCGATGTGGTTGGAGCGCACCGGCGGGCCGGCCGCCGACGAGAGCGCCCGGATCGAACCGAATCCGCCGTCCGACACCGAGGCGGCAGTGGCCGCGCTGCGCCATCTGGAGGCCGCGGTGACCGGCATCGGCTGGGCCGAGGGCATCGCGCTCCGCTACGGTGGCTTCTACGGCCCGGGGACCGACATCAGCACTGCGCCGAACGCGGTCCTGGCGCGGCGGATCCGCGCGCGGAGGTTCCCTATCGTCGGCGGTGGGGCGGGGGTGTGGTCGCTGGTGCACGTCACCGATGCCGCTTCGGCCACGGTCGCGGCCGTCGAACGCGGCAGGCCGGGGATCTACCATGTGGCCGACGACGATCCCGCACCGGTACGCGAATGGCTGCCGGAACTGGCGCGGGCGCTCGGCGCCGGACCGCCGCGCCGGTTACCGGCCTGGCTCGTCCGGCTGCTGGCCGGCGAGAGCGTGGTGGACATGATGACGCGGGCCCGTGGGATCTCCAGCGAAAAAGCCAAACGCGACCTGGGGTGGACGCTGCGGTACCCGTCCTGGCGTACCGGCTTCGTCGACGGGCTCGGCTGACGTGTCCACCGACGAGCTGTACGGCGAACTGCGTCCCCGGGCGTTTGCCATCGCCTACCAGATGCTCGGCAGCGTCGGCGAGGCCGAGGACGTCGTGCAGGAGGCGTTCCTGCGGCTGCACCGGACGCTGCGCCGGGAGGAGCCGATCACCTCACCCCGGGCCTATCTGACCACCCTGGTCACCCGGCTGGCCATCGACCAGCTGCGGTCGGCCCGGGTGCGCCGGGAGCGGTACGTCGGCGAGTGGCTGCCGGAGCCGCTGGTCACCGGGCCGACGCCGGCCGAACAGGCCGAGACCGCCGACTCGCTGTCGCTGGCGTTCCTGGTGCTGCTGGAGAGCCTCTCGCCGCAGCAGCGGGCGGCGTTCCTGTTGCGCGAGGTGTTCGAGTACCCGTACCCGGAGGTCGCCGAGATCGTCGGCACCGACGTGGACTCCACCCGGCACCTGGTGGCACGGGCCCGCAGCCACGTCCGGGAGCGCCGGCCGCGCTACCACGCCTCCCGCCGGCAGCGGGAGGAGTTGGCGCAGCGCTTCTTCGCCGCCGTGCGGTCCGGCGACCTGGCGGCGCTGGAGGCGCTGCTGGCCCAGGACGTCGCGCTGCACGGCGACGGCGGCGGCCGGGTGCCCGCGCTGACCCGACCGGTCGACGGCCGGGAGCGGGTGGCCCGGATCCTGGTCGCCGCGATGGCCACGCTCCCCCGCCTCGGGGTGCGCTTCCGGGCCACCGAGGTGAACGGCCAGCCGGGCGGGCTGGCGCTCGACGCCCAGGACCGGCTGGTCGCGGTCGTCGGGCTCGACGTCGCCGACGGCCGAATCCGGGCGATCCACTCCGTCGTCAACCCGGACAAGCTCGGACACCTCGACCGGGTCGGCGACCTGGCCGCCCTGGTACGCGCCGACCGGCGCCGCCCCCGGCCGCAGCCGGACGACCAGCCCAGCTAACCCCATCACGGGTACGCCGCCAGCCGCTCGACACCACCCACGGCCGCCGGCCGCCCGCACACCTCCTCGCCGCTGTCGTGACCTCGCCGGGCGACCGACCCGATGTCCGGGACGCCCGCCACTACCTCGAAGGAATCCCATGAACCTCGCACTGTGGATCGTCACCGGAATCCTGGCCACGGTCCTGCTGATCAGCACCTCGAAGATGTTCGTGCCCAGGGAACGGATGGCGGCGACGAGTCACGCCGCGGAATGGGTACTGGACTTCAGCCCAACTGCGCTCAGGGTCATCGGGACACTCGAAATCCTCGCCGTGGCGGGCCTGATCCTGCCCGCCGTACTCGACATCGCTCCGGTCCTGGTGCCGATAACCGCCACCTGCGTGGCACTGTTGTTCGCCGGCGCGGCGACCATGCGCCTCCGGCGTGGTGAGAAGGCGACGGTACTGCCCGATCTGGTCTATCTCGGCATGGCCGTCTTCGTGGCCTGGGGCCGTTTCGGCCCCGAGTCCTTCACCGGCTGACCTGGTCGTCGTCGGGCCGGCGGGAGAATCCAGCTGCGGTCCGAGACGGCAACGGGCACGATGATCGCCGTGAACGCCGAATGGATCACCGTCGCTGCCTACCCGAACACCTCCGGTTGTCCTCAGCCGCTGGCCGCCGCGCGCAGTTGACTGCGGGACCGGGGCATCGACTGGATGCCCTTCGAGGCCCGCGAGATCCGTTGGAGTCTGGCCTGCGGGATCGGCCCGGGCGGTCGTTGGCAAGGCTGGATCGAGGTCCGTGTGCAGGCTGCCGCGCTGCGCCGTCTCGGGCTGCATCCCGACCAGCCGACCTCGACGATCACCGGGCCGAGCCGCCCGGCTGGTGGCACGCGGACGCCGAACGCCAGGCGCGGTGCGCCCGGTCAGGACCCCGATCTGTCCAAACTCACACGACGTTGTGACGACGCCCCGTCCGCGCATCGGGGTAGAAACACCACGCATCCTCGTGATCGCCCAGCGCTGGCGAGGTCATGGAAGTACCTTGGCGGTGATCTCCGCTGGGGTGAGCGTCGCATCGACAGACACCAGTTTACCGAGTGCCCGGTAGTGGTCGAGCACGACCGCGGAGGCCGGGCGATAGGAGCCCAGTCCTGTGGTGATCCGTTCAGGGCTGTCGTCGTCACGCCGGAAGAGTTCGCCGCCGCAGCCGTCGCAGGCACCCGGGCGGGTCGGGGCGGCGAACTCGGTGTGCCACAGCCTGCCGCAGCGGCGACAGGTGCGGCGGCCGGCCAGTCGGCGGAGGACCTCGGCGTCTGCCAGAACGAGGTCGATCACGCCGTCGACAGCAACGCCGAGGTCGGACAGTACCGCGTCGAGCGTCGCCCCTTGGACGCTGCGGTTGGGAAGGCCGTCCAGGACGAAGCCCGGGGCGACGTCGGGTTGGCTGAGCCGGCTGCGAATCATGCCGAGAAGCACATGCTCCGGGACGAGTTCACCAACGCGCATGTGCCGCAGTGCCTGCGTCGCGGCCGGGCTGTCCGCTCGGACCTCGGCCTGCACGATGCCAGCCAGGCTGACGACGGGTACGCCGAGCCGTGCGGCAAGGGCGTCGGCGACCTGCTCCCGTTCGGAGCCCGGTGGCCCGAGGACTGCCAACCGCATCCGGTCACCCTATCCCCGAGCCGGCGGTGCGGCTGTGGTCACGAGGTCGCAGGCTGACGTCACCGAACCGTCATGGACACTCGATCCACTTCGGCGTCCGGCGCTGCCGTTCTGCGTCCACCAGCGTCGGGGCTTTCCTGCTGCCGTTCAGCCGGGTGACGGGGATTCCGGGGCACTCGGGTCGGGCACGGCGATCCGGGCGGTCAGTGCGACGTGGTCGGAGACGTACAGCCGGTCGTCGTCGGGCAGGGCCAGCGGCTCGGTGAACAGCCGCCCGGTGTGCAGGACCGGGAACTCCGCCGCCGACCCGGAGACCAGCAGGTAGTCGATCCGGCGTGCCGGGAAGCCGGGCGGCAGGAACTCGGCGTGGAAGGTGACCGGGTCGTCCGCCGCGAACGGGTCGCGCCAGGCGCCGCCGTCGACGATCCGGGAGTACAGCGGGCTGTCACTGGCGATGTTGAAGTCGCCGGTCAGCACGGTCGGCCCGGCCCCGGCACCAACCGAGCGGCGGGCCGACTCCCGGGCGTGGTGCAGCACCTCGACCTGCGCCCGCTGGAACGGGTGGTAGCGGTTGCCGGCGGACCAGTCGCCGTCCTTGTTAGCGCTCAGGTGCGTGTTGACCACTGTCGCCAGTCCCGGCAGCGGCACCGTGAGCACACCCTGCAACAGGCCGTTGAGCATCCGTTTGGCACTGAACCGCAGACTGTCGCTGGCGGGCCGGGTGCCCCGGAAGGACCGGTACGACACCGGGCCGACCGGGCGGCGGGAGAAGGTGACCAGCCCACCGGCGGGCTGGCCGGCGAGACCACGCCGCCAGGCCAGGTAGGGGTACGACGGCAGCCCGGCCCTGATCGCCGCCAACGTCGACGGGGTCCACACCTCCTGGAGGTTCACCACGTCGACACCCGACGCCTCGATCTCCCGACAGAAGTGCCCGGCCCGCTCGGCGACTGGCCGCAGCCGCGACGGCAGGCCGCAGACGTTGAACGTCAGTACGTCGAGGGTGTTCGTCACCCCTGGTCGAAGTCCCACACGAAGCAGAACGGCTTGCCGGCCGGATCGGCGTACACCCGCCAGTTGTCGCCCTCGCCCGGCAGCCGGGTGGCACCGAGCGCGAGCGCGGCCGGCTCGGCTGCCGCCACGTCGTCGACCCGGACGTCGAGGTGGAACTGCTGCGGGTGGGCCGGATCGGGCCAACGCGGCGGCGAGTAGTCGGCCACCTGTTGGAACAGCAGCGGCTGGGCGCCGTCGTCGCCGATCATCGCCATGCCGTCGCCCTCGTAGGTCACCGGCTTGCCGAGCAGTTCCGCGTAGAACAGGCTCAGCGCCTTGGCGTCCGGGCAGTCCAGCATCACGCCCATCAGGGTGGTGCGCGGGTCGTCGGGATTCAGGCACAGGTCGAACGGGTGCCCGGCCGGGTCGGCCAGAGTGTGCCAGCGCTCGTTACGCCGCAGCAACGTCGCGCCCAACTCCTGGGCCCGGGCGGTGGCCAATTCGAGGTCGGGCACCCGCAGGTCGAGATGGGCCTGCTGGGGATGGCCGGGATCCGGCCACCGGGGTGCCACGTGGTCCGGCGCGGGCTGCACCGCCACCCGCCAGCCGTCCCCGGTGGCCATCGTGATCCAGTCGTCCTCGGCATGGATCTGCGTCCAGCCGGCCAGCTCCTGGTAGAACCTGGCCAGGCCGACCAGGTCACGGGCGTCCAGGACGACGGTCCGCAAGGTCCCGATCATCGTCTCTCCCTCCGTCGGGCGTCGCGACACATGATTGCCCTCGGCTACGACAGGATCGGGGACAGCCCGGCCGCCGCCTGCGGTCAGCTCCCTCTTACCCGGAACTCGTTGCCGCCGGGGTCGGCCAGCATCACGGCACCGTCCGCACCGACCTCGACCCGGGTGGCCCCGAGGGCGAGCAACCGCTCGACCTCGGCCTGCTGCTCCCCGGCGGCCGGCGCGAGGTCGAAGCGCTGCCGGTTCCTCGCCTCCTTCGGGGCGACCGGCGGGCCACCCCACGCGACCTTGGTGCCGCCGTGCGGTGACTGGATCGCGGTCTCCTCGTCCTGGTCCCAGACCAGCGGCCAGCCCAGCGCCTCGCTCCAGAAGAGGCCGACCTCCCGGCTGCCGTCGCAGGCGACCTCGCCGAGCAGGCCGCACCCGGCGAGGAAGTTGTTGCCGGGCGGGATCACGCAGAACGCGTTGCCCTCCGGATCGGCCAGTACGACGTGCTTCTCCTCGGGGCGCTGCCCGACGTCCAGGTGCGCGGCGCCGAGCTTCAGCGCGGTCTCCACCCGGTGCTGTTGGTCGGCAGGGTCGTCGCTGGTCAGGTGCAGGTGCAGGTGCTCCTCTCCGGCCTTCGCCGCGCGGCTCGGGGCGAAGCGGAGACCGACCTGGGTGTCGTCGCCGGGCAGGAGCACGGCCGGGCCGTCGTCGACGACCTCCCGGCCGAGCATGCCGGCCCAGAATCCGGCCAGCCGGGCCGGATCGTGCGCGTCGAAGGTCACCGCCAGCAGTCCCGAAAGCATCGCCCCACGGTAGACACGGGCCGGCGGGACGACAAGACGTTTTCGGCGAACCGGGTTCCGGCTGTCAACTGCACCATTTCTGATATCTCTCTGAGCCCACACCGGTACGTTCTCGGCATTTGCGTGCTCGTCATTCGCAGGCGGCGGTTCGGTCGACGACGGACGGGCTGTCAGCCGCCCGGCGAACGAACCTGGGGAGGAACTGATGTCACGATCGACCTTCGGTGTCGCTCGACTGGCCGTCGGGCTGGTCACCGCACTGGCGCTGGTGCTGGTCGGCAGCCAGCCGGCCACGGCGACGGGCAGCACGCCACCGCCCGGGAGCTGGCAGCTGACGAACATCGGGCAGCGCATCTGCATCCCGGCCGACGAGTCCTGGTGGACGTACTTCTGGATCACCATCGACGGCGAGTGGTCGACCCCGATCGAGGTCGGGGCGCGGGGCCTGCCCGCCGGCACGACCACCAGCCTGCCGCACGCGCCGATCCCACCCGGATCGAGCGACGGTAGCCGTGCCCTCAACCTGATCGCGATGACCCTGCCGCCCCTGCCGTTCGGGGTGTACCAGCCGGAGCTGACCGCCTCCGACGGGGTGGTGACGCAGAGCGTCCCGGTCACGATCAAGGTGCAGGAGCGCTGGGGCTGCTGACCTCCAGCGGCAAACCGGTCGTGCGCCGCGCCGGTCCGGTGCTCCCGGTCCGGTTCGGCGCACCCGGTGGTGGCGTCCGTCGGTGGTGGCGTCAGTCGGTGGCGAGATCGGCGCAGCTCTTCTCGTCCGGCAGCAGCGGTCGGAGGGCGACCTGCCAGCGCTCGCCCCCGGAGGTCCACGGAGTACGGCTGTTCGCCTTGGCGGCGGCGCCGAGCAGCGCGGTCGCCTCGGCTCCGCGTACCTCGACGCAGCCCTGGTCGAAGCCGGACGATGGCGGTGACCCGGGCAGGGCAGGACCGGGCCAGGCGACCTCCGGCGGGGCGTCCGGTCCGTTGTCGCCCGGACGCCACGGAATCGCCACCGCCGCGATCGTCTCCGCCTGGTAGGGCTTCACCTCGCCGGCCTTCTCCTGGCTCAGCGGAAGCTCGGTGAGCGTGCTGACCAGCTTCTGCAGCTCTGCCCGGGTGGCCCGCTGCTCCTCGGTCAGGCCGGAGACGTTCTCCCCGCTCTCGGCGAGCGCGTAGACCTCCAGCACGTCCGTTCCGCCGCTGGCGGACGACACGGTGAACCGGGTTGACGGGACGTCCGCGACCGGTGGCCGGCCGAGATCGGTGGCGGTGCCGACACCGGCGGCACGGGCCTGCTCGACCAGCCGGTCGACCTGCTCCGAGGTGAGGCGCTGCTGCTGAAGGTTCGGCAGCGCCGGCCCGGGATAGATGGCGAGCTGGGGGCCCTCGGTGATCAGCCGCCCGTCCGCGTAGATCGTCACCCTCGGTACCCGGGTCAGCCGGGCGGCCGGCGAGACGAAGCCGCCGACGTCCTCCACGCGGAGCACCACCGCGTTCGGGTCGGCGGGACCGGCGTCGCCGCCCGATCCTCCGCCCGGTCCGTCGCCGGTCGACCCGGCACCGTCGCGGGCACAGGCCGCAGCCAGCAGAAGCAGCGCGCCGACACAGGTTATCCGGACACCTCGCCACGTTCTCATGCCAATCAGACGGGCCGGTACCCCGGTCGGTTCCACACCATCCGACCGTCGCATGATCAAATTCCGATCGGCGTCGAATCACCCGACGTACCCACCCTGATCCGGGCCGGCCGGCGTGTGGGCGGTTGGAGGGAAGGTGGAGATGGACGCCGAGGAGGCATTCAACGCGTACCTGGCCGGCGGGTTGGCCAGGTGGTCACGCATCGCGTTCCTGCTGACCGGCGACCGGCACCTCGCCGAGGACCTGGTCCAGATCACCTTCGAGCGGGTCGCCCGACACTGGGAGCGGGTGGTGGCCGGCGGCGACCCCGACCCGTACGTACGGCGGATCATGCACACCCAGCACGTCTCGCTCTGGCGGCGGCGCTGGCGCAGCGTGGAGCTGTGGTCCCGCCCGCCCGAGACGCCGGTCGACGACCCCACCGCCGCGACCGACCGGGCGGTCGTCGTCCGCCAGGCGCTGGCCCGGCTCGCGCCCCGGCAGCGCGCCGTGCTGGTACTGCGGTACTTCGAGGATCTGACCGAGGCGGAGGCGGCGAAGGTACTCGACTGTTCGGTGAACACGGTGAAGAGCCAGACCCGGGACGCCCTCGCCCGGCTGCGGGTTCTTGCCCCGGAGCTGGGCGAGTTGGTCGGTGGAGGGGAGCTGAGATGACGGGCCAGCTACGCGAGGTACTCGGCGAGGTCGGCGACGCGATGCCACCGGCCCGGCTGACCCCGGACGTCTGGCGGCGCGGCCGGCGGGCCCGGCGACGGTCCCGGCTGCTCCGCACCGGTACGGCCGCCGTGCTGGTGCTGCTGGTGGCGCTGGCGCTGCCCTGGGCGCTGAGCCGGCCGTACCCGTCGTCGTCGACCGTCGGGGACGGCGGCCCGGCCGTGCCGGCGCGGCTGTCGCTGCCGTGGATGTGGCAGGCGACGGTGCAGATGGATCCGCCCGGACCGGCGTCGGTGCTCTTCGGCGGCGACTCGATCGGCCTGCGCGGCACCGACATCTTCGACAGCGAGGGCAAGCTGGCCGTGGTCGGCCGGGACGGCGACTACCGGATGCTGCTCTACGCCGGCTGGGACTCGGTCGCCGCCGGGGAGAACGCCCTGCTCTCTCCGGACGGCACCCGGGTCGCACAGTCCTTTCTGGAGGGCTCGGGGTTCGAGGCGGACGGCGGCGTCACGATCGTCGACCTCACGACCGGCCGGAGCACCCAGTACGGCGTAGGGCAGGGTCTGGAGTGCTGCGCGCCGGTGGCCTGGGCGCCGGACGGCTCGTCGTTGCTGGTCGCGGTCTCCGGCTCCGACGAGGTCGTCGACGAGCGGACCGGGATGGTCCGGCGGCCGGAGCGGCTGGCACTGCTCGACCTGGCCACCGACACCCTGCTGCCGCTGCGGGACTTCACCCCCGCGCAGGCGATCCGGACCGCGTCGCGGGCGGCGTTCGCCCCGGACGGGCAGACGATCGCGGTGACCGAGGGCGAGACGGTACGCCTGGTCGAGCGCTCCGGCCGGGTGCGCTGGTCCGCCGAACTGGGCGACCGGACGTACCTGGCCGGGGTGGGTGCGTTCAGCCCGGACGGTACCCGGATCGCGACCGTCACCCTGGACGGCTGCCTCGACGAGTGCGACGAGGCGGCGTTGGCGGCCCGGCGGTGGAGCGTCGGCTTACTCGACGCCGCGACCGGCCGCCCGCTGCCCGGCCCGGGTTTCCCCGTCGTGACCGGCTCGGCCGTGCGGGCGTTGGGCTGGGCCGGTGGCCGTGACCTGGTGGTGCTGCGCTACGAGCCGGAGTACGGCGTGCAGAAGACCCGGGACCGGGAGTGGAACGACACCGGCTGGTACGAGACCGGCCACGTCACCCTGCTCGCCCTGGCCCCGGACGGCTCGATCCGCACGTTGATCGACCCGCCGGACGACGTGCTCACGATGGACGTCGCGCAGGACCTGCTGACCGCGGACCGGTTCGGCGGGCCGTCGTCGACCGCCGCGATGTTCCCGGCCCGGGACATCATCTGGGTGGCGGCGGTCCCGGCAGCCTGCCTCGCCGTGGTGATCGGCCTCGTGACCCTGGCTGTCGTACGCGCGATTCGGCGGCGGCGCCGTGTCCGGTGGGATATTGCGTAGCCGGAGAAAGAGTGCCCAGCCGGAGGAAGGCTGCCTAGCGTCGGTGGGCGGCGAGGCTGACGAAGGCACGCCACGCCGCCGGCCGGAAGGCCAGCACCGGACCCGCCGGGTCCTTGCTGTCCCGTACGGCGACCACCCCGGGCAGGTTGTCGGCCACCTCGACGCACCCGCCACCGTTGGTGCCGCTGCGGGTCGACTTCCGCCACCGGGCGTCAGTGAGGCGCATGCTGGCTCTCCACTTCCTTCAACAGGGCGAGCGACAAGCTCTCTGGCAAGGCTACGCTGCGCACACCCTCCCACCGGGTAAGCAGCGTAGCGATGCCCTCCTCGTCGTCTACGACGAAATCGGTGAGTTGGTTCTCGATGTTTCCCACCCAGTTGCCGTCGGCGGACCTGGCCAGGGAGAGCTGCCCGGAGAGGCCGACGTGCAGCCCGGCGTCAGCCGGAATCAGGTGCAACTGGACATGGGGCAGCTCGGCCATCCGCAGCAGGTGCCGGAGCTGCTCGGCCATGATGGCGTCCCGGACGCGCAGCGCCGACTCGTCGATGACTGCGATCAGCAGGGGCGGCTGGTCGCGGGTCAGGATCGCCTGCCGATCGAGCCGGGACGCGACCAGCTTCTCCAGCTCCGCCTCAGACCGGGTGGGTTCGAGGCGGAGCACCGCACGGGCGTAGTTCTCGGTCTGGAGCAGACCAGGGATCAGGGTCGGGTGGTAGTTCCGGAGCTGGGTCGCGGTGCGCTCGGCGTCCAGCCAGCGCTTGAACCAGGTGGGCTCAGTGTCCCGCTGCGCCGCCTTGAGCAGCGACACGAACAGGCCACCGGTCTCCAGGACCTCGTCGGCCCGGGTGGCGTACGGCATGTCGACCGGTCGGGTACCGGTCTCCACGGCGGAGATCGTCGAGGCCGAATAGTTCGTCCGCTTGCCGAACTCCTCCTGCGGCATGCCGCGCAGGGCTCGCTGCCTGCGGAGCTGGTCTCGGATGAACGCGAACGCGTCCTCGTGTTCCATCGGACCTCCAGAGGGTTGTTCCAGATCACCATGAGTTCGCCAGTCGCCGCCGCCGGCTCACCAGATCTGCGCCGTGAGCTGCTCGATCGCCTTCCGAGCCTAGTCTCGTCCACAGCAGAGTGTCACCCAGCGGAACTGCTCGGTGACCGCCAGGCGCCCGGGTGGAACCGTTCCGGGAGTCGGCCTCTCCCCCACTGAGGCCGGCTCCCCTCCAACTCCCGAGGAGGTTGCGATGAAGAGGCTGTTCCGGCACCTGACCGCAGCACGGCCCCACCACCGCCGGGACTGGCGCCGGTTCTGGCGGTACTGCCGCTGCGGCTGGCGGTGGCGTTGCCCGGAATCGAGGGAGCTGGTGCCCACGCCCTACCAGCCGCCGCCTCCCGTCGAGCTGACCGAGGTGGAGCGGACCGAGATCCGTACCCTCTCGGCCGTGCCGGCGCCCGACACACCGGACGCGTCCCCGCCGCCGGCCGGGGACCGGATGCGCAATCGGCGACCCTGGTGGGACGCGCCCACCCGGTCACACCTGGCGAACGGCCGGACGGGCGGACTGATGCCCGGCCAGGAGTACCGCGCCCGGCGTGGCGCGCGGGTGTGACAGGTGATCGGCCCGCAGGAGCGCTGGCGTAAGCACATCCCGGCACACCCGTCGTACCGGTGCCGCAGGTGCGCCGCCCCCTGGCCCTGCCGGCCGGCCCGGCTGGCGCTGGCGACCGCCTACCGTCACGACCGGGTGGGCCTGATGGTGTACCTCGGCGCGCACCTCGCCCGCGCGCTGCGCGAGCAGCCCGACACGCATCCCGCACTGCTCGCCGGGCAGATCCTCTACTGGGTACCCCGCCGCCGCTGACCACCGCGCCACCCGAACCGGCCCGCTGGTCGCTGACGGTCGGTGCTCCGCCGAACCCGGGCGCACAGGCGGGGCAGCTCGACAGGCTGCGCAACAGCGCCTCGGTCCGGAGCGCCTCCCCTCCCTGCGGATGGACGTGGTGGTCCGGCCGTCGACCGTAGCGCTCCGGCCGACCGCCGGTGGACCACTGGCACTCAACCGCCGCCAGACCCGGAAAGCGCCGCCCGCAAACTGACCGTCGCCGTCGACAGCGGCCACTCCAGTGCTGTTTCAAGAGGTTCCCCGCCGATGATCTGGTCGAGGAGCTGCCACCCGAGCCAGTAACCGCAGCGTCCGGGCAGTTCGCCGGGCCGGTCGATGGCACCGCTGAACCACTGCTCCGACACGTCGGTACGGACCAGCTCCCGCAGCGCCCGGTTCCGCAGCACGTCCGCCCGCTCGGCACAGCGGTCGAGCCAGACCCCTGCGTCGGAACGGAACCAGAGGTGTCCACTCCGCGAGACCTCGGGCATCAGCCGACCGGTGGCGTGCACCGCCAGCCCTTCCCGGAACAGGTCGGCGTCGAGGCGGTCGCTCGGCCAGTCCCGGGCAGAACGGCGCTGGTGCACGAGATGGATCAGCTCGTGCAGAGCCAGTACGACGTCGAACGGTGGCTCGGGAAGCTGCTCCACCGCGAGGAAGAGCGTCGGTTCAACCCGTACCGGTGCGACCCAGCCGTTCGCCTGGCGGAGGCCGACCATGACGACGGCCCGGATCGGCTGTTCGCCGTCGAGCAGGTCGGCCAGCAGTGTCGCCGCTTTCCGGACCGCCGCCTTCGCCTGCCCGGCCCGGGCACGCAGGTTCGCCCGCTGGCCGATCAGACCCGGAATCCGGTCCGGAGCCGCACCCGGATCGACCCACGAACGGACGGCCGTGAAGATCTCGGCATCGGGTTCGACGACCTCGCGATGCCACCGGTCGACGAGGTCACCCTCCAGTCCCCCGGCCGCGAACTCGTCGAACCCGACCACCAGGTCCAGGACAGTCACCATGACTTCATCATGTAGTGCCGCCAAACAATGCAGTGCCGCCGACCAGGTCCGGAGCCGCACGATTCGGCGTGTGCAAGGTCCCTCGCCCGAGCCGGGACGCGGCGGGACTTGCCCCGCAGACAATGATCGGCTTTGTTGGACGGGATTCTCTTCCGCAGATGCACGGGGGCGTCTGGTCGGACGAGTCGTGGCGTGGCGTGGCCGCGTGCCGTGACGCCTGCTGTCGCTCCCGTGCGGTCGAACGCAAGGAGCCTGCATGAACAAGCGCGTGGGCGCGGCTCTCGCCGTGCTCAGCCTGGGTCTCGCGACGGTGGCGGTGGCCCCGCCGGTGTCCGCGGCACCCACCCCGCCGGGAACTCCGCCCGCCACGCTCATCGTCCCCGGAGACAACTTCCATCCGGAGAGCGTCACCGCCGCCGGCTGGGACGTCTACGCCGCCAGCATCGTCACCGGCGCCGTCGTGCGGTTCCGGCAGGGTGTCTGGACCGCAGAGGAGTTCGTTCCGGCCGGGGTCAACCTCGGCACCGCGGGCATCCTGGCCGACCGCGCCCGCGACGTACTGTGGACCTGCGGCATCGACCTGAGCTTCCAGACGCCGACGGTGCTGCGGGCGTTCAGCCTGACCACCAAGTCGATCGTCGCCACCTACACCGTGCCCGACCGGGGCGTCTGCGCCGACATCGCGCTGGTGGGCGGTGACGTGTTCATCACCGACACGGTCGACCCCACCCAGTCGCCCGCGTTGCCCGGCCGGATCCTGAAGCTGACCACACCCAGCCCGTACTCCGCCGTCGGTGGCACGCTGAGCGTCTGGTCGGCCGACCCGGCCTTCAGCCAGCCGACGGGCGGACTACAGATCAACGGCATCGCGTACGACGGCAGGTCCAGCCTCTACACCACCAACTACAGCGGCGGCCGGCTGGTCCGGGTCGACATCGCCGCAGACGGTTCCGCCAGGCCGGCCGTGGTGGTGCCGGTGTCGCGCCCGTTGCAGAACCCTGACGGCATCCGCATGCTCGACACCAACCGGCTGGTGGTCACCGAGAACGCGGGCCCGGTCACCGTGATCGACGTCCGTACCGGTGCGGTCACCGACTACGCCACCGTCGACCAGCCGCCTTCGGTCGTCCGGGTCGGCGACTGGTTGTGGGTCGCCGAGGGACAGATCCTCCGCCTACAGACCGGTCAGCAGCCGAACCTGCCCTTCAAGATCCGCCGGTTGCCGGTCGAGCCGACCGCATAGCCCACCAGGAGTACAGCGGGGTCGCACCGGCACGGAACCGATGTGCAGACCTGGGGCCTGGTCTACGTCACCGCCCGGTGCGCCCCGCGCTCCTACCTCCTCGACCTCCTCGTCTCCGTCAGCGGACCAGTTCGCGGCCACCGGCCACGGACAGTGCCTGCCCGTTGACGTGGCCGTTGGCCGCCGACGCCAGGAACGTGACGGCCTGTGCCACGTCGTCGGGCGTGCAGATCCGCCCGGTGGGAGTCTTGGCCGACTCGGCGGCGACCGCCTCCGGTCCGAGAAATGGCGCGTTCAGGGCCTTGTCGGTGAGGGTGAAGCCGGGACGGACGACGTTTGTCAGGATGCCGTGCCGGGCCTCCCGGACGGCGAGTACCCGAGCGGCGGTCTCGATCGCTCCCTTGGCGGTGGCGTAGGCGAGCGGCCCGGCCATGGGCTGTTCGACGATGTCCGTGGAGACGACGACGATCCGTCCCCAGCCGGCGGCCCGCATCAATGGCAGGGCGGCATGGATCAACGCCACCGGGCCGATGGTGTTGGCGTCCAGGGACGTGGTCAGGCCCTGGATCTCGTCGTCGTCGAAGGACGGCCACCGCACGGCGTTGGCGACCAGGATCGTGACCGGTCCGAGGTGCTCGCCGACCTCGGCCAGGACGTCGTTCGCAGCTTCGGTGCGCAGGTGGTCCAGCCGCACGGCGTGCGCGGTGCCGCCCGCCTTGGTTATGTCATCGACGACCTCCGTCGCGCCGTCCCTGTTGTCGTGCCAGGTCACGCCCACCCGGGCGCCTTCGGCGGCGAGTCGCAACGCCGTGGCTCGTCCGATCGCTCCGGATCCACCCGTCACCAGAGCAGTCCTGTCGGTGATACCGGTATCCATGCCAACTCCTTAGCCAGCTATATGTTAGCCGACTATGCAATGGCGTTGCCCATCGTGTCAACTCGTAGACTGCCGTCGTGGAACTCGAGGAAGTCCTGGCCACCAACAAGGCGCTGGTCAAGGTGGCCAAGCTCTATCGGACCGCACAGGCCGACCTACTCGGCGCCCTGGACCTGCATCCCGGTCAGGACGTCCTTCTCTGGACTCTCGGTGCAAAGCCGGACGGCATGCTCATCACGGAGATCGCCGCACAACTGGGCGTAGAGCAGCCGACCGTGACCCGCAGCCTCAGTCGCCTAGACCGGGGTGGCTGGTTCGTCCGGGAGCCGGTGCCCGGAGACCGGCGGGCCACCCTCGTCAAACTGACCGACAAAGGTCGTTCGACCATCCCGGCCATCGAGGCGACCTGGCGTCGGCTGGCCGAGACGGCCACCGCAGGGATGGACGAGAACCAGCAGACAGCCTTGATAGCGGCGCTCAACCGGGTACGCCTGAACCTCCTGGCCCTGGCTGCCGAGACCGAATAGGTTCTCGGACGGCATTGACTCCCGTCCACCGCTCACGCTGGAGTACTCCGCCGGCGAGGCGCAGAGTTCCGGTGGTCGGTAGGTTGGCGATCGTGACGCTCGTAGAGGGGACCGGGGACCCGCTGGCGAAGGTTCTCGACGAGATCGGTCAACGTCGACAGTGTCGACTACTACCACCTGCCGGTCCGCCGCTCGTGCCGGTGGGACTGCCCGTACCGGATGACCTGCGGCTGCTGTACGAGCGTTGCGGTGGGGCGATTCTGTTCGAGGGAAGTCCGTTCGCCTGGCGGGTCAGTGGTCCCCGTAAGCTGGTGGCGGCGAGCCCGAGGCTCCTCAGTCACGAGTTGGCTGACGAGATCGCCATCGACGACCCGACGGATGTGACCACCGGTTGCCATGTCATCGCCGACGGCGGCACCGGCGCCAGCACCGAGCCGCACATCGTGGTGGATCTCCACCCTGACCGATCCGGTCGCTGTTATGCGACAGGCTGGGACACCTACGGCCTCGTTGGCGACATGCCGGTCGTAGCGCGCGACATCACAGAGCTACTGCAACGGCTGCTGGACACCGACGGCGTCCAGAGCAACCTTCCGGGTCGCGACTACGGCGACGCGTACGATTAGTCATGCCTTCGGCGCGCTGATCCGGCCAGACCGGTGCGGGCATCGAGCGTTGTAGCGAGAGCCGTATCAGTACGGGTTGCGGAAGTCCCCTGTCCCACCCTCACCGTCGTGGATCTGCACCCGGTAGTGTGCCGTGCCCTGTGCGCCGTCACGTGTGTACTGTGCTGGGCCTGCGATGTGTGCCGGGGAGTCGAACCCCTGCGCCTGCCCTCGGCGCGCCAGGAGTGAGCCGGAATACCCGCCGGCTCTCGGGTCCGTGCACGCCTCCACGTCGGCTACCTGCTCCGCAACCTGTCAGTCCAGCAGTTCGACCTCCCAGTTCGTCCGCTGAATCAACGTGTCGACCTCACGGAGTTGCCGGGCAAGGTCGTCGGCCTGGCTGCGCAGTTGCGCCACCGGTAGCGCCGGAATCATCTTCAGCTCCGACCTCAACTGTCGAAACCCGCGCTGACCCTCCCCGACGGCGGCATCGGCGGCAGAGGTGACCATGCCGTGCCGCATGCGAAGGACGTCGCGGCGGGCCAGAGCGTCGGTGAGTGTGCCATGGTCAACTTCGGTGGCAGCGTTGGTCCTGTTGATTCGTCGGATCAGCGCCTCCAGCTCACCGAGCACCTCGCCGACCTCCGCCAGGAGGGCCACAGCGTCCTCAGCGGGCGTCTCACCCTCCTGATATCGAGCGCTGGCGACGATGCGGGCACGGAGTTGTTCGGCGCGACGCGCCGCATCTACGCGCAGCGCAAGAGCCTCAGCAAGCTTCATGGGCGCCAGTATGGCCCAGTGAAGATCACTACCGCCTCCCAATTATGCCGGCCACCAGAAGAAGGCAGCAGGGGCGGTACGCGGGTTGCGGCAGATGGGTTCGGCCGCGTCTCCTCCTGATCGGTTCGCTGCGGGCCGGACACCTGGCCTGGGCGGAGACGCAGCCGGCCGAGGTGTGCTCAGCGGCCCTGCGGGTCTTCTGCGGCAGGTGCGGTAACGACCTCGCTGTCCCGGTGGTGAACATCGATGCCGTACCGCGAAACCATGGTTCGGACGGCTTCGTCCACAACCGCGGTCGTGCGGGCAGGGGTCACCGTCCAGTCCGGGAGCAGAAGACTCGGCCAGAACAGGTAGTTGGAGATCATCCCAAGGAACTGCGTAGCGGCCATCTCCGGGTCAGCGATGTCTGCGGCTCCCGCGTCGCGCTCGGCCAGGAGATAGATCCGGACGGACTCGAAGTACGGCAGTTTGCCCTGTGCGAAGTGTGCCCTGGCCAGTTCGGGAAAGCGTGGCAGTTCGGCGATGACGATGCGGAACAGGTCAGTCATCTCCGGCTGGCTCAACAGCGTCGCGTAGCGCCGTCCCAGAATCGTCAGGCCGGCCGTCAGGTCACCGGCGGGCGGCACGTCGGTGACGTCGTTCTCGGTCCACGAGTCGATGACGATGGCATCGAACAATGCCGCCTTCGTCGGAAACTGCTTGAACAGCGTTGCTTTCGACACGCCAGCACGGTCGGCAACACGCGCCAGTGATGCCCGGTCGTAGCCCAACTCGAGGAAAAGCTCGGTAGCGGCCTGCACGATGAGCGCGCGCTTCTCCGCCGCCACGCGCTGGTGATAGGCCGACGGCGCTGGGGTCATGCGCCCATCATAGCGAGGTGAGTGGGTTGACTCACCACTCGAGAGGGCGTAGCTTCGACGTGGTGAGTCGCTCGACTCGCCACCCGGTCTCGGGTTTCCGTCCCTCGTACGTACCTGGAGGATGGGCGTCCCGGGGCGGCCAGCCCAGCGGACCCCGACCACGCTCCGGATGGCTCGCGTTGGCGTCCCACCCCAGTTGGCGAAGCCGGAACGCCTGGGCGGCCACGGACTGGTTCCCGTCGACATTCTCAACGGCGTGGATGTTGTCGAGCACGGCATCGATGGTCAGCCACTGCGCGACGCCTACGTGCGCCACAGCACCCCTCACGCTCCGGTCGTTCCTCGTGCCGCGCTGTCCAACCAGCCTGCTGACGAGGCTGGCAGGCAACGCCGACACGGTACAGGCTCAATACCTCCTGAGTGAATGCGAGCGCGGACGTGGATCCGCCTTGCGGCTAAGCGGGCGCTACGCGCCGGCCGCATGTCGCCACGCTCCGTGGCCGGCCGGCAGCTCGTTGCCGCGCCGTTCTTCGGCTATGAGAGTTGCATGCTGTCTGCCGGCAAGAGCTGGTAGGCAATACGCTTGACCATGAGCACGGCTTCCTCCGGGACGTCAAACGCTCGGGCTCGATCGGTCCGCGCTCGCTGCTCGACTCGAGAGGTACGCCCATGCCCGGTACATCGGAACCCGTCACGTACCTCATCGTGGACGGGGAGAACATCGATGCCACTCTCGGCAACAGTGTTCTGGAGCGCCGGCCGGCGCCAGCGGAGCGACCCCGGTGGGAGCGTCTGCGGGAATTCGCGCGGGACACGTGGCAGCGGCCGGTGAAGGGCCTGTTCTTCCTCAACGCCTCGGGTGGCAACCTGCCGATGCCCTTCGTCCGGGCGCTCCTGAGTATGGAGTACCGGCCCATCCCGCTCGCTGGATCGTCGGATCAGAAGGTGGTGGACATCGGCATCCAGCGGACGTTGGAGGCTATCGCCCGGCGCTCGGGCAATGTGATGCTCGCCAGCCACGACGGCGACTTCCTGCCACAGGTCAGCGAGCTCCTGCAAGGTGATCATCAGGTCGCGATCGTCGGATTCAAGGAGTTCCTCAACGCCGGCTTCGCCGACCTGCCGGGCCTGCAGGTATTCGACATCGAGGAGGACGCGGGCTGCTTCACCAACGCCCTTCCTCGGGTTCGCATCATCGATCTCGAAACCTTCGACCCTGAACGCTTCTTGTAGGCCGGCCAGCATCCCCCCGGACCGGCGCAAGGGGCGGTGGTCGCCGTGCCCACCCTGGCTCAACATTGATCGGAGACACAGATCAGATGCCCCCGGCGCCTGCGCCAACGCCTCGTCGCCGCTGGGCTGTCGGCTCCGCCTGAAAAGTTCAGCCGGCGTTGACATGGCCAACGCTGCGGTACGTGAAAGCGACGACTGGTCGACGACGCTGGGTTCCATGCTGGACCCCGCCGATGAGTACCACGCTTGGTTCGCTGGAACCATTGCCACGCGGCCGCGACAGCGGGCACGGGCATTCGAGGGGTTCGAGGCATCTGCGGAGGGCGAGCCCGACCAGTGAGGACGTACCGGTGGCGGCACAGTCGAGCAGCACCTGACCATCCGACGGCACCCGCTTCTCGGATCCGCACGTCAAGGGATCGTGCGATCACCAGCCCTCACGCAACGCCACCAAGAATGACCGCCGCCGGGTCGAGGGGCCGAGTCGCCGCGCGTAGGTCGAGATCGGCGCTGTGCGGTCGCAGCCGTAACTACCCGGGCGGCTACGGGTCAGGCGGCCGCCGCGGGCTCCTCGCCGGAGTCGACCGAGCTGGTGTCGCGGGTCGGGCGGCGGGTCAGGACCCGGGGGCCGTCCGCGGTGATGGCTACCGTGTGCTCGGAGTGGGCGGTGCGGGAGCCGTCGGCGGAGCGGATCGTCCAGCCGTCCTTGTCGTATTTGATCTTGTTCGTCGATCGGCAGAACCAGGGCTCGATGGCGAGGGTGAGACCGGGGTCGAGCCGCAAGCCACGGCGGGCACGGCCGTCGTTGGCCACGTGCGGGGCCTCGTGCATGGTGCGGCCGATGCCGTGGCCGCCGAACTCCCCGTTGACGCCGTAGCCGTAGGAGCGGGCGACCTCGCCTATCGCGCCGGAGATGTCACCGAGCCGGCCGCCTGGCTGGGCGGCGACGATCGCGGCCTCCAGGGCGACCTCGGTAGCCTCGATCAGCTTCAGGTCGGCCGGGTCGGGGGTGCCGACGACGACGGAGAGCGCGGAGTCGGCGTTCCAGCCGTCGATGCCGACCGCCATGTCGATACTGAGCAGGTCACCGTCGCGCAGGACGTAGTCGTGCGGCAGGCCGTGCAGCACCGCGTCGTTCACCGACAGGCACAGCACGTTGCGGAACGGGCCCCGGCCGAACGAGGGAGCGTAGTCCCAGTAGCAGGACTCGGCGCCGCGTTCGGAGATCCGGCGGCGGGCGAGGTGTTCGAGATCCATCAGGTTGACCCCGACCGCGGCCACGCCGCTCAGCTCGGCGAGCAACTCGCCGACGAATCGGCCAGCCACCGCCATCCGGCCGATCTCCTCGGCGGACTTGAACTCGATCACGAAAGCCTCCTCTGCTCTGCGGTATTTTTATACCACGTCGGCTCGGCGGCGTTCCGGGGGATATCCTGCTGGGATGGTGCGCCAACCACTCACCGCCGAACAGATCGCCGCGGGCCAGCGACTCGGGACCGCCCTGCGGGCCGCGCGGGCCGGCCGCAGCCTCGTCGAGGTGGCCGTGGCGGCCGGCATCTCCCCGGAGACGCTGCGCAAGATCGAGGCGGGCCGGCTGCCCGCACCGGCGTTCGGCACGGTGGTCTGCCTCAGCCATGCCCTTGATGTCCCCCTCGGCGACCTGGCCGACGTCTGGCTGGCCGACATGTCCGTCCGCCAGGCGTCCTAGCGGATCCGCGAGCCAGCCGACCGGACCGCCTGCCAAACCGCACCGCCGGCCAGCCGACCGGACCGGCGGCCACGCGACCGGACCGCCGGACCTCTGGCCAGCCGACCGCACCGCCGGCCAGGCCACCGGACCACCTGCCAGCCGACCACAACCACCCGCCAGGCGACCGCGACCACCGAACCCGGCCTGACGGGTTGGTGGTCCGGCGGTCGACCGTAGCGCTCCGGTCGACCGCCGGACCGGCCAGTCGGGTCGGCGGGTGGCGCGGCGGCCCGCCGCTGGGGAGGAAACGGCCGCCTTCGGCCCCCGCCCCACCGCCCGCTGGCGCGGGGAGATGGTCAGTTCACGGTGCCCGGACCCGGCCGCCGGCCCCGGGTGGAGACGAACTGGTACGACAGCGACGCGAACGCCGGATCCTTGGCGAGTTCCCGGAACCCCTCCAACTGGGTCGGCGAGAGTCCGGTGGCGAGCAGCCGGGGTTCGAGCTGCCGGGAGTTCGTCTCGTGCAGCGAGGCCCCGGTCGAGCCGCCCGGCCAGCTCTGCGAGTGGGTGATGGTGTCCACGTCGGTCAGTCCGGCCAGCACCATCTCGGTGTGTACGTCCTGCGCCCAGGCCAGGTCGGCGCCCCGGTCCTGGAGGATGTCCAGGGTCGCCTCCATCACCTGCTGGAAGAGTTTCGCCGCGTCGTCGGTCGGGGCGGCCAGCACCCGCAACCCGGCGGTGCAGTCGAACTCCTCGACCACCAGCCAGCCGCCCGGGGCGAGCGCACCGATCAGCTCGGTGAGCACCCGGCGCCGCTCCGGGAGGTGCAGCAGGACGAGTCGGGCGTGGATGACGTCGAACGGGCCGCCCTCGGGCGCACCGGTCCGCACGTCGTGCTGGCGTACCAGGAGATTCTCCGCCGGCTCCAGCCGGGACGGTTCGATGTCGGTGGCGACAACCAGGCCGGTCGGGCCGACGACCCGGGCCATGTGCCGGGCGATCGAACCACCGCCGGCACCCAGCTCCCAGCACCTCGCGCCGGGCCGCAACACCGGGGCGAGCCGCTCCGCCGTTATCGGGTCGAGGAACGACTCCAGCGCGCGCATCTGCGCCTCGGCCTCCGGAGAGCGGTTGTCGAACGCGTAGCTGCTCTTGACAGGGGTGGCAGTCACGATCGGTACCTCCTTCGTGATGATCTGTCACGACGGCCCGCCCAGCCGTCATCGCGCGTCGGCACCGGAGGAACGTGGGGGTACCGGTGCGGACACGGAGTCGGCGGTGCGCGGGGCGTCGGAATCCGACGGTTTCTCAGGGTGCGGATGAGGAAGCGGATGAGGAAGAGGACGTGGTCGTGGCGGAACTGGAAGAGCTGGAAGAGCTGGAAGCCGCCGAGGAGTCGGAACCAGGAACGAGCGCGTCCGGGCCTCCCGTTGACCCGGAGCGGGCGGAGTCGGGTCCGGTCGGGACCGGCGACTCCTGGCCGGGCAGGACCGGTCCGGTCCCGCCCGGCGTGGCCGCGCCCGCCACGCTGAGTACCGCCTCCACCGGGGCGGGGTCGGCGCGCACTGCGGCCGTCGAGTCCGCGAAGACCAGCCGGCCGTAGTCCAGCACCGCGATCCGGTCGGCGACCTCGACCGCGTGCTGGAGCTGTTGTTCGACGAGCAGGATGCACAACCCGGCCCTGGCCAGCCGGGTCACGAGTTCCCGGACCCGGGCCGCCAGGTCCGGGGCGAGCCCCTCGCCCGGTTCGTCGAGGAGCAGCACCCGGGGCTGGGTGAGCAACGCCCGGCCGATGGCGAGCATCTGCTGCTCCCCGCCGGAGAGCTGGTTGCCCCGGTGGCCCAACCGCTCGGCCAGCCGGGGCAGCAGTTCCAGCACCCCGTCGACCGTCCAGTTCGGACCGGAACGCGACCCGCCCCGGCGGCGCAGCGAGGAGGCCAGCGTCAGGTGCTCGGACACGGTCAGCCGGGGAAAGACCCGGCGGCCCTGCGGCACCAGCCCGACGCCGGCCCGGGCCACCCGGTGCGCCGGCCGGCCGGCCAGGTCCACGCCGTCCACCGCGACGACTCCCCGGTACGGCCGCAGCAGCCCGGCGACGGCGTGCACCAGGGTGCTCTTGCCGGCACCGTTACGGCCGACGAGCGCCTGCACCGTACCCGCCGACACCTCGAGGTCGACGTCGTGCAGCACGGTGCCGCCGTCGTAGCCGGCGTGCAGGCCCTGGATCCGCAGCATCACCGCACCGCCTCGGCGTACGCCCGGCGGACGGCGGGGGCGGTGCGGACCTCGTCCGGCTCGCCGGTGGCGACCAGCCGGCCGTCGTGCAGCACGGTGACCGTGTCGGCCAGCGCGTACACCAGATCCAGCCGGTGCTCCACCAGCAGCACCGACACCTCCCTGGGCAGTCCGGTCAGCAACTCAGCCAACCGGTGCACCTCCAGGTGGGACAGTCCGGCGGCCGGCTCGTCCAGCAGCAGCAGGCGGGGACGGCCGGCCAGGGCCATCGCGATCTCCAACTGGCGCCGCTGTCCGTGCGACAGGTGACCGGCCGGAATTGCCGAGACGACGGCGAGCCCGACCCGGTCGAGCAGCGCCTCGGCGGTCTCGCGCAGCCGCCGCCGGCTCCGGCCGCCCATCGCCCGGAACCCGCCGGCCCGGTGCCAGCCGGCGATCTCGACGTTCTCCCGGGCGGTCAGCGACGACCACACGGCCGGACGCTGGTGGATCCGGCCGATCCCGATCCGGGCCCTGCGGGCCGGACCGAGCCGGGTGACGTCCCGGCCGGCGAAGACTATCCGCCCGCCGTCGACCGGGGTCGCCCCGCCGATCAGGTCGAGCAGCGTCGTCTTGCCGGCACCGTTCGGCCCGATCAGGGCGTGCCGCTCCCCGTCGGCGACCCGCAGGTCCACCCGGTCCACCGCGACCAGCGAGCCGTACCGGCGGACCACCGCCTCGGCCGTCAGCAGTGCCGTCATCGCGGCTCCTCGCCCGCTGGCCCGCCGCTGCCCACCCGGGCGGCGGCGACGGGGTCGCCCCGGGACGGGCGGCCCTGGATTCCCGTCCCGGGGCGGTCCCCCGGCCCGGCCCGGCCCCGCGAACGGGACCTGACCAGATCGGCGAGTTCGGTCGAGAAACCGGCCACGCCCCGGGGGAAGAGATAGGCGGTGAGCACGAACAGGGCGCCGAGCAGCAGCGGGGCGTACCCGGGCAGCAGGCCGGAGAGCCAGTCCCGTACCGCGATCACCAGCGCGGTGCCGACGATCGCGCCACCGATCGACGTCGCACCACCGATCACCACGCCGAGCAGCAGCAACGCGGCGACGTCGAAGCCGAAGTCGGCCGGCGAGACGAACTGCTGTGCGGTGATCAGCAGCGATCCGGCGACCCCCGCCACCGCACCCGCCCCGACGAAGGTCACCGCCAGGTAGCCGGTGACCCGGTGTCCGGAGGCCCGCATCCGGGCCTCGTCGTCCCGGCTCGCCCGCAGCAGCAGCCCGGCCGGAGTACGCAGCAACATCACCATGGCCGCGATCACCACCCCGACGACGACCAGTGTGTACAGATAGCGTGCCCGGTCGCTGGCCAGCGGAGCCATGCCCCAGACGGGCCGGATCGCCGGGATTCCGGCGAGCCCGTCCGTCCCTCCGGTGACCGAGCTCCACCGAGTGGCGGCGGTCACCGTCAGTTCACCGATGGCCAGGGTAATCATCAGGACCACCACCCCTCGGGCGTACACCACCAGAGGGACGGTGAGCAGCGCGAAGAGTGCCCCGGTCGCCGCCCCGGCGAGCACCTGCACCACGCCGACCGGCGAGACGTGCATGGCCACCAGGGCAGCCGCGTAGGCACCTGCGGCGTACGGGCCGGTCTGGCCGAGCGTGGGCAGCCCGGCCAACCCGGTCAGCAGCGCCACGCTCACCCCGACCAGCCCCAGCACCAGGGTGCGGGCGGCCAGCGAGGTGGTGTAGGGGTCCACCGACCAGGGCACCGCGACGGCGACGAGCAGCAGTCCGGCTCCCCCGGCCCGGGTCAGCCAGCGCCGGGCGGCGGCCGGGCTCACGCCGTACCCCCGGGTCAGCCAACCCCGGGCGGTTGCCGGGCTCACGTCGTACCCCCGGGGCGGAGCCGGAGGAACCGGCCGGGCAGCCCGCGCGCCCGGACGGCGAGCACCACGGCCATCGCCGCGAAGAGCAGGAACGGCGCGGCGGTCGGCGCCAGCGCGACGCCGAGACTCTGGATCTCGCCGACCGCGAGGGCGGCCAGCAAGGTCCCCTGGACCGAACCGAGACCGCCGAGCACCACCACGACCAGCGAGAGCAGCAGCACGGTGTCGCCGGTGGTCGGCGCCGGACCGATGATCGGGGCGCCGAGCACCCCGGCGGCCCCGGCCAGCGCGCCGGCCGCGCCGAGCACGCCGAGCCGGATC
This sequence comes from Micromonospora sp. WMMD1102, assembly GCF_029626265.1. Taxonomy (NCBI): domain Bacteria; kingdom Bacillati; phylum Actinomycetota; class Actinomycetes; order Micromonosporales; family Micromonosporaceae; genus Micromonospora; species Micromonospora sp. WMMD1102. The sequence goes on along the minus strand of NZ_JARUBN010000001.1, from coordinate 2,947,453 downwards.
CGGGCCGGATTCACCCCGAGACAGGCGACCATGTCGGCGTCGTCGACCGCCGCCCGGACCAGCATCCCGGCCCGGGTCCGGGCCACCGTCAGCCAGAGCAGCACCGCGATCAGCGCCGCCACCCCGATGAAGACCAGCCGGTACGCCGCATAGCGGTAGCCGAGCACCTCCACCGGACGGTCCAGCGCGGCCGGGATGTGCACCGGCAGGCTGTCCGGGCCGAACGCGGTGACCAGCAGCGCTCCCCCGGCCAACGCCACCCCGAAGGTGAGCAGCGCCTGGGTCAGGTGGTCCCGCCGGGCGACCGGGGCGAGCAGTCCGGCCAGCACACCACCGGCGCCGGCCGCCGCCACCGTCCCGACGCCCAGGGCGAGCAGCAGGCTGCCCCAGCCACCGTCCGTCAGCGCCGCGGCCAGGTACGCGCCGATCGCGTAGAGCAGCCCGTGCGCCAGGTTGAGGATGTTCGCCACCCCGAAGCAGAAGACCAGCCCGGAGGCGGCGACGAAGAGCAGCAACCCGTACGCGACTCCGTCCAGAGCCGGGATCACGTACGGGTCGACCGGGCCGAGGACCGGCGCCGCCCGGGCCGTCATCCGCCCACGGTCGCCAGGTCGCCGACGACCGTGTTGGACAGCGCCCGGCCGTCCTGCCGGACCTGCCGCAGATACCACTTCTGCACCGGCGAGTGCGTCGTCTTGGAGAACTGCCAGGTGCCGCGCGGGCTGTCGATCTGGCCGAGCCCGGCGATCGCCTCGTTGATCGCGTCCGGGGTGGGGTTGTCGCCGGCCGCCCCGATCGCCTTGTCCAGCACCGCCGCCGCGTCGTAGGAGGCCATCGCGTAGGTGGTCGGCGAACCGTCGTGGTTCTCCTTCCAGGCCGCCACGAACGAGCGGTTCTCGGCGTTGTCGAGGTCGGGCGAGTAGTTGAGCACGGAGTAGATGTTCCGGGCCGCCTCGCCCTGTGCGTTCAGCACACCGCCCTCGGTGAGGAAGCCGGCGGCGTAGAGCGGCAGGTCCTTGATCTCCGACTGGGCGTACTGCTTGACGAAGTCCACCGCGGCGGTGCCGGCGTAGAAGGTGTAGACCGCCGCCGCACCCGACTCCTTGATCTTCGCGAAGTACGGCAGGAAGTTCGTGGTCTGCGGGAACGGCGTCCAGAGCGTCTTGCCGTCCGGGTTGGCCAGCTTGCCGCCGACCTCGGTGAACGTCTCGGTGAAGCCGCGCAGCTGGTCGTGCCCGCCCTGGTAGTTCGGGCCGATCGCGAAGACCTCTCCCTTGACGTTGTCCCGGACGTACTCGGCGATCGCCGCGCCGGTCTCGTCCGACAGATAGGAGGTGAACCAGGACCGGGAGTTGTCCTTCAGCCCGGGGTTGCCGTTGGAGCCGACGAACGGGATCTTGCCCTCGGCGAGCACCGGGGCGACCCCGGCCACCGAGCCGCCGCCGACGATGCCGGTGAGCACCTGCACCCGGTCCTGTTTGATCAGCTTCGTCGCGGCCGGTACGGCGGTCTGCGCCCCGTTGCCCTCGTCCGCCACCACCAGGTCGACCTTGTGGCCGCCGAGCTTGCCGTCGTGCATCCGCAGGTACAGCTCGAAGCCGTCGCGGATCTCGGTGCCGACGGCCTCGTAGGTGCCGGAGAGTGAGGCGAGCAGACCGATCTTTATCGTGCCCGGCGTGCCGCCGGCGTCGTCGGCGCTGTTGCAGGCGCTGCCGGCCACGGTCAACCCGAGGGCGAGCAGCGCGCCGGTCAGGACGCGACGCCGGCTCGTACCGGTGGGGAAAGGCATGACTTCTCCAGTCGAGGGGGGCGGAAGGTTGTGGGGAGGTGCGGGTCGTGGTGCTGGCCGCCGGGGAAGCGGAGGCGGCCGGGGATGGTACGGCGGTCTGGCGGGGCCCGGCCACTGGGAGGGTGGGCGCCGGACCGTGCGGCAACACCGGTACGGCAACGCTGTTGCGGCGACACCCGGTGTGGCGACACCGGTGTGGTGCAGCGGGCGCCCGGTCGGGCCGGGGCCGTCGGGCGCCGTCAGCGTCCGTGCGCCACCGCGGCGCGGGCCGCTGGCGTCAGTACGTCTCCAATCCGGTTCGCCAGTTCCGTCATCTCGTAGGAGACCTTGCCGACGTCGCAGTTCGGCGCCGCCAGGACCAGCAGCGAGGCACCGTCGTTGAACGCCATCGAGAACATGAAGCCGCCTTCGAGCTGCGTGACGTTGGAGATCACCGCGCCCGCCTCGAAGAAGCCGGCGGCACCCCGCAGCAGGCTGACCAGGCCGCTGCCGGTGGCCGCGAGCTGGTCGGCCCGATCCGGCGGCAGGTTCCGGGTCGACGCCACCATCAGGCCGTCGCTGGAGATGGCGATCGCGTGGCTGACCTCCGGGGCCCGCTCGACGAAACTGTCCAGCATCCAGCCGAGATCTCGTTGGTTCACGTGGTACTCCCTGTCGCGTCGCTTGTCGCCGAGGCGTTCACCAGCTTGGGACGGCGGGCGGCCACCCCCCGGGCGTAGGCGGCCATCGCGTTCGCCACCTCGGCCGGGTCGCGGTGCTCCGAAACCGGCTGCTGTTCGGGTGGCAGGGTGACGCCGCCCGGCACGAGGTGCCGCTGCGGTTGACGGATCGGGAGCCCGGACGAGGTGGTGGCGTTGATGTCCGGGGTGACCAGCCCGGTGGCCGCCCGCCATCCGGCGTCGCCCCGGGTCTGCCAGACCGTCGGGGCACGGCCGCCGTTGGATCCGCCGGTTCCGTCGGGCGGGCCGGCCGGCGGGCCGGCGGGTACCGGAGCGGCTTCCGCCGGGGCGCCCGCGCCGTTGCCCGGCTCCGTGCCGTTGCCCGGGTGCGTGCCGTTGCCCGGGTGCGTGCCGAACGGGGTGCCCGAGCGGTCGGTGCGGAACCAGTTGTTGACCTGCTCGAAGATGACCAGTTCCTGGGTCGGCTCGTCGCCCCGGCCGGTCCGCTGCGCCGGTGGCCGGAAGACCGAGGCGGCGGGCAGCACCCGCTCCCCGGATGGCCGCCGGGCCGGATTGTTTTGGGCGGCCGTCGACACGGCGGCCGGCGTGGCGCTGCCCCGGGCCCGGCCCTCCGGCATCGCGGCGAGGCGGCCGGGGGCCAGCAGTTGGGTCTCCGGCGGGACGGGGCGGATCAGCGTCGCCGGCAGCGACACCTCGGCGATGGTGCCGAGCTTGGGGCCGGGGCGCAGCTCGACCGCGACCCCGAGCCGGCCGGCGAGCTGGCCGACCACCACCAGACCCATCGCCCGGACCGCCGCCACGTCGGTCGCCGGTGGCCGGGCCAGCAGGTCGTTGAGCTGTGCCAGCCGTTGCAGCGAGAGCCCCACACCCTCGTCGCTGACCTGCACGATGACCCGGTCGCCGAGACTGCGCGCGGTCACCCACGCCTCGGTCTCCGGCGGCGAGTAGCTGGTCGCGTTGTCCATCAGCTCGGCGAGCAGGTGCACCACCTCGTCGACCTTGTCGGCCGCGACCGCCACGTCCGGGTCGACGATGCCGATCCGCACCCGGGTGTAGTGCTCGATCTGGGAGAGCGCCGCCTGGACGACCTTCTGCATCGGTACGTCCTCGTGGCGTACCCGGCCGACGCCCACGCCACCGAGCACGAGCAGGCTGGCGTTGATCCGTCCCATCCGGGTGGCCAGGCTGTCCAGGGTGTAGAGCTGCTGTAGCCGCTCCGGGTCGGTCTCGTCCTGTTCGACCTTGTCCACCTGGGCCAGTACGGCGTCCACCAGCCGCTGCTCGCGGCGGCTCAGGTGCACGAAGATGTCGGCGGTGTTGGCCCGCATCACCGCCTGCTCGGCGGCGGTCCGCACGGCTGCCTGGTGCACGGCGGCGAACGCCTCGCCGACCTCGCCGATCTCGTCGCCGGTGGACGCTTCCAGGGTGCTGGCGGAGGCTCGGACCAGCGCCTCGGGATGGATGCCGGTGCTGTCCAGGCTGCGCAGTTCGGCGACCATCGCCGGCAGCTCGCTGTACGCGACGGCGTGTGCCGCGTCCCGCAGCCGCCGCAGCCGCCGGGTGATCTGCCGGGCGACCGCCCAGGTGACAAGTACGGTCAGCAGCAGCGCGACCGCCATCGCGGCGCCCTCGGCGACGGCCCGCCAGCGCTGCTCGACCCGGGCCGCGTCCACCTCGGCCAGCACTGCGGAGTCGACCCGCTGCTGCACCTCGAAGAGCCGGGCGGCCCAGCCCTGGGTGGCTCCGATCCAGGCGTTGGTGTCGACCTCCAGCGGAGCGCCGATCTCGGCCCGGGAGACCTGGTCCTGGAGGCGTTGCAGGGCGAGCATCTCCTTGCCGCTCCCGGCCTGCTCCCACCAGACCTGCCACGGCCCGGGGGCGAGGCCGAGGAAGGCGAGGCTGGATTCGGTGAAGCCGGTCCGGGCGGCGGTGATGTCCTGTTGCATCGCCGGGGTGAGCTGGCCGGCGGCGATCGCCCGGAGCACCGCGACCTGCTGCTGGCCGAGCGACTCCGCGGTCTTCGACAGCGCGGCGGCGGCCCGGATGCCGTCGGCGACCTCGGCGGAGACGATGCCCTGGGCGATCGACTCCCGGTAGGCGAGCAGGTCGGCGATGATGATCCGGTAGCTGAACGTGGTGGCCGAGACGGCCGCGTGCGCGGCGGTCCGCACCTGGGTACGCAACGGCGGCAGGTCGGCCAGCGCGTTGTCGATCCGGGCCAGTACGCTGCCGGGCCCGGCGGCCGGCTCGGGGGCGAGCGCGCGTTGCCGCTGGTAGCGGGCGACGATCTCGTCGGTGTCGGCGGCCTGCCGGGCGTAGGCGTCCTGCTGGCGGGGGGTGGCGGCGGTCAACAGGTCGGCGGCGGCCGCCCGTTCCCGCTGGAGCTGGTAGGCCAGCCGGCCGGCCTCGGCGCCCAGTTCGGCCAGTACGCCGAGGTCGCTGGCCTGCTCGGCCTGCCGGGCGCTGTCGGCAAGCGCCAGTCCGGCGAACCCGACCACCGCGACCAGCGGCGCGGCCACGATGATGCGCATCCGGGAGGCGATCTTCCACCCGCGCCGGCGTGCGGGCTGGGGTCGGGCCGCGTGGGATCGGGTGGTCGAGGCCAAGACTCACTCCCACGGCTCGTCATCGAGGGGATCTGCACCTTGCAGTTAGCAAGTCCCATTGCGCCGGACCGGCGGGGCCGGCAACAGGGTTAACCGTGGTACAAACAGCTCGTACCACTATCTGTACCCATGACCGGACGGGTAGTTACTTCCGCAGGTAGCGATGCCCGTCGAGGCCGGTGGGCAGGCCCACCGGCCGGTCCGCGTACTGGTTCGCGACTCAGTGAACTCGGCACCTGAGCCGTCCGCCGGGTCTCCCCGACCTCCCCGTCCCGCGGTCGCGACGGACCGCGACAGGGGCGGGACAGAGGTTCAGCGCCGGTGGCGTGACGCGCCCACCCGGTCCCGCCGATGGGACTCGACATGGGACCGGCGGCCGTCGCCGGCCGGCCGGCGCGACTCCGCCGTCGACGGCCGGGGCTCGCCCGCCGGCAGCGGATCGACCGGGGGGTCGGCGTCGTCGCTGTTCAGCCGGTGCACCTGCGCCGCGAGCCGGTGCGCCTCCTCGGTCAGCCGGTGCGCCTCCGCCGGCTGCTGCGCGGACCCGCCCGGGAAGTGCGTCCGCAACATCTGGTCGATCAGGTCCCGCAGGCCGTCGATGGCGTCCACCACGGACTGCGGATCCCCGACCGCCGGCTCCGGCTCGACCGGGCCCGGCTCCGGGCGGCCGGCGGCGGCGCCGCGCGGCCCGCGCCGCCCGTCGGCCGCGATCTGCTCGACCGCCACCTGAGGCCAGAGCGAGGTGAGCCGCCCTCCGGTCCCGAGAACGTCGTCACAGCGCACGGCGAGCTCGTGGCTGCCGTACCGGCGGCCCGCCTCCACCGCCGCCACCGTCTCCCGGCTGAACCGCACGCGGTCGGCGAGGGCGCGCTGGGTCAACCCCTTGCGGGTACGCCAGCGGCGCAGTTCGCGCTGGAACTCTCGGGTGGCCATCGATTCTGCGGTACCTGACGACGCAGCGTCCATTTGCTCACCTTCGTTGGTCAGCGATCCGATCACCAGCACCAGATCATGAGACGCGCCGAACAGATCATGACCCGGTATTTGCCGGGGCCAATTCTTACCCTCGAAGCCACGGGTGTGAAGCCTTACGCGCCACCCGTCGTTGACGGTAAGTGAAAAACCTCGCAGGCCGAGCTACTTGACGGTAGGAAAATGATCTACGGATGGACGTGGCGACACCGGTTGCCCGGAAACATCCCTTCCGCCGCGACCGGCGAATGGCGACAGTCCGCAATCACCGGTCAAAGAGCCTGCGCCCGGGCCGTCCGCCGATACCACGACGTCGGTCGGTTCCTTTGCCGTCGTTGACAGAGCGTGACCCGGGTCGACCGAGCCGTCCGTCCCGGACGGGCGTAGGCGTCGATGTCATCCGTCCGGAGTCGTCACCGGCCGACTTCGACCCGGGTCGGCCACAACGGACCGAAAGAGCCGGTCGGCAAGGGATCGGCTATGCGGCCCGGATACCGAACCCGTCGGGTGGATCTTCGTGCCGTTCCCCCGGCGCGGCGGAGATATCGACGACGGCCGGAAGGGACCGGTGTGCACGGAACGCCACATTGGGCTTGTAGACGCTTACGTGGCCCGGCGCCAGACGCAGCCCCGGAATTGCCTCCGCGAGCCGCACGAGCGCGATCCGGGCCTCCAACCGGGCCAGTGCCGCCCCGATGCAGAAATGCGGACCGTAACCGAAGGAGAGATGATCCTTGACGTCGTCCCGGCCCGGATCGAACCGATCCGGACCGGTGAACGTCGCCGGGTCGCGGTTCGCCGCACCGATCAGGAGCAGGCACCGCTGCCCGGCGGGGATGGTGACGCCGCCGATGCTGACCGGCCGCAGGGTGAACCGGAGCCAGCCGTCGATGGCCGGGCCGAACCGCAGCGCCTCCTCCAGGAAGGCCGGCACGGCGGTCGGGTCCTCGGCGATGCGCTGCCAGCGGCCCGGCACCGACAGCGCCTGCTCCAGGCCGTGCGCGAGGAGCCCGGCGGTGGTCTCGTGCCCGGCGACGAGCAGGTTGAACGCCATGGAGGCGACCTCGGCGACGGTGAGCACCTCGTCGTCGCCGTCCCGGTAACGCAGTGCCCGGGAGACGAAGTCGTCGCCGTCGAGGTCACCGGCGGCCCGCCGGTCGACCAGTTCCTGGCAGTAGTGCCAGAAGTCGAGCAGCCCCTGGGCCAGGCGTACCTGCTCGGCGGGGTCGGGCCGCCCCCAGACCAGAGCGATCTGGCCGTCCGCCCACTGCCGGATCCGGGCGGTGTCCCGGTCGGGTACGCCGAGGATGTCCAGCACCACGAGCAGCGGCAGCAGGGCGGTGAACTCTCCGATCAGGTCCACCACCTCGCCCGGGCGGGCGGCGATCCGGTCCACCAGCTCGTCGACCCGGCGCCGCACGATCGGCCCGTACTGGGCGGCGACCCGGGGCGCGGTGTTGGCGAAGGTGGCCCGCAGCGCCCGCCGGGTACGGGTGTGCACCGGCGAGTCGGCCGCGGCGGTCGTCGGCGGCACGTCCAGGCGCATGACGATGGCGAGCGCCTCCGGACACATCTCGTAGACCGGGGCCAACGTGAGGGCGTTGCCGAAACTGTCCGCGTCCCCGAACGCCTGCCGGACGTGTTCGTGACGACTGATCAGCCACATGCCCAGGTCCTGGGCATAGTGCACGCTCTCCGGACGGTCCAGCAGATCCCGCCACACGGCGGCCGGATCGGTCAGATAGGTACCAGTGAACGGGCTGAGTTCCACGGCCGCCTCCTGGCGCACGCTCGGCGCGCTGTCGCTGGGTTTCGATGGCAATAGCTCACCCACGGGGAATGAGTTGCCCGCAACTTCCAACGACATCTGGGAATCTCACGATGCGCTGCGGCAGACGCTAAGTCAAGGTATTGGTTTGTGCCATTGTATTGATGCTTGTGGACGTGCGTCCGAGCTGCCCGGCCGACGGCGACCCAACCCTCCCGTGCAAATTGCGCGATGCACGATGCCGCCTGTAACGCCGACCGGCCGGCGTCACCCCGAGTCACCGCAACCGGCCGGGCCCGACCCGTACATCCCGGTGGCGGAGCCCCGCTTCGAGCAATCGTCAAGACTTGTGGACGAGGGGTCTGGTTAGCGTTGGGTGAGGTGCCGGTGGGTGCGATGAGGGTTAGCCTCGATATGGGCGCCGGGGTGCGGACGTTCCCGTCGGACGATGACTCGCATCCCGGCCGGCCAGCCGGGCAGGTGCAGCAGGCCGGTCAGTTCGGCGACGGCGGCGCCGTCGCGCACACCGCCGTCGGCGTCGATCGCCGCGGTCCAGGCCGAGGCGGGTAGGGCGGTGATGGCGGCGCGTTCGGCCTCGCCGATCGACCAACCGAGGGAGTACTCCACGCGCCGGCCGCGTTTGCTGTCCTGCTCGGTGAGCCAGTCGAGCACGGCGTGGGTGGACGCGGCGGAGTCACCGCGGATGAGCAGACGCCGGCGGTGCGGTGCGGGGACCTGCGCGACCGCTTGGGCGAGTACGTCGAGGTGATCGGCGGCCGTGTTCGCGGCATCGAGATGGTGGAGCCGCTCGGCATCCGTAGCGCCGGGGCGGCCCGGCTGGACGTCGTCGCGATCGGCCTGAAGACGGACCAGGCCGGCAGCGACGTGACCACACTGGTACCTGCCGCGCCCCGCGACGTGATCCTCGCCGCCGCGGAGTCGGTGATCGGCCCGCTCGGCGGCACGGCACTGGCCGGCCATCCGCGTACCGCCCGGACCCGCCGACTGCGCTGGGCCGGCACGGCTGTGCTCGCGCTCGCCGCCGCGGTGGCCCTGCCACATCTGCTGTGGCCGGTGCCGACGTTCTTGAGCACGGTCATCGTCGTCGCGGCAGCCATGCTGGCCGTCGGCGCCGGTTGGCTGGCCGTCAACGCCTACGGCGCCCTCGGGCACACCCTGAACCGGGACCGTCTGGTCACCCGACGGGGCAGCGGCCGTTCCTCCATCGGCCGGACGGGTCACCCGGGCTGCCCTCGGACCATCGCGGTGCGGTGTCAACATCCGAGGACGACCGGCGGCGACAGTGATCCACACCACACCATGGTCCTATTCTCCCTGGTCAGCAGCGACCGTAGATTCCCGGTATGTACGCCACCCCTGCATGGGCACGCGGCGTAACCGCAGCGCCCGGGACGACCCGGCACGGGTCGACCAGGGACCGGACCGAGACCAGGGCCGCCCCAGCTGTCCCCTACTGGTGCCCGTTCCCCTCCGAGATCCATCCGTTTCGCATAGAGATGGAGAAACGCGCGGTCGCCTGGATCGACCGGTTCGGGCTGTACGCCTCGTCTGCCGAGCGGGCAACCCTGCTCGGCAGCGCCAGTGCCGACTTCTACAGCCGGTTCGCCCCACACGCGGACCGTGATGGACTGCTGATCGCCACGCGTTGGGTGTACTGGGGATTCGCCTTCGACGACCGATACTGCGACGCGGGGCCGATGAGCGAGCAGCCTGACGAGTTCGCCAGGCTGGCCGACCGCCTTCAAGAGGTCCTGGAATCGCCGTCGTCGCGGCCCCCGACAGACCCCTTCGGCGCGGCCCTGCACGATATCGCCAGGTCGATGCGTGAACTCGCATCGCCGGCCGTAAACGAACGGTTTTACCGTGCCCACCGCTCGTGGCTGTCCGGCGTGGTCCAGCAGATCGCTCACCGCGCGAACGGCGTCCTACCGGAACTCGACACTTACCTCGAGATGCGGATCCGGGCGGCCGGTGGGTTCCCCACATTCGCACTGCTGGAGGTCGCGAACGGGCTGCCCGACATCCCCGAGGCGGAGATGTCCGCGCCCGCCGTGCGCACCCTCACCGAGCTGGCGAGCATGATCGCGGCCCTGGACAACGACCGGTACTCCCATTCTCGCGAGGTCGATCTCGCCCACACCGACCAGAACATCTACCAGGTCATCCGGGCGGCCACCGGGGACTCGCCGCCGGAGGCGACGCTGCGGGCGGCGAACTTCCGGGACCGGCTGCTAGAGCGCTTCCTCGAGGTACGTCACCAGGTGTTCCCGCCGGCTGGTGAGTCCCTGCGGCGTTACCTCCTCGATCTGGGCCACGGGTTGCGCGGCAACGTCGAATGGGGGCTGCGGGCAGCTCGCTACGCCAGGCCGGCCCCCACCGTCACCGCCCGACCGATGCCACCGGTGCTGCACCGACGCCCGCGACGCTCACCGGAGCCCTCGGTCGACCCGCTCGCCCTGCCACACGTCGCCCGGTGGTGGGATCCGTTGCCCCTGCAAGCTGCGCGCCCGTGACCGCGCGGACGCTGGCGGACGTGCCGACGGTACCCGGGCGGGCGCCGCTGGTCGGGCATGCGCTGGCGATGTGGCGGGATCCGCTCCGGGTGCTGTGTTCGCTCGGCGCGGCCGGACCGGTGGTACGTGTCGACCTCGGCATCCGACCCGCCTACTTTCTCACCGAGCCCGGCGACGTGCACGACCTGCTGGTCACTCACGGCGACAGCATGGCCAAGGGCCGGCTGTTCGAACGAGCCCGGGATTTCGTCGGCAACGGTCTCGCCACCTCCGACGGCCGCCTGCACCGGCGGATGCGTGGGTTGATGCAGCCGGCGTTCGGCCACGCCCGGCTAACCGGCTACGCGGAGATCATGGCCGACACCGTACTCCGGGCCGCGTCGTCCTGGCGGCATGGCGACACGATCGAGTTCGACCGCGAGATGTACGCGCTCACCGTCACCACGGTCTCCCGGGCGATGTTCTCTTCGACCGCCACGGCGCCGGTCGTCGCCGAGGTCCAAGAACTGCTGCCGCTGGTGGCCGACGGCCTGTACGCCCGCACGCTGCTGCCCAAACCGCTGACCAGGGTGCCGCTGCCGGCCAACCGCCGGTTCGACGCGGCGGTCGCCCGACTCCGCGAACTCGTCCGGGTGGTGATCGCCGACCACGAGGCGGTTGGCGCCGACCGGAACGACCTTCTCTCGATCCTGCTGCGGTCGGCGGAGCCGCTCGCACCCGGAGGGATGAGCCGTACGCAGCTCCGCGACGAGGTCATCACCATCATGATGTCCGGCACCGAGACCACGGCGATCACACTGGCGTGGGCGTTTCACGAGTTGGCCCGCTGGCCCGACGTCGCGGCCCGGCTGCACGCCGAGGTCGACACCGTGATCGGGGAACGTCCCGTGTGCCGCGACGACGTCGACCGGCTGCCCTACACCAACCGGTTCCTCAACGAGGTCATGCGGCTGCATGCCGTCCCGGTGATCATGCGCCGCGCCACCGCACCCCTGCACCTCGCCGGGGTGACCTTCCCCAAGGACACCGATCTCTGCTACAGCCCCTATGCGGTGCACCGCGACGCCCGGTTCTTTCCAAGGCCGGAGCGCCTCGATCCCGACCGATGGTCGGAGGAGTCTGATGCTCGGCTTCCGCGGGGTGCCTTCACGCCGTTCGGTGCCGGCCGGCGCAAATGCATCGGATCCAGCTTCGCCTGGAAGGAGTTGGTGATCGCGGTCGCCGCGATAGCAGCCCGCTGGTACCTCGAACCGGCAGGCCCGACGCCTCGTGAGGTGATGTCGGCGTCGATACCACGGCCACACGCACTGCCGATGAGGCTGGTGGACCGTCGGGACACGGCCCTCCCGGCGTAGGGGCCGAACCGCGCCGGGCTCACGGCAGCCACGGCCCGGTCAGCCCGATTCGGCGGTTCGGAACGGATCACGCGAAGCCTTGCGACCGCGGCGGCGGCGGATGCTACCGCCGTACCGACGTTCAGGGCCCGGCCGGCTACCGCCGGGAGGAGATCTGCTGCCCCCCAGCCGTTGCCGTCCGGGTCGCTGAAGAAGACGAATCCGACGTTGTACGATGCGCACCCCGGGTGTCGTGGTCGACGTGGAAGCCGAGCCGGTCGGCGTAGAAGGTCTTGGCCCGGTCCACGTCGGAGACAGGGACCACCACCACTTCCAGGGTCCAGTTCATGGTGAATGCCTCTCCGTGTGTATCGACCGTCCAGAAAGGATCCGGGAGGGGGTCGGCTTCCAGTCGCCACCGCTGCGGCCAACCGCTCCGGCGGGGCTGCCGGCGAGGCGTCATCGGCGTTCGTCAAGCCGCGCTTCCGGGTGCTTTGATTGGTGCCATGGCGAATCCGGTGATCTTGACGGTCGACGACGACCCGGCGGTGTCGCGTGCGGTGGCCCGGGACGTACGGCGGCGCTACGGTGACCGGTACCGGGTGGTCCGCGCCTCCTCCGGCGCCGAGGCGCTGACCGCGCTGCGCGAGATCAAGCTCCGTGGCGACCTGGTGGCGGTGCTGCTCGCAGACTACCGGATGCCGCAGATGAACGGCATCGAGTTCCTCGAAGCGGCGATGGACCTCTTCCCGACCGCCCGCCGGGTGCTGCTGACCGCCTACGCGGACACCAACGCGGCGATCGACGCGATAAACGTCGTCGACCTGGACCACTATCTGCTCAAGCCCTGGCACCCGCCGGAGGAGAAGCTCTATCCGGTGCTGGACAGCCTGCTGGAGGCGTGGGCCGCGACCCCGGAGGCCGCACCGGACGAGGTACGGGTGATCGGCCACCGCTGGTCCGCGCCGTCGTTCGAGGTCCGCGACTTCCTCGCCCGCAACCTGGTGCCGTACCGCTGGCTGCTGGCCGACGAGCCGGAGGGCGGCCGGCTGCTCTCCGCCGCCGGAGCCGACCCGGCCGACGTGCCGGTGGTGATCACCGCCGACGGCAGCGCGCTGGTGAAGCCGACCGAGGCGGAGCTGGCCGACCGGTGCGGGCTCTTCACCACCCCGGCCGCCGACTTCTACGACCTGGTGGTGGTCGGCGGCGGCCCGGCCGGGCTCGGCGCGGCCGTCTACGGCGCCTCCGAGGGACTGCGCACCGTACTCGTCGAGCGGCAGGCGACCGGCGGCCAGGCGGGACAGAGCAGCCGGATCGAGAACTACCTCGGCTTCCCGGACGGCGTCTCCGGTTCGCAGCTCGCCGACCGGGCCCGCCGGCAGGCGTTGAAGTTCGGCGCCGAGCTGCTGACCGCCCGGGACGTGGTCGGGCTGGAGGCGGCCGGCACCACCCGGCTGCTCCGGTTCAGCGACGGCAGCTCGATCGCCGCGCACACGGTGGTACTGGCGACCGGCGTGTCCTACCGGCAGCTCACCGCGCCCGGCCTGGCCGACCTGACCGGCCGGGGCGTCTTCTACGGCTCGGCCTCGACCGAGGCGGCGAACTGCGTCGGGCAGGACGTCTACATCGTCGGCGGGGCCAACTCGGCGGGGCAGGCGGCGGTCTACTTCGCCCGGCACGCCCGCCGGGTGCACCTGCTGGTACGCGGACCCGACCTGCACCGCTCGATGTCGCACTACCTGATCGAGCAGATCGAACGGGTCGACAACATCGAGGTGCACCCGCGCTCCGAGGTGGTCGGCGGGGAGGGCGACGACCACCTGGAGCAGCTCACCATCTGCGACAACCGGCTCGGTCAGCGGCGCACCGTCAAGGCCTCCTGGCTCTTCGTCTTCATCGGCGCCGAGCCGCGCACCGACTGGCTGGCCGAGGTGGTGGCCCGGGACGCCCGGGGGTACGTGCTGACCGGGCTGGACCTGAGCAGCGACGGCCGGCGACCGGCGGGCTGGCCGCTGCCCCGCGACCCGTACCCGCTGGAGTCGAGCCTGCCCGGCGTCTTCGCGGCCGGCGACGTACGGGCCGACTCGATCAAGCGGGTCGCCTCGGCCGTCGGCGAGGGTGCCATGGTGGTCTCGCTGGCCCACCAATACCTGGCGGCGCAGTGAGACTGCTCTGCGCCGGAGATGGTTCACGGACACGGATCGGGTGACACGATGACCGGATCGGACGAGCGGCTGGCGATCGGGGAACTGCGTACGCTGTTCCTGTTCGAGGCGCTGGACGAGGAGAAACTCGGCTACATCCACGAGCACGGCCGGGTGCAACGGCTGCCGGCCGGAGCCGACGTCTACGTCGAGGGCGCCGAGGCGGAGTGCTTCTTCGTGCTGCTCGACGGGACGGTCTCGCTGACCCGGCTGGTGCAGGGCGACCGGGTGGA